>JBOGDC010000055.1:0-190705 GCA_050701835.1 Mycobacterium sp. | reverse complement strand
CCATAGAAGAAAGCCAGACCGGGCGTCATCAACAACACCAACGCGGCACTGGCCAGCATCCACGCAGTATCTCCAGTATTCGGGACACCCATCAACGGGAAACCATCCACAAGCGGCATTCCTCTCAAGGGATAAGGAGGGCATACGGCCAAAGGGCCGCGGCCAGAACAATGCGCAGCCGATGTTTCGAACACAGCGCGCATATGTTGCATCTGGGTGAAGGACTCAGCGTGAGTGAAAATACAACCAGCAGTTGAAAATTGGCACAGCATGCTTTGTATTGTCACGTTGATATGTGCGTAACAGGTCGGTCACCGATCGCACTTAACGTCTCGCTCGTTGTCGTCCCGCAAATCAGTTACGGGCGGATCCGAGCAAAGGAACATCATTGAGCGGGAATTCTGTTCGGCTGCAGGCGATAAACAATGTCGAGGCCTACGTACCTCCGGCGATCAGCTTTGTGGCCGGCGAAGAGCCAGGTGAGGTGTTCGGCGCGAACGTCTTCAGCAAGGCTGTCATGCAACAGCGCCTTCCCAAGTCGGTGTACAAGTCCGTGACCGCCACTATCGAAAAAGGCGCCAAGCTCGATCCCGCCGTCGCCGACGCCGTGGCCTCGGCGATGAAGGACTGGGCTCTTGAGAAGGGCGCGTCGCACTACGCCCACGTCTTCTACCCATTAACCGGTCTCACCGCCGAGAAGCACGACAGCTTCCTCGAGCCGATCGGTGACGGTGCGACGCTGGCCGAGTTCGCGGGCAAGACCTTGATCCAGGGCGAGCCGGACGCTTCCAGCTTCCCCAGCGGCGGGCTGCGCAACACTTTCGAGGCGCGCGGCTATACGGGTTGGGATGTCACCAGCCCCGCGTACATTCTCGAGAACCCAAATGGCAACACTCTGTGCATCCCGACCGTGTTCGTGTCGATGACCGGTGAGGCGCTGGATCACAAGACCCCGCTGCTGCGCAGCCAGCAGGCGATGGGCGAGCACGCCGAGCGCATCCTGAAACTATTCGGCCACAGCAACTTCGACCACATTGTGTCCTTCTGCGGCCCCGAGCAGGAGTACTTCCTGGTGGACCGCCACTTCTTCCTGGCCCGCCCCGATCTGATCAACTCCGGGCGCACGCTCTTCGGCGCCAAGCCGCCCAAGGGTCAGGAATTCGACGACCACTACTTCGGCGCCGTGCCCGAACGCGTTCTCGGTTTCATGATGGATACCGAGCGTGAGCTGTTCAAACTCGGCATCCCTGCCAAGACCCGACACAACGAGGTCGCGCCCGGCCAGTTCGAGATCGCACCAATGTTTGAGCGTGCCAATATTGCCTCGGATCACCAACAGCTGCTCATGACGACGTTCAAGACGATCGCCAAAAAGCACGGCATGGAATGCCTGTTCCACGAGAAACCCTTCGCCGGTGTCAACGGCTCGGGCAAGCACGTCAACTTCTCCCTCGGCAACTCGCAGTTCGGCAGCCTGTTGGTGCCGGGCGATACACCGCACGAGAACGCTCAGTTCCTGGTCTTTTGCGCCGCAGTGATCCGCGCCGTGCACAAGTTCGGTGGGCTGCTTCGGGTTTCCGTGGCGTCAGCGACCAACGATCACCGCCTCGGTGCGAATGAGGCCCCACCGGCCATTATCTCGATCTTCCTCGGCGATCAGCTGGCCGACGTGTTCGAGCAAATCGCCAAGGGCGCGGCGACGTCGTCAAAAGGCAAGGGCAGCATGATAATCGGCGTCGACACTCTGCCGGTACTGCCTACCGACCCGGGCGACCGCAACCGCACTAGCCCCTTCGCCTTCACCGGTAACCGTTTCGAATTCCGGGCCCCCGGCTCAATGCAGACTGTGGCGGCGCCGATGGTCACGATCAACACGATCATGGCCGAATCGCTGGACTACATTGCGACCGTCCTGGAAAAGGACGTCGCAGACGGCACCGACTTCGATAAGGCCGTTCAACAGCTCCTCACCGACATCATCACCGAGCACGGTGCGGTGGTGTTCAACGGTGACGGCTATTCGGAGGAGTGGCAGACCGAGGCGGCCGTTCGTGGCCTGCCGAATCTGAAGACCACCTTGGATGCGCTGCCCGAGCTGATCAAGCCCGACGCGCTCAAGCTATTCGACACATACAAGGTCTTCAACGATCGCGAGATGCACAGCCGCTACGAGATCGGACTTGAGCAGTACGCGCTGACCATTCACGTCGAGGCGAAGCTGTCTCTGGAGCTGGGCTCGACAGTGGTGCTCCCCGCAGCATTGCGCTACCAGACCGAAATCGCCCAAAACGTCGCCGCGCTGAAGGCCGCCGGGATTGAGCCCAGCACCACCTTGTTGGAGGACGTATCGGCTCCGATTGCCGACCTGGTCAACGCGCTCGCGGACCTGAAAAAGGGAATCGAGAGTGACTCCGCAACCAGCGCATTGGAAGAAGCGGAGCACGCCAAGAGCCTGCTGCCCACAATGGATGCGGTGCGCGCCGCCGCCGACCAGCTCGAAGCGATAGTGGCTGACGACCTGTGGCCTCTGCCCACCTATCAGGAAATGCTCTACATCCTGTAACGGACACGCCAAGAAGACCTTGGGGACGGACCGTCCCACCATTCACTCAGCCACGGCAACAGGCAGTCGCCTGCCATTGCCGTGGCTGAGAACAGCGAAAGGCCAATCGACGTGCCCCAACACCTGCCGGAGCTGAATATCGACTACCGGTACTGGCAGCTACAGGGAGCCTGCCACGGCGTTGACTCCTCGATGTTCTTCTGCCCCGACGGTGAACGCGGGCGAGTCCGCACCATGCGCGAACAACGAGCCAAACAGATGTGCCGAAGCTGCCCCGTCCTGAATCAATGCCGCACCCACGCCCTGGCCACTGCAGAACCATACGGAGTATGGGGCGGCCTTTCCGAAGCTGATCGCGACCGGCTCCTCAGGCGCAACGCCGCCCCGGGCGCTGCAGGGACGCGCACCCGCCTGGAGAAGTCTGCGAAGTAGGCCGGCGCGATCGCGACGTTGGGTCTTTCGGCTGTTAGCCCAAACGTTCACTTTCGCTTGCCTCCGTGATCGCATTCGCTACGTCAGGATTGCGGTATGGCCGAGATCGACTTCTCGCTGTTGGACGTGCCGCGACCCGCTCCGGTAGCTGATACCGAGGCGTACCTGCGTACCGCCATCGCCTGGCATTTCGGCGAGGACACCGGCTCGCCGTTCTGGTTGCGCGCGGCACAGACCCTCGACTTCAACCCGTTGACCGATGTGAACGGGTTCTACGATCTCAGGCTGTTCCCGAACCTCGTCAACGAGCTGCGACACGCAGCCGTAGAAGATCTCATCCCGCGCGGTTATGGTTCGCCGGCACCGCTGCCCAAGGTCTTCGAATCGGGCGGCACCACTGGCGCGCCCAAACGCACTGTGCAGCTGCCGGATTGGGTCGAGCAGGTCACCCGATGGCAGCTCGAGGACTTCACCTCTGGCGGATTCGTTGCGGGCGAGGGCCTGCTGTTCCTCATGCCGAACGGGCCGCATGGGGTCGGTCACTTTTCGCGCGCAGTGAGCGAGCGGTTGGGTTCGGTGTTCTATCCGGTCGACTTGGATCCGCGGTGGGTCAAGAAGATTGCCGCGCGGGGCGCCGTAGCCGAGGTGTCGGCCTACGTCCAGCATGTTCTCGATCAGGCCAGGTTCGTTCTGCAGACCCAGCACGTGGGGAACCTGCACACGAGTCCACCGCTTTTGGGCGCCATCGCCCGCGACGACAGCCTGGTGGACCTGGTCAATCAGAAGATCCGCTACATCCTGCTCAGCGGTGCCCACGTGGACTTGGACACCCTCGATCTGCTCCGTGAGATCTTCCCGGCCACTGCGATCGCCATGGCCTTCGGCAGCACGATGATCTTGTCCCAGGCCAAGACTCGGGTCGACGGTGATGTCTCTGTGTTCGATCCGCGCACTCCGTACGTCGTGTTCTGGGTGATCGATCCCGAAACCGGCGAGCGTGTGCCGTATGGCCAGCGGGGTCAGGTCGTGATGAACCACATCAGCAAGGGCATGTTTATCCCCAACAACCTCGAGCGCGACAACGCGATCCGTGTGCAGGGGCCCGACGGCCAGGTCGGTGATTCCGTCAGCGAGGTCGCACCCGTTGCCACCTTCGAGGGCGAGACCGTCATCGAGGGTGTCTACTGATGGTGAGCTCCGAGAAGCTAAGCGGCACACTGATTCCTCTTGATGCGCTGGGCCCCAGTGGCGAATACCGCACCCGCACCCGTGAAGTGATCACCGATATGGCCGGGACCGCCATCGCCGAGTTGACCCTGGTGCCGCCGTTATACGTGAGCCGCTGCATCCGGGCCCAGCGTAATGTCGGACCACTCCCGGCTGCTCAGCGCGAATCGGCGTTGAGCGACGCTGCCGAGATCTTCTCCACCGCGCAGATCAGCGGCCAGGATTTCGACCAATATGTCGAGATGGTCAGCCGGGTTTCGGGGCTGCCGATCGCGGTGGCGCGGACCAGCGCCCGCGGGGTCGCTGAAGCGGTTCGGGGCGCGGTCGAAGCGGTGCGGCCCGCGCGGCCGATGGGCGCCGCCGTCGATTGGCGCGACGAGAGCACCCGACGGGGGAGCGCGGTGTGGACGCGGCGCGGCGACGTTTTGGCCGTGCACGCATCGGGAAACAGCCCAGGTGTGCACGGTTCGTGGCCGCAGGCACTTGCGCTGGGGTACCGGGTTGCGATTCGCCCTTCGCGGCACGAGCCCTTCACTGGGTATCGGCTCGTCAATGCATTGCGTCAGGCCGGGTTTCGGAACGAAGACGTCGCATATCTACCCACTGACCACACGGGTGCGGCGGAGATCATCGATGCGGCCGACCTGGCCGTCGTCTACGGCGGCCAAGACGTCGTGGACAAGTACGCCGGCGATCCCACGGTGCTCACCAATGGGCCAGGAAGCAGCAAGATTCTGATCACCGCCGAACAAGACTGGCGTGCCTGCCTCGACGTCGTCGTCGACTCGGTCAGCGGGCAGGGCGGCATGGCGTGTACCAACACCACGGCCGTTCTGTACGAGGGTGATCCGCGTCCGCTGGCTGAGGCAATCACCGCTCGGCTCGCGGCAATGCCTGCGCTCCCGATCACCGATGAGCGTGCCGTTCTGCCCAGCCAGCCCCTCGACGCGGCGAAACGCGTCGCCGACTACCTCGCCGCCAGGGCCCGGGGCGCCACACCGCTTCTGGGTGCAGAGCAGGTAGTTGCCGACCTCGGCGACGGTTCGGCGGCGTTGCGTCCAGCCGTGCATCTGCTGGAGCGGCCCGACGTCGACAAGCTCAATACCGAATTGGCGTTTCCGTGCGTGTGGATCTCACCGTGGTCCCGCGCCGATGGCCTTGCCCCGCTGCGACATTCGCTCGTCATCAACGCGATCACCAGCAGCGAGGGCCTCATCGAAGCTCTGCTCGACGAGCCCACGGTGTCCAACGTCTACAGTGGCAGGCACCTGACTTCGTACGCGGCACCGGAGATTCCGCACGATGGTTTCCTCGCCGACTTCCTGATGCGCACGAAAGGAATGATCCGCGGCTGACGGCAACCCGCCTTACGCCACCCAGGGGCCATGTCCGCTGATGGCATTGATGCGGATGCGCGTCAAATACCCGTCGGGTGAGTTCGGCGGCGGGAAATGCTCATCTGAACCCAACAGTGCGGTGGCCAGCTGCTTGAGGAGTTCGGGCGCACCGCCCTCGACAACACGCGCAGTTCCGGTGACGGCGAGATACTCGCGCTGCTGGCCGGGCTGGCTCGGTGCGAGGATCGTCACGGCCACCTGCGGATCGCGCCGGATATTGCGCAGCTTCTTGTACTCGCCGGACAGGTGAGCGGCGACGAGCTCGTCACCGTCGGGGGTGGATTGCAGCGCAACCCAGACAACGGAGACCTGTGGGCTGCCGTCGGCGTTGATGGTGACCAGCGTGGCGTCGGCGCCCGTTCCGATGAGCGCCCGGGCGGGCTCGTTGAGTTCCATGTGGAATTCCTACCCCGTTGCGCACGGATTAATTCCCGCGACGGGGGCACGCCCGAAAACGATCTACTGCAGAACGGTTGTGGTGTTCGTTCCGAACGGCACCTGCGGGTTGGTGCCTAGCGGAGTGCGCGGGTTCGCGCCCTCGTGTGTGGGCTCGTGGAAACCGCGGTCATACAGATCGGTGCCCGGCTGGGTGCAGGCCCCGCCGACCCTTGGGGCACCGCCGGAGCACGCGGTTCGGCAGGCGTGGTTGTACGGCGTTTCCCCGGCCGAACACAGAGGGCGATCTGGCTGCGCGGACGCGATCGGGGCGACGTACATCGCGGCCGAGGCGCCTAGGACTCCGGCGAACAACGCGACGCGAGTGGGCAGTGAAACCACGAGGTTCAGAGCTCCTAACAGTGCATGTATGAAAGTTGAACAACAGGTTACACATCATAACGATTCCAACACGCAATATATTTGCTATAGATCGCGGAATTCGAGGTAATTGGCGGTAAATAACTAGGACACGCCAGATGATCCGACACGCATGAACATAGCTGTGAGAAGCGGACAGCTAACCCGTAGCCTACCCGGGGAGGGTTCCGCCACCGGAGGGTGGGCGGATTCAGTTCACAGCGCGCGCAGGTACCGCCGAGTTACCAATCGCTGCAGCTGCCGGGCCGCTAGATTACCCACCCGCACCCACCAGAAAGACGGTTTGGAAAAGGCTGTAATCTCCACGGACACAATCTCATTGGATGGATCAAAACGCACCGTGAAGGACTCCTCGCCGGTTTCGGGGTGCCCCTGCAGTGTTCCGTACGCGAAACCGCGCCGATTTGGCTCGTCAACCACGTACACAACACGGCACAAGGCCCAGAACGGCCACAGATGCGTCGCCACGTTCACACCCTCGGCGACGTCCAGCGCGGAGGTCTGCACCGGTACCCCGACCCCGTGCTGAATGCCGAATCGCATCAGGCTCGCGGTGGCCTCCTCGAACCGCGCCCTACCTGTTCCGAGCTGCCGAGACTCGCGCAGATGGTGATATCCCGGCGGCAGCTCACCGGCCGTCGCGCGGATCTCTGGGTAGGTGAACGGGAGCTGGCTCAGCCGCGTGATATCCACCCCAATAACGTAGGGGAGCATGACCACCGAGGAAGCAGTAACAGCACACGAGGGCGGCGGGTTCAACCCACCCGATCCCACCCTTAAAGGCGGCCCCGACTACGGCCGCTTCGTCGACGCGCTGCGGACCCTGCAGGACCGTGCCCGCGCCGTCCTGCCTCCCGACGAGGTGATCACCCAGCTGGCTGGCCAGCTGGAGGCGATGAATGATGTGCTTGCTCCCTACGAAGTTTCGGAGTGGGAGTCTCCGTCGGGCAGGCGCACGGATCTCGATCTGCGTGGCAATATCCTGCTGGTCCCGATGAAAATCGACGGCTTTAGTGACGGAGTCCTCAGTGGCACAGCCACTTTCGGCCGTTATCACCTGGGGCGCAACGGTGCCGTGCATGGCGGCTGCCTCGGGCTGCTGTTCGACACCATCTTCGGTACCGGCACCATGCTGCTGACCGACATGCGCAAGCTGCGCACTGCCTACCTCAATATCAACTACCGCAAGATCACCCCCATTGAGAAGGAGCTGCAGTACGACTGCGTTCTGGACCGGGTGGAGGGTCGCAAGGTCTTTCTGACGGGCAGGCTGCTGGACGGTGAAGACGTGCTCGCGGAGGCGGAGGCGCTGTTTATCAAGCTCAACCCCGGCCAGCCGTGACCGATAGCGCCTGGCGCAGGGCCGCGCGCAGGTGGGCACGCTGGCGTGACCAGGTTCGGGATCGGCCCGCACTCGACGCCGTCTACCGCATGGTGGTCGCCGTGGTCGGACTGGCCGTGCTCGGAGCCGGCATCATCGCCATCCCGTATCCGGGACCGGGCTGGGCGATCGTGTTCCTCGGTCTGGCCATCCTGGCCACCGAATTCTCTTGGGCAGGAAAACTTCTCCACGCCGTCAGAACCCGATACGACAGATTCATGGCTTGGTTCGCCACCCAGCCGCACTGGATGCGGGGGATCGGTGTGCTGTTCACCGCCGCCGTGGTGCTGGCCACGCTGTGGGTGCTGGGCGCCATCGGCTGGGCGGCCGCATTGCTCGGGATTGAGGCGACGTGGCTGAAAAGCCCGCTAGGAGTTGGCGGCTGACCGTCGTCCACGGACGCGATCGATGGCGCTCATCCACAACACCTTTGAGCCGGCCGTCAACTCCGCACCCAGCTCGCGCGCCGAAATCAGCTCCGTCATCATGCGCATCGCGTCGGCCTTGTTACGTGCGGAGGCCTTGCTGGGGTGACCGGTGTCGAATGGCGGCTGCGGGTCGTACTCGATGCCCAGTTGCACGGCCTCGGCGCGCGACTGCCCGGCGATCTCGCCGACGAGCCACAGCCCCAGGTCCAGCCCCGCGGACACACCGGCTGCGGTGATCACCCTGCCGTCGCGCACGATTCGCTTGTCTCGCTGCGGATTCGCGCCAAAGGTACTGAGCATGCGCTGCCCGGCCCAGTGACAGGTGGCGTCCTTACCCTGCAGAATTCCAGCGGCGCCGAGGATCAGCGATCCGCTGCATACCGACGCCGTCCACATCGTGGTCCGATGCACCTTGCGCAGCCAATTCAGCACGCCCTCGTCCGCTGCCGTCGCCATGGTGGCCGGTATCGAACCACCAACCAGGACGATGTCGGGCGCCGGAGTCTCGTCGAACGAATGTGTCGCTCCGAGCACCAGCACCCTGCTGTCGGTGATGATCGGTCCCGGCTTATGCCAGACGAAGCGAAGCTCGGCATCGGGTAACCCCCTGAGCACTTCGAAGGGCCCAATCGCATCGAGCGTCGTCATCCCTGGGTACGCCAGGATCGCTATCTGCATGACAACCATCGTCGTGGAGAAGTCTCCGCGTCAGAAGTGGCCAGATAGACATACTCCAACGAGATATTGCCAATCGGGGGCTACGCTGGCCGCATGCAGGGTCAGCCTCACTCCGTGCAACCTGGTCGTTCGGACAAGCCTCACTCCGTGCGCTCAGGTCGTTCGGACAAGCCTCACTCCGTTGTCGTTCTCGCACTTCCCGGAACCATCGGGTTCGACCTGGCCGCCCCGGTCGAGATATTCCGCCGTGTATACCTCGCCGATGGCAGCCGGCCGTACCGGGTGACGGTGTGCGGTACCGAGCCCATCGTTTCTGCTGGACCGTTTGGCATCGCGACAGATCATGGGCTGGAGGCCTTTTCGGGTGCCGACACGATCGTGGTCCCGGCCCGCGACGACGTGACCGCACCTGCGCCCGACGGTGTCATCGAGGCGTTGCAAGAGGCGTTCCGGCGTGGCGTGCGGATCGCGTCCATCTGCGCGGGGGCCTTCACGCTCGCCGAGGCGGGGATCCTGGACGGCAAGCGCGCCACCACACACTGGATGGCCGCCGACTTGTTCCGGCAGATGTTTCCGGCGGTGCACCTGGATGCCGACGTGCTCTACGTCGACGAGGGGCAGGTGCTTACCTCCGCCGGTGCCTCGGCGGGGCTGGATCTGTGTCTGCACATCGTCGCGCGCGATTACGGCACTGCGGTCGCCTCCGCGGCGGCGCGGATGGCGGTGGCACCGCTGCACCGCGACGGTGGCCAGGCCCAATACGTCATCCGAAACCGTCAACGCACTGAGGCGAGCCTGGGTGAGATTCTGGCGTGGATCGAGCACAATGCGCATCGCGAGCTGTCCCTGGAGGACCTCGCAGCACAGGCGTCCACCAGCGTGCGCAGCCTCAACCGGCGGTTTCGCGTCGAGACGGGACAGACGCCCATGCAGTGGTTGACCGGGGTACGGGTCCGTCATGCCCAGCAGCTGCTGGAAAGTTCCGCGGATCCGGTGGAGTGGATCGGGCGCGAGGTCGGGTTCGGTTCACCTGCGAATTTCCGTGAGCAGTTCCGTCGGCTCACCGGCGTCTCGCCGCTGGCGTACCGAAACACCTTCCGGGCGCAATCGGCCTGAGCCCCCGCGACCGCCATCAGGCTGGGAAGTCGCTGGTGCGGACCGATAGCATGAGTTCGCAAACCCCCCCGTCCCGGACAATGGAGAACTGCTGATGACTGCCCCCAACCCGTCTTCCCCTGTGGCCCCGATCAGGGTTCCGGCCGGGACGACGGCGGGCACCGCGGTGCGCGAGGCCGGTCTACCGGGCAAGGGCGAGGACGCCGTCGTCGTCGTACGGGTCGACGGGAAGCTGCGCGATCTGTCCTGGACTCCAGACGTCGACACCGAGGTGGAGCCCGTCGCGGCCAATACCGCCGACGGCCGCAGCGTCATCCGGCACTCGGCCGCCCACGTGCTGGCGCAGGCCGTGCAGGACCTCTATCCGGAGGCAAAACTCGGCATCGGACCGCCGATCACCGACGGCTTCTATTACGACTTCGGGATCGACCACGCCTTTACTCCCGAGGACCTGACCGCCCTCGAAAAGAAGATGAAGCAAATCATCAAAGAGGGACAACGCTTTTCGCGCCGCGTCTACGAGTCGGTGGAGCAGGCCCAGGCCGAACTGGCGGACGAGCCGTTCAAGCTGGAGCTGGTCTCCGACAAGTCCGGCGTCGACGACCCGGAGGTGATGGAGGTCGGAGGCGACGAGCTCACCGCCTACGACAACCTGAATCCCCGCACCGGGGAACGGGAATGGGGCGACCTGTGTCGTGGTCCGCACATCCCGACCACCAAACACATCCCAGCCTTCCGGCTCACCCGCAGCTCGGCCGCCTATTGGCGCGGCAACCAGGCCAACGCCAGCATGCAGCGAATCTACGGCACTGCCTGGGAGTCGCAGGAAGCGCTGGACCGCCACCTCGAACTGCTGGAGGAGGCGCTGCGCCGCGACCATCGCAAGCTGGGTGTCGAGCTTGATCTGTTCAGCTTCCCCGACGAGATCGGCTCCGGCCTACCGGTTTTCCATCCCAAGGGCGGGATTATCCGCAAGGAGTTGGAGGACTACTCGCGCGCGAAGCACACCGCCGCCGGGTACGACTTCGTCAACACCCCGCACATCACCAAGGAGCACCTGTACCAGACCTCCGGGCACCTGGACTTCTACGCCGATGGCATGTTCCCGCCCATGCACATCGACGCCGAGCTCAACGAGGACGGCACCGTGCGCAAGCCGGGCCAGAACTACTACCTCAAACCCATGAATTGCCCCATGCACCACCTGATCTACCGGGCGCGGGGCCGTTCCTACCGCGAATTGCCATTGCGGCTTTTCGAATTCGGTTCGGTCTACCGGTACGAGAAGTCCGGGGTGGTGCACGGCCTGACCCGCGTGCGCGGCATGACCCAGGATGACGCGCATATCTACACCACCCACGAGCAGATGCACGGGGAACTCACCTCGTTGCTGAGGTTTGTGCTCGATTTGCTGTCCGATTACGGGCTCGACGACTTCTACCTGGAACTCTCCACCAAGGACGACACGAAATTCGTTGGCTCCGATGATATTTGGGAGGAGTCGACCGCCGTTCTCGAACAGGTGGCGCGCGATTCCGGGCTGCAGCTGGTCCCGGACCCGGGTGGGGCCGCCTTCTACGGTCCGAAGATCTCGGTGCAGGCCAGGGATGCGCTGGGCCGGTCCTGGCAGATGTCCACCATCCAGCTGGACTTCAACATGCCCGATCGGTTCGAACTGGAGTACACGGCCGCCGACGGCACCCGCAAGCGTCCGGTGCTCATCCACCGCGCGCTGTTCGGATCGATCGAACGGTTCTTCGGTGTGCTCACCGAGCACTACGCGGGCGCCTTCCCGGTCTGGCTATCACCCGTGCAGGCGGTAGGAATCCCAATCGCCGACGCTCACGCTCCCTACCTGAACGACATTGTCGGTCAGCTGAAGTCGCAGGGCATCCGGGCCGAGCTGGATAGCAGCGATGACCGGATGAACAAGAAGATCGTCAACCACACCAACCAGCGGGTGCCATTCCTGCTGCTGGCCGGTGACCGCGATGTGGAGGCCGGGGCCGTCAGCTTCCGTTTCCGCGACCGGACCCAGGTGAACGGGGTGCCCCGCGACGAGGCCGTGGCTGCCATTATTGACTGGGTGAACAGACGCGAGAACGTTTCGCCGACAGCCGAACTCATGAAATTGGGGACCCGTGACTGACGAGGACTCGACCATCACCGATCGGGGAGTGGGCGACCCCGACCATCTGCAGCGGCTGTGGACCCCGCACCGGATGACCTACCTCGTCGAGGCGGTGAAATCGAGTGGGGCAGAGTCCGCCCCGTTCACCGATATCCCGGAGATGGCTGACGAAGACGGCCTGGTGGTGGCGCGCGGGGACCATGTGTACGCGGTCTTGAACTTGTATCCGTACAACCCCGGGCACCTCATGGTGGTCCCATACCGTCAGGTTGCCGAGCTGGAAGACCTCACCGCGGACGAGAGTCGTGAGCTGATGGCCTTCACCCAGAAGGCGATTCGGGTGATCAAGAAGGTCTCTCGCCCCCACGGATTCAACGTGGGCCTCAACCTGGGCACCGCCGCGGGTGGATCGCTGGCCGAGCACCTGCATCAGCATGTGGTGCCTCGCTGGGGCGGCGACGCGAACTTCATCACCATCATCGGCGATTCCAAGGTGCTGCCGCAGCTGCTGCGGGACACCCGTACATTGCTCGCCTCCGCCTGGGAGCAATTGCCGTGAGCGGATTCCTGTCCCGGGAGACGTTCGCCAAGATTACTAATCCGCTGGCCAATGCGGTACTGCGCGCCGGATTCACCCCCGATGCCGTCACCATCTTCGGGACGGCGGGCACGGTGGTGGCGGCATTGACCTTGTTCCCCACCGGGCACCTCGTCTGGGGTGGCCTGGCCGTGTGGTTCTTCGTCATGTTCGACATGCTCGACGGAGCCATGGCCAGGGCGCGCGGCGGCGGCACCCGCTTCGGTGCGGTTCTCGACGCAACGTGCGACCGGTTGGCCGACGGCGCGATCTTCGCGGGGCTGTTGTGGTGGGTGGTATTCGGGTGGCATTCCACCCCTTTGGCGGTTGCCACGCTGATCTGCCTCGTCACCTCGCAGGTGATCTCGTACATCAAGGCCCGTGCGGAGGCCTCGGGCCTGCACGCCGACGGTGGTCTCATCGAGCGCCCGGAGCGGCTCATCATCGTGCTGGCCGGTGCGGTGTTCGGCCCTGGCTTCGGCCTGCCGGTGCTGCTGCATATCGCAATGTGGGTGCTGGCGGTCGCAAGCTTGGTGACAGTGGCTCAGCGAATGCACGCGGTGCGTACGTCCCCAGGTGCGGTTGACCTGTTGCCCAACCCTAACGCCGGCCAGGGCACGACGGAGACGAATCAGTCATGAGTGTGTGGGGTGAACGCGCTGCCGACTGGGGATACGCCGCCGGCTGGAAAATCACACAGATAACACCAGACCCGCTCGCGCGCGCGCTATTCGACGTCGGCGCGATGGTCGGTGCCCGAGATGGCGGACCCGAACAACTACGCAAGAACCTCGCCCGGGTGCTGGGTGTGCACCCCCGCGAGGTGCCGGACCGGCTGATGCTCGACGCGATGCGTTCCTACGCCCGGTACTGGCGTGAAGCATTCCGGCTGCCCTCGCAGAACATGGAACGTCTTGCCGGCCGCTTGGACAGCAGTGCATTCGGACGTCGGAATATCGACGCATCCCAGGACCGCGGCAAGGGAACGATAATCGCCCTGCCGCACAGCGGTAACTGGGACATGGCCGGCGTCTGGCTGGCCCAGACCTACGGCACCTTCACCACCGTGGCCGAACGTCTCAAACCCGAATCGCTGTACCGACGGTTCCTCGAGTATCGAGAAACCCTCGGCTTCGAAGTGCTGCCGCTTACCGGTGATCGGTCCGGGCCGTACGAGCTGCTCGCCCAGCGGCTGCGGGAGAACCGGGTGATCTGCCTCATGGCCGATCGCGATCTGAGTCGCAGCGGTGTACCTGTCGACTTCTTCGGTGCCGAAGCAAGGATGCCTGCCGGACCGGCACGTCTGGCGATCGAGACCGGAGCGCGGTTAATTCCTGCGCACTGCTGGTTCGAGGGGCATGGTGGATGGGGAGTCCGTCTCCATCCACCTATCGACACGTCCGCGGGCGATGTTGCCGAGGCCACCCAGTCGCTGGCCAATGTTTTTGCCGCCAATATCGCCGAGCGCCCTGCGGACTGGCATATGTTCCAACCGCTATGGCTCGAGGACCTCTCCGCGGAACGTCGCACCAAGCTGCGGGCGCCGGCTCCGGCAGTGGAACCGCACACCGAACGGGAATCGGAAATGGACGCTCGGGCGGCACCCCGGGAATCGGATTCGGTTGGTGGGCAAACGTAATGCGCATCGGGATGGTCTGCCCCTATTCGTTTGACGTACCCGGCGGTGTGCAGTCCCACGTGGTGCAGCTGGCGGAGGTTATGCGGGATCGTGGCCACCACGTCAGCCTGCTGGCACCGTCGTCGTCGGATGTGGAGCTCCCCGATTTCGTGGTTTCCGGCGGTAAGGCCGTCCCGATCCGGTACAACGGCTCCGTAGCGCGGCTGCGATTCGGTCCCGCCACCTACGCCAAGACGCGACGCTGGCTGGTCGACGGCGACTTCGATGTGCTGCACCTGCACGAGCCGAATGCTCCGAGCCTGTCCATGCTGGCGCTAATGGTCGCCGAGGGACCGATTGTCGCCACGTTCCACACCTCGACCACGAAGTCACTGACGCTGAGCGTCTTTCAAGCGGTGCTGCGCCCCTGGCATGAGAAGATCGTCGGCCGGATCGCCGTCTCCGAGCTGGCCCGGCGCTGGCAGATGGAGGCGCTCGGATCCGACGCGGTGGAGATTCCCAACGGCGTCGACGTTCGGTCCTTCTCCGGGGCGCCGATGCTCGAGGGCTACCCGCGCGTGGGTAAGACCGTGCTGTTCCTGGGCCGCTACGACGAGCCGCGCAAGGGTATGGACGTGCTGATGGGCGCGCTGCCCAAGATCGCCGCCAGCTTCGCCGATGTGGAGATCCTGATTGTCGGCCGCGGAGACGAGGCCGAATTACGTTCGCAAGTGGGGCCGTTGGCCAAGCATCTGCGGTTTCTCGGTCAGGTCGACGATGCCACCAAGGCCTCGGCAATGCGCAGCGCCGATGTGTACTGCGCACCCAACATCGGCGGCGAGAGCTTCGGCATCGTGCTGGTAGAGGCGATGGCCGCGGGCACCGCTGTGGTCGCCAGCTCGCTCGACGCATTTCGCCGGGTGCTGCTGGACGGGAATGTAGGGCGGCTGACACCAACCGGTGATTCGGATGCCTTGGCGGCCGCCATCATTGACGTTCTCGGCGACGACGAGGCCAGTGCGGGGATGATCGCGGCGGGCACGGAAGCGGTGCAGTCCTACGACTGGTCCGTGGTCGCGCAGCAGATCATGCTCGTCTACGAGACCGTCACAGCTTCCGGTGCGCGGGTAAAGGTCGACAGTTGGTGACCTTTTCGGCGTTGACCGTCATCGTCATCGCCCTTATCGGGATCCTCATCGCTCTCGGCCTGCTGTGGGCCTATTTGGTGGCCAACCGGCTGGACCGGCTACATGTGCGCAGCGACATGTCCTGGCAGGCGCTCGATGCCGCCCTGGCACGTCGCGCCGTCGTCGCGCGGGCGCTGGGAGATGCGCTCAAGGACGGTCAGCTGATCACACTGGCGGCGAAAGCCGAACGCGCCGAACGCGACCAGCGTGAGTACGCCGAGAACGCGTTGTCCTGTCAGCTTGCCACGGTCGATGTAAACCGCCTGCGTCCGGCACTGGTGGCAGAACTCGCGGATGCAGAGACTCGGGTGCTGATCGCACGGCGTTTTCACAACGACGCCGTACGCGACACCCTGGCACTCCGTGTGCGCCGTCCCGTGCGCTGGCTGCGCCTGGGCGGAACCGCCCCGATGCCAACTTATTTCGAGATCATCGACCGGCCGGGTGCCAACACTGAAGATCCGGCGCTGGCCAACTTTCGCACCTCGGCCCGGATCATCCTGCTGGATCAGGACGGTCGCGTGCTGCTGCTGCGCGGCTTCGATCCGGCGGTACCCAGCCCGACGGTGCACTGGTGGTTCACCGTGGGTGGCCAAACTCTGCCGGGGGAGAAGCTGGCCGACGCTGCGGTGCGGGAGCTGGTTGAGGAGACCGGATTGGCGGTGCCCTCGGGACGGCTCGTCGGGCCGCTATGGCGTCGGGTCGCTGTCTTCGACTTCAACGGCACGACCATCCGCTCCGAGGAGCTGTTCTTCGTGCACCGCACCAAGACGTTCGAGCCGGCCACCGATGGCCGCACGAATCTGGAGCAGCGCTACATCACCGGCCATCGCTGGTGCGATGCCGAGCAGATCGCCGCATTGACGGCCTCAGGGGAGCAGGTCTTCCCCAATCAGCTGGGAGAGCTGCTCGATGAGGCCGCTTCGGCGGCCGATGCGGTTGCCGCTGGTGGGCGCCGCGAGCCCGTCCTGATCGGGTGAGCCTGCTCACTGATGAGCCTCTCGGGCGAAGAAGCGGCGGCGACGGTGTATCCCGGAGCAAAATCGCTGGTGCAGCGGCATTAGACTAGCGGGAGAACCCGACATCCAGGAGCCCTCAGTTGACTAGCACGACCAACGGAACGTCCCCCGAGACCGGCACCGGCACTGCTCGCGTTAAGCGCGGCATGGCCGAGATGCTCAAGGGCGGCGTCATCATGGACGTCGTCACGCCCGAGCAGGCGAAGATCGCCGAAGACGCCGGCGCCGTCGCTGTGATGGCGCTGGAGCGGGTGCCCGCCGATATTCGCGCCCAGGGTGGCGTGTCCCGCATGAGCGATCCGGACATGATCGACGGCATCATCAGCACCGTCAGCATCCCCGTCATGGCCAAGGCCCGCATCGGGCATTTCGTCGAGGCACAGATCCTGCAGAGCCTCGGCGTGGACTACATCGACGAGTCCGAGGTGCTCACGCCCGCCGACTACACCAACCACATCGACAAGTGGAAGTTCACCGTGCCGTTCGTGTGCGGTGCCACCAATCTCGGTGAGGCGCTGCGCCGCATCACCGAGGGCGCGGCCATGATCCGTTCCAAGGGCGAGGCCGGTACCGGGGATGTGTCCAACGCGACCACTCACATGCGCAAGATCGGCGGCGAGATCCGCCGACTCACCTCGCTGTCCGAGGACGAGTTGTACGTCGCCGCAAAGGAATTACAGGCTCCGTACGATCTCGTAGTCGAGGTCGCCCGTGCCGGCAAGCTCCCGGTCACCCTGTTCACCGCCGGCGGTATTGCCACTCCTGCCGATGCCGCGATGATGATGCAGCTCGGCGCCGAGGGCGTGTTCGTCGGATCGGGCATCTTCAAGTCCGGCAATCCGGAGCAGCGTGCCGCCGCGATCGTGAAGGCCACCACGTTCTACGACGATCCCGACGTGCTGGCCAAGGTGTCGCGCGGTCTCGGTGAGGCGATGGTCGGCATCAACGTCGAGGACATCGCGCAGCCGCACCGGCTTGCCGAGCGCGGCTGGTAACTGCGCGTGGCGGATATCGAGGAGATTCTTACTCTCGAACAGCTGGAGAAAGACATCTTCCGGGGCAACGTGACCCCAAGCAGCCTGCGCCGCACCTTCGGCGGTCAGGTGGCAGGACAGTCGTTGGTGTCGGCGGTTCGCACCGTGGACCCGGAGTACCTGGTCCATTCCCTGCACGGATACTTCCTGAGACCCGGAAATCCCAACGAGCCCACGGTGTTTCTCGTTGACCGGGTGCGTGAGGGACGGTCTTTCTGTACCCGTCGCGTCACCGCGATCCAGGACGGCCAGCCCATCTTCAGCATGTCGGCTTCCTTCCAGACCCTGGACAGCGGTATCGAGCATCAGGACCTGATGCCGCCGGTGCCGGCGCCCGAGGAGCTGCCGGATGTGCAGGACGCGGCCGAGTCATTCAGCCACGATTTGTTCCGGCAGTTCGCCGAATGGGATATCCGGATTGTTCCCGACGAACTCATGGACCGGAATCCACGCTTGGCCGCACAGCAGCGCGTATGGTTCCGCTGCCGTAAACATCTCCCCGATGATCCGGTGCTGCATATCTGTGCGCTCGCTTATATGAGCGACCTGACCCTGCTGAGCTCTTCCAAAGTGCCGCACCGGGATGCGGTGCTGCAGACCGCCTCGCTGGATCATGCGTTGTGGTTCTTGCGGCCGTTCCGCGCCGACGAGTGGCTGCTATACGACGAGACGTCGCCGTCAGCCGGATACGGGCGGGCGCTGACCCAGGGCCGGATCTTCGACCGCGAGGGACGGATGGTCGCGGCGGTGGTGCAGGAGGGTCTCACCCGGTATGAGCGCAACCCGGACGAGGCATCTGTCGCCAACGGGAACATGGCGTGAGCCCGCAGAGCCGCAGGGCCGGCGACATCCGGCCGCTGGTCGGCGTGCTGGCATTACAGGGCGATGTTAGAGAACATGTTGCCGCCCTGAAAGATTCAGGTGCCGATGCTCTCGGTGTGCGTCGTCCCGAGGAGCTTGCCAAGGTCGACGCGCTGGTGATCCCCGGTGGCGAGTCGACCACCATGAGCAACCTGTTGCGTGTTTTCGAACTGCTGGACCCGCTCACCGAACGGTTGCGTGACGGCCTGCCGGTCTACGGTTCCTGCGCAGGCATGATCCTGCTGGCCGGCGAGATTCTGGATACCCGCCCGGATGCGGTGGCGCTCGGTGCCATCGATATGACGGTGCGGCGCAATGCTTTCGGCCGCCAGGTGGATTCCTTCGAGGGCGATCTGGATTTCGCCGGGCTCGACGGTGGACTGCACGCGGTATTCATCAGGGCGCCATGGGTGGAGCGGGTCGGCGCCGGCGTCGAGGTGTTGGCCTCGGCGCAGGGTCACCCGGTCGCGGTTCGGCAGGGGATTGCGTTGGCGACATCGTTCCACCCCGAAGTCACCGGTGATCGTCGGGTGCACCAGCTCTTCGTCGATATGGTGCGGGCGTCCTAGCGTCGAGAAGGAAGTGGCTCCTCACCAGCGCAGCATCGGCATGGGACGCAGCGGATGCCGCAGCGTCCATTTGCCTGCGCTCTTCAGCATGAATCCGTGAAAACCGCCGTACGGCAATGCCTCCACCACCTCATGTACATCTGAACGCTCCAACCCGGTCCACGCGTATAGGCCCCGGAAGGCGTCCACCCGGTCGCCCAACCGGAACGTCTCCACCCACAGGTCGTCCGCCGAGCGCAGCTTGTGATGCTCGGCCACCATCGTCCTCATCCGATCAACATTGGTAATTCCGAATTCCGGCGCCAGCTGCTCAGCGAGTGCCACCGACGGATCCAGGTAGTCCCAGCTCTCGGCCGTCCAGATGCCGATATCGTGTGTCGCCCAAGCTAATGCGATCTCGGGTGGCGCCTGGGCCATGCCGAGAAGCCGCAGTTGGTAGTTCATGCCGCGGTATAGATGGTTGCGGTAGTCGGTGAGGCTGTCGCCGATGGTCGCCGCATACCGGTCCAGCACCGTGTCGACGATCGGGTTTTCCATCAGGACAGTCATGCGGTCCACCCTAGGTGCGCGAGTACACTCGGTCAGCGCAAAGAACGACGGAACGTCGAGAGAAAGCGGTACAGGGGTACATGAGCGGCCATTCCAAGTGGGCCACCACTAAGCATCAGAAGGCCGTCAAAGACGCGCGTCGCGGCAAAGAGTTCGCCAAGCTGATCAAGAACATCGAGGTCGCTGCGCGTACCGGCGGTGGTGATCCGACGGGAAACCCGACGCTCTATGACGCCATCCAGAAGGCCAAGAAGACCTCGGTGCCCAACGACAACATCGAGCGGGCCCGCAAGCGTGGTGCCGGTGAGGAAGCCGGCGGCGCCGACTGGCAGACCATCATGTACGAGGGCTATGGGCCCAATGGTGTTGCGGTACTTGTCGAATGCTTGACCGATAACCGCAACCGTGCCGCTGGCGAGGTTCGCGTGGCGATGACCCGCAACGGTGGCAATATGGCGGACCCGGGTTCGGTCTCCTACCTGTTCACCCGCAAGGGCATGGTGACCCTCGAAAAGGCGAACCTGTCCGAGGATGATGTGCTCACCGCCGTTCTGGAAGCAGGCGCCGAGGAGGTCAACGATCTCGGCGAAACCTACGAGGTTGTCTCCGAGCCGACAGATCTGGTTGCGGTGCGGCAGGCGTTGCAGGATGCGGGCATCGATTACGAGTCGGCAGAGGCGAGCTTTCAGCCGTCCGTGAGCGTCCCCGTCGACGTCGAGGGCGCCCGCAAGGTGTTCAAGCTGGTCGACGCACTGGAGGACAGCGACGACGTGCAGAACGTCTACACCAATGTGGACCTGTCCGACGAGGTGCTGGCCGAGCTCGACGAAGACTGACCTGCGGCCCAGACCGCCAGCGTCACCACCGCGGTGGTGACGAGTACTGCGCCGATGGTGTCGGTGACGTAGTGATACCCGCAGGCGACTACCCCGAGCATGCCCAGGGTGCTGACGATCGCGGCGACAATGAACGACCACAGTGCCCCGCCGGCCACCAGCACGACCATCCCCATCACCGCTACCACCAGTGTGGTGTGGCCGCTGGGGTAGGCGAGGTAACCGCTCTTCTCGCGCCCGATGAGCAGCTTGGTGGCCTGGGTGATCCAGATCGCCACGAATGGGCAGGCGAGCTCCACCGCCGCCACCCGCCACCGCCGCCGGTACAGCTCAAAACCGACGCAGGCCAGCAGCACGGGCCCGAGCAGCGCCCAGTTGGTGAAGATCAACAGCCATCGCGGCTGCGCCCCGAATACCTGTTGGGTGGCATCGAAAAACCACAGATCAAAAGGTGTTGGACCCTTCCCTACGGTGAATCCGAGTACCAACATCGCGATGACGCCAATGGGAGGCCACCACTGAATCGTTTTCTCGATCGGCAGTTTTCCGACAGACACTCTGACGACATTAATCGGCGGGAATCAACATCGCCCGCACGGCGTTACTGTGATGTCAACGACTGTTGGTCAACAAGTGTTGACATGAATGTCAAGCTGGCGTACATCTAAGACATCGAAGAGTGAGGGGAGGCCCGCCATGGCCGCACAAACAGTCGCTCCGGCGCCTGAATCGACAACTCTGTGGCGTACCGCGCGCGCCGTGCTCGCGCTGCCGGTCACCATGACAGTCCTGGTTCCGCTGGCGATCGTCTATGGCTCAGGCCTGGACGTGCCCTCATGGATGTCGGACCAGATGTCGATGACGGCGACGGTAATCGGAACTCTGCTGGTCGCTGCCGGCCTGTTCCTGCTCACCCGGACCGTCATGCTGTTCCATCAGATGGGCAAGGGGACTCTGGCACCGTTCGACCCCCCGGTCCGTCTCGTGGTGCGCGGCCCCTACCGCTATGTGCGCAATCCGATGATCACCGGGGTGATCGCCATTTTGCTGGGCGAGGCATTCGTCATGAACTCCGTAGGCCTGCTGATCTGGGCGGCGGTATTCGTCACGGTCAATGCCATGTACTTCCCGTTAGTCGAGGAGCGTGGACTGCTGAAGCGGTTCGGCCGCGACTATGCCGAATACTCAGAGCACGTGCCACGGTGGATTCCGCGGCTGCGGCCCTGGGCTCAGCCTGCGAGCTGAGGTGCGGGAGCGTCGAGAAAGCGCTGAATCACGGGCGCCAGCCAGTCGATGATCTGCGCGTGCGGCATGTCCACGACAGGGCTCAGTCGCAAGATGTACCGACCAACGGCGAAGCCGATCATCTGGGCGCCGACTAGCGCGGCTCGTTCGAGGACATGGTCGGAGACCACCGGTTCCATAGCTGGGACCGTTTGGTTGCTGAAGATATCGACCATGCGCTCGCGGGCCCATTCGTGCGACACCGCGGCCCGAAGCAGAGCGACCATCGTGTCGTCCACTTCCCACCGTTCCAGAAAGTGCTCGACCATTGTCGTGCCCAATTCGGTGCGCGGTACGTCGGTGAGGTCCGGCATGCACAAATCGAAGTTGGCGGCGGCCGCGAACAACTTGCCCTTATTGCCGTAGTAGCGCATCACCAGGGACGGGTCGATGCCCGCGGTCGCCGCGATAGATCGGATGGTCGCCTTCTCGTAACCGACGCTGGCGAAGTGTTCCTGGGCAGCCTCGAGGATGGCCGCTCGGGTGGCGTCCGATCGCCGAGGTTCGGTAGACATGCGCTGAGCTTAGGCCAACGAGCGTTGACATTTAGCGAGCCCTCGCGTGTTGATCTGCCGAATGCGTAATACCCGTGGATATGCTGATCGAACAGTTGTTCTACGGCGAGAGGGTTGGCGCGTGCGAGTGATGGGAGTCGATCCGGGTCTGACCCGGTGCGGTCTGTCCATGGTGGAGGCCTCATCGGGGCGCAAGGTTGTGGCCCTTGACGTTGACGTCGTGCGCACCCCCGCCAACCAGCCTCTGCCGCAACGGCTTTTGGCGATCAGCGAGGTCGTCGAGCATTGGATGGATACGCACCGCCCCGACGTGGTCGCCATCGAGCGCGTCTTCGCACAGCACAACGTGTCCACTGTGATGGGCACCGCGCAAGCCGGTGGGGTGATCGCGGTGTCCGCCGCCAAACGGGGGATCGAGGTGTACTTCCATACCCCGTCCGAGGTGAAGGCGGCAGTGACCGGCAACGGGCGCGCCGATAAGTCTCAAGTGACCGCCATGGTCACCCGCATCCTGCAGCTGCAGACCGCACCGACGCCCGCCGACGCCGCCGACGCGTTGGCCCTGGCAATCTGTCACTGCTGGCGTGCACCCATGCTGGCAAGAATGGCGAAAGCGGAGGCCGCGGCGGAAAAGCAGCGGAAAGCCTTTGCGGCCCGAATGAAAGCGGTGGCGCGGTGATGAACCTCTTGGGTGAAGAGCCTTCAGCATGATTGCTTCGGTCAACGGCGAGGTCATCGACGTGGCGCTCGACCATGTGGTGATCGAGGCCGCCGGCGTCGGATATCGCGTCAACGCCACCCCGGCGACGCTGTCCACTCTGCGCCGTGGCGCGCAGGTGCGGCTGATCACGGCGATGGTCGTGCGCGAGGATTCCATGACCTTGTACGGCTTTACCGATTCCGATGCGCGCGATCTCTTCCTGACGCTGCTCGGAGTCTCGGGCGTGGGGCCGAAGATTGCGATGGCCACGCTGGCGGTGTACGACGCGGCGACATTGCGTCAGGCGCTGGCCGACGGCGATGTGACGGCACTGACCCGCGTGCCCGGAATCGGCAAACGCGGCGCCGAGCGTTTGGTGCTGGAACTGCGCGAGAAGGTGGCGGCCACTCCGGGTGGAACCACCGAACTGGGCCGCGGCACTGCCTCGCTGGTACGTACGCAGGTCGTCGAGGCGCTCACCGGCCTCGGGTTCGCGGCCAAGCAAGCCGAACAGGCCACCGATACCATTCTGGCCCAAGACAATTCCGACGGAGATACCTCGACCGTGTTGCGGTCGGCGCTGACATTGCTGGGCAAGACGCGATGAGTCGTTTCGACGATTTTGACGGCGAGGAGGACGAATTCGGCGCCGAGGCCGAGATGTCGGGTGCGCTCACGGTGGGCGAGAACGACGTCGACGCGGGGCTGCGGCCCAAGTCGCTACGGGAATTCATCGGCCAGCCACGAGTGCGTGAACAGCTGGAACTCGTGTTATCCGGCGCCAAGAATCGCGGTGGCACGCCGGATCACATCCTGTTGTCGGGGCCGCCCGGCCTCGGGAAGACCTCGCTGGCCATGATCATCGCCGCCGAGCTGGGCTCATCGCTGCGGGTGACCTCCGGCCCTGCATTGGAACGAGCCGGTGACCTGGCCGCGATGCTCAGCAACCTCGTCGAAAACGATGTGCTGTTCATCGACGAAATCCACCGCATCGCCCGACCCGCCGAGGAGATGCTGTACCTGGCCATGGAGGACTTTCGCGTCGACATCATCGTCGGAAAAGGGCCGGGAGCGACATCCATCCCGTTGGAGGTGGCCCCGTTCACCCTGGTTGGCGCGACCACGCGATCAGGGTCGCTGACTGGGCCACTGCGCGACCGGTTCGGATTCACCGCGCATATGGATTTCTACGAACCCGACGAGCTGGAGCTCGTCCTCACCCGGTCGGCGGGCATCCTCGGTATCGAGCTGGGCGGAGACGCCGGTGTGGAGATCGCCCGTCGTTCGCGCGGCACCCCGCGTATCGCCAACCGATTGCTGCGCCGGGTCCGCGACTACGCGGAAGTGCGCGCGGACGGCGTGATCACCGTCGATGTCGCCAAGTCCGCACTGGAGGTGTACGACGTCGACGAGCTGGGGTTGGACCGTCTTGACAGGGCGGTGCTCTCGGCGCTGACGCGGAGTTTTGGGGGCGGCCCGGTGGGGCTCTCGACATTGGCGGTGGCAGTCGGCGAGGAGCCGACCACCGTAGAAGAGGTATGTGAGCCCTTCTTGGTGCGCGCGGGAATGTTGGCCCGCACCCCGCGTGGACGGGTGGCGACACCGCTGGCGTGGACGCATCTGGGTCTGACTCCGCCGCCACAGGCGCTGGGGCAGACCGGGCTCTTCGACTAGCAGGACTCGCTGGTCCGGGGTTCGCGTCGGTTCCACAGAGTCGGATGGCACACTGGTGAGTTGTCGCGTGCTTGTTCACGCTGACCGTGCTTGACCTCGTGAAGACCCAACGGAAAGAACCCCGAAAGCCGCCATGGAATCGTTCATCGTCTTCTTGCCGCTCATCCTCGTCATGGGCGCATTCCTCTTTTTCGCGAACCGGCGGCAGCGCAAGGCCCTTGACGCCACCATCGATCTGCACGCGTCCCTAGCTACCGGAGACCGGGTGCACACCACATCGGGGCTCCAGGGCACCATCACCGCCGTTTCCGACGACACGGTGGATCTGGAGATCGCACCCGGCGTCGTGACCCGCTGGATGAAGCTCGCCGTCCGCGACAAGATCGAGGACGAGACTGAAGACGACGCCGAGAACACCATCGATGAGCCGTCTCGCGAAGTCGAGAGCACTGGGGTCGAGCTGACCAAGGAGTAGCGGCTTCGCCCTCCGAGCCGCCCTGAAAGCCCCTGAAAGCACTGAACCCCCCCTCGACAAGCAAGGAGACCGGACACTTGGCCTCGCCATCGGCCCCTGTGCATCCCGCGCGTTATCTAGCTGCCTTCCTAGTGCTGCTGGTTGGCGCCTTTCTGCTGGTGTTCCTCACCGGTGACAAACAGGCCAAGCCCAAGCTCGGTATCGACCTGCAGGGAGGTACCCGCGTCACCCTGACGGCCCGTACCCCTGACGGTACGAAGCCGACCCGAGAAGCGCTGACCCAGGCGCAGCAGATCATCAACGCGCGCGTCAACGGCCTCGGCGTCTCCGGGTCCGAGGTCATTATCGACGGCGACAACCTGGTTATCACGGTGCCCGGTAACGACGGCAGTGAGGCCCGGAACCTCGGTCAGACGGCCAAGCTCTATATCCGCCCCGTTCTCCAGGTGGTGGAGGCGCAACCCAAGAAAAACCCGCAGCCCGGCGGAGCGCCTGAGGGAAGTCAGCCAGGCGGTGGACAGCAAGCAAAGCCGCCGGCTGCCGGAAACCGTGCACCTGCCGCGCCTACCCCCAAGCCTCAGCCGCGTCCGTATCCGGCGCAAACCACCACGCCCATGCCACCACCACCTCCGCCCGCTCCGTCGACGGTAGTGGCGGTGCCTCCGGCGCCTGCGCCGGGTGAGCTACCACCCAAGCCGGGCAGCGGTGAGGAACGTAAGCAGCTGATCGACTTCGAGAAGCAGATCAGGCAGAGCGACAACCCGCAGATTCAGATGCTCGCGCTGCAGGTTCAGTCCGGGCGTTGTTATGACTCGGACGATCCGCTGGCCGGTAACGACGACCCAAACCTGCCGTTGGTCACCTGCGGTGACGACAGCCGGGGCGGAAAGGCCGCCTACCTGCTGGACAAGTCGATCATCAGCGGTGAGGAGATCAAGGACGCGAGTTCGGGTCTGGACCAGCAGCGCGGCATCTATGTGGTGAGCATGGAATTCAAGTCCACCGGCGCCAAGGTGTGGGCGGACTACACCGCTTCGCATTGGCAGCAGGGCACCCAAACCGCATTCACGTTGGACTCCAAGGTGATCAGTGCGCCGGGGATTCGCGAGCCCATCCCCGGTGGCAAGACCGAAATCAGCGGCGATTTCAACGCCACCAGCGCCAAACAGCTCGCGGCCGCGCTCAAATACGGCTCACTGCCGCTTTCGTTCGAGTCCTCCGATGCCGAAACCGTTTCGGCGACACTCGGATTGACCTCGCTTCGGGCCGGTCTCATCGCGGGCGCCATCGGATTGGCCGTCGTGCTGCTGTACTCGCTGCTCTACTACCGCGTCTTGGGCCTGCTCACCGCGTTGTCTTTGGTGGCCTCCGGCGCCATGGTCTACGCGATCTTGATTCTGCTCGGCAGGTATATCTCCTACACGCTGGATCTCGCGGGTATCGCCGGTTTGATCATCGGTATCGGCACCACCGCGGACTCCTTTGTGGTGTTCTTCGAGCGCATCAAAGATGAGATACGAGAAGGCCGTTCATACCGTTCGGCGGTACCGCGTGGTTGGGCCCGTGCCCGCAAGACGATTCTGTCGGGTAACGCGGTGACCCTCTTGGCCGCCGTGGTGCTGTACATCCTGGCCATCGGGCAGGTGAAGGGCTTCGCGTTCACCCTGGGGCTCACCACCATCCTCGACGTCGTCGTGGTGTTCCTGGTGACGTGGCCGCTGGTCTACCTGTCCTCGAAGTCGGCGACCCTGTCCAAGCCCGTGTACAACGGGCTCGGCGCGGTCCAGCAGGTTGCCCGCGAACGTAAGGCGGCGGCACACGCATGAGCACCAGTAACAACACGGTGAGCAACGGCAACGGCGCGAAGGACACAGTGCAAGACACCGCGAAGGAACTCAAATCCGCTTCGGATGAAAACACCGGCGCCACAACAGAGCACGGTTTTTTCTACCGCTTGTACACCGGAACCGGCGCTGTTGACGTCGTAGGCAAGCGCACGATGTGGTTCGCGATCAGCGGTGCGTTCATGGTTATCGCGATCCTGTCGATCGCGGTCAAGGGATTCGTTTTCGGCATCGATTTCGAGGGCGGCACCAAAGTCTCGTTCCCGAAGGGCGACACCACTGTTCAGCAGACGGAGGATGTCTTCCACCAGACACTCGGTCGCGACGCCGAATCGGTAGTCGTGACCGGAACCGGTTCATCGGCCTCGATTCAGATCCGGACCGAGACGCTCGACAACGACGAATCCACGAAGCTCCATAAGGCGATCTTCGATAAGTTTGCACCCAAGGGATCTGACGGTAAGCCGTCCATCAGTTCCATCAGTGATTCGGCGGTCTCCGAGACCTGGGGCGGGCAGATCACCCACAAGGCGATTCTCGCCCTCGTGGTGTTCCTGGTGCTGGCCGGTATCTACATCGCGGTTCGTTATGAGCGCTATATGGCGCTTGCGGCACTGGCTGCACTGGTCTTCGATCTGGTTGTTACTGCGGGTGTGTACTCACTGGTGGGCTTCGAAGTCACCCCGGCAACGGCAATCGGCCTGCTCACGATTCTCGGATTCTCCCTGTACGACACCGTGATCGTGTTCGACAAGGTAGAAGAGAACACGCACGGCTTCCAGCACACCTCGCGGCGTACGTTCGCCGAACA
This sequence comes from Mycobacterium sp., assembly GCA_050701835.1. GTDB lineage: Bacteria > Actinomycetota > Actinomycetes > Mycobacteriales > Mycobacteriaceae > Mycobacterium. Next base: position 162,983 of record JBOGDC010000055.1, on the reverse strand, counting down.
CGCGAACCTGGCCGTGAACCAGACGTTCATGCGATCCATCAACACCAGCCTCATCTCAGTGATTCCGGTGCTCTCACTGATCGTGGTCGCCATCTGGCTGCTAGGTGTGGGCACGCTGAAAGACTTAGCGTTGGTTCAGCTTGTCGGGATTCTGATCGGCACCTACTCGTCGATCTTCTTCGCGACCCCCTTGCTTGTTGCGCTTCGTGAGCGCACCGACTTGGTGGCGAGCCACACCAAGAAGGTGCTGAGCCGGCGCAAGCCCGACGCCGCCCCGCTGACGGAGACGGGGGCCAGGGCGGACGACACCAAGGCTGAGTCATCTCGGCCTTCGCGGCTATCTCGGGCCTCGGCGGTGTCCGACACTCCTGAGTCCGGGGTGCGGCCCTCCAAACCCAAGCCCGGCGCTCGCCCTCAAGGTAAGCGAAACGCGCGGCGGCACTGATGTATTCACGGGGCCAAGCAGGCGGTGATGTGCGACGAATCGCGCGGATCGGTGCCCTGGTGGCCACGGCACTCATGGCCGCGGGGATGTTGACCTCGTGTTGGACCTCGGCGGCCAAAACGCTGGACTACGCCGTAGACGGCCGCCTCACGACGTACAACGCGAACAGTGTCGCGGGGAACGCATCTGCCGGGGCGCAAGCGTTCAATCGTGTCCTTACGGGTTTCGGATTTCACGGGCCCGACGGACAGGTGATCGCCGACCATGACTTTGGCTCCGTGGAAGTAGTGGGTCGCATTCCGCTGGTCCTCGACTACAACATCAACGACAAGGCCGTCTACTCCGACGGCAAGCCGGTCACTTGTGAAGACATGGTGCTGGCGTGGTTCGCGCAATCCGGCCGGCTGCCCGAATTCGACGCCGCCAGTACGGCCGGATATGCCGACATCTCCACCGTCGACTGCAAGCCGGGACAGAAGACCGCGCGGGTCACCTTCGCGCCAGACCGCGCCTTCACCGACTGGACGCAGTTGTTTACCGCCACCACGATGTTGCCGTGGCATGTGATCGCCGACAAGCTCGGCGGGGGTATCGACCTCGTGGGCGCCATCGCCGCGAACGATGTTCCGACGCTGCAGAAGATCGCTGATTTCTGGAACAACCAGTGGAACTTCGGGTCCGACCTGGACCTGTCGAAGTTCCCGTCATCGGGCCCCTACAAGCTCGATGCCTATAACGATGACGGGTCGGTCGTGCTCGTCGCCAATGACAAGTGGTGGGGGAATCCGCCGGTCACCAAGCGCGTCACGGTATGGCCCAGCGGTATCGACGTGCAAAAGCGCCTGTCCGACGGTGACATGGAGGTGGTCGACGTTGCCGCCGGATCATCCGGGACCCTCACCGCTCCCGACGGTTTCGTGCGCACCGAGGAACCCGGATCGGGCGTGGAACAACTCATCTTCGGTGCGGTTGGCTCGGTCGGGGCTCCGGACCTGCGGCGCGCGCTCGCACTGTGCACACCGCGCGACGCCATCGCGGGAATCGCCGGAGTGCCGGTGATGAACGCGCGGCTGGATACCAGCATCGGGGACTCGTTTGCCTCGGTGGAGGCGGCCGCTGAGGCCGGCCGATTCATGCGTTCGGACCCGGTAGCGGCCCGCGCCGCCGCGGCCAATCGCCCGCTGACCGTCCGAGTGGGGTACCAGGCACCTAATCCTCGGCGCGCGGCGATCGTCTCCGCCATGGCGCAAGCCTGCGCACCCGCCGGGATCACAGTGCAGGACGTCAGCACGCCCGAAATTGGGCCACGGTCGTTGCAGGACAATCAGGTTGACGCGCTACTCGGCTCGATCGGCGGCGCTCCCGGAAGTGGATCGACCGGTTCGTGGCTCATGGATGCCTACGCCTTGCGCTCTCACGAGGGCAAGAATCCGGCGAACTACGCCAACGGTCAGATCGACGGAATAATCGCGGCGCTGGCGGTGACCACCAACGCCAGGGATCAGAGCCGCCTGTTGGGCGATGCCTCGGCGATTCTGTGGAACGACTTGCCGACGCTACCGCTGTATCGGCAGCCGCGTGTGCTGATCGCACCGAAGTCGATGTACGCCACCACTCCGAGTGTCACCCGGTGGGGTGCCGGCTGGAACATGGACCGTTGGGTGCTGCCCGCGTGACGCCGATGAGCGTCTGGCGCGACGAGGATCCAGCATCGGCGGACTCAGTGGCTGCACTCATTGCCGCGCTGACCCGCCAGGTCGCCGACTTCCCCGAACCCGGGGTGCAGTTCAAGGATCTGACACCACTGTTCGCTGACGCCAAGGGTCTCTCCCGGGTGACGGATGCGTTGGCAGAGGGAGCCGCAGATGCTTCGCTGATTGCGGGGATCGATGCGCGTGGCTTCCTCCTCGGGGCCGCTGTAGCGATTCGGCTCGGGGTGGGTGTGCTGGCGGTACGCAAGGCTGGAAAGCTGCCACCGCCAGTGCATTCCCAGACCTATCAGCTTGAGTACGGCACTGCGGCGCTGGAGATCCCCGCCGATGGAGTGGAACTCGCCGGTCATCGCGTGGCGATCGTCGACGACGTGCTGGCCACCGGAGGAACACTCGCGGCAACCGTGAAGCTGCTGCGCACCGCAGGGGCCGATGTGATTGGTGCAGGCGTGGTCCTGGAACTGGCTGATCTGGGCGGCCGGGCCGCCGTGGCGCCGCTGCCATTAACTGCGCTGCGCGTGATCTGAGAGATAATCTAGGCGGAAGCAGATAAACCGCTTGCGTGGAGATCGGCAGGAGGAGGTGAACCGTGACTGATGAGCAAGTTCCTGGCGAGAATCAGGTTGCGGTAGATGCCCCGCCCGTCGTGAACGATTCCGGCCCGGTCACAGAGTCTCTGCGGGTGAGCGGTATGAGCGCGTCGCGCCGGGTGCGGGCCCGGTTGGCCCGCCGGATGACCGCCCAGCGTGGCGCCGTCAGCCCAGTGCTCGAACCGCTGATGGCCGTCCATCGCGAGTTTTACCCCAAGGCCGACCGACTGGTGCTTCAGCGTGCCTACGAGGTGGCCGAGTCCCGGCATGCCGAACAGTTTCGTAAGTCCGGTGACCCTTACATCACCCATCCGGTCGCTGTGGCCAACATCCTGGCCGAGCTCGGCATGGACACCACCACATTGGTGGCCGCGATCCTGCACGACACCGTCGAGGACACCGGCTACAGTCTGGAGCAGCTGACCACCGAATTCGGCACGGAGGTGGCACATCTCGTCGACGGTGTGACCAAGCTCGACAAAGTTGTACTGGGCAATGCCGCCGAGGGCGAGACCATCCGCAAGATGATCATCGCGATGGCACGCGACCCACGGGTGCTGGTCATCAAGGTCGCCGACCGGCTGCACAACATGCGCACCATGCGGTTCCTGCCGCCGGAGAAGCAGGCGCGTAAGGCGCGCGAGACACTGGAAGTGATTGCGCCACTGGCGCACCGGCTGGGTATGGCCACGGTCAAGTGGGAGCTGGAAGACCTGTCCTTCGCGATCCTGCACCCTAAGAAGTACGAGGAGATCGTGCGGCTGGTCGCCGACCGGGCACCGTCACGCGATACCTACCTGGCCAAGGTCCGTGCGGAAATTATTGCCACCCTCAATGGTTCGCGTATCGGCGCCGCCGTCGAGGGGCGCCCCAAGCACTACTGGTCGATTTACCAAAAGATGATCGTCAAGGGCCGCGACTTCGACGATATCCACGACCTGGTGGGTGTCCGGATCTTGTGCGACGAGATCCGCGACTGCTACGCCGCCGTCGGGGTGGTGCACTCGCTGTGGCAGCCGATGGCGGGCCGGTTCAAGGACTACATCGCCCAACCGCGTTTCGGTGTCTACCAGTCGTTGCACACCACTGTGGTCGGTCCCGAGGGCAAGCCGCTGGAGGTGCAGATCCGCACCCGCGATATGCACCGCACCGCCGAGTACGGCATCGCCGCGCACTGGCGCTACAAGGAAGCCAAGGGCCGCAATGCGGTTCCGCCCACTCACGCGGCCGCTGAAATCGACGATATGGCGTGGATGCGCCAGCTGCTCGACTGGCAGCGTGAGGCCGCCGATCCCGGCGAATTCCTCGAATCGCTGCGCTATGACCTGGCGGTCCAGGAGATCTTCGTCTTCACCCCCAAGGGCGATGTCATCACGCTGCCCGCCGGGTCTACCCCTGTCGACTTCGCCTACGCCGTGCACACGGAGGTCGGCCACCGTTGTATCGGCGCCCGCGTCAACGGCCGACTGGTGGCGCTGGAACGCAAGCTTGAAAACGGGGAAGTGGTGGAGGTTTTCACCTCCAAGGCCGCCAATGCCGGACCCTCGCGCGACTGGCAAACCTTCGTGGTATCACCGCGCGCCAAGGCCAAGATCCGGCAGTGGTTCGCCAAGGAGCGCCGTGAAGAGGCACTCGAAGCGGGTAAGGATGCGATCGCCCGCGAGGTGCGTCGCGGTGGTCTTCCGTTGCAGCGCTTGGTCAACGGTGAGGGCATGGCATCACTGGCTCGTGAGCTGCGTTACCAGGACACCTCCACGCTGTATACCGCGGTGGGCGAGGGGCACGTCTCGGCACGGCACGTGGTGCAACGTCTGCTTGCCCAGCTCGGTGGAGTGGACAGCGCCGAGGAAGAACTGGCCGAACGGTCGACCCCGTCGACCATGCCGGTGCGCCAACGCCGTAGCGAGGATGTAGGTGTGTCGGTGCCGGGCGCTCCGGGCGTGCTGACCAAGCTCGCCAAATGCTGCACGCCGGTGCCGGGTGATCAGATCCTCGGATTCGTCACCCGCGGTGGGGGAGTCAGTGTGCACCGCACCGACTGCACCAACGCCGAGTCCCTTCAGGCGCAATCGGAACGGATCATCGAGGTGCACTGGGCGCCGTCGGCGTCCTCGGTCTTCTTGGTGGCCATCCAGGTTGAGGCGCTGGACCGGCATCGGCTGCTCTCCGATGTGACCCGGGTTCTCGCCGACGAGCGCGTGAATATCCTGTCAGCGTCGGTGACCACCTCGAATGACCGAGTTGCCATCAGCCGGTTCACCTTTGAGATGGGTGATCCCAAGCATCTGGGGCATGTTCTGAATGTGGTGCGCAATGTCGAGGGCGTCTACGACGTCTACCGCGTGACCAGCGCCGCCTAACTCCGACTAGGTGTTGAACGCCTTGAGCGCGATCCGGGTGGCCTCGGCGATCGTCGGTTTGCCCTTGGTGGACTTCGCGTCGTTGGGGGAGGTGTAGACGGACACGACAATCGGTGCACGCTCCGGCGGCCAGATCACCGCGATGTCGTTGGACTCGTTCCGAAAGCCAGTGCCGGTCTTATCGCCAACTGTCCAGCCCGCCGGAGTGCTCGCCCGAATCGATTGGTCGCCGGTGGTATTGGCCTTGAGCCAACCCGTCAGCAGATCCCGGCCCTGCGGGTCCAGGCCGTCCGCAAGCACAAGCGTGCGCAGATCGGTGGCCATCTGCTGAGGTGTCGACGTGTCCTTGTCGCCGTCAACCACGTCCACCGAGTTCAGTGCGGCTTCGGTTCGATCGGTGTTGGTGACGGAATCGCCAAATCCGCGAACGAACTTTTCCGTCTCCTTCGGGCCACCCAGTTCCGCGATGAGCAGATTTGCCGCCGTGTTATCGCTGTATCTGATTGCCGCCTCGCATAACTGCGACACGGTCATTCCGGTGGCGACATGCTTCGATGTCTCCGGCGCCCACTCCAAAACTTCGGCTTGGGTGTACCGGATCTGCTTATCGAGCAGCCCGGGCTCGCTATGACGACGGTGCAGAATTGCGGACACGATAAGCACTTTCACCGTGGAACACATGAGGAAACGCTCGTCGGCACGATGTCCGACGCTGCGGCCGGAACCGGTGTCGAGTGCATAAACACCTAGTCGACCGCCGAAATCGCCTTCAAGCGAAGCGAATTCGGCCGCTGAGGGGTCAGTGGGCTGGTCGGATTGGCGTGCTGAACACCCCACGAGCAGCCCGCCGACCGCAGCGATGCCGCCCACCAGCACCGCGCGACGTGTCGTCATTGGGGGCTCCTAGTCGAGCTGCAGGTCGATGATCTTCACCTCTTGAGCGGGGGTGCCATCGCCCGCGCCGCGAGATCCGGGCTTGATGCCGTTCTTGGCGATCTTGGCCAACGTGTCCATCCCGGTCTTATCGATGGTCCCGAATGCCGTGTACTGCGGCGGAAGCAATGAATCCTTGTAGACCATGAAGAACTGGCTGCCGTTTGTGCCAGGGCCCGCATTGGCCATGGCCAACGTGCCCGCCGGATAGACGACAGGGGTCTGCGCTGCGGGATCGCCTTCCTTGTACTGATTGGTCGGGTACTCGTTGTCGAACTGGTATCCCGGCCCGCCGGAACCGGTGGCCGTCGGATCCCCGCACTGCAGCACGGACAACCCACCGCTGGTCATCCGGTGACAGACGGTGTTATCGAAGTAGCCGCCCTGCGCCAGGCTGGCGAAGCTGTTCACCGTGCACGGCGCCTTGGCATTGTCCAGAACCAGTCCGATATTGCCCTGGCTGGTCTTCATGCTTGCGGTAAGTGTCGCCGGATCGGTGGGCACCTTGCCGGCGCGCGGCGTCGGCTTGTCGATCTTCTTGGCGGCGGCCTCGGCAGGCGTGTACTGGCAGTTGGCGCCCAGATTGGCGGGAGCCACGAACTTCGGGAGGGCCGGGCCGGTGACCGGCGGCTCGTCGGGTGTCGGCAACCCGGACGTCGGTGGCGCGTCAACGGTGGAGACCGGGGTGGTGCCGGACGCGGCGTCCGTCGAGTCGGCCTTGTCGCTCTTGGAGATGGCAAGCCATGCGGTGATCGCCACCGCTACGAGGACGGCGACGATCGCGGCGCCGCTGATGGCCCAGATCCGCTGCTTACGTGCGCGCTCGGCGCGATTCTCCAGCTGACGTTCCAGCTTGCGCTTGGCCGTCTGACGTCGCTGCTCGTTGGTCGGCACCGGGCTGTCCTCCTAGGGCGTCCGTTGAAGAATCCAGGGTCGCCAGAGAGTGTGCCAGCCACGCCTGAGAGATGGTGCGACACCCCTGGCAGCGCTCGTCGCAAGCAGACTGTTGCCGCCGCCTAAGCTGGTCGGGTGCTGATCACCGGTTTTCCTGCGGGCATGTTCGCCACGAACTGCTACATCGTGGCACCCGGCGACGGCGGCCCCGCCGTCATCATCGACCCGGGCCAAGACGCCATACCCGGTATCAAGGAGATCCTCGCCGAACGTGACCTGACCCCTGAGGCGGTGCTGCTCACGCACGGGCACCTGGACCACACCTGGACCGCACAGGCGATCGCCGACGAGTACGGCATCCCGGTGTTCATCCACCCCGATGACCGCGTGATGCTCGCCGACCCGCTCGCCGGAATCGGCCCGGGGCTGGCTCAGTTCATCCAGGGCATGGAATTCACCGAACCCAAGGAACTCGTGGAGATCGGTGACGGCGACAAGCTGGAGCTCGCGGAAATCACGCTCACCGTCGATCATGCGCCGGGGCACACGCGGGGTTCGGTGGTATTCGGCATCGAGGTCGACAGTGACAACGGTCCAGTGGACGTGGTGTTCAGCGGTGACACGCTTTTCCAGATGTCGATAGGGCGCTCGGATCTGCCCGGTGGAAACCATCAGCAGCTGCTCGATTCGATTGCGGCCAAATTGCTTACTCGTGATGATTCGACGGTCGTCTTACCGGGCCACGGCAATGCCACGACCATCGGCGATGAGCGCCGCACCAACCCGTTCCTCGAGGGAATTCAGTGAGCGAGAAGACCTACGGGGCTACATCCTTTCGGGCCCCCAAGGGCATCCCGGACTACATACCGCCGGATTCGGCGCGGTTCCTTGCCGTGCGTGACGGCTTGTTGGAACAGGCGCGGCTGGCCGGGTACGGCTATATCGAGCTGCCGGTGTTCGAAGACACCGGTCTGTTCGCCCGCGGGGTGGGGGAGTCCACCGACGTGGTCAGCAAGGAGATGTACACCTTCGCCGACCGCGGTGACCGGTCGGTGACACTGCGCCCCGAGGGCACCGCTTCGGTGATGCGTGCGGTCATCGAGCATGGCCTGGACCGCGGCCAATTGCCCATGAAACTGCGGTACGCCGGACCCTTTTTCCGCTATGAGCGTCCGCAGGCCGGCCGCTATCGCCAGTTGCAGCAGGTGGGCGTGGAAGCCATCGGCGTCGACGATCCGGCCCTCGATGCCGAGGTCATCGCGATAGCCGATACCGGATACCGCTCCCTGGGACTGACCGGCTTCCGGTTGGAGATCAGCTCGCTGGGCGACGTCAGCTGTCGTCCGCAGTACCGAGAGCTGTTGCAGGAATTCCTCTTCGGCTTGGATCTGGATGAGGCGACGCGGGAACGGGCTCGTATCAACCCCATTCGGGTGCTCGACGACAAGCGGCCGGAGGTGCGTGAGATGACCGCCGACGCGCCGCTCATGCTCGACCACCTCTCGCAGGAGGCGAAGACACATTTCGACGAGGTCCTCGATCACCTGGATGCGCTGGGGGTTCAGTACGTGGTGAATCCGCGGCTGGTGCGCGGGCTGGACTACTACACCAAAACCACTTTCGAGTTCGTGCATGACGGACTCGGTGCGCAATCCGGTATCGGTGGTGGCGGGCGTTATGACGGGCTCATGGCGGAGCTCGGTGGACAGTCGTTGTCGGGTATCGGGTTTGGGCTCGGCGTGGACAGAACCCTGCTCGCCCTGCAAGCCGAGGGTGTCACGGTGGGGGACAGCGGACGTTGCGAGGTGTTCTGCGTTCCCCTTGGGCAGGAGGCAAAATCGGTGCTCGTGAAGGTGGCCGCGCAACTGCGGGACGCCGGGATCCGCACCGATATCGCTTATGGCGACCGTGGACTCAAGGGTGCGATGCGTGGGGCGGACCGCTCCGGAGCATCGATAGCGCTGGTTGCCGGGGAGCGGGAAATAGGCGAGGGAAACGTCGAGCTCAAGACGTTGGCAGACGGGAATCAGCAGCCCGTGCCGATTGGTTCGATTGTCGACGAAGTAACGGCGCGGCTAGCATCGCGGATATGACACGTATGGGACGGATCACAGCAGCTCTGCTCGCCGCGGCCAGTACCGCAACCTTGATGACGGTGGCGGCCCCGTTCGCGCAGGCGGCACCGCATCAGGTGAAATACGTGATCAGCTCCGACCGTGAGTTCCTCTCGCAGACGACAGTGCTGCAGACCGAACCGGCCAGCGCAGCCGCCTACGACTCCGATGCGGGCAAGTACCTGGTGCGCAACTCCACCCGCATCTCGCCCGACGCTCCGTTCGTCGTCGAGACCACGCTGAATGATCCGACGCAGTGGGCGTATGTCAGCGCCAGCGCGGCGGCCAAGGCCGTGACCGGCGCTCCCGTGTTCCACTGTGAGGTGTACGTAGACGGCGCCCTCGCCACGCAGGCCGACGGCGAAACCGCCGTCACCTGCTCGCTGCGGAAGTGGTAGCCCGCTAGCCCGCGAACACGTAGACCCAGGCAGTCGCGCCCGACCGCAGCGGCACCGAAATGCGTTGGTAGTCGTCCACTTCGTATTCGTCGGCGGCGGTCAGCTGCTCGGCCGTGATCGAGAAAACCGTCCCGGGAACCTCCGCTGCGGCATCAGTCGACGGGCGCAGGATGGGATGGCGGTCGCTGCCGCTCGTCGCAACGACATGGGGGTCGGTGATGGTCACGTAGTCCAGGTCGAATCCCACGATGGCATCGGCGTGCCCGTCAAGTTCCTGCCCGAATGTGGTGCGCTGCACCTCTGGCTGTTGCAGGGTGCCATAGGAAAACAGAAGCTCTGTCGCGGTATCCGTCACGCGGGTAAGTCAATCAGCCGGGCTCATCAGATGACGTATCGAGTCGACCGTTGTGCTGGGGTGGCGTGCGAAGCTGTTGGCGTCCTATCAACAACGTTTCAGCGATGCGACGGAATATCTGCGACCCGGTGTTTCGAGTGCCTATAATCGCCGGGTTATCTCGGCTGCGGGAGCGGTTCTGATGGGATAATCGCCGGTTCGATAGAGGGAGAACCATGCCGCCTAAGTCGCCGACATCAACCCCGAAGCTGCCGCCCGCCTGGGTGTCTCGCGCGGTCGAACGAGTCCGTCATCACGTGGGGCGTCTGTACCAGCGACTAGCACCTGCGCCGATCACGGTCATCGACATGATCTTTGGGGCTTTTCTGTCGCAGGCCATCTCGGCATCCGCGCAACTAGGTATCGCCGACGCGCTTGCTGCCGGCCCGTTGACCAAGGAGGAGTTGGCGCGCCGGGTTGGCGCCGACCCGGACAGCGTGGCACGGCTGATGCGGTTGCTGATTAGCCGCGGCGTGTTTCGCAGGTGTCGCGACGGCCGTTTCGCGCTTAACGCGCTGGCCGATACGTTGCGCACCGATTCGCCGATCTCGATACGTGGGGCCGCGTTGTTCTTCGGCTCGCCGCAACACCGGGCGAACTGGACGCGGCTCTCCGATGCGGTGCGCACCGGAGAGCCGAACCCGCCAAAAGTGTTGGGAAATACCCTCTTTGACTACCTCTCCGAAGATCCGGAATGGGCAGAGACGTTCAACAATGCCATGACCTCCACGTCGTCATTGGTGGAGGCGGCGGTGGTCGCGGCGTACGACTTCAGCAGCTTCGGCGTCATCGCCGATATCGGCGGCGGCCATGGCCGGTTGCTGTCATCCATTCTTGTCGCGGCACCCGCTGCCCGCGGCGTGCTGTTCGATCTCCCCGGCGCAGTCCAGGGCGCGCCGCCTGTCTTGACCTCCCATGGTGTCGGCGACCGTGTCACTGTGGAGGGCGGTTCGTTCTTCGAAAGCGTGCCGTCCGCTGACGCCTACGTGATGAAGAACGTCATCCACGACTGGCCTGACGACAAAGCCATCGCGATCCTCGGCACCATCAAAGCCGCTGCGCCGCCGGGTGCGAAACTGCTGCTGTTGGAGATGGTCGTCCCTGAGCACGACCGCGAATTCTTAGGCCATTACGTCGATATGGAGATGCTGGTGATGGCGGGCGCGCTGGAGCGCGGCCGCAAGCAGTGGATCGACCTACTCCAACGAGGCGGCTTCCGGCTGCAGCGCGTGGTGCAGACGGCAGGGCCGCTCTGCGTCATCGAAGCCGTGCCCCAGCCGTAGGCGACCGACGTGTTCTAGTCGCGCGGTCGGACTCGACCGGCGATGAGTTTGGCCTCGGTTTCCCGTCTGTATTCACAGACCCGATTAACCGCGAGGAGATCACCATGACCGCCACTTACACCTTCGACGTCTTTTCCAGCCTGGACGGCTACGGCGGCGTTAGCGGCGGCGACTGGGGCGGCTACTGGGGTAAGCAAGGCCCCGAGTTGCTGGACCACCGTCTCGCCCTATACGCAGCGGAGCAGCGGATAGTCTTCGGGGCTAATACCTATCGGGCGTTTGCACAGATGCTGGCCTCGGGCGCTGAGGAGTCAGTGCGTGATCCATGGGTCACCCGGATGCGGAGCCTGCCGGCGACGGTGGTGTCGACCACCCTGGAGGGACCTCTCGACTGGCCGGATGCGACCGTCGTGAGCGGTGATGCCGTCGACATCGTCGCCCGGCTCAAGCGGGACTCCGAGGTGCCGTTGCGCTCGCACGGCAGCCTGTCGATGAACCGGGCGCTGATGGCCGCCGGTTTAGTCGACCGCGTCCAGGTGACGCTCTTCCCCGTGATCACCGGTCAGACCGGTGACGACTCGATTTTCCAGGATGCGGCCGACTTCGATCTCGAGCTGATCGAGAGCCGGACACTCGACGGCGACATCCAAGAGCTCATCTACCGACCCGCCCTGCATGCGCATTCGCTGACTTAGGAGGGGAGGATTGACAGCGCGTCGAACATATGTTCGCATAGATCATGCGGTGGGACGGTCAGGCGCTGGACGTAGACGACGGGGCGCTCCCGGGTTTGGAGCGTATCGGTCTGGTGCGCAGCGTGCGCACGCCCGAGTTCGACGGCATCACCTTCCACGAGGTGCTGTGTAAGTCGGCGCTCAACAAGGTTCCGGCGGTGTCCATGTTGCCGTTTCGGTTCACGGTCAACGCATTTCGGGGCTGTTCGCATGCCTGCCGATATTGCTTCGCGCGGCCGACGCACGAGTACCTCGAGTTCGACAGCGGTGCCGATTTCGACACCCAGATCGTCGTGAAGACCAATCTGGTTGCGGTGCTGCAGAAGGAGCTGAGTCGCAAGTCGTGGGGTCGCGAGACGGTGGCGCTCGGCACCAATACCGATCCCTACCAGCGGGCCGAGGGCCGCTACCAGCTGATGCCGGGAATCATTTCAGCGTTGACAGATTCGGGTACGCCGATGTCCATCCTCACCAAGGGCACTCTGCTGCGCAGGGACCTACCCTTGTTGGCCGATGCGGCACAGCAGGTTTCGGTGAGCCTGGGTATCTCGCTGGCCATTGGGGATGAGGTGTTGCACCACGAGGTGGAGGCCGGGGTGCCTTCGCCTCAGGCGCGGCTGTCCCTGATCACCGCGGCGCGCGAGGCCGGGTTTGAACCGCATGTGATGGTGGCGCCGGTGTTGCCGTTCCTGACCGACTCGATTGAGCATCTTGACGACCTCCTCGGCCGGATTGCGGACGCCGGCGCGAATAGCGTGACGGTTTTTCCTCTGCATTTGCGTGGGACCACGCGCGGCTGGTTCATGTCCTGGGTGTCGCAATCGCACCCGCAGCTTGTCGGTCGGTACCGGGACCTATACCGGAAAGGCGCCTACGCGCCCGCTGAATATCGGTCGTGGCTGCGCGAGCGGGTGGCTCCGCTGGTCAGCAAGTATGGACTGGCATCGCATCGAGAGGAAACCCCAACAAGGCCAACAAAATTGGCGCGTACGCCAGAGTTAACCTTGTTTTGATTCCGCCCCGCGGAGGCTGAAAGCTAGTTCAGGTTGTCGGCACCGAAGGTGTCACACGTCCGGTAGTCGCCGGACCGGTAACCCTGGGTGAACCACCGCTGACGCTGTTCGGAAGAGCCGTGCGACCACGACTCGGGGTTGACGCGTCCGGTGGCCCGTTTCTGAATTCTGTCGTCGCCGACCGAGGACGCAGCCGATAGCGCGTCCTGAATGTCCTGGTCCGACAGCGGCTTCAGGAATGGCACCCCGGTGCCCTGCTGCTTGGTAGTCGACGCGTGCTGTGCCCAGACTCCGGCGTAGCAGTCGGCCTGTAGCTCGGTGCACACACCGCCGCCCTCCTGGCCTTCGGCGCACCGGTGGTTCTTGCCGAGAACGCCGAGCAGGTTCTGCACGTGATGGCCGAACTCATGTGCCACCACATACTCCTGCGCCAATGGGCCACCGCTAGAACCGAACTGGTCGACCAGAACCTGGAAGAAGCTGGTGTCGAAATAGGCGGTTTGGTCGGCGGGGCAGTAGAACGGGCCGACCTCGGTGGTAGCCGCTCCACATCCGGTGTTCACCTGACCGCTGAACAGTTTCACGCTCGGACGTGGGTACTGCGGTCCGAGGATCTGCGTCCACACGGCGTCCACCGAGTTCCCGGTCGCGATGATGCGACAGTCCAGCGACTTGTTCGCGTCGGCACCCGTCTTGCAGTGGCTCAAATCCTGCGTCTGGCCCTGCCCCGGACCTGCCTGCTGTTGGCCCTGTTGTTGGAGGACTTGGCTGGGGTCACCGCCCAGGAGCATCACCACCACCGCGATCAGCAACCCGCCGACACCTCCGCCGATGGCCATTTTCGGGCCGCGGCCCATGCCGCCACCCGAGGTGGTGCTGGTGTCGATCTGCATGCCTTCGTTGAAGGTCATTGGTCTGCCACTCCCAAGTCGTGTCTCTGCCACCGTGCGTCCGGCTGCCGATACCTTTGCATACTCCACAGACGCACGTATCGCTACATGGCGAAGAGTTCATGTCCTCTCCGGGACTTTTCCGGCGGTGCTACAGGGCCCGTGGCCACCTCCCGCATTACGATTCAATACGTGGCTGTTGACGTCGCCTTGCCGACCATCGTCCGCACGCCTCTAGGGCAACTGCGGGGAACCATCGAAGGCGGCGTTTCGGTCTGGCGCGGGGTGCCGTACGCGCAGCAGCCTGTCGAACAGCTCCGATTCCTGGCACCTGCTCCGCTGGATGCCTGGGACGGTGTGCGCGAGGCCATCGAACACGCGCCGCTGCCGTTGCAGGGGAAATCGTTCGTGGGCGCCGGACGCGCCGACCCCAAGATTCGTGGCGAAGACTGCCTGTCTGTCACCGTGTGGTCGCCTGACATCCACGCCAGCCTGCCCGTCATGGTGTGGATCCCCGGTGGAGCCTTCGTCTTCGGTGCAGGGCAGTTGGAGTTGTACAGCGGTGCGCGGTTGGCCGCCAACGGCAATGTCGTGGTCGTCAACGTCACCTACCGGATCGGAGCGATGGGCGGGCTTGAGCTCAGCGCGCTCGGGGAAGGTTTCGACGACAACCTGGCGCTGCGTGACCAAATCGCGGCGCTGACATGGGTGCGCGACAACATCGCGGCCTTTGGCGGCGACCCCGACAGTGTCACGATTTTCGGTGAATCGGCGGGGGCGACATCAGTGCTGGCGCTGCTGGCCAGCCCGGCGGCGGAAGGGTTGTTCGGCCGTGCGATCGCGCAGAGCCCGGCGCTGCCGCTCATCGCCGACAAGGCCCTGCGTGACCGTCGAGCGCACCGATATATGGAGCTGCTGGGTGTCACCGATCCCAGCCGGCTCAAGGTCCTGCCGGAAAGGGAACTGCGCCGCGGCGCGGCAAAACTGCAGATCGAGACCGCGACCGATACCCCGACCCTCGGATACGGGTTGACGTACGGCACCGCTCTACTGCCGTATCACCCCATCGAGGCCGCACGGCGCGGTGAGGTGCATCAGGTGCCGCTCATCATCGGGTCCAACAGTCATGAGGCATCGATGTTCGCGCGGGTGAGACCGCCGATGCTGCCCACCACCGAACCAACCGTCAGCGGCTACTTCAACCGGGTAGGCCCGGAGTATCAAGACGCGATCATGGCGGCGTACCCGCGGTATCCGAGCCGTTCGGCGCTCGTCGCGTTGGGCTCCGATGCGATGTTTGTCGCACCCATGTGGGCCTTCGCCGATGCTTACAGCGCCTTCGCCGATACCTTCATGTACCGGTTCGACCACACCGCGTGGGGGCTCAAGCTTCTTGGCCTGGGCGCCACCCACGGCAGCGAGATCGTGCACGTCCAGCACAGTTATGGATCGTTCGTCGGGATGCTGCTGAGCCCGCTCGGAGCACGGATGATGCCTTCGGTCGGGCGCCGCATGCAGCGGGCCTGGCTGGACTTCGCCACGGGAGAAGGGCCGGACGACTGGCCGACCTACGGTGCAGACGGGAGGCAGACCCGGATCATCCGGTCCCGCTCCGACGTCACCGTCGAGGACCCGGATTCCGTTCGCAGGATTGCCTGGGCCCAGGTGCACTGAGCGCCGCGCCCGGCAGGGGGAGAATTCGGGCCGCTAGGCTCAAATGTCTTAACACTGATTTTGTGTTGAACAAGCACTGTCGAAGGGATCTTTTGTGCTGCGCACTCACGACGCCGGAACGTTGCGGGAGTCCGACGCCGGGCAGCGGATAACGCTTGCCGGTTGGGTGGCTCGACGGCGCGATCATGGCGGCGTCATCTTCATCGATCTGCGCGACGCCTCTGGCGTGTCCCAGGTGGTGTTCCGTGATGACGTGGTGCTCGAACAGGCTCATCGGCTACGCGCCGAGTTCTGTGTCGAGGTCACCGGCGTTGTGGAGGTCCGGCCCCAGGGTAATGCCAACGACGACATCCCTACCGGTCAGATCGAGGTCAACGCCGCTGAGCTGACTGTGCTCAACGAAAGCGCGCCGCTGCCGTTCCAGCTGGACGAGACTCCGGGCGAGGAAGCGCGTCTGAAATACCGGTACCTCGACCTGCGCCGCGAGGGCCCGGGCAACGCAATCAGGTTGCGCTCCAAGGTGAGTGCCGCGGCCCGCAACGTGCTCGCCCACCACGATTTCGTGGAGGTGGAGACGCCGACTCTTACCCGGTCGACGCCGGAGGGTGCGCGCGACTTCCTGGTGCCCGCCCGTCTGCAGCCGGGCAGCTTCTATGCGCTGCCACAGAGCCCGCAGCTCTTCAAGCAGCTGCTCATGGTCGCGGGTATGGAGCGGTACTACCAGATCGCGCGGTGTTACCGGGACGAGGATTTCCGTGCCGACCGCCAGCCCGAGTTCACCCAGCTCGATATCGAGATGAGCTTCGTGGATCAGGACGATGTCATCTCGCTCGCCGAGGAGATCCTCGTGGCGTTGTGGGACCTGATCGGCTATCACGTGCCCACCCCGATCGCTCGCATCACCTATGCCGAGGCGATGCGTCGCTACGGCAGCGACAAACCGGACCTGCGGTTCGGTCTCGAGCTCGTGGAATGCACGGACTACTTCTCAGACACCAGCTTCCGAGTGTTCCAGGCGCCGTATGTCGGCGCCGTCGTGATGCCCGGCGGTGCGGATCAGCCGCGCCGGACGCTGGACGGGTGGCAGGAATTCGCCAAACAGCGCGGGCACAAGGGCCTGGCCTACGTGCTGGTGGCGGAGGACGGCACACTTGGTGGCCCCGTCGCCAAGAACTTGACCGACGCCGAAAGGGATGGGTTGGCATCCCATGTCGGCGCCAACCCGGGTGACTGCATCTTCTTCTCCGCCGGTGCGGTCAAGTCATCGCGGGCCCTGCTCGGCTCGGTGCGTGGCGAGGTCGCCCAGCGCCTCGGCTTGATCGACCCGGCTGCCTGGGCCTTCGCCTGGGTGGTCGATGCGCCGCTGTTCGAGCCGGCCGACGACGCCACTGCCGCTGGTGACGTGGCGGTGGGGTCGGGTGCGTGGACTGCCGTGCACCATGCGTTTACCTCACCGAAGCCGGAGTCGGAGAACACCTTCGACACCGATCCGGGGTCGGCACTGGCATTCGCTTACGACATCGTGTGCAACGGCCACGAGATCGGCGGCGGATCGATTCGTATTCACCGTCGCGATGTCCAGGAGCGAGTGTTCAAGGTGATGGGCATCAGCCAAGAGGATGCACAGGACAAGTTCGGATTCCTGCTGGACGCCTTCGCGTTCGGCGCCCCGCCGCACGGTGGCATCGCCTTCGGGTGGGACCGGGTGACGGCGCTGCTGGCGGGAACATCGTCGATCCGCGAAGTCATCGCCTTCCCGAAGTCCGGCGGTGGTGTAGATCCGCTGACCGACGCGCCGGCGCCGATTACCGCGTTACAACGCAAGGATTCCGGGATCGACGCCAAGCCGGAGAAGCCGAGCAAGCCGGCAGACGCGTAGCGAGGGTGCTTCACGTACGGGTCATCGCACCTGCCGACCTGTCGGATCAGGTGGTGGAATTCCTTTCCACCACAACGGGAGTCGCACATATTTGTGCGCGTCCCCGAAGTCGCGATCAGTCCGGCCGGTGACGTGATCACCGCTGACGTGGCACGGGAGACCGCCAACGACGTCCTTGATGGGCTCAAGTCGATCGATATCGACAAGCGTGGATCGATCACCGCGGAAGTGCTCGACACGGTGATCTCGCAGACCGCCTACGAGGCCGAGGACGACGCGGAGGGCGACCCCGCGGACGCCGTTATCTGGGACGAGCTGATCGGGCGCACCCGCGAAGAGTCGACGCTCAACCTGACGTTCCTTGCCTTCCTGTGCCTGGCCTGCTTGATCGCCGCGGTGGGTGTGGTGACTGATTCGCCGGTCACCATCGTGGGCGCCATGGTGGTCGGCCCCGAATTCGGTCCGCTTGCCGCGTTGGCGGTCTCGATCGTGCGGCGTAAGTGGTCGCTGGCCCGCCGCTCGCTGCTGGCCCTGGTGGTGGGCTTCCCGGTGGCCATGGCGGTGACCGCCGTGGGGGTTCTAGCCGCCGAAGGTGCGGGATGGATCACGCTGAAGAGCGTGCACGAACTACGGCAGGTCGACTTCGTGTTTCAGGTGGGTCCGTTCTCGTTGGTGGTCGCACTACTGGCCGGTGCCGCCGGCATGCTCTCACTGATGTCGGCGAAATCGGCTGCGCTGATTGGCGTTTTCATCTCCGTCACCACCGTGCCGGCCGCGGGGTTCGCCGTGGTGGCGGCGACACTCGGGGAATGGAATCTTGCCGGCCAGTCCACGGTGCAGCTGGCGGTCAACCTCTTCGGGATCATCCTCGCCGGCGTGTTGGTGCTCCTGGTACGGCCCAGGGGACTGCGCTAGGCGCTCAACAGATGGCGCCGATATCGGTGACCCGCTGATCGAACTCCCGATCCGCGTCGGCATGCGCCAGTGTGGGGTCGCCGTATTCGCGGGGGCGCGATACGAACACCGTGCCCATCCCGATCTCCCGTGCGGCACGCAGGTCATAGGGGTGTGCGGCCACCATAGCGGCCTCACCGGGTTCCACACCCAGGTAGCGCAGTGCGCCCCGGTACACCTCCGGGTCCGGCTTGAAGCTGCCGAACACCTCCGCGGTGAGGACCGCATCCCAGGAGATCTCCAGACGCTTGAACAAGTTCACCATGGTGGCCATATCGGTATTGGACAGCGTGGCGACGACGGCCCGTGCACGCACCGCCGCGAGACCGGCGGGCACGTCGGGCCACGGGATGAGGCGTTGCCAGCTAGATGCGGCGGCCTTGGCAGTCGCGGGGTCCGGACGCGTCAGCCCGAACGACTCGCAGACTTCCGCAAAGCCGTCCGCGTACAGACCCTGGACTCGCGTCCAGTCGTCCACGGATTGCGTCAGCTTCGCGACGCGGTCGAAATAGTCTGCGCGCCAAGCCCGAGTGAACGCGGAGGCGTCAACGTCGGGAAGGTGTTGGGCGACCGCATGCGACACGGGTTCGAAGAAGTCGAGCAGGGTGCCCTGCACGTCGAACAGGTATGCCTTGTACCGCAACGGGACTCCGCTCAGTAGGTGCTCTTGGGTGGGTCGGTGCGGGTGAGGCCGGCGACCTCGATGACGGGAATCGAGGAGGGGCCCCGATAGCTTTGCCCGCCCGGCACCGTCCCGGTCACCGATACCCAGGTGTTCTCCGGAAGCGCCGATGCCGATGCCGCCGCCGGCCCTGTCATCTGCAGCCGCGCCAGCTGCGCGTCCGCGGCGCAACAGACGATGACGATCTTGGCCAGGTCGGTGCGTTCACCCTCTTTGTACGTGAACCCGGTGACGGTGATCGTCCTTCCGGCCAGTGTGTCGGAGGATCCTGCGGCAATCCGCATCAGTACTTCCGGGAGCGGCACCGTGGGCGCATCTCCGGGGGGCAGCGGGGGAAACGCGCGCCGCGGTGTGTTGGCGGATGTGGCGATACTCGTCGCCGCGATGGAACGCGGGTTGAGCGCCGGGGGCACGATGAATATCAGCAGGACTATCGGCAGCACCAGAAACCATGTTGCACCGTGCTTATGGGTGTGATCGCCGTGGTCGTCGTCGCTGTGGTCCACGCTGCCGTGGCGCACGTCGCGGACGATGGCCGCCAGCCCGAGTCCGATCAGGACGAATGCCGACGCGGCGAGCCAGGGCAGCAGTCCGGGTTTGACGTAGCGGGTGAACGTTCCGGTCACGGCAATCATCGCCACACTGACCCCCAAAAGGATCAGCACCGTGTTTTCGGTATCGCGCCTCATGATGTCCCCAGCACCGCTAGGCCGACGCCGGTCGCGACGATGGTGGCCACCACGAATGTCACCGGCGCGAACCGGGCCGCGAATGCCCGCCCGAACATCCCCGACTGCATGGCGATGAGCTTCACGTCGACTGCGGGCCCCACCACGAGGAACACCAGCCTCGGGATCAGCGGCATCATGGTGATGCTGGCGGCGACGAAGGCATCGGCTTCCGAGCACAACGCCAGCACGACGGCCAGCAGCGCCATCGACACCACGCCGATCACCAGATTCCCCGCAAGATGCTCGAACACCCAGGCCGGCACCAACACATGCAGAGCCGCCGCGGCTACCGCTCCGATCGCCAAGTAAGCGGCTGCCTGCAGGAAGTCGTGCCGGGCAGCCTCACTGAATGTTGTCCAGCGGGAAGAGGATTGGGTGTGAGCGGAGGGCAGTGTGCGGGTCACCCAGCTATCGCGGCCCCATTGCGACCACACCATCCCCATGACCATGGCGGTGAGCAGTGAGGCCACCGCGCGCGCCAGGACCATTTTCGGTTGTCCGGGGAAGGCGACGGCCGTGGCGACCAATACCACCGGGTTGATCGCGGGTGCCGAGAGCATGAAGGTGAGTGCCGCCGCACCGACCGAACCCGGCCCGTACAGCCGACGTGCCACCGGCACTGACCCGCATTCACAGCCCGGCAGCGCCGCACCGCTCACGCCCGCCACCGCGACCGCCATCACCGACCGGTTCGGCAGCCACCGCGCCAGACGTTCCGGAGTGACGAACGTAGCGACGAGCCCACTCACGATCACGCCGAGCGCAAGGAACGGGACGGCCTGGACGAACACTCCGCAGAACACCGTGCCGGCCGTCGCGAGCTTGTCGTTGCCATCGACCACGCTACGTAACCAGCCCGCTGCCAGCGCCATAGCAATGAGCGCCACCACCAGAATTTCGGTCGAACCGAACCAACGTCGTTCCGGAGAGGCCACCGCTACTGGTCTTCCCGCAAGCGGCTCATCCGGCGTCACCCCGTCATCCTGACAGCGGAACCTGAGAACGCGGCGCGACGGTGGCACTCTGGTGAGGTGACTGATGACACACCCTTCAACCAATTACCCGCCGCGGTGATCAACGAATTCAATGACGGGATCACTCGGGAATTCCACGCGAATGGCGGTGAGGTCAGCGGACAGTTCGCCGATGTGCCGATCCTGCTGCTCACCAACACCGGCGCCAAGAGCGGAGAGAAGCGCCTGAATCCGCTGGCCTACTTCGATATCGACGGGAAGATCTACGTCGTCGGCTCGTTCGGTGGCGCCGATAAGGATCCCGCGTGGGTGCATAACCTGCGCGTGAATCCACATGCGCATATCGATATCGGAACGGATGGTTATGACGTCGCCGCGCATGAGCTCTCGCGTGAGGAACGCGATGCGCTGTATCCGAAGGTGGTCGAGCGAGTTGCCGTATTCGCCGAGTACCAGGAGAAGACCGACCGGGCCATCCCGATCTTCGAGCTGCGTCGCGGCTAGCCGAGGTACTTGCACGCCAGCGTTTTCGGTGCTGCTGGCACCCTGGTGGTATGACCGATGAATCCGATCCTCACTGGATCCCCGATAGGGCAACCGTGCTGGCCTACAACGAGCGATTCGCCCAGGAATTCCGTCGGAACAGTGGGAGGGTGGACTCCTTCGGCGAAGGCAATCTGCTTCTGCTGACCACGACGGGTGCGAAGACCGGTGCGACCAGGATGAGTCCGCTGGTGTATCTGACCGTCGGCGGGAAAGTCCTCATTGTCGGGTCCTTCCGAGGATCACCGAAGGATCCCAGCTGGGTGCACAATTTGCGGGCCACCCCGGTCGCCCAGGTGGAGGTCGGTTCGGAGATATACGAGGTCGACGCCGTCGAGTTGGGTGGACAGGACCGCGAGTACGTCTACTCCGAGATTGTGAAGATCGCACCGATTTTCGCTGAGTATCAAGGGAAGACCGAACGGGTCATCCCGATCTTTGAGCTGCGTCGCCGCTAGCTGAGGAACGCACGCTCGAGCTATGCATGGAGGGCCTCCGTGCCACCGCCGGGCGGCCGCTGGTTCGTCGAGTCGCGATGCGCAGGCCCTGCGGGTAGCGGCAGGTTATGGTGGGATCAGCCGATGGGTATCAAGGTGGCGCTGGAGCACAGGACCAGCTACGCATTCGACAGACTCGTGCAGGTTCACCCGCACGAGATTCGATTACGTCCGGCTCCGCACACTCGCACACCGATCGAGGCGTACTCGCTGCGGGTTACCCCCGAGGATCACTTCATCAACTGGCAGCAGGATGCCTTCGGCAATTTCCTTGCCCGCCTGGTGTTTCCGAACAGGACACGGCAGCTGTCCATCACTGTCGGTCTCATCGCCGACCTGAAATCCGTCAACCCCTTCGACTTCTTCATCGAGGAGTGGGCCGAACGCATCGGGTTCGCCTATCCGGCGGCGCTGGCCGCCGATCTGGAGCCCTACCTGAAAACCGTGGACGAAAAAGATCCCGGCTCGGGGCCCGGAGAACTGGTCCGCGCATGGGTCACTAATTTCACGATGGCTCCTACCACCCGCATCATCGACTACTTGGTCACACTCAATCAGGCGCTGTATTCGGACGTGGGCTATGCGGTCAGGATGGAACCCGGCGTCCAGAGCCCGGACACCACGCTGGCGGTGGGGATCGGTTCCTGCCGCGACACTGCCTGGCTGCTGGTATCCATCCTGCGGCAAAAGGGGCTCGCGGCCCGCTTCGTATCCGGGTATTTGGTGCAGCTGACATCAGATATCGCGGCAATCGACGGTCCCTCGGGACCGGTCGCAGACTTCACCGATCTGCACGCCTGGGCCGAGGTGTACATCCCCGGCGCCGGGTGGGTGGGTCTGGACCCGACATCGGGACTGCTGGCGGGAGAGGGACATATCCCGCTCTCGGCAACGCCGCATCCGGCGACGTCCGCCGCGATCTCCGGTGCCACCGATATGTGCGAGTCCACCCTCGACTTCTCCAATACGGTCACCCGCGTCCACGAAGATCCACGAGTCACGCTGCCGTACACGGCATCGACGTGGGGGGCCGTCACCGCATTAGGCGCGCAGATCGACAAGAGGCTCGATGGTGCCGGGGTAGGGCTCACGATGGGCGGCGAGCCGACCTTCGTGTCGATCGACAACCAGGTCTCCGAGGAGTGGACGACGGCAGCCGATGGGCATCACAAGCGGGAACGTGCCAGCGACCTCACCGCTCGTCTGAAAGCGGCTTGGGCACCAAAGGGTTTGGTGCAGCGAGGCCAGGGCAAGTGGTACCCCGGCGAACCATTGCCGCGGTGGCAGATCGGTCTGTACTGGCGCCGCGATGGCCGGCCGCTGTGGTCGGACCCCGATCTGCTCGCCGACCCATGGGCCGCTGACGATGCGCCGTCTGCGCCCGAGGGCGCAGACCGGGCCCTGTTGCTCGCCATCGCGCGTGACCTCGGGCTGCCCGACAGCCAAGTGCGCGCGGCATACGAGGACCCGTTGAGTCGGCTCGCCGCGTCGGTCCGGCGTCCCGCCGGTGATCCGGTGGAGGCGGCCGATGATCCCGCACCGCAAGAAGATTCGTCGACGAAGCGATCAGACCTCGTGCACCGCTTGGATGAGCCTGTGACCCGCCCGGCCGCCCATGTGCTGCCCTTGCACCGCAGCGAGGAAGGCAGTAGTTGGGCCAGTGCGGACTGGAGACTGCGGCGCGGCCGCATCGTCCTGACGGGGGGACGTTCGCCGGCGGGCCTGCGTTTGCCACTGGACGCCATTTCGTGGGAGCCGCCGCCGCGGCCGCCCGAAGCGGATCCGATCAGCGCCTCAGCGGAACTCGGCGCACAACGCTCCGAAATGGCCGCCGCCGTGGTGTCTGCAGACGGGGCGCCCCCTACCGCTGTCGTAGCGGAAATCCGCGAGGGGCTGCTGTATCTGTTCCTGCCGCCGTTGGAGAGCCTGGATGACTTCGTGGACCTCATCGGGCGCATCGAGGCGGCGGTCACCTCTCCGCTCGTACTCGAAGGCTATGGGCCGCCACCGGATCCGCGCCTCGAAACCATGAGTGTCACACCCGACCCGGGTGTCATCGAGGTCAACGTGACCCCCACGGGCAGTTTCGCCGAACAGGCCCGGCAGCTACAGGTGCTGTACGAGGAGGCGCGCGCGGCGCGACTGACCACCGAATCGTTCGATTTCGACGGCACCCATACCGGCACGGGCGGCGGCAATCACATCACGCTCGGCGGGCGCACGCCGGCACAGTCGCCGGTCCTACGTCGGCCGGATCTGCTGGTGTCGTTGCTTACCTATTGGCAGCATCATCCCGCGCTGTCGTACCTGTTCTCCGGAAGGTTCGTGGGGACCACATCGCAGGCTCCCCGCGTCGACGAAGGGCGCGAGGATGCGTTGTACGAGTTGGAAATCGCCTTCGCCGAAATCGAACGCCAAAGTGAGGCCGGAGACAGCACGCCTTGGGTGACTGACAGGGCGCTGCGTCACTTGCTTACCGATATCACCGGAAACACCCACCGCGCGGAGTTCTGCATCGACAAGCTGTACAGCCCCGACAGCGCCCGCGGTCGTCTCGGCTTGCTGGAATTGCGTGGGTTCGAGATGCCTCCGCACTTTCAGATGGCGATGGTGCAGTCGCTGTTGGTGCGTGCACTGGTGGCCCGCTTCTGGGAACAGCCCCTGCGTGCGCCACTGATCCGTCACGGCGCCAACCTGCACGGACGTTACTTGTTGCCGCACTTCATTATTCACGATATAGCCCAGGTCGCCGCCGATTTGCGAGCGCATGGAATCGCGTTTGAGACCAGCTGGCTCGACCCGTTCACCGAGTTCCGGTTTCCGCGGATCGGTACCGCGGTGTTCGAGGGCATCGAGATTGAGCTGCGCGGCGCCATCGAGCCGTGGCGGGTGTTGGGGGAGGAGGCCACCGCCGGAGGCACCGCGCGATACGTGGACTCGTCGATCGAACGTGTGCAGGTTCGGGTCATCGGCGCGGACCGCTCCCGGTACGTCGTCACCTGTAATGGCGAACCCATTCCGCTGCTGTCGACAACCAACCCGGATGTGCAAGTGGCCGGTGTCCGTTTCCGGGCCTGGCAGCCGCCGAGCGTCCTGCACCCCAGCATCACCGTTGATGATCCGTTGCGCTTCGAGCTCATCGACACCGCTAACGCGCTATCTCGCGGCGGCTGCACGTACCACGTATCGCACCCGGGCGGGCTGGCCTATGAGGACCCACCCGTCAACGCGGTGGCCGCCGAGTCACGGCGCGGCCGGCGCTTCGATGCCACCGGTTACACCACCGGGCGCATCGATTTGTCAGACTTGCGTGAGAGACAAGCCCGTATGTCCACCGATGCCGTCGCTCCCGGCATCTTGGATCTGCGCCGCGCGAGAACCGTGGGGCGCAAATAAGGCACCATCAACGGGACGAACGGGAAGGAAGGTGCGACCGGTGGCAGCACCTGTTTCGGGAGCTTCCGTCGGGCTGGGCCTGGACCCGTTGATATCCCAGTACCGCAGTGCTCGCGCCCAGGGAGCGTTGTTCGAGGTCGGGAGGCGGGGCAGCCAGGCCGGCTACGACGAGTTTCTTGAGGCTGACGGCACGGTACGCCCGGCATGGGCCGACCTGGCCGACGCCATCGCACAACGAGGCCGCCCCGGTTTGGACCGTCTACTCGACCGCGTGCGCGCGCTCGTCGACACCGACGGCATCACCTACATGGACCTCGGGCGCGGATCGGGATCACTATCGGTACCCGATGCGCCCGCCCATCCAGTGCCGTGGCGGCTGGACGGGCTGCCGCTACTGGTCGATCCTGCCGACTGGAACACCCTGGAGGTCGGCCTCACCCAGCGTGCCACTCTGCTGGACGCCATTCTCAGCGACGTCTATGGCCCGCAGGAGTTGATCAGTTCCGGCGCGTTGCCACCGCAGCTGTTCTTCGCCCATCCCGGTTACGTGCGTGCTGCTCATGGCATCGCGCTGCCGGGAAGGCATCAGCTGTTTCTGCTCGGGTGCGATATCAGCCGCGCCGGCACCGGAGACTTCCGGGTGAATGGCGACTGGACTCAGGCGCCGTCGGGCGCGGGCTATGCGATCGCGGGCCGTCGGGTGGTCGCGCACGCGGCCCCCGATTTGTACGAGAAGGTGGCGCCACGGCCGACGTCTCCCTTCGCGCAGACATTGCGGTTGGCACTTATCGATGTCGCTCCCGAATCGGTCGAGGATCCGGTCGTGGTGGTGCTCAGCCCGGGCATCCATTCGGAGACCTCCTTCGACCAGGCGTACCTGGCGTCGGTCCTGGGCTTTCCGCTGGTCGAGTCCGCGGATCTGGTGGTGCGCGAGGGCAAGTTGTGGATGCGCTCACTGGGCACCCTGCGCCGGGTGGACGTGGTGCTGCGCCGTGTCGATGCCGACTACTCCGATCCACTGGATCTGCGGGCGGATTCGCGCCTGGGCGTCGTCGGCCTTGTCGAGGTGCTTCGCCGGGGCGCGGTGACCGTGGTCAACTCGCTCGGCAGCGGTGTGCTGGAAAACCCGGGCCTCGCGCGTTTCCTGCCAGAGCTGTCGCAGCGGCTGCTTGACGAGCCCCTTGGCTTGTCTGGTGGTGAAATCTGGTGGGGCGGTATCGATGCGGAGCGTTCGCATCTCCTCGCGAATCTGGACTCTCTTCTCGTCAAATCGACGGTGGGGGATGAGGTTCACACCGGCCCGCTGCAGTCCGTCCAGGCGCTGGAGACGTTGCGCGCACGCATCGAGGCGGCGCCCTGGCATTGGGTTGGTCAGGAGCTGCCAGAGCTTTCGCTGGCCCCCACGTATCTGCGGCCCGGCGCGCTCACCGCCGCGCCGGTCGGTATGCGATTGTTCACGGTCGCGCAGCGCGGCGGGTACGCGCCGATGATCGGCGGCCTCGGTTATGCGGCCGCGTCCGGATATTCGGGTTCGATTCTCAATAGCTTTGCTGCCAAAGATATCTGGGTTCAGCAGCCGGATCGCGATCAGACCGAGCGGGCGCTGACCGTCGCGCCGGCGGATCTGCCGGCCGCACGACTGGCGGGTTCCGACGCCGTCAGCTCACCGCGCGTGCTCTCCGATTTGTTCTGGTTGGGGCGGTACGGGGAGCGGGCCGAGAATCTGGTGCGGCTACTGGCAGTCACCCGGGAACGCTTCCACGAGTACCGGTATCGGCAATTCATGGAGGCAAGTGAATGCGTCCCGGCACTTCTGAAGGCGCTCGGCGATATCACCGGCACCAGGGCCGACGATCTGGGTTCCCAGCTGTGGTCGCTGACGGTGGACAAGGAACGAGCCGGCTCGCTGGCGCAGTCGGTGGAACGGCTCGGCCTGTCTGCCCGCGCGGTCCGCGACCAGATGTCCAACGACACCTGGATGGTGCTCGGCGGAATGGATCGGGCCATCGCGGCGGCTGCGGCCGAATACGACGATTACACCCGATCTGATGGCGGAACCACCCGGGCGGATGACACCGTGCTCGCTGCCACTCAAACGCAGGTACTGGCAGGGCTTCTCGCCCTTTCTGGCCTGGCCACGGAGTCGACAGTGCACGATATCGGCTGGACCATGATGGACATCGGTAAGCGCATCGAACGCGGTCTCGGTCTGACCGCGCTCTTGCGTTCCACCCTGACGACTGTCCGTGGCCGTGCCGCTGAGCAGTCGGTCACCGAATCCACACTGGTGGCCTGTGAGTCCTCGGTGATCTATAGACGCCGCACCCGGGGGAAGATCAGCCTAGAGGCCGTCGCCGACCTCCTGTTGTTCGACGCCGATAACCCCAGATCTCTGCTCTATCAGGTCGAGTCGCTGCGGACCGATCTCAAGTCGTTGCCCAGCGCTTCGGGAACCTCGCGCCCCGAGCGACTGGTCGAGGATCTGGTGACACAGCTGCGGCGAATCGTCCCGGCCGACCTTGACGCCGCTGGAGAGCAAGGGCAGCGAGATACGCTTGCTGAAACTCTCGATAGCGTCCATCAAGCGTTACGCGAGCTGTCCACGGTGGTTGCCGCGACTCACCTGTCCATGCCGACCGGTATGCAACCGCTCTGGGGGCCCGATACCAGGCGGAGGCTGCCATGACCGATGGTCTTCGTATGAGCGGATCATCCGTAATCCGCTATCGGGTGACGCATCGAACCCACTACCGATACTCCGACGACGTCACCAGCTCGTACGGACGCGGTTACCTGACACCGCGTGACACCGATTGTCAGCGTTGCGAATCGCACGAACTGATCGTGGTGCCGGAACCCTCGGACAGTTCTGCGGGCAGGGACCTTTACGGGAATCTCAGCTCGTACTTCCACGTCACCACGCCGCACCGTGAGCTCAGCGTGACCGCCCAGGCGGTCGTCGATGTCACTAGCCCGCCGCCGCCCGGAGCGGGTTGGGAACGTGCCTGGGAGTTGGCCCGCCCCGCGGACGGGAAATCGTCCGCGGCTAGCGCGCTTGCCACAGAGTTCGTCCTGGACTTGGTGCCGCCGGAGATCACCGACGAGATACGCGCCTATGCCGCAGTGAGTTTCACCGCGGGGCGGCCGCTCGGGGAGGCCGTCGTCGATTTGATGAGCCGGATATATGACGACTTCGAGTATCGGTCTGGCTCGACCACGATTTCCACCAAGGTCAGCGAGGTCTTGGCCGCTAGGGAGGGCGTCTGCCAGGACTTTGCGCGTATCGCGGCGACGGCGCTGCGCACCCAGGGGCTGGCGGCGCGTTACGTATCCGGTTATCTTGCAACGAATCCGCCGCCCGGAAAGCCTCGACTCGTCGGATCTGACGCCACCCACGCCTGGGCGGCCGTGTGGGTTCCGCCGGACGGCTGGGTTGCCTTCGACCCGACGAACAACACGGTCATCGATGCGCGGTACGTCACGGTCGCATGGGGACGCGACTACGCCGATGTACCCCCACTGCGCGGCATCATCTATACGGATTCGGACAGCAGCTCCATCGAGGTGTCGGTCGACGTGGCACCCTGCTTGGAAACCCCGGAGGCGCCGGCACATGCGTGACTTCACCTGCCCGCAATGCGGCCAGCATCTGGCCTTCGAGAACTCGGTGTGTCTGTCCTGCCGCAGCCATATCGGGTTCGACCTCGGCGAGATGGCCCTGCTGGTCATTGCCAACGATGACGGACCCGGGTTCGTCGATTCGGACGATCACAGGCTGTGCGCGAATCTGCATGTGGCCGAATGTAATTGGTTAGTAGATAGCAGCCGCGCGGGTACGTTGTGCGCTTCCTGTGTGCTGACGCGCACCCGGCCCAGTGATAGCGATTGCACCGCGTTGCCGGCGTTCGCCGAAGCGGAGAAGGCGAAGCGGCGCCTCATCGCCGAGCTGGCAGAGCTGCGGCTGCCGGTGACCGGGCGCGATGTCGACACCGAGTTCGGGTTGGCCTTCGATCTGCTGTCCAGCGAACACGAGCAGGTGCTCACGGGGCATCACAACGGGGTGATCACCCTGGATCTTGCCGAAGGCGACGATGTGCACCGCGAGCAGCTTCGCATTTCGATGGATGAGCCGTACCGCACACTGCTCGGGCATTTCCGTCATGAGATCGGGCACTACTTCTATTACCGGCTCGTCGGAAACTCGACGGAGTATGCCGACAGGTTCCGGACTCTCTTCGGGGACGCGGATGCCGACTACCAGGCCGCGCTTGATCGGCACTATCAGCAGGGTGCACCGGAGGGGTGGGAGGAGAGTTTCGTTTCCTCTTATGCGAGCATGCATCCCGCCGAAGACTGGGCGGAGACCTTCGCGCATTACCTACATATCCGCGACACACTGGATACCTCCGCGTCCTTCGCCTTGGCACCCGCCGGCGGCACCTTCGATCGCAGGGTCCTCGGACCCAGTGGATTCGACACCATCATCGAGATGTGGCTGCCGCTGGCCTGGTCGCTCAACATGGTCAACCGCTCCATGGGGCGCGACGACCTGTATCCCTTCATTCTGCCCGGCCCCGTGCTGGAGAAGATGCGCCTCATCCACGAGATCGTCATGGCGACCGGGGCCGTCGAGGGCGGGTGACTACCCGCCGGGTGTGGCGAACACGAACAGGGCCATGAACGCCACGTTGATGAAGAAGGTCGCCTCCACCAGGCTGACGGTGATGAAAAACGGTAGGAACAACCGGTTTTGCGATTCGGGTTGACGAGCTACTCCGGCGATGAGCTGTGCCCCGGCGAGGCCGTCGCCGATGCCTGCGCCAATGGCGCCGCCCGCCAGTGTGATCGCGCCGGCAAGTAGTGCGTTACCCATGAGAAGGTCAGCGGCCATGATGTATACCTTTCGTTGTCGTGGCATCTAGGAGCGAGGCGATGATGTCCACCGCCGCCTCGGCGCCGTCCTCATCGCGAATGAGTCGTGAGAGGCGTTGGGCTCCTTGGCGGTACCGGGATTCGGTGATCACATGGGTGAGGGATGCCGCGAGTGCGTCGGCCCGTAGTGACGCGCGCGGCAGCGGGGAGCAGGCGGCCCCGAGTTGGGCCAAGCGATCGGCCCAGAAGGGTTGGTCCATGATGCCCGGCACTGGAATGGAGGGGATGCCCGCCCGCAGCGCGGCCGCGGTGGTTCCCGCGCCGCAGTGGTGGACGGCGGCGGCCATCCTCGGAAAAAGCCACGAATGCGGAACGTCGTCGACAGTGATGATGTCGTCGCCCGTGCAGGAGAGTCCGGCCCATCCGCTTTGTACCACTGCTCGCACCCCGGCCCGACGTACCGCGCTGGTGATCGTCTTCGACAACTCGTGTCCCTTCGACGTGGCGGTACTGCCGAGGCCGATGAAGACGGGAGCAGGTCCGATGTCGATGAATTCGGCCAATTTTTGTGGTGGTCGCCAGGTTTCGTCGTGGTGGGGCCGCCAGTAGCCGGTCTGGTGCCAGTGTGGTCGCCAGTCGCGGGGGCGCGCGAGGACGTGACGGCTGTAGCCGTGCACGACGGGCCAGTGCGTTGCACGGGCGACTTGATAGCTGCGCCGCGCAGAGTGGGCCAGCCCAAGATTGTGGCGGAGATCGTCGATGAGTGGCGTGTAGATCCGTTCTCCCGATTCGGCGAGACGCCACACCAGCCGGTTGCCGCGACCGCCAAAGGAACGGGTAGTAAGCGGTGGCGGCGCGAAATGGGCTGTCGGGCATGCCGGTTGAAGGAGCAGTCCTGCGCTGGGCACGCCAAGTGCTTCGGCGACGTGATATCCCAGGAGGGCCCCGACCGGGCCCTCGGCCAGAAGGACGTCGGCGTCATGGGCGGTTTCTGCCATGGCTTCACCGACTCCGGTGAGTCCGGCACGCATCTCCGCGAGCGCCGCGCGGGAGGGCCGCATCCGTGCACCGTCCACGAGTGCCTGGCCGTGTTCGGAATCTCGGGTTGCGGTCTCGGTATCGCCCGGCAGTGGTCGAAATTCGAGTCCGGAAGCATGCACCAGCGGCGCATAGGGATATTGCGCAGCGATGACCACATGTGCTGAGAGGCTCTCTTGTAGCCGAATTCCCAGCCCTGTCAGGGGAGCCACGTCGCCACGGGTGCCGTAGGCGGCGATCACGATGGTGGTCACGGTGCACCTCCGATGGCTCTGGTGAAAACGTCTACCAGCTGTTCTCCGTAACCAGTCGCGTCGTAGGCGGGGTCGCGCCCGAGCTCCCACACCGCGCCATCGAGTGCGGCGCGCAATGCGTTCTTCATGAACTGTGCTGACACCGGCCGGAATTCGCCGGTCGCAATGCCTTCGGCGAAGATCGATTCGGGGTCCATGGCCGAGAATTCGGCGGGAGGCGCCGTCCCGGCGGCGGCCTGGTCGAAGCGCAGGCCATCCTGACTGCGGTACCCGGTGATGATCTCGAGCAGGGCTATCGCCGACACTCGATTGCGCACGACGAACTCGATGTTGGCTCTGATGTAGGCGGTGAGGCGCCCGGTCGCGGTGGACTCTGCCTGAACTGCGGGAACAATCACCGTTGCGGCTCGTGTGAAGACGTCGACCATCACGGACTCGATGACGTCGGTCTTCGACGTGAAGTGATACAGCACCGCGCTCTTGGCCACCCCCACGTACTCGGCGATCTTCGCCAGCGATGTCTGCGGATAGCCCGCGGCAGACAGAACCTCGATGGCGCCCGCCACTATCTGCGCCCGGCGCGCTCGTTCTGTGAAGGTCAATGTCTCTTCAGACCGCATGGTCTCAAATTAGACCGATCGGTCAGAATGCGCAATAGTGACCTGGTTTGCATCGGCTGGCAAATACGAGAATGCGAATGTCGCGATGACTGTGGGCCGCCCCACAGTCTTAAAAATACGGGGTATGGTGGGACGGTAATGACGACACTATTGGCGGATCCCGTCGCGCAGGTCATAGCCACGGCAGAAGAGTTGCTCACCAGACGCGCGGGGGCAACGGTCACACTGGCCGAACCCGAGGATCTGGGTGGCAGTGGGCCCGCGATCGTCCTTCGAGTGCGCGCGGTGCAGAACCCGTTTGCGTTGCCAAAATCCATGGTGATCAAGCAGGTGCCCGAGGGCGGATCCAACGCCGCGGTGCTTCGCGAGGTGGTGTCGTATCAGTTCGCAAATTCGTTGACGGCCAAGCATCGGCCCGGTCCGGAGCTGGTGGCGTACGACATCGCCGAGCGTCTCATCGTGCTTACCGACCTGGGCTCGGCCCCGACCATGTCCGAGCTGCTCGCGCAGCGCAATCATGCCGCGACAAACCATGCACTAATGGCCTGGGCGCAGGCCTTGGGTCGCATGCATGTCGCCACGGTGGGTCGGGAAGGCGACTTTGCTGCGCTATTGCGGCGAGTCGATGTCAAGAAGGCGGGTGTGGTCCCCTCGCAACAGCGTCTCGGTGGGGCCGATGCCATCGCTCCCTTGCAGCAGATCCTGAGGAGCGAGTACTCCCTCGACGTGCCAGAGGCATTGGTTTCTCGGATTCAGCAAACAGCCGTGTTGTTCGAGAAGGGGGGCGTGCGGGCCTTCAGCCCCTCCGAGGTAGCCCCCGACAACATCATGGTCACCGAACACGGCGTCCGAATCCTGGACTACGAATGGGGTGGATTCCGCGACATCGTGCTGGACATCGCCCATGCGCTCACTGTCTATCCGGAGTTCCTTGGTGCTGCCGAACGTGAGGCTGTGGCCGAGCTCGATGACGCGATGACCGAAGCCTGGCGATCGGATGTTGTATCCATCGCCCCGGCATTGGCTGACGACGACACCCTCGCGCGACGCATCGTGGATGCGCGATTGATGTGGGTGTGGCTAGCCACTCACGAATACTTCACCGCCGACATCGACGACGACGATGACGCGGTGGCCTTTGGGAACCCGGCGCCTAGCCATCCGGCGCTGGTCGGGCGATGGACAGGATTGCGCGCGGCCGCCGAGCGCGTGGGCGACCACGTCGTGGCGGCCCAGGCCGTGGACATCATCGCAGCACTGCGCGGCGAAGCCTCCTTCGAGTAATGGCATCACTGGCACGCTGCGCAACGTTGCGGAGTTCCTAGGACAGTGGTCACGGTCTAGACACGGGGGCGCGTCGTAACCCGACGTGTCGCGGCGGCATTCCTAGGATCGCCGGGTGGCTGATCGCTATGGCACTGATGTCCTGTCCAACAACCCGCACTCCTCGCGGCGTCCACAATCCACCGAGGTCGCGGCGACCATCGGCACGGTTGTCGAGGACGCCCAGACGGGGTTCGTGGGTGCCGTCGTGCGGATCGAATACGGGCGGATGGATCTGGAGGACCGGCACGGGCGCACCCGCGGATTCCCGGTGGGTCCCGGCTATCTCATCGACGGCAAGCCGGTGATCCTGAAGGAACCTCTGCGTCACACGCCCACCAAACCGACCAGGTCTGCCTCGGGATCGGTTGCGGTACAAGGCCTTAAGGCGCGCACCGCCTTGGCCAGTCGAATCTACGTCGAGGGTCGTCACGATGCCGAACTCGTCGAGCAGGTATGGGGTCACGACCTGCGCGTCGAGGGTGTCGTCGTGGAATACCTGGGCGGGGTGGACGACCTCGCCGCCATCGTGAAGGAATTCCAGCCCGGCCCGGGGCGCCGACTCGGCGTGCTGGTCGACCACCTGGTCAAGGGATCGAAGGAATCGCGTATTGCCGAGACGGTTCAGAAGGGCCCCTACGGTGAGCACACCCTGGTGGTGGGGCACCCGTTCGTCGACATCTGGCAGGCGGTGAAACCCGAGCGGATCGGTCTGCACGCTTGGCCCACCGTGCCGCGGGACATCGAATGGAAGCACGGCATCTGCCAGGCACTCGGTTGGCCGCACGGCAGCCAGACGGAGATCGCCGAGGCCTGGCGCCGGATCCGGGGCAAGGTACGCACTTGGACGGACCTGGAGTCCACCCTCATCGGCCGAGTCGAGGAACTTATCGACTTCGTGACACAACCGGCAGGCTGATCTCGTCGGCTCTTCATGGTATGCCTGAGGCGTGTCAGACAGCCTGTTCGATGTACCCGGGGGTGACTCGGCACCCGCTTCGCGTGTGGCGCCGAATGCGCCCCTGGCTGTTCGGATGCGCCCCGTCACCCTCGATGAGGTGGTCGGGCAGGGGCACCTGCTCAAGCCCGGCTCGCCGTTACGTCGTCTGGTCGACGGATCCGGTGCCGCGTCGGTCATCCTGTACGGACCGCCCGGCACCGGGAAAACCACTCTCGCATCTCTGATTTCGGGCGCAACCGGGCGTCGGTTCGAGGCGCTGTCGGCGCTCTCCGCCGGTGTGAAAGAAGTGCGAGCCGTCATAGATATGGCACGGCGCTCCGCGGTGCACGGACAGCAGACGGTGCTGTTCATCGACGAGGTGCACCGGTTCTCCAAGACGCAGCAGGACGCGTTATTGGCCGCGGTCGAGAACCGCGTGGTGCTGCTGGTTGCCGCCACCACCGAGAATCCATCCTTCTCCGTGGTGGCCCCGCTGCTCTCGCGCTCGCTCATCCTGCAGTTGCAGCCGCTGGGCGACAACGATATTCGCGAGGTGCTGGCCCGGGCGATCACCGACGAGCGCGGGTTCGGCGGCGCCGTGGTCGTGGATCCCGAGGCGCTGGAGCTGCTGGTGCAGCTGGCCGCGGGTGATGCACGGCGCGCTTTGACTGCGCTGGAGGTCGCCTCGGAGGCCGGAGATGCCGTGACCGTCGAGGTGGTCGAGCAGTCGGTGGATCGCGCCGCAGTGCGCTATGACCGGGACGGGGACCAGCATTACGACGTCGTGAGTGCCTTCATCAAGTCAATCCGGGGCTCCGATGTGGACGCCGCATTGCACTACCTGGCCCGCATGCTGATCGCGGGGGAGGACCCACGCTTCATCGCCCGGCGGCTGGTGATCCTGGCCAGTGAGGACGTCGGGATGGCCGACCCGACCGCCCTGCCCTTGGCGGTGGCGGCGGCGCAGACGGTACAGCTGATCGGGATGCCGGAGGCGCAGCTGACCCTGACCCACGCCACCATCCATCTGGCGACGGCCCCCAAATCGGGCGGGGTGCCCGCTGCACTGGCCGCGGCGATGGGCGATATCCGGGAGGGCAAGGCCGGATTGGTGCCGCCGCATCTGCGTGACGGTCATTACAGCGGGGCGGCCAAACTCGGGAACGCCGTCGGCTACGTCTACCCCCACAACGACCGTGACGGCGTCGTGGCCCAGCAGTACCCACCCGATGAATTGGTGGGCGCCGACTATTACCAACCCACCGATCACGGGAACGAACGTGAGATCGGCACCCGGCTGGAGAAGCTACGGGCCATCATCCGCCGAGGCGTGACGCGGAAGTGACTCCTGGTGCCGGGCATACTGGAAATGAGCCAAGAAGAAGGGAGCCCAGATCATGGCAACGCTTCGCACGTGCGTGGCCGCCGGTGGACTGCTCGCAGCGCTGGCTCTGATGGCGGCGCCCGCTCTGGCGTGGGCAGATCCGGAGCCGGACCCGGGACCCGACCCGGTCTTCGAAGACACCGGTCCGCCAGCACCTGCGCCGGTTGATCCATGGGCGGAGCAGTACGGACGCGATATCGGAGCAGGAGCCGCCGGCGATGCCGCCTCGGCAGGTGCGGGCATCCTGCTGGGTCCGTTCCTGGGTCCATTCACCGGGCTGGCGACCGCGCCCATCGGCGGTGCCGTCGACAGCTCGATCCGCGACGCCCCGTAAGGACGAACGCCTCGACGGATACCTGACCTCGGCGTATACCGGCCACAGGTGTGTGCACCGGTAGGGTGGTCCGGTCAGATTCCCCAGCGCGACGCAAGGACGAGATGCAGACACACGAGATCCGGAAGCGATTCCTGGACCACTTCGTGAAGGCAGGTCATACCGAGGTGCCGAGCGCCTCGGTGATCCTCGACGACCCCAACCTGCTCTTCGTCAATGCCGGCATGGTCCAGTTCGTACCGTTCTTCCTGGGACAGCGCACCCCGCCGTACAACACGGCCACCAGCGTGCAGAAATGTATCCGGACCCCGGACATCGACGAGGTCGGCATCACCACCCGCCACAACACCTTCTTCCAGATGGCCGGGAACTTCTCGTTCGGTGACTACTTCAAGCGTGAGGCGATCCGGCTCGCCTGGACCTTGCTGACCAACCCGGTCGCCGATGGCGGCTACGGCTTCGAACCAGAAAAGCTCTGGGCCACGGTCTATCTGGATGACGACGAGGCCATCGCTCTCTGGCAGGAGATCGCGGGGCTGCCACTTGAGCGCATCCAGCGACGCGGCATGGCCGACAACTACTGGTCGATGGGTATCCCCGGACCTTGTGGGCCGTGCTCGGAGATCTACTACGACCGCGGCCCGCAATACGGTGTCGAAGGCGGCCCGGAGGCCAACGAAGACCGTTATATCGAGATCTGGAATCTCGTGTTCATGCAGAACGAGCGCGGCGAAGGCACCTCGAAAGAAGACTTCGAGATCCTCGGCCCGCTACCGCGCAAGAACATCGACACCGGTATGGGTGTCGAGCGCATCGCGTGCCTATTGCAGGACGTCGACAACGTCTACGAAATCGATCTGCTACGACCGGCCATCGACAAGGTGGCCGAGTACGCCCCTCGCGGTTACGGGCAAGGTAGCCACGAGGACGATGTGCGCTACCGCGTCATCGCCGACCACAGCCGCACGGCCGCCATCATCATCGGCGATGGGGTAAGTCCCGGCAACGACGGCCGCGGATACGTGCTGCGCCGCCTGCTGCGCCGAATCGTGCGTTCCACCAAGCTCCTTGGTGTCGAACGGTCCATGATGGGTGAGCTGATGGTCGTCGTCCGCGACGCCATGGGCCCGTCCTACCCGGAACTGGTCACAGATTTCGAGCGGATCAGCCGCATCGCCATCGCCGAGGAGACCGCGTTCAATCGCACTCTGGTGTCCGGATCGAAGCTGTTCGAAGATGCTGCGGATAAGACGAAATTGGCTGGCAAAGCCACGCTTTCGGGTACCGATGCCTTCGCCCTGCACGACACCTATGGATTCCCCATCGAACTCACCCTCGAAATGGCCGCGGAGGCCGGGCTTTCGGTGGACGAGCACGGCTTCCGGGATTTGATGAACGAGCAGCGGCAGCGAGCCAAGGCCGACGCCGCCGTCCGTAAGCACGCCCACGCCGACCTCTCGGCCTACCGCGAGCTCGTCGACGCAGGTCCCACCGAGTTCACCGGGTTCGGCGAACTGAATTCCCAGGCAACGATTCTGGGCATCTTCGTGGATGGTGCACGGGTTCCGGTCGTTTCGGTGGGTTCTGAGGCAGAGATTGTGCTGGACCGCACCCCGCTGTACGCCGAATCGGGTGGCCAGATCGCCGACGTCGGAACCATTCGGGGAGATGGTGCGAACGAGACCTCGCAGGCCAAGGTCGCCGACGTTCAGAAGATTGCCAAAACCCTCTTCGTGCACAAGGTCACGGTGGAATCAGGCGAGTTCGTCGAGGGTGACCAGGTCGTTGCTTCGGTGGACCCGCAGTGGCGTCATGGCGCCACCCAGGGCCACTCGGGCACTCACATGGTGCACGCGGCATTGCGACAAGTACTGGGCCCCAACGCCGTTCAGGCGGGCTCGCTGAATCGGCCGGGATACCTGCGCTTCGACTTCAGCTGGCAGGGTGCGCTGTCGGATCAGCAGCGCCAGGAGGTCGAGGACGTCGCCAATAAGGCGGTCGAGGCCAACTACGCCGTCAACACATTCGTCACCGACCTGGACAAGGCCAAGTCCATGGGCGCAATGGCGCTCTTCGGCGAGAACTACGGCGACGAGGTACGCGTCGTCGATATCGGCGGCTCGTTTTCCCGTGAGCTTTGCGGTGGCACTCACGTTGCGCACTCATCACAAATCGGCCCAGTGACGCTGCTCGGGGAGTCCTCGGTGGGGTCAGGGGTGCGCCGTGTCGAGGCCTACGTCGGGCTGGACGCGTTCCGGTATCTGTCCAAGGAACGTGCACTCATGGCTGCGCTCTCATCGAATCTCAAGGTTCCCTCCGATGAGGTGCCTGGTCGGGTCGCCACGTTGGTGGAACGGCTCAAGGTGGCCGAAAAGGAGCTGGAGCAAACGCGTTTGGCGTCGGTGAAGGGTTCCATCGCGACGTTGGTGGAGAACGCCGAACGCATCGGCGCCGCGACGGTGGTGGCGCACCGGCTGCCAGACGGCACCGGCGCGGGCGATTTGCGCAGTCTGGTGGGAGATATCCGCGGCCGGCTCGGCAGCGATCCGGTCGTCGTCGCGTTGATTGCCGCCGGCGACGGCTCCGTGCCGTTCGTGGTGTCGGTTAACCAGGCCGCCCAGGACGCGGGGCTGCGTGCCAACGATCTTGTGACTGCGATCGGTCTGGCAGTGGACGGTCGCGGCGGAGGTAAGCCCGATACGGCACAAGGCTCCGGCAAGAATTCTTCGGGCATCGACACGGCGCTGCAGGCGCTGCGCGAACAGATCCGCCAGGCCTGAGCGGCGTGCCGGAAAGCGAAGCACCCACCCCGGATCGTCCTGGACCCGACGACCCGGGCCGAGGCCGTCGTCTCGGGGTAGACGTGGGCACCGTCAGGATTGGTATCGCGATGAGCGACCCCGACGGAATTCTTGCGACTCCGGTCGAGACTGTTGCGCGGGATATGAAGGAAGACAGCGATTTTCGCCGTATCGTGGAGCTGATTGAAGAGATGAGCGCGGTTGAGGTCGTCGTCGGCCTGCCGCGCAATCTGCGGCAGGGAACCGGGGCATCGGCTCGGGACGCGGCCGGGTTCGCCCGCGAGCTGGCTGGGCGGATTGTCCCGGTCCCGGTGCGCTTAGTAGACGAGCGTTTCACTACTACTACCGCCCAGCGGTCTTTGCGTGAGGCAGGAGTACGGTCTCGTCAGCAGCGCGGCATTATCGACCAGGCAGCGGCGGTGGGCATTCTGCAGGATTGGCTTGAGCAGCGACGTCGGCGCGGCACTGAGGGGGGCATGGCTTGAGCGACCGCGACGACTGGGGAGAGCACGACGACGAGTGGTCAGGCGGCCGAAGGGCCGCGCCGGTCGCGGTCGGCCCTCGCCCCCGGATGACGCGGCGTGAGCGTGCCCGGCAGCGGGCCCAGGCCCGGCGCCGCCGCAATGCGGGTCTGGCGGGATTGGCGCTTGTCGTCATCATCACGGTCGCTGCCGTCGTCGGCGGAGCCAAGCTGTGGGACAGCCTCTTCGGCGCCAGCGGCGCCACCACGGACTACTCCGGGTCGGGACTCAAGGACTTCGTGTTCGAGGTGCACCGCGGCGATACCACCAAGGTCATCGCGCAACGTCTGAAGGACGAGGGAGCGGTGGCCACGCCGAGCGCGTTTATGGACGCGGCGCAGGGCAATCAGGCGATTGCCGCGATCCAGCCCGGTTTCTACAAGCTGCGCACCAAGATCTCCGGAAAAAGCGCCGTCACACGTCTCGCCGAGCAGGAGAGCCGGGTAGGTCTGCTCGTCATCCCCGAGGGGCGTCAGCTCGATGACGTGTCCGCGGTGGCCAATGGTGCCGTCACCGAGGGCATCTTCACCCTCATCGCTCATGCCTCCTGCGTAGACCTCGACGGAGACAAACACTGTGTGGCAGCTTCGGATTTGCGACAGGCCGCCACGACGGCTTCGCAGTCCGAGCTGGCCGTCCCGGAATGGGCATCCAACGGAGTCAACGCCGTACGCGATGACCATCGCCGCATCGAGGGACTGATCGCCGCCGGGCGGTGGGACTTCAACCCGATGGCCGAGCCGGAGGAGATTCTGGCCTCCCTGATCCGTGAGAGCGATGCGCAGTACCAGCAGCTAGGACTCTCGAACGCCGACACGGCCGGCTTGTCGCCCTATGAGGTACTGGTGGTGGCATCGCTACTGCAGCGGGAGGCCAAACCCCGTGATTTCGCGAAGGTCGCACGGGTCGTCTACAACCGGCTCGCGGTACACCAGAAGCTGGAATTCGACTCCACGGTGAACTACCCGTTGGACCGCCAGGAAGTCGCGACCACCGACGATGATCGCGAGCGTAAGACGCTCTGGAATACCTATGTTTCGCAAGGGCTTCCGGTCACTCCGATCTCTTCGCCGAGCCCGGAAGCGCTACAGGCCGCCGAGCGTCCGGAGCCGGGCGACTGGCTGTACTTCGTCACGATCGACGCCGAGGGCACCACACTGTTTACCGCCGACTACAACGAGCATCTGGCCAATATTGAACTCGCCAAGAAGAACGGCATCCTGGACAGTGCTCGCTGAGTCTGGGCGCCCTGACGTTCGTCGCGCCGCGGTGCTGGGATCGCCGGTCGGGCATTCCCGATCACCCGACCTGCACCTGGCGGCGTATCGCGCGCTGGGTCTGACCGGCTGGACCTATGAGCGGATCGAGTGCACTGCCGAGCAGCTGCCCGGAGTGGTCGGCGGCGCGGGGCCGGAGTGGGCAGGTTTTTCGGTGACCATGCCCGGGAAATTTGCCGCGCTGAAAGCTGCCGTGAGCGCCACCGAACGCGCCCGATTGATCGGCGCGGCCAACACTTTGGTGCGGGCAGATGACGGTTGGCACGCCGACAACACCGATGTCGACGGAGTGTCCGGGGCGCTGGGTGCGGCCGGTATCGATCCGTTGGGACAGTCGGCAGTGATCGTGGGGGCCGGCGGTACCGCCCGGCCCGCGATCGTGGCTCTTGCCGAAATGGGTGCGCAGTCCCTGACCGTGGTGGCCCGCGACGAGGGCCGGGCGCAGGGTGCCCTGGAGCTCGCGAAGCGAATGGGCGTACCCGCCTCGGTGATCGGTTTCGATGACCCTGCGCTGTCGGCGGTGTGTGAGTCGTCCGGGGTGTTGGTGAGCACCGTGCCCGCAGAGGCCGCGGCCCCGTTTGCGCCGTTCCTTGCGGCCGCTCACGCGATTCTCGACGTCATTTATCACCCGTGGCCCACCGAACTGGCGGCCGAGGCTCAGCGCCGCGGAGCGGTGGTGGTCGGCGGACTCGAGATGCTGCTCAACCAGGCGTTTACCCAGGTGGAGCTGTTCACCGGGCAGCCCGCACCGTGCGAGGCAATGGCCGCCGCCCTGCGTGGCTGACCCTTTTCTGCCGAGTGTCACGCGTCACACCTGCTGTATCGGGATTGGTGGGACACTCCGTCCCATCAGCTATTGCATGGGAAGCTGCGTCCCAGTAAGTTGGGAGGTAATTCGAGGAGGAAGCAATGCCGCTTTACACCGTCCCCGGGCCGAGTGATTTCGACGCGGAGTACCTGCAGACCCTGGACACGCTGTCCGAAGGCTCGGTGCGCCTGCATTTCGATCCCTTCACGGATATCGACTGGGATGCGCCGGATTACCAAATCGATCGCAACGATCCCCGCTGGGTGCTGCACCCGGAGCTGGATACCCTCGGCGCCACGCAGTGGTACCGGTACCTGCCGCTCGACCGCCAGATCGAGATCGGCCGCTGGCGCCTGGCCAACAGTGTGAAGGTCGGGCTTGCCTTCGAGAGCATCCTGATCCGCGGCATGATGCAGTACCTCATGAAGCTGCCGAACGGCTCGCCGGAGTTCCGCTACTGCCTTCACGAGATGACCGAGGAATGCAACCACATCCAGATGTTCCAGGAGCTCGTCAACCGCGTCGGTGACGACGTTCCGGGGATGCGCAAGTGGTTCCGCAGGATGTCACCGATGGTCGGCGTGCTGGGCGGCTGGGCCCATGTGGTGCTCTTCATCGGTATCCTCGGCGGGGAAGAGCCCATTGACCATTACCAGAAGTCATTGATCCGCAAGGATGTCGACCTGCCGCCAGCGGTCCGGCGCACCATGGAAATCCATGTAGCCGAAGAGGCGCGCCATATCTCCTTCGCGGGTGAGTTCCTGCGCGTGCATATGCCACTGATGAGCGCACGCAAGCGCGTTCTCTGCACCCTCTTGTTCCCGGTCGTCATGAAATTGCTGGCGAACGAGATCATGATCCCGCCGCGATCCTTCGCCACTGAATTCGGTATCCCGCGTGAGGTTTTCAAGCAAGCGTTCTGGCGCAGCGAGCACGCCCGCCACATCCTGACCGAGTACTTCGGGGATATGCG
Organism: Mycobacterium sp.; assembly: GCA_050701835.1. Classification (GTDB taxonomy): domain Bacteria; phylum Actinomycetota; class Actinomycetes; order Mycobacteriales; family Mycobacteriaceae; genus Mycobacterium. The sequence continues at coordinate 120,748 of JBOGDC010000055.1, read as the reverse complement.
GAAGCTCACCGACGATATCGGCATGCGGCCGTGGTGGGTGCGCCCGCTGTGGAAGCTGATGCATATCGACGGCCGTCCGTCGCGGTACCGCAGCGAGCCCGATCGCTCGCACGCGAGCGCGCCGCTAGCGGTTGGCGCCTGACAGTTCGGCGATCGCTGCCATCAGCTCGGCCTGCGGGTCTACTGACACGCCCAACGAGCGAGCGGCCCCGTCCAACACATACCAGACGTAATTCGCGAGATCTGCGACGATTTCGGCGCGATTACGCACGGGTTCGGATTCCCGCAGCCACCGCGACAGGGTTCCCTCGACCATCGTCACCACCGCGTAGGTGACCGATTCAAACGGGCTGTAATCGACCCCGAGCAGTTCGGTGATCGGGATCAGCACCCCTCGGACGCGTTGCTCCATGCGGACCTTGACCGCGCTCACCGCGTCGACGGCCGGATCATCGTCGGTGGCGCCCGCGCCCATGAATACATAGCGATGCGGGTAATCGGCCATCCAATCCAGAACGGCCCGAATGGTTCTGGTGGCGATATCGATGATGGAGCCCTGCGTGACGTCGAGCTGCGACGAGACCGTCGTATCGAAGACCTCAAGCAGGTGTGAGCGGATCCGGCGGTCCAGATCTTCGCGTCCCTCAAACTGCCGATACACCACGGACTTGGCCAGCCCGGCCCGCTTCGCGATCGACTGCACGGAAATCTCGGTACCGGGCGGTGTTTCGTCGAGCAACTCGACAGCGGACTCCACAATGCGGGTCTGCCGGGCCGAGTTGTGCCGTTCCCAGCGTGCTTCGTGCCCGGTCAGTACACGATCCGAATCTGACTCGCTGCGCGCGAGTTGCTCATCGGTGTTGGCCTGGGACACCGGCTGATTCTATCGACCCGTTTCCGGCTTGGATGCCACACAGAAGATCCGGCGGAATCCGAACGGTGTCACCTCGCCGGAGGGAGGGTATGCCTGCCGCAGCTGTGTCGCGTACTCCTGCTCGAATTCCGCGAATTCGTCCGCCGGAAGCGCCGAGATGACGGGACGCAACCCGGTGCCATGCACCCAGCGCAGTACCGGATCGTCCCCGGTGAGTAGGTGCACGTACGTCGTCTCCCAGGCATCAGGAACCAGGCCCGCGGAAATCGCCAGGCGCGCATAATTTTCGGCTCCGTCGGTACTCTCGGTGCCGCGCAGCACGCCGCCCAAGCGGGGTGCCCACCGCGAGGACTCGGCGACCTGGCGCATCAGCGTGTGCGAGGGCGCGCCGAAATTTCCGGGAACCTGGAATGCCAGCCATCCGCCGGGATTGAGCTGCTGCGCCCACGTGGCGATGAGCTCGCGGTGCTGCGGAAGCCATTGCAATGCCGCGTTTGTGAACAGCACGTCTACTCCGTCGGCGCGGAAATCGGCGATATCGCCCTGTTCGAGACGAAGATTGGCCGGCAGGTCGGCGGGGGCGGTGGCGAGTAGCTCGGCAGAGGAATCCAGTCCCAGCACCGATGCGTCCGGCCAACGGTGTGCCAATTCGACGGTCAAGACCCCACTGGCGCAACCTAAATCGACGACGGTGCGCGGGTTCGAGGCTGGGATACGAGCGAGAAGCTCATAGAACGGGCGGCTCCGTTCATCCCCGAATCGACTGTATTCCTGAGGGCTCCACAATGTTCTCGTCACTACTCCGAATGTAGCCGTGCGGCGCTACATTCCCCACATGATTTACGGGGTGGGGGCGGCGATGTTGGGTTGGATGGCGGCACTGTCGTATTTCGATATCCGGTTTCGCCGACTGCCGAACTGGCTCACGGTGCCCGCCGGGGCAGCGGTCGTCGTGACATCCGTGTTCGAGCGCAATCTGCCGATGGCGGTGGGTGCGGTAGCGCTGACCATGTTGTACCTCGCCGCGCATATGGTGTCGCCGCGAGCGATGGGGGCAGGGGACGTAAAGCTGGCATTCGGCGTCGGTGGTCTATCGGGGGCGTTCGGATTGGACGCGTGGTTCATCGCGGCGATCGGTGCGCCGCTGCTGACCGGCCTGGTCGGGCTGGTGCTCATGGCCTTCGGGCGCCGAGGGACATCAGTGCCGCACGGGCCGTCGATGTGCCTGGCTACGGCGGTCGCGGTGGGGTTATTCACCGCATCGGCGTTCTGACGGCCGGATATCTGATTGCCAATGAAGGCCGTTGCGCGCAGCGGCATTTTATGGCTTCTGCAGCAGGCCGATAGCGTCGGATTCATGGAATGGAATCTTCGGTCGGCTGAAGAACTTGTGGCGGCATTGCGTACCGGTGACGTCACATCGGTGGAACTGACCGACGAGGCGATTACCCGTATCGAGCGGGACGACAAGGCGATCAACGCGATCTGTGTGCGGGACTTCGAGAATGCTCGCGCCGCCGCAATTCGTGCCGACCAAGCGCGTGCCCGCGGCGAGGATCGGCCCCTGCTCGGAATTCCCTTGACGGTCAAGGAGTCCTACAACATGGCCGGGCTGCCCACGACCTGGGGCATGCCGCCGCACAAGGACTACATACCCGCCGAGGACGCGATACAGGTGTCACGGATCAAAGTCGCCGGCGCCGTCGTGCTCGGTAAGACCAACGTGCCCCTCATGCTGCAAGATCTGCAGAGCTTCAACGAGATCTACGGCACCACCAACAACCCGTGGGATCACGGCAGAACGCCCGGCGGGTCCTCCGGTGGTTCGGCTGCGGCCCTGGCATCGGGATTCGGCGCGCTGTCCATCGGCTCAGATATCGCTGGTTCGCTGCGCACCCCCGCGCATTTCTGCGGCATCTACGCGCACAAGCCGACACTCGGACTAGTGGCGAACCGCGGCATGGTCCCGCCGCGCACCCCGGCGTTACCTGCCGAACGCGACCTCGCCGTCGCCGGCCCCATGGCGCGCACAGCGCGCGACCTCACGCTCTTACTCCACGTCATGGCCGGACCAGACCCGCTAGGACTGGGCGTCGCGTTCGACCTGGCTCTGCCGCCCTCCCGCCACGAGCGGCTCTCCGGTTTCCGCGTTCTCGTCCTCGATCAGCATCCGCTTGTTGGGACCGGGTCCGCTGTACGGGCCGCGGTGAACCGAGTCGCCGACACCCTCGTTGCCTGCGGTGCCCACGTCGAACGGCACAGCCCGCTGCTGCCCGATCTCGCCGAAGCCGCGACGCTCTACGTAGAACTACTGACGTCGAGTCTCGCCGCGGGCTATCCCGTGGAGAGATACGAGCAGATGCGAACCCACGCCGCTGAATTGAACGCCGCCGAACTAAACTCGGGCGACCGTGGTTTCGACGCAGCGTGGTTACGCGGCCCGGTGTTCAGCCATCGCGACTGGATCGAGGCGAACAACCGTCGTGAGCTCCACTGCCACGGCTGGCGGCAGCTCTTCGCCGAGTTCGATGCCGTGGTGTCTCCGATCACACCGACTCCGGCGTTCCCCCACGACCGTGAACCCAACCTCGGGGAACGGCGCATCGACATCGACGGCATCGAGTACCCCTTCGTCAACCAGTTCGTCTGGGCAGGCCTGGCGACAATGCCTGGCCTACCTGCTACTGCCATACCAGTGGGCCGGTCACCCGAGGGCCTGCCAGTGGGAGTGCAGCTCATTGGTCCGATGTTCGAGGACCGCACTCCACTACGGCTGGCAGAACTGCTTGAGCAGAAGATCGGCGGCTTCGAGCCGCCAATACAGGCCGAGAGAACGAGCATCTGACAGAGAACGGTCCACTGTCCCGATCGATTTGGAGGACCCACCTGCCCGCATGGGACAATGACACACGTGTTGCGCTGGATTACGGCAGGTGAGTCGCATGGCCGCGCGTTAGTCGCGGTCTTGGAAGGCATGGTCGCTGGTGTCGAACTGACATCGGAGGACATCGGCAGGCAGCTGGCGCGTCGCCGCCTGGGCTACGGCCGCGGTGCACGCATGGCCTTCGAGGCCGATCAGGTCACCATGCTGGGCGGCGTCCGGCACGGTTTGACCTTGGGCGGCCCGGTGGCCATCGAGATCGGCAACACGGAATGGCCTAAGTGGGAGACCGTGATGTCCCCGGACCCTGTCGACCCGGCTGAACTGGAGAACATCGCGCGCAACGCGCCCCTGACACGGCCACGCCCCGGCCACGCCGACTACGCCGGCATGCTCAAGTACGGATTCGATGACGCGCGCCCGGTGCTCGAACGGGCCAGCGCCCGCGAAACCGCCGCCCGGGTTGCGGTGGGCACCATCGCGAAGGCCTTCCTGAAGCAGGCACTGGGAGTCGACGTCATCTCCCACGTCATCACCATCGGCGACTCCGACCCGTACGACGGGCCGGTTCCCGGCGCGGCCGACCTCGCCACCATCGACGCCAGCCCGGTGCGGGCGTTCACCCCCGAAGCCGAGTCGTCGATGATTGGCGAGATCGAGGCCGCCAAGAAAGACGGCGACACCCTCGGCGGCGTGGTGGAAGTTGTGGTTGCCGGCCTGCCTGTCGGTCTCGGCTCGTTCGTTAGCGGCCAGGACCGGCTGGACAGCCAGCTGGCCGCCGCCATTATGGGCATCCAGGCCATGAAGGGTGTCGAAATCGGCGACGGGTTCACCACCGCACGCCGCCGCGGCAGTGCCGCTCACGACGAGATCTACCCCGGCCCCGACGGCATCCTGCGCTCCACCAACCGCGCCGGCGGCCTGGAAGGCGGCATGACCAACGGCCAGCCGCTGCGGGTTCGGGCAGCCATGAAGCCCATATCCACCGTCCCGCGGGCGCTGGCGACCGTGGACATGTCCACCGGGGACGAGGCCGTTGCCATCCATCAGCGTTCCGACGTGTGCGCGGTGCCGGCGGCCGGTGTGGTCGCCGAGGCGATGGTTGCGCTGGTCGTGGCGCGCGCAGCACTGGAAAAGTTCGGTGGCGACTCCCTTTCCGAGACGAAGACCAATGTCGGTTCATATCTGGATGCGGTGGCGCGGCGAGAGCCACGCCGAGCAACTGAAACGGGATGAGCCCCAAAGCCGTCCTCGTCGGGCTGCCCGGGTCGGGCAAGTCCACCATCGGCCGTCGGCTGGCGAAAGCGTTGGACGTCAACGTCTATGACACCGATGCCGGCATCGAGACCGAGGCCCGGCGCACCATCGCCGATATCTTCGCCACCGACGGGGAGCCGGAATTCCGGCGTATCGAGGAATCGGTGATTCGGCGGGCATTGGATGAACAAGACGGAGTGGTCTCGCTGGGGGGCGGCGCCGTACTCACTCCGGGAGTTCGGGAAGCGCTCACCGGACATACCGTGGTGTATCTGGAAATCAGTGCGGGGGAAGGGATCAGGCGCACTGGCGGCAGTGTGGTGCGTCCACTGCTTGCCGGGCCGGATCGCGCCGAGAAGTATCACGCGCTCGTGTCGGAACGAGTGCCGCTGTACCGGCAGGTCGCCACTGTCAAGGTGAACACCGACAGGCGAAATCCGGGTGCGGTGGTGCGGATGATCGTGTCCCGCTTGGAAAACCCGGCGGACCCCGACCGATCGACCTCGTCGCGACGACGGCGTCCACGGCGGCGTCCCCGTTCTCGCCGCCGCAGCCACGGCGTCACCTCGACAACCGAAACGTCAACCGGAACCCCAGGTAAGGAAAGAGCCGACAATGAATAGCCCTGAGCCGACGACGATCACCGTCGAGGTGAACCCGCCCTACCCGGTCATCGTGGGGACGGGCTTGCTCGGGGAGTTGGTGGGTGCGCTCAAGGGCGCCGACAAGGTGGCGATCCTGCATCAGCCCACCCTTACCCTAACCGCCGAGGAAATCAGGAAGACGTTGGCGGACAATGGAATTGATGCGCATCGCGTTGAGATTCCGGACGCCGAAGACGGCAAGGATTTGGCCGTGCTCGGCTTCATCTGGGATGTGTTGGGCCGGATTGGGATCGGACGTACGGATGCCGTCGTGAGCCTCGGGGGAGGGGCCGCCACCGACACGGCGGGCTTCGCCGCGGCCACCTGGCTGCGCGGGGTCAAGGTGGTGCACGTGCCCACCACGCTGCTCGCGATGGTCGACGCCGCGGTCGGCGGAAAGACGGGAATCAACACCGAGGCCGGGAAGAATCTCGTCGGTGCATTCCATCAGCCCGGGGCGGTACTGGTGGATCTGGCGACCCTCGATTCATTGCCGCGCAACGAGATCATCGCGGGTATGGCCGAAGTGGTGAAGGCTGGGTTCATCGCCGACCCGGTCATCCTGGATCTCATCGAGGCCGATCCGCAGGTCGCGATTGATCCGTCCAAGCCGGTGCTCCGCGAGCTCATCGAACGCTCCATCGCGGTGAAGGCCAAGGTGGTTGCGGCCGACGAGAAAGAGGCCGAGCTGCGCGAGATCCTCAACTACGGTCACACTCTCGGCCATGCCATCGAAAGGCGCGAGCGATACCGGTGGCGCCACGGCGCAGCGGTGTCGGTCGGTTTGGTGTTCGCCGCCGAGCTGGGGCGCCTGGCCGGACGTTTGGATGACGAAACCGCCGATCGTCACTCCAGAGTGCTCTCCGCGATTGGGCTGCCGACGCAATACGACGGCGACGCGCTGGGGCAGCTCATCGAATATATGCAGGGCGACAAGAAGACCCGTTCGGGCATACTGCGATTCGTGGTACTCGATGGGTTGGCGAAACCGGGACGGTTGGAAGGTCCCGATCCGTCGCTGTTGGCTGCCGCCTACTCGGTGGTGGCGGGGGCGACTCGGGCTGATGGCGGGGACAAGGGGACGTTGTTGTGACGATTCAGGTGCTCAACGGCCCCAACTTGGGGCGCCTCGGCAAGCGGGAGGCCGCCGTTTACGGCAGCGTCACGTATGAGGAGCTGGTCTCGCTCATCAACGCCGAAGCCGGCGCATTGGGTGCGGATGTTCAAGTGCGGCAAACCGATAGCGAGGCTGAGTTACTCGGCTGGATTCACGATGCGGCCGATGCGAAGGATCCGGTAATTCTCAACGCCGGTGCGTTCACCCACACGTCGGTGGCGTTGCGGGATGCGTGCGCCGAATTGACCGCTGGACTGATCGAGGTGCATATCTCGAATGTGTATGCACGAGAAGAGTTCCGGCATCACTCGTATTTGAGCGCGCTGGCCACCGGGGTGATCGTCGGGCTCGGCGTGCAGGGGTACCTGCTGGCAATAAGGTACCTAGCGGCTACTTGACCACTTCTTCTTCCTGAACCGCCTGGAACACATCGGTATTGGACTGCTGCAGAGCGGCATGCTCTTTTTCCTTGCGGTCCACCAGAAGCCGGCCGCCGAAGACGGCGGCCATCGCGGGCACGAACACCAAGAGGCCGATGAACGCGGCTGTGGTGGTGAGCTCGGCGAGGATGCCTGCGGCATAGATTCCGTGGTTGAACAGGCTGATCAGCCACACCACCAATCCACTGACCGCGCCCGCGAAGATGCCGGCGAGCAGCCACCACATCGCGAGGTCGTCCCGGTGATCCGGGTCGGGATTGCGCTGAGCGTCGCGGCGGCCGTCCACTAGTGCCCACCCCGCCACTGCCGCGACGAACACGATCATCAGCACCACATTGATGGCGGTGACATGGGTCTCCCACACGCTGATGGCCAGCCCCTGCACCACCCGGACCAGCACCATCAGGACGGCGAGGACGGCGCCACGGGTCAGCCATTGAGTCGTCATGGAACGTGTTACAGCTTCGGGCATGGGGCCAGCGTATCGCGGTAGCGTCGACACCTATGAAGACCGCCCTCAGCCATATCGACCGCAGGGAACGGCTCCGTGAGGCGCTGCGCACGGACGGGCTCGACGCGCTTTTGGTCACCGATCTGGTCAATATTCGCTACCTGACGGGTTTCACCGGGTCCGCCGCCGCGCTGTGGGTGGCCGCCGGTGATGACCGGTCCGGAGAGGACGCCACCGTGCTGTGCACCGACGGCCGGTACCGCACCCAGGCCGCCGCGCAGGTTCCGGATCTGCGCGCCCTGATTGACCGCAAGTACGGCGCGGCTCTGGTAGCGCTGGCTGCGGGCGGGCGCGCGGGGTTCGAAAGCCACATGGTGACCGTCGACGGGTTCGACAAGCTGGCGCAGGACGCCGGAGACGTCGAGCTCGTACGGGCGCCGAACCGGGTGGAGAAATTGCGGGAAGTGAAGGACGAGTCCGAGGTGTTGTTGCTCGAAAGGGCCTGTGCCGCAGCCGACACCGCGTTATCCGCGCTGATTGACACCGGTGGGATCCGGCCCGGGCGTACCGAGCGTGAGGTGGCGCGCGACCTCGAGAACCTCATGGGTGCCCACGGGGCGGACGGCCCGTCGTTCGAAACGATCGTCGCCGCCGGGTCACATTCAGCGATTCCACATCACCGGCCCACGGATGCGGTGCTGGCAGACCGCGACTTCGTCAAGATCGACTTCGGTGCACTGGTTGCCGGGTATCACTCCGATATGACCAGGACGCTGGTGCTGGGGTCGGTGGCAGCCTGGCAGCAGGAGGTCTACGACCTGGTGCTGGTCGCGCAGGCGGCGGGCCGGGAGGCGCTGGCGCCCGGGGCGTCGCTCAAGGATGTGGACGCCGCGGCACGCGATGTCATCGCCGCTGCCGGATTCGGCGAGAACTTCGGGCACGGGCTTGGGCACGGGGTGGGTTTGCAGATCCACGAAGCACCGGGCATCGGATCCACCGCCACCGGTACACTGCTTGCTGGCTCGGCGGTGACAATCGAGCCAGGGGTCTACTTGCCCGACCGGGGCGGAGTCCGGATCGAGGACACGCTCGTGGTGCGGCCCGATGGGTCGGAACTGTTGACCCGGTTCCCCAAGGAACTCACCGTCATTAACTGAGTAGTACTGAATAGTTACGCAAGGAGACAGACGACTGTGGCTTCGACCGCCGATTTCAAGAACGGCCTGGTGCTCAACATCGATGGCCAGCTGTGGCAGATCAACGAGTTCCAGCACGTCAAGCCCGGTAAGGGTCCGGCGTTCGTGCGCACCAAGATCAAGAATGTGCTGTCGGGCAAGGTCATCGACAAGACCTTCAATGCCGGCGTGAAGGTGGAAACCGCGACGGTCGATCGTCGCGACAACACCTACCTGTACCGCGATGGCGACTCGTTCGTGTTCATGGACAGCCAGGATTTCGAGCAGCACCATCTGTCCCCGGAGCTGGTGGGGGGTGCCTCCGACTACCTGCTGGAGGGCATGACCGTCCAGGTGGCGTTCAACGAGGGTGCCGCGCTGTACATCGAACTCCCGGTGACCGTCGAGCTTGAGGTCACCCACACCGATCCCGGGCTGCAGGGTGATCGCTCAAGCGCCGGCACCAAGCCGGCCACAATGGAGACCGGCGCCGAGATCCAGGTTCCGCTGTTCATCAACACCGGTGATCGTCTCAAGGTCGATTCGCGCGACGGCAGCTACCTCGGCCGTGTGAATGGCTGATTCGGCTCGAGCGTCCAAGGGCGGCCGTCGGAAGGCCCGCAAGCGGGCCGTTGACCTGCTGTTCGAGGCCGAAGCGCGAGATATGACCGCCGCGGTGGTTGCCGACGAGCGCCGTGTCCTGGCCGAGTCGAAGCCGGATGTGGAACCGCTCAACCCGTACACGGTGACGGTCGCGCACGGCGTGACCGAGCATGCTGCCCATATCGACGAGCTGATCGCCTCGCATCTGCAGGGCTGGACGCTCGCGCGGTTGCCCGCTGTGGATCGCGCGATCATGCGGGTTGCGGTGTGGGAACTACTGCATGCCGAGGACGTGCCCGAGGTGGTGGCCGTCGATGAGGCAGTCGAACTGGCCAAGCAGCTCTCGACCGATGACTCGCCCGCCTTCGTGAATGGGGTGTTGGGTCAGCTCATGTTGGTGACCCCACACATCCGGGGCGGTTCGGCGTCCAGTTCAGCCGAGTAGTTCAGCCGAGCTGGATTTCGAATATCGGGATCACCCGGTCGGTCAACGTCTCGTATTCGGCGAAGCCGGGGGCGCGCTGTTTGACGATCTCGAACACGCGGTCCCGCTCGGCGTGGGGGAGTTCGACGGCGGTACCCCCGGTTTTGGGATGGGTGCCGATCTCGACCTGGACATCGGGATGGTTGCGGACATTCGCGACCCAGGCCGGGTTCTGCGGCCGTCCCGCTGCCGAGCCGACGATATAGACCTTGTCGTCGATATCGAAGTACGCCAACGGATTCACGCGTTCGACGCCGGACTTAGCTCCGGTGCTCGTCAGGAGCAGGAGGGGAAATCCCTCGAACTGTCCGCCCACCTTGCCGTCGTTGGTGCGGAACTCCTCGATGTTGCGTTCGTTGAACGACCGCTCGGTATCCAATGGTTCGGTCATCGTTGTCTCGATTCTCTAGATTGGACTCATATCTTGGCATGTCAATGCCATTGACATGCCAAGATATTCCTGGCACCGTGAAAGCATGACCGAGAACCTGCAAGATATGTTCGAATCCTCTTACCGGGGTGAGGCACCCGAGCAGATCGCTGCGCGGCCGCCGTGGAGCATCGGACAGCCGCAGCCGGAAATCCTGTCGCTCATCGAGCAGGGCAAGGTGCACGGCGACGTGCTGGACGCCGGATGCGGGGAGGCCGCCACCGCCCTGTACCTCGCCGAGAAGGGGCACGCCACCGTAGGCCTGGACGCCGCACCCACCGCGATCGAGTTGGCCAAGGGTTATGCGGCCGAGCGCGGGCTGACTGACGCCACCTTTGCGGTCGCCGATATCTCGAACTTCACCGGGTACGACGGGCGTTTCGGGACGATCATCGATTCCACGCTGTTCCACTCAATGCCCGTCGCATTGCGCGAGGGGTATCAGCAGTCGATCGTGCGCGCGGCGGCGCCGGGTGCCGTCTACATTGTGCTGGTCTTCGACAAGGCGGGCTTCCCGCCGGATATCGACGGACCGTATCCCGTCACCGAGCCGGAGCTGCGCGAAATCGTGTCCAAGTACTGGACCATCGATGACATCAGCCCCGCCCGGCTGTACGCCAACGGCGAGGGATTCAAGGACGGCGGCGCGCAGAGCTTCGCCGAGGTTCGCGAGGAATCCAACGGCAGGGTCTCGATGGCCGGCTGGCTGCTGCAGGCGCACCGGGACTGAGAACCCACCGCCGAGAAGGCGCTGAGGTACGGATCCCACCCTGATCCTGTGCGTCAGTGCCTTCTCGCGTGGTGGCTCAGAGCGCGGCGTAAACCGCCTGCGCGAACTGGATATGCAACAGCTGCAGTCGCAGCGTGGAGGTGCGCGCCAGCGCGGCCTTGGGGTCCAGGTCGGGCATACGCCATTGCGGTAGGAACATGAGGATCGCATCGGCCTTCGGATCGGCATGCCACCACGTGCCGAAGGCTCCCGGCCAGCCGAAGGTGCCGGCGGCACCCGGACCAAACAATGCGGCGTCGTTCGGATCGAGAACCACCGACAGGCCGAGACCGAAGCCACGCCCGGTCCAGTACGGCAGGCCGAAGGACGGCAGCTTCCGCTGCGCAGGTGTGAGCCGGTTGGTGCGCAGCGCGGCCGTCGATTCGGGGGAGAGAATGCGCACTCCGTCGACCACGCCACCCCCCAGGATTGCTCGCGCAAAGGTCAGGTAGTCGCTTGCGGTGCTGGCCAGGGAGCCCCCGCCGCGGCACAGTGCCGGTGCCGAGGTAGGCATTGAGGTGAGATAGCCGCGGTCGGCCACCTCGATCTGGTCGTCATCTCCGAGGCCGTACAGGCGCGCCAATCGGCTCGCCTTGTGTTCGGGAACGAAGAAGTCGGTATCAGACATGCCCAACGGATCCAGGATTCTTTGGCGCAGTAGCTCATTCAGTGGTTGCCCGGCCGCGCGGGCGATCAGTAGCCCGAGCACGTCGGTGGAATGGCTGTAGTGGAAGCGCTCGCCGGGCGGGTATACCAGCGGCAGCGCGGCGATGGCCGCGATCCAGGCGTCGGGCTCGCTGAACGCCGCGGTGTGCAGCGGTTGGTAGGCCTTCGCTATGGGTCCGGTCGAGATGAAGTCGTACGTGAGCCCACTGCGGTGGGTCAGCAGATCCTCGACCGTGATGGTGCGTGGCGCCCGGAACGTGTCATCCAGCGAGCCGTCCGGGTCTGTGAGCACCCGCATCTGGGCGAACTCCGGCAGCCAGGTGGTGATCGGGTCGTTCAAGCGGATTGTGCCGTCGTCGACGAGAGTCATGGCGGCCGCGCTGATCACCGGTTTTGTCATGGACGCGATACGGAAAATGGTGTTGTCGGCCATCTGCAGGCCGGCATCGACATCGCGATGACCGATGGCCCCCAGGTGCCTGAGCTGCCCTCGGTGCCACACCAGGGTCACCGCCCCGGCGAGGATGCGGTCGTCGACTGCGGAGCGTATCGGGTCGAGGGCAGAGTCGATTCTGATGTCGAATGTGTCGTCGGACTCGGGCATTACTCCATCCTGTCAGCCGAAGCTGGCAGCCGCCCGGATGCTAAGCTCCCTGGCGGTAAGTGACATCCTTTAACGATCCGTCCGGTGAGGCGGAGAAGGAGGTCTCGCGTAAGCGTGGGCGAAGCAGAAGGACGCGAATTGTTGTCCGCCGCAGATGTCGGCAGGACCGTCGCGCGTATCGCGCATCAAATCATCGAGAAGACCGCGCTTTCCGATTCCACTGACGCTCCTCGCGTGGTGCTGGTCGGCATTCCTACTCGTGGTGCCACCCTCGCCAAACGGCTCGCCGCCCACATCACCGAATTCTCCGGTGTCGAGGTGCCCGCCGGATTCCTGGACATCACCCTCTACCGCGACGACTTGCGCAATAAACCCCACCGCCCGCTGGAACGCACCTCGATTCCCGAGGGCGGTATCGATGGCGCACTCGTCGTCCTCGTCGACGACGTGCTGTTCTCCGGTCGCACGGTGCGCTCGGCCCTTGACGCACTGCGCGACCTCGGCCGGCCCCAGGCGGTACAGCTGGCGGTCCTGGTGGACCGCGGACATCGAGAGCTGCCGCTGCGCGCCGATTACGTGGGCAAGAACGTGCCGACGGCGCGCTCCGAAGACGTCAAGGTGCTGCTGGCCGAACAGGACGGCCGCGACGCGGTGGTCATCAAGGGGGCAGACGCATGAGGCATCTACTCTCCGCGGGCGACCTGACCCGCGACGAGGCCACCGCCATCCTCGACGACGCCGACCGGTTCCTACAGGCACTCGCGGGGCGCGAGGTCAAGAAGCTGCCCACCCTGCGCGGACGCACTATCATCACGATGTTCTACGAGAACTCCACGCGGACAAGGGTTTCCTTTGAGGTCGCGGGTAAATGGATGAGTGCCGACGTCATCAACGTGAGTGCCTCCGGATCTTCGGTATCCAAGGGGGAATCGCTGCGCGATACCGCCCTCACTCTGCGCGCGATTGGTGCGGACGCCTTGATCGTCCGCCACCCGGCCTCCGGGGTCGCCGCGCAACTGGCGAAGTGGACCGCCGAAGGGGCCGGGGGGCCGGCCGTCATCAACGCCGGAGACGGCACCCACGAGCACCCCACCCAGGCGCTGCTGGACGCGCTGACCATCCGCCAGCGGCTCGGCGGGCTCGAGGGGCGCCGCGTCGTTATCGTGGGCGATATCCTGCATAGCCGGGTCGCGCGATCGAATGCCCTGCTGCTCAATACATTCGGCGCAGAGGTGGTGCTGGTAGCACCCCCGACGTTGCTGCCCGTGGGTGTCGAGACCTGGCCGGTCACCGTCACCCACGATCTAGATGCCGAACTTCCGGGTGCCGACGCGGTCCTGATGCTGCGGGTACAGGCCGAACGGATGACCGGCGGATTCTTCCCCTCCGCCCGCGAGTACTCGGTGCTGTATGGCATGTCCGCGGCCCGGCAGCAGCTGCTGTCCGAGCATGCGGTGGTGCTTCATCCCGGCCCGATGCTGCGCGGTATGGAGATCGCGTCCTCGGTGGCTGATTCCCCGCAATCGGCCGTTCTGCAACAGGTAACGAATGGAGTGCATATCCGCATGGCAGTGCTGTTTCATCTGCTCGTCGGCTCCGATGAGCCGCTTGCGCGAAGAGGCGACGGTACCGCGGGTGAGGCGGTGCCGGCATGAGTGTGCTGATTACCGGCGTGCGCCTGTACGGCGAGGGCGAGCAGGTCGACGTCCTGATCGAGGACGGACAGATCACTCGCATCGAGGCCGGTATCGGCCCGGGTATCGAAACTGAGGTCGACACAGTCATCGAAGCGCCCGGCCAGGTCCTGCTGCCCGGCTTCGTCGACCTACACACCCATCTGCGCGAGCCCGGTCGCGAGGACACCGAGACCATCGACTCCGGTTCGGCGGCAGCCGCATTGGGCGGCTATACCGCTGTCTTCGCGATGGCGAATACCAACCCGGTCGCTGACAGCCCTGTTGTGACCGACCACGTATGGCAGCGTGGCCAGCAGGTGGGTGTTGTTGACGTGCACCCGGTGGGCGCCGTCACGGTGGGGTTGGAAGGTAAGCAGCTCACCGAGATGGCGATGATGGCGCGCGGCGCGGGCCGGGTGCGGATGTTCTCCGATGACGGCAAGTGTGTCCACGATCCGCTGGTGATGCGGCGCGCGCTCGAGTACGCCAAGGGGTTGGGTGTGCTCATCGCCCAGCATGCCGAGGAACCCCGACTCACCGTCGGCTCGGTGGCCCATGAGGGTGCCAACGCGGCCCGGCTGGGTCTGACCGGATGGCCCCGAGCCGCCGAGGAGTCCATCGTCGCGCGTGACGCCATCCTGTCCCGCGACACGGGCGCTCCGGTGCACATTTGCCATGCCTCCACCGCGGGCACCGTCGAGTTGCTGAAATGGGCCAAGGGGCAGGGAATTTCCATCACCGCCGAGGTGACACCGCACCACCTGCTGCTCGATGACGGCCTGCTGGAGTCCTATGACGGGGTCTTCCGGGTAAACCCGCCGCTGCGCGAATCCTCCGATGCAGCGGCGCTGCGGCAGGCGCTCGCCGACGGCGTAATCGACTGTGTGGCCACCGATCACGCCCCGCACGCCCACCACGAGAAGTGCTGCGAGTTCGCGGCCGCACGCCCTGGCATGCTCGGGTTGCAGACCGCGCTGTCAGTGGTCGTGGAGACCATGGTGAAACCGGGGCTGCTGAACTGGCGCGATATCGCCCGCGTGATGAGCGAGCGTCCGGCCGAGATCGTGGGTCTGCCCGATCAGGGACGGCCGCTGGCGGTTGGCGAGCCCGCGAACCTGACCATCGTCGACCCCGATGCCACGTGGACCGTCAGCGGCGACGGATTGGCCAGTAAATCGTCCAACACCCCATTCGAATCGATGACTCTGCCCGCCACCGTGACCGCCACGCTGTTGCGTGGACGGGTCACCGCGCGGGACGGGAAGGTAAGTCAATGACCCACGGGGACTTCGTCGGTGCGCTCATCATGGCGGCCGCTTCAATGACCCTCATCGTGCTGCTTCTTCGTTTGATGTGGCGCGGCTGGCGCGCACGCGCGGAGCGGCAGACCGACACTGTCGGCGAGCTCCCGACCGTGCCCACCGAGCGTGGCGACACTGTCATCGAACCCACGGAGGGTCTCTACGTCGGCAGCACCATCGCGCCGGACTGGCAAGACCGAATCGCCGCGGGCGACCTCGGATACCGGGCGAACGCCACTCTCACCCGCTATACCAAGGGAATTCTGTTGGAGCGCAGCGGAACCGGCGACATCTGGATACCTACCGATGTCATCACCGAGATCCGCACGGCGAGGGCCCTGGCGGGCAAGGTGCTCACCCACGATGGCATCCTCGCCATCCGGTGGCGCTTGCCCTCGGGTACCGAGATAGACACCGGGTTTTTAGCCCGACCGCGCAGCGAGTACGAGGAATGGAAGCAGGCGTCATGAGCGACAAGGCGGTGCTCGTCCTCGAAGACGGGCGAGTGTTCACCGGAAAGCCGTTCGGTGCGGTGGGGGAGACCCTCGGCGAGGCGGTCTTCTGTACGGCCATGTCGGGCTACCAGGAGACCCTGACCGACCCGAGTTACCACCGGCAGATAGTGGTGGCCACCGCCCCACAGATCGGCAACACCGGGTGGAATGACGAGGACGACGAGAGTCGCGGCGGCAAGATCTGGGTCGCCGGATACGCGGTGCGGGACCCCTCGAATCGTGTATCCAATTGGCGTGCCACCGGTTCCCTCGACGACGCCCTCAAGGGGCAGCACGTCGTCGGTATCGCCGGAATCGACACCCGGGCCGTCGTCCGTCACCTGCGCACCCGCGGATCGATGAAGGCGGGCATCTTCAGCGGGACCGTCGCCGACGCGCCCACCGACTTCCTGCTCTCGCGCGTCAACGGCCAGCCCTCGATGTTGGGTGCGGATCTGGCCGGTGAAGTGAGCACCGACGACACCTACGTCGTGGAACCCGATGGTGCGCACCGGTTCACCGTGGCGGCTCTGGATCTGGGCATCAAGACCAACACCCCACGCAACTTTGCGTCACGCGGAATTCGCGTGCAGGTGGTGCCGTCGTCCATCAGCCCCGACGAGCTGCTCGCATTGGCACCCGATGGCGTCTTCCTGTCCAACGGGCCGGGGGACCCGGCCACCGCGGATCACGTGGTCGCGGTGACCCAAGCGGTGCTGGAGAAGCGAATCCCGTTGTTCGGCATCTGCTTCGGCAATCAGCTGTTGGGGCGGGCGCTGGGACGCTCCACCTACAAGATGACCTTCGGCCACCGCGGTATCAACATCCCGGTCATTGACCACTCGACCGGGCGGGTGGCCATCACCGCCCAGAATCACGGGTTCGCGCTGGAAGGCGAGGCCGGTGAGCAGTTTGACACACCCTTCGGGCGGGCCGAGGTCAGTCACACCTGCGCCAACGACGGTGTGGTGGAAGGTATCCGGCTGCTCGACGGGTCGGCCTTCTCGGTGCAGTACCACCCCGAGGCGGCGGCGGGACCACATGACGCCGAGTACCTCTTTGACCAGTTCGTTACAGCACTTCAGAATCGGGGTAATCGCTGATGCCACGCCGCACAGACCTCAACCACATTCTGGTTATTGGTTCCGGGCCCATCGTCATCGGTCAGGCCTGCGAGTTCGACTATTCGGGCACCCAGGCCTGCCGCGTACTGCGGTCTGAGGGCCTGCAGGTCAGTCTCGTCAACTCGAACCCGGCGACGATCATGACCGATCCGGAGTATGCCGACAACACCTACGTCGAGCCGATCACCGCCGAGTTCGTTGAGAAAGTCATTGCCGCACAAGCGGCAAAGGGCAACAAGATCGATGCACTGCTGCCCACTCTGGGCGGTCAGACAGCGCTCAACACCGCGGTCGCGCTCCACGAGAACGGCGCATTGGACCGCCACGGCGTCGAGCTCATTGGTGCCAACTTCGAGGCCATCCAGCGCGGCGAGGACCGGCAGCGCTTCAAGGACATCGTCGCCAAGGTAGGCGGAGAGTCGGCGAAGTCCCGCGTCTGTTTCACCATGGAAGAGGTTCGCGAGACCGTCGCCGATCTGGGACTCCCGGTGGTGGTGCGCCCATCTTTCACGATGGGCGGCCTGGGCTCCGGTATGGCGTACACCGCCGACGAGGTTGAGCGGATCGCAGGGGAGGGGCTATCCGCTTCTCCGTCTGCCAATGTGCTCATCGAAGAATCGATTTACGGCTGGAAGGAATTCGAGCTCGAGCTGATGCGCGATAGCCGCGACAACGTGGTGGTCGTCTGCTCGATCGAGAATGTCGACCCGATGGGCGTTCACACCGGTGATTCGGTGACCGTCGCTCCGGCGATGACGCTGACCGACCGCGAGTACCAGAAGATGCGCGACCTTGGCATCGCGATCCTGCGCGAGGTCGGCGTGGACACCGGCGGCTGCAATATCCAGTTCGCCGTCGACCCGCGCGACGGACGCCTCATCGTCATCGAGATGAATCCCCGCGTGTCTCGCTCAAGTGCGTTGGCTTCCAAGGCGACCGGCTTCCCGATCGCGAAGATCGCCGCGAAGCTGGCCATCGGCTACACGCTCGACGAGATCGTCAACGACATCACCAAGGAGACCCCGGCCTGTTTCGAGCCGACCCTGGACTACGTCGTGGTGAAGGCACCCAGGTTTGCGTTCGAGAAATTCCCCGGTGCCGACGCCACGTTGACCACCACCATGAAATCGGTGGGCGAGGCGATGTCCTTGGGGCGCAACTTCTCCGAGGCGCTCGGCAAGGTGATGCGGTCGTTGGAGACCTCTGCGGCCGGATTCTGGACAGATGGCGCCGGCCCGATTGAGGACCTGGAGAAGTTCCTGGAGGAGCTGCGGGTGCCGCGCGATGGGCGGCTCTACGGCATCCAGCGGGCGCTGGCCGCCGGTGCCACCGTCGAGCGGGTAGCCGAGATCACGGGTGTAGACCCCTGGTTCGTCGAAGAGATCGCCCAGATCGACAACCTCGGCGTCGAGCTGCGGGACGCGCCGATTCTCGACGAGGAACTGTTGCGCCGTGCCAAGCACTACGGGCTGTCCGATCGTCAGGTCGCGGCGCTGCGGCCAGAGCTGGCGGGAGAGAACGGTGTGCGGTCGTTGCGGCACCGGATGGGCATCCGTCCGGTGTACAAGACCGTCGACACCTGTGCCGCAGAATTCGAAGCGAAGACCCCGTACCACTACTCCAGCTACGAACTGGACCCGGCCGCGGAATCGGAGGTGGCCCCGCAGACCGAGCTTCCCAAGGTACTGATTCTCGGCTCGGGCCCCAACCGCATCGGGCAGGGTATCGAGTTCGACTACAGCTGCGTGCATGCGGCAACCACGTTGTCGGAGGCCGGATTCGAGACCATCATGGTCAACTGCAATCCGGAAACGGTGTCCACCGACTATGACACCGCCGACCGGCTGTACTTCGAGCCGCTGACGTTCGAGGATGTGCTCGAGGTGTACCACGCCGAAAGCGAATCCGGCCGGGGTGGGCCGGGCGTCGTCGGCGTGATCGTGCAGCTCGGTGGGCAGACCCCGCTCGGCCTGGCCAAGCGTCTGGCCGATGCGGGCGTGCCGGTGGTAGGCACCAGCCCGGCGGCCATCGACCGTGCCGAGGACCGCGGGGTGTTCGGGGACCTGCTGGTGTCCGCGGGCCTGCCCGCGCCACGCTTCGGCACCGCAACGACATTCGAGCAGGCCAAGAAGATTGCGGCCGATATCGGCTACCCGGTGCTGGTGCGCCCGTCCTATGTGCTGGGCGGCCGGGGTATGGAGATCGTCTACGACGAGGAGACCCTGCAGGGTTATATCGCCCGGGCCACTCAGCTCTCGCCCGAGCACCCGGTGTTGGTGGATCGCTTTCTGGAAGACGCCATCGAGATCGACGTCGACGCGTTATGCGATGGCACCGAGGTATACCTCGGTGGGGTCATGGAGCACATCGAGGAAGCCGGCATCCACTCCGGCGACTCGGCCTGCGCGCTGCCGCCGGTCACTTTGGGCCGCAGCGATATCGAAAAAGTGCGCACGGCCACCGAAGCCATCGCACACGGCATCGGTGTGGTGGGCCTGCTCAACGTGCAGTACGCACTGAAGGACGACGTGCTCTACGTCCTGGAGGCAAATCCGCGCGCCAGCCGTACGGTGCCGTTCGTCTCCAAGGCCACGGCGGTGCCGCTGGCCAAGGCATGCTCCCGGATCATGTTGGGTGCCACTATCGCCGGTCTGCGTGAGGAGGGGCTGCTGCCCGCTGAAGGCGATGGCGCCACGTCGCCGCCCGGTGCTCCCGTCGCCGTCAAGGAGGCCGTGCTGCCGTTCCACCGGTTCCGAAAGGCCGATGGGAGTGCAGTGGACTCCCTGCTCGGGCCGGAGATGAAGTCCACCGGTGAGGTCATGGGCATCGACGCCGATTTCGGCAGCGCCTTCGCTAAGAGCCAGACCGCCGCGTACGGGTCGCTGCCGAAGGAAGGCACCATCTTCGTCTCGGTGGCCAATCGCGACAAGCGCTCCTTGGTGTTCCCGGTGAAGCGACTGGCGGACCTCGGGTTCAAGGTGCTGGCCACCGAAGGGACAGCGGAAATGCTGCGCCGCAACGGAATACCCTGTGAAGAGGTGCGCAAGCACTACCAGAAACCTGGTGACGGGCTGCCTGCGCAATCGGCGGTGGACGTCATCAAGGCCGGTGAGGTCGCGATGGTCATCAACACCCCGTACGGAAACGCCGGTCCCCGCGTCGACGGATACGAGATCCGTTCTGCCGCGGTGTCGATGAACATCCCGTGTATCACCACGGTGCAGGGTGCCTCGGCTGCCGTGCAGGGGATCGAGGCCGGTATCCGTGGCGATATCGGAGTCCGGTCGCTACAGGAACTCCATGCGGGATTGCGATGAGCCGCTTGCGCGAAGAGCGTCAGGGCACGATGAGCCGCTTGCGCGAAGAGCCCTGGCTCCGGTGACATTCGGGGCACGGCTGCACGCCGCCACCGCATCCCGTGGCCCCCTGTGTGTGGGCATCGATCCGCATCCGGAGCTGTTGCTCTCCTGGGGGTTCGAGGCGGACGCGTCGGGCCTGGCCCGGTTCAGCGATATCTGTGTCGATGCCTTCTCGGATGTGGCGATCGTCAAACCTCAGGTCGCGTTCTTCGAAACCTATGGTTCCGCAGGGTATTCGGCACTCGAACGAACCATCGCGGGATTGCGAGATGCCGGCGTGCTGGTGCTCGCCGACGCCAAGCGGGGTGATATCGGATCGACCATGGCGGCGTACGCCCGGGCGTGGGTCGGGGACTCGCCGTTGAGCTCCGATGCGGTCACCGCCTCCCCGTATCTGGGATTTGGATCGCTGTCGCCGCTGCTCGACCTCGCGCGGGAGCGCGAACGCGGCGTCTTCGTCCTTGCTGCGACCTCCAATCCGGAAGCGCCACCGGTACAGCGGGCACGTGCCGCGGGTTCGACTGTCGCGCAGACGATGGTGGATCAGGTGGCCGCACTCAACGCCCAAGCGGACGGTCCGGGTTCCGTCGGTGTGGTCGTCGGGGTAACCGTCACGGACCCGCCGGATCTGTCATCACTCGGGGGTCCGGTGCTGGTTCCCGGGCTCGGCGCCCAGGGCGGTAAGCCCGAGGATCTGCGTGGTTTGGGCGGGGCGCCCGGCCGACTGCTGCTGCCTGCGGTCTCGCGTGAAGTGCTCCGTACCGGACCGGATGTGGCGGCGTTGCGTGCGGCGGTCGATCGGTTCCGCGACGGCGTCGCTTATTTGCTTACCGAATGAGCCGCGGTGATCGGCTGTCCATCTGATGGGCAATCTATATTGCGGGGCAATGCTTTTCGGCTCACGATCCGGGCCGCTGCCAATGGTACGAGTGAGGCGACCACTATCCACCGCCCGATTGGGGTGAACCCGCCCCACGCGGGATTGATGACGTAGATCCGGGTGTACACGAGCGTCAATATTGCGCCGGTCAGGATCAGAATGCCGACGACGATGTCACGGCTCTTGCCCATGGGCGGCACCGGGCGGTCCCACCACGGGAGCGGTCGACGTTCGGCGGCCCGTAACGGCACGAAGAAGGCGGCCACGATGGCGCACACGATGGCCAGTCGCAGCACATTCCCCGGCCAGTACCAGGCGCTGTGTGGACTTGCCAGCCCGATGCGAAGGGTGAGGTAGACCCCGTAGGACAGCAGGAACGTCACCACCCAGTGCCACAGGTAGATCGTCATGGCGCCGCTGTTGCACAGTTCGAGGAACCGCCACGTCCTGGCGCCCTGCACCCAACGGTTGAGGGTGGGGGCGAACGCGATGACTAGGAGGCATTCGACGATTGCGCTCGCTGCCAGTAACAACGTCGGCGGCATGTTCGCGATCAGCCCCACCGGATACGGCCCCAGAATGGCTAGCGCCACGGTGGCGGCCAGGGCGGCTGCTGCTCCCGCCAGAGCCATGCGGCGGGGGATGAGCTTGCGTTGATATCCGATGCCGAGCGCCGCGGGGACGAGCCAGGTGAAGATCATGTTGATCCAGCCCGTCATGACCCATGAGTCCGTGATGACGCTGATGGTGTCGACAAGTGCAGTGACCAGGCACATCGACGCGACAAACCAGCCCAGGTGGCGTCCGGAGCGGATACGGGCCAGCCACGGCATGAACGCCAGAGTCAGCAGATATGCCCCGACGTACCAGAGCAGCTCCACATGCCGCATTTCGAGATACAGGAGTTGTCTTGAGTTGCCCATGGTGATGCGCAGCAAGGTAGTGACCAGCGCGACGAATGCGAGGAAGTAGAACACCGGCCGGAAGAGCCGGGTGGTGCGGCTCATCAGGAATTGTCCCCAGGTGCGACCGGCCTCCCAGGAGTGCAGATTTGCTGCAGCACCGGCGAAGAAGAACAGTGGCATCAATGGGATCAGCCAAAACAGCCAATGTACATTGTAATTTGCGGACATGGCTGGTTTGCCCTTGACGATGGTGGGGCTACCCGCGAGGACGTGGTAGGCCACGACCGTGGCTAGCGACACGAGCCGCGCAGCATCTAAGACCCGATCACGCTGACGTGATGGGTGGTCGTACTCACCCATATGCCGCACCCTACCCAGCAACTGATATGCCTTGCTAACCAACTTCACCGATGCCTGGTCGAGGGCGCCTTCACCTGCGTCTCTTCAACTGGACGCGAACGACGCGCGACACGCGCAACACGAGATTCACACGAGATTTTCAGTTTGCCCCCATGGCCATCTCGGTTTGCTTGTCTCTGGTTCAGGTATAAGAGTCAGGGATGTCGTCGCCGTAGGGCGAAACATATTGCACGGCAAAGTTTTTCAATGGTCACCTGGGGAAATATCCCGTTATCCGGTAGGGGCGCGATGGTTGCTCGACATAACCGCCCGCGGCGCCTCTAGCAGGCGATTTTCGCCGACTAGCGGGGGGTGGGGTTCACATATGTCGGTTGGCGTGGGTACGGTCGCTGTCGCTGGCTGGTTGTGTTTCCAGCCGACCGAGAAATCGACATGTTTCGTATGAGACGGAGGAATCGTGGCCCTTCCACAGTTGACTGACGAGCAGCGCGCCGCCGCGTTGGCGAAGGCGGCTGCCGCCCGCCGTATCCGCGCCGAGCTCAAGGAGAAGCTGAAGAAAGGTGGCACCAATCTCAAGCAGGTGCTCAAGGATGCCGAGACCGATGAGGTGCTCGGCAAGATGAAGGTTTCTGCTCTGTTGGAAGCCCTGCCCAAGGTGGGCAAGGTCAAGGCACAGGAGATCATGACCGAGTTGGAGATCGCCCCAACCCGCCGTCTGCGCGGTCTCGGTGACCGTCAGCGTAAGGCGCTGCTGGAGCGTTTCGACTTCACCTCGTAGGTGACCAACGCAATGAGGGGCCGGGTAGTTGTCCTATCCGGCCCCTCAGCCGTCGGTAAGTCCACCGTGGTGCATCGCCTACGTGATGATGTGGACGGTCTGTATTTCAGCGTCTCTGCCACCACCAGGGCCCCCAGACCGGGCGAGGTGGACGGCGTGGACTACCGCTTCGTGACGGCCGGGGAGTTTCAGCGGCTTATCGACACCGGCGCGCTGCTGGAGTGGGCCGATATTCACGGCGGATTGCAGCGGTCAGGGACTCCCGCCGCGCCTGTTCGCGAGGCCATGGAGGCCGGTCGACCCACTCTCATCGAGGTTGACTTGGCCGGTGCCCGCGCCATCAAGGCCGCGCTCCCGCAGGCCCTCACCGTTTTTTTGTCCCCCCCGAGTTGGGACGCGCTCGTGCAGCGCCTCACCGGCCGCGGCACCGAATCTGAGGCCGTAATCGCTCGACGATTGGAAACGGCCGAAGTGGAAATGGCGTCTAAAACCGACTTCGATGTCGTGGTCGTCAATGACCAGTTGGAAAATGCCTGCGCACAGTTGGTATCGTTATTGGTCGGACGTTAACCGGCAGCGCATTGCGAACCCCGCGCCAGCCATATTCAGCGCCACATACCTACCCAGGAGAATTCTTAGTGAGCACCTCCCAGACCGACGTCATCGTCGAACCGGGCACCGAAAGTTACGACGCCGCTCTCGACACGCCGCTGGGTATCACCAACCCGCCGATCGACGAGCTGCTGGCGCGGGCCTCCAGCAAGTACGCGCTGGTGATCTACGCCGCCAAGCGTGCTCGCCAGATCAATGACTACTACAACCAGCTCGGCGACGGAATCCTTGAGTACGTGGGACCGCTGGTCGAGCCGGGTCTGCAGGAGAAGCCGCTGTCGATCGCGCTGCGCGAGATCCACGGCGACCTGCTTGAGCACACCGAAGGCGAGTAAGAAGCTCCTGCGATGAGCCGCTTGCGCGAAGAGCATCAGGGCTAGGGCCACGTCCATGTCGCGGATCATCGTCGGGGTGGGCGGAGGAATCGCCGCCTACAAGGCCTGCACCGTGGTGCGGCAGCTCACCGAGGCCGGGCATAGCGTCCGGGTCATTCCCACCGAGTCGGCCCTGCAATTCGTCGGTGCCGCGACTTTCGAGGCGCTCTCAGGCGAACCCGCCCGAACCGGAGTGTTCGACGATGTTCCCGAGGTCCCACATGTACGGCTGGGACAGGACGCGGACCTCGTGGTGGTCGCGCCTGCCACCGCGGACCTGCTGGCCCGTGTCGCCACCGGTCGCGCCGACGACCTACTGACCGCGACCTTGCTGACCGCGCGCTGTCCGGTCCTCTTCGCCCCCGCGATGCATACGGAGATGTGGCTGCATGCGGCCACTCAGGCGAATGTGACGACCCTGCGGGAGCGCGGCGGGGTGGTTCTGGAACCCGCCTCGGGCCGTCTCACCGGCGCGGATACCGGCCCCGGACGTCTTCCCGAGGCCGAGGAGATCACCACACTGGCCCAGCTGCTGCTGGCACGGGCCGACGCGCTGCCGCACGATCTGGCCGGAGTGCGTGTCCTGGTCACCGCCGGTGGCACCCGTGAGCCATTGGATCCGGTGCGTTTCATCGGGAACCGGAGTTCCGGCAAACAGGGGTACGCGATCGCCCGGGTGGCGGCGCAGCGAGGTGCAGAGGTCACGCTCATCGCCGGACATACCGTCGGGCTACCCGATCCCGCGGGGGTCGAGGTGGTGCACATCAGCTCTGCGGCGCAATTGCAGGACGCGGTCACCAAACATGCTCCCGCGGTCGAGGTGCTGATCATGGCGGCCGCCGTGGCCGATTTCCGTCCCGCACACGTTGCGACCAACAAGATCAAAAAGAGCCACACCGCCAATGGGGAGAACCCCGTAGATGCGCCCATCGAATTGCTGCGCAACGCCGATGTGCTGGCCGGAGTAGTGCGTGCCCGTACCGACGGCGAGCTGCCCAAGATGAGGGCCATCGTCGGATTTGCCGCCGAAACCGGTGATGCCAATGGCGATGTGCTGTTCCACGCGCGCGCCAAGCTGAAGCGCAAGGGCTGTGATCTGTTGGTAGTCAATGCCGTTGGCGAGGGGCGGGCCTTCGAGGTGGACAGCAACGACGGTTGGCTGCTGTCGGCTCAAAGCGGCGGCGAAGTCACTGAGGTTGTCCTCGAGCACGGCACCAAAGTTCTGATGGCGAGCCGTATTGTGGATGCCGTCGCCGGGCTTTGTCAGCGAACCTGACAACCGGGCATGGCATCGGCTTCGCCGTTCGGCCATAATGATTAGGACATGTAACGATCTGAAAGGGGCTGCGCTGTGAGCTCAGCGGGACGGCTTTTCACCAGTGAATCGGTGACTGAGGGGCATCCGGACAAGATCTGTGACGCCATCAGCGATTCGATTCTCGACGCGCTGCTCACACAGGACCCCAAGTCCCGGGTCGCGGTGGAAACGCTGGTGACCACCGGCCAGGTGCACGTCGCCGGCGAGGTCACCACCTCCGCCTACGCCGATATCCCCAAGATTGTGCGCGAGCGCGTCCTGGAGATCGGCTACGACTCATCGTCCAAGGGCTTCGATGGGCATTCCTGCGGCGTGAACATCGCCATCGGCGCCCAGTCGCCCGATATCGCGCAGGGCGTCGACACTGCCCACGAGGCACGTGTCGAGGGGGCCGCGGATCCGCTGGATGCACAGGGCGCCGGCGACCAAGGCCTGATGTTCGGGTACGCGATCAACGACACCCCCGAGCTGATGCCGCTGCCCATCGCGTTGGCACACCGGCTGGCACGCCGGCTGACTGAGGTACGCAAGGACGGTCTGCTGCCGTACCTGCGGCCTGATGGCAAGACTCAGGTCACCATCGAGTACGACGGCTACAAGGCCGTCCGGCTCGACACGGTGGTGCTCTCTACGCAGCATGCCGCCGATATCGACCTGGAGAATCTGCTGACCCCGGATATCCGCGAGAAGGTCGTCAACACCGTTCTCGACGACCTCGGCCAGGAATCGCTGGACATCTCCGATTACCGACTGCTGGTCAACCCGACGGGCAAGTTCGTGCTGGGCGGTCCGATGGGTGACGCCGGCCTGACCGGCCGCAAGATCATCGTCGACACCTACGGCGGCTGGGCCCGCCACGGCGGCGGCGCGTTCTCTGGCAAGGATCCGTCAAAGGTGGACCGTTCGGCTGCGTACGCAATGCGCTGGGTGGCCAAGAACGTGGTGGCCGCGGATCTGGCCGACCGGGTCGAGGTGCAGGTCGCATACGCGATCGGCAAGGCCGCGCCGGTGGGTCTGTTCATCGACACCTTCGGCACCAACAAGGTCGACCAGGCCAAGATCGAGAAGGCCATCAACGAGGTGTTCGACCTGCGGCCCGGCGCCATCATCCGCGACCTGGATCTGCTGCGGCCGATCTATGCGCAGACCGCAGCGTACGGCCACTTCGGCCGCACCGATATCGACCTGCCGTGGGAACGGACCGACCGGGTCGAGGCACTCAAGGCTGCCATCTAGTCACTGCTGACAAAACGCCGAGTGTGAGCACTACAAGCTCACACTCGGCGTTTTTGTTGTACCGGCACTCAGATCAGGTAGGGGATCAGCGCTTTCCGGTCGGTCGGGTAATTGGTGAACTTCTCCTGATACCAGCGGTGAGTGGCCAGCGCGCGGGGGATCAGATTGCCCGCGGTGATCAGCAGGATGACAACGCCGGGCAGGGCCCAAGTGAGTAGGGCAAAACCGGACCAGGCGATCAGCTCGCCAAGATATGCCGGACTTGTGACGAATCGGAACCCACCGCCGAACGGGATTCGGTACTCGGCTCCGGCCAGGTTCTTCTTGTCACGCAGATTCCGCACGATCGACTCGGAGCTGAGCAGCAGCGCAAAGCCACACAGATAGACCGTCATGCCCACCAGGAACCGTGGGTCTCGCAGCCAGGCGGTGCTGTACTGGCCGAAGAAGTTGTGGCTGAACAGGGTCCCGTTGAGGTATCCGTGCATCGACGTGACGAGCATGCCCATGATGACCACCGAAACGTTGAAAGTGCTTCGCTTGCCGGGTACCTGGCGGATGGCGAGCGGGAAATACCAGCCGCGGTTGGCGTAGTGCAGCATCCATATCCCGGCGAGAACCAGTGACGTCGGCTCGAAGCGTGCCGGCCCGCTGAGATAGCAGATGAGAAACACGGCGGTCGCCGGAATCTCCATCAGCCACCAGCCGAGCTTCGGATTCAGATTGAGCCCGAGTTTCGTCGTCGAGAAGCGACCATACGAACTCTGGGCGAAAACACCTCCGATGACCACGAACGCGGCGAATCCGAAGGCCGCGGTCAGCACGGTGTCGTAGACGGTGTTGCCGGTATACCAATGCATGACGTTCCCTAGGTGAGCAGGCGTAATCGCCCGGATGCGAATCGCAAAACTGTAACGTGTTCTACCACGGCCGCACGAGGCCCGGGAAAAGTGGTCAACCGCCGAGGATGCTTGCCCGCGTTGTCCGGATTGGCGCGCGCACTGAGTGAGGTGCGCATAAGGTCAGTCAATGACGGTGATCAGAGCCGCACTGACGCAAGCGACTTGGACTGGTGACAAGGAATCCATGCTCGCCAAGCACGAGCGTTTCGTCGTCGAGGCGGCGGCCCGGGGTGTCCAGGTGATCTGCTTCCAGGAGTTGTTCTACGGCCCCTACTTCGGGATCGTGCAGGACAAGAAGTACTACGACTACGCGGAGCCCGTGCCCGGGCCGGTCACCGACCGGTTCGCGGCGCTGGCCAGGGAACACCGCATGGTCTTGGTGCTGCCGGTGTACGAGGAGGAGCAGCCGGGCGTCCTGTACAACACCGCTGCCGTCATCGACGCCGACGGCAGTTACCTCGGTAAGTACCGCAAGCAGCACATCCCGCACCTTGACCGGTTTTGGGAGAAGTTCTACTTCCGTCCTGGCAATCTCGGATACCCGGTGTTCGACACCGCGGTGGGCAGGGTAGGCGTCTACATCTGTTATGACCGGCATTTTCCCGAGGGCTGGCGCAATTACGGCCTTGCAGGAGCGGAGCTGGTCTTCAACCCGTCGGCTACCAAACCCGGTCTGTCCAACAGGCTTTGGGAACTAGAGCAACCCGCTGCGGCGGCCGCCAACCAGTATTTTGTTGGGGCAAATAACCGGATAGGCTGCGAGAGGGACGAATTCGGCGATCAGGCCGTCACGTTCTATGGCAGCTCCTACTTTGTGGATCCGCGCGGCAACTATGTCGGTGACATCGCCTCCGAGAGCGACGAAGAGATCGTGATACGGGACCTGGACCTGTCCGTGGTCCGTGAGGTACGAAGCGACTGGCAGTTCTACCGGGATCGCCGGCCCGACACCTACGGCCCGATCGTCGCACCGTAGGAGGCCAAGATGGCAACGACACTGATCCGGGGCGGCACCGTAGTGTCGGCGACCGGCCGCGGCGCCGCCGACATCCTGGTGGACGGCGAGAAGATCGCGGCGGTCCTGCTGCCCGGCAGCACCGTGTTGGGGGTAGACCTGGCGGGCACCGTCGATACAGTGATCGAGGCCGACGGCAAGTACGTCATCCCGGGAGGCATCGACGCACACACCCACATGTCGATGCCCTTCGGTGGGACCACCGCATCGGATGACTTCGAGACCGGGACGCGGGCGGCCGCCTGGGGAGGCACCACCACCGTCATCGACTTCGCGGTACAGAAATTCGGTGAGCGGCTGCAGGATTCGTTGCAGACGTGGCATGAGATGGCGGCGGGCCAGTGTGCGGTGGACTACGCCTTCCACCAGATAGTGGGCGATGTCAACGACGCGTCGCTGGCGGCGCTGCGTGGCCTGGCCGACGAGGGCATCACCAGCTACAAGATGTTCATGGCGTACCCGGGTGTGTTCTACAGCGATGACGCGCAGATCCTGCGGGCCATGCAGGTGGGCGCCGACACGGGGCTGATGACCATGATGCACGCTGAGAACGGCCCTGCCATAGATGTTCTGGTGGCCCAGCTGCTTGCCGCGGGCAAGACCGATCCCTACTACCACGGGATCGCCCGGGCCTGGCAGCTGGAAGAGGAGGCCACACACCGCGCCATCATGCTGTCGAACCTGACGGGTGCACCGTTGTATGTCGTGCACGTTTCGGCGAAACAGGCCGTCGCGCAGCTGGCGGCCGCACGTGACGCGGGCCAGAACGTATACGGGGAGACCTGCCCGCAGTACTTGTACCTGTCCCTGGAGGACAACCTGGGTGCGCCCGGTTTCGAGGGTGCCAAGTGGGTCTGCTCGACGCCGCTGCGATCCAAACGTGAGCACCATCAGGACGAGATATGGCGCGCCTTGCGCACCAACGACATCCAAATGGTGTCCACCGACCACTGCCCGTTCTGTATGAAGGGGCAGAAGGACATGGGTATAGGCGACTTCTCGGCGATCCCGAACGGGATCGGCTCGATCGAACATCGAATGGACCTGCTGTACCAGGGAGTCGTAGACGGCCGGATCACCGTGGAGCGATGGGTCGAAATCACCTCGACCACCCCGGCGCGGATGTTCGGGCTCTACGGGCGCAAGGGTGTGATAGCACCCGGAGCCGATGCGGACATCGTCGTCTACAACCCCAACGGGCACACCTCAATCGGGTTGGGCAAGACCCACCACATGAATATGGACCACTCGGCGTGGGAGGGATACGAAATCGACGGGCACGTTGACACGGTCCTTTCCCGCGGAAAGGTGATCGTCGACGGCGACGAGTATCTCGGCAGCAAGGGGGACGGCGCGTTCCTGCGCCGCGACCTGTGTCAATACCTCATCTGAGCCGGATCGATAGGAGGGCCCGCGATGGACTTCGGAGTTGTCCTGCAATGTGACCCACCGGCAGCGCGAACCGTGCAGCTGGCGAAACTGGCTGAGGCCCATGGCTTCAGCCATTTATGGACATTCGATTCGCACTTGCTGTGGCAAGAGCCCTATGTGCTCTACAGTCAGATCCTGCATGAGACGAAGCGGATCGTGGTGGGGCCCATGGTCACCAACCCTGCAACGCGGGACTGGACGGTCACAGCATCGTTGTACGCGACCTTGAACGACATGTACGGGAATCGCACGATCTGCGGTATCGGCCGGGGCGATTCGGCGGTGCGGGTGACAGGTGGTGCACCCACGACACTGACCACCCTGCGCGATTCCATCCACGTCATCAGGGAACTCGCGAACTCACGGCCTGTCGAATACCGCGGCGCCACACTGCAGTTCCCGTGGAGTCGAGGCTCCGAACTCGAGGTGTGGGTCGCGGCGTACGGCCCCAAGGCACTCGCGCTGACCGGTGAGGTCGCCGATGGGTTTATCTTGCAGCTCGCCGATATCGATATCGCGCGGTGGATGATCGGCGCGGTGCGCGAGGGCGCCGCGGCGGCCGGCCGTGATCCGTCCGAGGTTAGGATCTGCGTGGCAGCGCCGATGTACGTGGGGTCGGACTGGGCGCACATGCGCGACCAATGCCGCTGGTTCGGTGGGATGGTCGGTAACCACGTCGCCGACATTGTGGCCAGGTACGGCGCTCATGGCCAAGTGCCGCAATCGCTTACCGACTACATTGCCGGTCGCGATGGATACGACTACAACCAACACGGGCGAGCGGGGAACACTCATGCGGAGTTCGTGAGTGACGACATCGTGGACCGCTTCTGCCTGCTGGGAACGGCCGACGACCACATTGCCAAGCTGTCGGAGCTGCGGGCGCTGGGGGTGGACCAGTTCGCCGGATACTTGCAACACGATAATAAGGAGGAGACCCTGCGAGTGTACGGGGAAACGGTCATTCCCGCACTGTCGCAACACATCACAGCGAACAGTCAGTGACGATGGACCGCCGGATGACATCCGGCAGGTTGAGTAATAAGGACCTGGCGCCCACTACTACGGTGCAGGCCACCTGGCGCACCTGGGACATCTTCTGCCTCTGGATGACCTCGGCGCACAGCCTGGGCAGCTACGGATTCGCGGTGAGCATGCTGGCGCTGGGGCTCACCGGCTGGCAGACCATGCTTGCGCTCTTCGCCGGGGTGCTGATGCTCTGGATCGGGAGCAATCTGATCGGGGTCGCCGGACAACGGGTGGGGGTGCCCTTCCCGGTCTTCGCACGCGCCACGTTCGGGGTGTTCGGTGCCAATGTCCCAGCCCTGCTGCGCGGGCTGGTCGCGATCTTCTGGTACGGGATTCAGACCTACCTGGCGTCCACGGCGGTCATCGTGTTGCTGCTGCGGCTGGATCCGGGGTTGCGGAAATGGACCGAGCCGACCTTCCTGGGTCTGCACGCATTGGGATGGGCCGCCTTCTTGACCCTGTGGACCGTGCAATTGCTGATCCTCAACTACGGCATGGAGATTGTGCGCAGGGCGTCCGATGTGGCCGGGCCGGCGGTTTGGATAGGGATGATCGCTCTGGCGATATGGATGTTGGCCAGTGTGGACTGGAGCATCGACTTCGGCGCGCGCGTCGGTGCGCCGCTCTCACCGGGGGCCGCGGTACTGGCATTCACCGGAGTGGCGTTCCTGATGGTCGCGTTCATGGCGGGGCCTCTCGTCAACTACGCGGATTTCGCCCGTTTCGCACCGAATCGGCAAGCGATCCTGCGGGGGAACGCCCTGGGCATCCCGCTCAACGAGACCGCCTTCGTGGTGATCTCGATCGTCATTTCGCTTGCCGCGCTCAAGAAGTACGGAAGCGCGATGACCGACCCGGTGAAGCTGGTTGCCGATATTGACTCCGACGCCGTCGTGATCGTCGCGGCGATCGTCTTCGCCGTCGCCACCGTGGGCATCAACGTGGTGCTCAATTTCGTCAGCCCGTCCTACGACATTTCCAATATCGCGCCGAAATACATTTCGTTCCGCACCGGAGGCATCATCACCGCGGTTCTGTCGGTCGTCGTGCTGCCCTGGAAGATTTGGGGGAACGAGGCCGCCATCGTGTACTTCCTCGGCGGTGTGGGTGCACTGATGGGGCCGGTGTTCGCAATCCTTGTCGTGGACTACTACCTGCTGCGCCGCCAGGGCACGACCGTCGCCGGGCTGTACTCAGAATCCCCTGACGGTGCTTACTACTACTCCCGCGGGTTCAACCCCGCGGCACTGATCTCCCTGGGGATCTCCGGCACTGCGGCCGTGGCTGTCGCACTCGTACCGCGATCACAGAGCCTGACCGCACTCTCGTGGCCGCTCGGTGTGCTGCTTGGGGGTGGGCTCATGTATGTGCTGAGCCTCGCGTTGGGTCGGGCTAGCCGTGCAGCGCCTTCTTGAGCGCCGCAAGGGACAGGTCGCGCTGCTCGGTGGCCGCGGGCACGAAATCGGCGTAGCCCAGATAACCGTGGATCAGCGTCGGTGCGTTGTGCAGTTCCACGGGCACCCCCGCACCGCGCAACAGCTCGGCGTACTTGGCGCCGTCATCGCGTAGCGGATCGAACTGTGCGGTGCCGATGAATGCCGGAGCCAGCCCCTCGAAGCTCTCGGCACGGGCCGGCACCAACGTCGGACCCGCGGTGGCGGGATTGGTGTCCCCGAGATACCACTTGCTCAGCGCCGCGACGGCCTTGACGTCCAGTACCGGCGCCTCGGCGTTCTCGATCATCGACGGCAGCGTCACATCGAAGGTGGTGGCGGGGTACCACAGCACCTGGAAAGCCAGGGGAATGTCATTATCGCGCGCCAGCTGTGCCATCACCGCGGACAGGTTGCCGCCGGCCGAATCACCACCCACGGCAAGTCGATTCGGGTCACCGCCGATATCGGCGGCATGCGCATGTACCCACTGCAGCGCCGCCCAGCAGTCCTCGACCGCGGCCGGGTAGGCGTGCTCCGGTGCCAGTCGGTAGTCCACCGACACCACCACGGCATCGGCCTGCACCGCCGCGGCGCGGGCAACGGCGTCATGGGTGTCCAGATCGCCGATTACCCAGCCGCCACCGTGGATCAGCAGGAACACCGGACGCACTCCGCCCGAGGCAGGAGAGTAGATCCGTATCGGTATCTCGCCCGCGGGCCCGGGGATCGTGCGGTCTTCGACCTCTGCCACCTCGATCCACGGCGGGCGTGCCGTGGCGATCGCCCGATATGCATCCCGCGAGGCCTGTGGCCCGTCTGGCGAAACGAGTTGGATCGGAACCGCTTCCAGAATCTTCAGGATGATCGGATCGATGCCGGTTTCGGTGACGGTCATGACGTCACTGTATCGGGTGCTGACCTGCGAGTCGGGGGCGTCTGCTAGAACGACCAGGTGACTGCGACGCGAGTGGTGGCCGAGCATGAGCCCGTTGCCCGGGTTCTGCCGTTGCTCACCGTGCCGCATCTGGACCGCGAATTCGACTATCTGGTCTCCGTCGACCAGTCCGATGACGCCCAGCCTGGAGTTCGGGTGCGGATCCGGTTTCACGGCCGGCTGGTGGACGCCATCCTGCTGGAACGCCGCTGCGACAGCGATCATCCCGGCAAGCTCGGATGGCTGGACCGTGTCGTGTCTCCCACCCGAGTGTTGACACCGGACGTGCGCAGACTTGTCGATGCCGTGGCAGCCCGATACGCGGGCACCCGTGCTGACGTGTTGCGTCTAGCGCTGCCGCCCCGTCATGCGCGGGCAGAGCGGGAAACGCGCCCGGCGGTCGACGATTTCGAGACGCCGGCAGCTGATGGCTCCGGCTGGGCGCGTTATCAGCGCGGCGAGCGATTCCTGGAAGCCCTGTCGGAAGGTAGAGCGGCGCGTGCGGTGTGGCAGGCGTTGCCCGGTGAGGCCTGGACGACTCGCCTCGCCGAGGCCGCGATGGCGACGGCGGGGACCGGCAGGGGAGTGCTGGCGGTGGTTCCGGACCAGCGCGATATCGATGCGCTCGCCGCCGAGTTCGTGAAACACATTGGTGTGGATCGTGTTATCGCATTATCGGCAGAGCTTGGTCCCGCCGAGCGATATCGACGGTGGCTTGCGGTCCTGCGCGGTGAGGCGACCGTGGTGATCGGTACCAGGGCCGCGGTGTTCGCGCCGGTGACCGATCTGGGGCTGGTGATCGTCTGGGATGACGGCGATGACAACCTCGCCGAACCGCGCTCGCCGTATCCGCACGCCCGGGAGGTGGCGATGCTGCGTGCGCATCAGCTGCGCTGTGCCGCGGTGATCGGCGGGTATGCCCGTACCGCCGAGTCGCAGGCGCTTGTCCAGAGCGGTTGGGCACATGATCTGGTTGCGGCCCGTCCGGTGGTACGTCAGGCGGCCGCCCGCATCAGCGCTCTCGACGACAGCGGGTACGCGCAGGAACGCGATCCCGCGGCGCGTTCGGCGCGCCTCCCCATGGTTGCGCTGGCCGCGGCTCGGGATGCGCTGAAACGCGGGCACTCGGTGTTGGTGCAGGTGCCGCGCCGTGGGTACGTGCCAGCGCTGGCTTGCACCAAATGTCGCACCGTCGCGCGGTGCAGGCACTGCACCGGCCCGTTGGCATTAGAAGGACCAAGTGACACGTCCAGCCCGAGCTGCCGTTGGTGTGGACGAGTCGACGCGGAACTGCGGTGTGCCCGTTGCGGTTCGGGTTCGGTGCGCGCCGTGGTGGTGGGCGCCCGCAGGACGGCCGAGGAACTGGGCAGGGCGCTGCCCGGTTTTCCGGTGGTCACCTCCGGCGGCGGCGAGGTGCACGACACGGTTTCCGGACCGCCGACTCTGGTGGTGTGCACGCCGGGAGCAGAACCCTCGACACCCAACGGATACGGCGCGGCGCTGCTGCTGGATGCTTGGGCGCTGCTAGGCCGTCAGGACCTACGGGCCGCGGAAGACACCTTGCGGAAGTGGATGGCTGCCGCCGCGTTGGTGCGTGGACGCGACGAGGGTGGATCGGTTGTCGTCGTCGCCGATGCCTCGCTGCCCACGGTGCAGGCACTCATCCGGTGGGATCCGGTGGGGCATGCTGCCGCCGAACTGGCGGCGCGGGCGGAAGTGGGGCTGCCCCCGCAGGTACACATCGCGGCCATCGACGGGCCGCCCGGCGCGGTGGCTACTCTGGTCGAAGCCGCGGCGCTACCGGAGGGTGCCGAGCTGTTGGGGCCGGTCGATCTGCCCGTGGGAGCGCGCCGACCGGCAGGGGTTTCTGATGGTCTGGAAGTGGTGCGCACGCTTGTCCGGGTAAAGCGTGCCGCGGGGCTGGAGATGGCCGCGGCTTTGCGCCGGGGAGTGGCGACGCTCAGTGCCCGGCGCGAATCAGAACCCGTCAGGGTTCAGATCGACCCGCTGCACGTGGGGTGACCCGGCGAATATCAATCGTTTGCGGTGGCGATACGCGGCACGTTGGTCATGCCGTGAGCGAAACTCTCCACGATGTAGCCGACAAGTTCTTCTCGGGAGATGGTCCGACGGCCGATCCACCAGTTGATGACCATCAGGACACCGCCCACGGCCAGGCGCGACCAGATGGGTGCGAAATGCTCCATCCGGTCGTCCCCGATCATGGCGCGTAGATGCTCTTCAGTTACGTCGGCGATGAGATCGAAGATCCCGTGATCCAGCCTTTCGTTGGCCGTCAGATCGCGGTCGAGGGCCACATACAGTTCAGGTTCGGCCATGATCCAATCGATGACCAGATCAGCGAACGCGCGAATCTGATCACGAGTTTCACCCACCATCTCTTCCTGCCAGGAGCTGGTGATCAAACGGTCCGCGTGGCGGCGACTCAGGGAGCGCAGTAAATCGGCCTTGGTGGGGAATATCGCATAGCAGGCGGATCGAGCGAACCCGGCTTCACGCGCCACCTCGGCGATGGAAACGGCGCCTCCGCCCTTACGAATCGCCCGCTCGGCAGCGTCGAGTAGTTCCTCGGTGCGTAGCTTGCGATCGTAGGGCGCACCGGTCGGCCTACCCCGTCCTCTGGTAACCATCAAGATCATGGTATCGGATGTCACCAGATTGATGACAGCTATCCTCGGCGAACCCGCGCACCCCAGCGATGTTCGATAACACCCGGCGCGCCTCGATGTGTGCGCCGCGTCCTTCCTAGACTGACTCGGTGCGCATAGTGTTCGCCGGTACACCGGCCCCGGCGTTGCCGTCCCTGCGAAGGCTGTTGGCCTCCCGTCACGAGGTGGTCGCGGTATTGACCCGCCCCGACGCCCGGGCGGGGAGAGGACGCGCGTCGGCCGCCTCTCCGGTGGCCGAGCTCGCGCACGAACACGGACTCCCGGTGCTCACACCCGCGCGTCCCAACGACCCCGAATTCATCGGTGAGCTTGCGGACCTGGCTCCCGAGTGCTGTGCCGTGGTCGCCTACGGCGCTCTGCTGAAACCAGAGCTGCTGGCGGTGCCTCGGCACGGCTGGGTGAATCTGCACTTCTCACTACTGCCCGCGTGGCGCGGTGCCGCACCGGTACAGGCGGCCCTCGCCGCTGGTGACGAGATCACGGGTGCTACAACATTTCTCATCGAACCGGCGTTGGATAGCGGCCCGATTTACGGAGTCGTCACCGAACGAATCGCATCCGGCGATACCTCGGGTGCGCTGCTGGGCCGGCTCGCCGAATCCGGTGCGGGCCTCCTTGAATCGACGATGGATGGGATCGAGGACGGGGCACTGGTGGCAATTCCGCAAGTGGCGGACGGCGTAAGCACCGCACCAAAGATCACTGTTGAGCAGGCACGTATCCGCTGG
This sequence comes from Mycobacterium sp., assembly GCA_050701835.1. Classification (GTDB taxonomy): domain Bacteria; phylum Actinomycetota; class Actinomycetes; order Mycobacteriales; family Mycobacteriaceae; genus Mycobacterium. The sequence continues at coordinate 83,771 of JBOGDC010000055.1, read as the reverse complement.
GATCTTCCCGCCCAGGCGATCGATCGCCATATCCGGGCAATGACACCCGAACCCGGTGCGTGGACCACCATCGGCGCGACACGCGTGAAGGTCGGTCCGGCGCGCACGGATATCGGCGAGCACGCCGAACCTCTGGCGCCCGGTGCCATCGCGGTGCGCAAGCGTGACGTACTGGTTGGCACCGGCACCACGTCGATCGCGCTCAACGAGGTGCAGCCCCAAGGTAAGAAGCAGATGAATGCAGCGGACTGGGCTCGCGGGGCCCGGCTGGATGAGGAGGTGCACGCGCTGTGACCACACGTCCTCCGCGCCGACGGCCCGACCAAGACGCCCGGCCACGCGAGCGCACCCGCCAGCGGCTCGATCCGCCACGTCAGGCCGCCCTCGACGTGCTGCGTGCGGTAGCACGCCAGGACGCGTACGCCAATCTGGCGTTGCCCGCACTCTTGCGCGAACGCGGCATCACCGGACGCGACGCGGCGTTCGCCACCGAGCTCACCTACGGAACATGCAGGGCCCGTGGTCTTCTCGATGCTGTCATCGCTTCGGCCGCGGGACGCTCGATCGACCAGGTAGATGAGGGGTTGCGCGACCCGTTGCGGCTGGGCGCCTATCAACTGCTGCGTACCCGCGTCGAACCCCATGCCGCGCTATCGACCACCGTGGACGCCGTAGCTGTCGAATTCGAGCAGGGCAGAGCGGGTTTCGTGAACGCGGTATTGCGGACCATCTCCCGGCGCGACGAGCAGGAGTGGGTCAACGAGTTGACTCCGCCGGAGTCCGACCGGATCGGACGGCTTGCCTTCGCGACCGCCCACCCACGCTGGATCGCGCAAGCCTTCTCCGATGCACTGGGCCCAGCCGGTTCGGAACTCGCCGACGTGCTCGCCAGCGACGATGAGCGACCGATCGTCCACCTCGCAGCACGCCCGGGCCGGATAGATGCGACGACACTGGCCGACGAAGTGGGCGGCACCGTGGGCCGCTATTCGCCGTATGCGGTCTACCTACCTAGCGGGAACCCGGGCCGGCTGGAGTCCATACGCGATGGCCTGGCGCAGGTGCAGGACGAAGGCAGCCAGTTGGTCGCACAAGCGACCGTTCTGGCGCGACTTGATGGCGCCGATACCCAATGGCTTGATCTGTGCGCCGGGCCCGGCGGCAAGGCGGCGCTGCTGGGAGCGCTGGCCGCCGAGCGTGGCGCCCACGTCACGGCCGTAGAGGTCGCGGCCCATCGTGCGGAGCTGGTGGCTACCGCTACGAAATCCTTGCCGGTGACGGTACTCACCGTGGATGGGCGTGAGAGCGGGTTACCTGCGGCCTCTTTCGACCGCGTACTCGTCGACGCGCCGTGCACCGGGCTGGGCGCGCTGCGCCGCCGGCCCGAGGCGCGGTGGCGGCGTCAACCGGCCGACATCCCGGCTTTAGTTAAGCTGCAACGCGAATTGCTTTCCAGTGCAATTGAATTGACTCGGCCAGGTGGGGTTGTTGTCTACAGCACCTGTTCGCCGCACTTGGCGGAAACGGTGGGTGTGATCTCCGATGCGGTGCGGCGTCATCCGGTGACCGTTGAGGATGCTCGTGCAGCGTTCCCGGGCGTGGACGGGCTTGGGGACGCCGATGCGGTCCAATTGTGGCCGCACCGGCACGGCACCGACGCCATGTTCCTTGCCCTCCTGCGCAAACACGCATAAAGCGGCACATAAGCTGAACGGCATGTCTCACCGTGTTCCCATGATTGCCCCGTCGATCCTCTCCGCCGACTTCGCACGTCTCGCCGACGAGATGGCGGCCGTAGAAGGGGCCGACTGGCTGCATGTGGACGTGATGGACGGCCATTTCGTTCCGAACCTGACGCTGGGTCTTCCGGTCGTCGAGAGCCTGCTGGCCGCAACCGATATCCCCATCGATTGCCATCTGATGATCGACAATCCGGATCGTTGGGCGCCCGGCTATGCCGAGGCGGGGGCGCACAATGTGACCTTCCACGCCGAGGCCACGGAGAATCCCGTGTCCGTCGCCCGAGACATCCGCGCCGCGGGCGCCAAGGCCGGGCTCAGCGTCAAGCCGGGTACCCCGTTGGATCCATATCTAGAGGTACTCAAGGACTTTGACACGCTATTGGTGATGTCGGTCGAACCCGGATTCGGCGGGCAGTCCTTCATTGCCGGGGTGCTGGACAAGGTGCGCGCGGTGCGCAAGCTTGTCGATTCCGGTGAGCTCACCGTCCTCGTGGAGATCGACGGTGGCATCAACGCCGATACCATCGAGCAGGCCGCCGAGGCGGGCGTCGACTGTTTTGTGGCCGGGTCGGCCGTTTACGGAGCGCAGGACCCGCAAGCGGCCGTACGCGCGCTGCGTGAGCAAGCCGCCAGGGCAGCAACACATTTGGCCCACTGACATGACCGACCCGATCGGTCTCGACGCCGCCATGGAGCTGGCGATCCGGGCCGCCGAACAGGTTAAGGGCAGCACCTACCCGAATCCGCCGGTCGGCGCGGTGATTCTGGATGCGGCGGGCGTGGTCGTGGGTATGGGCGGCACTCGCCCCTCCGGACAGGAGCACGCTGAAGTGGTAGCGCTGGCCCAGGCGGGCGCCGCCGCGGCAGGTGGGACCGCCGTCGTCACGCTGGAGCCATGCAATCACCACGGAAGAACCGGGCCGTGTGTGGATGCGATTGTCGCGGCGGGTGTTTCGCGTGTCGTCTACGCCGTTGCGGACCCCAACCCGCAGGCCGCCGGGGGAGCCGAGCGCCTGCGCACGCTGGGCGTCGAGGTTCTCGGCGGTATCGATGCCGACCGGGTAGCCGGTGGAACGCTTCGGGAGTGGCTACACAAACAGCGCACCGGACGCCCTCATGTGACGTGGAAGTACGGTGCCAGTGTCGACGGCCGCAGTGCCGCCAACGACGGCACCAGCCAGTGGATCACCAGCGAGCAGTCGCGGGCCGATGTGCATCGACGCAGATCGTTCGCCGACGCCGTAGTGGTGGGCACCGGCACGGTGTTCGCAGACGACCCGCAGCTCACCGCGCGCGGTGACGATAATGCGCTGCTACCGCATCAGCCATTGCGAGTCGTCGTCGGCATGCGCGAGGTTTCCTCGGACGCAAAGGTTTTGAACGACGACTCGCACACCATGGTAATCCGGACCCACGACCCGGCCGAAGTACTCGCAGCCCTGGGGGACCGCACCGACGTCATCCTGGAGGGTGGGCCGACGCTGGCCGGCGCCTTCCTGCGCGCCGGCCTAGTGGACCGGATCCTTGCCTACCTCGCACCGATGTTGTTGGGCGGCAACGTCCCCGCCGTGGAGGATGTCGGCGTCAGCACCCTGTCACGTGCGCTGCGCTGGGACTACGACCACATCGAGCGGATGGGGCCCGATGTACTACTGAGCCTCGTCCCTCGACTTACGTTGTGAACCAACGAATATCGCGATCACTGCGCCCACCACGCAGATGATTGCTGTGGCCCGGAACATCTCGCTGTACTCGAGGCTGTAGGCCTGGACGAAGCGATCGGCGAGCCGTTGCACATCAAGAAGGCTCGGCTTTCCTGTGGGCTTTGGCGCCTTGGCGGTCAGCTCATCGAAGATCTGGTAGAAGCGATGAATACCCCAGCCGCCGAGGGCCGCCATCCCGATGAGCATGCCCGTCATCCGGGCCACCACGACGAGCGCTGAGGCGATGCCATGCTGAACGGCGGGCACGACCCGTAGCGCGGCCGAAGACAGTGGGCCGATCACCAGGCCGAGCCCGAATCCGGCGACCGCCAGGTCCACATCGAGCCGGGGCAATGTGATGAATCCGAAATTGTGCACGGCGGACATCACGTCCACGGGCCAGCCGGAGATCAGGTGGTATCCGAACGCGGCGATCAGCAGACCGATCACCGCGATGATCCGGTCGCCAAATCGCGTCGCCAGCCAGCCGCCGACGATCGCGCCGATCGGCAGCGCGACAAGGAACCGCGACAGCAGGAACACGGCATCGGCCTTGTCCATCCCCAGGACACCCTGGCCGAGTAGCTCGACATTGACGAGCGTCACCATGAGGGCTGCACCAGTGGCCAGGGAAGCGGCCAGTGCCGCCAGGAACGGACCGATCCGCACACCTTCGGGGTTGATCAGTCGGGTCTTGGCGCGCCATTCCCACACGATGAATGCGAGGAATGCGACCGCGGATGCCGTGAGTACCGGCAGACCCCAGTCGGGTAACGCGGAGACCTTGGGATCCGGGCTGTACAAGCCCACGACCAGCAGGCCCAATGCGATGGCGAGGAGCGCACCCCCGACGACGTCCACCTTTGGACGGCTCGGATCGTGCTGGTGTGCGGGGACGCTGAACTGAACCAGCACGATGGCGATGATCGCGAGCGGCACGTTGACCCAGAAGATGCTGGTCCAGGTGCCGAATAGCCATACACACAACACGCCGTACAGCGGACCCAGCACGCTGCCGAGTTCCTGGGCGGCACCGATACCGCCGAGAACCGTCGCGCGATTGCGTTGGGCCCACAGATCGGCACCCAGGGCCAGGGTGACCGGCAAGAGCGCACCGCTGGCCACACCCTGGATGACCCGGCCCGTGACCAGCATCGTGAGATCGGTAGACATCGCGGTGACGACAGAACCGAGCGCGAAACCCACGAGCGCCAGTTGCAGGATCCGGCGGCGGCCGAATCGGTCGGAGGCCTGACCCAGCAGTGGCATCGCGGCGATGTAGCCCAGTAGGTACCCGGTGACAATCGGAGTGATCTGCTGGATGTTGTTCAGAGCGATGCCGACACTGGTCATGATGTCGGTGATGACGCTGACCACGACATAGGTGTCGAGGGCGCCCAACAGCACTGCCAGGCTTCCGGCACCAATCGCGATGCCGCGATGCCGCAGCGGGAGCGTGGTGTCCTGGTCTGTATCGATCACGATGCGGGCTTGTCGACTGTGACCGGCTTGCCCCAATCGGATAACGACATCTCAATCGTGTTACCCGGGGAGGTGTCGACGCTGATCTTTGTCAGCTGATGGGTGCCATCCTTCTGAATCCACGCCTTGGCTGGGATATCCGAGGTGAGCTTGGAGCCGGCGAAGGTGTTGAGGGCGTCCTTGCTCATCGTTCCGTCCACGAGAATCGAATCAACACCGTCGACGGTCTCGGTCTTCTCGGACTTGGCGTCCTTGATGTTCGACAGGAGGTTGGCCAAACCCTTGTTCGGGTCGAGAATGAGGCCGATGTCGTAGACATCTTTAACGGGCCCCATGCTCGTGTAGGTGCTGCTCAACTGAGCCCATAGCTCGCCGTCGAGTACGACGAAGGGCAGCTCCAGTCCACCGGTTTTCGCGGTGCCCTTAGCGGCCACCGCCGGCGAGGTAGTCAGGTCTCCGGTCAGTTCGGAGAGCTTAAGGACCGGCTTGTCACCCGTGACCTTGAGCACGATGTGCGTGCTCTTCTGGGCCTTGGTGGTGGCCGCCGACTCGGTGAGGAGCGTGGCGGCCTCGGGCAAGTTGGTGTCGGCCTTCTCGGACTTGGAGCAGCCGGCCAGGGTGACGGAGGCGACTGCTAGGGAGATGGCTAAGGGGACGAGTACGAGGCGGATGCGGTTGCGCATGCGTCCGATCGTAGAGGCTGTGGCAGACGGCTGGGAGGCTTGCGACACGGCGGATGTTGCTGGCGATGAAATTGACACCTCAGCAATCGGACGCCATGCTCATTTGCAGGGCGGGATTGTCAATCGAGGGCTGGCTGTAGTGAAAAACGTGCGTGGAGCTCTGGCATGTAGTGTTGCCATCGTCGCGGCGACGGCAGGCATTCTTGTTGCTTCACCTGCGCTTTCAAGTGCCGATCCGGCCACTGAAACCCCCGCAAAGATTGTCGCTTACCCGGGCATGTCGATCATCCAGGGTGACAGCCGCTGCACCCTTGGCTACGTCGACACGGCATCCCGAATCGGCCTGACAGCGGGCCATTGCAATGCCACCGGATCGGTAACCGACCTCGGCGGGAATCGTGTCGGCGAGGTGCTGTTGATGAGCCGTAACCTGCCAACCGGCGGGGCAATCGGACCCGGTGATGTGGTCTCCGATTACGAGGGGATCTCGTTGGCGCCCGGGGTGCAATTGAGCAGCGTCCTGCCGAATGGGCTCCAATTGCGGATCGCTCAGAATGCCGGACCCGCGCCCGGGCTACCGGTGTGCCTGATGGGTTCGGTGTCGGGGGAAACCTGCGGCAAGGTCGACGAAATCAATAACGGCTGGTTCACCATGGCGGATGTCGCTGGGCAACACGGAGATTCGGGTGGGCCGGTGTACACCGTCACTCAGCCCGGGCAGGCGCTGTTGGTGGGCATCTACTCTCTGCGGTGGGGAGGCAAGCCGGCGGCCATGTCGTGGTCGGCGATCTCAGCGCAGATGCAGTCGCAGTTGGAGTCCGAGATTCCAGTGGCAGGCCCCGGAAACGGCGGCCCTGAGCTACCTGCTGTGCAGGCCCCTTCGGTGGCTCCCGGGGCCCCCGCGGCATCCTAGGTTCCACCGCCTGTTTCGCACTTTCTCATAGGGTGCATTGCGCTTTCCATTCTGGTACCGTGGCGCCGTTCTGGGGCCGTCAAACAATTTGCTGACGCCTCGGATTCTTCACAATGTCAACCATTGTGATCACGCTGAATTTGGAAGGTCGACATGAAGCGCATTGTCATCGTCTTTGCCGCTGTCGCAATAGCTGCCGGCAGTGTCGCCTGCTCGGCTAGCGATGGACGGGGCAGAAACATCGTGCGTATAGGCACAACTGAAGCCGGGAAAGATTCGTGGGACGTCTTTGTCGATGAGGCAGGCAAGGCCGGAATTACGCTTGTTACCACGAATTTTACGGACTACAGCCAGCCTAATGTGGCGCTCACTCAAAAGCAGATCGACGTGAATCTGTTCCAGCATTTACGTTTCCTGGCTGAATATAATGTGGCCGATAATGCAACGCTTGCGCCAGTCGGTGCCACCTACATCGTGCCCCTCGGCCTGTACTCGCAGAAATACAAGGCAAGCGCGGACATCCCGCAGGGCGGACAGATCGCCATCCCCAACGACCCGCCGAATCAAGCGCGAGCGTTGTTCGTGTTGAAGGCCGCCGGGCTCATTGCCCTTAAGGGCGGACGTGCCACACCGAGCGCGGCCGATATCGACAAGGGTGCATCCCGGGTCACCGTGACTCTGGTCGACGCCGCGCAGACGCCCTTGTCGCTCAAGTCGGTCGACGCCGCCGTCATCAATAACACGTATCTGGCGCAGTCGAATATCGATCCCAAGAGCTCGCTCTACGCCGACGACCCGGCCAGCCCCGGCGCGCAGCCGTATATCAACGTCCTCGTGGCGCGCGACGAGGAGAAGGACAACCCCACCTACCAAAAGCTTGTCGAGGTCTTCCATTCTCCGGCCGTCACCGAGGCATATGCCAAGGAAAGCAAGGGGACTCAGCTCACGGTGACAAAGAGCGGTCCGGACTGTGCCGCGGTGCTGGCGCGAATCCAAGATCAGATCCGCGCCGAGAAGTGACCGGTACGGAACCGCTCATCCGGTTTGCGAACGTCACCAAGACCTTCCGGGCGGGCAAGAAGACCGTAACCGCGATCGACGACGTATCGCTCAATATCGGCGCGGGCGAGGTCTTCGCGATGATCGGCTATTCGGGGGCGGGTAAGAGCACACTGGTACGGCTCATCAACGGATTGGAGCGGCCCACCTCAGGCCGCGTCGTGGTGCAGGGTGCCGAAGTCAGCTCACTGCGGGAGCGCGAATTGCGGCGGCTACGTACCGATGTCGGCATGATCTTTCAGCAGTTCAATCTGTTCCGGTCTCGCACCGCGGCGGGAAACATCGCGTATCCGTTGCGGGTTGCCGGATGGAACTCGGAAAAACGCACCGCGCGGGTGGCCGAGCTGCTGGAGTTCGTCGGATTGGGCGATAAGGCCAAGAGTTATCCGGATCAGCTCTCCGGCGGGCAGAAGCAGCGGGTGGGGATCGCTCGGGCCTTGGCCACCTCACCGTCGATTCTGTTGGCCGACGAGGCCACCAGTGCCCTGGATCCCGAAACCACCGGCGATGTGCTGCAACTCCTGCGCGCGGTCAACGACGAGTTCGGGGTGACCATCGTGGTGATCACCCACGAGATGGATGTGGTGCGCACCGTGGCAGATCGTGTCGCGGTCCTTGCCGAGGGCAGGGTCGTAGAGGCAGGAAGCGTGTTCGATGTGTTCTCCACACCACAGAGCGAGGCGGGGAAACGATTCGTCGGCACGGTCCTGCATAACACCCCCGCTGCCGAAGACGTGGCGCGAATTACCCAGCGGCACAAGGGCAGTATCGTATCTGTCGAGATCAGTGAGGGTGTGCAGATCGGCGCCGCGCTGGCACGCGCGACCGAGCTCGGGGTGCGCTTCGAGGTGGTGTACGGCGGCATCACCACCCTGCAATCGCGCTCGTTCGGCAATCTTACGCTCGAACTCGAAGGTCCCGATGAGCAAGTGGCGCAGATTATTTCGGACCTTTCTGCGGTGACGACTGTGCAGCGGGTGGCACGATGACGACCAACTGGGAGCGGTTGAGGCCGCAGCTTTTCGAGGCGTTTGGCGACACCCTGTACATGGTGTCGATCACCCTGGTGGCCGGCGGGTTCATCGGATTGGCCCTCGGAGTTCTGTTGTACACCACCAGAATTGGTGGTCTACTACAGAACCGGGTACTGCACACGCTGCTCAACGTAGTGGTGAACATCGTGCGACCCATACCGTTCGTGGTGCTGATTGCGGCGCTCGGACCACTCACCCTAGGGGTGGTGGGAACGACGATCGGCACCAACGCGGTGGTATTCGTGATGGTCGTCGCGGCATCCTTCGCGATCGCCCGGATCGTCGAGCAGAATCTGGTCACCATTGACCCCGGCGTCATCGAGGCGGCGCGGGCAGTCGGCGCCGGTCCGCTGCGCATCATCGCGACGTTGTTGGTGCCGGAAGCATTGGGGCCGTTGATTCTCGGCTATACCTTTGCGCTGATCGGCATCGTCGACATGTCCGCCATGGCGGGTTTGGTCGGTGGCGGTGGGCTCGGTGACTTCGCGATCGTGCAGGGGTACCAGCGCTTCAATTGGCAGGTGACGATCGTGTCGACCGTCATCATCATCGTGCTGGTGCAGGCAGCCCAGTTCTTCGGAAATTACCTGGCGCGTAAGGCGTTACGGCGTTGACGGGGCCGCAGGAGCGGGCGGAACCGGCGCGGCGGGGACACCAGGGGCGAGTCCATCGGCCGGTGCGGGCGCCTCGGGCGGCGTCCAGTGCCACTGGTCTGGGGGCGGTGCCTGGGAGTCGTCGCCGAGACCGGGAATCCGTGTTCCGGGCGGCGGGGCCGTACCAGGCAACGGCTCGTTGAGCGTGTCCTTCATTCCTCGGTTCACGAAGCCGCCTTTGTACTGACCGTTCTGATATCCGTGCCAGAGGTGCTTGGCGGCCTCGATCTTGGTCAGATCGGCGTTCTCCTCGCCGGGCTCGACGTCGAACAGTTGACCCTGCCCAGGTGCCGCGGGCTTCACGTTCTGCGGCATCAGGTACTGGTTGTTGAGCGCATTCGTGTTAGGGGCGCGCTGCGTGTCGGTCGGGGTGCCCGGAACCGACGGCGTGTTGTTCTGCGCGAGCACGAACTCGTTGACCGCGCCCTGCTGAAGGTCAGGCAACGGGGTCGGCAGGCCCGCGGGCCCTTCGCCTCGGCCGCTGCTCTGCTCGAGCGGTGAGAGCAGGCTCTGCTGCGGCGGCAGATTCGGTGGCGGGTCCGCCTGATAGGCATCACTGGCCCCGGTCATGCCGGGCACCGGAGCCGGCGGGGGAGCCGGATCGGCCGCCGCGACCGCGGGGTAGGCGAACATCGAACCCAGAGCGAACGCCCCCGCCGCTACGCGCGGTACAGAAGTCTTCCTGGCTGGACGGCGGTGACGGCCGGTCACGGGCTTCTCCTCTGGGTTCGATGTCCACTATGCGCCTTTCGTGACCTGTAAACCACGAAAGGCCTTGTATCAGAACGTCTTCGTCACACCGTAGTACGCGACGATGTCGTCGTTGTCCTTGGACGAGCTGGTCATTACCGCGTAAGACCGGAGGAAGGACTGCCCGACGCAACCGTCGATCTTGATGTGGACATCCTTGAGGGTTACGCGGGCTTCCTTGCCCTTGTACTTCTTCTTGTCGACGCTGACGTTGATCACTTCACCGGGCTGCGGGTGAACTTCGATCGAGCCGGTGATGCCGGCGCTGAGGCTGGGCACGCCGGCGGCGCTGATCGCCGGGGTGATGCTGCCACCGCCGTTGAGCTTGACCCACGCCAGGCTGATGCCGCAGCCGATCTGGTATCCGGCCTCCAGCGTGCCACCGCCCAATGTGGTGCTACCCGAACCGCCCACCGACCCAGTGAAGGTGCCGCCCACCAGATACTCACGCGAGGACAGTGAGGTGGTCAACGGTGGGATCGGCAGCTGGGTCTCGTCCTTGGCGGCGACCTTGAGGTTCCAACCATCAGGCGTGGTCACAATTCCCGGATCCTCGGAGGCAACCACGCCGTTGTCCGGTGGCGGGCCGTCCGCCGGAGGCGGCGCATCGGCAACCGGCTGAACCGGGGCCGGCGGGTCGCCCGGGTCCGCGAGGGCGAATGGCGCGGTAACCGCGAGCGCGCACGCCGCGGTGAGGGTGGCAAGGCTCTTCAACATGGGGGTCGCGCCTCTCGTGCTCAGGATTGAGGGGTTCTTCTGTGTGTCGTTCATCTGTCAGACAGCCTTGGTAACGCCCATGTAGGTGACGACATCGTCAGTGTTATCTGTGGAGCTCGTCATCGTCGCGTACGAGCGAATGAACGACTGGCCAACGCAGCTATCGATCTTGATGCGGAATCCGGTGATGCTGGTCCGGGTGGTCTTGCCCTCAAAGCTCTTCTTATTGACAGGCACGATGGTGACCTGGCCAGGCTTGAGGTCGACCTTGACCAAGCCGTTGATCGGCATCGACACGCTGGTCAGACCACCGGTTCCGAAACCGCCGGTGAGGCCGATACCGGCGGTGAGCTCGACGGGGCCACCCATGATGCCGCAGCCGATCTGGTACCCGGCCTCAAGCGTTCCACCTGCCAGTTTGGTCTTCCCAGAACCGGAGACCGCACCCACGAAGCTTCCGCCCACGATGTACTCACGTGAGGAGAGCGCAGTGGTGAGCGGCGCGACCGGCAACAGGGTCTCGTTCTTCGCGGCAACGGTGACGGTCCAGCCGTCGGGGGTGATCAAGTTGCCTGGCTCGGCGGAACCCATCACGCCATCGGGTGGCGGGGGTGCATCGTTGGCAACGGGTTGCGCGGGGGCCGGGGCGGGGGCCGGATCGTCGGGATCGGCAAACGCGAGGGGCGCCGTCAGCGCGAGAGCGCAAACAGTAGTCAGCGAGACGAGACTTTTCAGCATGGGCAGTAGGGCCTCTCAGGTCCGTTTCCGTAAGGAAGCTGTCCCGACGAATGATTGGGTGGCTTGGTTTCAGAATGGTAAAGGGACGGATAACAGTTAGCGCCCAATGTCTATCTATTTCGAACGTGTGGCCACACGGTTCGAACCGACATGATCGGAATTCGAAAACTCAACTGCCTGCGGAATCATGATCAAAGTGACGCAGGCCTCACCGCTCGGCATGTGGCTGTTGAGGGCCCTGTGACCGCTAGTCGTCGTGGGTGTTCAACGGGTAGTAGAAATTCATATTGCCATGAGTTGTTAACGCGGCATTCAAGTCAGCGTCAGTTGCGCCGCTATCGGTTCCCTATAGTCAGGTCGTAGGCATCGCGCCGGTTCCACCTCTTGTCTTAGGGTTCGGTGGTCGGCGGGGTCGCTGGTCTGTCACGCAGCGTCGCGAAGGTCGCCCTCGTGCAGCCGATCATCTGGAGAGGAAATCGATGAGGCTACTGAATATCCGCCACTACCTGGCAGTTCCTGCAGTTGCCGCCTTTGCCGCTGGTCTCGCCGTGGCACCTGGCGCTTACGCTGACCCGAACGACCCCGGGCCGGGTGTGCCCTCGGTACCTCAGGCCCCCGCACAGGCAGTCGGTCAGCCCGAGGCTGCCGAGCCGACACCGATCACTGCCGAAGCCGCTGGACAGCCCCTGGAGGTTCCGGCCGGGGACAGCGACGCGGCGGTCACCGCATGCTCACAGATGTCGAGCGCGATGGCGTACGCCGCCACCAATTACTCGGATTTCGCCAACGAAATGTCGGTGGCAAAGGGCGACTACTCGAACGCCATCGCTTCCGACACCAATGTGGTGGGCCGGACCGCGTTGCGCCAGGCCGCGGAGGTGGCCAATGAGGCCGCGAACACGCCCGGACTGGCCCCTGAGCTCGCCACGCCAATGCACGCGTGGTCGGGCGATGCGTACAAGTTGGTGGTCCTGATGGGGTTGCGTATTCCGCAGGACTCGGTGAACGGCAAGGCCGGCGACCTCAACAAGGATGCAAACGACGTCCAGGTTGCTTGTGCGGCTGCCGGGACGCGCGCCTGAAACAGCTTGCCCAATAACCTGAAACAACCCAGTAGGGCGCTCAGATGGTGTGCGCGGTCGGCGCTAGGCTTATCGAATGTTCACCGGAATCGTTGAGGAGCTGGGCGAAGTCCTCGAGCGGGAAGATTTGGGCGACGCAGCGCGGCTGACTGTGCTGGGGCCGATTGTCGTCGAGGACGCGAAACACGGCGATTCGATCGCCGTCAACGGCGTCTGCCTGACGGTGGTCGACGTGCGCACCGGAGGAGTCTTCACCACCGACGTTATGGGAGAGACGCTCTCACGGTCGAGCCTCGACACCATCGCCGCGGGCGCCAAGGTCAACCTGGAGCGTGCCGCCGCGGTCAATAGCCGGCTCGGTGGACACATCGTGCAGGGACATGTCGACGGCACCGGGGAGGTGCTGTCGCGCACACCCTCCGAGAACTGGGAGGTCGTGCGCGTCTCCCTGCCTGAATCGGTGGCCAAATATGTCGTCGAAAAGGGCTCGATCACGGTCGACGGGGTCTCGCTGACGGTATCGGGATTGGGGCAGGACTGGTTCGAGGTGTCGCTCATCCCCACCACGCTGGGACTGACGACGCTCGGATCGGCGCGGGTGGGTGTGAGGGTCAACCTCGAGGTGGATGTCATCGCCAAGTACGTCGAACGCCTGCTTGAACACCGATGAAGAGCTTCGACACCGTTCCCCGGTCCGCTGAGTGAACAGCGCCCGAATCGTTTGATTCGAGGTGGTTCATACTTGAAGTGCCCATATGCCCCTAACGAGAGTGGTCCCCATGACCAGGTTGGACAGCATCGAACGCGCTGTCGCCGATATCGCCGCCGGTAAAGCCATCGTCGTCGTCGACGATGAAGACCGGGAAAACGAAGGCGATCTGATCTTCGCCGCCGAGAAGGCCACCCCCGAGTTGGTGGCGTTCATGGTGCGGTATACGTCGGGGTACCTCTGCGTGCCATTGGCGGGGGAGGACTGCGACCGCCTTGGTCTGTTACCCCAGTACGCGGTGAATCAGGACAAGCACGGCACCGCCTACACCGTCACCGTGGACGCGAAAAACGGTATCGGAACCGGAATTTCGGCGTCGGATCGCGCGGCCACCATGCGCCTGCTGGCGGATGCGGCGAGTGAGCCCAACGACTTCACCAAGCCCGGGCACGTTGTTCCTTTGCGCGCCAAGGAAGGTGGGGTGCTGCGGCGTCCAGGACACACCGAGGCGTCGGTCGACCTGGCCAAACTCGCGGGACTGCGGCCCGCCGCGGTGATCTGCGAGATCGTCAGCCAAAAGGACGAGGGCGCGATGGCGCAGACCGAGGAGTTGCGGGTCTTCGCCGACGAACACAATCTGGCACTGGTATCGATCGCCGATCTCATCGAGTGGCGGCGCAAGCACGAAAAGCATGTGGAGCGGATCGCTGAGGCGCGTATCCCCACGCAGCATGGCGAATTCCGCGCGGTGGGTTACACCAGCATCTACGACGAGGTGGAGCATGTCGCACTGGTGTTGGGCGATATCTCGGGCCCCGAGGGCGACGGCAACGACGTGCTGGTGCGCGTGCACTCCGAATGTCTGACCGGCGATGTATTCGGTTCGCGCCGTTGCGATTGCGGTCCGCAGCTGGATGCCGCGATGGAGTTGGTGGCCAAGGAAGGCCGCGGCATCGTGCTGTACATGCGCGGTCATGAGGGCCGCGGCATCGGACTGATGCACAAGCTGCAGGCCTACCAACTGCAGGACGCCGGCGAGGACACCGTGGACGCCAACCTGAAGCTGGGTCTGCCCGCCGACGCACGCGACTACGGTTTGGGCGCACAGATTTTGGTCGACCTAGGTGTGAAGTCCATGCGGCTGCTGACGAACAATCCGGCCAAGCGCGTGGGTCTGGACGGCTATGGGCTGCACATCATTGAGCGGGTGCCGCTGCCGGTGCGCGCCAACTCGGAAAATATCCGCTATCTGCGCACCAAGCGGGACCGGATGGGGCATGACCTCGCCGATCTCGACGATCATCCCGAGGCTGACGGCGCGTGAGCGGCGGTGGAATCCCGTCACTGAAGGTTGGTGACGCGTCGGGTATCAGTCTGGCGATCGTGGCCAGCACCTGGCATGACGAGATCTGCACCGCGCTGCTGGAGGGGGCGAAACGCGTTGCCACCGACGCGGGAATCGACCGTCCGACCGTCGTGCGGGTGCTTGGCGCCATCGAGATACCCGTGGTGGCCCAGGCCCTGGCGCGCACCCATGACGCAGTCGTTGCCCTTGGAGTGGTAATCCAAGGAGGGACACCGCATTTCAACTATGTGTGCGATGCCGTGACGAGCGGGCTTACGCGTGTTTCCCTGGACACCAGTACTCCGGTTGCCAACGGCGTGCTGACCGTGAACAACGAGCAGCAAGCCCTGGACCGTGCCGGATTGCCGGGGTCCTCGGAGGACAAGGGCGCCCAGGCGGCGGCTGCCGCGTTGGACACCGCGGTGACATTGCGTCGGCTCCGCCAACCGTGGACGTGACTCGTGGTTGAACCGTCGCTGGACCGCGAGTGGGAAGTCGTTCTCAAACCGCACCTGTCGCCGTACTTCGTATACGCCGCGGCCTTTGTTATCGCCGCCGCGCATATCGTGGTGGGGGTGCTGCTGAAGATCTCGCCCAGTGGCGTGATCTTCAAGACCTCCGACCAAGTAGGCATCGCCCTAGTGGGGATAGTCATCGCGAGCGTCGTCATGATGTTCGCCCGCCCGCGGGTTCGTGCCGGCGCGGCTGGTGTGGAGGTGCGCAATGTGCTGGGCCCCAAGCTCGTTCCTTGGGCTGAGGTGGTGGGGGTGTCGTTTCCGCCGGGTGCCCAGTGGGCGCGACTGGATCTGGACGACTATGAGTATGAGCCATTGATGGCGATCCAGGCGGTCGACAAACAGCGGGCAGTGGACGCGATGGATGCGCTCAGGAAAGTGCTCGAGAAGTACCAGGGCTAATCGGGGGCGTGATTAATCGCCCATGACGAGGCCCTCGCGGCGAGGATCTGCGCCACCGATCCAGCCTTGCCCCCGTCGTACCAGTGCCGACAGACCGCTGGACTGATCGGCCACATCGACGGTGTGGCCGCGCCTGCGTAGCCCCTGAACCAGTGGATCGTCGGCGCCGTTATCCCGGGCATCGATATTGGGATGCTCGCCGCCCACATTGGTCTTGGGGGAGTTGTTAGCGCCGAAGTCGACCATCGATACCGCCTGCTGCGGATCGAGACCCCAATCCAGGATGCCGACAAGAGTTTTCACGACGAACTGGATGATCACTGCGCCGCCGGGCGATCCAACGGCCAATAGGAGCGCGCCGCGCTTTCCGGATTCGCCGCGCTCGAAGACCAGAGTGGGAGCCATGGAGCTGCGCGGCCGCTTGCCTGGTTGCAGTCGGTTGGCAATCGGAAGTCCGTCCTTGCCTACCGGTTGGGCCGAGAAATCGGTGAGCTGATTGTTCAGGAAGAAGCCGTCGACCATGTGGTAGGAGCCGAACGCGGATTCGACCGTCGTGGTGAGCGATGCGGCGTTGCCACGGGCGTCCACGACGGTTACCTGGCTGGTGCCGTGTTCGGGAGTCGATACCGCGGCGGACGTCGGGACGTCGAACTCGCCGGGTTTGGCGGTGCCCATCGTCCTCTCTCCGGAGATCAGCTTGGCCCTTCCGGCCAAATATGTCGGGTTGAGTAGCGTGCCCGGTGAATTACCGGGCAGTGCAACAAAATCAGTGTCGGCGACGTACTTGTCGCGGTCCGCATAGGCCAGCCGCTCGGCCTCGGCGATGTAGTGCACACCGTCGACCGTTGGCGTGCCACCGTCGGGGTCGATATCTGTTGGTCGGTAGGAGGCCATCGGCAAGTTCTGCAGGATCCCCAGAGTGGCGGCCACGGCGATACCACCCGAGGACGGTGTTGGCATTCCGCAGATTTCGTGGTCGCGATAAGTGGTGCAGAGCGGTTCACGCTTCTTGGCGATGTACCCCGAGAGGTCGGCGGTCGTCATCAAACTCGGGGTGCGCCCCGACGCGGTATCGGCCGCCGCGGCGACGATATCCTCGGCGATCGCCCCCCGGTAGAAGGCGTTGGGTCCGTCGGTGGCAACGGCACCAAGGGTTTTCGCATATGCCGGGTTGGTGAGTTTGGTTCCCGCGGACTTGGCCGATCCGTCGGGGTTGAGAAAGTACGCTCCCGCAGAGTGGTCGACGGCAAGGTTTTTGGCGCTATCGCTGATGGCCGCCGCGAGCCGCGGGCTGATTTCGAAACCATCGTCAGCCAATTGGACTGCAGGAGTGAACAAATCATGCCATGGCACGGTGCCGTGCTCGGCGTGCGCGATATGCAACATACGCACTATTCCCGGGACCCCAATGGAGCGTCCGGATGATCGCGCGTCGGGCTTGGGTTCGGTCCGGTGGGCATCGTCGATCCAGCGCAGGTAGTTCTCCGTCGCCGCGGCGGGCGCCACCTCGCGGCCGTCGTACGCCTCGACCGCGCCGCTGCTGGCGTCGTAGTAGACCAGGAATCCGCCGCCGCCAATACCGGAGGATTGCGGTTCGACTAGCCCGAGGACGGCTTGCGCGGCGATCAGAGCGTCCGCGGCCGATCCGCCGTCGCGGAGCACGCGGCAGGCGGCCTGGGTGGCCAACGGGTTGGCGGTCGCCGCGGCGTAGCTTGCAGTCCGCACCGCCGTCATTCCGGTTCGATAGCCCGTGGCAACTTCGGGATTGGTGGAGATGTCGCGCTCTGAAGTCGACTCCGCGGCAGCGGTTTTCAATACGGGAGTGCCGTTGGTGGTGATCTCGCATGGTTCCGACGCGGCTCCGCGCCGGGTCGTCGTGTCAGTGGCGCACCCCGCAGACGTCAGAAGTGAGATTGAGGCAACGGCTAGTGCTCTAGTCAGGATCCTCACAGTGTCATTAGGTTAGGGCATGACCAGATGAGCAGCCCGAGTTCCCGTGATAGGTTCCGCGCGTGTTCGGAGGCGCACGACAAACGGCAAGGTTCCTTGGACGGCAGCGATGGGCATCGATCGCCGTGATGCTGGCGACGTCTCTGACCATCGCAGGCTGCGGGTCGTCCCCGCTCGCTGTCCAGACCACGCGCCCCGGTGACGCCGGTGAGATCGGCGGATCGGCAGTCCCGATGACATTGCGTGTGTTTGTCGACCAGTCGATGCGCGCCGCATTCAGCGAGCTGACCAAACAGTTCCAGATGGATCACCCAGGCACCCAGATACAGCTGACCTTCAAAGGCTCGCAAGAACTCGTCGACGATCTGGGTACGGGACCGGCTCCTGACGTGGTGGTGGTGGAGCAGAGCGGCATGAACAGGGCGGCACAGGCGGGGCAGGTGAGCGATCCGGCGCTGTTCGCATCCAACAGGCTGGTGATTGTCGTGCCGCCTGGTAATCCCAATCGCTTTGTCACCTTCAACGACCTTGCCCGGTCCGCAGCCCGGCTGGCGGTCTGTGCACAGGAGCTTGCCTGCGGCGCTGCCACTGCGCGCGTTGCGTCATCGTTATCGGTTCAACTCAGCCCGGCACTGACGGCGGATAGGGCTGGCGGTGTCGTGGATGCGGTGGCTGACGGAAAAGCCGATGTCGGCCTTACCTACTCGTCGTACACCAAAAACGCCGAGACGCGCGTGACAACACTGAGCTTTCCCGGTGACGCAGCGTCGGTTGAGCGGTACTCGATTGCCGTCACCACGAAATCGGAGAATCAAGCCCGAGCCAAGCAGCTCGTCGGTTCGGTGCGGAGCGGAGATGGCCACCGGTTCATGGTGAACTTCGGTTTCGGCTCGCCGTGACCGACTCTTCGTTGCCCGCGGATCCTATGGGGTGATGTCCACCGGGTGGTACGAGAAACCAATCTCCACAGGCGTATTCACGAGTTCGGGATCCCGGGCGGAGAGCGCCACTTGGCCGTCCTGATCGATCTCGACGGTGAGCGGAATCGTGGCGCCCTTGGCGTCGGTCGCCTTGGGTGATGCGAACATTCCGACCAGTGATGAGGGCCGATCTGCCCCGCCGCTATCGGATTCGATCAGCAAGGTGGTGTCGTGGCGCACCCAATGGGTGCCGGTGGGTAGCCCGAGGTGAAGGTTGTAGTCGAATGAGTCGGACGGGTTCTTCTTCACGATGGTGAAGTACTCGCCGCCGTCCACCAGGGGCGTCACGGTGTAATCGGTGTCCGCTGACCGGTACGTTGCCTCTCCGTCGGGCCCCCACTCGGCGGGCGTCAGCGGGGTGTCATCGGGAAGACGGATTGTCAGTAGCTCGCCGGGTTTCCCAGTCCTGACGCGGATACCCTCCTGGGCTAAGATCGGGAGTATCGCTGTCCGAGAGGCATTTTCGGACCCTGGTGTCGGCGCTGGGGTGTCGGGATCGGCGAAGGAGGTCGTCGGAGATACGACGATCCCGCCCATCGCGACCAGGGCGACGGCCAGAGAGCTAACGCTGTACTTCATGAACCACGTCCTTAATCTTCTAGCACGCCAGCGTGACGTGGGCGGCCTTGGTGGAGACGGGAACCGACGTCGGCCTGTTTCGCATATCGCGTGCGCTGGCCACATTGGAGACCGGCGACTGCTGATTGACCGACTGCACGGTGCAGTTGTCCGGATGCCCTGATCCGATCCGTGTCACGGTGACGCGATATCCGCTGGCCCGCAGGCTGTTGATCACGGCATCGGCATCATTCGACGGGCGAGCCAGGGCATGAATTGCGGTGATGAGGGACACGCCTGTGGCGGCGACGAGCAGTACCGGAACAATCCATTTGGGCAATCTACGCACCGTCATCGATTCCTCGCCTGGTCGTTGAGATTCATTGAGGTTAGCGGACGGCGACAGCCCGTGTCAGGCATCTTGCTCCGGAAGCCACGGAAGTCCAGCTCGGACCATCGTCGTCTCGGTTGCGCCCACCTGCCCGATAGTCGCGAGGCGCACCGCACATCGAATTTTGCCGTCGGACCCGCGGACTAGCCTGGATGTGTGCCCGATCCCTCGACCTATCGACCGGCTCCCGGCTCGATACCCGTCGAGCCGGGGGTCTACCGATTCCGTGATCCGCACGGACGGGTCATCTACGTCGGCAAGGCCAAGAGCCTTCGCAGTCGTCTCACCTCATATTTCGCCGATATCGCGAGCTTGCATCCGCGCACCCGGCAGATGGTCACCACGGCCGGGAGCGTGGAGTGGACGGTGGTGGGCACTGAGGTCGAAGCCCTGCAGCTGGAATACAACTGGATCAAGGAGTTCGATCCGCGCTTCAACGTCCGCTATCGCGACGACAAGTCATATCCGGTGTTGGCCGTCACTTTGAATGAGGAATACCCCCGGTTGTTCGTCTATCGCGGCCCCCGCCGCAAGGGGGTGCGGTATTTCGGGCCGTACTCGCACGCCTGGGCGATCCGGGAAACTCTAGATCTGCTGACCCGGGTGTTTCCGGCGCGCACCTGCTCCAATGGAGTCTTCAAGCGACACAAGCAGATTGACCGGCCTTGTCTGCTGGGATACATCGAGAAGTGTTCCGCGCCGTGCGTCGGGCGCGTGAGCGCCGAAGAGCACCGTGAGATCGTCCTTGATTTCTGCGACTTCCTGGCGGGCAAGACGGATCGCCTGGCCCGTGACATGGAACGTGAAATGAACTATGCCGCGAAGAAACTCGATTTTGAGCGGGCGGCGCGACTGCGGGACAACATCTCGGCGCTGCAGCGCGCGCTGGAACGCCAGACGGTGGTCTTTGGCGACGGCACCGATGCCGATGTGGTGGCCTTCGCCGACGATGAGCTCGAGGCGGCTGTGCAGGTATTCCATGTGCGTGGTGGGCGAGTACGCGGTCAGCGTGGCTGGATCGTCGAAAAATCCGGCGATCCGGGCGATTCCGATCTTGAAGGGCTAGTTGAACAGTTCCTTACCCAGTTTTACGGCGACCAGGCGGACCTCGCTCATGTTGCCGATACCCAGATCGACACCGATCTGGCGCCGGTGCCGCGCGAGATCCTGGTGCCGGTGCTGCCGCGCGACGCCGAGGGCATGGCCTCTTGGCTGACCGGTCTGCGCGGCTCACGGGTCACCCTGCGGGTCCCGCAACGAGGCGACAAGAAGGCGCTTGCGGAGACGGTGGAGCGCAACGCAAAGGAGGCGCTGACCCAGCACAAACTCAAGCGGGCGGGGGATCTCACCACGAGATCGGCTGCGCTACAGGAGCTTCAGGATGCACTCGGCCTGAAGCAGGCGCCGCTGCGCATCGAGTGCATCGACATCAGTCATGTCCAGGGCACCGATGTGGTGGCCTCGCTGGTGGTCTTCGAGGATGGGCTATCCCGTCGGTCCGACTATCGCCATTACAGCATCAAAGAGGCCGCGGGCGACGGTCGATCCGACGACGTCGCCTCCATCGCAGAAGTCACCCGGCGCCGGTTCGCCAGGCATGTGCAGGATCAGCTGGATGCGGCCGCCTTCATGGCTCCAGAGTTGAATGTCGCGGGCGTTGCCGCTCCAGAGTTGAATGTCGCGGGCGTTGCCGCTCCAGAAGGCAGGTCACGCAAATTCGCCTACCCACCAAACCTTTTCGTGGTCGACGGTGGTGCGCCTCAGGTCAACGCGGCCGCCGCCGAACTGAGCAAGCTCGGTGTCACCGATGTCGCCGTGATCGGCTTGGCTAAGCGACTCGAAGAGGTATGGGTGCCGGGCGAACCCGATCCGGTGATCCTGTCCCGAAACAGCGAGGCGCTGTACCTGCTGCAGCGTGTCCGCGATGAGGCACACCGGTTCGCCATCACGTTCCACCGCAGCAAGCGGTCCCGGCGGATGACGGCCTCAGTGCTCGATGGCATACCGGGGCTGGGGGAGGCCCGGCGTGCGGCCCTTGTCTCCCATTTCGGCTCCGTGGCACAGCTCAAGAAAGCCAGCGTCGAGGAGATCACCGCGGTGCCGGGGATCGGCGCCGTCACCGCGCTCGCGGTCCGTGAGGCACTCGTCGGTCCAGGCAATTCTGACGTGACTTCTGGTGCCACTTCTCATGCAACTGACGCACCACAGCCCGTCATGGTCGAAAATGGAGTCGATGACAATCCATCCCCCTAGCGAGACCGCGAACGCCGATATCGACGTTGTCCTGGTCACGGGCCTATCGGGCGCGGGACGCGGCACCACTGCCAAGGTGCTCGAGGACCTCGGGTGGTACGTCGCCGACAACCTGCCCCCCGAATTGATCACCCGCATGGTCGACCTTGGCCTCGCCGCGGGTTCACGCATCACCCAACTGGCGGTGGTGATGGACGTGCGGTCTCGGGGTTTCACCGGAGACCTCGAGTCGGTGCGTGCTGATCTGGCCACGCGGGGGATCAGCCCGCGGGTGCTGTTCCTGGAGGCGTCTGATGAAAGCCTGGTGCGGCGCTACGAGCAGAACCGGCGTAGCCACCCGCTGCAGGGCGGGCAGACGCTCGCCGAAGGCATAGCCGCCGAGCGCGCGCTGCTCTCACCCATCCGGGCCTCGGCCGACCTGGTCATCGACACCTCGTCGCTACCCGTGCCCGGGCTGCGCGCCGCCATCGAACGTGCCTTCAGCACCGAGATGGTGGCCCTTCTGAGCGTCACCGTCGAATCCTTCGGATTCAAGTACGGGCTACCGATGGACGCCGATATGGTCGTCGACGTCCGGTTCCTGCCCAACCCGCACTGGGTCGACGAGCTGCGCCCGCATACCGGGCAGCATCCATCGGTAAGCCAGTACGTGTTG
This sequence comes from Mycobacterium sp., assembly GCA_050701835.1. Classification (GTDB taxonomy): domain Bacteria; phylum Actinomycetota; class Actinomycetes; order Mycobacteriales; family Mycobacteriaceae; genus Mycobacterium. The sequence goes on along the minus strand of JBOGDC010000055.1, from coordinate 61,457 downwards.
AGCCAACCCGGTGCGGACGAGTTCTTGGACACCTACCATCGGCTGCTGAACCTCGTTATCGACGGTTACCGGCGAGAGGGAAAGCGCTACATGACAATTGCGGTGGGGTGTACAGGCGGTAAGCATCGCAGTGTCGCCGTCTCGGAGGCACTTGCAGGGCTCCTTCTTTCTGACGATGACCTGTCGGTGCGCGTATTGCACCGGGACCTGGGACGCGAATGACCCCCGGCATCGAACAGCCACAGCCGCGACGGGAACCCCGCATCGTTGCCCTCGGTGGCGGGCACGGCCTGTACGCGACACTTTCGGCAGCGCGACGGCTCACCCACAACATCACCGCTGTGGTCACGGTCTCCGACGACGGCGGGTCTTCGGGCAGGATCCGTGCCGAGCTGGGCATCGTGCCTCCGGGGGATCTGCGCATGGCAATGGCGGCGCTCGCCTCCGATAGCCCGCGCGGGCGCATGTGGGCTACTGCCATTCAGCACCGGCTGGGCGGCAGCGGCGGATTGGCCGGGCACCCGATTGGCAACTTGATCTTGGCCGGGCTCACCGACATGCTCGCCGATCCGGTCACCGCGCTCGACGAGATGGGACGCATGCTTGGCATCACCGGGCGGGTGCTGCCGATGTGTCCGATTCCATTGCAGATCGAAGCTGATGTGTCCGGCCTGGAATCCGACCCGCGAATGAGCCGGGTGATTCGCGGCCAGGTGGCATTGGCGACCACACCCGGCAAGGTGCGGCGGGTGCGGCTGCACCCGGGAGACGCACCCGCCACCCGGCAAGCTGTTGAGGCCATCATGGCCGCCGACCTGGTGGTTCTGGGGCCTGGATCGTGGTTTACCAGCGTTATCCCGCATGTCCTGGTGCCCGATCTTTTTGCGGCGTTGCAGCAGACGCGGGCCCGTAAGGCCCTGATCTTGAACCTTGCCTCGGAGCCGGGTGAGACGGCAGGCTTTTCCGCCGAGCGCCATTTGCACGTACTCTCGCAACACGCTCCCGAATTTGGTGTACATGACATTGTCGTCGAATCCGCGTCGGCGGATGACACCGAGCGTGAACACCTGACCAGGGCGGCCGCTCTGTTCAATGCGCAAGTTCAGTTCGCTGATGTTGCCCGTCCTGGTACACATTTACATGACCCCGCGAAACTGGCGGCGGTCTTGGATCGAATACGGACGGGTAATGCGGCTCCTGCCGCGGGCACAGACGCCGAATCCACGGTGCGCCTGGCAGCGGGGGGCGGACGGACACAGCATGGAACCCAGAGAGGGGACGCCACGTGGCGATGACCGCCGAGGTCAAGGACGAACTGAGCCGCCTGGTGGTGACTCAGGTCAGCAGCCGTCGCGCTGAGGTCGCGGCTCTGCTGCGGTTCGCCGGCGGACTACACATCGTCAGCGGCCGGGTTGTCGTCGAGGCGGAGGTCGATCAGGGCAGCATTGCGCGGCGCCTGCGCAAAGACATCTTCGATCTCTACGGCTATAGCGCCGTGGTGCACGTGTTGTCTGCGGGCGGTATCCGCAAGACGACCCGATATGTCGTGCGCGTAGCGAAAGACGGTGAGGCGCTCGCCCGACAGACCGGCCTGCTCGACCTGCGGGGTCGCCCGGTGCGCGGACTGCCCGCGCAGGTGGTTGGCGGCAATGTCGCCGACGCCGAGGCCGCGTGGCGTGGTGCCTTCTTGGCGCACGGCTCGTTGACCGAGCCCGGACGCTCCTCGGCCCTCGAAGTCAGCTGCCCGGGGCCCGAAGCGGCACTGGCGCTGGTGGGTGCGGCTCGGCGGCTCGGCGTCAGCGCAAAGGCCCGTGAAGTGCGGGGCAGTGACCGAGTGGTGGTTCGCGATGGTGAGGCCATCGGCGCCCTGCTAACCCGGATGGGCGCCCAAGACACCAGGCTGACCTGGGAAGAGCGCCGGATGCGTCGCGAAGTGCGGGCGACGGCCAATCGGCTCGCCAACTTCGATGACGCCAATCTGCGTCGATCCGCGCGCGCCGCGGTCGCGGCCGCTGCCCGGGTGGAGCGGGCCCTGCAAATTCTCGGAGACACGGTCCCAAACCATCTCGCGGCGGCGGGGAAGCTGCGCGTGGAGCACCGTCAGGCATCGCTGGAAGAGCTGGGGCGTCTCGCAGATCCGGTCATGACCAAAGATGCTGTGGCGGGCCGCATCCGGAGGCTGCTGTCGATGGCCGATCGCAAGGCAAAGACCGAAGGCATCCCGGACACCGAATCCGCCGTCACTCCGGAACTGCTCGAAGAGGCCTGAGTTCTCCGGCGTCGGGGAACGCCGCGAAAACCGATGGCGAATTGTCGGAGTGCTTTCGTACCCTGGGTCAGTGGATATCGCCAAGCAATTGAAAAACGAAGGGGTCCTTGGCGAAAACTCCGAGGACTCTTCGGGCGAGGAGCCACACCATCAACCCGTCCGCCTGCCGCGGGCGCTGCGTCCGCTCCGGCACCGTGACTACCGACTTCTGACCCTGGGCCTGGCGGTCACCTTGCTGGGCAACGGAATGTGGACGGTGGCACTGGTCTGGCAGGTCATTCGGATGGGCTTGGGACCGGCGCAGGTCGCCGTCGTCGGAACCACGTTCAGCCTGGGCTTGCTGGCCAGCGTGTTGCCCGCTGGCGTTGCCGCCGACCGGTTGCCCAAGTTGTGGGTGATGCGCAGCTCACTTGCGCTGCAGGCCGCACTGATGTTCACCACCGCCACGCTCACCTTGACCGGCACGGCCCACATCTGGCATTTGGCACTCAACTCGCTGCTGTTCGGTATCGCCGAGGGCTTTTACATTCCTGCCTATACCGCGTTGCTGCCGAGCCTGCTGCCCGCTGATGAATTGTTGGCTGCCAACGGAATTGAAGGCGTCTTGCGGCCCGTGATGCAGCTTGCGGCGGGGCCCGCGGTCAGTGCGGCCATCGTCAGCGTGTGGGCGCCGGGTGGGGCGTTCCTGTTGGAAGGCTTCCTCGTCGTGGCAGGGCTGTGCTGCCTGCTGTTCATCAGGCACAGCCATGAGCCGGCCGCTGCCGAGGACGTCCAGCGGCACCCGTTGCGCCGCGCCGTCACCGACTTGGCGGACGGGTTTCGGTACATGGTGCGCACCACCTGGTTTTTTGCCACCCTGCTGTTCGCGATCGGCTATGTGCTGGTGGTCGTCGGCCCGATCGAGATCCTGCTGCCGTTCGTCATCCGCGATCACGGCGGTGACCCCGGCACGCATGCCACCGTGCTGGCACTGTTTGGAATCGCGGGTGCGGTCGGATTGTTCATCGTGTCCTCCCTGCCGCTGGCCCGCCGGTATCTGACGGTGATGATCCTGATGTGGGGCGCGGGATCGCTGCCGCTGATGCTCATCGGATTCACCGGTCACGTGTGGTTGATCGCCGCGGCCATGATCATCGTCGGCGGCACCATGCAGGCGGCCAACGTCATCTGGGGCACCCTGATGCAACGCCGAGTACCCGAAGAAATGCTCGGCCGTGCGGCCAGCATGGACTTCTTTGTGTCCCTGGTCGGGCTGCCCGCGTCCTTCGCGCTGGTGGTCCCCGTCGCACACGTCATCGGCAACGCGACGGTGTTCGTCATCGCCGGAGTCGCGCCTCTGGTACTAGCGGTCATCGCCCATATCGTCGCCCGACTGGGCCGGGACGAAATGGCTCACCCCCTGGGCTAATGTGAGTGCCGATAACGGGTACTCAATACATAGAGGGAGAGCACGTGACTGTCCGGGTAGGCGTAAACGGGTTTGGCCGGATCGGCCGGAACTTCTTTCGGGCACTGGACGTGCAGAAGGCTCAAGGGATCAACACCGACATCGAGATTGTCGCGGTCAATGACCTGACCGATAACGCCACCCTGGCCCACCTGCTGAAATTCGACTCCATCCTGGGCCGTCTGCCGTACGACGTCAGCCTGGAAGGTGACGACACCATCGTTGTCGGCGAGCACAAGATCAAGGCACTCGAGGTCAAAGAGGGGCCGGCGGCCCTTCCCTGGGGTGACCTGGGTGTCGACGTCGTCGTCGAATCGACGGGCATCTTCACCAAGCGCGAGAAGGCGCAGGGCCACCTGGACGCCGGCGCCAAGAAGGTCATCATCTCCGCGCCCGCCAGCGGCGAGGACATCACCATCGTGCTGGGCGTCAATGACGACAAGTACGACGGCAGCCAGAACATCATCTCGAACGCGTCGTGCACCACGAACTGCCTCGGCCCGCTGGCCAAGGTGCTCAACGACGAGTTCGGCATCGTCAAGGGTCTGATGACCACCATCCACGCCTACACCCAGGACCAGAACCTGCAGGACGGCCCGCACAGCGACCTGCGTCGTGCCCGCGCCGCCGCCCTGAACATCGTGCCGACCTCGACCGGTGCCGCCAAGGCCATCGGCCTGGTGCTGCCCGAGCTCAAGGGCAAGCTCGACGGCTACGCACTGCGCGTGCCGATCCCCACGGGTTCGGCGACCGACCTCACTGTCGATCTGGCCAAGGCCGCCAGCGCCGAGGAGATCAACGCCGCATTCAAGGCCGCTGCCGAGGGCAAGCTCAAGGGCATCCTGAAGTACTACGACGCCCCGATCGTGTCCAGTGACATCGTCACCGACCCGCACAGCTCGATCTTCGACTCGGGCCTGACCAAGGTGATCGACAACCAGGCCAAGGTGGTCTCCTGGTACGACAACGAGTGGGGTTACTCGAACCGCCTCGTCGACCTGGTCGGCCTGGTCGGCAAGTCGCTCTAGCCGCATGGGCATCAAGTCACTCAACGACCTGCTGGCCGAAGGAGTTGCGGGCAAGGGTGTGCTGGTCCGTTCGGACCTCAACGTCCCGCTCGATGACGATCTCAACATCACCGATCCCGGTCGCATCGTGGCCTCGGTCCCGACCATTCGCGCACTCGCGGGTGCCGGGGCCAAGGTCATCGTCACCGCGCACCTGGGCCGCCCGGACGGCAAGCCGGATCCCAAGCTGTCGCTGGCTCCGGTCGGCGCGGCGCTCGGTGAGCTGCTCGGCCAGCACGTTCAGGTAGCTGGCGATGTCGTCGGTACCGACGCGCTGGCACGTGCCGAGGGCCTGACCGACGGTGACATCCTGCTTCTCGAGAACATCCGGTTCGACCCGCGTGAGACCAGCAAGGATGACGCACAGCGGCTGGCGCTTGCCCAGGAGTTGGCCGAATTGGTCAGCGGCCCAACAGGTACCGGGGGTGCATTCGTCTCCGACGGTTTCGGGGTGGTGCACCGCAAGCAGGCTTCTGTGTACGACGTTGCCACGCTGCTGCCGCACTATGCAGGCGGGCTGGTCGCGGCGGAGATCGAAGTACTGCGGGTTCTCACGGCTTCCACCGAGCGCCCGTACGCAGTGGTGCTGGGCGGGTCGAAGGTGTCCGACAAGCTGGCGGTCATCGAGTCGCTGGCGACCAAGGCAGACAGCCTGGTAATCGGTGGCGGCATGTGTTTCACCTTCCTGGCCGCACAGGGGCTGGGGGTGGGCAAGTCGCTGGTGCAGCCCGAGATGGTGGAAACGTGCAGCCGCCTGCTCGATCAGTATGCGGACGTCATCCACTTGCCGATGGATATCGTCGTGGCCGACGAATTCTCTGCCGATTCGCCATCGGAAATCGTTGCCGCTGATGCCATTCCGGACGGCAAGATGGGCCTCGACATTGGACCGGAGTCGGTGAAGCGATTCACCGCCGTACTGTCCAATGCCAAGACAATCTTCTGGAACGGCCCCATGGGCGTGTTCGAGTTCCCGGCATTCGAGGCGGGCACGCGAGGCGTGGCCGAGGCGATCATCGCGGCCACCGAGAAGGGTGCATTCAGTGTCGTGGGTGGCGGCGACTCCGCCGCGGCCGTGCGTGCGCTGGACCTGCCCGATGACGGTTTCTCACACATCTCCACCGGTGGCGGAGCGTCCCTGGAGTATCTCGAGGGCAAGACTCTTCCGGGAATTGAGGTTTTGGAATCATGAGTCGCAAGCCGCTGATTGCGGGCAACTGGAAGATGAACCTCAACCACTTCGAGGCCATCGCGCTGGTGCAGAAGATCGCGTTCTCGTTGCCGGACAAATACTTCGACAAGGTGGATGTAACGGTCATTCCACCGTTCACCGACATTCGGAGCGTCCAGACGCTCGTTGATGGGGACAAGCTGCGTCTTACCTACGGCGCGCAGGACATGTCGGCGCATGACTCAGGTGCCTATACCGGTGAGATCAGCGGCGCGTTCCTGGCCAAGCTGGGTGTCACCTACGTCGTCGTCGGGCACTCCGAGCGCCGTCAATTCCACACAGAGGACGACGCCCTGGTCGCCGCCAAGGCGGCCGCAGCGCTCAAGTACGGCCTCACACCGATCGTCTGCATCGGTGAGGGGCTGGAGGTTCGTGAGGCCGGAAACCACGTCGAGCACAACGTGGCTCAGCTGCGCGGGTCGCTGGCGGGCCTATCCGCGGAACAGGTCGCGCAGGTGGTGGTCGCCTACGAGCCGGTGTGGGCCATCGGCACCGGGCGGGTGGCTAGTGCCGCCGACGCTCAGGAAGTGTGTACGGCGATCCGGGCCGAGCTGGTACAGATCGCAAACGCCGACGTGGCCGCGTCGGTGCGCGTCCTCTATGGCGGCTCTGCCAACGCGAAGAACGTCGGAGAGATCGTCGCGCAAGAGGATGTTGACGGCGCGTTAGTCGGCGGAGCCTCCCTGGATGGGGAGCAGTTCGCCCAGATGTCGGCTATCGCCGCGGGCGGCCCACTGCTCTAGGTCTGCAGGTGCGCGGTGATATCCGTCGCGCGTGTATCCCTGCGCGGGTGGCGGGAACCGAGCCGGTAGGCTAACCCCCATGGAATTGGCGTTGCAGATCGTCCTGATCGTCACCAGCTTGCTGGTGGTCTTGCTGGTGCTGTTGCACCGCGCGAAGGGCGGCGGTCTGTCCACTCTGTTCGGTGGTGGCGTCCAGTCCAGCCTCTCGGGTTCCACCGTCGTGGAGAAGAACCTGGACCGGCTTACTTACTTCGTCACGGCCATTTGGGTGATCTCGATCATCGGCGTCGGGCTGGAGATCAAGCTCGGCGGATAGCGCCATATCGCCTAACACGCAGCGGACTACTACACAGGTAGTCCGCTGTTTTGTCTCTGTAGTAGATATTCTCCCAGGTAATTGATAATTCTCCTGTTTGCCGAAAAATTTCTTGAAAATTCATGGAACCAATTCGCGTGCTCAACCCATCTATCTCTGTGTATGGCACAAAAATCGACAAGTGCCAGCAGCGGTTGGTGGACCGGGGACGCGGAGGGGACGTTCCCGTTTCACCGGCCGTGTCCCCGAAAGGAGCCCCTCGTTATGCCGGAGTTCTGTGATGTCGGAGTTCTGTGATGTCGGAGTGCCGTGGTGACCCCCGCCAATGGATTCGTGAATACCAGGATCGCCTGGAAGTCCTTGGACAGCGTGCCCAGTATGTGCAGCAGACCGTGGGGCTGGTTCGTGGCCATGCGCAGGATGAGCTGGGGGTCGCGGTGACCGTTGGCTCGGGCGGACGCATCGAGGCACTGGATCTGGACGAGTCGACACTGTCGATGGATGCCAGGGATCTGTCGGCGGTCATCACCAGGACAATCGCGGCAGCACAGGTCAATGCCGCCAGCCAGGTCCACAGCACGCTGCACGACCTCACCGGAGACGGACCGGCCATGGACTACGTCAAGGGCTACCTGGACGGGGGGCATCTTGGGGAGGACGAACATCTGGGACCGATCTCATGAGCCGTGAAACGGGCGAGGATTTCCGGTTTGACCGCGACGTGGTGCTGCATGAGGCGGCGAACCTGGAGAACGTCGGGGGATCGGTGCGAGCGCTGCTCGACCATCACGGCGAGGGGCTCGACGAGCAGGCACTGGGCGCGGTGTCGTCGGATTTCGTGATATCGGTGCGGGGGAGCATCGACCAATTGACGGACGCGGTCCGGACCCTTGGCGATGTCATCGTGGAGACAGGACAGCGCCTGCACGATCAAGCCCGCAAGATTGCCGACACCGAGGACCAGTCGGCGGCCGCGATGACGAAGATTGGTGAAGGGCTCGGTGGACACCCTTGATGCCGAGCTGAAACCGCTCACTCGCCTCTATGACGCCGGATTGGGCTTCCTAGTCGAGCATGTGCAGTTCCTCGAAGACCCACTCGACGCGCTTCGGGGAGACCCGGCCGCGGCTTCGGCCGAAGCCACCTTCTGGCGCTACTGCACTGCCGACGTCACCAACGTGCAACAGGAGTTGTCGGCAGTTCTCGGCGCGCTCGGTGACGGTCACAGTGGCGCGGCAGCAACAGGATTCGGAGACGCGTCGGGTCTCATCGACGGCGCGCTACAGGAGCTGTGTGTCGTCACGTCAAATGTTAACCAGCGCATCAATGTGGTGACCGATCTGATCACCCACACCCGAAGCATGCTCGGGCAATGGGTGGAAGGATACGTGGACGACATCATCACCGAGTTCACCGCCGCGCGGGCCGCCTCACCCATCACCCAGGGTGGCAGCGTAGCCACCACCATCGCCTCCGCCGTGGCCGATGCGTCCGAGCTCGGAAACAAGATGGGGCGCACCCTGTCTCAGCTTCTCGATCGTCTCGACGAACATTCGGCAGCAATTCGGGAGGGCGTGGCCGAATTCGCGGCCGGCGTGGAGCGAATGCGCTCCCCAGTACCGAGCTCGGCCGTCGCCCCCGCTCCGGTGGGCGCTCTCAATCAACCGCCGTCGACACCGGCAGTACCGGCCGAACACGGTCTGTCGCTGGACCCCGACGCACTGTTCGCCATTGGTCAGGGCAACGACGACTAGTCCAGCTTGCTGGCCGCAGCTTCGTCGAGTAGCCACACCGTGCGCTCGAGCCCCTTGGCTCCTGCCGCAGGTACATCGACGGGATCAGCCCCGCCGACGGCCGCTGCCACCGCATCGGCCTTGGCCTCACCCGAGACGATCAACCACACCTCACGGGAACGTTGAATAGCGGGCAATGTCAACGTGATCCGCTGCGGCGGCGGTTTGGGAGAGTCCGGGACCGCCACCACCAGCCGCTGCGTCTCCTTGACGGCGTCGGTATGGGGGAATAGCGAGTTGATATGGCCCTCGCCGCCCATACCGAGCAGATGGACGTCGAACTCGGGACAGTCCTGACCGGGCTCAGCATTGGCTGCCAGCAGCTGCTCATAGGCGAGTGCCGCCGCGTCCAGGTCTGTCCCGTATTCACTTTCGCTGTTGGGCATGGCGTGCATGTTGCGCAGCGGGAAGTCCACGTGCTCCAGCAGCGCCTCCCACGCCTGCCAGGCGTTGCGTTCCGGATCGGTTTTCGGAACGTACCGGTCGTCGCCCCAGAAGACGTGCACATTGGGCCAGTCCAGGTCGCTGGCGACTTCGCGCAGATGTTTCAGCAGTCCGATGCCGGTACCACCGCCGGTGAGCACGATCATCGCCTTACCGCGTTCGGCGAGGGCCCCGGCGATCGCCAACGCCAGCCGGTCGCCCGCGGCGGTCACCAAAGCATTGGTATCCGAGTACTTTTCGATGAGTGTTTCACTCATAGGTACTGCACCTTCGCGATCCCCTCGAGTGCCGTGCGGTAGATCTCGTCGGGGTCGAGGCGGCGCAGATCCTCGGCCAGGCAGTCCCGTGTCTCCCTGCGCGGCAACGGAAGTGATGCGGACGGTCGCCCGGTTCGGGCCAATGTCGCGATGGCCCCGGTCTGCGGGCGGCTGAGCGTGACGATCTCGCTGTCGCGGTGCAATTCCACTTTGAGCTCACCGACCACCCGGGTGACCGGGCCATCGATACGCGAGGCCAGCCATCCGGCCGTGACGTCCAACGCCGGCTCGTTGGCCAGCCCGGACACCAGCGCCGAGTTGAGGCCTTCATACGGAGGCTGATCCAGCGCCGAGGCGAGCAGTGCACGCCAATACGTGATCCGGCTCCAGGCCAGGTCGGTATCGCCCGGGGTATATCCGGCGAGCCGATTCTTGATGGCTGCCATCGGGTCCGGGGCGGTCGTGGCATCGGTGATCCGCCGGATTGCCAACCGGCCCAACGGGTCTTTCGCGGGTACGGCCGGGGCCTGGTTGGGCCACCACGCCACCACCGGGGTATCGGGCAACAGGAACGGGATCACGACGCTGTGTTCATGGGCGGCGAGCGGACCGCGCAGTCGCAGTACGACCACCTCTCCCGCGCCCGCGTCGCCGCCGACCCGGATCTGTGCGCCCAGACCGGTTTCCGACGCCAGCGGGTTGCGCTCCAACACGATCACCCGGCAGGGATGCTCGTGGCTGGCGCCGTTCGCCGCCTCGATGACCTCTTCGAAATCATCACCGGCATCGGCTATGACCACCAGGGTCAGCACTCGGGCCATGGTGACGGCGCCGCCGGTTTCGCGCAGCTCGACCAGCTTCTTGTTGACATCGTTGGTGGTGGTATCGGGAAGGTCGATGATCATGGCCGCCTCCAGTCACGTCCGGTACGGGCCAGCATGTCGAACGCGGATTGCGGCCCCCACGTCCCTGACTCGTAGGTGTCGGGTCTGCCGCCGGCCGCCCAGAAGTCCAACACCGGATCCAGGATCTGCCAGGACAATTCGACCTCGGCGTTCACCGGGAACAGCGAGGGCTCGCCCAGCAGCACGTCCAGGATCAACCGTTCGTAGGCTTCGGGCGATTCCTCGGTGAATGCCTGCTCATACGAGAAGTCCATGTTGACGTCCCGCACCTCCATGGCGCTGCCGGGAACCTTGGATCCGAAGCGCAGCGTGACACCTTCGTCCGGCTGGACGCGGATCACCAGCGCGTTGGCGCCCAGTTCCTCCGTCATGGTGGAGTCGAACGGCAAATGCGGTGCCCTCTTGAAAACCAGTGCGATCTCGGTCACCCTGCGGCCCAGCCGTTTTCCGGTGCGGAGGTAGAACGGGACACCCGCCCACCGGCGGCTGTCCACCTCCAGGGTGATGGCCGCGTACGTCTCAGTGGTCGACTCCTTGGAGAAGCCTTCCTCCTCCAGCAGACCGGGCACTTGCTCGCTGCCCTGCCAGCCCGGTCCGTACTGGCCGCGGGCCGTGGTCTCGTCGAGTGGCTCGATGAGCCGGGTCGCCGACAGCACCTTGATCTTCTCGGCCTGCAGCTCGGCGGGGGAGAAGTTGATGGGCTCCTCCATCGCGGTGAAGGCCAGCAGCTGCAGCAGATGGTTCTGGATGACATCGCGCGCCGCCCCGATACCGTCGTAATACCCTGCGCGGCCGCCTAATCCGATGTCCTCAGCCATGGTGATCTGCACGTGGTCGACGTAGTGTGCGTTCCAGATCGGGTCGAACAGCTGATTGGCGAAACGCAGTGCCAAGATGTTCTGCACCGTTTCCTTGCCAAGGTAGTGGTCGATGCGGAACACCGATTCCTCGGGAAATACCTGGTTCACGACGGCGTTGAGCTCGCGGGCGCTCTCCAGGTCGTGTCCGAACGGCTTCTCGATCACCACGCGGCGCCACGCACCGTCCACCGGCTGCGCGAGGCTGGATTTGGATAGCTGCTCGCACACGGCGGGGAATGCCTTGGGCGGAATCGACAGGTAGAAGGCGTGATTGCCGCCGGTGCCGCGTTCCTCGTCGAGCGTCTGCAGCGTCTTCTTGAGCTGCTCGAAGGCCGCGTCATCGTCGAAACTGCCCTGTACGAATCGGATTCCCTCGGCCAGCCGGTCCCACACGTGCTGGCGGAACGGGGTACGCGAATGCGTCTTGACGGCTTCGAGCACGATCTGCCCGAAGTCCTCGTTGGCCCAGTCCCGTCGCGCAAAACCAACCAGTGCGAAGGACGGAGGAAGCAGCCCGCGATTGGCGAGGTCGTAGATGGCGGGCATCAACTTCTTGCGGGCCAGATCGCCGGTGACCCCGAAGATCACCAGCGAGCAGGGTCCCGCGATGCGCGGCAGGCGCTTATCGCGCTTGTCCCGCAAAGGGTTCAGTTCACGTGGCCCGCTCGATGAGGCTGCCACGGGTCAGCTCTTGGTGGAGGCTGCGTCGAGCTGGGCCTGGGTGGCGTCGATGAGCTCGTTCCAGGCGACCTCGAACTTGTCGACACCTTCCGTTTCGAGCGCCTTGAACACGTCGTCGAGGTCGACCCCGGCACGGCTCAGCTCGTGGAATACGGCATGTGCGCCGTCGTAGGTGCCGTGAATGGTGTTACCGGTGACCACGCCGTGGTCGGCGACCGCCTCCATCGTCTTCTCCGGCATGGTGTTCACGGTGTGCGGAGCCACCAGGTCCACCACGTAGAGGGTGTCGTCGTAGTCGGGGTTCTTGACACCAGTCGACGCCCAGAGCGGTCGCTGTACTCGTGCACCCGCCGCCTTGAGAGCGGCGAACCGGTGGCCGTGGTCGAACACCTTCTCGTAGGCCTGATAGGCGAGCCGGGCGTTGGCGACACCGGCCCGGCCACGGAGGCTGAGTGCCTGACCATTACCGATGTCTTCGAGACGCTTGTCGATCTCGGTGTCCACGCGCGAGACGAAGAACGAGGCCACCGAGTGAATCTTGGACAGGTCGCGGCCCGCCTCCTTAGCGGCCTCCAGGCCTGCCAGGTAGGCGTCCATGACCTCCTTGTGGCGTTCGACCGAGAAGATCAACGTGACGTTCACCGAGATGCCCTCGGCGATTACCGCCGTGATCGCGGGGAGACCGGCCTTGGTGCCCGGAATCTTGATCAGCAGGTTCGGCCGGTCGACGATCTTCCACAGCTCGATCGCCTGCAGGACGCTCTTGTCGGTGTCGTGGGCCAGGCGGGGGTCCACCTCGATGGACACTCGACCATCCACACCGTCGGATGCCTCGTACTGCGGGGCCAACACATCGCAGGCTGCGCGCACGTCGTCGGTGGTGGCGGTGCGAATTGCGGAGTCGACATCGGCACCGCGCTCGGCCAGCTCGGCGATCTGCGCATCGTAGGCATGTCCCTTGGACAGGGAGGCCTGGAAAATGGCCGGGTTGGTGGTCACCCCGACGACGCTCCTGGTCGCGACCAGCTCGGCGAGATTGCCCGAGTTGAGTCGGTCCCGGGAGAGATCGTCGAGCCAGACGGCAACTCCGGCTGCGCTCAGTTCGGCGAGATTAGCGTTCTGGTCAGTCATCGATCTGTCCCTTCGGAGTCGAGCTATTGAGTTGAGGCGATTGACCGTTCGGCAGCCGCTGCGACTGCTTCGGGGGTGAAACCGAACTCGCGGAAGAGTGTCTTGTCGTCGGCGGAGGCTCCGTAGTGCTCCAGCGAGACGATCTCTCCCGCGTCGCCCACGAACTTGTACCAGCTCTGCGCGATACCGGCCTCGACGACCACCCGAGAGCGCACCGCCGGCGGCAGCACACTGTCGCGATACTCCTGCGGCTGAGATTCGAACCATTCCACACAGGGGAACGACACCACGGACGCCGAGATTCCCTTGGCAGCCAGAAGTTTCTTCGCCTCCACGGCGAGCTGCAGCTCCGAACCGGTGCCGATCAGCACCACGTCCGGTGTGCCGTCGGCCGCGTCCAGTACGTAGGCACCCTTGGCGACGCCTTCGCGGCTGGTTCCCTCCAGGATTGGCACGCCCTGGCGGGTGAGTGCCAAACCGATTGGGCCGGTGCTGGATTCGCGTTTGATGATCGCCGCCCAGGCGTATGCGGTTTCGTTGGCGTCACCCGGACGTACCACCGAAAGGTTCGGGATGGCCCGTAGCGCGGCCAGATGTTCCACCGGCTGGTGGGTGGGGCCGTCCTCGCCCAGGCCGATCGAGTCGTGGGTCCACACATAGATCGGATCGATGTTCATCAGCGCGGCCAAACGCACTGCGGGCCGCATGTAATCGGCGAACTGCATGAACGTTCCACCGTATGCGCGGGTGGGTCCGTGCAGCACGATGCCGGACAGTATCGATCCCATCGCGTGCTCGCGAACACCGAAATGCAGTGTGCGGCCGTAGGGTTGAGCATTCCAGTCCGAGGTCGAAATGGAACGGGGGCCGAAGGAGTCGGCACCCTTGATGGTGGTGTTGTTACTCCCTGCCAGGTCGGCCGAGCCGCCCCACAACTCGGGCAGCTTGGCGCCGAGTGCGGAGAGCGTATCGCCGGATGCGGCACGGGTGGCGATGCCCTTGGATCCCGGCTCCCAGGACGGCAGTTCGGCATCCCAGCCCTCGGGGAGCGCACGCGCCTGCAACCGGTCGAGCAGCGCCTTGCGCTCCGGCTCACGGGCCGCCCAGGACTCAAAGCCCTTGTCCCACTCGGCATGTTCCTGCTTGCCGCGCTGCACCAGGCCGCGGGTGTGCTCGATGACCTCCGGGGTCACCTCAAACGACTTATCGGGATCGAAGCCCAGGATCTTCTTGGTGGCCGCGACCTCGTCGGCGCCGAGCGCGGAGCCGTGCACGCCGCCGGTGTTCATCTTGGTGGGTGCCGGGTAGCCAATGATGGTGCGCAGCGCGATGAACGACGGACGGTCGGTAACGGCGCGCGCGTTGGCGAGCGCCTCTTCGATTCCGGTCACGTTCTCGCCGCCGACGACGGTCTGCACATGCCAGCCGTACGCCTCGTAACGCGCCGGGGTGTCCTCGCTCAGCGCGATCTTCGTGTCGTGCTCGATGGAAATCTCGTTGTCATCCCAGATGACGATGAGGTTCCCGAGCTGCTGGGTGCCGGCCAGGGAGGACGCCTCGGAGGTGACGCCTTCCTCCATATCGCCATCCGAGGCCACCACGTAGATGAAATGGTCAAAGGGGCTGGTGCCGGGGGCGGCGTCGGGATCGAACAGACCGCGCTCGTAGCGTGAGGCCATCGCCATGCCGACCGCCGACGCGAGGCCCTGGCCCAGTGGCCCGGTGGTGATCTCCACACCCTTGGTGTGGTGGTACTCGGGGTGGCCCGGGGTCAGCGATCCCCAGGTACGCAATGCTTCGATATCGGACAGCTCCAGCCCGAACCCGCCCAAGTAAAGCTGTAGGTACAGGGTCAGGCTGCTGTGGCCGCAGGACAGCACAAACCGGTCGCGGCCGATCCAGGTGGTGTCGCTGGGGTCGTGGCGCAGCTGCCGCTGAAACAGCGTGTACGCCAACGGCGCCAGGCTCATTGCGGTGCCCGGATGGCCGTTGCCGACCTTCTGCACGGCATCGGCTGCCAGCACGCGCACGGTGTCCACCGCACGCGAGTCCAGGTCAGTCCAGTCACCGGGGTGATTGGCCCGGGTGAGCGTAGGGATATCGGTCGGGATCTCGTCGAGCGCGGTCACGGCCCCATCGTAGTGCTGCTCGTGTCTGGTCGCGACGCCACGCTGGGCAGGCCACGTGACCGCCTGGTAGCGGACAACCTGCGTTCACTTCCGGGGCCGACCCTTGGTTGTCGACGCGTGACCCTGGCGGTCTACCATCGTGTGTAGTAGAGCGCTCAGTGCCGCGGGTCGGCTGGCTCACCCAAGTAATCACCCAGGAGGATCAGCGCGGTGCGGATGCGAGAGACGCAAGGCGCGCGCGCTCACGGTCGCTTCGTGTCGACGATCCTCGCGTACGTCGCCCTGACCAAGCCGCGGGTTATCGAGCTGCTGCTGGTCACCACGATTCCGGCGATGTTGCTCGCGGACCGCGGCACGGTGCACCCGCTGCTCATTCTGAACACCCTCATCGGCGGGGTCATGGCCGCGGCCAGCGCCAACACGCTGAACTGTGTCGCCGACGCCGATATCGACAAATTGATGAAGCGCACCGCCCGGCGCCCATTGGCAACCTCCTCGGTGACTACACGGAACGCCCTAATCTTCGGGGTGGTGCTCGGCATCGGGGCGTTCGCCTGGTTGTGGTGGACCGCCAACCTGCTCTCGGGCGTGCTCGCGGTGGCCACCATCGCGTTCTACGTATTCATCTACACGCTGGTGCTCAAGCGCCGCACCGCACAGAACGTGGTGTGGGGCGGAGCCGCCGGCTGCATGCCGGTGATGATCGGCTGGTCGGCGGTTACCAACACCATTGCGTGGCCGGCGTTGGTCATGTTCGCGATCATCTTCTTCTGGACTCCGCCGCACACCTGGGCGCTGGCGATGCGCTACAAGGAGGACTACCGCGCCGCGGGCGTCCCGATGCTGCCCGTCATCGCCACCGAGGAAAAGGTCACCAAGCTGATCCTCGTCTACACCTGGCTGACGGTGCTGGCCACGCTGGCTTTGGCGCTGGCGACGGGGGTCATCTATGCGGTGGTCGCGTTCCTGGCCGGGGCGTGGTTCCTGGTGATGGCACACCAGCTGTACTCGGGTGTGCGCAAGGGGCAGCCGATCAGACCGCTGCGACTGTTCCTTCAGTCCAATAACTACCTGGCCGTGGTCTTCTGCGCGCTGGCCGTTGACTCCGTTGTCGGCTGGCCCACACTGCTAGGGCACTAATACGACCGATCCGGTGGTCGTGCGTGCCTCCAGGTCGATATGTGCCTGGGCCGCCTGGTCCAGTGGGTAGCTCGCACCGACAGTGACCTTCAATATTCCGCGTGTCACCAGGTCCAGCACATCGCGGGCGCGCCAGGCGAATTCCTCGGGGGTCCGGATGAAATGCCCCATCGTGGGGCGGGTGAGCACCGCCGATTTGGCGGTGAGCCGCTGTGGGTCAAAGGGCGGCACCTGACCGCTTGCCGCTCCGTACAGGGCGATCAGTCCGCGCACCCGAATCGCCGCGAGACTCGCCTCGAATGTCGATTTGCCGACACCGTCGTAGGCGACCGCGACGCCCTCGCCGGAGGTCAATTCCTTAATGCGTGACGCGAACTCAGTGGGGTCTGCGGGATCGGGGTAGGACAGCACCTCGGCCGCCCCGGCCTCGCGGGACAGTTTCTCCTTGGCGGCGCTCGACACCGTGGTGATGACCCTGACACCGCGATAGGTCGCCCACTGGGTAAGCAGCAGGCCCATGCCGCCAGCACCCGCGTGCACCAGCACGGTGTCACCGGCCGCAACCGGGTAGACCGAGGTCAGCAGGTAATGCGCGGTGATGCCTTGCAGCAGGGCACTTGCCGCGACCTCCGCGGACAGCCCTTCGGGCACCTTGGCAGTGAAATCGGCGGGTGCGGTGGTCGATTCGGCGTAACCCCAGGCCGCTACCGGCGTGGCGACACGGTCCCCGGGGACCAGACTTTCGACGCCCTCGCCGACGGCGCTCACCACACCACTGACCTCCGATCCCGGGATGTGGGGGAGCGGCGCCGGGTAACTGCCGTTGCGCAGATAGATATCGCGGAAATTGACCCCCACCGCGTCGACGTCGATGAGCACCTCACCGGGGCCCGGTGTCGGAGCGGTCATCTCCACAAGGGTGAGCACTTCGGGACTCCCGGTCACCGGCACTTCGATGGCGCGCATGGGATCCAGTATTCAGCAGTGCTCGGCCAGCGGGTCCGCCGAATCGAGTAGCTCGCTACTCGTGTCCAGCGTCACCTTGTCCGCGAGCGTTGAACCACCACTACCGGACCGGGCGGTTGTGGCAGTCGAGATTCGTCCATCCGGCCAGCGCAAGAAGGAGAAAAGCAATGACCAGGCCACGAAAGCCAGCGGCTCCGAAAGGAATTCAGTCGCTACGCGATTTCCGCGACTCACTCGAGTCCGCCAGTTTCACAACGCACGCCGCGGTGGCGGCCGCGCAAGTCACCCACGAGGACGCCTTCGATGAAATGCGGGCGCACCTTGTCCGGCTGTACGAGGACGTCGACGCGATACACAGTTTCGTGGACGAGACCGGTGCCGTCTTCGACTGCATTCCGGTCGAGCAGCAGCCGGCGCTGCGTGGCTCGTCCGAGAGGGTCGCCAAGGCGCCGGATCTGCCGATCATTGGGGGTGGCATGGAGGCCACCGATGAGGACGATCCCAGGATCGCGGCACTGGCAAGTCCCGCGTCAGGCGTACAGCGCAAGGACTGGTACGGAAACGCCATGCAGGGTCCTGATGGGACCATCCCGATGCGCAGGATCACGCTGACCGATCTGGCACGGTTCCCGTCGTTGAAGGCCTTCATGCGCAAGGGGCCGGGCGGCGCCGGAAGGCCCCCGCGTGCGGTGGAGCCGCCCACCGTTCCCGCGACGCATCGCTGGGCGCACGCGTACCAGAACGTCACCAACGGCGGCGGGCACAGCTACCTGAACCTATGGCGGCCCGGCATCGGCGCGAACCAGGTGTTCTCGCTGTCGCAGCATTGGTACGTCGGTGGTAGCGGCGGCGGTCTGCAAACCGTCGAATGCGGTTGGCAGGTCTACCCACAGCTGTATGGCAATGCCCAGCCGCACCTGTTCACCTACTGGACGGCGGACGACTACGCCTCGACCGGCTGCTACAACCTGAGTTGCCACGCCTTCGTGCAGACCTCCTCGTCGTTCTCACCCGGCATGGCTCTGGGTCCGATCAGTGTCCCGGGCGGAGCCCAATACCAGATCGAACTGGCGTATTGGCATAGCGGCGGTCGCTGGTGGCTGTACTTCAACGGCACGCAGGGAAGCAACGCCATCGGTTACTACCCGGACACGCTGTTCGGCAACGGGGCGCTGAAGACGAGCGCCGCCGAAATCGACTACGGCGGCGAAACCGTTGGTACTACCAGCTTCCCGGCCATGGGCAGCGGCGCGTTCGCCAATCAGGGTTGGCAACATGCTGCATATCAGAGCCAGATCGGCTACTGGCCGCCGCAGGGTGGCGCGTTGATCAACGCGAATCTGTCGCCGTCACAGGGATGGCCGGCGTGGTACACCGCGCAGGTCAACCAGTACGCCGCGCCGTGGAGCGAGACGTTGTGGTTCGGGGGGCCTGGTGGCAGCTGATCCGGATCGGCCCGTCGAAGGTGCGTAGATGGGTAGTGTCCGAATGGTGCAGCACCACGAGACCTATCAGGGAGTGCGCATCGTCATAACGACGATCGAACTCGTGGATGGTGCCTGGTCCTGGGAAGCCCAGTGGGAGGCCGACCAGGTCCAGGCGTCCATCGCGGCGTCGGCCGGTGTGACCTATCCGGCCGAGGAGCAGGCCCTGGCAGCGGCTCGGTCTGAGGTTGCCGCGACCGTGGACCGTTCGCGTATCGCTCGCGGTAAGCCGTAGTCTTTATTTATGTCCGACGAAGCGAAGCCTACGGTCCCTTCCACCGTGCACCGCGCTCTGACGTCCTTCGTGAAGGCGCACCATATGCCCACGAAGGCGGTGCTGCAGCCCGTTGGGGAGGCTGGTGTGCGTATCACCCTCGTCGGCGCCGACGGGATTCTCGGTGATCAGGTGGTCGCCGATCTCGCGACGGCCCATGCGGCGGTCGCAGCGGTCGAGGGTATTGAACCTGTCGAGGAGTGGGACCGCGAACTGGTCAGCACCGCCAACCCGGCACCGGGTCACGCCAAGAAGATGGCCGGGTGGGTCGCCCGGACGTAAGGCTGGGACGGCCGGATATCTTCCATCCGCGCATCGTTCTGGCTGGTTGCCCGCAACTTGTTTCCGGTGACGGAGATGACGCCGAACTTGTTGCTGCGCTGCGGGTTCGGGATCTGCACGCGCGTTGGCTGTCTTGGGACGACCCGGAGATCGCGCACGCGGATCTGGTGATCCTGCGTGCCACCTGGGACTACCCCGAGCGCCTGGATGAATTTCTGACATGGGCCGGATCGGTGCGCAATGTGCTTAACCCGTTGCCGATCGTGCGCTGGAACACCGACAAGAGCTACCTCAATGACCTTGCAGCGGCGGGTATTCCGACGGTGCCCAGCACGTTTTTCGCCCCGGATGAGCCGATTGTGTTGCCGGACGGGGAATTGGTGATCAAGCCCGCGGTGGCCGGCGGATCCCGCGGTGCGGGTCGCTTCACGTGCCCGGAAGCCGCGCGTAATCACGCCGAGGCGCTGCAGGACGAGGGCCGCACCGTGTTGATTCAGCGCTACGATCCGCGGGTCGATCACCACGGTGAGACGGCGCTGGTCTTTCTCAATGGCGAACCCTCCCACGCCTTTACGAAGGCCGCGCTGTTGCCTCCGCCCGGCATGGCAGCCGACGTCGACGAGTCGGGCCTTTTCCATTCCGAGCGGCTGGCTCCGGCGAAGCCGTCCTCGGCGTTGTGGAAACTCGGTGCGTCGGCGCTGGCCGCCGCGGCGACTAAATGTGGTGTCGCCATGACGGACCTGCTGTACGCGCGGGCCGACGTGATCGGCGGCGTGAGCGACGACGACCCGCAGTTGTTGGAGCTTGAGCTGGTCGAGCCGTCCCTGGGATGGCGGCAGCTGGACACCGAGGAACGCGACCTCGCGCAACGAAAGTTCGTGATCGGTGTCGAGGAAGCTTTAGAGCGATTAGGTCTGGGCCCGCTTGGGCAGCACGGTCGCGGCGAGCGCCGGGGCGGTTAACGCAGCCCACAGCGCTGCGGTGGCGGCGGTGCACGCGGCGGCGCCTGCAACGTGGACGGCGACGAGCACCGCAGGCACGCCGGTGTAGAACTGCACAATCCCGACGAGGGCCTGTGCCGCAGTGAGCGCCAGCAGTACCGTCAGCCGCACCCAAATGCGTCGCGTCACCCCGACGGCCGCCAGCCCGAATCCCAGTCCCAACAACAGCGCGAGGTACGCGACGAGCAGCGTGCCGTGCAGATGCACCAACGTGGTGACCTCGACCTGGAGGCGGGGCACTACGCGGGTGAGGCTCTTGTCGCCGGCATGTGGTCCGGCGCCGGTCACCAAGGTCCCGGCCACCAGCACCGCGGCCAATGTCACGCCGGTCAGTGCGGTGAGCCGGCGCAGCGGCGCGGGAGGTGGGGGCACGGTGGGGAGGTCGGAATGTATATCGGACTCACCGATTTTCACGTACAGCAGGGTTGCCAGCCAGACCATGCCCATGGACACGAGCAGATGGATCGCGACTGTCCACCACAGCAGGCCGGTCAGCACGGTGATGCCGCCGATGACGGCCTGCAGGAGGGTCGAGGCCGGCATCAGCCAGGCGTAGACGAGGACCTCGTGGCGGCGGCGCGCACGCGTCACGGCCAGGACCACCAATGCCGCGGTGATAACGACCAGGAAGCTGATCATCCGGTTGCCGAATTCGACGGCCTGGTGGATGCGCGGTACTTCGGCCACGGCAACGGGGGTGAAGCTCCCGGGGAAGCATTGCGGCCAGGTGGGGCATCCGAGGCCGGACGCGGTGACACGGACTACCGCGCCGGTGACGGCGATTCCGCCCTGGGTGAGTAAGACGGCCGCGGCAATGATGCGCTGCATCCGCAGGCTTGGGATCGGCAGCAGATCGACTAGCCGCAGAAACGCGCGATACAACACGCCGATGAGTCTAGGCCACCGCCAACTACGCGCCGTAGTAATTACCGGTGCGTCTGTGTTCCACCTGTTTTGGGGTCGGACTCATTGCTTGACGTAAGCATGCTTGACGTAATCGGCCCGGTAGTGAATCCTACACCGTGTATAGAAATTCCTACTCCTCGTAGGATTACTGGCGCGGAAGGGATGAGCCTGGTGAGTGTGATCCGGGAGTGGCTGTCATTACCAAAGGTTGAACCCGCTGAGGACTACGGCTTCTTTGGTCCCGAGTCGGTGTCGTGGCGTGTGTGGAGCTACCCGACATCACTGTCGATTGGATTTCAGCGTGCCGTGGTGATCGAGGAACTCGATCCCGGACTGATTGCGGCCGTAGATAAGACGCATGAGATCTATTCGCGACCACGGACTCGTTATGACCGCACCTTGCGGTACTTCGCGATGGTTGCCTTTGACGACAGCAGATCGACAGCCAAGGCGGCCGATGTGCTGGTCAAAATTCATTCCAAGGCCATCGGTATCGATCCGGTCACCGGCGAGAACTATGACGCGAACAATCCCGAATCGCAGTTGTGGATCCACCTCACGGCCTGGCACTCGATACTTCTCGCCTACGAAAAGTACGGCCCGGGGCGGCTTTCCAGCACCGAAGAAGTGCAGTTCTGGAGTGAATGCGCCCGCGCGGCCGAATTGCAGACCTGCGATCCGGGCGATATTCCCCGAACTCGTGAGGGTGTACGCGCGTACTTCGACACGATGCGGCCACAGCTCATCGGTTCTGATATCGCCCGGCAGGCGATGCGGCACTTGCTCAGCGCCGAGGTGATGCTGCCGCCGATGCCGCTGCTGCTGCGGCCCTTCACCAAGGTGATTACGTGGTTTCTGCGCCGGGGCACGCTGGCGACCATGCCCCCGTGGATGCGGGAGATGGCCGGCCTTGACGTTCGCCCGCTGCTTGACGCGCTGATTGTCCCGCCACTCAACGCGGCATTCACGGCGATCAGCATGAGCAAGCGGTTGCAATTGATCCTGCTCCGGCTGATCTCACCTGGCACCGTGCCGATCGGCGCCCGTGTTCTGCTATCGGTGCCGCCGAAAAGCTCAATCACCATGACGCCCAGGCAAGCTCAGGAACGGTACGGCTATGAGATTCCCAGCCGGGCGCACCGTGAACTCCGGGAAAGGCAGCAGGCCCGTGTCCTTGGGGAAGGGCAAGTCCCTAGTGATGAGGGAATTAGAGAGTCCGAGCCCATTCTCGGCACCGTTGGATGAGTGAGAAGGAGCGCACCATGATCAAGGACCTACTCGACCGTCGACTGAGCATTCGCCAGCTTGTTTATCTGGCTCTCGTCATTGGGTTGCCGTACTTCGTGATCGGGCTGATTTGGGCAATGACTCATCGCGGCCACCTCGAACAACTCACCGGACTGGACAAGCTCTTCTCTATGCTGGGGGAAATTGTCGCCTGGCCGGTGCTCATCATCGCCAACGTGTATCTGCAGTAGCCGGGCCAGCCGTAGGAGGACACTGTCGCCGCACCGCCAGCCTCGACGACCCCGCGCGCCCGGGCCGAACACCTCGGCCCGGAGCGGAGGCGGGCGCAGGTGCTGGACACAGCCCTGCGGATCACCGCCGAGCAGGGCGTGGCGAATGTGACGATGGCTGCCATTGCCACCCGCATGGGTGTCACTCGTCCCGTGGTCTATGCCTGCTACAACGGGCGAGGTGAGGTGCTGACGCAACTGTTGGAGCGCGAAACGCACCTGTCCCTCACCAGCTTGCGTGCCATCCTTCCGCCGGCGCGGACGGGCTCCATTGAGCAGATGTTCGTCGACGGATTCGGCGCTCTGCTCACCGATGTGACTGAGCGCCCGGCATCATGGCAGATCATCGTCGCAGCGCAGGCGGACCCTGTTCTGGCCGAAGCCATTACGCAGGGTCGGGCGCAGGTCCGGGCACAGATATGCGAGGTTATGCGCCCACTGCTGCAGCGGTGGCAGGTCCGTAATATCGACTTCGTGCTGCCTCCGCTGATGGACGTACTCCTGTCGATCAGCGAAGGAGCCATCCGGTTGATGCTGGGTCCCGAGCAGCGATGGTCCGCCACGGATCTGGCAGAAATCGTCGGCCGGGCCGCATACCGCGCATTGCGGGCCACTTCTGCCTGAGCGTGCGCCGTCGGGGTTCAGCCCAGTCTCCGACTGATGCGCGGTAACGCGTAGTTCGAATAGGTGTACTTGCCGGTGATCTTGCCCTCGTCGTTGAAGTGAAAGACGTCGAGTCCTTCCCAGCCGAACCGTGGAAACACCACGGCCCCAATGCGCGTCGCCAACCCCAGTAGCCGTCTCCGTGACCGGCGTGCACGGATGTCGTGGCGGCAGGTCCATCGGATGGCTGCCTTGCGCGCACCTTCGTCGACCAGTCGGTCGTGCTCGTCGAACGTCATCGCTCCGTAGACGCCGTCGAACTGCGGCTCGAACTCGCGACGAATAGCGGCAGTCCCCACATGCCGCGATCCGTCGCCGGGCAGATACTCCGCGTCGTCAGCGAAATGTTCCATCACGATGTCCAGGTCATTGGTGTTGAACGCCGCCACGAATCGATCCAGCGCTGCTCCGATACTCGCCATGGGGGGAGCGTACGGCGCAGTTGATGGGCCTCAGGTGAAGCGGAACCAGCGCAGCGCACCATAACTGGCGAGCGAGCCCCATACCGCCAATACTGCGATCGCGAACCAGTCCACTGACAGGGTCATCGCGGCGGCCAACGCTTCCGAGAGTGCGCCCGAGGGGGACAGCCTGGCCACCAGCACTACGGCGTGGGGGATCGCATCGGTGGTGCGGCCGTCCTCCAGCGTCAGCGCCCCCAATCCGGCGAAGATGAACCACAGCAGATTCGCCAGGGCCAGCACGATTTCCGCGCGCAACGTGCCGCCTAGTAGCAGACCCATCGCCGCGAACGTTGCGGTGCCGAGCGCGATGACCACCGCTCCGAGCAACAACCCTGCCGGGTGTGGGCGCCAGCCCAGCGCGCCGCCGATCGCGCCGATGACGGCGGCTTGCAGCACCACCACTGCAACCACGGCCAGTGCCTTGCCGACGATGATGCCCCACACCGGTAACGCGGTGGCGCCCAAACGTTTTAGCGCGCCGTACCGGCGGTCGAATCCCACGGCGATGGCCTGTCCGGTGAACGCGGTGGAAATGACCGCCAGCGCCATGATGGCGGGTACGAAGATGTCGGTACGCGAGCCGGGGAATTGCCCCAGCGGCAGCAGTGTCAGCCCAATGAGCAAGGTGATCGGGATGAACATGGTGAGTAGAAGCTGCTCGCCATTGCGCAGCAGCAGCTTGAGCTCCAGCCAGAACTGCGCGAACAGCATGATGTGCACGGCGCTCGGTCGCGGATCGGGGGCAAAGGTGCCCGGATCGAACCGGGGGGTGGAGTCAGTCATCCGTGTTTGATGCTCTTCGCGCGCGCTCATCGCAACTCCCGGCCGGTCAGCTCAAGGAACACGTCCTCAAGACTGCGTTTCTCGACTCTCAGGTCGGTGGTCAGCACATCCATCCGCGCGCACCACGCGGTGACAGTGGCCAGCACCTGCGGATCGATGATGCCCTCTACCCGGTACTCGCCCGGAGTGGCCTCGGCCACCTTGTAACCCTCCGGCAGCGCGGAGGTCAGCAGGGTCAGATCCAGCCGGGGAGGGGCCGAGAAGCGCAGCTGGTTCTCGGCGCCGGACTGCATTAATTCTGCGGGTGTGCCCGAGGCGACGACCTCGCCGTGGTCGATGATCACCAGGTGGTCGGCCAGCTCCTCGGCCTCCTTCATGTGGTGGGTGGTCAGCACCACCGATACGCCGTCGCGGCGCAGGCAGTCGATGAGCTCCCACACGATTAGCCGGGCGTGTGCGTCCATGCCCGCGGTCGGCTCGTCGAGGAAGACCAGCTCGGGTCGGCCGACGAGGGCGCATGCCAACGCGAGTCGCTGTTGCTGGCCTCCGGAGAGTCGTCGGTAGGGGGTTCGGGCGGCATCCGTCAGTCCGAGAGTTTTCAGAAGCCATTGGGGGTCAAGGGGATTGGCTGAGTATGAGGCCACCAAGCCCAGCATCTCGCTGGCCCGGGCGGTGGGGTAGGCGCCGCCACCCTGCAACATGACGCCGATACGTGCGCGCACGGCAGAGTTCTTCGCGACCGGGTCCATGCCGAGCACCTCGACCGTGCCCTCGTCGGGATGCAGGAAGCCCTCACACAATTCGACGGTCGTGGTTTTCCCGGCACCGTTGGGGCCCAGCAGCGCGAAGACCTGTGCCTGATGGACCTCAAGGTCGAGGTTGTGGAGTGCTGTCGTCGTCCCGTACCGCTTCGTTACCGACCGCATCCGCACCGGTGGTGCCGTCCTGGTCGGTGGTTGTGTCACGGTCAGTCAGCGTAAGCGGCGCCTCTTCATGACCGTTAGGCAGCCGACGCCAGGGCAGATAGTCGTGCGTGATAGCGATCAGCAACAGCGCAATGATGGCGCTCGCCACGGTCGCATCGATGATCTGGAACAAGGCGAACCTGTCGCCATTGGCGGTGGGCCCGAATATGCCTACCAGCAGGGTGACGCCGATTGCGGTGCCGCGGAATGCGGGACGCGTGGCCCACGCGGCCAGCGGGATGATGGCCCACAGCAGGTACCAGGGTTGCACCACCGGGAAGAGCAGCACTGTGATGCCCAGGGCGACGCCCAGCCCGCCGACAGGGTGTAGGCGGCCGCGCAGCACCGCGAACAGCAGCCACGACACTGCGATGGCAATGATGCCGATGCCGATTCCGCGGGTCAGCGACAGGATCGCGGTGGTGTGATCACCGAGGCCGAGCAGGATGCCGACTTGTCCGGTGCCCAGGGCCACGAGGGTCGGCGGTGACATCCAGCTGCGGACGGCGTTGGCGGTGCCGAGTGTGTACACCCAGCCGAATCCGAGCCCACTTGCCCAGCCGATCAATATCGTCCCCGCGCCGGTCACGGCCCCCAGCAGTGCACCAGCCTGGAACAGTCCGCGGATGCCGCCGCCCCACCGACGGGCCAGGGCCATCCCAACGAAACCGAGCGCCAAGAGTGAGGGCAGTTTGACCTGTGACGATGCGGTAATCAGCACGGTGCCGGCGAGAAGATTGCCCAGCGGCGCCCAGGTAGCCCACTCGGTGCGGTGCTGTGGCCAATGCCGCACCCCGAGAAGCGAGCGCGACGAATCGACACCGCGCATGGCCAGCTCGGTGCCGGCCAGCATCAGGCCCAGCATCAGCGCCTCATTGTGGATCCCGGCGACGAGGTGCATCAGCAGTAGTGGGTTCGCGGCGCCGAGCCAGAGCGCGCTGACCTCGGCCACACCGCAACGCTGGGCCAGACGTGGTGTGGCCCAGATGATCAGTAGAACGCCGAGAAGTTCCACGAGGCGGTGACACAGTGCGCCCGAAACGATGTCGTCACCGGTGAGCCGGGCGATTCCCTTGCCGATCCACAGGAACAGCGGACCGTAGGGCGCAGGTGTTTCTCGCCACATGCTGGGCACCGACAGCGTGAACACGTGATCGAGGCCAAGGGCTGCCGCCGGACCCTCCGTATACGGGTCCTTGCCGAGCCGCGCGATCTGGCTTTGCGCCAGATACGAATAGACGTCCTTGGAATACATGGGCGGGGCGATAAGCAGCGGCAGAATCCACAGCAGAAGGGTTCGATCCAGCTGTCCGCGCGACATCCTGCGCACCGGGCCACGTTCACCATTGGCGTTCTTGTTGCGCAGGCTGCCGATCGCGAAACGGCCCAGCATGAGCCAGGCCAGCGTCATCATCACGGCGCCGGTGGTCGTCATCGTCAGCGACACCGTTTGGATGCGCGACGGCAGGTTGAGCAGCCGTACGCCGAAGATGGGGTCCTGGATGACCGGGCGTGCTCCGGCACCCAGCGCACCGATGGCCATGAGAGCGGTTCCGGTGGCGCCGAACAGCCGAGTTCGGTTCATGACGGTCAGCTCGCGGTGGTTCAGCGGGGCCGAGGAACGCTCATCGTCATGCAGATGCGACAGCGACGAGCTCAGCCACTGACCACGTACCGACACGGCAGCAGCGTATCGGCCCGTCATGCCCGGCTCCGGGACCCCGGAGGGAAGGCACAGTGGGCGGGTCAACATAGGTAACCCTTGCTAGACGTGGCATTCCGAATTGCGTCACACTGGTGTTGTGAAATTCGGTCAGGCCCCTCCAGTGGTGTCTGCGACGGTGTCTGGGATGGCCGCGTCGCAGGTGCTGGACGCTGCCCCGGCCGTGTCACATGATGGCCAGACCCGTGCGGCCGTGGTGCGGCTGCTCATGGAGTCAGGGCCGATCACCGCAGGTGAGATTGGCGACCAGCTCGGATTGTCGGCTGCCGGCGTGCGCCGTCACCTGGACGCGCTCATCGAGGCGGGAGACGCCGTCTCGAACCCCGCAGCCAGCTGGCAGCACAACGGCCGTGGCCGCCCGGCCAAGCGGTTTCTGCTGACTCCGGGCGGACGCGCCAAGCTCAATCACACCTACGACGATCTGGCCTCGGCCGCGATGCGCCAGCTGCGTGAGATCGGCGGCGACGACGCCGTGCGCACCTTCGCAAGGCGCCGTATCGATTCGATCTTGAAAGATGTGTTGTCGGAGCGTCCGCATTCGGACACCGAGGCCGCCGTCGAGCAGGTCGCCATCGCGCTGACCAGGGCCGGATACGCGGCCAGCACTCAGAAGGTGGGCGGTCCGCTGCAGGGCGTGCAGATATGCCAGCATCACTGTCCGGTCTCCCATGTGGCCGCCGAGTTCCCCGAACTCTGCGAAGCGGAACAACAGGCCTTCGCCGAAGTGTTGGGAACACATGTACAGCGCCTGGCCACCATCGCCAACGGCGACTGCGCCTGTACCACCCATGTACCGATAGCACCGGTGCCCAGCCCGCACCAGATGACCAACGAGCAAGAGAAGGAGTCACTATGACCCTCGAACGCGAAGTGCTGACCCAGGACGAGACCATCGCGTCTTTGGGTACCTACGGCTATGGCTGGTCTGACTCCGACGCCGCAGGTGCCAGCGCACAGCGCGGCCTGTCCGAGGCCGTGGTGCGCGACATCTCGTCCAAGAAGAGCGAGCCCGAGTGGATGCTCGACGTCCGACTCAAGGCGCTGCGCACCTTCGGCAAGAAGCCGATGCCGCACTGGGGATCGAACCTTGAGGGCATCGATTTCGACAACATCAAGTACTTCGTGCGCTCCAGCGAGAAGCAGGCCGCCACGTGGGACGACCTGCCCGCGGACATCAAGAACACCTACGACCGGCTCGGTATCCCCGAGGCCGAAAAGCAGCGGCTGGTGTCGGGCGTAGCCGCGCAGTACGAGTCCGAGGTCGTTTACCACTCGATCCGCGAAGACCTTGAGCAGCAAGGAGTTATCTTCCTGGACACCGACTCCGGCCTGCGTGAGCACCCGGAGGTCTTCAAGAAGTACTTCGGCAGCGTCATCCCGGCCGGGGACAACAAGTTCTCCGCGCTCAACACCGCGGTGTGGTCGGGTGGGTCCTTCATCTACGTGCCGCCGGGTGTGAAGGTCGATATTCCGCTACAGGCCTACTTCCGCATCAACACCGAGAACATGGGCCAGTTCGAGCGGACCCTGATAATCGTCGATGAGGGTGCCTACGTGCATTACGTCGAGGGATGTACCGCACCCATCTACAAGTCCGACTCGCTGCACTCGGCGGTGGTGGAGATCATCGTCAAGCCGGGTGGGCGCTGCCGCTACACGACCATCCAGAACTGGTCGAATAACGTCTACAACCTGGTGACCAAGCGGGCCCGCGCCGAGGCCGGGGCCACCATGGAATGGGTCGACGGCAACATCGGTTCCAAGGTCACCATGAAGTACCCGGCCGTCTGGATGACCGGTGAGCACGCCAAGGGGGAAGTGCTGTCGGTCGCCTTCGCCGGCGAGGGACAGCACCAGGACACCGGCGCCAAGATGCTGCACCTGGCGCCGAACACGTCGAGCAACATCGTCTCTAAGTCGGTGGCCCGTGGCGGCGGACGTGCCTCCTACCGTGGCCTGGTCCAGGTCAACAAGGGGGCGTATGGATCTCGCTCGACGGTGAAATGCGATGCGCTGCTTGTCGACTCGATCAGCCGCAGCGACACCTACCCGTATGTCGACATTCGCGAGGACGATGTCACGATGGGCCACGAGGCGACAGTCTCGAAGGTCAGTGACGATCAGTTGTTCTACCTGATGAGCCGCGGTATGACCGAGGACGAGGCGATGGCCATGGTGGTGCGCGGGTTCGTCGAGCCCATCGCCAAGGAATTGCCCATGGAGTACGCGCTCGAGCTCAACCGGCTCATCGAGCTGCAAATGGAAGGTGCGGTCGGTTAATGACGCAGTTGACCCAAGCTGTCGAGGGCGCCAACAAGGGCGAACTGTTCAGCTCCTACGACGTCGAGGCCTTCGAGGTCCCCGGTGGCCGTGACGAGCTGTGGCGGTTCACCCCGCTGCGACGCCTGCGCGGTCTGCACGACGGATCTGCCGTAGCGACCACGGATCCGGTCATCGGAGTCACCGCCGGTGACGGGGTAACCGTCGAGACGGTCGATCGCGCCGACAAGCGGCTCGGACAGGGCGGCGTGCCCTCGGATCGCGTTGCCGCACAGGCGTACTCCGCGTTCAAATCCGCCACCGTGGTCTCGGTCGGTAAGCAGGCTGTGGTGACTGACCCGATCGAGGTCACCGTTACCGGCCCCGGCGAGGGACAGGTGGCCTACGGGCACATCCAGGTCCGCGCCGGAGAGCTCTCCGAGTCGGTCGTGGTCATCGACTACCGCGGCAACGGAACCTACGCCGAGAACGTCGAATTCGTGCTCGACGACGCATCCCGGTTGACCGTCGTCTCGATTGCCGACTGGGCCGATGATGCCGCTCATGTCACCGCACATCACGCCAAACTGGGCAAGGACGCGGTGTTGCGCCATATTGCCGTCACCCTTGGTGGCGACCTGGTGCGCCTCAGCGGCACGGTCCGGTTCGAGGCGCCCGGCGGCGATGCTGAACTGCTCGGGCTCTACTACGCCGATGACGGTCAGTTCTTCGAGCACCGGCTGCTGATCGACCATGCCCAACCCAACTGCCGCTCCAATGTCACGTACAAGGGTGCGCTGCAGGGAGACCCCGGATCCGGTCGTCCCGATGCGCACACCGTCTGGATTGGTGATGTGCTCATCCGGGCCGAGGCCACCGGCACCGACACGTTCGAGCTGAACCGCAACCTGATCCTCACCGACGGGGCTCGGGCCGACTCCGTCCCCAACCTGGAGATCGAGACCGGCGAGATCGCCGGTGCCGGGCACGCCAGTGCCACCGGGCGATTCGATGACGAGCAGCTGTTCTACCTGCGCTCGCGCGGTATCGCCGAGGAGGATGCGCGCCGGCTCGTCGTGCGCGGCTTCTTCCAGGACATCATTCAGCGGATCGGGATCGAGTCGGTGCGCGACCGTCTCACCGCGGCTATCGAGCAAGAACTGCAAACGACCGCTCATTAACTCGTAGATAGAAAGCAACTCATGACCACTCTGGAAATCAAGGATCTGCACGTCAGCATCACGCCCAACGAGGGCGAGCCCATCGAGATCCTCAAGGGCGTCAACCTGACGGTGAACTCGGGGGAGACCCATGCCGTCATGGGCCCCAACGGATCCGGTAAGTCCACGCTGTCTTATGCCATCGCCGGGCACCCCAGGTACCAGGTGACCTCCGGGTCCATCACTCTCGACGGGCAGGACGTGCTGGAGCTGTCGGTGGACGAGCGTGCGCGCGCCGGTCTCTTCCTGGCCATGCAGTACCCGGTCGAGGTGCCCGGTGTCTCGACGTCGAACTTCCTGCGTACCGCCGTTACGGCCGTACGCGGCGAGGCCCCGAAGCTGCGCCATTGGATCAAGGAAGTCAAGGAAGCCATGGGGGAGTTGGAGATCGACTCTGCCTTCGCCGAGCGCAATGTCAACGAGGGCTTCTCCGGCGGCGAGAAGAAGCGTCACGAGATCCTGCAGCTGGGCCTGCTCAAGCCGAAGATCGCCATCCTGGACGAGACGGACTCCGGTCTGGATGTCGACGCGCTGCGGGTGGTGTCCGAGGGTGTCAACCGCTACGCCGAGCGTGAGCATGGTGGCGTTTTGCTCATTACGCACTACACCCGAATTCTGCGATACATCCAGCCGCAGTTCGTGCACGTGTTCGTGGGCGGCCGGATCGTGGAGTCCGGTGGTCCCGAGCTGGCCGACGAGCTCGAGGAGAACGGCTACGTGCGCTTCACCCAAGCGGTGGGAGCCTGACAGTGACGGCCACTGTGCCGCTCGACACCACTCGGATCTCGGCGATCAGGGATGACTTCCCGATCCTGAGCCGGACGGTGCGTGGCGGTAAGCCGTTGGTGTATCTGGATTCCGGCGCGACATCGCAGCGTCCGGTGCAGGTGCTCGATGCCGAGCGGGCCTTCCTCACCGAGCGCAACGCGGCGGTCCATCGCGGCGCTCACCAGCTTGCCGAGGAAGCCACGGACGCCTATGAAGGTGCGCGCAACGCCATCGCCCGCTTCGTGGGCGTCGACGACGGCGAGATCGTCTTCACGAAGAACGCGACCGAATCGCTGAACCTGGTGGCTTACACGCTCGGTGACGGCAGGTTCGACCGCGCGGTGGGCCCCGGCGACGAGGTGGTCATCACCGAGCTCGAGCACCACGCGAATCTGGTGCCATGGCAAGAGCTTTGCCGCCGGACGGGGGCCACCCTGCGCTGGTACGGCGTCACCGAGGACGGCCGGATCGACCTCGATTCGCTTGAGCTCACCGATGCCGTCAAGGTCCTCGCGTTTACCCATCAGTCCAACGTGACCGGTGCGGTCGCCCCCGTCGACGAGTTGGTGCGCCGCGCCAGGGCAGTTGGCGCACTGGTGGTCCTGGACGCCTGCCAGTCGGTTCCGCATATGCCGGTGAACTTCCGGGAGCTGGGCGTCGACTATGCCGCCTTCTCCGGACACAAGATGCTTGGGCCGTCGGGCGTCGGCGTGCTGTATGGTCGCCGTGAATTGTTGGAGGCCATGCCCCCGTTCATCACCGGCGGCTCCATGATCGAGACGGTGACCATGGAGATCAGCACCTATGCGCCGCCGCCGCAGCGTTTCGAGGCGGGCGTGCCGATGACCTCGCAGGTGGTCGGACTCGGGGCTGCCGTCGACTACCTGAATGCGGTGGGCATGGAAGCCGTTGCCGCACACGAACATCAGTTAGTCGGTGCCGCGCTCGCCGCGCTGCAACAGATCGAGGGCGTCCGCATCATCGGGCCCACCGAGAACGTCGACCGCGGTGGCGCGGTCTCTTTCGTCGTGGACGGCATCCACGCGCACGACCTCGGCCAGGTGCTCGATGACGAAGGTGTCGCGGTGCGGGTCGGGCACCACTGCGCGTGGCCGCTGCACCGCCGGTTCGGTATCGCGGCATCGGCCCGTGCATCCTTCGCCGTGTACAACACCCGCGACGAAGTCGACCGGCTGGTCGCGGGGGTTCGCCGCGCACAGGAGTTTTTTCTCTGATGCGAATGGAACAGATGTACCAGGAAGTGATCCTGGACCACTACAAGCACCCGCACCATCGCGGGCTGCGGGAGCCTTTCGCGGCTGAGGTGCACCACGTGAACCCGACTTGTGGCGACGAGGTGACGCTGCGAGTCGCGCTGACCGACAACCGCATCGCCGATGTTTCCTACGACGGACAGGGATGTTCCATCAGCCAGGCTGCGACCTCGGTGCTGACGGATCAGGTCATCGGGCTGACGGTGGATGAGGCGCTCAAGACGGTGGCCTCGTTCAACGAGATGATCTCCTCGCGCGGCACCATCGACGGCGACGAGGACGTCATCGGTGACGGCATTGCCTTCGCCGGAGTTTCGCGGTACCCGGCCCGCGTCAAATGCGCGCTCTTAGGATGGATGGCATTCAAGGACGCTCTTGTTCAAGCAACGGAACATCTGGAGGTGAAGCGATGACCGAAGTCTCCGAAGACGTGAAGTTTCTCGAGGATCTCGAAGAGGCGATGCGCGATGTCGTCGACCCCGAACTCGGCATCAACGTCGTCGACCTGGGGCTCGTGTACGGGATCAATATCGAGGAGGGGGACAGCGGCAAGATCGCGCTCATCGACATGACGCTGACCTCGGCGGCCTGCCCGCTTACCGATGTCATCGAGGATCAGTCGCGCAATGCACTCGTCGGTACGGGTCTGGTCAAGGACATCAAGATCAACTGGGTGTGGGTGCCGCCGTGGGGCCCGGACAAGATCACCGACGATGGTCGGGAGCAGCTCCGGGCCCTCGGCTTCACCGTCTAGCGCTGGTGATGGCCTTCGTGGCCGCCGGGTCCTTCACATGAACCGTCTTTGGCGGCGCGCAGGGTGATCGACGCGGCCTGAAGGTTTCCCGATGCGTCATCGGTGCCGTGGGCGGCGATGCACTTGCCTGCGGCGATGGCTTTGGAGTCCGTCTGCGCACGCTTGGCGTACTTGGTGTCATTGCCTACGGTCACCGCGGTTTGCGTGGCGGCGCCGCCATTCGGATCGGTGGCGCTCACCGTGATGGTGTTCCCGCTGACGGATGCGACGGTCCCACGGGTGGCCGGACGATCTGAACTCTTATGAGATCGCGAGCAGGTGCCGTCCTTGGCCGTCCAGATCATGACCCGCCGGGCCACGGGTGGGTTGGAATCCTTTTCCGGCATGACGGCAATACAGCTTCCGGCCGTGACATCTGACAGCTGAGCAGCGGTGGCCTCGGAGACTTTCGTCGACTGGCTGAAATCGATTGTCGCGTTACCGTCTTTCTTGGTGACCTGGATGGTGTTGCCCGACACGGAGGCAATGAGTCCCGCGACGTGATCCTTTCCGCCGTGCTCACCCTGAGGGGCCGCCGCCGAAGTGGTTGCGGCGGCAGAGGTGGTGGAGGCGACCTTGTTATCGGTTTGCGAGCCGCAGGCCGCGACCGATAGCGCGGTCATACCAGCGAGGGCAAATAGCGCACCTCGTGTGAACCGTGGGTGGGCGAGTATCGAGGTTGGGGACATCAGTGTTCTCCATGGTTGGCGAATAGGACACCTCAGCGTGCTCGTGTTGACTGAGGTTGTGCTCCGACGTATGTGGGAGCTTGCTGTGCGTCTACTTCGTAGGAGGCCCACATTGCTCGTCGGTGGCGGGGCCGAGATCAATTTTGGTGGCCTGTAGGACCCCTTCGGCATTCTTTGTGCCGCGCGCATCCGCGCATTTGCCGGTGGTGATCGCGGTGGCCTCAGTGGGTTCCCGCTTGTCGTACTTTGTGTCGGCGGTAACCGTGACGTTGGTCTGAATCTCCGATGCGCCGCTGGGATCGGTGTTGGCGACGACGATGGTGTTGCCATTGACGGATGCGACCGCACCGTGGACGCCGGGGTTCCCGAAGGGAGGTGGCGGGCTCTCGGGTGCATCGGGCGGCGGCGGTCCTGGCGCTATGCCGGGCGGTGGTGCACCGCCGGCCGGCGTGTCCACCGCACATTTGTTGTCTTCGGATGCGCTGATGAGCACGCGCAGCGCGGTGGCCTCGGCCGACGCATCTGCACCGGATGTCGAGAGCACGCTCACACAACTGCCCACGACCACATCGGAAAGCTCGGCGGGTTGCACTTCGGTGATCTTCGTTATCGCGTTGAAGTCGATATCGGCGGTGTCGCCGGAGCTCGTCACCTGAGCGGTATGACCCGATACCGAGGAGATCAGTCCGTCGGCCCGGTCCCGACCGCCCGCGTGCCGCGTGACTGTTGTCGATGCCGGACCCGCTGACGATTCGGTGGGTTTGTTCTCGGATCCGCCGCATGCCGCGCTCGACACCACGACGACTCCGGTGATCGCTAGCAGAGCGGTCCGGGGCCAGGTGTTGGGTGACATGATTGATCACGGTATCCGGAATGGATACGGCCGCGGCGTAGTTTCACACCTCGTGACCGACGCGAGACTTGACGTAGGACCCCTCTTCGAACCATTCGCCGTTAAATCGCTGACCGCTCCCAACCGGTTTGCGATGGCCCCGATGACGCGGTCGGCGTCACCGGCCGGTGTACCCGGCGAGAACGTGGCCGCCTACTACCGGCGCCGAGCGGCCGGCGGCGTCGGGTTGATCATCACTGAGGGCATCCTTATTCCGGATGATGCGGCGGGCGGACAGGCCAGCGTTCCACGGCTGATCGGCGATGATTCGCTGGCCGGATGGTCTGCCGTCACCGCTGCCGTGCACGCGGAGGGATCGGCGATTGCCGCGCAGCTGTGGCACCAGGGCGTCGAGCGCGGTGTCGACCCTGAATTCAACCCGCAGGTGGAGTCGGTGAGTCCGTCTGGTTTGGCCGGGGATGCCTCCCCACGAGGGCGTGCGCTACAGACAGGGGAGCTTGCACCGCTCGCGGAGCAGTACGCGACGGCGGCCCGCAATGCCAAGGCGGCAGGATTCGACGCTGTCGAGTTGCACGGCGCGCACGGCTACCTACTCGACCAGTTCCTGTGGGAACGCACCAATGTGCGGGCCGACGGTTATGGCGGGTCGGCGGCGGACCGGCTGCGGTTCCCGGTCGAGGTGGTGCGGGCAGTACGTGCTGCAGTTGGGCCGGATTTTGCTGTCCTGTACCGGTTTTCGCAATGGAAGCAGGCGGATTACACGGCCATGCTGGCCGATAGTCCAGCCGATCTCGAGGCTCTCTTGGCCCCCCTGGTCGAGGCCGGGGTGGATGTCTTCCATCCGTCGACGCGCCGGCACTATCTACCTGCATTTCCGGACTTGGCCGGAGCCGACGGGGAACTGAGCCTTGCGGGCTGGACCAAACGCGTCACGGGCCTGCCGGCTATCGCCGTCGGATCGGTGGGACTGCAGACCGAGTTCAAGCCCACCGAGATCCGGGATATCGAGCCTGCGACGGTCGAAGCCGTACTGCGGCAATTCGCCAACAACGAGTTCGACGTCATCGCGGTGGGTCGTGCCCTGTTGTCGGATCCCGAGTGGGTCAACAAGCTGCGCGCGGGTAGGCACGACGAGTTCCTCGGATTCAATATCGGCAAGGCGCTTGCCGCGCTGTACTGACTTTTCGGCTTGATTTCGTGCGCCACCGCATTCTCAGCGCTGGAACATTGCGCACCGAGGCAACGTTGAGGACAACATGGCTACACGCGAAATCACCGCTGACGCATTCAATGATCTGATCCACGACAACGACATCGTGCTGGTCGACTTCTGGGCGTCCTGGTGCGGCCCGTGCCGTCAGTTCGGTCCCGTCTTCGAGGCGTCGTCGGCGGAGAATCCGGACGTCGTTCACGCCAAGGTTGATACCGAGGCGGAGCAGGCTTTGGCGGCTGCCGCCAATATCCGCTCCATACCGACGCTGATGGTGTTCAAGCAGGGTCAGCTGGTGTTCAATCAGGCCGGTGCGCTGCCTCCCGCGTCATTGGCAGACTTGGTGCAGAAGGTTCGCGACCTCGACGTGGAAGCCGCGCTGCGCGAGCAGGAGGCGTAAGCCAACGCGCACGGCGCAGCCTCACCGGAGTTTCGGCGCATGAAGGCGGGGACCGCGAAGGATAAGGGCAGGCTATGCTCATGTCTTGTGGCCCAGCAAAGTCCAGACCTTAGCGACGATTCCTCGGAGGCGGCCGTTGACACGCCAACGAGCCTGAGTGCATACGTCAAGACCACAGCGTTAAACACCCTCCCGCCGCTCATCGCGTACTACACGCTGCGCGCCTTTGGTGTGACTCCCTACTTGGCGTTGGCAGGCGCGATCATCACCGCCGTCGTGCAGGGAATTCTGAACATGGTGATCAAGCGCAAGTTTGAGCCCGTGAACGGAGTGGTGATCGTCGCTGCCGCGTGCTCGCTGACTGTCGCGTTCACCACAAAGAATCCCCGCATCGTGCAGGTCACCGAGCTCGTTCCCGTTTCTCTGCTGGTGTGGTCCCTCGTAGCGAGCGCCCTCGTGCGCAGGCCTGCCTCTAAGAAGCTCACGGGCGCCATTGCACCCGGGCTCGCAGAGGGGGCGCTGCCTCGGCGTGGGTGGACAGCGCAGGACGTTAAGGACTGGCACACACTGCACACTCGGATCTGCCTCTGGTTGGGCCTTCTTTGTGGACTATTCCCAGCCTTAGCGGTCTTCTTGATCTTCACTTTGTCGGTGGACCTCTCACAAATTCTGATAGTCGCCATCGGCCCAACACTCCTGATCGTCTCCATTGTGAGTGCGGTAACCCTGCTCCAAAGGTTCGTCCGCCAGCGAGACCAATCGGCGGCCGAGCGCTCACCCCTGCCTGTTAGCGGTACCGAGTCGTCGGTGGGCGCTGGCTGACCAGCCGCACGCGCCCCGGCGTCAACGATTTGGTTGAGTCCGGCGCTGTCGGTTATATGGATGCATGAGTTTCGTCCTGGTGGACCGTCCGCGTCCGGATATTGCCCTGGTCACCTTGAACCGGCCCGAGCGGATGAACGCGATGGCGTTCGATGTGATGCTGCCGTTCAAGGAACTGCTGGTCGACATCAGCCACGACAACGATGTGCGTGCGGTCGTCATTACCGGCGCCGGTCAGGGCTTCTGCTCTGGGGCCGATCAGAAATCGGCAGGGCCCATCCCGCATATCGCGGGACTCACCCAGCCGACCGTTGCGCTGCGCTCCATGGAGCTGCTTGACG
The DNA here is from genome assembly GCA_050701835.1 of Mycobacterium sp. Taxonomy (GTDB): domain Bacteria; phylum Actinomycetota; class Actinomycetes; order Mycobacteriales; family Mycobacteriaceae; genus Mycobacterium. The sequence continues at coordinate 23,387 of JBOGDC010000055.1, read as the reverse complement.
AGGTCATACTCACCCTGCGTCGCATGCATCAGCCGGTTATCGCCGCGGTGAACGGCGCGGCCATAGGCGGGGGACTGTGTCTGGCGTTGGCCTGCGATATTCGGGTGGCATCCGAGGCCGCCTACTTCCGGGCCGCCGGTATCAACAACGGGCTGACGGCCAGCGAGCTTGGTCTGAGCTATCTGCTGCCGCGTGCCATTGGAACCTCACGGGCTTCCGATATCATGTTGACCGGTCGGGATGTCGATGCGGACGAGGCCGAGCGCATCGGTTTGGTATCCCGCACGGTGTCGTCCGAGACGTTGCTGGAAGAGTGTTACGCGATCGGGGAACGCATCGGCGGGTTCTCCCGTCCAGGGATCGAGTTGACCAAGCGCACCATCTGGAGCGGGATGGATGCCGCTAGCCTGGAAAGCCATATGCATCAGGAGGGTCTGGGGCAGCTGTATGTCCGGCTGCTCACCGACAACTTCGAAGAAGCCACTGCCGCGCGCAAGGAAAAGCGGCCGGCGGTGTTCCGAGACAAGCGCTGAGCCGCGTTAGACGCGCGAACAGCATCCAAGGGAGAACGTAGTGATTACCGCGACGGACCTAGAGGTCCGCGCCGGCGCCCGCACGCTCGTGTACGCGCCGGGCCCCGCCTTGCGCATTCAGCCCGGCGACCGTATCGGATTGGTCGGCCGCAACGGAGCCGGCAAGACAACCTCGATGAGAATTCTGGCCGGCGAGGGCGAGCCGTATGCCGGCTCGGTTGCGCGGATCGGTGAAATCGGTTATCTGCCACAGGATCCCAAGGAAGGCGACTTGGACCAGCTGGCACGTGATCGCGTGCTGTCGGCGCGTGGCCTGGACACGATCATCAGCGACCTGGAGAAGCAGCAGACGTTGATGGCCGAGCTGGCCGACGAAGATCAGCGTGACAAGGCGGTCCGCCGCTATGGACAGCTGGAGGAACGTTTCTCCGCGCTGGGCGGGTACGTCGCGGAAAGCGAGTCCGCCCGCATCAGTTCGAGCCTCGGATTACCGGATCGGGTGCTGGCGCAGCCGCTGAGGACGCTTTCGGGCGGTCAGCGCAGGCGCGTGGAGCTGGCCCGGATTCTTTTCGGTGCGGCGGACGGCGGCGCGGGGTCGAACATGACCCTGCTGCTCGATGAGCCGACCAACCACCTCGACGCGGACTCGATCGGGTGGCTGCGCGGGTTCTTGCAGGGACATGACGGCGGGCTGGTGGTAATCAGCCACAACGTCGAGCTGCTGGCCGACGTGGTCAACAAGGTGTGGTTCCTCGATGCGGTGCGCGGGGAAGTCGATGTCTACAACATGGGTTGGCAGAAGTATCTGGACGCGCGTTCTCTGGACGAGCAGCGTCGCCGACGCGAGCGAGCCAACGCGGAGAAGAAGGCCTCGGCCTTGCGTACCCAGGCGGCCAAGATGGGCGCCAAGGCGACCAAAGCGGTTGCCGCGCAGAATATGTTGCGTCGCGCGGAGAAGATGCTGTCCGGGCTGGACGAAGAGCGAGTGGCCGATAAGGTGGCCCGCATCAAGTTCCCGACGCCCGCCACATGTGGGCGGGTGCCGTTGGTGGCCAAGGGGTTGACCAAGAACTACGGGTCTCTGGAGATTTTCACCGGGGTCGACTTGGCCATAGATCGCGGTTCTCGAGTTGTGGTGCTGGGGCTCAACGGTGCGGGGAAGACGACGCTCCTGCGGCTGCTGGCAGGTGCGGAGACCGCGGACGCCGGCGTGCTGGAACCGGGCCACGGCCTCAAGCTCGGGTATTTCGCCCAGGAGCACGACACTCTCGACGATCACGCGTCGGTGTGGGAGAACATCCGCCATGCGGCCCCGGACACGGGGGAGCAGGAGCTGCGCGGCATCTTGGGTGCATTCATGTTCAGTGGCCCGCAGCTGGAGCAGCCGGCGGGGACGCTATCCGGCGGTGAGAAGACCCGTCTAGCCCTTGCGGGGCTGGTGGCCTCGACCGCCAATGTGCTGCTTCTCGATGAGCCCACCAACAACCTGGACCCCGCCTCGCGTGAGCAGGTACTGGACGCCCTGCGTAGTTATTTGGGTGCTGTCGTCCTTGTCACACACGATCCGGGGGCGGCCGAGGCACTGGATCCGCAGCGCGTCGTGTTGTTGCCGGACGGTACCGAAGACTACTGGTCTGAGGAGTATCGGGACCTCATCGAGCTGGCCTGACGCACTCCGCCGATGTCTCGTGCACATGCGTAATCACATTTGCGCTATGGTGCAACCGGGTCGAGTCGCCACACAGGTTGTGGCATGGAGTCGGGAGAAGGATCGCGATGGCGAAAACGCGCGACGAAGAGCAAGCCGAACTGAAGAACGCATACGAGAAGGGTGCGAGTATCCGCACCCTTGCTGGGCAGGCGGGCAGATCGTATGGGTACGTACATCGAGCTCTCGTGGAGTCGGGCGTCACCCTACGGGGGCGCGGCGGTCCGAATCGGCGCGCACGTACGGCCTAACTGACATCCGACACGCGGTGTGCCCGTTGAGCTTTCGGGCCGTGAGTATTGCTAACGTATAGCGATGCAAGGACCGCGCCGTATTCGGCACATCAGCGCTATCGCGATCGTGTTGGCGACGATGACCGGATGCGCAGGTCAGGTACACCGAGCGAATGATTCGGTGTCGCCGGTGGCAACGACAACGGATCTGCCGCAGACGTCTACGGTCCCGTCGGATCGGGCCCCGGAGACCTTCCGCGTCAAGGCCTGCGAGACGGTCAGCGGCGGCGGCGGTAAGAATGTGGCCACGCTGCTGCGCGATGTGCGCGTTGGCAAGCAGGACGACTACGACAGGGTCACCTTCGAATTCGGGCCGGACGCGAAGACGAAGGTGTCGTTGGACCAATTGGTGGTTCCCAAATACACGGTGGACAGCCCGGAAAGCGTATCGGCGGGACCCAAGGGGGATAACGTCGTCGTCGCCGGTACCGCGCTGCTGGGTGTGCTTTTCGATGGCGCCTACGCCCACGAGTCCGATAAGCCCACGCGGTCGTATCCGGGTCCCAGCGAGATCAAACCCAAGGATTTCGAGATCCTGGCGGAGGCCAAGCAGGGAGAGGATTCTGAGGGCCATGTGCGGTGGGCCCTCGGCCTGAACAAGCAGCGTTGCCCTCAGGTGAGCACGCTGACGAACCCGCCGCGCCTTGTGGTGGACCTCCCGCATTAGGCGGTTTGTGACCGCGCACCATAGGCCGGCGCGCAGTTATCGATGGGGAACAATCTCTGTCCGAACGTCGGCGGTGCGCTGTACTGCGCCGTACCTTCGCTAATCATGAATCGATACCTCGTACCGGTTGTACTAGTAGTCGGCTCGCTCGTGGGCGCCCCACAGGCGTCGGCCGCGCCAGCGTGCCCGACGTTGACCGACGGTGGCATCGAGAACTACGCAACGATCCTGCGCGATGTGCGCATCGAGTCCCTCGATGACGCAGACAGGGTCACGTTCACGTTCGGGCCCGACAGGTTGGCGCCGCCAGCGGGGCCGGTCACCTACTGGCAAGCCCCGCCGTTCTCGGTCACGCAGGTGGACGGGGCATACGCGGTGGCATTCCGGGGAGCTACCGCGCATAACACTATTGTGGGGACCTCCTCGGAGCCCCAGAACAAGCAAGTGAAGTCATTTCCGCAGCCAAACGATCTCGGGGCACCCGCAGGGTCCCGGGTGGTCCGATCGGCTCGAATGGTGCAGGACCCCGACATCTTCATGGACAGAAACGGTGTGATGGCGTGGAAGGTCGCTGCGCAGGCGGCCAAATGTCCGGAGGTATACATCACCGACACACCTCCGCGTGCGGTCATCGACTTCCCGCACTAGCCCTTCACATCGTGCAGGTGATGCACCGGGTCATGCACGAAGTACAAGGCCAGCGTCTCAACGGTGAAAACCGAACCGTTGCTTCGCTTTCCGCGGCGGTCCAACGCGGCCGCGGGGACATCGGCGAAGGCGGCAGCGATGGCCTCTCCTGCCGTCGCCAGCTCGTGGGCCACCGTCTGCGGGTCTTGTTCGCCGTAGCGGTCCTCGATCGCTGTTTGGTCCTGATCCCAGTTCTCGAACAGCGGATCATCCTCGTTCAGCATCAGCTGCAGACGGGCCAGGAAGATGCGGAACACGTCACGGACGTGCGCGCCGTATTCAAGGGCAGACCAGGTGTTCTCGTCGGGGCGTTCTCGCACATCGTTGCGCGTCAGGGCCGGTCGCCACTCATCGATGTTCGCCCGAACGATCTCCGGTATCTGGGCGAATCGTGTTGCGGCGGAATCGAATCCGCATTCCCCGCACCGGCCCTCGAGGACCCAGGTCCAGTCCTTGGTATCAGGCGTGATCGGCACGGCGCACCGAGTCTTCGACGAGGTCCAGTACGCGGCTGAGGCTTTCAGTGGATTCGCCGGCGGCGAGGCGGGCTACCAGACCGTCGAGCACCAAATCCAGGTAGCCGAGGATCACCTCGCTGGACACGTCCTCGCGCAACCGTCCGGCTTTCTTCTGGCGTTGCAGTCGTGCCAGGGTGGCGGTGTTGAGTTCCTCGGACCGCTGATTCCAGCCCCGCCGGAATTCGGGGTCGTTGCGGAGCTTGCGTGCGATCTCCAAACGCGTTGCTAGCCAATCGAATTGATTCGGGTCGGCAAGCATATCGCGCATCACCTGGACTAGACCCTCGCGACTGGCGACGTTGGCCATGCGTTCGGCGTCCTCGCGGGCCAGCGCGAAGAACAGGGTGTCCTTGTCGCGGAAATGGTGGAAGATCGCCCCCCGCGACATACCGATGGTGTGCTCAAGGCGGCGCACGGTGGCGCCGTCGTACCCGTACTCGGCAAAACAGCGCCGCGCGCCATCGAGGATCTGGCGGCGACGAGCCGCGAGGTGATCCTCGCTAACGCGCGGCACTGTGCTTGTCCCTAGTCCTAGCCGATGTTATCCGGCCAACATATTCCGCAGCACGTACTGCAGAATGCCATCGTTGCGGTAGTAGTCGGCCTCACCGGGGGTGTCGATCCGGACTACTGCATCGAACTCGACCTTGGACCCATCCAGCTTGGTCGCCGTCACGTGCACGGTCTTCGGCGTCGAGCCCTCGTTGAGCTTCTCGATGCCGCTGATGTCGTAGGTCTCGGTGCCGTCGAGCTTGAGCGAGGCCGCGGACTCTCCGGCCGGGAACTGCAGCGGAATGACACCCATACCAATGAGATTCGATCGGTGGATGCGCTCGAATGACTCGGTGATGACGGCCTTGACGCCCAGTAGGCGGGTGCCCTTGGCGGCCCAGTCGCGCGACGATCCGGAGCCGTACTCCTTGCCACCCAGCACGACCAGCGGGATGCCGGCCTTCTGGTAGTTCACCGAGGCGTCGTAGATGAACGCCTGTGGGCTGCCATCCTGGGTGAAGTCGCGGGTGTAGCCGCCTGAGACATCGTCCAAGAGCTGGTTGCGCAGGCGGATGTTCGCGAAGGTGCCGCGCACCATCACCTCGTGGTTACCGCGGCGCGAACCCAGCGAGTTGTAGTCCTTGCGATCGACACCGTGCGCGTCGAGATATTCGGCGGCCGGGGTGCCCGACTTGATGGAACCGGCAGGCGAGATGTGGTCGGTGGTCACCGAGTCGCCGAGTAGCGCGAGCACGCGTGCGCCCTTGATATCGCTGACCGGTGTCGGCTCCAGCGGCATGCCGTCGAAGTAGGGCGCCTTGCGCACGTACGTCGAATCCTGGCTCCACGCAAAGGTGTTGCCCTCCGGGGTAGGCAGGTTGCGCCAGCGCTCGTCACCCTTGAAGACATCCGCGTAGGAGTTGGTGTACATCTCGCGGTTGATCGACGACGCGATGGTCTCTTCGATCTCCGATGCGCTGGGCCAGATGTCCTTGAGGAAGACATCGTTTCCGTCGTGGTCCTGTCCCAGCGGGTCGGTGTCGAAGTCGAAGTCCATGGTGCCCGCGATGCCGTAGGCGATGACCAGCGGCGGGGAGGCCAGGTAGTTCATCTTGACGTCGGGGGAGATGCGTCCCTCGAAGTTGCGGTTACCGGAGAGCACTGCGGTCACCGACAGGTCGTTCTCGTTGATGGCCTGGGAGATCTCGTCGGGCAGTGGGCCGGTGTTTCCGATGCAGGTGGTGCAGCCATAGCCGCCCAGGTAGTAGCCCAGCTTCTCCAGATAGGGCCACAGGCCGGCCTTGTTGTAGTAATCGGTGACCACCTGCGACCCGGGAGCCATGTTGGTCTTGACCCACGGCTTGCTGGTCAGGCCCAGTTCCACGGCCTTCTTGGCGAGCAGTGCGGCACCGATCATCACCGACGGATTGGAGGTATTGGTGCAGGAAGTGATGCCGGCGACCACGACCGCGCCATGGTCCAGAACGAAGTTGCCGCGCTCGGTGGAGTTCACCTTGACCGGCTTGGACGGACGCCCCTCGCTGCCATTGGCGGCGGACGGACGCGCGTCGACAGCACCGTCATCGGCGAACGAGAGCGAGACGGAATCGCTGGCCGGGAAGGACTCGTCGACAGCCTCGTCCAGCTTGGTCTCCGGCGTCGGGTGGTTTTCCTCGACGTAGTTGTGGATGTCCTTGCGGAACGCGTTCTTCGCGTCGGTCAACTCGATGCGGTCCTGGGGGCGCTTCGGGCCGGAGATAGACGGCACGACGGTGGAGAGGTCGAGCTCGAGGTATTCGGAGAACGCGGGCTCGTGGTCGGCGTCGTGCCACATGCCCTGTTCCTTGGCATACGCCTCGACCAGCGCCAGCTGCTGGTCGTCGCGACCGGTTAGGCGCAGGTAGTTGACGGTCTCTTCGTCGATCGGGAAGATCGCTGCGGTAGAACCGAATTCGGGGCTCATGTTGCCCAGGGTGGCGCGGTTGGCCAGTGGCACCTCGGCCACGCCCTTGCCGTAGAACTCGACGAACTTGCCCACCACGCCGTGCTTGCGGAGCATGTCGGTGACGGTCAGCACCACGTCGGTGGCGGTCACGCCCGGCTGGATCTCACCGGTCAGCTTGAAGCCGACGACCCGGGGGATCAGCATCGATACCGGCTGGCCGAGCATCGCTGCCTCTGCCTCGATACCGCCGACACCCCAGCCGAGGACGCCAAGGCCGTTGACCATCGTGGTGTGCGAGTCGGTACCCACGCAGGTGTCCGGGTAGGCTTGGCCGTTCCTCGTGTAGATGGTGCGGGCCAGGTATTCGATGTTCACCTGGTGCACGATGCCGGTGCCAGGCGGGACGACCTTGAAATCGTCGAAAGCGCCTTGGCCCCAACGCAAGAACTGGTAGCGCTCGGCATTCCTTTCGTATTCCAGCGCTACGTTCCTTTCGAAGGCGTCCGCGGAACCGAAGACGTCGAGGATCAAGGAGTGGTCGATCACCATCTCGGCGGGGGACAGTGGGTTCACCTTGTCGGGATCGCCGCCGAGGGCGGAGACGGCCTCACGCATGGTGGCCAGATCGACGACGCAGGGCACGCCGGTGAAGTCCTGCATGACCACGCGCGCCGGGGTGAACTGGATCTCGACACTCGGCTCGGCCGAGGGGTCCCAGTTGGCCAGCGCCAGGACGTGGTCCTTGGTGATGTTCGCACCGTCCTCGGTGCGTAATAGATTCTCCGCCAACACCTTCAGGCTGTAGGGCAGTTTCTCGGTACCGGGCACGGCGTTCAGTCGGAAGATCTCATACGACTCATCGCCAACCTGCAGTGTGCCGCGCGCGCCGAAGGAATTCACCGATTCATTGCTAGTCACATCAGCTCCAAAGCTCGAAGGTCACCCGCCGGCGGGCTGTGCCAGGCGGGGTTCCGGAGGCGCCACCGCAGGTGGCTGCCTTCCTTTCGTATTCTAACAGTACGCTTGTCCCGTAATGAGGCGGATCCCTGATTTTCACTTCGTGTTTCCGTCACGACGCCTACGGGCTAGGCGACGGCGACGTTATATACGTCAAATATGGCGTGTCTGTGTGCGCAACGTCGCGCTCGGTGCGAGGTAAGTTCTGATCCGTGACGCCGCAGCACCCGCCGACCTTCATTCCCGCCGAGCTGTGCCAGGCGGTGGGCGTGTCAATTCAGACCGCGGGAACCGACCCGATGGGCTGGGCGGGCAAGTGCCTGGAGATGGCACGCGCGGATGTCAATGAGGACGGGGTCACTGCCCAGCCGGCGGACGTTCCCGGTTTGAAGGACGTTGTCGCGAAGGCGCACGCCCAGAACATCGATCTGAAGGTCATCGCACTCCCGAACAATCCCGGGATCGACACCCCATTACGCGATATCGCCACCGAGATCGGCAAGGACCACCCGGACTCGACGATCCTTGTCATCAGCCCGTCCTTCGCGGGGACCTACAGCGGCACGTTCAACAGGGTGACGCTGGAAGCGGGACAGGACGTCGCGAAGACCGGCAACCCCGTGGTCTCGGCCAACAACTTCCTCGCCGAGCTCGGTCGGGAGCACTTCTCGTGGACGACCCTGACCATTGTGCTTGTCCTGCTTGTCGCCGCGGTATGCGCCGGAATTACGGTCCTTCGCGGCCGGTTTGCGAATGACTCGGTTAAGTAACGATTTGCAAACCATTCGCGCAGGTCGTTCCGCTGCGAAATAGCCGCGCGCACTATGGAACCCGGATGAACTGCCGGTATTCAATTCACGTCAATTAACCGTCAGAAGACGTTTCATCAATTGTCCGTCAGAGACCAATTAATTACACATATGTAATTTGTGACCAGAGTTTCGCTAGTGTCAAAAGTGACGTACGGTGCAAGTGGCGCCAATGTTGTTAGTGCGTCAGACGTGACAACTGGGAGCGTGTCGGGGAAGGGCCGCTGATGACCGAGAAGGCTCGCCGAGCGCCAAAGGCTGAGGAGACGGCAGACCGAATGAAACGGACAGTCCCGCAGAATTTCGCGGACCGTTTCGCGGTCCGTGGCAAACGAACCGCGGCGGTCGCACTTGTCATACCCCCGCTTGTCGCCGGTCTGATGATTCTGCCCACGCCAATCGCTGTCACCTCTGCCGAACCGAATGACATGGCCTCGTTAATCAGCGAGCTTGCCGACACCAATCAGCAGATCGAACAACTCACCGCGGACGTGCAGACCCAGCAGGAGTCCGTCAACAAGGGATTGGTCGATCTGCAGACCGCGCGCGACGATGCGGCCGGGGCCGCCCAGGCTGTCGGCGAGGGGCAACGCGCCGTCGACGTTGCCAACGGCGCGATCACTGATGCACAGGGCAAGTTCGACCGGATGGCCGCGGCCACCTACATGGCGGGACCGTCGGGTTCATATCTGACCGCGACCAGTCCCGACGACGTGGTGCGTCTGGCCTTGGTGACCAAGAGCGTCGAGTCGAGCTCCGAGACTGTTATGAACAATCTGCGCCGGGCGCGCACCGAGCAGGTCAACAAGGAATCTCAGGCACGGGCCATCCAGGAAAGGGCCGACCAGGCGGCCGCCGACGCGCAGAAACAGCAGGACGACCTGGTGTCGGCGATGAAGGACGTGCAGACGAAACTCGAAGCGCAGCGCGGTGCCGCCTCGGACCTGGCGGCCAAGAAGAAGAGTGCCGAGGCGCAGCTGAGCGCGGCGCGCGGCCCTGAGTTCGCGGCCTCCGCGGCGAGCGCCCCCGTGGTCAACCCGAGCGCGGCGATTGCGGGTAGCGGCAACGAATGGACCGCGGCATCGGCATCGGCCCCGGCACCTTCGGGTGGTCAATGGGACACGACGCTGCCGATGATCGCGAGCGCCAACGTCCCGACGGATCCGCTCGCGACCATCAACAGTGTGCTCAATATTGGCGGCACAGCAGCCAGCGGTGTATCCAACATGGGACAAAGTGCAGTGTGCGGCGTTATTGGCATGTTCTGCCCGAAGCCGGCCCCGGTGGCGGATTCGGGCACGGCCATCCCGAAGGTCTACGGCCGCGAGAATATGGAGCGTGTGATCGCCCGTGCCGGTAGCGCGATGGGCACACCGTATTCCTGGGGTGGTGGCTCCTACAACGGGCCGACCCGTGGAATCGATTCTGGCGCAGGGACCGTCGGATACGACTGCTCCGGCCTGATGATGTACGGCTTCGCTGCGGTGGGGATCCGGCTGCCGCACTACACCGGATACCAGTACAACTCCGGGCGCAAGGTTCCGAGCGCGCAGATGAAGCGTGGCGACATGATCTTCTACGGCCCCAACGCAAGTCAGCACGTTGCGCTGTACCTCGGCAACGGTCAGATGCTCGAAGCGCCGAACACCGGCGATGTGGTCAAGGTGTCACCGGTTCGGACGAGCGGTATGACGCCCTTTGTAACGCGAATGGTTGAGTGGTGAAATCGATGAGCACAGCGAGAACGACGAGATCATTAAAAGTGCGGGGCGCCTTCCTGTTGCGGTCGGCCGTCGCGGTCGTTATCGCAGTCGCGCTCGCGCTGTTCGTCGGTATCCCGCGGGCCACCGCCGATGACAACCCGATTAGCCCCAATGTCGGTACGGCCTTTCTGAGCGCGCTGGGCTTGAACCCGTCGGGCGGAGATTGGGACAACACGCTTCCGTCCGGGCCCAGCCAGGGCGCCGACCCCACCAAGATCATGAACGGCGTCATGGGTGTCGGCCAGTCTGCGCTGGGGGCGCTGGGGATCGGCGGTAGCCAGTCCGCGGGCGCGGGTCGCCCGCTGGTCTATGGTCGCGCAGCGGTTGAGCGTGTGATCCAGCGTGGTGGCTCCCAGTTGGGTGTCCCGTACTCGTGGGGCGCGGGCACCGTGCGCGGACCCAGTGGGGGTGTCGATTACGACACCGGCAAGGTCGGATATGACTGCTCCGGTTTCACCATGTTTTCCTACGCGGCCGCGGGCGTGAAGCTGCCGAAGTATTCGGGCGACCAGTACAACGCGGGGATGAAGGTCCCGGTTTCGCAGGCAAAGCGCGGCGATCTCCTCTTCTACGGTCCGGGTGGTTCTCAGCACGTGGTGATCTATTTGGGCAACGGCCAGATGTTGGAGGCCAGCGGCAGCGCGGCGAAGGTGACGGTGTCGCCGGTGCGCACCGGCGGCATGACTCCGTACGCGGTTCGCATCATTCAGTGGTAGCCGCCTAAAGGGCGCGCCAGCGAACGGGTACGTGGACCAAATCCCGGGATGCTGGAATAGTGGACCGAAGGCGCCGCCCAGGGTTGGGTGCCGCTCGTATGGATCACGCCACCAAATAGGGCATGAATCGTCAGGCAGAGCCGGAGGGAAGTTGATGTCATCACCAGGGTCACCAGGGGGAGGTGCCGGGCACTCCGGCTCCGCGCCGCACGCGCCGCAGAGTGCGACATCACCGGCCCTGGCTGCCGAGGTGCAGAACCTCGAGCGCGCCATCTTCGAGGTCAAGCGCATCATCGTGGGCCAGGACAGGCTCGTCGAACGGATTCTGGTCGGTCTGCTCGCTAAGGGGCACGTGCTGCTCGAGGGTGTGCCCGGCGTCGCCAAGACGCTGGCGGTCGAGACCTTCGCCAAGGTGGTGGGCGGGAAGTTCTCGCGTATTCAGTTCACCCCCGACCTGGTGCCTACCGACATCATCGGTACGCGCATTTACCGTCAGGGCAAGGAGGAATTCGATACCGAGCTCGGCCCCGTGGTGGCCAACTTCCTGCTGGCCGACGAAATCAACCGTGCGCCGGCCAAGGTGCAGTCGGCGCTCCTGGAAGTCATGGCCGAACGCCACGTCTCGATCGGCGGCAAGACCTATCCGATGCCCAAGCCATTCCTGGTGATGGCTACCCAGAACCCCATCGAGAACGAGGGCGTATACCCGCTGCCGGAAGCGCAGCGCGACCGTTTCCTCTTCAAGATCAACGTCGACTACCCGACCGTTGAGGAAGAGCGCGAGATCATTTACCGGATGGGCGTCACGCCGCCGGAGCCCAAGCAGATCCTGTCCGCCGAAGCACTAGTGCGCCTGCAGGACCTCGCGGCCAACAACTTCGTGCATCACGCACTGGTCGACTACGTGGTCCGGGTCATCTCGGCGACCCGCAACCCGGCGCAGTTCGGCCTCGGCGATGTCGCCAATTGGATCTCCTACGGTGCTAGCCCGCGTGCCTCGCTGGGCATCATTGCCTCGGCTCGTGCGCTGGCGCTCGTACGTGGACGTGACTACGTGATCCCGCAGGACGTCATCGAGGTCATTCCGGACGTGCTGCGGCATCGTCTGGTCATGAGCTACGACGCGCTGGCCGATGATGTCTCCGCCGACACCGCGATCAACCGGATTCTGCAGACGGTGGGCCTGCCGCAGGTGAATGCCGTTCCGCAGCAAGGACATTCGGTGCCGCCGGCGATGGTCGGGGCGAACAGCCCGGTCCCGGCCACCCATAACGCTGCGCCCAGGTGAGCACACCCAGGGCGGGCGGAGCCCGGCCGGTCGACATCCCGTCGCTGCGTCGTGGCGAGATCCGTGACCCGCAGCTGTCGGCGGCGCTGCGGACTCTGGAGCTGAAGATCCGACGCAAGCTCGACGGGGTGCTGCACGGCAACCACCTCGGCCTGATACCCGGCCCGGGATCGGAGCCGGGAGAGTCGCGCATGTACCAGCCGGGTGACGATGTGCGCCGGATGGATTGGTCGGTGACTGCACGCACTACCCACCCGCATGTACGCCAGATGATCGCCGATCGCGAGCTGGAAACGTGGCTGGTGGTCGATATGTCCGCGAGCCTGGACTTCGGCACCACCAACTGCGAGAAACGTGATCTCGCGGTCGCAGCGGCGGCCGCCATCATCTTCCTCAACAGCGGGGGCGGAAATCGCCTCGGCGCGCTGATTGCCAACGGGGACAAGATCGTTCGCTTGCCAGCTCGGTCGGGCCGCGACCACGAGCAGGACATCCTGCGCAGCATCGCCACCATGCCCAAGGCGCCACAGGGTGTACGCGGTGACCTGTCCGTGGCTATCGACGGGTTGCGCCGGCCAGAGCGCCGTCGCGGGATGGCCGTCGTCATCAGCGACTTCTTGGGTCCGATCAACTGGATGCGGCCGTTGCGCGCCATTGGAGCCCGTCATGAGGTGCTCGGTATCGAGGTGCTCGATCCGCGCGATGTAGAGCTTCCCGACGTCGGTGAGGTCCTGCTCCAAGACGCCGAGACCGGCATCACCAAGGAGTACCGGATCGACCAGAGCCTGCGCCAAGATTTCGAGCAGGCGGCCGCCCGGCATCATGAAGAGGTGGCACGCACATTGCGACGTTGCGGTGCACCGCTTTTGAGCTTGCGGACTGACCGTGACTGGATCAACGACATCGTCAGATTCGTCTCCCAGCAGCGCCGCGGCGCGGTGGCGGGGTCGGGATCGGGGACGCGATGAGTGATCTGCCGTTCTTCGGGCCGATGACTCTTACGGGCTTCACCCACCCTTGGTTCTTCCTGGTGCTGCTGCTAGTGGCCGGGTTGGTGGGGTTGTACGTGTTCGCGCAGTACCTGAGGGAGAAGCGGGTACTGCGGTTCGCGAACACCGAGCTGCTGGATTCTGTCGCCCCCAAACGCCCGCGTACCTGGCGCCATGCGGCGACCGCACTGCTGGTGGTCGGTCTCATGGTGCTGACTATCGCGCTTGCGGGCCCGAGTCACGACGTGCGGATTCCCCGGAACCGGGCGGTGGTGATGCTCGTCATCGACGTCTCGCGGTCCATGGAATCCACCGATGTCGCACCCAACCGTCTCGGCGCGGCCAAGGAAGCGGGCAAGGAGTTCGCTCGTAACCTCACCCCGGGTATCAACCTGGGCCTCATCGCGTACGCGGGTACCGCGACGGTGCTGGTCTCGCCGACCACGAACCGGGATGCCACCGTCAACGCCTTGGACAATCTGCAGCTGGCAGACCGCACTGCTACCGGTGAGGGCATCTTCACCGCGCTGCAGGCCATTGCCACAGTCGGTGCGGTCATCGGCGGTGGCGATAAGGCGCCCCCCGCGCGCATCGTGCTGATGTCCGACGGTAAGGAGACGGTGCCGTCGAACCCCGACAACCCGAAGGGTGCCTACACCGCGGCGCGTACCGCCAAGGACCAGCAGGTACCGATTTCGACCATCGCCTTCGGCACCAAGGACGGGTACGTCGAGATCAACGGGCAACGTCAGGCCGTTCCGTACGCACCCGACATGATGGAAAAGGTGGCGAAGCTGTCGGGCGGCGAGACGTACACGGCGTCGTCGCTCGGCGAGCTCAAGCAGGTCTACGGAAACCTGCAACAACAGATCGGGTACGAGACGATCAGGGGCGACGCCAGCGTGGGCTGGCTGCGGCTGGGAGCACTTCTCGTTCTGGCCGCCGCGTTCATCGGGCTCCTGGTCAACCGGCGTCTACCCAACTGAGCCGGTATCTGGTCGGCGGGTTCGTTTGGGCCAGTCGTTTGGGCGGAAGTCTAAGGAGACGATAAGTTGGCTCTCATGTCTGATGCTCCCGGCGCCGGTGCGGCCCGTCCTGACTTCGTCCCTCGTTCCGTTCTCGTCACCGGTGGTAACCGGGGAATCGGTCTGGCCGTGGCGCGGCGCCTGGCCGCAGACGGACACAACGTCACGATCACGCACCGTGGCTCGGGCGCCCCTGACGGCCTCGTGGGTGTGCAGTGCGATATCACCGACAACGACCAGGTTGACGCGGCCTTCAAGGAGGTCGAGGAGAAGCAGGGTCCGGTGGAGGTGTTGGTCGCCAACGCCGGTATCACGGCCGACATGCTCATCATGCGGATGAGCGAGGAGCAGTTCCTCAAGGTCATCGACGCCAACCTGATCGGCACCTTCCGGCTGGCCAAGCGCGCCTCGCGCAACATGATCAAGAAGCGCTTCGGGCGTCTCATCTTCATGGGTTCGGTGGCCGGTCAGATCGGTCTGCCGGGGCAGTCCAACTATTCGGCCTCCAAGGCCGGCCTGGTCGGTATGGCCCGTGCGCTCACCCGTGAGCTGGGGTCACGCTCGATCACTGCCAATGTGGTGGCACCCGGTTTCATCGATACCGACATGACCCGCGAGCTCGGTGAAAAGCATGTGGCGACCGCGTTGCAGGCCATCCCGATGGGGCGCATCGGCGAGCCCACCGAGGTCGCGGGCGTGGTGAGTTGGTTGGCGTCCCCGGATGCCGCGTACGTCTCGGGTGCGGTTATCCCGGTTGACGGTGGCCTGGGCATGGGCCACTAAAACACTGAATTCTGCGGCGATGAGCCGCTGCGCGAAGAGCGACAAGACTAGCGAGAACACAACTAAGGAGAATCGTGGCGGGACTACTTGAGGGCAAGCGGATCCTGGTGACGGGCATCATCACCGATTCGTCGATCGCGTTCCACATCGCCAAGGTGGCGCAGGAGCAGGGTGCCCAGCTGGTGTTGACCGGTTTTGACCGGCTGCGCCTCATCGAGCGCATCACCCAGCGCCTCCCGCAGCCGGCGCCGCTGCTCGAGCTCGATGTGCAGGACGAGAAGCACCTCGACTCCCTCGCGGACCGCGTCACCGAGGTCATCGGGGAGGGCAACAAGCTTGACGGCGTCGTGCACTCGATCGGCTTCATGCCGCAGAGCGGTATGGGTATCAACCCGTTCTTTGACGCACCGTTCGAGGACGTTGCGAAGGGCTTCCACATTTCGGCCTTCTCGTACTCGTCGCTGGCGAAGGCTGTGTTGCCCGTTATGGCGCCAGGCGGCAGCATCGTGGGCATGGATTTCGACCCCACTCGGGCGATGCCTGCCTACAACTGGATGACCGTGGCCAAGAGTGCACTGGAATCGGTCAACCGGTTCGTCGCGCGTGAGGCAGGAAAGGTCGGGGTTCGCTCGAATCTCGTTGCAGCGGGCCCGATTCGGACCCTGGCCATGAGCGCCATTGTCGGCGGCGCGTTGGGCGAGGAGGCTGGCGAGCAGATGCAGCTGTTGGAGCAGGGCTGGGACCAGCGCGCGCCGATCGGCTGGGACATGAAGGACCCGACGCCTGTCGCGAAGACGGTATGTGCGCTTCTCTCCGATTGGCTGCCCGCCACCACCGGCGACATTATCTTCGCCGACGGCGGCGCCCACACCCAGTTACTTTAAGTACTTTAAGTGGATTTCGACGCAGTTCTCCTGCTGTCCTTCGGTGGACCCGAAGGGCCGCAGGAGGTTCGGCCTTTCCTGGAGAACGTCACGCGTGGTCGCGGAGTGCCGCCCGAACGCCTCGACGAGGTCGCGGAGCATTACTTCCATTACGGCGGCATCTCACCCATCAATGGCATCAATCGGGCGCTGATCACGCAGATTGAGCGGCAGCTGGAGCTCGCCGGGCGCCCCTTGCCGGTGTTCTTCGGTAACCGCAACTGGTATCCCATGGTGGAAGACACCGTCGCTGATATGCGCGATCAGGGGATCCGGCGTGCCGCGGTGTTCACCACGTCTGCCTGGGGTGGCTATTCGGGATGCACACAGTATGTGGAGGACATCGCCCGTGCGCGTGCCGCGGTAGGAGACGGGGCGCCCGAGCTGGTGAAGCTCCGTCAGTACTTCGATCACCCCGCGTTGGTCCAGCTCTATGGCGAGGCCGTCACCGAGGCGGCGGCGGGCCTGCACGGTGCAGCGCGGCTGGTGTTCACCGCGCATTCGATTCCTCTCGCAGCAGATCTTCGGCACGGTCCGGAGCTCTACAGCCGCCAAGTGCGTTACCTCGCGCAGCTGGTTGCCGCTGCGGCGGGATGCCAGGACTACGACGTGGTGTGGCAGTCCCGTTCCGGGCCGCCGCAGACGCCCTGGCTGGAGCCGGATATCGTCGATCACCTTGCCGCGCTGAAGGGCCGGGGAGTGCGATCGGTGGTTGTGGCGCCGATCGGGTTCGTGTCGGACCACCTGGAGGTGGTGTGGGACTTGGACAACGAGGCACGTGAATACGCCACCGAAAATGACATCGAGTTCGCGCGGGCGGCGACGCCGGGCGCCGACGAGCAATTCGCGCGGCTTGCGGTCGACCTGATCGGAGAGCTCGCGGACGGGGTGGCGCCGCTGCGCGCAACTGGGGAAAACCCGGTCCCTGGATACGGATTCAGCGTGAACGGCGCCGCGTGCTCGCCCCTGTGCTGCGGTCGGCTGGACGGTTAACGAGCAGACTCGATGATGGCGGCCGCCGCGGCCATCCGCGCCTCGCGTACCAGGATGACGAGGGGGCGCAAGACATCGGCGACGGCGCCGTCGTCGAGTGCTCCCGGCGCCTCCATAATCTCGGCCGCCGCGGTGGCAATCGCCTCGACCTGGTTGGCCGAATCGAGCACCCGGACTGCCCGGTCCGGCGCGTAGTCCGGCAGGCGATGCCCGCGTAGCGTGGACAGCACCTCCTCGACTAGGGCGCGGGGGTCTAGCTCGGTTGCGCCCACCGTGCGGTCCAGGCGGTTGAGGGTGGCCGTGGCAGTCCGGACTGCCTGCCGTAGTTGATATTCGGCTTCGCCGAGGTCTGGTCCAGGGCGTACCGAGACGCGGGCGGGTAGCGAGTACACGGTCCAGGACAAGCGCGCAGTCTCGTCGCGGTCCTCGTCATACTCCACGGCGGGAACCAATCCTATTGCGGTGGAATCGTTTCTGCGATCACTGAGCACAATCGCCTCACTAGACTCGATTGCATCGCGCTGGAACTGGGTGCCGGCGGGCAGGCCACGCGGGTCACCGGGGGCGGGCAGGATCACGTGGATATCCGGTGAACCGTGTGGCTGGCCGGTCGCGGTCCGGATCGTCTGAAGTAGGCCGATCGGTCCGTTGTCGTCCATATCGGGCCAGGAGAGCCCCGTATGACCGGCCGCGACGGCATCGTACGCCGTGACCAAATGGCGTGGGGCCCAGGCGATGAGGGCGTCAATGACGTCGTCGGGCGCCGCGCGGCCAGCGAGCCACGCGCTTGCCCACACCGCCAGGGACACACTCGGATTCGCCATGATGTTGGCAGTGTAAGGCGCCGCAACCGCCCCCACCAGTTGCCCACGCGGGCTAATCTGTGTGCATGCCGATTGTGTGGCTTGTCGCAGGCATCCTGCTCGCGGCCGCCGAGTTGATGACAGGGGACATGTTCCTCTTGATGCTGGGCGGTTCGGCCCTGGTCACGGCCGGTGTCGGGTGGGCGTTCGGCATGCCGCTGTGGGCCGAGGGGCTGGTCTTCGTCATTAGTTCGGTAGTGCTGCTGGTCGGTGTGCGACCCGCTTTGCGCAAGCGGCTGACCGCCGGCCCCATCCTGCACACCAATGCCAGGGCGCTGGAGGGCAAGAGTGCGATTGTGATTGAACCGGTCGACGATCTTCATGGTCTGGTGCGGCTGGGCGGTGAGGTGTGGTCGGCCCGCAGCCTGGAAAGGTCGGGGCGGTTCGAGCAGGGTGAGACGGTGACCGTCGTCCAGATCGACGGCGCCACGGCGGTTGTCGAGAAGATTTAGCGTAAGAATCTCAGTGAGGAGAGAACGGTTATGGGAGTAGCTGCCGGAGCCTTTGTGTTGATCGTCCTGATCATCCTGGGGGTCACTATCGTGCTGAAGTCCGTCGCGCTCGTCCCGCAGGCAGAGGCGGCGGTCGTAGAGCGGCTGGGCCGCTACTCGAAGACCGTCAGTGGACAGCTGACCATCTTGATCCCATTTGTCGATCGCATCCGGGCCAAGGTCGACCTGCGTGAACGCGTGGTGTCCTTCCCTCCGCAACCGGTGATCACCGAGGACAACCTGACGGTGAATATCGACACCGTGGTCTATTTCCAGGTGACCAACCCGCAGGCTGCGGTGTATGAGATCAGCAATTACATCGTCGGAGTCGAACAACTCACCACCACCACGCTGCGCAACGTGGTCGGCGGCATGACTCTGGAGCAGACGCTGACCTCACGCGATCAAATCAACGGACAATTACGTGGCGTGCTGGACGAGGCCACCGGACGCTGGGGCCTGCGGGTGGCCCGGGTGGAGCTGCGTTCCATCGACCCACCGCCTTCGGTGCAGGAATCAATGGAAAAGCAGATGAAGGCCGATCGCGAGAAGCGCGCCATGATTCTCTCTGCTGAAGGTGCCAGACAGGCGGCGATCCTGTCTGCTGAGGGGCAGAAGCAGTCCCAGATTCTCGCCGCTGAAGGTGCCAGACAATCTGTGATCCTGGCCGCTGAAGGTGAGCGTCAGTCCCGCATCCTGCGTGCCGAAGGTGAGCGCGCCGGTCTGTATCTGCAGGCACAGGGCCAGGCCAAGGCGATTGAAAAGGTCTTCGCCGCCGTGAAGTCCGGAAAGCCCACTCCAGAGTTGTTGGCGTACCAGTATTTACAGACACTGCCGAAAATGGCCCAGGGCGAAGCCAACAAGGTATGGCTTATCCCAAGCGACTTCGGTTCTGCGCTACAGGGATTCACCAAACTACTGGGTGCGCCGGGGGAGGACGGCGTATTCCGCTATCAGCCGTCTCCGACCGACGACGCACCAAACGAGCGCCCCGAAGACGACTCCGCAGAGGTTGCGGGATGGTTTGAAACGAAGACCACCCCTGAGGTCGCGGCCGCTGTTGCGGCGGCCAATTCCGCGGTCAACGAGATTGGGACAGTGGATCCTGCGATCGGTCACCAGCTACCCGAGCGCTGATACTCGGTTTTCTGTCTGCTTGACAAGGAGATTCGGCACGCCCATGATGGGTACCGGTTCAGCACCTTGCTAGGTGAGGCTCCTGCGCGAACACAGGCCACTGATCTGACGACGTCGAGAGACGCCCAAGGTTAGGACAGGTCTTCCCGGACTAAGGGATGACCCAAAGTGGCTTCCGTGAAACGGACACGTCGCGCAGTGCCAAAGCCCTGTCGAGAGAGGTGCACGTCCAGCGGATATGACCGCGCGGACATCCTTCTCTCACATCGTCGCTGCGCCGATAAATGGCGCCCCCGCGCGCCCCGACGGCAAGGAGGTGAGGCACAACCGTGATATCCGGCGATAGTCCGCATAGACAACCGATGCCGCATACCTTGCTGCTTGCTCGAGGCTGAATCCTCGCTTGAGTCAACGTTTTTGACGCTTGTGCTGTGGTATGCGGCTCCCTCCAAAAGGAGTCCGATGATGAACACGACATTCCAGGCATTACACCGGGTGTGGACGCGACGCCGGTTGACCCCGCAAGAGCGGTTCAACCTGCAAATGGCCTACTCGCCGCTTGCCGTCATTTCGGCATCGCTCGGCGCGCATCCACCGCGGTAGCCGTTCGGGCGTAGTCCCGGTTTACACGCACAGCTCGTTCACAGTGCGTGGACATTCGAAATTCATTCGAGGCCAATACGCTCCGTCCGCCCATTAGTGCGGGCGGAGCGCATTGGCCCAACGTTGAGGAGTCGGCATGACCACTTCGAATAGTGCGGCCACGCCGCCGGTAATTCAATTCTCAGATCTGTTGAAAGCGCATGTCGTCGCGCGTTCGGGTGACGACATCGGCCGACTGGAGGATGTCATCGTTCGGCTCCGAGGGTCGGACGAGTACCCGATCGTCACCGGATATGTCGTGGGCATGGGCGGGCGCAAGGTATTCGTGTCCGCTGAGGTCGTTTCCGCAGTGACGCCCGAACGAATCGAATTGAGCAAGAACAAGGTTGACCTTCGTGGCTTCGAGCGTCGTGAAGGGGAGTATCTCCTGGAGGAGGATGTGCTCGACCACCGCTTCATCGATGTGGACAACGCCGAACTGGTATATGCCTACGACATCGAGCTGGTGGAATCTGCAGAGGGCTGGATTCTGGCACGGCTCGATACACGCCGTCCCGCCAGGCTTTTCGGCCTGATTAGGGCAGGCGCCGGCCAGGCTGGCCGCGATTGGAAGGCATTCGAGCCGATGATCGGCCACGGCGGGTCACTGTTGGCGCGCCGCGTCGGCGGACGAGTGAACACGCTCAAACCCGCCGAGATCGCCGATCTGCTCGAGGATGCGACCAAGGAGGAGGGCGGGGAGATCCTCGACCGCGTCCGCGACAACCCCGAGCTGGAAGCCGATGTGTTCGAAGAACTTGATTCGGATAAGGCCAGCAAGCTTTTCGAAGATATGTCCGATGCCGACGTTGCAGCCCTGCTCGGCCGGATGCGTGCGGACGACGCGGCTGATGCGATCTTCGATCTGCGCCAGTCCCGACGACGTGCGGTGCTGGACCTGATGCCGGCTCCACAGCGCACCAAGGTGGTCACCTTGATGGGGTTCAGCCCCGAGTCGGCCGGCGGTCTGATGAACGTCGACATCGTGTGCTGTGACCTTGGCAGCGCCGTCGGCGATGCGCTTACAGCGATCTCTGAGGCGAAATCCCTACAGCCTGAGGCACTGTTGAAGGTTCACGTACTTGCCGACAATGGCGAACTAGTCGGTGTGGTGTCGGTCATCAGGCTGCTACAAGCCGAGCCCGGCGCAGCTGTGGAATCGATCATGGACGACGACCCGGTACGTGTCGCCCCGGAGGCTGATCTGACCGATGTCGCGCTCTTGATGGCCGACTACAACCTGGCACTTATTCCGGTCGTCGACGACGGGGAAAAGGTTCTCGGCGTGGTGACCTACGACGACGTGCTGGCCGCGCTTATCCCGGAGGATTGGCGTCGTCGTGAACCCGCCCCGCGTCCGGTCCGTCAGTTCATCTCGACTCCAGACGGGGCCACGCCATGACCGAAAACGGAATCGTCAGTGCTACCGCGTCGTCCAAAGCGTCTGTGCCCCAGCAGAAGAGTGCCGTCCTCGATTCGGCACATCTCGGTGATATCGAAGGTGCGTTCGGTAAGATCAGCGTGAGCGATCCTGGTCAGGCTCGCACCTTCAAGACCCGGATGCTGACCATGGCCGCCATTCTGGGCCCGGGCATCATCGTGATGGTTGGCGATAACGATGCCGGTGGCGTCGCCACCTATGCGCAGGCGGGTCAGAGCTACGGATACAGCCTGTTATGGGTGCTGCTGCTGCTTGTTCCGGTTCTGATTGTCAACCAGGAGATGGTGGTTCGCCTCGGGGCGGTCACCGGTGTCGGGCACGCGCGGCTTATCAATGAGCGGTTCGGCCGGGGTTGGGGCTGGTTCTCCGTCGGCGACCTTTTCATCCTGAACTTCCTGACACTGGTCACTGAATTTATCGGTGTTGCACTGGCTTCCGAGTACCTGGGAGTGTCGAAGTACTACACGGTGCCTTTCGCGGCGGTTGCGCTCATTCTGATCATGGCAACCGGAAGCTTCCGGCGCTGGGAGCGGGCGATGTTCGTATTCATCGCCATCACCCTGCTGCAGATCCCGATGTTCTTAATGTCCGAGCCGCAGTGGGGAAGGGCGGCACACGATTTCGTGGTCCCGGGTATCCACGGCGGCATCAGTTCGGGTGCGGTACTGCTCATCATCGCCATGGTGGGAACCACGGTCGCTCCGTGGCAGCTGTTCTTCCAGCAGTCCAATATCGTCGACAAACGCATCACTCCGCGGTTCATCGGATACGAGCGAGCCGATACGGTCATTGGCTCGCTCGTGGTGGTGATCGGTGCCGCCGCGCTGGTAATGACTGCCGATTACGCGGCCCGTGCGACCGGCAACTCGGGGCCGGACAAGTGGGGCGACAATGGCGATGCCGGCTTGATCGCCGACTGGCTGGGGCAGGTTCAGCCGGTACTAGGGAAGATCTTCGCGATCGTCCTGCTGGACGCTTCGATCGTCGGTGCCGCCGCGGTCACGCTGGCCACCAGTTACGCATTCGGCGACACTTTCGGGCTCAAGCACTCGTTGCACCGCAGCTTCAAAGATGCCAAGCCGTTCTATCTGTCATACACGGTGCTGGTGGCGGTGGGGGCAGCGATCGTGCTGATCCCGAATGCTCCGCTGGGGCTCATGACCACCGCCGTTCAGGCTCTGGCGGGTCTGCTCCTCCCGAGCGCGAGCGTGTTCCTGCTGATGCTGTGCAACGACAAGGCGGTGCTGGGGCCGTGGGTCAACAAGCCGTGGCTCAATATCGTCGCCGCGTTCATCGTCGGGGTACTGCTGCTGCTTTCCGGCATCCTGATGGCTACGACGCTCTTCCCCGATCTGGATATCGTGCAGGTCTCTGGGTATCTCGCCGCCGGCGTCTCGGTGCTCGCGGTACTGGTCGGGGTTGTCCTGTGGTGGCTGTCGGGGCGCCGACACACTGATCCCGCGGCAGTCGCGATGAACCGGTCCCTGGAAGGCGTCGATGCGCGTACCTGGCGGATGCCGCCGCTGGCACTGCTCGAACCCGTCACCTGGAGTCCGGGAACCAAACTCGGCATGCTCGCGCTTCGCGGATATTTGGTTGTCGGCGCCATCCTGTTGGTGGTGAAGGCAATTCAACTCGCGCACGGCGGGTGAACCGCGGTCTCGAAAACGCGTAATGAAAACGTTGAGATGTCGCGGTCGCGCTGGATTCCACCGGCGCGACCG
>JBOGDC010000054.1:0-126855 GCA_050701835.1 Mycobacterium sp. | reverse complement strand
TGCGCCTTCTCGACTTCATCGAGCAGGATCACCGCGTACGGCTTGCGCCGCACGGCTTCGGTCAGCGCACCGCCCTCGTCGTAGCCGACGTAACCCGGAGGTGCGCCGATCATGCGCGCCACGGAGTGCTTCTCCATGTACTCGCTCATGTCGATGCGGATCAGCGCCTCGTCGGTGTCGAACAGGAACTCAGCCAGCGCCTTGGTGAGCTCGGTCTTGCCCACACCCGTCGGACCGAGAAAAAGGAATGAACCGTAGGGACG
Source organism: Mycobacterium sp. (assembly GCA_050701835.1). GTDB lineage: Bacteria > Actinomycetota > Actinomycetes > Mycobacteriales > Mycobacteriaceae > Mycobacterium. The sequence goes on along the minus strand of JBOGDC010000054.1, from coordinate 126,592 downwards.
ATTGGGATCGGCGAGTCCCGCGCGTGAACGGCGGATCGCATCCGAAACGAGCCGCACCGCCTCATCCTGCCCGACCACGCGCTTGTGCAGGAACTCTTCCATCTTCAGCAACTTTGCGCGCTCGCCTTCCATCATCTTCGAGACCGGAATGCCGGTCGCGCGCGAAACCACTTCAGCAATTTCTTCGGCGCCGACCTGCGTGCGCAAGAGCTTTGGCTTGCCGGCGGGTGCCTCGGCTTTCTCCGCCGTCTTGAGTTGGGCTTCGAGCTGCGGCAGCTTGCCGTACTGGATCTCGGCGAGCTTGTCGTACTGCCCCTTGCGCGTGAGGTCTTCCATCTGCAGGCGCAGCTTGTCGATCTCTTCCTTGATGTGCTGCGTGCCCTGCACGGCCGCCTTCTCCGATTTCCAGACCTCTTCGAGATCCGCGTACTCGCGACCGAGCCGCGTGATCTCCGCCTCGATCAGCTCGAGGCGCTTCTTCGAGGCGTCGTCGGTTTCCCTCTTGACCGCTTCGCGCTCGATCTTCAACTGAATCAGCCGCCGATCGAGCTTGTCCATCACCTCGGGCTTGGAGTCGATCTCCATCTTGATGCGCGCCGCGGCCTCGTCGATCAGGTCGATCGCCTTGTCGGGCAGGAAGCGGTCCGTGATGTAGCGATGCGAAAGTTCGGCCGCGGCGACGATCGCCGGATCGGTGATCTCGACGCCATGGTGCAGTTCGTAGCGCTCCTGCAGTCCGCGCAGGATGGCGATCGTTGCTTCGACGCTCGGCTCGCCCACCAGCACCTTCTGGAATCGGCGCTCCAGCGCGGCGTCTTTCTCGATGTACTTGCGGTACTCGTTGAGCGTGGTGGCGCCGATGCAGTGCAGCTCGCCGCGCGCGAGCGCGGGCTTGAGCATGTTGCCGGCGTCGATCGCCCCTTCGGCCTTGCCGGCACCGACCATCGTGTGCATCTCGTCGATGAACAGGATGATGCGGCCCGCTTCGGCGGCCACTTCCTTCAGCACGGCCTTCAGCCGCTCCTCGAACTCGCCGCGGTACTTGGCACCGGCCACCATCGAGCCCAGGTCCAGCGAGACGACAGTCTTGCCGCGCAGGCTCTCGGGAACATCACCGGTCACGATGCGCTGCGCGAGGCCCTCGACAATGGCGGTCTTACCGACACCGGGCTCACCGATCAGCACCGGGTTGTTCTTGGTGCGGCGGCTCAAAACCTGCACCACGCGCCGGATCTCGGTATCGCGACCGATCACCGGGTCGAGCTTGCCTTCCCGGGCAAGGGCGGTCAGGTCGGTGGAGTACTTCTCCAACGCCTGGAACGTCGCCTCAGGCTCGGCGCTGGTCACGCGGCCGCTGCCACGCACCTGAACGAAGGCATCGCGCAGCGCCTCTGGGGTGGCGCCATTGTTGGCCAGCAGCTTGGCGATATCGGAGTCCCCAGTATCGCCGGTGGCCAAGCCGACGATCAGGTGCTCGGTGGATACATAGTCGTCGTTGAGCTCGGTGGCGAGCTGTTGCGCCGTGGTGATCGCGGCGATGGAATCGCGCGAAAGCTGCGGGTTGGCGCTGGCGTTACTGACCTGCGGAAGCCGGTCTGCGATGGCCTGCGCCTCGTTCCGCACGGCCGCGGGGTCGACGCCAACCGCCTCCAGCAGCGGCGCAGCGATGCCATCGGTTTGGCTCAGCAGCGCCACCAGCAGGTGGGCGGGGCGGATTTCAGGGTTGCCTGCTGCGGTCGCGGCCTGAAGGGCAGCAGTCAGCGCGGCCTGGGTTTTCGTGGTCGGATTGAACGAGTCCACAACACCTCCGTGGGTTGAGAGAAATGCTTGTCAGTACTTCCAACGCCGTCAATCTTGAGTCTGTTCCGCTCAACTTTGAATATTTTCCGGATACCGTGTCTAGCTCATCACAACACGGGGTGCGCCGGAACAAGATCGTCCCGACCGCCCGCTTCGGCACGTATTCCTCGGGTTTCCTCGGGGCTATACCCGATGCCCGCGCCCCTCAAGCAGCTCCCCAACACGCGACAGCACCGGAAGCGCCCCTCCCCGTAGTACCGACCGGAGCTGACGGTTGAGATGGGACTGCGGGTCGAATCCACTCAACGTGAACCACAGCTGGGTGCCGTCGCCGCTGGGCCGCAGGCGCCAGGTCATATGGAGGGTGGTGATGCCACCCATGATGGGGATCTCGAAAGTGGACGCGATGAGCTCGGGCTCGCGCACCTCGAGAAACTCCAAATCGACTCTTCCCGTGAACCCGACAATCGGGATCGGGTACGTGACCACGGACATCCGGCCGCCTGTCTCCACGGATGCCAGATCGTGTTCATTCACCAGGTCACTCACGAACTCCTTCGACGTGATGACCTGCCATACCGTCTGCGGTGAATAGTGGTAGAACTCGCCCAGACTGAAGGCCGTCGCATCATCGGGTGGCGGATCCGGACTGAGTTCCGGGACGCTTAACAATTCCCCGATACGCGACATGACCAGTGTCCAGATATCCCGAACGAGAACACGAAGGCGCCCATGGGCCGGATTGGCGATGTCAAATCCATTGTGCACGACCAGTAATCGTGTTCCGCCCAACTCGGAATGGAGTGTCCAGGTGACCTGCAAGTCCCACGACTTCTCGGGCGTGGTGAACCGATACGCCATGCGTTCGTTCGGCACAACAGCGGTGAACACGCACTCACCGCGACCACCGAAGTTCACCTCGGGCATTGGGAATGTGTTGAACGAGAAGGAATTACCCGTCTCAACGGAGTCCTTGTGAACCTCCGTCGTCCAGTCGGAGATCGAAGCGGCCGAGGTGATGGCCTGCCACACCTGCTCGGCCGGGTACGGATAGAACTGCCCAACCGTCACCGATGTGAGGTCATCGCGCGACATGCTCATACCCCTGGGATACCGCAGTTGCGTGAAGCATGTGGGCGTTCAGGCGGATACATCAGTTACCAAACCATGCGGAGGCAGGTCGTCATTGGCGGGTGCATCGTCGATGCATCGCCCGAGCTTGCCCATGGTCCCTGGCCAGCCTCGCTCGGAGATAGTCCGGTACACACGCGAGTCGGGATCGTCGAGATCGAACCCGTCGTGACGTAGAGCCACCATGGTGCCGCCCGGAACCTCATGCAGCGCCCAGGTGACCGTCCACCCCGCCTGATTCGACGACTTCGCATCCCACCAGCGCAGTGACAGCACGCAATTCGGGTTTGCCGCGAGCACCTCACACGACAACGCACCAGAAAAGTTGGCCATCGGCAAGGGGAAGGCATTGAATCGGAATCGCGTTCCGGCCTGCGGCCGAAATCCGACCGGGTCCATCAGCCATTCCTCCATGGCATCCGCACAAGCCATCACACTCCACACCCGCGCGGGCGGATGAGGATAGAACTGGTCGAAAATAATGGTGGCGATGTCGTTCACTTCGTCGGGCACGGCACTCTCCATAATTTGCGGGCTACCTTTGATAACCCACAACTCTGGTAACCGCAGTGTTCGCATTCGTTAGCCAAGCAAACACAATGTGCGGAGCTGCTCGTTAGTCGTTCAGACCTAACTCGGCAGCGTCTGCGGTGAGATATCGATCCACCGTCGGAGCCAGCGCGGCGACCAGCTGCTCCCGGGTGAGCGCGACCAGCGGATCGATCTTGAGCGCGTACCGCAGTAGCGCGGTCCCCACCATGGATGTCGCCGCCAGGGCGAACCGCGTCCGCATTTCGGGACCACCACCCAGTTCCTCGCTCATCGCGGCCAGTACGTAGTTCTGCATGAACTCGCGGAACGCGCGATGCGCATCGTCGTTGGTAGTGGCCGACTGCAGAATCGCGAGCATGGTGTCGACGGTGCCCGCCTGCTCCCACATCGAAAGATAGGCGTTGACGAACCTCTCGCCCACCGTGCCCTCGCCGTTGCGAACGGCCAGCACCAGTTCAACGGGGTCGATCATCAATCGGATCGACTCCCGAAACAGCTCGTCCTTTGACCCGAAGAGGTACACCACCATCGACGGGTCGATGCCGGCATCGCGGGCGATGCCCCGGATGGTCGTCTTTTCGTAGCCGCGCTCGGCGAACGAACGCTTCGCGACGTCGAGCACGTGATCCCGCGATACCGCTTCTCCGCGGCGCCTGCCTCTGCGGGCGGCGTTCGCGCTGGTGGTCATGCTTCACGGTACCAGTTTTCCACAAGTGTTGAAAAACATGCTCGCGCGATCTACTCTCATCTCAATTAATTCAACACTCAGTGAAATGGAGGTTGACATGACCGGCCAACACGAACTTCGACCAGGCATCACCCACCACGTACCGGACTGGGCCCGGGCCACGACTATCGCCACGCTGCTCACGGTCGCGCTGGGCGTCATCTTCCTCGCGTTCGCGTGGCCATCGGCACGATCGGCACCACGGGATGTGCCGATCGGCGTCGCCGGTCCCGCCGCTCAAGTGGCCATGCTCACCGCGCGGCTAGACGGGGTTTCGCCCGGCGCATTCGCCATCACCCGGTACCCAAGCCAGGCCAAGCTGGAAGAGGCCACCGAAGGCCGGATCGTGTACGGCGGATTCGTCCTTGCACCACCGGCGCCGACGGTGGTGATCGCAACGGGCGGCAGTCCCGCCGTCGCGCAGGCACTCACCGGAATCGGTCAACAGATCGGCAAGCGGACCGGAATGAACCTGCCCGTCAAGGACCTCGCACCGCTGCCTTCCTCGGATCCGCGCGGGATGGGTCTGGCCGCCGCGGCGTTTCCGATGACCCTCGGCGGGCTGCTTCCCGCGGTCGCCCTCACACTCCTGCTCCCTGGGCGGACCTGGCTTAAAGCTCTTACCGCCATGGGCTTTTCCTTCCTCGGGTCGGTAACGATCTGCGTCATCCTGGATTCATTCCTGGGTGTGATCACCGAAAATTTCTGGGGCGTGACGGCCGGCCTGACGCTCGGGATGATGGCGATGTCGTTCAGCATCACCGGACTGGGCGCAGTGGTGGGCTATCCCGGAATCGGATTAGGGGCCGCACTCGCCATTTTGGTCGGGAACCCGCTCTCGGGCTTGACGTCGGCGCCGGAGTTCTTGCCGAAAGGTCTTGGCTTGCTGGGGCAGTTCCTACCGCCCGGAGCCAATGGCACGCTGCTGCGGTCGATGGCCTACTTCAACGGAGCGGGCTCGGCCGGGGTGATCCTGATCTTGTGCTGCTGGATCGGTTTCGGTGCGGCGCTGCTTGCCCTGGACGGGGTCCGACAGCGCGCGACGGCCCGGATCGGTGCGGCGACGGGACGGGAGCTGATTGGGGCGAGAGCCTAATCAAACAGAATTGCCTTCATATCCACTCAAGGAAAAATGGGCAAACATCGAGGTGGCCTTTCCTGATGCTCCTGTAGTCGGAAAAGGCCAAGATGGAGAGATACCCCAGCACACAAATCGCCCCTCACTGAATCGGCGCCACTCAATCTGGCATCACACAGTCCCAGACACGTCGCGAAGTTCCCTCCTAGACTGGCCTCTCAGAAGGCAGGACCCCGGAAAGGTTAGGCAACAGACGCGTGGGGCTTGAGGACGTCGAAGCGCTGCACGATTTAGCCGGCGGGGTCGAGCTATCGGGAGACAAGCTCGTCAGAAGCTTCTATAGCCGATGGTTCGCCATCGATCCCACGGTCGGCGACCTGTTCCCTCCCGATATGTCCGCACAGCGAGACCATTTCCGGCAGGCACTGCAGTACGTGCTCTGGGAAATGGCGGCCTACCGCACCGAAGGTCTGGTCAACTTCCTCGCCCAGCTGGGACGCGATCACCGGAAGTTCGGCGCCACCGACAGCCAATACGGCACCATGCGTCAGGCACTGCTCGACACCACACGAGAGGTACTGCAACCGATTTGGGACAGCCGAATGGAGACCACAGCCACCGAGGTCTACACGGTAATTGTCGAGGTGATGCGCAGCGCCGCCGCATCGGACAGCGGCCAACCCTGGTGGGACGGGAAAGTCATCGAATACCACCGCACGTCACGGGATCTCGCGTTGATCCGGCTCAAACTCAACGCGCCGATGGACTACCACTGCGGGCAATACGTACATGTTCAGGTGCCGCAAAGCCCGCGGAATTGGCGCTATCTCAGTCTGGCGATTCCTCCAGACCCTGAGGGCCACATAGAGTTTCATGTCAAAGCGGTCCCTGGAGGATTGGTCAGCGGCGATATGGTCAACCAGACCAAGGTGGGCGACACCTGGCGAATATCACCACCGCTCGGCGCACTGTCCGTGAACCGTAACGCCGGAGATATCCTCATGGTCGCGGGCAGCACTGGTATCGCACCGCTGCGGTGCCTCATCATGGAACTGTCCCAGTGGGCCGAAAACCCAAGGGTGCACTTGTTTTACGGTGCCCGCTATCCGCAGGAACTCTACGATCTGTGGACGCTGTGGCATATCGCGTCGATGAATCCATGGCTGTCGGTCACACCGGTCACCGAGTACGCCCAAAACCCGGACTGGGCCAAAAAATTTCACGATCCGACACCTCCCCGCGGACTCCATGTCCGCCAGACGGGGCTGCTATCAGAGGTTGTGACCGCCTACGGCGGGTGGGGTGATCGCCAGATCCTCCTCGGCGGGTCGGCCTCCATGATCAAGGCCACCAAGGAAGCCTTGGTCTCCAGGGGAGCCGACGCCTCAAGGATTCAGCACGATCCGCTCTAGCGTTGCCGGCGGGGCTGCCAGACAACGACGGCAGTACTCTTCGGGATGACGGCGACCTCACGGCCAGCCGTCACGGTGCGCAGCTGAGTTACCTCGACAGTAAGCTCGGAAATCTTGGCCTGCAGCGCCTCGACCTGGTTGGTCAGTTCGATAATCCGTTTGACGCCAGCGAGGTTGACACCCTCGTCCTGCGACAATCGCTGCACCTCGCGCAGGAGCTCCACATCGCGTTGCGAGTAGCGCCGTCCGCCGCCACTGGTGCGTTCGGGGATGACCAGGCCCAGCCTGTCGTAGGTGCGCAGCGTCTGCGCGTGCATCCCGGCCAGTTCGGCGGCCACCGAAATCAGGAAGGTGCGAGCCCCACGCTCGGGCTGCCGGCGGCGCGTCATCGCGCGCCCGCCCAGCCTGCCCGCGGATCGAATCCGCTCGCCTTCTCCGCGGCCTGGTAATGCTGCAATGCCTCCAGCGCACTGTCTTCCAGCTTTGACGGCACCGAGACCTTGACGGTGACCAGCAGATCGCCATTGCCGCCGGCTCGCTTGGGGATGCCGCGTCCACGCACCCGCAGGATGCGCCCGTCGGACGTGCCCGCGGGCACCTTGACCCCGACGCGACCGTCCAGGGTGGGCACAGAAACCGTGGCACCCAACGCTAATTCGGTGAAACTCACCGGAACGGTCAGGGTCAGATCGTCGCCGTCGCGGCGGAACACCTTGTCCGGCCGCACGTGCACCGTGACATACAGATCGCCGGAAGGGGCACCGCGCAGACCGGCCTCACCCTGTCCGGCCAGCCGAATACGTTGTCCGTCGTCGACTCCCGGAGGGATCCGCACGGTAATGGTGCGGGTCCGGGTGGTGACCCCGGTGCCCTGGCAGTCGGTACAGGGGTTTTCGATGATCGAACCGGTACCGCGGCAATCGGCGCACGGCTCGGAGAACCCGAACGCGCCCTGGTTGCGATTGATGACGCCGCTGCCGTTACACGAACCGCAGACCTTCGGGCTGGTGCCCGGGCGGGCACCGCTGCCATGGCAGGTGGTGCACGGTGCTGGGCTGGTGAGCCGCAGCGGAACCGAAACGCCCCTGGACGCTTCGACGAAGTCGAGCTGGGTTTCGGTCTCGAGATCGTTTCCGCGACGCGGCCGGGTGGCGCGCGGCTGCGCGCGCTGCCCGAACAGACCACCGAACAGATCGCCAATTCCGCCACCACCGGAGGTGTCGGCATTTCCGAACAGATCGTTCAGATTGAACTCGGCACTGTTGTCGCCGCCGAAGCCGCCGCCGCCACCGAATCCGTTGTCGCCGAAGCGCCGTCCGAATCCACCACCGGCGAACAGCCGACGTGTCTCGTCGTACTCCTTGCGCTTGGTCGTATCCGACAGCACATCTTTGGCCTCGCTGACGGCCTTGTAGCGATCCTCGGCCGCCTGGTTCCCAGGGTTCCGGTCCGGGTGATTCTCGGCCAGCAGCTTGCGTGCGGCCTTCTTGATCTCGTCCTGGGTCGCGGTGGAGGAGATGCCGAGCTCCTTGTAGAAGTCCTTCTCGACCCATTCACGTTGCGTCACCCGACATCACCTCCTTCGCGTCGATCGGGTCGTAATGTGCAGTTCTTATCCTGATTCTGTCTTGGATTGCGTTTCGGCACCCGTTGTTTCGGGCACCTCCTGCGCCGTGTCGTCAGCTTCGGACTTCGCCGGATCACTCGGACTACCGTCTGTCACGACGACCATGGCAGTCCGGAGCACCCGGTCACCCATCTTGTAGCCCTTGCGTAGCACCGCCGCCAGCACGGGATGGCCGTCGTGGCCGTCATGCTGGACCGCCTCGTGCAGTGAGGGATCGAAGTCGTCACCCTCAGCACCGAATGTCACCAGCCCCAGCCCTTCGAAGGCTGCAGTCAGCTTGTCCGAAACACTGCGCAGCGGGCCCGATTCCAGATCGCCGTGCTCCCGAGCGCGGTCGAGGTCATCGAGCACGCCCAGCAGCTGCGCCACCACGGACGCCTTGGCCGAATCGATCACCGCCTGCCGATCCCGTTCCACCCGCTTGCGATAGTTGGCGAAATCGGCATGCGCACGCTGCAGGTCAGCCGTCAGTTCGGCCACCTTGGCATCCGCATCCGAGTCGCCGGCAGCGGTTCCGACGCCAGATGTCGCCGACTCCGCGGCTCCGGGTGCCGAAGCACCCGGTTCCGCAGCGGCAGCCTTCTCTTCAGCTGCCTTCGCCTCTTCGCGCACCGCGCCGGTGTTGGGATCGATCCGGCGCTTGTCGGTGACGGTCACCGGCTCGCGTTCTTCTACCGGATCTGACGGGGTCACTTGCTGTCCTTCTCCTCGTCGACGACTTCGGCGTCCACGACATCGCTATCAGCGTGTGCGGATCCGCCGGCGCCGTCGCCCTGAGCCTCGGCCTTGGCGGCCGCGGACTCGTAGATGGCCTGACCCAGCGCCTGCGACTGCTCGCCGAGCTTCTCCATGGCTTCCTTGATGGCGCCGATATCGGTGCCTTCCAGCGCCTTCTTGGCCTCGCCGATGGCGTCGTCGACCTTGGTGAGCGTCTCTTCCGCGACTACCTTCTCGCTGCCTTCGCCGGGCTCACGCTGCTCCTTGACGAACTTCTCCGTCTGGTAGACCAACGACTCGGCCTGGTTGCGGACGTCCGCCTCTTCACGACGCTTCTTGTCTTCGTCGGCGTGCGCTTCGGCATCCTTGATCATCCGGTCGATCTCCTCCTTGGAAAGGCCGGAGCCTTCCTGGATTTTGATCGTGTTCTCCTTGCCGGTGCCCTTGTCCTTCGCGGTCACGTGCACGATGCCGTTGGCATCGATATCGAAGGTGACCTCGATCTGCGGTACACCGCGCGGCGCCGGCGGAATGCCGGTCAGCTCGAAGGAGCCCAGGAGTTTGTTGTGCGAAGCGATTTCGCGCTCACCCTGGTACACCTGGATCTGCACCGACGGCTGGTTGTCGTCCGCCGTGGTGAAGGTCTCCGACCGCTTGGTGGGGATGGTGGTGTTGCGCTCGATGAGCTTGGTCATCACGCCGCCCTTGGTTTCGATACCGAGAGACAGCGGGGTGACGTCAAGCAGTAGAACGTCTTTCACCTCACCCTTGAGCACACCGGCCTGCAGGGCGGCGCCCACGGCGACAACCTCATCCGGGTTGACACCCTTGTTGGGCTCCTTGCCGCCGGTCAGCTCCTTGACCAGATCGGTCACTGCGGGCATGCGGGTTGAACCACCCACCAGCACCACGTGGTCGATATCGGCCACCGACACTCCGGCGTCCTTGATGACCGACTGGAACGGCTTGCGGGTGCGGTCCAACAGATCCTGCGTGATCTTCTGGAACTCCGCACGAGTCAGCTGCTCGTCGAGGAACAGCGGATTCTTGTCCGCGTCCACCGTGATGTACGGCAAGTTGATCGAGGTGGACTGACTCGAGCTCAGCTCGATTTTGGCCTTCTCCGCAGCCTCGCGCAGACGCTGCATGGCCATCTTGTCCTTGGTCAGGTCGATACCGGCACTGGCCTTGAACTTGTCGACGAGCCAGCTCACGATGCGCTCGTCCCAGTCGTCACCACCGAGGTGGTTGTCACCGGAGGTCGCCCGGACCTCTACGACGCCGTCGCCGATCTCCAGCAGCGACACGTCGAAAGTGCCACCGCCGAGGTCGAAGACCAGGATGGTCTGTTCCTTCTCGCCCTTGTCCAGGCCGTAGGCCAGGGCAGCCGCGGTCGGCTCGTTGACGATGCGCAGCACGTTCAGACCGGCGATCTGGCCGGCCTCCTTGGTGGCCTGCCGCTGAGCGTCGTTGAAGTACGCCGGCACGGTAATGACGGCATCAACGATGTCCTCACCCAGGTACGCCTCGGCGTCGCGCTTCAGCTTCTGCAGCGTGCGCGCGCTGATCTCCTGGGGGTTGTAGTTCTTTCCGTCAATCTCGACGGCCCAATCGGTGCCCATATGCCGCTTGACCGAACGGATGGTCCGGTCGACGTTGGTCACCGCCTGATTCTTGGCAGGCTGCCCGACCAGCACCTCGCCGTTACGCGCGAACGCGACGACGGACGGGGTGGTGCGAGAGCCTTCCGAGTTCGCGACAACTACCGGGTCGCCGCCTTCGAGGACGGCGACAACGGAGTTAGTGGTCCCGAGGTCGATTCCGACCGCACGAGCCATAGTTCATTCCTCCTGTTTGTTACCTCATTGCCTTCAGTGAGATCCGCTCAAGTTTGCCTCATCCGGATCATTCCGTCAAGCCATAGTTGAGTCGATCTGACTCAGGTTTGTCATACAGCTCAACGGACGTCCACTCCGGTTTGTTCCCTCGCCCCGGCGCCACCCCGCCGAAAGGACATTTATACAGGTCATTACCCACGAAGCACCCGCATAGATGTCCTCTCGGCGAAGAGCGCCGTTCCTGAGCGCCGCCGCCGCGCGCGGGCGGAGACTGAAACCATGGAAACCACCGTCGACGAGATCGCGGACGGCATCTTCCGGTTCTCCACCTGGGTCCCGGATATCACCGAACACGGCTTTACCTTCAATCAGTTTCTCCTCACCGGCGAGCAGCCATTCTTGTTCCACACCGGCCACAGGTTCCTGTATCCCAACGTTTCCCAAGCAGTTTCACGCGTCATCCCACTGGAGTCGCTGCGATGGATCTCCTTCGGTCATATCGAGGCCGACGAATGCGGCTCGGTGAACCAATTCCTCGCGAACGCTCCGGGTGCCGAGGTCATCCACAGCCCGCTGGCATGCATGCTCTCGCTCAATGACATGTGCGACCGCCCGCCCGTTGCTGTGGGTGAGGAGGCACATGACATCGGCGGGCACCGTCTGCGATTCCTGGCGACCCCGCATATCCCCCATAACTGGGAGGCAGGACTCTGGTTCGACGAAACCACCGCGACACTGTTCTCCGGTGACCTGTTCACGCACGCCGGACGATGCCCGGCACTTACCGAATCTGATTGTGTGGCTCCGGCCCTAGCGGCTGAAGGGCTGTTCCACGCCACCGGTTTGACCACCACTCTCGCGCCGACGCTCGATCAACTCGCCGCCCTCGGGCCGACCACGCTGGCCATCATGCACGGATCGTCCTACGTGGGTGACGGCGCCGAGCAGCTGCGCTCACTGCGGAACGGATATTCTGAACTCGCGGAGCGTGGGTAACTCAGCGTCGCCCCCGTACGGCATACGAACTTACCGCCGCGACAACGACAATCAGCGCGATAACGCCCACCAGCGGCCATAGCCCAGTGGCATCCACCACGCCGACGAGCCAGTTCTGCACCGCGCTCGCGGCGTTGATCACCGGATCATCGGCACTCCCGTCACCGAAATTGAGCCGGATCTCGTAGTAGCCGTAGTAGGTGACGTACAGACCGGTCAGCAGGACGAACACACCGGCAATCCGACCGACGTACGGGAGTACTTTGCGCATGCTCGCCTGCACCGAATTACCCAGCAGGGCAACAGCTAATGCGGCAACGCCGACAGTCACGGCCATTCCCGCCCCGTAAGCGATGAACGCGAGCACCCCCGAGACGATGGAGCCCTGCTTGAAGGTGGTGCTGATGACGGCCAGGAACGGCCCGACGGTGCACGATAGCGACGCCACCGCATAGGTGAGCCCGTACCCGTACATCGACAGCAGCGAGGAGGTCGGCGCTCCGCCGGAGACCCGCGGCAACATGACCGTGAGCTCACGCCCGGACAACAACCAGATCGAAAGCGCTACCAGCGCAATACCGATCACTACCGTCGCGAACGGCATATACCGGCCGGCCGAGGCGACCACCGGGGAAATGACTAGTCCGAAAACCCCGAAAACCGTGAGGAATCCGGCGGCCATCGCCACGGTGGCGGTCGCCGCCCGTGCGACCGCCGTCAGCCTCGATGTCGTGCCATCACTCCCGGCAATCACCAGTCCCAGATAGCCCGGGAGAAACGCGAAGCCACACGGATTCAGCGCGGCGACCAGCCCGGCCCCCAATGCGAAAGTGAGTGCTGTGGTATCGATCACGGCGTCAGATGTTCTGATTCAGTGCAGCTGTCCGACCTTGTTGTCCAGGTCCGAGCCTGAAAGCGGACCCTTGACCACGTCCGCCTTGCCGTCGGCCCCCAGGAACGCGAACGCCGGCTGACGGGTGACGTCGAACAGCGCCCACACCTTGGCGTCCGTATCTGCCAGCTGAGTAAAGGTGAGGCGATATTTGGTCACGAAGTCGCGCATGGCCGACACCTGGTCCTGCGCCGCTACACCCACGAAGGCGATATCCGGATGGGCGGCCGCGGCCTTCTGCACATCCGGGGCCTCCTTCTGGCATGTCGGGCACCACGGCGCCCAGAACCACAGCACTGCCTTCTTTCCGGTCAGGCTGTTGCCGGCGAAGTCGGCGCCATCAACGGTCTTGGCGGTGAAGTTCAGCAGCCGCGACGACTGCGCCGCGGAGCTGCCGGTGGGTGTGTCGTTCTTGTCCGCCCCGGAACAGCCCGAGAGGGCTAGAGCCAGTACCACCATGGCCGAAACAGCAACGCGTGATGCCACTTTCCCTCGTTTCGCTGCACACTCATCCACTATGCACGTCCTACCCACCCCACCGTAACCAACTACGCAAGTCGCCCACGCCCGGGTACGCGGCCTTACGTACTGTGGCGGTTATGGACTTCCGGGTATTCGTTGAACCGCAGCAAGGCGCCACCTACTCTGACCAGCTGCGGGTGGCACAAGCGGCCGAAGAACTGGGATTCACGGCCTTCTTCCGGTCCGACCACTATCTGGCGATGGGCGGTGCCGACGGGCTGCCCGGCCCGACCGACGCATGGGTCACCCTCGGGGCGATCGCCCGGGAGACCAACACCATCCGCCTCGGCACCTTGGTCACCTCGGCGACCTTCCGCCATCCGGGACCGCTTGCCATCACCATCGCACAGGTCGACGAAATGAGCAGCGGTAGAGTTGATTTCGGCCTGGGCGCGGGGTGGTTTAGCGAGGAACATGAGGCGTACGCGATTCCGTTCCCGCCACTGGGCGAGCGGTTTGACCGGCTCGAAGAACAGCTCGATATCCTCACCGGCCTGTGGACCACGCCCACCGGGGATACGTTCTCCTATACCGGTAAGCACTACACGGTGACGGACTCCCCCGGGCTGCCCAAGCCCGTGCAGGAACCGCATCCGCCCATCGTCATCGGCGGTCTCGGGATCAAGCGCACGCCGGCCCTCGCTGCCCGCTTCGCCGCCGAGTTCAACCTGCCATTCCAGCCCCTCGACATCATCATCGACCGGTATGCCCGAGTGGCGCAGGCAGTGGAAGCCGCTGGACGGCCCGCGGATTCGATGATCTACTCAGCGGCCTTCGCGGTATGCATCGGTGACACGGAAGCCGATATCGCACGCCGCGCGGCGAATGCCCGCCGGGAGGTTGATGAGATCACCGAGAACAGCCCGCTTGCAGGCACTCCCGACGCGGTGGTGGACAAGCTGCGCGCCTACGTCGACGCCGGTGTGCAGCGGGTATACGTCCAGCTGCTCGACATGCGTGACCTCGACCAACTGGAGTTCTTCGCCTCGACGGTGATCCCCCAGTTCGCTTGATGGATCTTGGGTTAGGCTCCGCGCGATGACTGAGCACGAAACACCGAGCGCCCCCGACGATGACGAGAGCGTCTTCTCCGGGATGCTCGAGGACGGTGAGAAGCCAAAGCCCTGGTATCGGACGGGTCCGGCGATCGTCGGCATCATCGCCGCGATCATCGCGATCGTCGCCGTGCTCATGACCATCGTGTTGTCGACGGACAAACGCGTCGTCAATGACAACACTCCGCTGACGTCGACGCCGCCGACCTCCAGCACGACCACGCCTGAACCGTCGACAACCGCCCCCACCGCTACGACGACCGAGCCGTCGCCGGAACCGGTGGCGCCCGCGCAGACTACCGAACCCACGTACTACGAGACTCCGTCGACCACGACGTATCGATACGAGGCCCCGGCGATTCCGTCGCCGCCAGCTATTCCGCAGATACCCCAGATACCGCGAATCCCACCAATTCCACAGATCCCGCAAATACCCGGGCTGTAAGGCCGTTGGGTTACGCTCCGGTCATGTCATACCCGGAGCCGCCAGAAGATCCGACCATGTACAACCAGCAGTACCGCGATCAGGAACCTGAGCAGCCCACTCTTTGGTACAAGCAACCGGCGGTGCTGATCGCGCTGGCGGGCGCCGGAGTGGCGGTTATCGCCGTGATCGCCGCGCTGGTGATCACCCGCAGCGACAAACCGACACCCGCGGGAAGCACGTCCTCCGTCTCATCGACCACCAGCTCAGTACCTGCGGTCCCCGGCGGCGGCCATGAGGGCCACGGCGGCCACAACGGAACCGGTGGCGGCGGCGATTCCACAGTGACGGAGACACAAACGGTCTCCGAGTCACCCGCCCAAAGCTCGGAGACGACGACAACGACCGAGCCGACAACGACTACAACCACGACAACCGAGCCGACAACCACCACGACTCAACCGACGACCACGACAACCCAGCCGACAACGACCACAGGCCGGTCGATCGTGATACCGCTACCACCCTTAAGGGGTCAGTGAGCCATCCGGATTCCGGGCGGGCCGGGCATGCCCTGATGGGTCTTGCCGGGCCTGCTCGGGGAGGCCTCATCCCATAGGCGGCCCGCGGCGCACATCGCGACCACGAAGCACAGCACACCGATCGGAATGGCCAACACCCGCCGCGTATCGAGCTTGGCAGCGCACTGGTCGTGATAGTTGGTCG
The DNA here is from genome assembly GCA_050701835.1 of Mycobacterium sp. GTDB lineage: Bacteria > Actinomycetota > Actinomycetes > Mycobacteriales > Mycobacteriaceae > Mycobacterium. Next base: position 111,095 of record JBOGDC010000054.1, on the reverse strand, counting down.
ACTGGTTGCCTGCGGCATAGGTCCTATCGAGTTCCGCGGCGCGTGCCAGGCGCGGCCCGACCGGCATTCCACACGTCACCGACTCTGTTGCACCGCCCGTTTCGACCTGAATCGACACCGGCGTCAACAAGACGGCCATCGCCACAATCGTCGCGATACCGCAGACCACAGATAGGGAACCTCGCCCTCGCATACCCCGGACGCTACGCCGTCAAGGGCACGCGATGGTGGTGATTCGGCATCTACACCGGTACAAAATTGGACGCGAATTTCAGCAGTCGGCGCTCTTGGCCGTCCGGCAAATTGGCGCTGCCACGCTCCGCAGAACCTGCTGATCATTGGCCTCGACCCAGGGCGCTCCGCCCGACCCGGTGATGGCATTGGTCACGGTCAGTTCAGCTACCGTCCCGGTGCCCTGGGGCTGCACCACGTACAGCCGGTACTGGGGTTGCTTGCCGCCCTGCGGCGGCAAGGTGACCGTCGCCGCGTGACCAACCGTCAGGTCCGTCACCGTGACCTGCGCACCGATGGCGTTGAAGCAGCGATCCAGCCTCGCCCGCAATGACCGGTACACGGTCGACGCATACTGATCGGCGACCCCGGTCTCGCCGGGCCAGCGCGCGATCACTTCCACCGCCGTCCAGCCAGACTCATCCGAACTCACTGTCGATGACGCCGATTCGGGCGATTGCGGCAGATTCTCCCCGAGCGAGAAACACAGATTTGCCGACCAGAACGCAGGACGATCCACCGGGATTGCATTGGGCGACAAGGGAGCCCAATGCGATACCTGGTCCATGGGGATATCCCGCGGATTGGCCCACACCGTGTTAGGCAACGGCTTCGGATCGGCGGCGGCCGGTACCGCGGTACCCAGGCATGCGGCGACGGCAACCGCCGAAACTGCCTGTAGCCACGCGCGCACAGTCACAGACAACCCTGCTTAGCAGGAGCCCTTGCACAACGGCTGGGCGAGAGCGCGCAGGACCGTCGCGTCGTCGACAGGCTTCCATGGCGAGGGCTCGCTGCCTGTGCGGGGCACCGTGACCGCCAGCTCCGAGATGGTGCCGGATTCGGGCGGAACCACGTTATAGATGTGTACCTCGCTGGTGGGGTTGTCACGTTCCTTGCCGACCAGCAGGGTCGCCGCGAAGCCATACCAAGATGCCAGGGGACGCAGGTCGACGCTGATCACATCTCCGACTCCCGGGCAGAAGTTGAGCTGGGACCGGATACCGCTCTGAAACGCCAAGGCACGATCCGAGGCGACCGGGGTGCCCTCGGGCCACTGCCCCGCCGCCTGTACAACGGAGGCCGCGGTGCCGGAGGCGGCCTGTGTCGCAATGCCGGATGCCGGTGGCAGGAGATCCGCCGATGGGCTTCCGCATAGCCGCATGCTGAGGAACGCGGCCCTACCGGTTGTGGTCGGGCTGGCCGCTGACCAGTGGTATTCGCCGTTCATGGGGATATCGCCGGGGTTGATCCACACACTGGCGGGTACAGGCTTGGGCGCCGGCCCCGCCGGGTTGGGGGTGGGCTCGGCCGCAGCGGTCGCCGTCCCAAACCCAGCCACGAGGGCGAAAATCGCGACGAGCAGACGCGTCATCATCTGCTCAGTATGCCGGGCCGTCATGTAGAGGCAATTGGGTGAGTACGCCTTCGGCGCTCCGGGCCGCCGCCAAGCACAGGCGGCTCGTAAAGGGATCGTTGAGCGGATACTCGGCTCGCGCGCGCCAACGGCCGACGGCATCCAAGGCCGCGCGGCGCGGATCCATACGCGTCTCGTCCAGCCCGAGACGGGCGGCCGCATCTGTGCCGGACGCTCCCAGCAGCCGACGAACGAGCAGCGTCTCGTGCTCACTGAGCGTGGTCGATCGCGAGGACAGCTCCGCCAGTAGCCGCAGCTCGTCGAAGGCGTGGGTGTCGGCCAGCAGCGGATCGATCTCGTCGATGACCCGGCGGCCGCCTTGGACCGGATAGGTGGTCAGCACCTGCCGGGTCGACAGCAGCGCAGTATGCGATTTGAGGACGCCCGCGCGCTGGCCGAACTGGTTGGCGATGATGTTGTGCAACTCCACCAGGCCGCTGCGCTCAAGGAGTTCCACGGCCAACCCATTGGCGTCGACGATACCGACGCGGATGACCGCCACCGAGATCCGAATGCCAAACATCCCGAACCGGTGCAGCAGTGCCGTACGGGTTGGCGCGTCGAGCGGAAGCGAGTCATCTTCGCGCACAAAGCGGTCCACAGACAACAGGGCTTTGGCCAAGACTTGCGGATCCAATTCGGCCAGTTTCTGCAGCGCGACGAACTCGGCCTGACGCAAGGTACGGGCGGTGAGCGCAAGCAGCCCCGCGACCGGCACGACGGCCTGGCAGGTCCCCGTGCGTTCCATCTCCCCCGCGAACCGGGCCGCCACCTCACGCGCGGACAACATCGCGTCCAGCCGGCCCACCCCGATCTCATCGGCGCGTGACACCACACCGACCACCCCGACGGCTCCCCCGCGTTCTCCGCCAACGAGCGTGCCGATCTGCGTGAGAAGCCCGATATCGGCGGCGTTCAGGCTGCGCAGCAGAAATATCACGGCGTCGACCCTGGGCACGCCGTCGTCCGGAACGAGCAGGGCCAGGCTGCGCTCGGAGACGTCCGTGGACAACGACGAGGTCCCCGGGGTATCGATGAGGGTAATCTCATTCAATTCCGGTGCAGGCCAATGGACATCGAGATCAACGACCGATGCCGGGTCAAGCCGGTCAAGCTCGAAGGACAATCCCCCGTTTCTGCGAATCGGAACATCCTGGCGAGCGCCACCGGCCAGGTTGGCGGTGGCCTGCGGCGCGGCGCCGTGCCGAAACCACGCCACAATCCGGGTGGCCTCGGTGGCATCGGTGGGCGCAATGTCTTCTCCGACAAGCGCGTTGACCAGAGTGGATTTACCGGCGTTGAGTGTGCCGGCGATGGCCACTCGGATCGGCTCGTCCAACCTGGCCGCGATGCGCCTCAATTCATCGTGCGGCTCGGCGGCCCGGGCATACCGCGAATCGTCCTGATAGACGCGCATCGCATCACCGACGAGGACGCGGGCCTGGTCTGTGCTGCTCATGCATCTCCTGCAGCTCTTCGCGCAAGCGGCTCATCGGCAGGCTGCAGCCCTTCGACGTGGGTACCCACCTGACGGAGGATGTGCAGCTGACGCTCCACCTCCCGGGTACGCGAATCCCGTTCCTCGGCCTCCAGCCGCGCCGATGCGATAGCGGCCAGGAGTGACTCATTGAGCGAGCGGGTGGTCTGGTTGGCGATGTCGCGGAAGTGATCGCGCAGCTGACGCTGTACCAGCCGCAGCCGGTCGCGCGATTCCTTGAGCACCACGAAGGACACATCATCGAGGAAGCGGCGGACGTTCGTCTTGGCCTCACCGCGGATGCGCAGCATCCGGTTCTCCATGTCCTCGCTATAGGTCTTCTTTCCCAGCATCGCACCCGCGCCGAGTGAGATCAGGTTGAACATCCCGAGCCCCGCGACGGTGGTCAGCATTCCGAACATGATGACGCCACCGTAAGAACCGCGCAGTCCGGTGATCGCCTTGTGCCCCAATTTGATCGGCTTGGCTTCCAGTTTCGACAGCGACTTCATATCGCCCAGATCGGCGCCCATCTCGCTGGCCCGTAGCCGTGGCATCTTCACCGAGTCCATACCTGCGGTGGCGAAGGTATCGGCCACTTGAGCTGCCAGGTGCGTTGCCCGCTGGTGTGTCCAGACGAAGTTGTTTCCGACCGAGTTGGCCACGGCCTGTTCGAGTTTGGCGCCGATCTCGGCCCAGTTCTTGGTGGGATCTGTACGGTCGATGACCTCTTCGGTGCGGTGCAAGATGCGCCGGAATCGCGATTGCAGGTCATGCTCGACATCGGTCGACACGTCGGAGATGCCATCGCCAAGGACCTGCTGCCACAGCGCGGTATGCGCGAGCGCTTCCTCCGCCTCACGCTTGCGTCGCTCCAGATCCGAGGTGAGCTCGTCGCGGCTCTGCGGATCCTGCAGGGCACTGAGCTCCGCATCCAGAGTTAACGTCAGATGCTCAGAGGCCGAGGCGATCTCGGCGACAGCCTGCTGCCGCGAGTTGGCCTGCTGGTCCGCGATGGCGTTACTGAGGAATGCCACCAACGCGGGGAAATTCGACTCCGCATTGAGATCCTTATCGTTGAGTTGCAACGCGTGTGAGCGCAGCGACGACGACACCGCGATAGCCGGGACAGCGACCTTGGCGCGTTGCAGGTGGGCAGAGTTGGCGGCCACCACGGACCGCCAATGCGGGTACAGATCGGTCTTGGTGTTGACGATCGCCGCGGCCGGGCACAGGTCGAGCGCCTGCTGGATGAAAACCAGTTCGGGTTCGGTGAACTCGGAACTCAGGTCGCTGACCATGAGTAGGACGTCGGCATCGGGCAGCAGTCCGAGCGTGCTCGACAGGTGCGGCTGTCCGAAGCCCCCGACGCCCGGTGTATCCACCAGACACAGACCGCTTTTGAGCATTGGGCTGGCGACCTTGATTTCCACCCGTAACACTTCGCGGCCACGGGCCAGCGGCGCCCGCTTGAGGTCCTTGCCGATATCGGCGACGGGAATCGGGATGATCTCGGGCTCTCCGGCCAGCCCGCCCCCGTCGTACTGCTCGGTGGGAGCCACCACCAGTGCGGCCGAAGGTGGCTCGCCATAGCTGATAACAGTTGTCACCGAGGTGGTTTCGTCATCGCCGACCCGGGCAACCGGCATATTGAGCAGCGAGTTGACGAGCTGACTCTTGCCCTGTTTGAGCTGCCCGGCCACCACCACGCGCAGGGGCCGGTCTACGAGGAGTTGGTCAGCGCGGTCTAACCGGTCGACCAGATCGCCCCGGTCTTTCTCGCCGGCGATCTTGCGCACATGCCCGAGCAGCTCGGTGATGAGCGCAAGCTGCTGCTGACCGTCCTGAACCTGCGACCCGGTGTCAGCCAACGTCGTGCCTTCCTCGCTCGATATTCGTACTTACTGTGCCAGTTGGTGGGCCGGCGCCCATGCGGATGCCCCGCACCGTTCCGGAGAACTTGTGGTGCGGGGCATCGCGCCCTGACTTACTGGTGGTGCTCGGTACCCGGCAGCGTTGTGTGGTCGGCGACCGAAGCGTGGCCCTGAGCCTGGGCCTGCGCCTCGAATCCGGTGCCGGCCGCGCTGTGCGAACCCAGCGAGGAATCGAATGATTGGTTCATCGAGCCCGACGCGCTGTGCGAGGCGTTGAGCGGGCTGCTCAACGAATCGTTGATGGCGCTGGAGTGCGAGTTGCTCACCGCGGTGCTGCTGGATGCGGTGTGCGAGGTGTTCAGCGAATCGTTGATCGCGTTGGTGTGCGAGTTGCTCAACGAGGTGCCGGTGTGCGCCTGGTTGTTGGACGCAATATCGGTGTTCACCTTGTTGTGTGATGCGATATCGGTGGTGGTGTTGGTGCTCGTCTGGTTGTGCGAGCCGATATCGGTCTGCGTCTTCACCTGGTTGTGCGAGGCGATATCGGTGTGGGTGGTGTTACCCGAGCCGATGTTCGTCGAGCGATCGGTGTTGAACGAGTCGTTGATGTTGGTGGTGTTCCGCTGCGAGTGGTCATCGACAACGGTGACGCTCTTGTCGATACCGGCCGAGCCGTGTCCGCTGACGTTGGTGTAGTCGCCGCCGACCCGCGTGTCACTCTGGTCCAGGTTGACCTTGCCGCCGTGGTCGGCGTTGATGATGTTGCTGTCACGCACATCGCCGTTGACCGAGGTGGAACCCTTGCCGGAGGCGATGGCTCCGGAGTTGCTTCCGCCGACCGCCACCGCACCGTCGCCGATGGCGTTGGTGTCGCGGTTACCGAACTGCAGGTCGCCGAAGTTCAGGTCAAGCAGCGGACCGCGGTTGAAGCTGTCGACGTTCCCGCTGGGGCTCATGACCTGGTTGCCGCTCGCGATCGGGTTGTGGCTCGCGAACTCGGTGTCGTTGTGGCTCATGAAGTCGTTGTTGCGGGGGCTGAAGTTATTGCTCGGGCTCAGCACCGACGGGGCCAGGAACCCCGGGGCGCTCGGCTGAGCGGCGTAGTAGTTCTGCAGGTTTCCCGACAGGTCGTTCATCGGGTTGCCGGTGTTGACCCACTGCGACTGGTAGCCGTAGTTGGAGGCGACGGACTCGGCGACGACGGGCATGACCGCGCCCACCTGTGCTGCGGAGACGGCCGAGAGTCCGGCGTTGGCCAGCGAGGTCTGCGGGTCGGTGACGTAGTTGGTCGCGGCGACGGGGTCGCGGAACAGGTTCAGGATGAAGTCGATGATGGACATCTGAGGGTCTCCTTGTTATCGGGAGTCAACCGGTTCTGTCCGGTCGAACTGAATACAAACCTACGAACCTGCAAGACCCCTGAAAACGGGAAAACATCCCCTTCTCCGCCGATCCCCCATGGGGGTCTGGCACGAACACCATTAGGGGATTAGGGGGAAGCTAGGGGGTGCTGTGCAAATGCTGGTAAATACGGAAAAAACCGCCCGACCAGAGGGACTGGCCGGGCGGTTAGTTCGGTGAGAAATATCAGAAGTGGTCGATGCCGGGCTCGTGGTGCCCGTGATCGATCGCGGGGTCGTGCCCCAGGTCCAGGAACGGATCGTGCAGCCCGGACACGGCACCGTCTGCTCCGAACCCGTCGCCGATGGCACCGACGTGCGTGCCTTCGAATCCGGGATCGGGAGCGTGCATCGGTGTCTGGAATTGGTCGACCGCCGAGACGGCGCTGGCCGCCGACGGACTGAACTGGTCGGGCACGGTGATCGCATCGGGGCGAGCCGCCACGTCCGATACCGCACCGGTTGCGGAATTCAGACCGCCATCCAGACTCGGGTCGTGCGTGGGTGCGGTGAAGGGTGAGTCAAACGCCGAGGTTGCAGCGCCGCTTGCCCAGATGTTGTCGGCCGGAAGTGCCGTATGCGCGGCCTGTGTCAGATCGGCCGAGGCCGGGTTGGCGGCGAACTGTGGAGCGACCAGCGCCGCGGACGGCAGGGACTCGCTGACCACCGGGATAAGCGCGGAGACATCTGCGGGCTGCACTCCGTCCAGGTGCGCGTCGGCAATGGCTTGCTCCGGATTGGCCGCGTACTGCGCAGCCATATCCTGGTCACGGACCAGTGCCATGACGAAATCCAGCAGGTTATTGCCCATATCAGCGATGGTAGGAGCCCGCGGTGGCCGCGGCTACGGGGAGCCGCCCGTTGCCGGTCCGTACCCATTGGGGGACGCGCGTTAGGGGATCTTGCGTCATTAGGGGGTGCAACGGCCGATATCCCCTACTGTTTGTCCTGACCTATTGTCGGGCAGGTCACACCGAGAGTGCGATAACCGGGATCGAAGAAACGACTTGGGATCGCAAAACGAACGGATAGGTATGGCTAACGCACTGGGACTGTCGATCGGCGCCACTCAACTGGTCGCGACATCCGATGGTCCTGGAAGCCAACCCGTCGTGCGGAGCTCGATTCTCACTCTCCATGAGGACGGCCCGCCCGAGGTCGGCGTCCCCAGCCACCCGGGATTGACGCTCACCGGTTTCGTCGGCAGAGTCGGCGATCCCGTGGGCATCGTCGCGGCGGACGGATCGGTCCATCGGGCCGAGTGGGCGCTCACAGAGGCGATGCGCGTGCTGATCGCCGACGCCGCCTCCGGTGCCGATTTCACCGCGCCTCCCGTGCTGTCCGCCTCGGTCCCCGCCCATTGGAGCCCTCAGACCGTCGGCACGCTGCGTGATGCGATCGACCGCGTTCCGGCCCTTGCGCCCGGCGGCCGGCAGCTGAAGCTGATCCCGGATGCGCGCGCCGCCCTGGAGTCACTGACTGCCGGGCCGGGAACACCCGATCGCGGCGTCGTGGTGGTCTGCGATCTCGGCGGATCAGGCACCAGCATCACCCTCGCCGACGCGGCACGCGGATTCCAGCAGATCGGGCAGACCATCCGATTCGTCGAGTTTTCCGGCCACCAGATCGACCAGATGTTGTTGACTCAGGTGCTGACCGACCTGAACCAGGACCCGGAGGGCACCACATCGGTGGGTGCACTGACCAGGCTGCGCGATCAGTGCCGCTTGGCCAAGGAGCGCCTCTCCGGCGACACCGCCACCACGGTGCCGGTGGCACTGCCCGGTATCACCACGGACGTTCGACTCACCCGCGCCGAGCTCGAAGACCAGTTACGCGGCCCGCTGTCCAACCTGATCGGTGCGATACAGGACACCGTGGAGCGCAACGGGATTCATCCGGCGAACATCACGGCGGTCGCTTCCGTCGGCGGCGGTGCCAGCATTCCGATTGTCACCCAACAACTTTCCGAGCGGATGCGGGTGCCGGTCATCACGGGCACTCAGCCTCAGCTCGCGGCCGCGCGCGGAGTGGCGCTGCTTGCCACCCGGCCCGACCTGCCACCCCAGGACGCCACCGCTATGCGGCCCGTTGAGCAATCGTCGGGCTCCCCGGTGCAGGACGCCACCATGATGCGCCCAGCGCCGACCGGCACCGGAACCTTCGCCGCTCCGGTGGCCGCGGCCGCCAGCGACGGTCCGGAATTGGCGTGGTCTCAAGATGATTCAGCCCCTGACCTGTCGCCGCTACAAGAGACGGGTTATGAGAGCGCGTACAGCACCGGATATACCGTCGACCTCGACGATGAGTACCACGGGCCCGCCGAACCGACGACCGCTCGTCCCGAGCTTCAGTTCAGCCGCGAACCGTATGCAGCCGAGGACGATTACGACGATTACCCGCCGTTGCCGTGGTACCGCCGGCCGGTGGTTTGGTTCATTGCGGCGGCCGCTGTCGCGGGAGTCGCTTTCACCGGAATGATGGTGTCGCTGACCAGCAGTGAATCGCCGGCTCCGGCCTCGACAACGCCGAGTGTGAGTGTGGCACCGAGTACGGGCGACGCGCCCTCCGAACCCCCGCCGCCTCCGTCACCCGAGCCGCCACCACCGCCACAGACGCAGACGGTTACACAGTCGGTACAACCGCCGCCACCTCCTCCTCCACCACCATCGACAACAACAACAACGACCACCACCACGACACCGCCGACAACCACAACCACAACCACTACTACGACGACGACGACGACCACAACAACGCCGCCGACAACGACGACGACCCCGCCGACGACCACGACAACGCAGCCCGTCTCCACGTCCATATCGCGCCCGGCGATCACGATTCCGGGGTTGCCGCCGATCCCGATCGGTCCACGCAACTGAGCACCCCGCGCGATACCGGACTCTCCGGGGCGTTCGACGGGATCGCCTCGGCGATAACGAGTATCACGCAACTGCTGAGTGCGGGAGGCGGCGCGAAGGTACTTGTCATCGGGCCGGCGGGCAGCGGCAAGACCTTCGTGCTGACCCGGGTTCGGGAGGCGTTGACCACCGCCGGCCCACCACCCGTCAACCATGTCCCCGAGACGGTATCGAGTGGGAATTCTGGCCCTTTCGTCATCGACGATGCCGAGACCTTGACCGAGCGGCAGCTCGATACCCTGCGCGCAGTCGTAGAGAACGATCCCGCCGCGATCGTCGTGGTGGCCTCCGCACCTCGACGCAATCCGGCTCTGCGCGCGCTCTTTCAGACCCTGGAACGGGAGTCGCCGTCAATCGCGCTTAGTCCCGTCACTGCGGGCGATATCACCCGGATTTCCCCGCACTCATCAGGTTTCGCGGACCAAATCGTCTCCGCAACGGGGGGTACGCCGGCCCTGGTGGCGGCGGCCATCGACCATCTCGGTGAGGCCGATCCGCTTGAGTCGGCGCTACGCGCGGTCGATGCCCGCGTTGACGAGCAGTTGCGCCGTCTATCCCCGCAGGCCCAGGCGGTGGTGTTATTGATGTCTCTGGACTCTGGCATCGGTTCCTCGGACATTGCGGCGGCGCTTGCGCTTTCCGATTCCGAAGACCTGGTCGACGAGGCGCTGGCGAGCGGCTTGGTTCCCGGCCCCGGTCAGACCGCTTTCGGGACAAGGGTTCACGGCTGCGCCGCACGACTGCTCGGCGCAGCCCGGCACCTCGACCTTGAGAGATCGCTGCTGCGCACACAGCTGGAGATCGGTTCGGTGTCCGCCGACTTGGCCCTCGCTCTGGTCGCGCACGGGCTGCGCGATCCGGATATCGCTGCGCTGCTATCGGATTGGGCAGCAACCGAATCCGATTCTCTCAGCGCCGCCGACCTGTACCAGGCCGCCTTGGCCGCTGGTGCCGATCCGGGCCCGCTGCGGGTTCCGCTGGCCGAGTCCCTGGCACGCGCGGGCGACCTAACCGCTGCCGCAGCCCAAGCCGACGAGGCACTGGGCTCCACCGTCCCGGAACAGCGCGCCGCAGCCGTCCGGATCGCGGCCGCTATCGCGTGCCACAACGGAGACTCTGGTCAGGCGGCCGCGTTGTATAACTGGCTGGGGTCCGATATGGACGGGCTGACGGCCCTGTCCGCGGCGCCGGTTTTCGTGGGCGCCGGCCTGCCGATAGATGCACGAAAGATCTTGGAAGACAACACGGGAGCTCCGCCGACGACCGCGGCCACGGCAGCACGGAATACCGCGATGGGGGTCATCGCATCGGTCGAGGACCGTAGCCAGGAAGCCCTGTCTCTGCTGGGGCAGGCGGTCACGCAGCAGCCCGCCACGTCTTCCTTCGCTCCGGACAGCACCGTCGCGCTCGCGGCGTTGACCATGCTGCACGGTGGCGACACGGCACGGGCGCGCAGCATTCTCGCCGGCGCCCTCCGCACCGACCGCCCGCATGACGTCTTCGGCGTCCGCCACCGGCTGCTCACGGCCTGGATCGCGATGCTGTCCGGCGACCTGATCGGAGCCGCGCAGCGACTGCCCGCGGCCGGCGTGGAGCTCTCGCGCCGTGATCGGCTCTTCGCCGAGTCGCTGCGGACCGGTATTGCACGACGCAGCGGGGACACCGGTCCGCTGCGCCAGCACTGGCAGGCCTCCATGGATGCGTTGTCGGCGTACTCGATCGACCTCTACACACTGCTGCCGGTCGGCGAGCTGTGGGTAGCGGCGGCACGGCTGCGAACCCTGGATGCCATGACACACCACGTGGAGCGCGCCTTCGCCGTATTGACGCAACTCGGCGATCCGATCGCCTGGTCCGCACCTCTGCGGTGGGCGGGGGTGCACGCCGCGATCTTGACCAATTCACCCGAGAGCCTCGCCCCGCATGGACAGGCACTCGCTGCGGCCGCCGGGACCAGCCCGTACGCGCGCATCCTGGCGACGGCCGGGCGTACCTGGTTGCGTGTGCTCGCCAACCAGGTCGACGGGCCGGAAGTGGATGGCGCCGCGCGGATGCTCGCCGACACCGGTCTGGGTTGGGATGCCACCCGGTTGGCAAGCCAGGCGGCGCTGCACGCGAACGACCCGAAGGTGGCGGCCGCGATGCTCGCTCTGGCGCGCGATCTACGGGCGCCGTCGGACACGTCCGACAGCTCCGACGGCAAGGCCCAGCCGTCCTCGTCTTCCCATTCCCCAGCGTCCACGCGTCTTTCTGATCGGGAACGCGAGGTCGCCGAGCTGCTCTTACGCGGGCTGCCTTATCGAGATATCGGTGCGCAGCTATTCATTTCGGCCAAGACGGTCGAGCATCACGTGGCGCGTATCAGGCGCCGTCTGGGCGCCGAATCACGCTCTGACATGTTCTCGATGCTGCGCGCGATCGTGAACTCGAACTGATCAAAGTTCAGAGAGTTCATTTGGGTCTCAACAGGTTAGGTAAGCCTGAATAGGACTTTCGACCCCGGCAGTGCGACGATGACCTGGCATCGGACACAAGTTACCCGCGAGTAACATTACACTTGTTACTGACGAGTAACTTATCGGCACCGGGAGGTCAGTACCGTGAGTACCGCGACGATCACGCTCGGCATCATCGGCGTCACCTTCAGCCTGATTGCCTGGGGCTCATTCTTCGGCGGCGTCGTCAAGATGCTGCGGGTGGTGCTGTCGGGTCAACCCGACCGCACCCGCTGGCGCCCGATCGTCCCCCGCGTCAAGACCGTCATCGTCGAGGTCGTCGCGCATACCCGGATGAACAAGTTCCGCACCGTCGGCTGGGCCCACTGGTTGGTCATGGTCGGCTTCCTCGGCGGCTTCCCGTTGTACTTCGAGTCCTATGGTCAGACGTTCAATCCCGAGTTCCACTGGCCGATCATCGGCGACACGTTCCTCTGGCACCTCTGGGACGAGATCCTCGGTATCGGCACCGTGATCGGCATCGTGACGCTGATCATCATTCGGCAGAACAATCACCCGCGGAAGCCCGAACGGCTGTCCCGCTTCGGCGGATCCAACTTCCTGGCGGCGTACACCATCGAATCGATCGTGCTGGTCGAGGGCCTGGGCATGGTCCTGGTGAAGTCCGGCAAGATCGCCACGTTCGGCGGCGGGCACGTGTCGTCGGACTTCTTCACCATGAACGTCGCGCAGCTGCTGCCCGCGAGCCCGATCATGGTGTCGGTCTTCGCGTTCATCAAGATGGTCTCTGGCGGACTGTTCCTGCTGCTGGTCGGGCGCAAGCTGGTCTGGGGTGTCGCATGGCACCGGTTCGCGGCCTTCTTCAACATCTACTTCAAGCGCAATGCCGACGGCAGCGTGGCGCTCGGCGCGGCCAAACCGATGATGTCCGGCGGCAAGGTGCTGGAAATGGAATCCGCCGACCCTGACGTCGACGCGTTCGGTGCGGGCAAGGTCGAGGACTTCAGCTGGAAGGACCTGCTGGACATCACGACCTGTACCGAGTGCGGCCGCTGCCAAAGCCAGTGCCCCGCCTGGAACACGGGTAAGCCGTTGTCCCCCAAGCTGCTCATCACCTCGCTGCGTGATCACACCTACGCCAAGGCACCGTACCTGCTGGCTGGCGAGGATAAATCCAAGCTTTCCGAGGCCGAGATCGCCGAGGGCGAGCGGACATTGGTCGGCGGCGAGGGCGCTGTTATTGACCACGAGGTGTTGTGGAGCTGCACCACCTGCGGTGCCTGTGTAGAGCAGTGCCCGGTGGACATCGAGCATGTCGACCACATCATCGATATGCGCCGCTACCAGGTGCTCATCGAATCGGAGTTCCCCGGCGAGCTCGCGGGTCTGTTCAAGAACCTTGAGAACAAGGGCAATCCGTGGGGCCAGAACTCCAAGGACCGCCTCAACTGGATCGAGGAAGTCGACTTCGACGTCCCGGTGTTCGGCCAGGACGTCGACAGCTTCGCCGATTTCGAGTACCTGTTCTGGGTCGGTTGCGCGGGCGCCTATGAGGACCGTGCGAAGAAGACCACGAAGGCCGTCGCCGAGTTGCTCGCCCTCGCCGGAACGAAGTTCCTGGTGCTCGGCGCCGACGAGACCTGCACCGGTGACTCCGCTCGCCGTGCCGGTAACGAATTCCTGTTCCAGCAGTTGGCGATGCAGAACATCGAGCTGCTCAATTCGGTGTTCGAGGGTGTCGAACAGAGGCAGCGCAAGATCGTGGTGACCTGTGCGCACTGCTTCAACGCGCTCGGCAACGAGTACCCGCAGGTGGGCGGCGACTACCAGGTGGTGCACCACACCCAGCTGCTGAACCGCCTGGTGCGCGATAAGAAACTCGTACCGGTGGCCCCGGTGTCACAAGATGTCACGTACCACGACCCGTGCTACCTGGGCCGCCACAACAAGGTGTACACCGCGCCGCGTGAGCTGATCGGCGCCTCCGGTGCTGCACTCACCGAAATGCCAAGGCACGGAGAGCGTTCCATGTGCTGTGGCGCCGGTGGCGCACGCATGTGGATGGAAGAGCAGCTGGGCAAGCGCATCAACATCGATCGCGTCGACGAGGCGCTGGCCACCCCGGCGACCAAGATCGCGACGGGCTGCCCGTTCTGCCGCGTGATGCTCACCGACGGTGTGACGGCACGCGACGATTCCGGCGCCGTGGAAGTCGTCGACGTCGCACAGTTGCTGCTCGAATCCGTGGGTCGCACCGAGGAAGTTCGGAAGGCGTTGCCCGCCAAGGGCACTGCCGCAGCAGCGGCGGCCGAGAAGGCAGCCACCAAGACCGTCGAACCCGAACCTGTTGCGGCCGAGGTGGAAACCCCCGCCGCGGAGACGGTTGAGGCCACTGCCCCGGCCACCGAAGCAAAGCCCGTGTCGGGCCTGGGCATGTCTACCGGGGCCAAGCGCCCCGGAGCCAAGAAGGCCGCGGCCCCCGAAGCCAGCACGGCCGAAGCTGCACCGGCCGCACCGGTCAAGCCCGTGTCAGGTCTGGGCATGGCCACCGGAGCCAAGCGCCCCGGCGCCAAAAAGGCAGCGGCCCCCGAAGCCAGCACCGCCGCACCCGCGGCAGAGCCGACTCCCGCCACACCCGCGCCGCCGGTCACGGGCCTGGGCATGGCCTCCGGAGCCAAGCGCCCCGGCGCCAAGAAGGCAGCACCCGCTACAGCGCCTGCTCCCACACCTGCTGCGGCCGAGCCGGCCTCCGATGCACCAGCTGCTGCCGCTGCACCCGTACCGCCGGTCAAGGGCCTGGGCATGGCGTCTGGAGCCAAGCGCCCCGGCGCTAAGAAGGCAGCACCCGCCGCAGCGCCTGCGGATCCCTCTCCCGCTCCGGTGGCGGAGCCTGCGGCAGAGACACCGGCTGCGCCCGCAGCCCCGGCAGCTCCCGCAGCTCCAGAGCCGCCGGTCAAGGGCCTGGGTATCGCTTCCGGTGCGCGGCGTCCCGGGGCTAAGAAGGCGGCACCAGCCGCAGCTACCCCTGCCCCTGCCCCTAACGCTGAGGCTGAGGCCACTCCGGAACCTGAGCCGGCCGCTGCAGCGCCGGAAACCGCGGACTCTGCGCCGCAGGATGAGCCCACCGAGGCCAGCACGGCACCGGAGCCACCGGTGAAGGGCCTGGGTATGGCGCCGGGGGCACGCCGTCCCGGCCGCCGAAACTAGATATTGGCTGGACAGCAATGCCACCATTGAGACCGTGAGTACCGATAACTTGCCGACTGATGTACCCGCGCGGGTGCCCGGCCCCTCGGGGACGCGGCCACAAGCCCGCGTCTTCGCGCAGTCCACCAAGCTGCAAGACGTCCTGTACGAGATCCGCGGACCGGTGCACGCTCACGCCGCGCGGCTGGAAGCCGAGGGGCATCGCATCCTCAAGCTGAACATCGGCAACCCCGCACCATTCGGTTTCGAAGCCCCCGATGTGATCATGCGCGACATCATCCAGGCCCTCCCCTACGCGCAGGGGTACTCCGACTCCAAGGGCATCCTGCCGGCACGACGTGCGGTGGTCACCCGCTACGAGCTGGTCGACGGTTTCCCGTACCTGGACGTCGACGACGTCTTTCTCGGTAATGGGGTGTCCGAGCTCATCACCATGACCACGCAGGCGCTGCTCGACAACGGCGACCAGGTACTCATCCCGGCGCCCGACTATCCGCTGTGGACTGCCGCGACCTCGCTGGCCGGCGGCACCGCCGTGCACTACCTGTGCGATGAGACCAACGGCTGGATGCCCGATATCGAGGATCTGGAATCCAAGATCACCGAGCGCACCAAGGCGCTCGTCATCATCAATCCGAACAATCCCACGGGCGCGGTGTACAGCCGCGAGGTCCTCACCAAGATGGTGGGACTGGCACGCAAGCATCAGCTGCTACTACTTGCCGACGAGATCTACGACAAGATCCTCTACGACGACGCTGAGCATATCAGCGTCGCATCACTGGCGCCAGATCTGTTGTGCTTCACCTTCAATGGACTGTCGAAGGCATATCGGGTGGCGGGCTATCGGTCGGCATGGCTGGCCATCACCGGCCCCAAGGATCACGCCGCCAGCCTGCTGGAGGGCGTGAATCTACTGGCCAATATGCGTCTGTGTCCGAATGTGCCTGCCCAGCACGCGATTCAGGTTGCCCTCGGCGGACATCAGAGCATTGATGATCTGGTGCTGCCCGGTGGCCGGCTGCTGGAGCAGCGCGATGTGGCGTGGACCAAGCTCAACGAGATCCCCGGCGTCTCGTGCGTGAAGCCGCAGGGCGCGCTGTACGCGTTCCCTCGCCTCGATCCCGAGGTGCACGATATCCACGACGACGATCAACTGGTGCTCGATCTGCTGTTGAACGAGAAGATCCTGCTGACGCAGGGGACCGGGTTCAATTGGCCTGAGCCCGACCATCTTCGGATCGTCACGCTACCGTGGGCCCGAGACCTTGCCGTCGCCATCGAGCGGCTCGGGAACTTCCTGGCGAGCTACCGCCAGTAGGGCCTACCTACCTCAGGCGTGGGTCAGCTCCTCGACTCGCTTGCCTAGGCAGAACACGCGCCACCCGGCGTTGACCCACTTGGCGGCGTCCAGGCAATTGCGGCCGTCCACGATCACCTTGGTGCGCACTACCTTGGCCAGCTCATTGGGATCGATGTCGACGAATTCCTGCCATTCGGTCAGCAGCAGCACGGCATCGGCACGATCGGCCGCCTCGAGCGCAGAGGTGGCGTAATTCAGCGTCGGGAACAGCCGACGCGAGTTCTCCAGCGCCTTCGGGTCGTACACGTTGACGGCCGCACCGTTAAGCTGCAGCAGCCCAGCAACATTCAATGCCGGCGAATCGCGAACATCGTCGGACTCGGGTTTGAATGCCGCACCCAGCACTGCGATGTTGGCACCCAGCAGCGATCCGCCGCACGCCTTGGTGGCGAGTTCCACCATGCGGGTGCGTCGCCGCATGTTGATGCTGTCAACCTCCCGCAGGAAGGTCAGCGCATGGCTGGCGCCCAGCTCACCCGCGCGTGCCATGAACGCCCGGATGTCCTTCGGAAGGCATCCCCCGCCGAAACCCAAGCCCGCGTTGAGGAATCGCCGCCCGATGCGTGGGTCGTATCCGAGGGCATCGGCAAGCATGGTCACGTCGGCGCCCACCGCCTCGCACACCTCGGAGATGGCGTTGATGAAGGAGATCTTGGTAGCCAGGAAGGCGTTGGCCGAGACCTTGACCAGCTCAGCGGTTTCCAAGTCGGTGACCAGGAAGGGAACTTCCTCGTCCAGGATCGGCCTGTACAGCTCGCGGATGAGCTTCTCGGCGCGATCGGAGTCCTGCTGCACGCCCAGCACGATCCGGTCCGGGTGCAGGGTGTCCTTGACGGCGTAGCCTTCGCGGAGGAATTCGGGGTTCCAGGCCACCTCGACGTCAACGCCCTCGGCGGCGAATCCGGCCGCCCGCTGGCCCAGTTCGCGTGCGGTACCCACTGGGACCGTCGACTTGCCGATGATCACCGCCGTGCGAGTGAGCAGTGGAACCAAGGTGTCGATCACCGAGTGGACGTGCCGCAGATCCGCTCCGTATTCGCCCTTCTTCTGCGGCGTACCCACACCCAGGAAGTGCATATCGGCGAACTCGGCGGCCTCGGCGTAGCTCGTGGTGAACCGCAGCCGACCGGACGCGATGTTGCTCTGCAGTATCTTTCGCAGACCTGGCTCGTAGAAGGGGATGTCGCCGCTTGAGAGTTTGGCGACCTTGCCTGGATCGATATCAATACCTAGCACCTGGTGGCCAAGCTCGGCCATGCATGCCGCATGGGTGGCGCCGAGGTATCCGGTTCCGAAAACGGTGCATCTCATACTGCCTATATAGGCCCGCAGGGTTAGCAACCTGGATACGCCGCACCATCGGTGTCCTAACGCCGGATGTACGGCGAACGCGGCCCCGATTCTCTTGGCATATAAGACTTATCGGCGTTCTGAATGAGGGATTAACGCCCGCCAAACGACCAGGGGAATCCCGAGTTCGAGCCGCCGCCGGAACCGCTGCCGGATCCACCTCCGTGGGAGCCGCCGCTGTTACCCCAGCCACCGCCCGATCCACCGCGCGAGCCACCGCTGTCGCCCCAACCGCCGCCACCGCGCGAGGACCCGCCGTCGGAGCCACCATGAGATCCGCTGCGGGAGGAACCGCCGTCCCCCCAGTCGCTGTCGGAACCACCACGGGAACCGCTGTCGCCCCAGCCGCCGCGGCCACTGCTCGAACCGCTGTCGGAACCACCACGGGACCCGTTGTCGCCCCAGCCGCCGCGCGATCCGCCACCACGAGACCCGCTATCGGAATTGCCACCGCCGATAGGCGGCAGGCCGGGGATCGAGATGATGGGCGGCTGCTGCGTCTGCGCGGGCGGCGTCCATGTCGGGCTGTACTCGGGCGGTGAATACGTCTGCCTGTTGCGCTGCGGCGGCCACCACGGGTTCTCCTGGCGCCGTGGCTGTTCCCAGATCGGCGGGAACAGCGGAATCGGGACGGGTACCACCGCGGGCGGCGGTGGGGCCTGTGCGGGTTCCTCCGGGGCGGGGGCGGCTGGCGGCGGCGGAGCCTCGGGTGCCGGCGCTGGGGCCTGAGGCGCGGGCTGAGCCGGGGCGGCGGGTGCGGGCTTGGCCACCACCGGCGCGGGGTTGTGCTGTGGCGCCGGGGCCATTACCTGCTGTACCGGAGCGGGAGCAGGCGCGGGCGCCGCAACTGGCGCGGGCGGAGGTTGTTGGGGTGCCTCGGGCGGCAGCGGGTTTTGCACCGGGTTCTGGACGACGGCCCGATCCGGCGAGGACGGTCCCTGATCCACTGCGGACCGGACCGTCACGGTGAGCGAGACGGCAAGTGCGATCGAGCAGATCCCGAAAACCAGCAGCAGCGGCGCACCGACCAACAGGAACGGCTTACGTTCGGGGGGTTGGTCGTCGAAGTCTTCGAGTTCATGCAACTCGGTGCGCGCTTCGGCCAGGCCCTCGGCACCAGCGGTGACCGCTGTGCTGGCTCCGGGATGCACAAAGCCCGCACCCGTGGGTCCCTCCAGCGAGTACGCCTGTCCCAGCAGCGCCGTGCTGGCCTCGAAATCGGGTTCCTGCGCGGACGCCAAGGCCGCACCGCGGGCCAAGGCGATCTCGGGCTGGTCCGGGGAATTCACGGGCAGGGAGATCGCCTCGCCCAGCGGCTCGGTGAGATCCGAAACATCGGTGCCCAGGCCCAGCAGAAATACCCCGTCGGGCGCGTTTTCCTTGTCCTTGAGCGGGTTGACCAAACTTGCCAACACTCCGGGTGTGACCCCGGTGATGAGCGGCTCGCTGGCCAGTCCGACGATCGATCCGTCGGCGGAGTTGACCACCGCGAGGGTCGCGTTCTCCGGTTCGATGACCAGCAGCGCCGACTTCTCGTACCCGGTGACATTGCTGGCGGCCTTGGCGAGCGCGCCTCCGGCGTGCAGTGCGGAGAAGAACTCGACGCCGTCGATCCCACGGCTGGCCAGGGAGTCGCGTAGCTCGGCGGCCTCGGCGTGATCGCTCCACACCACACCGGTGGAAATCAGCTGATGGCCGCCATCGATCATGCTGTCGCGGGTGCCCACAATCGCGGCGAGCACCTGGTCGCTGGCGCTGCCTTCGCCCTCGGAAACGATGATGGTGTCGGTGTCGACGATCCTGCCGTCGGCACCTGCCCCCTCGACGAGTACCAGCCGGGCAGTCGTCGGTGTCATGGAGACACCTAGTACGACGTCCACGTCAGTTCCTCCAGCGCGTAGTCAGCTTGTGTATCGACGGTCTCACGATCAAACGCGACAGGACCGTCAAATAGTTGGAATTGCTGCCGATTGTGTATCGGGCCTGCGCGCTTTCGCGTTACCCCTGCTAGGGGTTGATGAAGTTCTGGTAGGAGCGCGACGGGGTTGGACCGCGCTGCCCCTGATATTTCGACCCTACCCCGGCACTGCCGTAGGGGTGCTCGGCCGGCGATGTCAGGCGCAGCAGGCACAGCTGCCCGATCTTCATTCCGGGCCACAGCGTGATGGGGAGGTTGGCGACGTTCGAAAGCTCCAGGGTGATGTGGCCGGAGAAACCCGGATCGATGAATCCCGCCGTGGAGTGCGTCAGCAGGCCCAGGCGCCCCAGCGAGGACTTTCCTTCTAAACGCCCGGCCAAGTCGTCGGGCAGCGAGCAGATCTCCAGCGTGGATCCGAGCACGAACTCGCCCGGATGCAGGACGAACGACTCTCCCTCGCCCGGCTCGACCAGGCTGGTCAGCTCGTCCTGGCGCTCTTTGGGGTCGATATGCGTGTAGCGGGTGTTGTTGAACACCCGGAACAGGCTGTCGAGCCGGACGTCGATGCTGGACGGCTGGATGAGGGCGGCCTCGAAGGGGTCGATGCCAAGGCGCCCGGCGTCGAGCTCGGCACGAATATCGCGATCGGACAGCAGCACGCGACGAGCGTACCGATGAGCTGCTTACGCGAAGAGGCTCGGGCATGGTGTGCCTATCCCCTGATCGCGATGACGGCCCCCGGTTGCAGCCAGCCGATGAGTCGAACGAGCGCGGCGTCGTCAAGCGTCACGCACCCGCCAGAGGGGCCGCCGCCGGTTCCGTGCACGAAGAAGGCAGATCCCCCGCCGGGTTTGTGCGATGAGTTGACACCCATGACGATCGCGCGCGAATAGCTGTCGAGCTCTTCGCTCACTGATGTGTCGAATGTGCAGGCAGATTCGACACAGCGCTGGTGCGTGTTGTAGCCCGAACTGGCCGGATCGCCATCCCACCAATCGTTGGCATCGACCCGTACGTAGTCCAGACCGTGCGCTGTCGACGGCTCGGTGCCAAACGCGTAATCGAGGCTGAACACACCCCGCGGGGTCGCCGGATTGTCATCGCTTGCGGTGTCCGCGAATCCGGCCGCGCCGATGTCGGAGGGAATGTTGTGTTCGACAGGTTCCCAGGCGTCACCCTTGCGCTGCCAGGTGCTGATGACGGCCTTGGTGGCCCCTGTCCCCTGGACCAACACGACCTGCGTGGCAGTACCGACGGAATCGGCGAACCACGGCGGCTCGGCCCGCGGAGCCGAGGCGGGAAGTACTGCGGCCGCGGGTTCCACGGGCACAGACCCGCAGGCCCCAGCCAAAAGCACAAGGCTCAACGGCAGTAGACGGAGTGGGGACATGCATCCATGGTGATCGTCCAACCTGGAAAATGCCTGTTAGTAACTAACCTTTAATAGCGATGACGGCACCGGGCCGCAGCCAGCCGATCAACTGGACCAGGGTGGCGTCGTCCAGGGAGACGCAGCCGGCGGTGGGGCTGCCGTCGGTGGTGTGCACGAAGAAGGCCGAGCCGCCGCCGGGGACTCTGTCCTTGTTCACGCCCATGACGATGGCGTGCTTGTACTGCGGAATCTTGAGGTTCTCGCTCTGCGAGATGTTGAATGGGCACTCGGCCTTGGCGCACTGTTGGTGGGTGTTGTAGGTGGGGCTGTTGCTGTCGCCATCCCACCAGTCGTTCGACCCGATCTGGACGTACTGCAGGCCACTCGGGGGCGGTGGGGCAGTGCCAAACGCGAAGTCCAGGGAGTAGACGCCGTTGGGGGTAGCCGAGGCCCCCTCGCGCGCCTTGCCGATGAATCCCGCCGAGCCGACATGCGCCGGGATGCCGGTGGACACGGACTGCCACTGGCTGCCGTTGCGCTGGAATACGTCGATCTTGGCGTTGGAGCCCCCGGCGCCGTTAACCGCGAGCACCTGCGTCGCGTTCCCGACGGACTGGGCGAACCAGGGCACGAAGGGTTCAGCGGTGGCGGTGGCCGGGATGGCCAGCACAAGAATGGCGGCGCATAGCAGCGTCAGAAGACGGAACACCGCTCCATAGTCGCTGATTTTGTTCAGGATCTCGTCAAGGTTGGGACACGGTTACGCCACAGACCGATCGGTATATTTCGGGGCATGGACGCTGAGCTCGAAGAATGGAAAACCGCCGGGCATTACTTCGACTACCTGGGTTTCGACATCTTCTACCGCATGGAGGGCAGTGGACCGCCGCTGCTGCTGGTCCACGGGTATCCCTTCAACTCCTGGGACTGGGCCCTCATCTGGCCGAGGTTGATTGAGCGATTCACGGTGATTGCACCGGACATGCTCGGAATGGGCTTCTCCGAAAAGCCCGTTCAGTACGGATACTCGGTTCACGATCACGCCGATATGCACGAGGAGCTGTTATCGCAGCTGAACATCCACAGGGTGCACCTGCTCACCCACGATATCGGGAACTCCGTGGGCCAAGAATTGTTGGCGCGTCACGAATTAGGCGAGCAGTCCCGGGGCCCGGTAGCGATCGACTCGGTGACATGGCTCAATGGCGGACTGTTCATCGAGGCCTATCGACCCCGCCTGGTCCAGACAGTGTTGTCACGGACCCCGTTGGGCGACTTGATAAGCCGTGTACAGGGGACACCCATTTCGCGGCGCATGATCGAGTCCGCGATCAACGAACTGTTCGGCGAGACCAAGCCGTCGCCGCACATGATGTCGTGTTTTCAGCAGGTGCTGGAGTACAAGGACGGCGGGCGCGTCACGCACCTGGTGGGCAAGTTCATCGACGACAGGTACACGCACCGGAGCCGCTGGGTGCGGGCGATGCGGGAGACCCGCGTCCCCATGCGATTGATTGATGGGCCCCGCGACCCCAACTCCGGATTGCATATGGCCGAGCGCTATCTCGAGGTCATCCCCGATCCGGACGTGGTGCTGCTCGACGACAGCGTCGGCCATTGGCCGCAGGTCGAGGCACCCGAGGCGGTGCTGACGCACTTCCTCGAACACATCGACCGGGTGACTAGCTAGTCGGCGGCGGCGCCGTGTCCAGGTAGGACGAGAAGGTCTCGTAGTTGCAGCTGGCCTCGCCGGTGCCGGTCGTGCTTTGGCACACCACCTTGTCGTTCAGGTAGATACGCACCGTGACGGCGGCGTCGGGGGTCGGGGTGGAACGCCAATCGGCCATGACCTCTGCGTGGTTGGGTTTCGTCGCTCCACGGGACAGATCGCCCACCGCCGCATCCACCTTCCACGGGAGGGTGACCGCGTCGGCCGTCTGCATCTCGGTGCCGTCGTAGTACTGGACGTTGGCAGTGGCGGCGGTGGACGAGACGATCTCGTAGGTGACGGTCTTGTCGTCCGCGTGCGCCGACGCGGGGAAGCTGAGCGCACAGCTGGAAGCCACGGCTGCCGCGGCAAGTAGTTGACGGACGGTCATGGAACACCTCGGTATGTCAGTGCGGTTTACGAATCGTTAGGCACGCTACCGAGATTTTCTGAGGGGCTGCTGAGTCCGTAACCAGTAGCACTTTCGCCGAATACTTGAGCAAACCTCGTTCCGCCCGGACTATGGGGTGATGAGCAATGTGGGGGGTGCTGGCCTGGACGATCCGGTCGGCGATGACGACCAAGGGCCGGGTTGGGGCAGCGCGACGTTGGTCGCGTTCCGTTTCGGGATCTGCTATTTCGGCGCGTTCGGCCTGGCGGTGGTGGTTGGGCTCGTCCCGATCATCCTGGCGGGCATAGGAATCAACGGCCCCTGGTCGGTTATCCGCGGCCTGTTCCACACGGTCCGCCCTGCCATCGCATGGATCGGCGAACATCTACTGGGTCTAAGCGTCCAGAGCGCTCAGGTGGGCAGCGATAGCGCTTTCCAGTGGACAGCGTTGTTTTGTATCGCGGTCGCGGCTGCCGTCGCCACCGTGGCGTGGACGGTGCTCGACCGTGGCCGGCAACGCTACGACCGGCTACAGGCATGGATGTGGATGATCCTGCGGCTGGTGCTCGCCACCGCGATGTTCTATTTCGGGATGGCGAAGGTGATCCCGACGCAAATGCCCTTCGTCCTCAACCGACTCGTCGAGCCATATGGGAATTTCAGCCCCGCGGGTGTGCTGTGGGCGCAGGTAGGCGTGTCGCAGCCGTACCAAATCCTGCTCGGTCTGGCCGAGGTGCTCGGTGGCCTGCTGCTGCTGTTGCCCCGAACTACCGCGGTGGGACTAGTGGTGTGCGTGGTCGACCTGTCGCAGGTCTTCATCCTGAACATGACCTACGACATCCGCCTCAAAACGGTGTCTTCCCAACTACTTCTGTTGAGCCTGTTCCTGCTTGCCCCCTATGCACGACGGCTGTTGACGGCGTTCTTTACCGATCGGGCGGTACCGGCGACGTCGACGACGCAGCTGTTCACGGGACGCCGAGCCAACCGGATCGCGCTCGCCGCGCAGCTGTGCGTGGGTATGGCATTGCTTGCCGCATTCAGCGCGCAGGGATGGCAGCAGTTCACCAGGCCCACCCCCAACCTGTACGGCATCTGGCAGGTGGAGACCTTCTCCGCCGAAGGCTATTCACGCGATCCGCTGATAACTGACAAAATCCGTTGGCGCCGAGTGATATTCGACAGGCCGTTCCATGTTTCCGCCCCGGTGATGGTGACGGTGCAGCGGATGGACGATACGTTCGAGGTCTTCGGCGGCACCATCGATCCACGGAAGCACTTCATCGACCTCAGCCACCAGATCGAGCTGGGCACGTACAAGGAGACCCCGGCACGGATCAGGCTGACGTACTGGTGGCCAGACCAACCGAACCAGATGATCGTCGACGGCGACGATTACGCGGGACACAAGGTCCATCTGCGTGTCACCAGGATGGACCCGAACTCGTTTCCACTGATGGAACGCGGTTTCAATTGGGTACAGGAGACGCCGTACAACCGCTGATCTGCTGTGAATCGGCTGTGGGGCCGCGCCGGCACGGCCCGCTGCTCATAACGTGTGAACCGTGAGCCATCGTCGCCGTGCGCTGATCCTGATCGTTCTCGTGGTGATCGGTGCTGCCGCGACGGTGATGTCTGTTCGCATGTTTCGCCATCATGCCGAATCCGTGCCCGCGATCAGTGCGCTGGCGACCACTCCCCCGCTCGGCTGGAACTCCTGGAATGCATTCGGCTGCAATATTAATGAGACGCGCATCAAGCAGACCGCCGATGCCATGGTTTCGTCGGGAATGCGCGATGCCGGGTATCGCTACGTGGTGATCGACGACTGCTGGTTCGATCCGCAGCGCGGTCCTTCGGGTGAGCTACGCGCGAACCTCGCGCGTTTCCCCAGCGGTATGAAGGCGATGGCCGACTACGTGCACGCACGTGGCCTGTTATTCGGCCTGTACGAGAGCCCCGGTGACGCCACGTGTGCGCAAAACGGCGGCTCCTACCCCGGACAGACCGGTAGCCGCGGGCACGAGGATCAGGATGCACAGACCTTCGCGGACTGGGGCGTGGACTACCTGAAGTACGACTGGTGCGGCCTACCGGCCAGCGTCGATAAGCTGGTCGACAGTTTCACCACCATGCGGGACGCGTTGCGCGCCACCGGGAGGCCGATCTTTTACAGCATCAACCCGAACAGTGGCACGGTAGTTCCGCCCGGTGAGTACGACAGATTCGACGGCGTCGCCAGCATGACCCGGGTGAGCCAAGATCTGGTGCCGGCCTGGGATGCCATCGACGCCTATGCCACCAGCCTTGGCGTCGTGGATGCGTTGACCAACGCGGCAAGCCCCAGGTTCAGTTGCACTCCGCGGACCGGATTCTTCTGTGACTACGACATGCTCACCGTGGGGTCGCCACAAGTGACCGGCATCAATCTGCCACCCCTCGATGCCGCGGAATCGCGATCTCAACTTGCGCTGTGGTCGGAGTGGGGATCACCACTGCTCGCAGGCAACGATCTGGCACGGATGCCTGATGAGGTTCGCGCGCTACTGATCAACCGGGATCTGATTGCCATTGACCAGGATTCATTGCGCGCGCCCGCGACCATGCTTGCCGGGAGTAACGGGGCCCTCTGGACGCGGCCGCTGGCAGACGGGTCCACGGCGATTGTGATCGTCAACCGAGACAATGCTCCCCAACCGGTCAGGGCGGCGTTCAGCGCGCTCGGACTGCCCAAGAAAAAGCAGTTCGACGTCCTCGATGTGTTCTCCGGCCGACGGTCCGTACAGCACCTGACGTTCCGGACGAGCCTCGCTCCGCACGATGCCGTGCTACTTCGCGTCAGGGCAATCGACCAGCCCTAGCCCGGAGCCTGCCGATTTTTCCGAAACCACGGACATCGGGCCCCGGACTCCACAGGATGACACTGTGAGCAGCACAGTTTCGGCGATCGACGCACACATCCATCAGTGGAATCCATTCATCACGCCGCGAGTGACATCCGGCCCGGCGAAAGTCATCCGACGGGCCCCATACCTGGGCCCGGCCCTCGTGAAGGTCTTCCCCAAAGCCAAGAGAGAGTTCATCGGCGATCCACAGTATTTGTTGAATCCATATCTACCCGCCGACTATCTCGTCGACGGGCAACCCGCGCATGTCGAGACAATCATTCATGTCGAGGCCGGCTGGCACGGCAAGGGGCCGATGGGTCCGGTGGGCGAGACGGAGTGGCTGAGCTCCCTGCCATTCGGTCAGGACGGGGCACCGACTCTGGGCGCCATCGTGGCGTATGCCGACCCCTCGACACCGCAGTTTGCGGACCTGCTCGATGCGCATCTGCGGGCGAATCCACTGGTGCACGGCATCAGGTGCATGGGTGCGCACAGCGATGACCCCGGTGTCATGAACTGGGCGCCGAAGGCGCATTGGCTCACGCAACCAGACTTCCTGTGCGGTTTCTCCGCTGTCGCCGAACGCGGGCTCAGCTTCGACATGTGGGTGTATGCCCATCAGCTTCCGGACGCGTCGATACTGGCCCGCGAGTACCCGGACACTATGTTCATCCTCGACCATTACGCATCACCTGTCGGACTGCTCGGCCCACGCGGAAAGCACACGGGCAGTAGCGAATCCGCACGCAGAGAGATCCTGCGACGATGGCGCGACGACATTTCGGCACTGGCCGAGCTTCCGAATGTCGTCGCGAAACATTCGGGTATCGGCATGCCGGTGTTAGGCGCAGGCCCGCAATCTCGGGAACAACTCCGCGACAGCGTCGCGCCGCTTATCACGCATCTGGACCAGGAATTCGGCCCCGACCGGACATTCTGGTCCTCGAACTTTCCCATCGACAAGCCCAACGTCTCGCTGGTGAACAGTATTTGGATACTTCGCGAGGTGCTCGGAGATCGGTTCGCCGCGGAGCGCATGCTCCGCGATAACGCGCGCCGGGTGTATCGGGTGCCCAGCTGACCGATCAGTGAGTGCGATGGAATACTCGCCGCATAGCCGAGCGCGGAGGAAGGCGGAGATGGCGGCACTAACACTCACTGAACTGGTGGAGTTACCTGGTGGGTCGTTTCCCATGGGTTGCAACACCTTCTATCCGGAGGAGATGCCCGAGCGCATCGTTTCTGTGAGTGCATTCGCCATCGAGCGCCACCCGGTCACCAATGCTCAGTTCGCGGAATTTGTCGCGCAGACCGGGTACCTGACCATCGCCGAACAGGCACCCGATCCGGCCCTCTACCCCGGCGCCTCTCCCGACGATCTTGTTCCCGGCGCAATGACATTCCGGGCGACCAACGGCCCCGTCAACCTCCACGACTGGCAGCAGTGGTGGGACTGGGTTCCGGGTGCCTGCTGGCGGCGACCATTCGGTCCGGACAGCGATATCTCCAGTGCCGCAGATCATCCTGTCGTGCAGGTGGCGTACACCGACGCGGCGGCCTACGCCCGCTGGGCGGGCAGGCGGCTGCCTGCCGAGGTCGAGTGGGAGTACGCCGCACGCGGTGGGACCGACACGATCTACGCCTGGGGTGACGAGGTGGTCCCCGCTGGAAAACTGATGGCCAACACCTGGCAGGGCAAGTTCCCGTATCGCAACGACGGGGCAGTGGGCTGGCACGGTACCTCGCCCGTCGGCACCTTCCCTCCCAACGGGTTTGGCCTTGTCGACATGATTGGCAATGTGTGGGAATGGACCTCGACGCGATTTGAGCGTGGTGGGCAGGCCCCGAAAGCCTGTTGCGGCCCCTCCGAGAGCCCGGACCCGTCGGTGAATCAGACACTCAAGGGCGGATCGCATCTGTGCGCACCCGAGTATTGCCACCGCTACCGGCCCGCCGCGCGCTCACCACAGTCGCAGGACAGCGCTACCACCCATATCGGATTCCGCTGCGTAGTCGACGGGCGTTAGGACATGCGACGCACCCAGAACTCTACGCAACGTAGCGGACCCATGGTTCCGATGTCAGACTGGTCCCTCCGGCTGTGTGTGCACGGCGAAGGTAGCCAGTTTCTTACGCGGTAGCGCACAGCATCGTATTAACCCGCAGGAGTATCGGTATGAAGCGTGATGTTCAAGCCCAACTAGACGTGGACATCATCGCGGCGTCGACACTGGAGTTCCAGATCGCCGTGGCGCCCGTATCCGGCGCCCAGGTCACGGAGAGCCTGTCGTTGGTCCTGAACGGACAGCAAGTCGAGGCCGAGGAGATCGCGGGCGAGCACGGCAACCGTATCCACCGGCTCAAGGTCGGGGAGGGCAACCTCAAGGTCTCCTATGCGGCGACCATTCTCGGTCAAGCCGACGAAATACCCGTCGAGGCCGCGGATCTGTCGACGTACTTGCGCCCCAGCCGGTACGCCGAGGCCGACAAGTTCTACGGTTTCGCGGCAACCGAATTCGGTGACCACACTGACCCTCACGTCCTTCTCGAGAAGGTCTCGTCCTGGGTCGGGGCACGATTGACGTATTCGCCGGGCTCGAGCGACCCCATCGATGGCGCCGTCGATACCCTGCTGGCGGCAACAGGAGTCTGTCGCGACTACGCACACCTAGTGGTGGCGCTGCTCCGCGCCGTCAAAGTGCCTGCCCGACTTGTCGCGGTGTATGCCCCAGGCTGTGATCCCATGGACTTCCACGCGGTTGCCGAGGCCGTCGTCGACAACCAATGGCGCGTGGTGGATGCAACCTGCCTAGCGCCGCGACAGACGATGGTTCGCATCACCACCGGACGCGACGCTGCCGACACCGCATTCCTCGACAACCACGGCGGGCAGATCGTGTTGAACCAAACATTCGTCACCGCAGTAGTCGACGGTGACCTACCCGAGGACCAAATCAGCGAACTCGTCACCATGCGATGAGGGGACCTCTCCCTTCTCGCTAGCACGCGCCAGAGCACATCTATTCAGATCTTCACACCGATTTCCGCTTGCCGGCGATAGGTTTGGATCTTGATGAGCCGACTGTGTCCTACGACCCGAGAGGATCTCCCATGACTCCAACCGACGAAGACCCGGCCACACCCGAACAGGAACCTCAGCGCGGAAAGCTCACCCGGCGTTCAATTCTGGGGGGTATCGCGGCTGCCGGGGTCGGCGCTGCGGCGGCAACCGGAGTGATCAAGGGGCTGGAGCACAAAGATCACAGGACAGCCGGTGGCGAGCCCGGAACCGGGCCCGCCACTGAAGAATTCCACGGCAAGATCGCCCTCGACGTCCGCGACTCCGTCCCCGACTGGACGCCGTACGAGCTCAAACACGCGCCCGAAGGTGCCCCCAACGTACTGGTCGTGCTGTTCGACGACACCGGCATGGCCACCTGGTCCCCGTACGGCGGACGGGTCAACATGCCCACCCTGCAGAAGCTGGCCGACAACGGTCTGACCTACTCGCAGTGGCACACCACCGCACTGTGTTCACCGACTCGCTCCTGCCTGCTGACCGGCCGTAATCATCACGTGAACCGATTCGCCTCTATCACCGAGGGGTCCGACGGATACCCCGGCGCAGCCGGGCGGCTACCCGAGCAATGCGCCACCATCGGACAGGTGCTGCAGGACAACGGATACAGCACGTTCTGGGTCGGCAAAAACCACAATGTCCCCCAGGAGGACGTTTCCTGTGGTGGCAGCAAGTCGGAATGGCCGCTGCAGAAGGGCTTTGACCGCTACTACGGATTCCTGGGCGGTGAAACCAATAACTGGTATCCCGATCTCGTCGAGGACAACCGCTTCATCGAGCAGCCCTCCAGTCCAGAGCACGGTTACCATCTCTCGAAAGACCTTGCCGATCAAGCACTTCGGATGCTGCGCGATCAGCAGAATACCAATCCCTCCAAGCCCTGGTACATGTGGTTCTGCCCGGGCGCCAATCATGCGCCACACCACAGCCCGGCTGAGTATGCCGAAAAGTACCGGGGCAAGTTCGATGACGGCTACGAGGCATACCGCGAGTGGGTGCTGACCCGGATGGTCGACAAGGGCATCCTGCCCAAGGACACCAAACTCACGCCGATCAACCCGCTGCCCAAGGACGTTGCGTTGGAAGCGGACTGGGTGCGTCCCTGGAATACGCTCAACGCCGACGAGAAACGCTTGTTTTCGCGGATGGCCGAGGTTTTCGCCGGATTCTCCGAGTACACCGACGCCCAGGTCGGACGGATCGTCGATTACCTGGAGCAGACCAACCAGCTCGACAACACCATCGTCTTCTACTGCGCCGACAACGGCGCCTCTGGCGAGGGATCGCCGAACGGCTCGGTGAACGAGAACAAGTTCTTCAACGGATACCCCGACGATCTCGCCGAGAACATGAAGTACATCGACGAGCTCGGCACCCCCGACACCTATAACCACTACCCCACGGGATGGGCCGTGGCCTTCTCCACCCCGTTCCAGATGTTCAAGCGCTACTCCCAGTTCTCCGGTGGCACCTGCGATCCCATGGTGATCCATTGGCCCAAGGGCATCAAGTCCAAAGGCCAAGTACGCCACCAGTATCACCACGTCACTGATGTCGTGCCGACCATCCTCGAGGTGACGGGGCTGCAGATGCCGGAGAGCTATCGCGGTGTCATTCAGTATCCGGTCAACGGGGTATCGATGCGGTACAGCTTCGACGGACCCGATGCGGCCACGGCCAAGAAACGGCAGTACTACGCCATGCTGGGCACCCGTGGCATTTGGGAGGACGGCTGGAAGGCATCCGCGCTGCATGCACCGATCAGCGGTAAGGGCCACTTCGACCAGGACAAGTGGGAGCTCTTCCACGTCGACGAGGATCGTTCTGAATCAACAGATCTCGCCGATAAACATCCCGATAAACTCAAGGCACTGGTCGACGCATGGTTGGCGGAGGCCGACAAAAACTTCGTGCTGCCGCTGGACGACCGCGTCCCCACCGAGCTGCTCACCATCGAACGACCGCAGTTCGAGCCGCGGCGCAAACGCTATCTCTACTACCCGGACGCCTCCCCGGTTCCGGAGGGGGTAGCGGTCAACATCCGCGGCAAGTCGTACAAGATTGTCGCCAACACCGACCTCACCGCGCAGGCGCAGGGCGTCATCTTCGCGCACGGATCACGCTTCGGCGGGCATGTTCTGTTCATCAAGGACGGCAAGCTGCACTATGTCTACAACTTCCTGGGCATCAAACCCGAGCAGGTACTCGTCTCATCGCCGCTGGCACCCGGAAAACGAACCCTGGGCGTGGAATTTGTGCGCAAGGACAAGGGTAAGTACGGCGAATCCTTGGGAACGACAAACCTTTACGTCGACGGCAAGGTTGTCGCCAACGGACCGATGCGCACGCAATACGGCACATTCACGCTCGCCGGTGACGGGCTGTGCGTCGGATACGACAGTGGCGACAATGTGTCCCAGCTGTACACGAATCCGGGCAGATTCGTCGGCGGCACCATTGAGGTGGTCGCCGTCGATATCAGCGACGAGAGCTTCATCGACCTGGAGAAGGAAGCGCAGGCCGCCTTCGCGCGGGACTAGTCGCCCGCCCAGGCCAGCGTGAGCTCGTCGCGGGCACCGAAGCGCTCCAGGTGCCGTTTGACCACATCGCCGAATTCCGGGGAGCTGGCCTCTACGTGCAGCTCCCCGGGCTTCGGGCGTAGCACGGTAACCGCGTCGGGGCTGATCTCGATCTGTATCGCGTCGCCCTCGAGCTCGGTGACTGTGCTCTTAGCGGCCCAATGTTGAGCGAGTTGTTTCGCGTATCGCTCGGGACGGTCGGTGACGATGACGCCGTGGACGGTAGTCATGTAGCAAGTCTTCCAGGTTCTCGGGTTGTTACGTTTCCAGCTGTCCCAGGGTGACCTGGACCGTATGCGACGCTCCCGATGGATCGTCGTAGGTCAGCGCCATGTTGTCCCCGGGAGCCTTGGATCGAACCGCGGCCACCAGCGCCTCGGGGCCGTCGATGGGCTGGCTGTCGACCTTGGTGATCACGGCACCCTTGGGCACGCCGGCTGTTGCCGCCGCGCTGCCGCCGACAACCCCTGCCACGAGCGCGCCGCTGGTGTCCTGGCTGGAGCCAAGTTGAACGCCCAGCGAGGCATGCCGCACGGTCCCTGTGGAGACCAGTTCGTCCGCGATGCGCTTGGCCTGATCCACCGGGATGGCGAAGCCCAGGCCAATCGAGCCGGCCTGTCCGCCGCCCTGCGAGTCCTGGCCCCCGGACAACGAAGCTATTGCCGAGTTCACACCGATGAGGTCACCGTTCATATCGACGAGCGCACCGCCGGAGTTGCCGGGGTTGATTGCCGCGTCCGTTTGGATAGCACTCATCACCGAATGCTGGCCGCTCTGCTGATCGCCGGTGGCGACCGGGCGTCCGAGCGCGCTGACGATGCCGGTTGTCACAGTCCCCTGCAGGCCCAGGGGTGAGCCGATGGCGACAACGCTCTGCCCGATCTTCAGGTCCTTCGACGAACCAATGGCGATGGGGGTCAGCCCGGAAACGCCCTGGGCGCGAACCACCGCGATGTCATCGGCCGGGTCGGCACCGACGACAGTGAAGGGCACCGTGCGGCCATCGGCCAGGGTCACGGTTGCCTTGACGCCATCGCCGGCGTGGGCAGAAGACCGGGCGCTGTGTCCGTCGGATCCGTCCGGTTCCTGGCCATCACGCCCATCGCGGTAACCACCGGGCAACTGCTCCCCCGGCAGGACACCGGGAGGAAGGTTGGTGAGCGGTCCGCGGGGTCCAGTTGCGGGAGCCGACGGCTCCGAATCACCGGTGCCCTGAACAACTGAAGCCACGACGTGATTGTTAGTCAGGATCAGCCCGTCCGCACTCAAGACGACACCAGACCCTTCCTCGCTCTGTTGCCCGCTTTGGATCTTGAGTTGCACCACACTGGGCAACACCTTGGCCGACACCTGTTCAACCGAGTTGACCGGGGGCGTGCTGCTAGCTTGCCCGAGCACTGAACCCGTTGCGAGTGAAGGCTTTCCGGTGATTCCGGGGCTTGACACCTGGGCTATGGGGGCGGGGCGCGAGGAATGGTTCACCACGACGACCGCCGTGGTGGCGCTGGCGGCGATGGCCACCACAACGGCGCCACTGGTCAGCCCGAGGGTGCGAAGGCGCTTCCGACGCAGAGGGTTCGGAGCCTTCGCGGCACGGCCCTGAAGCGTCTCGTCGTGTGGGTAGCGCGTCCGTGTAGTGCTGGATGGACCGTGCACCAACCGATAGCCGTGCGGGCTCGTCGGGAAATCGTCTCCGTACGGCGGATGCCCGGGGCCATAGTTCATTGCTGTTCCTTCTTCCTCAAAATGCAGTCAGGCACACGCCGCAGCTGGTGCCCTGTAAGAGTGCCTGCACCCACTGAGGCCATGCTGAGAATTTCCTTGCTGCAGCCCAAGACTTTCCGGGGAGCCAGGTTCACGATCCCTGGACGCGATCACCATGCCCAGGAACACAGGCAGTCATCGCGCAGGATTGAGCGGCGATCTCAGCGTCGAGGTACTGCCCGCACCGCGAGCGGCACGAGCCACAGGAACGCGAGTAGGTCGAAAAGCATGGTCGATGGCAATCTGTTGTGCACCAGTGCTATCGACAAATCACGTGTTGGATCCGCCCACCCAAAGCATCCGTTCAATCCCACATGGCCGAAGCCGCTGGAGAGCAGGGGCACCGGTGTCGAATGAAATCCCATGTGCCACATGAGCGGAACATGCAACACGCCATCGAAACGAAGACTTGGCTTTCGCCTGAAGGATGCCACCGCGGAGGGCGACAGCAGCCGGGCGCCGTCCACGCTGCCATCACCTGCCACCGCCGCATAGATCTTGGCCAGGGATTCAGCTGATGCCACGGCATTGAGGGCCGGCATCTGCGCATCGAGAGCTACGGTGTCGGGGCTGACAATCGCTTGGGACATGCCGGGACCGGCGTAGAAGCTACTCGCCACCGATCTCACGAAACCGGGGCCGCGGGCGGCGCGGGCGAGCCAGCGCTCGGAAAAAACCCGCGTGAAGCCCCCTACCGGGTCTACTAATTGCGCAAGTGGGATGGCTTTCTCTGTTGGCGGGCGACCCAGGTGCAGCTCCGGAAGATCTAGTGGTGCGGCCAGTTCCTGGGTATAGAGGTCACGCATATCTTGTCCGGTCACCGCGCGCGCGAGCCCGGCGAGTAGCCAGCCGAGGGTCAGCGCGTGATAGGCCGGTTTTCCGGCCAAGTGGTCCAGGGGCGCCGCGGCCAGGCGTTCCTCCATCAGACGGTGATCGAGCTCCTCGTCAAGACTGTTGGCTATCCCGACCATTTGCGACAGCCCGGCCGTGTGGTTGAGAACGCTACGGACCGTCACAGCATGCTTACCGTTGGCGCCGAACGCGGGCCAATACTGCGCTACCGGGGCGTCGTAGTCGAGCAGACCGCGGTCCGCGAGGCGGTGAATGACAAGGGAGGAAAGCCCCTTGGATGCCGAATAGATGACGCCGGACGTCTCCGGCAGCCACGGACGGGTGCCGTCTTTGTCGCTGGTGCCCGCCCAGAGATCCACGACCTTCTCACCCTGGTAGTAGACGGATAGGGCGCCGCCGCCGGGCATCCGGTTGCCGAAGAGCGCACCGAACACCTTGCCCAACAGGCTGAATCTGTTGTCCAGCAACAGCTCCCGAGGAGCTCTTGGTGGAATGTCGGGCAGATCGGGAGAGAACTCGGGCTCGGATGTCATCTACTGACCCAATCGATTGATGAAGGAACTTCGGCGGTCCTGCCACATCAGCTTTACCCGAGAGTAAAGTTGATGTGATGTTCCGTCAAGACTGCTGTTCCATCCTCTGGTGATGCCACCCACCCGTCGCAGGCCGTCCGATGACGAGCTGCTGGACGGAGCCCGTGACGTGTTTGCGGAATACGGCTACCAGGCAGCGAGTATGGCCGAGATCGCGCGGCGTGCGTCGACCACAAAGCCGACCTTGTACGCACATTTCGGGTCGAAGGAGGCGATGTACTCGCTGGTCTTTCAACGCGAGGCCGAGGCGGTCCAGAATCACCTATTTGCCGTGTACGAAAGCCTGCCGGACGGCGATGTCGACGCGTGGGTGAAGACCGCGCTAGACGCCGGGATGCGCTATGTCGCCGACAATCCCACCAGCTTTCGCATCTTGGTCGGCACCTCGGAGGCCGGGACCCCGGCGGCCGCATCGATGCGGTTGATGCTCGATCGCTTCATCGATCGAGTCGCCCAGATCGTCGATGACGTGGTCCGTCTCCGCGGCGCCCAGCCGGCGCTACCGACGCGAACGGTGGCGGCGATGGCTGTTGTGACCGGTCTGGAAGCGGCGCGCCAGGGCATCTTTGTCGACGGACTAAGCGCCGCACACGCCGCCGAGCTGGCGACCGCCTACATCGCGGGCGGAATAGCCGCGATAGAAACAAGACTGCTGATCCAGTAGCACCTGCGTGTCCCACTACAGCCAGGACCGCGAATGGCGGTCCGGTGATCCGGTAGAGTTCCGGTGCACCGCCGATGTAGTTCAATGGCAGAACATCAGCTTCCCAAGCTGAATACGCGGGTTCGATTCCCGTCATCGGCTCCAGCACTAATCAGCGGAAACGCTGTTCGAATCTGTTCGACCGGGACCCACTCCTACGTCACCGACCTCAACTGGTGGACCAAACCCGCCTGACCACCTGACAGATTGCTGTACACGCAGGGTCCTCGAATGCGAGGATGCGCACGTGATTGAGGATGCGTCCGTCGCACAGGCCCGGACATTGCTGACATCGCTCTACGAGCATGTCAGCGAGGTCTCGCGGACGATGGCCAAGACCGAGCACCTCATCCGACATACGCCGCCCGCCAGCACTACACATCGACATCACCGCCGCCGCGCAGCGACGATGCGCAAGGACCTATACGAGGCTCACCGCCTCATTGACGGCCTACACCACCGATACCCGGCTACGCGAGACGCGCGAAAGTCACCTCATCGGCCCGAGAGCCCGATGCCCTGACCGCCGTGAGTTCGGCGCGGGCCCGCCGCTCCACCAGCAAGGGCACGAACTCTCGAACCCTGCTGTCGGTGAACTGCGCATGAGCGCGCTGCACAACGGCTGCGACCTGTTCAGAGGTCAGCCACGAGTACTTGGCCACTAGCCGCTGCAGGACTGCCGCAATCTGCGCAGGCTCGCTCATCCCGGACATGCCTAAGCCTGAGTCATGACAGCCATGTCGTCAACCGCTAGTTCATGTTTGATTCATGTGCTGGAAGCCCCACCGCGATCACCTCCGTACCGGACTGGGTACGCGGCACCACCTGGTCCAAATCGGTGCGGATGAGTCCGGTCCACACGTCGTTGGCGGCCCGCTCACCGTCGCGCCAGCCAACCCGAGCGCCTGCGCCAGTGGCTGTCCCGACTGCAGCTGTGTCACGAACGTTCCGCGCGCCAGCAGCACCGCGGTGGGTACCTGGACACCGCCCTGGACAACGAAGGGACAGATCAGCGAGCAGTTCTGCACCTGATTGGCCAAGAACTGAGTAATCAGCGCGCCAGGCGGGGACTGCACCGATGCCGCGGTGAGATCCACATCAATGCGCGCCAGCCGCGGAGGCGATGTGGGCGGAGCATTCACCCCTACGGCCGTCGCGAATACCGCTAACGCACATGCCACCGCGCGAACTCTCACGCAGCGACCACGCTACCGACCCGCCATCGGGTTCGATCGCGGCGAAAACCGGTTAGGCCCCAGCTTCCTCCGGCACATCGTGGCGCACCACGCGGACCTTGCCGCGCGGCAGGCTGGCCACGTACCCGTGGTACTTGCCATAGATCTCCCACGCCGTGTCGAAGTCGTGATGCGGGACGTCGATCACGTGGTCGTCGGAGAACTCCATGTGCAGATCGCCATTGTCGTTCCACCTGGCCTCGGTAACGCTTGAACCCGAGATGTTGAAGAGCGGACGCTCCTCATCCAGGATCGCCTTCGGATCGACGCAGACGACTTCCCGTGGCCACCTCCCCGCGGGGGGAAGCGTGAGCCACATCGGCACGGCGATAACCACCTCGTTGTAGTCACCCAGGCTGATGACCAATCCGTCGCGGAACATGATCCGCTGAACCGGCGAGCCTTCAATCCATGCTTCGGACATACCTTCACTCTGAACCCGCCAAAGGGGCCCGCACAAGGGGTTGACGGCACAAGTTTTTTTGTCGAAACTAGACGAAACGTAAACGAAATTTGTGCTGCCCGCAGACCGTCGGCAGCACTCAGTTTTGTTTGGTCTTTGCCCCGTTTCCGGCTTCCGCCGACACCTTCTCCGCCTTGGCTGATTTCTGCGGGACCGCTTGCACCACTGCGCTTTTTGGAGCAACTACGGCGGGCATCATCATCTCGATGGCCTTATCCGTGTACACCCGATAGCCGAACTCGGGTTGATACCCATGGATTTCCGGGGTATCGAGGGTTCTGATGAAGCTCAGAATCTCCCGGCTGAACACCTGCCCGGGTACCAGCACCGGGAATCCCGGCGGATACGGCGTCACGAAGGTCGCGGACACCACATCGGAACCAGCGTCCAGTTTTTCGAGGATCTCCTCGTCGCTGAGATACGCGCAGTTGGTGTCGGTATAGGACAGGTAGAACGCCTTGCGCACATCACCCTCGGGGGTCTGCGCGGTGCCGCTGCGGTCCAGGAATGCCGGGTGAAAGCCGCTGAAGTTGGGCATCGCGGTGCTCTTGGCGGTCAGCCTGTGCACCCGCTGCTCGAACCGCGCGCGCTCCTCGATCCCCATCTCACCGATGCGCTCGTCGAGCTCGCGCGCGATCTTGACCAACACCTCGACCAGGAAGGCTACCGAGCTGCGGGTGGTGCCGATATTCGTCATGAACAGCACGGTGTTTCGCGATGTCTTGTTGATCTGCACGCCGTGTCTATCCATCAGCTGATCGCGCTTGAACTCGTCACCGTCGTAACCAGTGTGCCCGATCGACAGGGTGATGCGGGACGGGTCCAGCACGAATTCATCAGCCGCCCAGGCCGATTCCATGTTCTTCAGCCCGGAGCGCAGCGGCTGGGCAATGTTCGAGGGCCGGAAGTCGTCGGGAATCAGATCCGAGGTCCGCAGGCAGCCCATGTACTTGCTCAGCAGCGGATGATTGTCAATCGCATCGCGCAGCTGCATGGCGTTCTCAATCTGCCGCTGCACCAACTCGACTCCCTCAAGGGCCACCTGGCGCCGGCCCAGATCCAGCGAGGCCAGGATCTGGTAGTTAGGCGAGGTCGACGTATGCGCCATGTATGCCTCATGGAAGGCCTCGGAGACTTTCTGGTCGAAGTCCTGGTCGTACACGTGGATCATCGACCCCTGGCGCAGCGAGGTCAGGGTCTTGTGGGTGGACTGCGTCGCATACACCCGGACCCTGGCCTTGGCCGGGTCCGGCATCAGCCGCCGGTTCAGCAGGTCCTCATCGGTTTGCGTCTTGTTGATCTCCGCTTTCAGGTACTCCTCGTACTTCTTGCCATACTCCTTGTCCTGCAGACGCTCCCGAAGCTTTTGGGCCGACGCCATTGCCGTCCGGTTCCGATACACCGGATGGAACCGCGCAAACGCGAACCACGCCTCGTCCCACAGGAACACCAGATCCGGCTTGATGGCCAGACATTCCTCCATCACCCGCTGCACGTCGTAGACAATGCCGTCGAAGGTGCAGTTGGTCAGGGATATCATCTTGACCCTGTCGAGCTTGCCCGCCTGCTTGAGCGCCAACAACTTTGACTTGATCTCGCGCAGCGGCACCGCACCGTACATCGAATAGTCTACGAGCGGATACGCCTCGAGGTAGATGACGTTGGCCCCAGCCATCATCATCCCGTAGTGATGCGACTGGTGGCAGTTGCGGTCCAGCAGCACGATATCCCCGGGCGCCACCAAGGATTGAGTGACGATCTTGTTGGCGGTCGAGGTGCCGTTGGTGACGAAATAACTGTGCCGGGAACCGTAGGCCTCGGCCGCGAGCTGCTGCGCCTCGCGCAGCGGGCCGGTCGGTTCCAGCAGCGAATCCAGCCC
Source organism: Mycobacterium sp. (assembly GCA_050701835.1). Classification (GTDB taxonomy): domain Bacteria; phylum Actinomycetota; class Actinomycetes; order Mycobacteriales; family Mycobacteriaceae; genus Mycobacterium. Next base: position 71,975 of record JBOGDC010000054.1, on the reverse strand, counting down.
GCCGCAGGTCGCCGACGTCTCGGCCATGAAAACATCCAGGCCGTAGAAGCTGACCATGTCTTTGATCCAGTGCGAGTTGACAATTGACTTGCCCTGGGAGATCGGCAGTGCATGGAAAACACCGGTGGGCCGATGGCTGTACTGCTTGAGCGCACTGAAGAACGGCGTCCGGTATCGCGCGGCCACACCGTGCAGGATCGACAGATGCAGCTCCAGTACGCCCTCACGCGCGTGGAACACCCGGCGGAAGTGCAGGCCCAGCCGTCCGGCGATGTCCTCGACCTCGATCTCGGTCATCAGGTACAGGTCCAGCTCGGGCCGCAGATCGGCCAATGAAGTGGCCAGAATCTGCGCACGCTCATCGGGTGATTGGTGGTCGGCCAGCTCGTCGGAGATATGGGTGTCGACGAACTCCGAGAGCGTCGTCAGGTCCCGGGTGGAGCGGTGCGAGAACCGGCGGCGAATCACGGCGGCCTGCAGATTGACGTTGAGCCGAGCAGCGATCAGCGCCTCATCCCCGCTGGACACCACCACCAGCTCGTAGACGAACTCGTCGTCGGGCCGACGCCAGCTGCGCACCTCATTGCGTAACGCGCGTTCTTGCGCCTCGGTGAGCGAGGCGACCACGAGCACCTCGAAGTACAGCTGGTCCCTCTTCCCGAGAGGCTGTTGCTCCAGCGTGCGGGGGTCCACCGGGAACATGTCGGTGTCATCCACCCCGGCATGATCCACGTCGCCGGTCCGATAGGACTCGGTGGTGAGGGCACGGTTGATCCGCGACACCACCTGCGCAAACTTGTCATGCGCCCCGTTGCTGAAGAGCCGCTGCACCTTGGCGAACTGCAAGGACCCTGGATATGCCCAATACGGTTCGAGCGGCGTCAGTTTGTCGAGCAGGTCTTTGCAGATGGCTGCGTACTGCTCCTTGAGCGCGCCCGTCGTCGTGGTCCGGGTCAGCCGGTCGGCGGCCTCTTCCAGCCGGCACCACGAGTCCCCACGGAGCTGCCACACGCTGTTGTATGCACGCGAATTGTCATTCATCGCGGCCCCTTTCGTCAGGGGTCAAGCCTCGCAGCGCACAGCGAACCGTCGGGTGAGCAGCGGACGAATGATGCGCGTCCATCTGGTGACAGCAACCTTGTTGGCTTAGCATTCGCTGTGAGCTAGCAGCGTGGCTAGCATCGCGCCGAAGGGACACTCATGACAGCGGAGCTATCGGAGCCTGTTGAGGAACCGCAGATCACCCCCCGTCCAGCACCCACCGCACGTCCACAGCTGCCCCGCCGCCGAGACTGGACACTCCGGGAGCGTGCGCTGATCGACGCCTCCGCACTCACCGATGTGGCGCTGCGGACCGCCGGCGCACTGTCCGTCATGGGAGTCGTCGCCCCGAGCATCGCCATGGATCGGGAATTCGTGGCGCGCGAACGCGACAACCTGGCCTTCTACGGCGAGCTGGCAGCCATGGGCGATGCCGATCTGTCCTTTCCGGAACCGGAGTTCACGCCGGTGGTGTTCTCCCGTCCCGCCAGCTCCGTGGCACGTGCCTTCGCGAAGGGTACCGTCGAGAACCTCGACTTCGAGAGCCCGTACGAGGCGCGCAATCCGGCGTTCCGCGATTATTGGAAGCGCTTTCCACATAACAGCATTGCCCGCGCGCAACATTGGCGGCACGACGACGGGCCACGCCCCACGCTGTGTGTGATTCACGGGTTCTTCGGATCGCCCTACCTGTTGAACGGCGCGTTCTTCGCGCTGCCGTGGTTCTTCCGCAATGGGTACGATATTCTGTTGTACACCTTGCCTTTTCATGGCCGACGCGCCGAGAAGTATTCACCGTTCAGCGGGGCAGGATACTTCAGCCACGGGTTCACCGGCTTCTCCGAATCGATGTGCCAGGCGGTGCACGATTTCCGGATATTCGTCAACTATCTGCGCGGCACCGGTGTCGAGAGGGTTGGTCTCACCGGACTGTCACTGGGCGGGTACACCACGGGTTTGATCTCCACCGTGGAACGCCGCATCGACGTCACCATCCCCAACGTTCCCGTCGTTGACGTGAGATCCCTTCTACACAGCTGGATTCCGGCCGAACCCACGATCAAGCTCGCCGCGAAGCTCGGTCACCTCGACCAGGACCAGCTCGACGGCGCGCTCTCCTACTCCTCACCACTCACCTACCAGCCCGTGGTGCCCAAGGACAGACGCCTCATCATCACCGGACTCGGTGACCGGCTGGCGCCGCCAGAACAGGCCGAAAAGCTCTGGGAGCACTGGGATCGCTGCGCGTTGCACTGGTTCCCGGGAAACCACATCCTGCACGTGAACCAGGGCGATTATCTACGCCGCATGACCGGCTTCCTGGACCGACATCTGCGCGCCTAGGCCGACTCGGCTCTAGCCCTTGACGGCCGATACCAGGCTGATCGAGTTGAACATGTACCAGGCGCCCTCGGTGGGTGGAGGCACTGCGCGCCCGGCGCGTTGCAGGAAGTCCAGCAGCTCGACCCGGTCCGAATTCCAACCGTGGCAATGGAACCAGGTGGCGGACTCGCTGCGCTGCTCGTTGTAGATCAGTGAGAAGAAGTCCGAATTGGCCTCATCACCGCGCTCGGCGGCGCCCGCCACCAGCATGTCGAAGACCACGTCGGCGTAGGTAGTCATCTGCTCGATACCCACGAAGCTGCCAGGAGCCGCGAGCCCGTCGACGACCTCAAACAATCGCTCCTGCGCATCGGCCGGCAGGTAGATCAAGAGACCCTCGATAATCCATGCCGATGGCTGATTTGGGTCAAATCCGTTGTCCTGCAGCGCCGTGCCCCAGTCCTCGCGAAGATCGACGGAGATCTCCCGGCGGGTCGCCTTCGGCTCGGCTCCGTGCTCGGCGAGCACCTCGCGTTTGAACTGATGCACCAGGGGCTGGTCCAGCTCGAAGATCGTCGTCCCCGGGGCCCAGTCGAGCCGGTAGGCCCGCGAATCCAAACCCGAGGCCAGGATCACCACCTGCGTGACCCCCGCGTCAATCGCCCTGCCGAAGTATGCATCGAAGTAGCGTGTGCGAGCCCCCTGGAAGCTCACGAAGTACTGCCCAAATTCCTCCGAACGCAACGGATGCTCGGGCACGCCGCCCGCAACCAGCTCCGCCCACTCCCCACCGGCAGCGTTGCAGAACACCGACGCGTATTGATCCACAGCCAAGGGCGCGGGTTTCGTGGCCTCAAGCGCTCGGCTAGCCGCCACGAACAGGGCGGTTGAACCGACACTTGTGTTGATATCCCAGGTATCCCGATCGGTACGCATGAGCGCGACGATACTCCGCGACAGTGACAACTAGGTTGACATGTGTCGGCGCATAAATTGCGGGCTACAGAACCGGCACATAGGCAATCTTGTTTACACCAGGTCGCGGCCGGTGCGAATTCTCCAGTCGAGCTCGATCATCAGGACGTTGAACGGGAAGCGCCGCAGCGCGTTGGGCAGCAGTCTGTTCACTACGGCAAGGACCGCAATGATGGTTCCGAAGATTCGCGCGCGCATCGGGCTCCAGGGCAGCCGCATCTCGTCGCGGAACTTCTGCGGGAGGAATCCGGTCGTGATCAGTCGTGAGAACGCACCTACCGGCCGGCGCAGGAACCGCGGCACCGCGACGGACGCCGACGCGATCCGGTACAGGTACGGACGCACATGATCGTCGATGTGAACCAGGTCTAGCGACTTCTCCCAATAGGCGTCGAACTCCGCGCACGACGTCGGCCACATCGCCAAGGGCATCTGCAGGGTGGTACCCATGACGGCACCTTCCTGCAAGCACCGCTCAGCGATATCGACCGTCATCGGTCCCACGAATGCCTCGTACACGTCGACGAGTCCCTTGTAGAGGCAGACCGCGACCCACTTCTGTAGCTCGGGATCGAAGGCGTTGTACTGAACCGCGTCCCCCGGGGCGGAACGTACCTGCGCATGTGACCGATTGGTCGCTTTGCGGAACGCGGCCTTCTGCTCAGCGTTCCCCGTCGTGGCGACGGCCAGATAGGTGAAGGTGGTGCGTGCCCGCTTGATGGGGTGCAAATCGGCGCGCCCACTCTCGACCTTGCTATCGACCACGCCGTACCCGACACCGGGGCGCGCCAACTGCATGATGACGTTGGCCGGCCCTGTCAGCAACGCCAATCCCATCATGCTGTCCGCCAGGGTGGGCTGACGACGCCAGGACCACCACGGCGAAGGACGCGTGGCCGGTGGCACCGGCTCGTCGCGACGGTTTCGCGAGCCGGGTCCACCGTCCTCGACGATCTCCTGTTCGACCTCTGAGATCCGATCGATAGTCACCTTGACCCCTTATATCTGCAAACACTTGTTCTCAAATATGTTCCAACGGGCTGCACCTGTCAAGATGTAGTGGTGACGACATCGCGGGTCTATGGGGGCATCGAGGCCCCGGACCGCCAGGCCGAGCGCCGAAATCGGCTGCTAGATGCCGGGCTAGACCTGCTCACCTCCGGTCCCGCACCGAAACTGACGGTTCGTGGCGTCTGCAAGCACGCAGGTGTGGTGGCTCGGTACTTCTACGAGAACTTCACCGATCTCGATCAGCTGAGTGCCGAGGTGTTCGACGGGATCATCGGCCAGGTCGCCACCACAACCCAGCGGGCCGTGGACTCCGCGCCCCTGCGCGAGAAGACCGCGGCAGGTATCGCCAATATCGTGCACACCATTGCCGCGGATCCACGAATCGGCACATTGTTGTTCAGCATCAACCCCGCCAATTCGGTCATTGCGCAACGCCGCAACACGTCGTGGGAGGTGTTCGCAGCGCTCTCCGGGCAGCATCTGAACAAGACATATCAGCTCACAAATGACGAACCGATGCGTGCCGCGGCCTATTTCGCAGTGGGCGGCGTCGGGCAGACCGTCGCCGCCTGGGTGTCCGGCCAACTGAAGCTGAGCGCCGACGAGCTTGTCGACACACTCACCCGGCTGTTGGAGCCGATCAGGCGGTAGCCACCTCGCGCGGGGTGCGTTCCGCAGCGGTCTTGGGCGCGACCTTCAGATCGTCGGCGGTGAATTCCTTGGTCCAACAGGCGAATTCGAGCGTGATGCCGTCGGGATCCAGGAAGTAGAACGACCGTACGTACACGCCGGGGTGAAGATCCTTCGAGACCTGGAACTCGCTCTCGTCGTGATTCAAGATGGGCCCCACCCGAACGCCCTTGGCCTTGAGCTTGACGCGATATTCGTCGAACTTTTCGGCCGGAACGTGCAGCGAGATGTGATTCATGGAACTCACGGCGCTCACGATGTCGCCGATTCCCGGAATGGCAGCAGGCGCTGAGATCCCGGGCACACCGTCCGGCGCATCCTTGAACCAGAAGAAGGCCAGACAGTCGCCAGCGCCCGCATCTAAGAAGAAGTGCTGGCCCTGCCCCATCGGCAGGTCGAGCGACTTGATGAGCGGCATACCCAGCACATTCGTGTAAAAGTCCACAGTGCGTTCCATATCCGAACACACAAGCGCCACATGGTTAAACCCGCCGAACTCGAATTCAGAGTTGGGGTTATTCGGTTTGATCATCGTCATGGGGAGCCTCCTTGATCCGACCGCTGACTGTCTTGCGTTTTACGCTAATCTGAATCTAACATCAGATTCAGAAACGGGTCAAGAGCGATCGCCAAGTGAGAAGGGGTGACAGTGGTTCAACCCACCGTGCGCGGCCGTCAGACCCAGGCTGCCATTGACGAGGCCGCGCGGGCCGTCATCGCCCGCAAGGGAATTCTGGCCGCCACCATTGCCGATATCGCGGTCGAGGCCGGGCGGTCCACGGCTTCCTTCTACAACTATTACGACTCTAAAGAGGCGATGATCGCGCAGTGGGCCATGCGATTTCGTACCGAGGCTCAGGAACGGGTGTCGGCAGCCACCCTCCACGGAAGAACCAACAAAGAGCGCGCACGGGACATCGCCACTGCGCATTGGCTCACCTGGCGTCATCAACTCGCCGAAATGATCAGTGTGTCGCAGCTGGCCATGGTAAACACCGAATTCGCCGAGTTCTGGAACCAAATATGTTCCGAACCAATCGATTTCCTGACTACCACCATCAAACGCGCAAAACGTGACGGGTACAGCCCAGGAAATGACTCGCACCTCATGGCCACTGCGATCGTCTCGATGATGAACCAGTTCGCCTACAACCAGCTCAGCCAGGGCAATGCGGCCAGCGTCGACGACGCCGCCTGCATCGACACCCTGGCCGGAATCTGTTACCGCGCCATCTATTCCAAGGAGATCTGCTGAATGCCCACCGAAGTGACCGTTGAGCGAGAATTCATCGGGCTGCCATCGCCCACCGCCGGGCGCAACGGAGCCGGTGGGCATCCATGCCAGGGCCTGTACCACCGGGCCGCCGGTGCCACACCCAAGATCGCCTTCGTCGCCACGCATTATCAGATCGACTTCTCCGAGCACTACATGGCCGACTACCTGGCCCGCCACGGATACGGATTCCTGGGCTGGAACACCCGGTTTCGCGGATTCGAAAGCCACTTCCTGCTCGATCATGCCCTGGTCGACATCGGCGTAGGTGTGCGCTGGCTGCAAGAAAAGGCAGGTGTGGAAACCGTCTTGCTGTTGGGCAATTCGGGTGGTGGCTCGCTCATGTCGGCGTATCAGTCGCAGGCGGTGGCCCCCAAGGTGACACCCCTGGACGGCATGCGCCCCGCAGAGGGCCTGGGCTCGCTTCCCGCCGCCGCGGGCTATGTGGCCAGCGCTGCGCATCTCGGCCGCCCCGATGTGCTGACCGATTGGATGGACGCCTCGGTGATCGACGAGAGCGATCCGACCTCCACCGACGCCACGCTCGATCTGTTCAACAAGGAGAACGGGCCGGCCTACTCCCCCGAATTCGTCGCCAAGTACCGCGAGGGACAGGTGGCGCGCAACCACCGGATCACCGCCTGGGCTGTCGACGAGCTCGCGCGGGTGCGGGCGGCCGGATTCAGTGATCGTGCCTTCACCGTGCACCGCACCTGGGCCGATCCGCGCATGGTCGATCCCACGCTGGAACCCACGAAGCGCCCGGCCAACCTGTGCTACGCGGGTGTGCCGGCGAAAGCCAACCGCTCGACATTCGGAATCGGTTGCGCCACAACACTAAAGAACTGGTTGGGGATGTGGAGCCTGTCGCGTGCCCAGACCCGCGCCGAGCCGCACCTGGCCGATGTCAACGTTCCGGCGCTCGTCATCAATGCTGACGGTGATACCGGAGTCTTCCCGTCGGATGCCGAACGCATCTACAACGCCTTGGGCTCGACCGATAAGTCGCGGGCCTCCATCGACGCCGACCACTACTTCCAGAACCCTGGAGCTCGTCAGGAACAGGCCGATACCATCGCGGAATGGGCAAGCAAGCGGTGGGGATGAGAGTTCTCGCTCACTTTCCGGGTGGACCACGTGTCCGCGAACAGCTTGCACCGCACGCCGACTGGCTCGATGTGCGCTTCTGCGCCGAGGATGACGACGAGGTTTTCTACACCGAACTACCGCACGCCGAGGTGCTCTGGCATGTGCTTCGCCCGCTGTCCGCCGATGACGTTGCGCAAGGCCAGCGGCTGCACCTGATCCATAAGTTTGGCGCCGGGGTGAACACCATCGCGCTGGATGCCGCATCCGAACACGGGGTTGCTGTCGCGAATATGCCGGGGGCCAATGCTCCGTCTGTCGCCGAGGGTGCCCTGCTGCTGATGCTGGCAGCCCTACGGCAGTTGCCGCGCCTTGACCGGGACATCCGGGCGGGACAAGGCTGGCCCACCGATCAGTCGCTGGGCGATACCGTGCGCGATATCGGCTCCTGCACAGTCGGATTGGTGGGGTATGGCAATATCGCCAAAACGCTGGAAAGAATCCTGGTAGCCATGGGAGCCACCGTGCTGCACACCAGCACGCGAGAAGACGGCACAGCCACGTGGCGAAGCCTGGACGACCTGCTGACCAGCAGTGACATCGTGTCGCTGCATCTGCCGCTTACCAACAAGACCACCGGTCTGCTCGATGCCGCGGCCCTGGCCAGGATGAAACCTGGATCGGTCCTGGTGAACACCTCGCGGGGCGCCGTCATAGACGAGACGGCGCTGGTCAAGGCCTTACAACAGGGCCCACTTTCCACGGCGGGCTTGGATGTCTTTGCGCAGGAACCAGTTTCACCGGAAAATCCACTGCTGACCCTGCCCAATGTGGTGCTCACACCTCATGTCACCTGGTTTACCGCCGACACCATGACGCGCTACCTCGAGCATGCAATCGACAACTGTCGGCGCCTACATGATGGCCTGCCGCTAGCTGACCGCGTGCGCTAGGCTAGCGCCCAAGATTTACACTAGGCAGTATTCGTAAAAGAAACCACAATGGTGTGGGAGGACGAATGGGAACAGCCGTACAGCTCGCAGGCAAGGTCGTCGCCGTCACAGGCGGAGCACGTGGAATCGGCCGGGCCATCGCCACGGCGTTCGCGGCCGAGGGCGCGAAGGTCGCCATCGGCGATATCGACAAGAAGATGTGTGAGAACACCGCCGCCGAGATCGGACAAGGCACCATCGGCCTGCCGCTCGATGTCACCGATCACGGCAGCTTCGAAGCGTTCTTCGACACCATCGCGGCCACCATCGGGCCCGTCGACGTGATCGTCAACAACGCGGGCATCATGCCGATCACCCCGTTCGGGGAAGAGGCCCTGGAATCGATCCAGCGCCAGCTCGATATCAATGTGCGCGGAGTCATGTGGGGCAGCCAACTCGCCGTCACCCGGATGAAGCCGCGTGGCGGCGGCGTCATTGTCAACATCGCGTCCGCAGCGGGCAAGATGGGCGTGCCTGGACTCGCCACGTATTGCGCGACAAAGTGGGCGGTGGTCGGCCTCTGCGAATCGCTGACCCTCGAGCTCAAGAACGACAACATCTCTGTGGTCTGCGTGATGCCCGGTGTGGTCAACACCGAGCTGGTGGCAGGCCTGGAAAAACACTGGTTGCTGGGAATCGTTGAGCCCGAAGACATTGCCGCCGGCGTAGTGAAAGCAGTCCGGAAGGGCAGATTCCCCGTCATGGTGCCCAAGAAACTCGGGCCCATGTTCCGGACGACTGCGATGTTGCCGCGCGGGCTGTACGGGCCCGTGGCGCGATCATTGGGGATGGATCACTTCATGCTCGACGCACACGGCACCTCAGCGCGAGCCGCATACGAGGACCGCGCCAACCACAGCGAGCCCAGTGCCGAATAGTTCGACAAGACCAGAAGGATTGATATGCCGATCGCCATCAACAGTGAGCACGTAGCGCTAGCTGATTCGGCACATGCGTTCGTCGAACGTGTCGTGCCCTCCGAGCTGCTCCACGAGACACTTGAAACACCACTGCCATGGCCGCCCCCGTTCTGGAAGGCCGCCGCCGATCAGGGTCTGACATCGGTACACCTCGCAGAATCTGTTGGTGGACAAGGGTTTGGCGCCTTGGAACTGGCCATCGTGGTGGCCGAGTTCGGACGGGGCGCCGTACCCGGGCCCTTCGTTCCCTCGGTGATCGCGAGCGCGCTCATCAGCGCTCACGATCCCAACCATCCGCTGCTCAACGACCTCGCATCGGGTGCGTCCATCGCCACCTTCTCCTCGACCTCGTCGTTCACCGGCACATCGTCCGCCGACGGCCTCTCCGTAGAGGGACAGGCGCGTTCGGTGCCTTCGGCGGCATCGGCGGCCTACGTGGTGGCGCCGGTCTCGGTGGGCGCCGATCGGGTATGGGTGGTGCTGAGTGCCGATGACGTCGCCCTCGACCCGCAACAGAGCGTGGACCCACTGCGACCGGTGGCACATGTGACGGCGGCCGGCGCGCAGGTGCCCGCCAATCGGGTGCTGGGCAATCTCACCGATACCCGCGCCACCAGCATCATCTCCACGATCTTCTCGGCCGAAGCCGTCGGTGTCGCCCGCTGGGCCACCGACATCGCATCCGAATATGCAAAGGTGCGTGAGCAATTCGGCCGTCCCATCGGGCAATTCCAGGGCATCAAGCACAAATGCGCCACCATGGCAGCCATCACGGAACGCGCCACCGCAGCCGTGTGGGACGCGGCCCGCGCCCTCGATGACGCCGACGAGACACCGGGGGTGGTGGAGTTCGCGGCAGCGGTGGCGGTCACGCTCGCCCCCGCGGCGGCACAGCAGTGCGCGCAGGACTGCATCCAGGTACACGGCGGGATCGGCTACACCTGGGAACACGATGCCCACATCTACTACCGCAGGGCACTGGGTCTCATTGCCGCCCTGGGCCGTTCCGGCAGCGCGCCGGCCGGCGTGATTCGCACGGCCGTGGAGCACGGCCTGCGCACGGTGGATATCGACCTGGCACCGGAAACCGAGGCGCTGCGTGAGGAGATCCGTGCCGAGGTCGCCGATCTCAAGGAGATCCCCTCGGGCAAGCGCAATGCCGCCATCGCCGAAGGCGGTTGGGTGCTGCCGTACCTGCCCGAACCATGGGGTCGCGCCGCGTCTCCCATCGAGCAGGTGATCATCTCCCAGGAATTCCTCACCGGCAAGGTGCGCCGGCCACAACTCGGAATCGCCACGTGGCTGGTGCCCTCCATCGTCGCGTACGGCACCGAGGAGCAGAAGGAGCGGTTTCTACCACCCACCTTCCGCGGCGAAATGATCTGGTGCCAGCTATTTTCCGAGCCAGGCGCCGGATCGGATCTCGCGGGCCTGTCCACTAAGGCGGTCAAGGTCGAGGGCGGATGGCGCCTCACCGGCCAGAAGATTTGGACCTCGGTGGCCCAGTTCGCCCATTGGGGTGCCTGCCTGGCCCGTACGGACCCAAGCGCCCCTAAACATAACGGCATCACCTACTTCCTCATCGATATGAAGAGCGAAGGCGTCACCGTGCGGCCGCTGCGTGAGATGACCGGTGGCGCGCTATTCAACGAGGTCTTCATCGACGACGTGTTCGTGCCGGATGAGCTGGTGGTCGGCGAGGTCGACCGCGGCTGGGAGGTCAGCCGTAACACCCTGACGGCGGAACGGGTTTCGATCGGCAGCTCCGACCTGCCGTTCCTGGCAAGCCTGGACGATCTGGTGAAGTTTGTCGGCGAACACGAACTCAGCGAGGTCGCGCGCGACAAGGCCGGACAGCTCATCGCCGAAGGACACGGAGTCAAACTGCTGAACCTGCGCTCCACCCTCCTGACCCTCGCCGGGGGCGACCCCATGCCGTCGGCGGCGGTCTCCAAGCTGCTCGGCATGCGCACCGGCCAGGGATATGCCGAGTTCGTGGTGAACTACTTCGGCCAGGACGGCGCCATCGGCGATTCCTCGCAGGAACCCGGAGTGTGGGCCGACTATCTTCTGGCCAGCCGAGCCACCACCATCTATGGCGGCACCTCCGAGGTGCAGCTGAACATCATTGCCGAGCGACTGTTAGGACTGCCGCGTGACCCGTAATTCTGCCGTTGAAACCGCATGGCGTGAGCACGAGGGATTCTTCGCCACCGCCGATGGCACCCGGATCGGGTTCTCCGACACCGGGAATCGCGGCGCACCCGTGACAGTCCTGTTCCTGCACGGCTGGACGCAGAATCGCGAAGCCTGGGACGACGTCGCCGGTCCGCTGCACGAGCGCAACCCCGAGCTGCGCATCGTGGGGATCGACCATCGGGGGCACGGCAAGTCCGATGCCGCCCCCAAGGGAACCGTCAACATCACCCAGCTCGCCGCCGATGTCGCGGACTTCATCGCCGCCGAGATACCTACGGGACAGATTGTGGTCGTCGGCCATTCCATGGGCGGCATGACCATGATGGGCCTCGGGGAGTTCCAGCCCGATCTTGTCGCCCAACGTATTTCCGGTGCGGTGTTCGTCGCCACCTCCGCAGGGCGGCTCCTGCATCGACTTCGGGTAGTCCCGCCGGTGTTCCGGGTCGTCAAGGCCGTGATTCTGGGCGTTGTGGCACAGGGTTGGTTCCTGCAACAGGGCTACCTTATGCGGCCCGTCATCTCGACCCTGGTGTTCGGTCGTGACCCACGGCCCTACGACGTGAGCCGGGTATGGGACCAGATCCGCTCGGGAACCCCACAGAGTTACAAGGACGCCGCCGAGAGCATGGTTCTTCACGAGGACCTGACCGAAGGTCTGTACGCGTACCGCAGCAAGCCGGTGGCGGTGCTGGCGGGCGCCCGCGACTTCCTCACCCCGGCAGGTGATTCCCGCACCATCGCAGCCATGCTCGATACCAAGGAGCTGCGCACCTACCCCGGTTCGGGACATATGCTGCCCAACGAGCGGGCCACCGAGGTGGTCAACGAAATCGTCACCGTGCTGGATGCTCTGGGCGCCGAGCCGGCCACCCGGATTACTACGGAGTCTGCCGGCTAGCTGTATCGAGTGTGAAGCCGCCTCAACGTAGCCTCGATCCCGCTGGTGTTTCCCTTCACGAAGCCAGTTAGCTTGTAGTTCAACAGATTTCGTATCCGTCCGGCGTTGCGGAAATCGAACGTCTCGGTGACACGGGTGCTAGTCGGCGACAGTGCGTCAAACTCCCAACGCCACCGGTGGCCGAAAGGATGACGCCATTCAATGACACTGTCGGGAACGAGTTGCGTCACGCTGCTGATGATGCGATAAGGAAGCCCGTACATCCGCATCTCGGTGGAGAAGCGCGAGCCGACCTCGAGATGGTCTGGCGTACGGATGTTCTGGCCGACAGTGCCCGACCCGTCAAGTTCGTGATGACGCCTCGGGTCTGCGACCATGGCGAACAATTCCGCCGCGGGGGCAGACACTACGACTGAGCGACTGATCTGCCGCGGCCCCGCGTCTACTACCGATACGGACATACACCCACTCCAATCATTTGGCGCAGAAACCTAGAGCCGGTCGACCTCAACCGTCACACCCGGGGTAGCCCGCAGCCGCTTCAGCAGCGGGTCACCCATGGCGGCTGCCGTCGTCAAAACACCGAGACGGTCCGGCAATTCGGCGCGATCGAGAGCTAGCGTCAAACCGCTCTCGCCGAGCAGCACCGCCGTCGCCTTGTAGCCCGGATCGCCCTCCTGCGCGATGACTGACCGATACCGAACACCCTCGGTGGTCGTGGTGTAGATCTCGGCGCGGTAGTGACCGCGGTCCCGAGCGCGCTCACTCGGTCCGGTTCCTGGTTTCGGAAGTAGCCGGTTGGCAATGAATTTCGGCATCGGCAGCCGAGTACCCAACCCGAAGCCGGCGACCAGCGCACCGGTCACCGCTGCCGCCGCGACGGGAGCCGCCACCGAACTGCCGGTGTTCATCGTCTCCCGGTAGCGCATCCGCGTGCCGTAGGCCCAATCCTGGAGCGCGTTGCTGCGCCGCACGACTCGGGTATTAGTCGGCCCCATGAAGAACGCCCCCAGCCAGCTGCCCGCCAGTTCCGGGGCCACTGATTCGCCGCGCAGCGTCTGAAATTCGCGTTGGCGCCCCACCTCTGGCTCGGCCGGTCGGTCGGGGCTCAGCGAATACGGGTCTTGCGCGTTGCGTCGGATTTCTGGGTCCTCGGCAGCGGCCTCCATCACCGCCACCATGGATGCGGCCGTCCCTCCGCTCACGCCGCCACGGAACTTGCGCAGCACGTACGTCGTGTCGAGCAGCTCGCCGGTGCCGTCTTCTTGAGCTTTCTTATAGAGCGCATACACACCCAGATCCGATGGGATGGAATCGAATCCACAGGAGTGCACGATCCGGGCTCCGGTGTCGGCGGCCTGCTTGCCGTAGACGTCGATGCTTTCCCGGACGAAATTGACCTCACCGGTGAGATCCGCATAATCGGTTCCCGCCTCGGCGCACGCGGCCACCAACGGAAGCCCGTACTTGGTGTATGGACCGACGGTGGTGATGACCACCTGGGTGGAAGCGGCCATGGCCGCCAAGGTAGACGGGCGCGTCGTGTCGGCCTCGATCAACGGCCAGTCCCGCGCCGCAGGACCGCACGCATCGCGGACCGCGGCAAGCTTTTCGGTGTTTCGTCCGGCCAGCGCGATCCGCGCTCCGGTGGCTTCGACCCGTCCGGCGAGATAGCGGGCCGTCAGCTTTCCGACGAAACCGGTTGCCCCGTATAGCACGATGTCGTGTTCGCGAGACATGCCCTAGACCTCCAGTTCGCGCAGCTGGCGCTTCAGAATCTTTCCGGAAGGGTTGCGCGGCAAGATATCCAGGAAGACGACATCACGTGGCACCTTGTACCGGGCCAGGTTGTCGCGGACATAGGCACGGATACCGTCCGCGTCGAGAGTCGACTCCGGGTGGCGCACCACGAAGGCGCGCAACCGCGCCCCCCAGTCGGGATCATCGATGCCGAGCGCGGTGGCCTCGACAACCTCGGGGTGCCCGCTGATCAAGTCTTCGATCTCGGCAGGGAATACGTTCTCACCACCGGACACGATCATTTCGTCATCGCGCCCCGAGACATACAGCAAGCCGTGCTCATCGAAGTAGCCGACGTCACCGCTGGACATGAGCCCATCAATGATCTGCTTATGTCCGCCGCCGGTGTATCCCTCGAAGGGGATGGCGTTACCTACGAAGATCCGGCCGATGGTCCCCTGCGAAACCGGCTTGCCTTCGTCGTCAAGAATTTTCACGGTGGCGCCCTTGACCACGGGTCCCACCGTCGACGGGTTGATGGCGAGATCCTGCGGCCGGGCGATGGTGGCAAAGGCCACCTCGGTGGAGCCGTACAGGTTGTAGATCACCGGTCCCAGGGTGTCCAGCGCCCGGCTGGCCAGTTCACCGCCCAGCTGTGAACCTGACACGAAAGCGATACGCAGAGAGGACAGATCGGGCTTGGTCTCAGCCTCGTCGAGGGTGTTCAGCAGCCGATTGAGCATTACCGGCACCACCACGATCGCGGTGACTCGATGCTTCTCGATATCCGCAAGTACGTTCTCCGGCTTGAACTTCCGGTGCAGGATGAGCGTGCACCCCAGGGTCAACGCCAGGCTCTGATGCAGGTATCCGAGGGCGTGGAACATGGGCGCAGGCACCGAGGTGATTTCGCCCGACCGGAACGGAACATGCGAGAACATGCCGCCGACCGGCGCCAAGGTGAGCGCCAACTTTCGCGGCGCACCCTTCGGCGTACCGGTGGTGCCGCTGGTCAGGATCACCAGCGACGAGTACTTCGCGGGGCGCGGGGCAGGTGTCGTGCTGTTGCGCTTGATGACGGACTCGATGGTCTCGTCGTCGGAGGCGACCTGGTCGGGATTCTCCGGGTTGGTGGCCAGCGCCGTAATCCGGCCCAGTTCGGGGCTGTACCCATCCAGGAACTCGGTGTACTCCGCGTCGTACATGAGCAGGCGGGCGCCCTCGCGGTCGGCCACTTCCTTGGTCTGCGGGCCGGAAAAGTCGGTGTTGAGCAGAATGACGCGGGCCCCGGCGCGATGGGCGGCGTAGTTGGCGATGATGAACCAGCGGTGATTACGCGCCAGGATCGCGATACCGTCCCCGCCCTTGATCCCCATGCGGATCAGGCCGTGCGTCAGTGCGTTGATGCTGTCGTTCAGCTCGGCGTAGGTGAGAGAGCCCTCGTCGTCGATGATCGCGGTCTGAGTGGGACTACGGTGCGCGGCAAATGACGGCACCGCACCGATCTCGCCGAACCGGTACAGGTCGCGACCGATCGCGGCAAGCACGTTCGGCGGATCCAACTTGAGCATGCCGGCCTCGATGACCTTGCGGAGATAGTGCAGCTCAGCGCCACCGCGCTTCGCAAAATTCTGAATCTTCGAGAAGAGCGGCCGTTCGGCGGTGATCGACATGATCGATAGCCTATGTGACCTCGCTCTCAGCGGCACAGCCAACCGGTCGGTCGGGGGCACGTCACCAACAAACCCCGGGAAGGTCGGTCTGCAGCCCTACGATGACGCCATGGCAGACCTCGTGCTGCAGATCGCCGGGCGCGATGTCACCGTCACCCACCCCGGCAAGGTCGTCTTTCCCCCAGGGGACAACACAGTGGGTATCACCAAGATCGATCTCATCCACTACTACCAAGACGTCGCCGACGGCGCACTGCGTGGTGTCCGTGACCGGCCGATGATCCTGAAGCGATTCGTCAAAGGGATCTCGCAGGAGGCGGTGTTCCAGAAACGGGTACCCGAGAAGCGGCCGGAGTGGATCGCCTCCGCCGAGTTGCACTACGCACGCGGAACCTCTGCCCGGGAAGCTGTCGTCACCGATGCGGCATCGCTGGCTTGGGTGGTCAACCTGGGATGTGTCGACCTCAATCCACACCCGGTGCGCGCCGACGATCTGGACCATCCCGATGAGCTACGCATCGACCTGGACCCGGTCCCCGGGGTGCCGTGGGGTCAGATCATCGACGTTGCCTTCGTGGTCCGCGCGGTCCTGGAGGATCACGGGCTGACTGCCTGGCCGAAGACGAGCGGCTCCCGGGGTTTTCACATCTACGCGCCCGTCGCGCCGCGATGGACGTTCCGGGAGCTGCGGCTGGCCGCAGAGACCCTGGCGCGCGAGGTAGAGCGCCGCGCTCCGGAGCTCGCAACCAGCCGGTGGTGGAAGGAGGAACGCCACGGAGTGTTCGTCGACTTCAACCAGAACGCCAAGGACCGCACAGTCGCTTCCGCCTATTCGGTGCGCGCGACCCCGGATGCCCGGGTATCGACGCCGCTGCGCTGGGATGAGGTCTCGGACTGTCACCCCGAGGAGTTCACCGTGCATACGGTGCCCGAACGTTTCGCCCAGATCGGCGATCCATGGCGCGGTATGGACGATGCCACCGGCGCACTAGATCAGCTGCTTGAGTTGGCGGCCGAACTAGGTCCGGCAGAGAAGGCACCGAAGGGTGCCTCCCGCGACGGTCGGCGTCAGTCCACGATGCCCTTGATCGAGATCGCACGGACGAAAACCAAGCCCGAGGCACAGGCGGCCTTGGAGCAATGGAAATCACGGTATACCGATACGGCGAAACTCCTTGAACCGCAGGATGTTCTGATCGACGGCATGCGAGGCCCGAGTTCGGTCTGGTATCGGGTGCGGATCAATCTCGTACACGTTCCCGAGGCGCAGCGGCCCGAAGAGGAAGAGCTGATCGCCGACTACTCGCCGTGGGGCTAGCCCTGTTGCGGCGGTAGGGCGGCCAGCGATGCGGCCCCCATCGCGACGGCCAATAGTGCCACTCCAGCACCGAGAGTCGATGTCAGCTTGCTGATTTCACCCCGGCGGCCCGCCGATACCAACGCCACCGCATCGACCGCATCGACCAGGACGTTCAGTTTCAAGAACGCGCTGGGCGCGGCGAATGCATCGAGGCGCGCGAGGCCCAGTGCCAGTAGCGCGTTGCGGATGCCGAACATGCGGCCCATGGGTATGGCGGCGGTCCCGGCAGCCTGTATCCGGAAGACACGAGCGAACAGGTATGGCGTCAAAAGGCTGCCCGAGGCGACGATGCTTCGTCCGAGGATAAAAATTTTCAGGGGGTTTGAGCGGCTGGCCGCCTGTGCAGGCATGAGATCTCCTCGTTGAGTTCGGTGCATAACACGTTGTCGTACAACCCGTTATGGATATCCATTCAAGATATACCGATCGGTATACTATGCGGCATATCGTGCACCCGGCAAGGCCCGGGGCGGAAAGGACATCCTGCTCTTACGAAGGATCGACGGGCAGCTGCGCACGCTCTCGGTACAGCTCCATTTCGGCGCGCAATGCGTCATCGAGCGCACGGTTCATGGCAGCATGCGTTGTGTGCGTCGCTGCCCGCCGCATCGTCCCGATAAGGTCTGTGGCCCAGGCGAGTTCGTCATCAGTACCCGGGACCCAACCGGGTCCGCGCTGACGGGCCACCTCGTCGTGCGCGGCGCCGATGAGCACGCGCGCGGCATCATCGAGCTTCTCGTTCATCGTGACGTGGATATCAACGAGGTGGGCCAGCGGCATTCCGCGCGAGATCAACGCCGAGAAGGTGTCGATCGTCTCCAGGTCATTGACGAGGTACGAGTTCGAACCTTCAACAGGCTGAATCAGCCCGGCCTCGACCAGGCGCGCCAGCGCCGCGGAATCGATCGGACCCAGCAGCTCCTCAAGCTCCCGCTTCGAGAGTTTCCCTTCGGCGGCATTGGACCATCGCTGCTCCAGCAGACCCTCGAGATCCGACAGGTCCAGCACATCGGCAAGCTGGGCACCCCGCTGTAGCCCGGTGAGGAATTTGGTGATGTGTTTGAGGGTGAAGCCCTCATTGAGCAAGCGATTGATCGCCCGCAATTGCCTTAGATGCCAGTCGTTGTAGATGGCAGTCCTGCCCCGGCGCAGCGGCCGGGGCAGGAGCCCACGTTCTTGGTACCCGCGGATATTCCGCGTCGTCGTCCCCGAGGCTTGTGCGAGGTCGTCGATCCGGTACTCGGTCATGGTGTCGAGGCTGGCCCTGTCAGTATCAGTTCGTCGCTGGTGTGCGAGACAGTGATTTTATAGTCCTGCAGGTCGAATCTCTTGAGTTGGTTGACGTACTGCGTGGCGAACCCCGGGAACATCGTCGCATTGAAACCGTCGTCCGTGAGGTACCAACTCTGGCATCCCGAGTTCCACGTAGTGGACTGAAGGCGACGCTGGATGTCCTGGTTGTAGCGTTCCTGGATTTCAGGCCGCGCGTCCACCGACTTCCAGCCGTTGGTGAGCAGCGCGGAGATCGCATCGGTGATGTAGTTGATCTGCGCCTCCATGTACACCAGCGCTGAACTGTGCCCGGGCCCAGAGTTCGGGCCGAAGGTGAAGAACAGGTTGGGGTAACCCGATACCGCGACACTGCGATAGGCGTAGCCGCCGCCAGACCACTCGGCCGCCAGCTCACGGCCCTCTAGCCCGGTGACCGGATAGGGCGTACCTGCCTTGCACACGTCGAAACCGGTGGCGAAGACGATGCAATCGAATTGGTGCTCAATGCCCTCGACCGTGCGGATCCCCTTCGGGGCAACCCGGGCGATGGGCCAGGTGACCAACTTGCAGTTCTCTGCCTGCAGCGCGGGGTAATAGTCACTGGTCATTAGCAGGCGTTTGCACCCCGCCGAGAAATCGGGCTTCAGCTGCCGGCGCAACCAGGGATCCTTCACCTGCAGCCGCCGATGCGCGGAACTGACCGCCTCGACGATGCGGGTGAACGGGGTGTCCCAGACGACACCCAACGCCACCGACTCGTGTCCCCAGAACCAGGCGGCCCGCGCCAGCCGCTGGCTCAGCGGCCAATTGCGGTACAGCTCCTTGAGCCGCCCGCCGGTCGCGCGGTTCACCCGCGGCAGCACCCAGCCGGGCGTGCGCTGGAACACCTTCACCATCTCGGCGGTCTTCACCAGTTCCGGGACGATCTGGACGGCGCTGGCCCCAGTGCCGACTACGGCGACACGCTTACCCGTGAAGTCGTAGTCGTGATCCCAACGCGCACTGTGGATCTTGTGGCCCTCGTAGGTGTCCAGACCCGGGATGGCGGGGAAGCTCACGTTCGCCAGCGGGCCGGAGGCCATGATGACGCTGCGGGCACGCACCGGATCTTGGTTGTCGAACTCGACGGTCCACTCCCCCGCGCCCTCGTCGTACGTAACCCCGACGACGTTGTGGCCAAAGCGGATAGACGGTGCCAGCGCTGCGGATTCGACCATCTGGTCGATGTAGCCAAGGATCTCGCCGCTTTCGGAGTACGTATGAGACCACTCAGGATTCGGGGCGAAGCTGTACGAGTACAGCCGCGAGGGGATATCGCACGCCGCCCCGGGGTAGGTGTTGTCACGCCATGTTCCGCCTACCCGGTCGCCGCGCTCGAAGATCGCGAAGTCGGTGACGCCCTTGTCTTTCAGACGGATAGCTGCACCGATACCGGCGAACCCGGCGCCGATGATGGCTACGGAGATGTTCATGCTGGCTACTTTCAGGCGACGGGTTCGTAGGTGAGTTCTTGGGACCAGGTTGGCTTGTTCTCCACCAACCGCATCGGAATCATGCCAGTCAATTTGACGAGCAAGTCAGCCGTGATGTGGTACTTGGAATCGCGGTTGATCACCTTCATCGCATGCCAGGAGATCAACCGGTACATCGGCAACCGCCGGACGTTCGGATTGCGCTCACCGACGCTCTTGTACCGTTTCATCGCACCGTAGAGGCGCTCTTCGTCGACACCCATGGCCACGATGTTGTCGCGCATCTTGTTGAGCAGCGGCACGTAGCTCAACAGGCCGATCAGCAGGCTGGGCTTGAGCCAGCCGCCGACAAGCTCGGTGAGCATCTTGCGCATTTTGGAGTGGCCGAGGATATCCATGACCTCGAAATCCACTGCAAGGTGCCGTGATTCGTCAGAGTTGATCCGCTTGAACGCTTCCTGCGCAATCGGGTCCTTAACCTCGTCGGTGATGAACTTGATGAGGGCGCCATCCAGGGCGACCTCCAGCATCGGGATAACCGTCCCGAGGAAGGACAGCGACATCCCGTCGGAGTACTTGTCGAGAAAGTTGATCACCAGCTGGACATTGATACTCGGGGAAGGGATCTCGTCATTCTCGAGCATCCCCCACCGGCGCATCAGGGCCAGCTCGGCGTTGGCGTGCTTCTGCTCCTCTGCGTGGAAGTGCTCGTAGATGCTCTTCAGGGTCGGGGTCGGAGCCTTCTTGGCCAGTGCCGCGAATCCGCGTGCGCCGACATTCTCAATCCACATCAAGTCCGCAATAAACGGCTTGAGCTTCGCGTGCAGCTCGGGCTCGATCAGCTCGGCGCCGGGCGCCTCCCAGTCGATATCGGCAAGCGCCCACTGCTTGTCTTTGATCATCTGCAGCATGTTGTCGAGATCCATTGCCATGGAATGTTTTCCTTTCGGTGAGGTAGTGCGAAGTTCAGTCGGCGGGCAGGAGCCGGCCCAGCAGGCCGGCGCCGCGGGTGTAGAGCGTGGGAAAATGCCGTTTGAGGTGCCAGACGACATTGGCGTCGACCTGCGGCAGCACATACAGCCGGCCGCGGTCATGCGCGTCGAGGGTGCGGGTAGCCACCCGCTCCGGGGAGAAACCGGTCAGCTCGACAAGCCGGTCGACGAAGCCCGATGTGCCGGCTCCGGTGAGTCGGCCGTCCTTGAAGACATTCGTTTTGACGACGGTGGGGCAGAGCACGGTCACATTGATCCCCGTGCCGCTCAGCTCGGCCGCCAGGGTCTCCGACAGCGACATGACGCCCGCCTTGGACACGTTGTACGGACCCATCACCGGGGCCGCGGCGAACCCGGCTGCCGAGGCGACATTGATGATTCCGCCGCGCCCGGCGGCGCGGAGCAATGGCGTGAACAGCTCGCATCCGTAGATGACTCCCCACAGGTTGATGCCCAGCGCCCAGTTCCAGTCCTCCAGGCCGATCTCGCCGACCGGCTTGCCGCCGATCCCGACGCCCGCATTGTTGATCACCAGAGTGGGCGGCCCGGAGAAGACCTCCTGCGCCTCGAATGCCAGCGCCTCGACCTGACTCCGCGAGGAAACATCGCAGGTCACAGCGTGGCCGCAGCCAGCGGAAAGCCGATCTATCAGGGCTACGGTCTCCGCGGCCCGCTCGGCGTTGATATCCGCGCAGACGACGTGGCCGCCGCGGCGGGCCAGCTCGAGGGCGAAAGCACGCCCGATACCGCTACCAGCGCCGGTGACTACTGCTTTTGCATTCACCGAGATCGGCTGGCGTCTGAAGACGTCAAGGAACCCCATGAGGAAATAGGACAACAGCAACTGTGCCATTTGTCAATGGCACAGTCTGTGGTGACAATGAGGCGTTCACCACTGCGGAAGGAAATCGCATGCCGACGCACACGGCCACCGCCCCCAGCGCTTACGCGCTCGAGGTGCTCGAAGTCATCGCCGAAACCCCCGACGCGGTCTCGATCGTGTTCGCCGCACCGCCCGATGCTCGCGCAGAGTTCGCCTACAAGCCGGGGCAGTTCCTAACCCTGCGCGTGCCTGCGGATGCAGACGCAGACGGTGTGTCCCGGTGCTATTCCCTCTCCAGCGCACCGGGCGTGGACGAACACCTGAAAGTGACAGTCAAACGCACCACCGGTGGCCACGCCTCGAACTGGCTATGCGACAACGCCCGGGCCGGAATGACGCTCGAATCACTGCGTCCTGCAGGAACATTCACCATGCGCGACGCCGCAGCGGTTTCGGTGTTCGTAGCCGCCGGCAGTGGCATCACGCCGATCATGTCCATGATCCGCACGGTGCTGTCCGAATCCACCCAGGACGTCACACTGGTCTACGCCAACCGGGATCGTGACTCGGTGATCTTCGATGCCGAACTCGCGGTACTGCAGTCAACACACGAAAATAGGCTGACGGTCCTGCATTGGATCGAGGCCGAATCCGGGCTGCCGACCACCGAGGGCCTAGGCGCACTCTTGCCAGCCCACCCCGGCGCCACCGCATACCTGTGCGGCCCGGCGGCTTTCATGGACGCGGCATCGGCCGCGCTAAGCGGTGCCGGACTGGCCCGCGAGAACATTCACCGCGAGGTCTTCGTGTCGCTGACGGCCGACGCCTTCGCCGCCACACCACAGCCCGCCGCCGGACCGATCGATCCGGACGCCGCGAGCGCCACCGTCGAGATTGACGGTGATACGCACCAGATCTGCTGGCCGAAATCGCAGATACTTCTTGATGTGCTGCTGGACCAGGGGATTGACGCGCCCTATGTGTGCCGCGAGGGCAACTGTGGAGGCTGCTCCTACACGCTCCGCGAAGGCGAAGTGACGATGCGGGTCAATGACATCCTCGACGACCACGAGATCCGCCACGGCGTACGGCTCGCGTGCCAATCGCTGCCACAGTCGGACAAACTCACCATCGCCTTCGATCGCTAGGCCACTACCGACTATTAAATTTACGATTATCCATATATCGTAAACGTGTTCGGCGCAGCGACCCGCCTGCGCCAGTAGACGCACAAGGAGGTGCTCCTTTGCGCCGTCCAACGACACCCAATCGGCCTCGCTATCCAGTCCTGAGTTGGCTCTACGCAACATGCCTGGTGGCCTACGACCTTGAGCTCAACCTCGGAGGGATGCAAGTCTCTGTGATCGCTTCGCGTCGATCCAGACCGTAAGCGCGAGCATGACCCGCCCGGAAGACTTCAGTCCCGATCCAGGCCGCTACCAGCGGTGCTCACGCCCCCGCTCGCGGTACCAATCAACAAGATCCGGATTATCGATCGACCGCAAATCCAATGACACGTCAGCGCGTCCGGCGAGCACACCACAGATGGGGACCTCGAGCTTCTTGCCGGTTCGGGTGTGCGGAATCCCGGGAGCCTCGATCACCTCATCAGGGACATGTCGGGGCGACAACCGGGCGCGAATCTCCTGCGCGATCCGCGACCCCAGGTCGGCGTGGAAGGTGTGTCCCGGCGCCATGGTGACGAATAGCGGCATCCAGTAGGCACCGTCAGGACCATCGACACCGAGGACAAATCCCTCGGCGATCTCGTCCATCGATTCCACGACCTCGTAGATATCTGCCGAACCCATCCGGATTCCGTTGCGGTTCAAAGTGGCATCGCTACGCCCATGGATCACCAGCGATCCCCGATCGGTGACGGTGACCCAATCGCCGTGCCGCCAGACCCCGGGGGCGTAACCATTGGCCCATTCGTGCTCGAAATAAGCGGCCTGATACCGCGATCCGTCGGGGTCGTCCCAGAATCTGATCGGCATGCACGGCATGGGTTGCAGGATCACCATCTCGCCCACTTCCCCGATAAGAGACCGGCGATCGGGTGACCAGCTGTGCAGGTCTACCCCGAGGTAGCGAGCGGGTAACTCGCCGGGGTAACCGGGTACTCCCGGTGTGCCGCCGGCGAAGGCGGTGCAGACATCGGTGCCGCCCGAGAGCGAGGACACCGCGACTCCGACGTGTGAACCCACCCAGTCGAATAGATCAGCAGATAACGGAGATCCACTGCTTCCCAATGTCTTCAGGGCGCCCAGCGCGTGCTCGGCCGCCGGCTTCAGCCCGGCCTTCTTGGTGGCCTGCAGGTGCCCGGGGCTGGTGCCGAAGTAGCTCACTCGTTCGGACTCCAGTAACTCCCACAGCCGATCAGCGTTGGGGTACAACGGATGTCCGCTGTAGCAGACAACGGTAGCTCCGACTAGTAGGCCGCCCAGCCGGAAGTTCCACATCATCCACGACAGCGCGGTCTGCCAGAAGAACACATCGCCCGGCCCCAGGTCACAGTGCAGCCCCACACCCTTGAGGTGCTCCAGGAGCATGCCCCCGTGTCCATGCACGATCCCCTTGGGCTTACCGGTGGTGCCCGAGCTGAACAGCACCCAGATCGGATGATCGAACGGCACCATCTCGACCACAGGGTCTTCACTGCCCGAAGGTAATTCGGCCATCAGCGCGGGTCCGCCGGGCAATAGATCGTGCAGTTCGGCGGTGTCGGCTCCCTTATCCACCCAGCGGCCGTTGTATCGGTACCCGGGACCGGAGATGAGTACCTTCGGTGTGAGCTGCCCCAGCCGTGCGGCTGCACCCTCGGGGGCGTAGTCCTGGCCGCATCCCGCCCACACCGCGCCCACAGCCGCGGTGGCCAGGAAGGCCACCATCGCATCGGGTACATCCGGCAGATACGCGGCCACACAGTCGCCACGGCCGACACCGAGACGACGCAGTTCCGCAGCCACCGCACCGATCCTTCCCGGCAATTCACGCCAGCTGATCTCGGTACGCTCACCTGCCTCGTCAACCCCTACGATGGCGGCTCCGTCCTGATGTGCGTGGCGCAGAACCGGGTCCACATAGTTGAGCTCGGTACCCGGAAACCATTGCGCTCCGGGCATCTCCGGCTTGGCCAGCACACCCTGGTCACCGTCACGCAGTCCACGTCCCGGAACATCAAAGAACTCCCACAGCGCGCGCCAGAACTGGGGAACGAAGGCGACGGACCAGCGCCACACATCCGTATAGTCCTTGGAGGACAACGCATACCGATGCGAAACGTGGTCGACGAATCGTTCGTAGGTGTTACTTCCCATGCGCCCGGCCCGGATCTTGCAACCCCAGAAGTTCCACGGCCTGCGCCCGCATATCGACCTTGCGCACCTTCCCGGTCACCGTCATCGGGAAGCTGTCAACGATGTGCACATAGCGCGGAATCTTGTAGTGAGCGAGCCGACCGACAGCGAAGGCGCGGACGGCACCGGCATCGAGCACTGCGCGGTCTGCCCGCATCCGGACCCACGCGCACAGCTCCTCGCCATATTTCTCATCAGGCACCCCGATGACCTGGACGTCCTCGATATCGGGGTGGGTGAGCAGGAATTCCTCGATCTCACGCGGGTAGATGTTTTCGCCGCCGCGTATCACCATGTCCTTGATTCGCCCAATAATGCTGCAGTAGCCATCTTCTCGCATCACGGCCAGGTCCCCGGAGTGCATCCAGCCGTCGGCGTCGAGCACCTCGCGGGTGTGTTCCTCGTCGTTCCAGTAGCCGAGCATCACCGAGTAACCACGTGTACAGAGCTCGCCGGATTGCCCGCGCTCCACCACTGCTCCGGTGTCGGGGTCGACGATCTGGACCTCGACATGCGGGTGCGCCCGTCCGACGGTCGCGGTGCGGCGATCGAGGTCGTCATCGAAGAGCGTCTGGCAGGAGACCGGTGAGGTCTCCGTCATGCCGTATGCGATGGCGACCTCGGTCATGTGCATTTCGTCGATGCACCGCTTCATCACCTCGACGGGGCACACCGAACCAGCCATGATTCCGGTCCGCAACGAGGACAGGTCGCGCCGCACGAAATCGGGGTCCGCGAGCATGGCGAGAAACATGGTGGGCACCCCGTACACCCCGACACAGCGCTCCCGTTCGATTGCATCGAGAGTGCGACCAGGATCGAATACCGGCGCAGGCACCACGATGGTGGCACCGTGCGTTGTGCATCCGAGGTTGCCCATGACCATTCCAAAGCAGTGATAGAGGGGCACCGGCAGACACAGCCGGTCGCCGGCCTCGAGATGGATCGCCTCGGTCACGAAATACCCGTTGTTGAGCACATTGCGGTGCGACAACGTTGCACCCTTCGGATAGCCCGTGGTCCCCGAGGTGTACTGGATGTTGATGGGATCGGTGTTGGACAGCTGCGACATCCGGTCGCGCAGTGCCGCCTCGGAGACCTGTTGCGCTCCCGCCACGAGATCCGTCCAGTCGGGGGTGCCGATGAACATCACGTCCAGCAGCGTGGAGATGTCCGGACGTACCTGATTGACCATCGTCACGTAGTCGGAGGACTTGAACGCCGTGGCACTGATCAGCGTGCGAACCCCGGACTGTTTGAGCGCGTAGGCCAGCTCATGGGTCCGGTACGCCGGATTGATGGCGACCAGAATCGCGCCGATCTTCGCGGTGGCGTACTGCGTCAGCACCCATTCGGCACAGTTCGGCGCCCAGATGCCGACCCGGTCGCCCGCGGCGATCCCCAGTGACATGAGGCCGCGTGCAACACGATTGATCTCGGTATCGAGTTCGCGGTAAGTCCACCTGCGGCCACCCGAGGCCTCGACGAGGGCATCGATGTCGGGGTGGGCGCGGGTTATGCGCTCGAAGTTCTCCCCGATCGTCTCCTCCATGATCGGGGACACCGACTCCCCAGCGTCATAGGACTTCATCGTCTCGCTTTCACCACATGCACCGAGCACGAATGTAACGGCTCGTCCGAGCTGGCACCCCGGATTCCGGTGCGTTGTAACCGAACGTTCCTCACCTCAGGTTCACAATCCGCTCGGCACGCCGGAGTACGGGCGCATCAACCATCGCCCCGTCGAACTGGAAGACACCATGTTCCCGGCCGGCCAGCTCAAGCACCCCGCGCGCCCATTGCACCTGCTCGTCGGTCGGCTTGTATGCCTCCCGAATGATGCTGACCTGCGTGGGATGGATCGCCACCTTGGCATCGAACCCGACGGCCACGGCGTCATCTGCTTCCGCGCGTAATCCATCAAGGCCCCTGATGTCGAGGTACACCGAATCCAGGGCCATCCGGCCAAATGCCTTTGCCGCCAACAGTGTTAGAGAGCGAACGTGTTGGGCCACATCACGGTAACTGCCATCGGGCCACCGGTTGTTGGTGCCTCCGGTTGCGGCGAACAGGTCCTCCGCGCCCCACATCGCCGCGACGACGTTCTCGGGCCGCATCAGCTCGATGACGTTGAGCGCCCCCAGCGGAGTTTCGATGAGCACCACCACGCTCAGCGGCGACAGTGCCGCAACCTCATCCGCGTGCTCGCTCTTGGCCAACATCACCGTGGTGTACTCGGTTTGCGCGAGCGCCTCCACGTCAAGCGAGTGATCGGCGCTAGCGGCCGGGTTGAGACGAACCACCGTCCGACCGGGATCGAGCGGGGTGCTGATCAACGCCTCGCGAGCGGCGGCGCGGTCGGCAGCGGCGACACCGTCCTCAAGGTCAAGGATCACCACATCGGCTGCTGCGGCGGCCTTTTCGAAGCGCTCCGGCCGATCAGCAGGACAGAACAGCCAACCGGGCCCGGCGGAAAAGCGCGTCATGACTGCCGCCCGGCGGGATGCATGCGCACCATGGTTTTTCGCGAGGCCGTCGCCACCACATCGCCGTGCTGATTCCTGCCGGTATGCGCGAAGGTGACGATGCCCTCGCCAGGGCGGCTCGTGGACTCGCGCTTGTCGAGCACCTCGGACTCCGCGTAGAGCGTGTCACCATGGAACAGCGGTTTAGGAAAGGCAATATCAGAGAATCCCAGATTCCCGACGATCGTGCCCTGCGTCAGTTGCGCCACCGATAGTCCGACCAAGGTCGACAGGGTGAACATCGAATTCACCAACCGCTGATTGAAGGGCGGTAGCGCCTCTGAGAACGCTGCGTCGAGGTGCAGGGCCTGGGTGTTCATGGTCAACGTGGTGAACAGAACGTTGTCGGCCTCGGTAATCGTCCGACCGGGCCGGTGCAGATACAGCACATCGGTCTCGAACTCCTCGAACCACAGACCGCGCTGCTCGACTGTACGTTTGTCGTTCACCATCACCTCCATGCCCGGATTCGCGTCCACTTGCCGGTGCACCGACACCATGAGTGAAAGCCATGCTGCACGGCAAGGATGGTGCTCAAACCTCCCACCGGGTGAACAACTCGAGATGAAAACATCCACTGAACGGACGCGTACTGTGAGCCCGGTGACCGAGGCACCCAGCGTGGTACACCGCACCGCCGCACTCCTGCGAGCGGTCTCGGCCAACACCGGCGCCGGCGTCAGCACCACGGAGCTCGCCCGCCGCACCGATATCCCCCGGGCTACCGCGCACCGCCTGCTGGAATCTCTGGGCACGGAGGGACTGGTGGAACGAGACGCCCGCTCCGGCCAGTGGTTCCTGGGTCCGGAGATCTACGTGCTCGGCGCCGCGTCGGCTCCCCGATACAACATCACCGAGAAGGCGGCCGCCGATGTGACGGCGTTGGCACGGGAAACCGGTGAGAGCGCATTCTTCTCACTGCGCCGCGGCGATCACACCGTGGTGCTGCTGAGCGAGGACGGCGACTTCCCGATCCGGTCTCATGTGCTGCACGAGGGTGCGCGCTTTCCACTCGGGGTCGTCTCTTCCGGAATGGCCGTCCTGGCCTACCTGCCCGACGAATCGATTCACGCCTACTTGGACAGAGCCGACCTATCGTCGGAGTGGGGCAAGGGGTTTCATACCGATGCCGTCTGGGAACGTATCGTTGCCACCCGACAGACCGGGTGGGCCATCAATCCCGGCCAGCTAGTCGAGGGTTCCTGGGGCATGGCTGCCGCGGTGTTCGACACCAACCACAACCCCATCGGTGCTCTCACCTTGACCGGCATCGAGCCCAGGTTCAACGCCGAACGCCAACCAGCCATCGGACAGTTGCTGCTGCGACACGCACATCACCTCAGCCGTACCGTGCGCCGCTAGCGACCGCGGCGCAGAACCGACGCCGCATCGCGTACCGCTGACGTGATCGCGTTGAGCGTGGATGACTCGAATTTCCAATGCTGCCAGTACAGCGGCACATCGAGATACCGCCCGGGAGCCAAGTCGACAAGGCCGTTCCGATCCAACTGCTCGGGCATCATTCCCCAGCCCAGACCAACCCGCAGCGCGTCGGTGTTTCCGGCAGTCGTCGGCACGTAATGTTCGGGAACGAGGATGTCTCGACGGAAAAGCTTGCGCAGGAACTGATCCTGCAGTGCATCGCGCCTATCCCATCGGATCATCGGCGCCTCTCGCACCGCGTCCAGGCCCGCCTCGAGAATCCCGCCCGGGAGGTGGCGCTGTACATACGCCGGTGACGCCATCCCGAAGTAGCGCATGGCGCCCAAGGATTCAGAACGGCAACCGGCGACGGGTTTCGGCTCGGTGGTCACCGCCGCCATCACGACACCCGCGCGCAAGAGCTCGGCCGAATGGTCCTGATCCTCGATACGGATATCGATGAGAACTCCATCGGGAACCCGTGACAACACCGACCGCATCCAGGTGCCGAACGAGTCGGCATTCACCGCGATCGCAACACGTATCGGCGCGCCGTCAGCGCCCATCTCCCGCAGCGCCTCGCGTTCCAGGGTGCCGACCTGAGCCGCCAATCTCATCAAGGACGCGCCAGCATCGGTTGCCACACACGGCTTTTCTCGACGAACGAGCACCTGGCCCACCGCCTGCTCCAGGGCCTTGACGCGTTGACTGACCGCCGACGGAGTGATGACCAACCGCCGCGCGGCGGCATCAAAGCTGCCTTCCTCGATGACGGCGGCGAAGGCAACAAGCTGCTGCGAGTCCAGGCTCACATTAGTAATCCTAATGCAGCATAAGAATCTTTAGCTGTACTGCATTAAGCAGCAACCCTAGCGTCGCTGTTGTGACCGTTATCTTCCTGGGGTTTCTCACCGGAATGTCCCTCATCGCCGCCATCGGCGCTCAAAACGCCTTCGTGCTCCGACAAGGGATTCGCAGTGAGCACGTGCTGCCGGTGATCGCCGTGTGCATCACCGGCGATTTCCTGCTCATCGTGGCAGGTATTGGTGGCCTCGGCGGCCTCATCGCCGCTACTCCGAGTCTGCTCACCGTGACCAAGGTGGGCGGTGCTGCGTTTCTGATCGGCTATGGGTTGATGGCCGCCCGCCGCGCATTACGTCCCGGAATTCTGGTGCCGACCAACTCCACTCCCGCCCGCCTCGGCGCGGTGCTGTTGACCGCGCTGGCCATCACCTTCCTGAACCCGCATGTCTACCTCGACACCGTGGTGCTGCTCGGCTCACTCGCCAACGCACACCAGGACGGACGCTGGCTCTTCGGTGCGGGCGCCCTGATCGCGAGTGTCATCTGGTTCGTCGGACTCGGTTTCGGCGCGCGGTATCTCGCCGGGGTGTTCCAACGTCCGGGAACCTGGCGCGCACTCGATGCCGTCATCGCCGTCGTGATGATTGCGCTGGGCCTCTCCCTGGTCATCTGATCACCCTTGCCGAACCGTTTGGTCCGGTGTTAGCGTTCTTCCCGAACCAACTGACTTGGGAGAGACAATGGATGTCGACAAGGCCCGTACCCGTTTCGCCGAACTTCGTAGCCAAAGGGACGTCAGCCCCATGGACCTCGACGAGATCTGGGCCGCCCTCGACACCGTCCGCCCCGAAGACATGCTGGGCAGCTGGAAGGGCGACGAGTTCCATACCGGGCACAAGATGAACGGCCAACTGGCCGCCGCGCGCTGGTACGGCAAGGTCTTCACATCCATCAACGATGTCGAACCCATCGTCTGTTACGATGATGACGGAAACCTGTTCTCCAACAACGTGTTAAGCCTGGGCGGCGCCACCCTGTGGGATATTGAGTTCCGGGGCGAGGTCACCGGGACCATGGTGTACGACGGTCAGCCCACCTTCGATCACTTCAAATGGGTCGACGCGAACACCCTGATGGGCATCATGAACGGCAAGCGCCAGCGCGCCAGCGGCAACTACCTCTACTTCATCCTCGAACGTGATCAGTGAAAGTCACCGCAGCACTTAGTCGCTCGGCCGATGCGCCCTTCGCGCTAGAGGAGGTCGAACTCGACGAGCCACGCCCCGACGAGGTGCTCGTCAAGATGCACGCCACCGGCCTGTGCCACACCGATCTGACGTTCAAGTCGCAGGTTCCGATTCCGGCAGTGCTGGGCCATGAGGGCGCCGGAGTCGTTGAAGCGGTCGGCGATCAGATTTCCGGTATCCGAGTGGGCGATCATGTGGTCTTGAGCTACCGCAGCTGCGGCGAATGCCGGCAATGCGGATCGGGTGAACGGGCCTACTGTTCGCGTAACGCCCGGCTGAATCTCTCCGGCGCTCGGCTAGACGGCTCGTCGACGTTGTCCCAGAACGGAGATCGCCTCTTCGGCTCGTTCTTCGGGCAGTCCAGCTTCGCCCAGTACGCGCTCACCGCTGCCGACAACACCGTCGTGGTGGACTCCTCGACCGATTTGACTGTGGCTGCGCCTCTCGGGTGCGGTTTCCAAACCGGCGCTGGCGCGGTCCTCAATGTGCTAGCACCCCAACCGGACTCGCGCCTGGTGATATTCGGTGCGGGCGGCGTCGGTCTGGCTGCGGTAATGGCGGCCAAGGCGATCGACGTGCAGACAATCATCGCCGTCGACCCCGTGGCCTCACGCCGCGACAAGGCGTTCGAGCTTGGGGCGACCCACACCGTCAACCCGAAGACCGAGGACGTGTCTGCCGTGGCGCGCGGCGCCAGCCATGCGCTCGACACCACGGCGAACCCCGAAGTCATCTCCACAGCGCTCGGCCTGCTCCGGCAGCGCGGCGTGCTGGTCCTGGTCGGACTGGGCGCTTCTCGTGGAACGATCGATCTCACCGATTTGATGTTTGGCGGCAAGGTGATTCGCGGGTGCATCGAGGGAGATGCGAACCCGCAGGAGTTCGTCCCCGAACTGCTGCGGATGCACGCGCAGGGCCGCTTCCCCATCGAATCGCTGATCACCACCTACGACGCACACGACATTGATCGGGCCGTCGCGGATGCGCGATCCGGCAGGGCGATCAAACCGGTGCTGCTCTGGTGAGTGCCATGCGCGCTGCGGGCCAGGCCACACACGACCGGATCATGGCCGCGGCCAAAGCCGAGTTCACCGAGTACGGCTTTGCCGGCGCTCGGTTGAACAGAATTGCCACCAACGCGAACGCCAGCAAAGAGAGGCTGTACAGCTACTTCGAGAGCAAGGAGCAGCTGTTCGAAGCCGTTGTGGCGCAATGGATCAATGATGCGCCGTACAAGGTGCCATTCAGCGCCGGGGACGTGCCGGGTTACGTCGCGGGGCTGTTCGACAACATCGTCGCCGACCCGCAGGGCGCACGGCTGCAGCGCTGGATCGAGCTGGAAGCCCCTGATGGGATGTTCGACAACCACGTGCTGCGCAGGATCTTCCAGGCGAAACTCGATGCGGTACGGGAGGGACAGCAGTCTGGGCTCATCGACCCGGCATGGGATCCCATGAGCCTGCTCATGATGTTGATCGATATTGCCTACTCGATGGCGGCGAGCGGATTCGGCATCGACCGGATTGTGGGTGAGCCGTTGAGCGACGCTGTACTCGCCGATCGCCGCGACGCGGCCGCCGAGGCGGCACGACGACTGGTGGGCCGTTCGTAGGACACCCACGCGAATTGCAAATCCCCTGAGTTGCAGGCGGCAGCTAAGCTCGGGGATGTGCCGTCCGCGATACTCACCCGCCGCGGATTTCTTGCTGTCGGTGCGGCCCTCGCCGCGGGCACCGCGTTGGCCGCTTGCTCGGATGACTCGGCCTCCACGCCAGCACACGAGGGCGGCGTTGTCATCAAGCACGCGTTCGGTACGACCGAGGTCAAGGCACCGCCGCAGCGCATTGTCAGCGCGGGATACACCGAGCAGGACTATCTACTGGCTCTGGGCATCATCCCGATTGCGGTCACCGAGTGGTACGGCGGCTTTCCGTTCGCCACCTGGCCGTGGGCCACGGACCGGTTGGGCGCCGCGACGCCCGAAGTACTCAATCTCACCGACGGTTTGATGGTCGACAAGATCGCGGCCCTGAAACCCGATCTCATCCTCGCGGCCAACGCCGGTCTGGACCAGGACACCTACAACACACTGTCGGGCATTGCGCCGACCATCGCGCAGTCCGGTAGATACGCGTTCTTCGAACCGTGGAAGGACCAGGCCAAGGCCATCGGCCAGGCGGTGTTCAAACCGGCCGAGATGGACGCAGTAGTCCAGGCCGTGGACAGCAAGTTCGGTTCCGCTGCCGCCGCGCACACCGGCTTCAAGGACAAGAAGGCGATCTACCTGCAGGGCACCCTGCAGGACGGGCAGGCCGCCGCGTACCGATCCGGACCGAGCACAGCGTTCCTCACCGCGCTCGGGCTGATTGTGCCCATCGACGGCGGCACGACCAACGTCGAGTACATTCCCGCCGATCAACTCTCCAGCCTGCTCGGACAGGCCGACGTGCTGATCTGGGGAACAGAATCCGATGAGCAGGCCGCCGCACTGAAGGCCGATCCGGCGTTCAAGAACCTCGGCTCCTCGCTGCTGAATCGCAGCATCTTCGCCGGCAACGAGCTGACGGGCGCCATCAACTTCAACTCGCCATTGAGCCTGACGTACGTGGTGGACAGCCTGGTCCCCCAGCTCGCCCGAATCCTGGGCTGAGCTGACTTAGCCGGGCAAGCAGCCACGAGGGCGCCTTAGACTCCGCGGCATGAAGAAGACGCTGCCCAGTTCGCATGCGATAGCCGACTTCACGGTCAAGGTTGCGAACGTGGCCCACCGGCTCGTCTTGAAGGCCACCTGCAACAGAGTGCTGAGCACCATCAGCACTCTGCCTGTGGTGGAACTCAAGACCACAGGCCGCAAGTCCGGTCAGGCACATGCCGTACTACTGACCGCAGTGGTCGCCGACGACAGCAGGGTAGTTCTCATCGCCTCGAAGGCGGGGGACGACCGGCACCCCGACTGGTACCAGAATCTCGTTGCCAACCCTGAAGTGACGGTCACGGTACGACGCCTGGCGCGGCAACTGCGCGCCCGCACCGCCTCGCCCGAGGAACGCGCCGAACTATGGGAGCACGCCATCTCCGTATACCCGGGCTACGCGCAATATCAACGAAATACCAGCCGGCGGATTCCGGTGGTGATTTGCGAGACACGATGAGCGACGCGGTGAGCACCGAAGACCAGGTGGTTTTCGCACAGGTAGGACGAAGCTATTACCCGCTACTGTCGGCCGTTTTCGTCGGGGTGGTGCTTATTTCGAATGTGGCTGCCACCAAGGCAATTGGCTTCGGCCCTGTTGTCGGCGGTTGGTCCCTGATCACCGACGGCGCGTTCGTGTTGTTCCCCCTGAGCTACGTGATCGGTGACGTCCTCAGCGAGGTCTACGGATACCGCGCCACCAATCGGGTGATCCTCCTCGGGTTCGCCATGGAGCTGTTGGCGTGCCTGGTCCTGTGGACGGCCAAGCTGCTGCCGCCCGCCGACTTCTACCCCAACCAAGAGGCCTTCGCCACCATTGTCCAGAGCATCACGACCCTCATGGTCGCCGGACTAGCGGGATACCTTGTCGGACAAACACTTAATGCTCTCGTCGTGGTGCGGATGAAGAAGCGCACCAAGGAACGCCACCTGTGGGCACGCCTGATCGGCTCGACGGTCGTCGGAGAGTTCGCCGACTCCCTGGTGTTCTGTTCGATAGCGGCCACCGCGCTGGGCATTCATACTTTCGGCCAGCTGGCGACGTACACGGCTCTGGGCTGGATCTTCAAGTCCGTCGTGGAGATCGTGATGCTGCCCGTTACCTATCGGGTGATTGCCCACATCAAGAAGAACGAGCCGACTTATACACAGGCGGGGTAAATACACCCCTAGGCGCTGCCACGGGGGTACCGTCGAAATATGAGTACCGCAACGGATTTGAAGGTGCGGGATCACGGGGACCGGGCCTTGTTGCTTGAGTGCACATCCGTGCAGGAAGTGCTGGCCTGGACATCATCGCTACAGGCCGATCCTATCGACGGCGTCACCGATATCGTTCCCGCCTCCCGCACCGTCCTGCTGAAACTGCACAGCCCGGCCGATCAAGCCATCGTCCGTCACCGGCTGACGCAGCGCAGCGTGACCCCCGGCGTTCTGTCTGCCACCGAATCGCCGCCGGTGACAATCCACGTCCGGTATGACGGACTCGATCTCGAAGAGGTCGCCGAGCACACGGGCCTGGGTGTTGACGGCGTCATCGCGGCACATACCGGAACGATATGGACCGTCGGATTCTGCGGATTTGCACCGGGTTTCGCGTACCTTGTCGCAGGAGATCCACGCCTTGCCATCCCCCGCCGCGCCGACCCACGCACCAAGGTGCCCGCCGGTTCTGTCGCCCTCGCCGGGGAGTTCAGCGGTATCTACCCACGGGAGTCTCCCGGTGGCTGGCAACTCATCGGCACCACCGACGCCGTCACGTGGGACCTCGATCGCAACCCGCCGGCACTACTCACCCCAGGCACCCGCGTCCAATTTCGGGAGGTGACCGCATGAGGCCCACGCTGGAAGTCATGCGCACCGGCCCCCTCGCCCTGGTCCAGGACCTCGGCCGCATCGGCAAGGCGGCCATGGGCGTGGGGCGCTCGGGTGCCGCGGACCGAAAATCGCATTCTCTGGCCAATCGGCTGGTAGCCAATCCCGACAACCTCGCCACCATCGAGGTGACCCTGGGCGGTATGTCGTTCCGGGTGCTCGGCGGTGACGTGGTGGTGGCCGTCACCGGCGCCGATACTGACCCATCTGTCAACGGAATTCCCTTCGGCACCAACAGTATTGCGCAGGTACAGACCGGCGACGTCGTGTCATTGGGCGCACCGCGTAGCGGACTGCGCAGCTACGTGGCGGTGCGCGGCGGAGTCAGCGTGGCCCCAATCTTGGGCTCACGCAGCTTCGACATCATGTCCGGCGTCGGCCCCAAACCACTACAGACCGGCGACAGGCTGCCAGTCGGACCGCGGTCCCAGTCGTTCCCGGAGGTCGAGCAGGCGCCAGTGGCCACCATCTCCGATGACATCGTCGAGCTCAAGGTGGTGCCGGGGCCTCGCGACGACTGGTTCGCGGATCCGGACTCGCTGGTGCACGGGGATTGGATCGTCTCCGACCGTAGCGACCGGGTAGGCACCCGGCTGATCGGCAAGCCCCTGGAGCTACGCGACCCGGCTAGACAGCTGCCCAGCGAGGGTGTGGTGCGCGGAGCAATTCAGGTGCCACCCGGCGGTCAGCCCGTTATTCTGGGCCCCGACCATCCGGTGACCGGAGGCTATCCAGTGATCGGGGTGATCACCGATCACGACGTTGATCTGGCTGCACAAGTGCGGCCAGGACAAACCGTTCGGTTCTCTTGGTCAAGACCGCGCATAAATTAGGAGCTGTCGGCTGTGTCCAATATGCCAACCGTCCCCGTCATCCGCACCCACACCGCGCGGCTTATCCACACTGCCGACTTGGACAGTGAAACACGCTGTGCAGCAAGGGAATTGCTGGTCGATGCGTTCGAGGGCGACTTCACCGAGGAAGACTGGGAACACTGCATGGGCGGCATGCACGCGCTCATCTGGTATCACGGAATACTCATCGCCCACGCCGCGGTGGTACAGCGCCGCCTGCTACATCAAGGGCGCACCTTACGCACCGGTTACGTGGAAGGCGTTGCAGTAGATAGCGATTGGCGTGGACACGGCCTCGGCCGGGCGATCATGGACGCGGCCGAGCAGGTGTTGCGCGGCGCCTACGAGTTGGGCGCCTTGAGCGCCGACGAGGACGTCGCCCCGTTCTATCAGGCCCGCGGCTGGGTGCCCTGGCTCGGAGCCACCCCCGTCATGACGGCCGACGGCATCGTGCCGGCGACCGACGAGGGCGTGTACGTGCTGCCGATGAGCTCCGGTGTGGATCCCTCGGGCTCGCTGACCTGCGATTGGCGCGGCGGCGACGCCTGGTGATGACCTCGTCGGCGTAAGAAGACCCAGATCACCGCGATCACGAATGCCAGTCGCGAGGCGCTACCCACGGTCGCCAGTAGCCCGTTGAACACCTGGGCGACATCGACCGAATAACGCAGGATGATGCCCGCCATCGCCGCGGCCTGCACCAATTCCAGCGCACCGACGATCAGACACAGCTGCACATGCATCCGGTGATAGGCGCGCAGGTCGGCGTCGCTCCAGTGATGGCGTGCCACCCAGCCGGGTCGAATCATGTCGACGATGAGCTCGGTGAGCGGGCGTTTGGTCAGGCAGCTGCCGATATAGAACGACCCGAACAGCACCACGGGGATGACGTGAGTGAGCTGCGCGAGTTGCGTTGAGCTGGTGAGTAGCGCAACCACAAGCGTCGCACCGTGCATCAGCATGATGAAGCCGGCGACGATATCGAAACGCTTATCCCGCACGGCGGTGTAGATGACGCGCACCGCCGACACCACGGCCGCGGCCATCAGCGCGTGCAGCTCCGACGCCCCCAGCAGACGCATCCCGTAGTACGTTCCCAAGCCGAGTGCGGCGCTGACCAATGCGTGCCCGAGTGTGAATTTCCCTGGACCGAATTCCTTTGGACCCTTACCCAACCCGCTCACCTCAGCGACGGTACCGACGCAATCTGAGAGATCCTGAGAAACGGCCTACTGGTCAGCCAGGACTCGTTCCTTACGGCGCAGGTATATCCGGATCGCGACGACGACGCCCACGATGAGGCCGCCGGTGGTGAGCA
Organism: Mycobacterium sp.; assembly: GCA_050701835.1. GTDB lineage: Bacteria > Actinomycetota > Actinomycetes > Mycobacteriales > Mycobacteriaceae > Mycobacterium. Next base: position 34,139 of record JBOGDC010000054.1, on the reverse strand, counting down.
TCGACACCACCGGGTTGACGGCCTGTACGACGTCGACCGAGAAGCTGTAGATGATGACCACCATCAGACCGGAGAACAGCACGCTAAAGACGCCGCACCACAAACTGACGTGCACATGCAGCCGGTGATACGAGCGTTGGTCCGCGTCGGTCCAGCCCTGTTCCTCGGCTAGCTTCTCGACGCCGCCGGGCCACAACTTGGTGACCAGCAGCTCCGTCAACGGTTTACCGATGATCGCGCTGACCAGAAAGTACGCGCCCAGGAGCATGCCCGGCACCTCGTTGGTGACCTGCGACAGGCGCGGGTCACGCGTCAGCCACGCCATGATCAGACTGACCCCGAAGATCGGCACCACCAGCAACGAGACAGGGTCGAGGGCTCGTTTCCACGCCATCTTGACCAATGCCTGGGTGGCCGAGACCGCGGTGGCGGCCATCAGCGCATGCAGCTCCGAGAATCCGAGCAGACGCAGGCCGAAGTAGGCACACAACGCGGGTCCGACGTTCAGCAGACCCTCGATCAACAGCTGGCGGGGCGAGATCCCGTTCTCGGTCTCGACCTGCTCGGTGGTGAGGGACACCGCGCGACCCTATCCCGTCGTCAGGCCGCGGGCGAGTCGTACGTCATGCGCTGCAGGTAACGCCGGATGACCACAATCATGCCGATGATCAGGCCAATTGTGGTTACCAGAGAGAAGATTTGGTTGACGGCCTGGGCAACGTCGACGGAGAAGCTGTAGATGATGACGATCGACATCGCCGAGAGCAGCAGGCTGATGGCACCGCACCAGAAGCTCACGTGGACATGCATCCGGTGATAGGAACGGAAGTCGTCCTCGGTCCAATTTCGTTCGGCCGCGAGCTGTTCAACCCGTCCGGGTCGAGCCTTGGCAATCAACAACTCGGTAAGCGGCTTACCGATCAGCGCGCTGCCGATTAAGAACAGCGAGAGCAGAATGCCGGGAATGGTGTTGGACACCTGCGCCATTCGCGCGTCCGCGGTGACGAGAGCGATGACCAGGCTCAGCCCGAAGTTGAACATCAAGAATGCCGACAGGACGTCGAACTTGCGGTTCTGGACCACCTTGATCAGGGTCTGCAGTGCCGCGACGACGGTGGCAGCGATCAGTGCATTGATCTCGGGCTGGCCCAGCACGCGCATGACGTAGTACGTGCCGAGCGACGGTCCGACGCTGACTAAGGCATGCCGGAGCACTTCGCGTGCGGACGACTTCTGGTCTTCCCTGGGCTGCTCAGGCACGCCGGCGACGCTACGCGACGAACCTGGGAAAATGGAACCGTCGAGATGACATCTACGCGGGTAAATCGCGAGTAGCGACCGGCATGGATGTCATCTCGGCGATAGCCAACGAGACGCTAGCCGGTGCAGGCTTCCCTCTTCTTCGCCTCGCGGGCGAGAAGGCGGTCACGTTGCTCTTCGAACTTCACTACTTGACCCTTCAGGTCTTCCACATACGCAGCGAGTTGGTCGCGGCGTTGTTCGCCCTTGGCCGTGAAGTCGTTGCGTTCGAAAATCCGCCACTTGCGCAGACTTGGCGTCACCACTTCTTCGAGGTGCTGGCGTGGGTCGTAAATACCGTGCTTGGCCATCAGCACGCCATTACGGCGGAAATGAGGCATGCCCTGACCGGGCATCCGAAAGTTCTCGATCATCGAGCCGATCGCCTCCAGCGCCTGATCGGGCACGAGATCCAGTGCGGCACTGCACATGTTCCGGTAAAAGATCATGTGCAGGTTCTCGTCGGCAGCGACGCGTTGCAACATCCGGTCCGCGATGGGGTCGTTACATACCTTGCCGGTATTGCGGTGGCTGACGCGAGTCGCGAGTTCCTGCAACGTGGTGTACGCGACCGAGAGCAGGAAGTCGGTCTCGTACCGCTGCTCCTCTTCCGCTGTAGGGCCGAACCCGGCGGTCATGTGCTCCATGCGTGCCTGCTCCAGCGCCACCGGATCTACACCGCGAGTGACAACGAGGTAGTCCCGGATCACGATGCCGTGGCGGTTCTCCTCGGCGGTCCATCGACCCACCCAAGTTCCCCATGCACCGTCCAGACCGAAGTACTTGGCAGCCTGCCGGTGGTATGAGGGCAGATTGTCTTCGGTGAGGAGATTGGTGATCATCGCCGCCTTGGCGAGCTCACTGAGCTGCGACTGCTCCGGATCCCAGTCCACGCCACCCATCTGGGCAAAGTTACGGCCGAGATCCCAGGGAACATAGTCGTGCGGGTGCCAATCCGTCGTTACCGACAAATGCCGGTTGAGGTTGGCTTCAGCAATCGGTTCCAACTCGCTGAGCATCTCCAGATCGGTCAACTCTCTGGACATTTCACCTTGTCTTTCGCGTTGGAACAACCCCGAACCTACGGTCAGGGTAACTTATCTGAGCAATGCACTGGCGGGCTCGCAGCCTCGGCCGATGGCAAGCAACCTCGCCCCTACCGCGCAACCCGACGGGCCACCATGCCCGTTTCAGCGCCCGCAACTGGGCAACCGCTCCCCATAAAACCGATATTCGAACCGGCTACACAGCACCCTAACCCCGTGAGAGCAACATCACTAACCCGGCCGTGTCGTAGCACTATGCCGAGAAGGCACACGAGCGTATAGGTCACGTAATCCGCTGAGCACCGATAGCGAGCGGTCGGTACTTTGGACTATCAAACCAGATCGGGTCACGATGACCCCAACATCACGAAGGGTGCAGTGGGTGCCAGCTGCAATCTGTCGGGCGGCAGGATCCGCCGTTGCGTTCCTCTTCATACTCGGCGGCCTTGGGCTACATCCGCCGCAGGCTCACGCATCGAGCTGCGCCGATATCGACCTGGCCTTCGCCCGCGGTACCAACGAGCCTGCAGGCCTCGGCGATGTTGGGAAGTCATTCACCGATGCGGTGCAAAAGCAGCTCAAAGGAGCAAAAGGGATGAGCATCGATACCTACGGGGTGGACTATCCCGCAAGTGTCGACTTCGTCCAGGCCGGCAAGGGATCGGACGATCTGAGCAAGCACATCCAGAAGACGGCTGCCGACTGCCCCAAGATGCGGTTCGTGGTCGGTGGATACGCCCAGGGCGCCGCGGTGGTCGACGTGCTTTTAGGTAATACCCCGCCGGGCACCTACACCTTCACCAATCCGCTGCCCGCAGGGCTTGAGCAGCGCATCGTCTCCATCGTGCTCTTCGGGGATCCCAAGAACATCCGGCCACCCGGCGTAGACGCGAATCTCTCGATCCGGGACGATCTGCTGTCCAAGGTCATCGACGTGTGCAATCCGGGAGACTTCTTCTGCGACCCGCAGGGCGGAGACATCGTGTCGCACACCACCTATGCCAAGGACAAACTCACCGACGGCGCGGCGGAAACCGTGGTCCAGCGGCTGGTCGCCGAGCTCGGAGATCGCTGCCAGAGTGGCAGCGCAACCGACGCCACCACTACCTGCCCCCGCAACGCGTAGCCGGAAGCACCCGCCGATTGTCGCCGCCGCCAGGACCTAACACGGCAGCGAGGTTACGGCCGAAACGTGGAATCGGCGCATCCATTTAGCCGGTTACGGCGCGCATGGACGCCCAAGCGCAGGACAATCGAACGGCTACCCCACCACGACATTGCCGAGACTGTAGCCATATGTGTACCATCATGGATGGTCATGGTGTAGACAATTGACTACACCACCGGGAACGGAGGGGCACACATGAGCAGCGATATTCGCGTGGCGGGGCCGGGTGAATACACATCACCCGCTCGCCCTCCTGAAATCGATGGTGTTCCCTGCGCCGACGGACGAGCGCTGCCATCCGGCCCGCTGCCTGGGCGGCCTTATGCACTGCCCGCAGATCTGCTTGTCGAAGAGCTCGGGCCACTTTTTTACGCGGACTTCGGGGTTTCGCGGCGGCTGTATGCCTGCTCACTGACCCTGGTCGAGGAGCTATGCGACGAGACCCGGTTCATCAAGGGCATTACCGACCGGCTGGACCGATTCCGCCCGCTTGCGGGCGACGGATTGTTCACCGCCTACCCCGGCGAGCCGAACTGGCAGAAGGCCCACGATGTTCTGCTTCCCGGCTTCAGCTTTAGCGGCTTACGCAACTACCACCCCGCCATGCTCGATATCAATCGTCAGCTCCTTGCCCGATGGGACGAGAGCGCCGGCGAGCACCTCGTGGACGTGACCGAAGATCTGGGCAAGCTCGCCATGGATACGGTCGGGCTGGCCGGGTTCGGGACAAGGTTCGACTCCTACCAGCAGGAGGGTCTTGCGGCCATCCCGGCGGGCTTCGCCGCTGCGCTCCAGCAGCTGTTGGCTCCGGGAGGCGGCAACCAGGATCTGTTCACAGCCGAGCAGCAAAAGCTGCATACCTTTATCGATGAGCTCATCGCCCGGCGCGGCAACGGTGCGGACGAGCATGAGAACCTCCTCGGACTGATGCTCGCGCCCGGCTCCCCCCAGACTCCGGCGCTGGAGCTGAGCAGCGTTCACTCTCAGGTCCTGACGTTCTTGATCGCCGGGCAGGACACCACCTCCACGGTGATGCCCACCGCGCTCTACAGCCTGGTCAAAAATCCTGCCGTGCTTCACCGGGCGCAGGCCGAGATCGACGCGCTATTCGGGCCGGGCGACGACCACACCCCGACATTCGATGAGATCGGCAAGCTCCGCTACATCCGCCAGATCGTGGACGAGACGTTGAGACTCTCGCCCCCTGTCCGGGAATTCGACCGGATGGCAACGGAAGACACCCTGCTCGCGGAGCGCTACCCGGTGCGGAAGGGTGAGGTTGTCACCGTGCTCACCACCGCCCTGCACCGGCAGCCGCAATGGGGGGACAACGTGGAGATCTTCGACCCAGACCGGTTCTCACCGGAAAGATCGGCCGGGCGGCCGGTGAACCTGTTCAAACCCTTCGGCACCGGCGCCCGGTCCTGCATCGGGCGGCAGTTCGCGCTGCACGAGGCGACAATGGCTATCGCAACGCTGGTACACAGATACCGCTTTATCGACTCTGAGCATTACCAGCTGCGCACCCACAGCGATCTCATCCGGAAACCGGCCGGCTTTCGGATTGGCTTGGCGCGGCGTACTTCCCAGGACCGCCAGCATGAATCAACCGCCACAACCGCCGTCATACCGCAAGAGACGCGACAACCGGCGGCCACCGCCGCACCGGGGTCGGCACTGGCCGTCTTCCACGGCTCAAATCTCGGCACCTGTCGAGCACTGGCACACCAACTGGCCGAGGAAGCCGCCGATCTTGGCTACCGCACGACCGTCGCCCCCCTGAATGACGCAACACGAGCGCTGCCCACCGAGGGCGCCATGGTTGTGGTCGCCGCGTCCTACAACGGTCAACCGACTGACGACGCCCGGCAGTTTCTCTCCTGGCTCGATAGCGCAGAGGCGCGCGCGAACGGTGGGCTGCGCTACGCGGTACTCGGAGTCGGAGACCGGAACTGGGCTGAGACCTACCAGGCGGTGCCTAGAAAAATCGACGAGCACCTCGCCGGAATCGGCGGTACACCGATTCTTCCCCGTTGCGAGGCAGACACCTCCGGCGATTTCACGGGCAGTGTTGAGTCCTTCTCGCAAGCCCTCTGGACTTCGTTGGGCGGAGTCACCGGTGCGGATGCTCTCACCGCCCCCGCCGAGGGTTCCCTCTACGAACTACGCGCCATCGACGGGCCCGTGACTGCCGCGATCGACGCCCGGTTCGAGGTGATACCCATGACCGTTCTGGAGAACCGGGAATTGGTCAGCGCCAACAACCCCCTGGGACAGGCCAAGCGGCTGGTACGCGTGGCCTTGCCTGCCGACGTCGACTACCGCACTGGGGACCATCTCACAGTCCTCGCGGACAACCAGCCCGAGATAGTGGACAAGGCCGGAGAACTGCTCGGTCTCATCCTGGACCGGCGTATCTCGGTCAACACTCGGCGCAACACCCGCCGGGCCATTGCACTAGACCGCGAGGTAAGTGTGCGGGAGCTACTTACCCACTTCCTCGAGCTGCGCAAGCCGGCCACCCGGACGCAGCTGCTCCGGATCGCGGCGGCGAACCCGTGCCCGCCGGAACGGTCCGCGCTGGAGGCACTCGCCGAGCATCCGGAGACCCGCTCACTAGGCATCGCAGGCTGTCTCATGGAATTCCCCGCCACCAAGCTGTCCCGCGCCGAGTTGCTTGAACTGTTCGAGCCAATGACACCGCGGCATTACTCCATAGCGTCCTCGGCGCGGCAGAGTCCGGGAGTCGTCGAGCTAGTGGTCAGCGTGCTGGACGCTCCCGCCCGATCCGGATACGGGGATTTTCAGGGAGTGGCCTCCAACTATCTCGCCAACGTCACACCGGGACAACAAATCCGGGCCCGCGTTGACCAGGCCCGTCAAGCATTCCGGTCTGGGGCCGAACCCTCCCGGAATGTCATCCTGGTCAGCGCCGGTACCGGAGTCGCACCGTTCCGGGGCTTCGTCGGTGACCGGCTAACCGCTCAGAGCGCTGGCGAGCCGTTTGCCCCGGCCCTTTGCTTCTTCGGTGTTCGGCACCCGGAAGTGGACTATCTCTTCCGGGAGGAGTTCGCGGCGGCAGAGCAGGCGGGGGTGGTCCGCATGCGCCCGGCGTTCTCCCGTGCCTCCGAGAACGGGGTCAAGTACGTGCAAGACCGGATCGCTGCCGACGCGGACGAAATCTGGGATCTGCTTGGCGATCCGGCTGAGCAAACGCATGTGTACGTCTGTGGCGATGGCGGCAAAATGGCCCCCGCTGTCCGAGACGCCTTCTTGCACATCTATCGGGACCACACCGGCGCCACCGAATCTCAGGCCCGGGACTGGCTCATTGGTCTGGTCGAGGCCGATCGCTATGTGGAGGATGTCTGGACGGAGTGATGCGTACGCGCCATTCCCCCGCCCGCGGTCAAGTGGGAGAGTAGCCCGATGCGTAGACGCACCTTCCTTCGTTCCGGCTCTGTGGCACTGCCAGCCGCAGCACTGGGCCTCACCGCGGCCGGGAGCGCCACGGCCGACGTTCGCCCCACCGGGTCAATTACCTACCCGTTCAGCGCCATTGATGTGCCTGCGAAAAGCGCGCCCTGGACCCTGGAGACGGGCCGCGCTGTCCTGCTGGTCCATGACATGCAGCACTACTTCGTGAAAGCCTATATGCCGCAGGCTGATCCCATCGAGACCGTGCTGAAGAACATCAAGAGCCTGCTCGACACCGCGCATGCCCACGGTGTGCCCGTGTACTACTCCGCGCAGCCGGGAGGCATGACACTGGAACAGCGTGGACTCTTCGGCCAGCTCTACGGGCCCGGCATGCCAGACGACGACGCCGAGCGGGCGATTGTCAACCCCATAGCGCCGCTGGCGGCGGATACCGTTCTGACGAAATGGAAGTACAGCGAGTTCTTCCGCTCTGATCTTTTGGAGATTCTGCGCGATGCCAACCGGGACCAGCTGATCATCGTCGGCGTCTATGCCTTCTCCGGAATCACCGCGACATCCACCGATGCGGTCCAGAACGACATCAAGGCGTTCATCGTCTCCGATGCCGTGGCGGACTACACCTCTACGGGGCACAGCCAGGCGCTTACCTGGTGTGCGGAGCGCACCGCGCGAATACTGAGTACCCGGTCAGTGCTAGCGGCACTTGATAATTCATAACAGTTGAGCGCACGACAAAGGCCGCCTGGATAACACACGCAGGCGGCCTTATGTCTTGTGCTCAGACCAGCGCGGGCACCGTGCCCAGCGCCTGGGCGACGCCAGACACAATCGCGGCAATCTTGAGCGCCTCGAGTATCTGCTCACGGGTCAACCCGGCCTCACGCAGCACCTTCTCATGTGAGCCGACGCAGAAGTGACAGCCGTTGATAGTCGACACCGCGAAGGACCACAGCTCGAAGTCCGCCTTTTCGACTCCCGGGTTGCCGATGATGTTCATCCGCAACCCCGGACGCAGGTCGTCGTAGGCTCCGTCGAGGAAGCCGCGTCCGCGGTAGAACACATTGGTCATCGCCATGATGGATGCCGCGCCTAACGCGGCGTCCAGTGCCTCGGAGGTCAGGACACCCGCGGCCTCCTCGCGAATCTCCTTGAATACTTGGTCATTCCGGGTGGCCGCGGCCGATGCCAGCAGTGTTCCCCACAGCTGGCTCGGCGACAGCACGGTGGTGCGAGCCACCGAACCGAGATTGAGCTTGAGGTCCTTGGCGTACTCGGGCAGCGCCTCTTTCAGATTGTCGATGCTCATGTCAGACGCCCGCGCTCATCAGCTCGCCGGCATCGATCGTCGGGTCGCCCTTGCGCCAGTTGCAGGCGCACAGCTCATCGGACTGCAGTGCATCGAGCACGCGGAGCACCTCTTCGACATTGCGGCCCACGGAACCCGCAGTGACCGAGACAAACTGGATGATGTTGTCGGGATCAATGATGAAGGTGGCGCGGTCGGCCACACCGTCCGAGTTCAACACGCCGGCGGCCTCGGCCAGCTCGCGCTTGAGGTCGCTAAGCATCGGGAACGGCAGGGTCTTGAGATCCTCGTGCTGGGCTCGCCACTGGAAGTGCACGAACTCGTTGTCCACCGAAGCCCCCAGTACCTGGGTGTCGCGGTCGGCGAACTCGTCGTTCAAACGGCCGAAGGCAGCGATCTCAGTGGGGCACACAAAGGTGAAGTCCTTGGGCCAGAAGAAGATCACGCGCCACTTGCCGGGGTGGTCATCGCTGGTAATGGTGGTGAAGTAGTCGTCGGGCTGCTGCGCGTTCACCTTCGACAGATCGCCGCCGATCACCGCAGTCAGGTTGTAGGCCGGGAATTCATCGCCGATGGTGCGCAGAGTCACGATTCTCCTTCGTATTCGCTAGATGCTTACTGGCACCATCGTGCCGGAAACCCGCTCAAAATGAAACGTGATTGTTCGCACTATATTGATAGGTATGTCCGATCGTAGCTATCAGCCCACCCTCGTCGGTTTACGTGCCTTCGTAGCTATCGCACGTAAACGCCACTTCGGGAGCGCGGCGGCGGAGCTGGGCGTCAGTCAGCCCTCACTCTCGCAGGCCCTGTCCATACTCGAGGAGGGGCTGGGAGTGCGCCTCGTCGAACGCAACACCCGCAGGGTGCTCCTCACACCCGAAGGCCAGGCGCTCTTGGAGAATGCCATAGCCGTGCTCGACGCGGTCGACGAATTCGCCTCCGCGGCAAGCGGGGTACGTGATCCCTTCGCGCAGACGCTGCGACTCGGACTGATCCCGACGGTGGCGCCCTACGTATTGCCTATGGTGCTCAGCGGGCTGTCCCGCGAGTTTCCCGACATGTCGCTGCGCGTCACCGAGGACCAGACCGCGCGGCTCTTGCAATCCCTTGCCGACGGGGCCTTGGACGTAGCGGTGATGGCCCTACCCGCGCAAACCCATGGCATGGCAGAGATTCCGATGTACCGGGAGGACTTCGTACTCGCCCTACCGACTGGACACCCGCTTGCCGGCAGCAAGAACGTCGAACCCGCGGACCTCGCCGACATGCCGCTGCTGTTGCTGGACGAGGGGCATTGCCTGCGCGATCAGGCCCTTGAGGTATGCCAACTCGCCGGGGTACGGCCCGACCTCGGACATACGCGGGCCGCCTCGCTGGCCACCGCCGTCCAATGCGTCGAGGGCGGCCTCGGGGTCACGCTCATTCCCGGCACCGCCGTCACCGCCGAAACCGCGAGTGGCGGACTGGCCACCGCGACGTTCGCCAAGCCGGTCCCCGGACGCCGAATCGGTTTGGTGTACCGAGCGACCAGCGGACGGGAGGAGGCGTATCGACGATTGGCGAGCCTGCTGACGCGGTTGGTTTCGTCGGTGCACCCCGTCACGACCGAGATAGGCGCCTAACGCCAGCGCGCCAGGATCTCCTCGGTCCGCGTCGACAATGCCCGCTGCAGGAACGGACCGAAGCTGATCCGTCCGACGCCCAACGGAGCGAATGAGGCCGGATCGTCCACATCGGGCAACGCAATCGCGTTCACCGGCAAAGGAAGCTCAGAAGTCAAGCGTCGCTGCACATCCGGCTCGTGTCGGCCCACCGGGTACAGCGAGTCGGCGCCCGCCTCGGCGGCAAGTTTCAACCGGGCGATAGCCCTGTCCACGCGATCTGATTCGTCCCCGATCTGCCGCAGAATGACATCCGTACGGGCATTGATCACCACCGGCACACCGGATTCGTCAGCGGCAACTCGAAGGGCCCCAACAAGATCCGCGTGTTCCTGCGGCTCACGAATCCGACCGCCCTCGCTGTGCACGGTGTCTTCGATATTCAGGCCCACGGCCCCTGCCTCGAGCAGTCCTTCGATGAGACGCTGCGGTGTCTGGGCATAACCGGACTCGATGTCCACCGACACCGGCACCTCCACCGCCGCGGTGATCTGCAAGACCCGGGCGAGCACCTCTTCGAATGACATGCCCTCGGCATCGGGCTTACCCACCGAATCGGCCAACGGATGCGAACCCACCGTCAGCCCTGCGAATCCGGCATTCACGGCGAGCCGCGCCGACCAGGCATCCCACACCGTCGGCAGAAACACCGGATTGCCGGGGACATGCAGTGATTTCAGCAGGACAGCGTTGGCGGCAAGTGCATCGCGGCGGTCAGTCATGCCTACATCCAACCCTGCCTCGACTGGATTTACTCCACCGATCCGCCCGCGAGACCCCGATGTGCCATGAGGCGCGCGACCGCGTCACGCATGTGCTCCTCGATCAATCGATACGCCGCGGGCGCGTCACCGGCCCCGATCGCCGCACAGAGCACCTCGTGCTCGCGGACCTGCTCACTCAGGTCGCCGTATGTGCCCTGCAGCTCGCCCAGAAGCATCCGTGTCTCCAGCAGCAGAGTGCGCATGGCACGGCGCAACCGCGGGCTCCCGGAACAATCGACCAGCACCTCATGGAAGTCCTGATCCGCGTCGGTAACAGCGACGATATCGCCGCGGGACGCCGCCTCCGTCATCACCGCCACCGGGACGAGCAACCGTCGATAGGCGCTGACGGTATCCCCGGACATGATGTGCTCCAATGCCGCCCGCTCAATGGCGGCACGTGCCCCGTACACGTCGTGAACGTCCTCGTCGGTCAGTTCGATGACGAAGATGCCGCGATTGCGCTCGCTGCGTAGCAAGCCTTCGGAAACCAATCGCTGCATAGCCTCGCGGAGCGGTCCCCGCGACACCGCGAACTGCGCCGCCAGCGACGCCTCGCCGAGCTGCGCGCCCGGCGCGAGCGCACCCCGCATGATGGCGATCCGCAACCGCTCGGCAATCAGCTCGGCGGTCGATTGTCGCTCCAGCGGGGCGAATTCCTCAGGTACCAGCGTGGTCATCATTGTCTCCTGAAAAGCCGCCCCAAACCCGGAACATCGGGCACCTCATCGATATCGATTAATCGCAAACCTTCCCACACGGTCACCTGGTTGGCGGTCAATACCACCTTGTCCAGCCGAGATTCGAGCCGCTCGACATGCGCGATGGTGTGCATCGCCGTGTCGGGGATAAGCAGCGCCTGGGCATCCGGGTGGTCATTGGCATCGGCCAGCTTGTCGATCTGCTCGGCGGTGAGTCGGCCCACCTCGGCGGCGGTGTCGATGCCGGCCTCACCCATCGCCACCACCTCGACGCCGTGCGCGGCGAGGAAGGCCACGAACAGCTCGGCGATATCCCGTGGATAGCTGGCCGCGACGGCAACCCGGGAAATGCCCAATGCAGCAAGGGCATTGACGAACGCAAACGAGGTACTCGAGGCGGGCGTACCGCTGCACTCCGATAGCCCCGCCACCTGTTCGGCGGCGCCCTGTGGACCGTACACAAAGCTGCCCGAGGTGCAGGCCCAGACCACCGCACCCGGCTCATGCGGTCTCAGCAGCCGCGCTCCCTCGGCGAGCTTCTCGGGGCTGCCCAGGTCGAGTAGCTCAGGTACGGCATGCAGATCGGTGCCGTAGATGTGCACGACGGGAAAGTTCATATCCAGCTGTCGCGCAACGAGTGGGTAATCCGACTCGGCGGCGTGGTCGGGATAGATGAACCCCACCGTCGGACGTGTATTAGCCACCTGTGCCTCCTCCGAATACGTCGCGGAGCCACTTTCCGGGCCCCATCATGGGAAGACTCATCCGGTCCAGACAAGCCCAGATAGTCAACTGATTGGCCGTCAACACCGGCTTGCCCAGCAGCCGCTCCAACGGATCGATCACGTCGTACGTGCGCAGATTGGTACAGCTGACGAAGATCGCCTCGGCGTCGTCGGTATCGGCGGCCAGGATCCGTTCGGCGACGGTGCGATAGTTGACCTTCCAGATACCGCCGCCCAAACCCAGGTGGTCCGACCGCACCACCGTCACCCCCAACTCCGCCAAGAACTTCACGAGCAGTTCGGTCAACTCGGCGTCGTATGGGGTGATGACGCTGATCCGGCTGACACCGAGCGCCGTCACCGCCTCGGCGAGCGCACCCGATGTGGTGAGAGCAGACTTCGCACCGGCCGCCATAATGGCGTCGACCAATGACCTTTCGTGCTCGACACCCCGGATAAAACTTCCCGAAGTGCACAGGTAAGCAACGACTTCCGGCTCCACATGCAGCACATCGCGCGTGGCCGCCTGCAGGTGACTTGTGTTGGATACCAGCTCGGCCATGGCCCGGCTCACCGGTACGGGCTCGTACGGAGTGCGCGCGAGGTGTAGCGACACCTCCGCGGGCACCCATCGCCAGAGCTCGCGTTCCAAGGCGAGATCGAAGGGGGCGATGATGCCGATACCGCGCTGATCGGCCGACTCCGCGAAATCGGGAAGTGACGAAAAATCCACCGGCAAGGCCTAACACTCGCAGCATCGCTTCACGCCCCGTACCCGCATTGGTCAGCGCTCAGATTGTTGACAATCATACGATATCTTCATACGGTGTCAACGTGAGCGCGCGCCCAGTTGTCGGGGATGAGCCGCTTGCGCGAAGTTCATCCGGTCGCGATGAGCCGCGTGCGCGAAGGCCAGTAATTGCCGTGCAGCACTCCTCGAATTCAGTTCCGGACCGTCTCGCCCCTGTGGCCGCAGCCGCCGAGCTACGCCTGGTGGAATCCGATCAACTGGCGACGGCGCTGCCCGGAGCCGAGGTCCTCTTCGTCTACGACTTCCTGTCCTCGGCGTTACGCGAAACCTGGTCTGCTGCAGACTCGCTGCGCTGGGTACATATCGCGGCGACGGGTGTCGACCCCGTGCTGTTCGATGAGCTCGTCGAGAGCGACGTAGTACTCACCAACTCCCGCGGCATCTTCGAGCGCCCCATCGCCGAATACGTGCTCGCACAAATCTTGGCTTTCGCCAAGGAAATACGGCGCTCCACCCGGGCACAAGCCGCGCAGAGCTGGCGGCATTTCGAGTCCGAGACCATCGAGGACGTCCCCGTCGCGGTGCTGGGCACCGGACCGATCGGACACGCGATTGCCGCACTGCTGACCGCCGCCGGGATGCGCGTCACGGTGCTCGGCCGGACCGAGTCCGCGGAATTGCCTTCCCATGTCACCGATATCGAGTACCTGGTACTGGCGGCGCCACTGACAACTCAGACCGCCTGCATTGTGAACGAGCGGGTGCTCTCGGCCATGCGCCCCACCGCCCGGCTGATCAACGTGGGCCGAGGCGAGCTGGTGGGCACCTGGGACCTGGTGTCTGCGCTCAACCAGGGAACGATCTCCGGTGCTGCATTGGACGTCACCGATCCCGAGCCGCTGCCGATCGGACATCCGTTGTGGCGCACGCCGAATACGCATATCACCCCACACAACAGCGGCGATGTCCACGGGTGGACCGGCCGACTACAGGATCAATTCGTCACCAATTTCGAGCGCTACCTTCACGGCGAGGAACTTCTGAACATCGTTGACAAGGACAGGATGCACCGCAATGCATGAACCGACCGACCCGACCGAGATGACGGCCCTGGAATTGGTGGCCGCCTACACCTCGGGTGAGCTGTCTCCGGTGGAGGCAACGGCGGCGGTGCTGTCCCGGATCGCCCAAACCGACAGTGCCATCAACGCTTACTGCTTGGTCGACGAGGAGGCCGCCCTGGCGGCAGCCACCAAATCCGAGGAACGGTGGCACGGCCACTACACCCGCGGACTGCTCGACGGTGTGCCGATCTCCATCAAGGATGTCTTCCTCACCCGGAACTGGCCAACCCTGCGCGGCTCCGGACTGGTCGATCCCGCCGGGCCGTGGGAGGTGGATAGCCCTGCCGTGCACCGTATCCGGGCCGACGGCATGGTCATGGTCGGAAAGACCACCACACCCGAGTTCGCCTGGAAGGGGGTCACCGATAGCCATCAGCGCGGGATCACGCACAACCCCGTAGACCCCCGCCGCACGGCCGGTGGTTCCTCGGGCGGCAGTGCCGCGGCAGTGGCCGCAGGCATGGCGCCGATGTCCATCGGCACCGACGGAGGCGGCAGCATTCGGATACCCGCCAGTTTCTGCGGCGTGGTCGGTTTCAAGCCCACGCACGGCCGCGTTCCGATGTATCCGATCAGCCCCTTTGGCCCATTGGCACACGGCGGTCCGATCACTCGAACGGTCGAAGATGCCGCGCTGCTGATGGACATCATCAGCCTGCCCGATCACCGCGACCCGACCTCGCTGTCGCCGACTCTCACCACCTACCGCTCGCAGGTGTACCGCGATATGACCGGTCTGGATATCGCGTACTCCCCCACACTCGGATACGTCGACGTCGACCCCGAGGTCGCCGCCCTGGTGGAGAACGCGGTGAACGCACTCGATGAGGCCGGGCTTCCGGTCACACGCGCCGATCCGGGCTTCTCCGACCCGATCGATGCGTTCGAAACCCTATGGGCGGCGGGTGCGGCCGCCAGCCTGAACACCTATGGTTCCGTCGACGAGGTCGGAGGGAGCATCGACCCGGGGCTGGCAGATATGTGGAAGGCCGGGGCCGGCACCTCGGCCACCGACTACCTGGCAGCGCGCAGCGCCTGCGTGCAATTAGGCCTCACGATGGGCGATTTCCACGAGATGCATAACGTACTCATCACGCCGACGGTGCCCATCCCGGCCTTCCCCCTGGGCGCCGACGTTCCGCCGAACTCCGGGATGCGCTGGTGGGCACAATGGACACCATTCACGTACCCGTTCAACATGACTCAGCAGCCCGCCCTGACCATCCCCGTCGGCAATACCGCTGCGGGACTGCCGGTCGGCATGCAGATCGTGGGTCCGCGGCACAGCGACGACCTGGTGCTCGCGGTGGGCCACTTCGCCGAGCGAGTGCTCGCAGGCTAAAGCCCTTCTATTTCCCGGCAAGGGGTGGAGACGGACTAGGCCCGCGCGAAAGAGAGCTGCTCCCCTTGGACGCCGGTGAGCCACAGATCCTGGCACGCGGCGGCGATATCGGCCAGCCCCTCTTCGATGGTCGCGAATACGTTCCCCGGCACCCAACCGGCGTCGCCGTTGATCAGCAGGTTGTTCCGGCCGTAGAAGATCGCCAGATCGGTGGCACCCTGCGCCGAATGCGCCTCCGATCCCGGCTCGTACCCATAGGCCGGATTACCGATCTCCCACGGCTCGAAACCGAAGAAACACACATCGCCGGGTATCGGGGTGATCGTCGGGTTCTCGCGGCCGGGTGCGGGCAGCAGCGGCGATAACAGGGTGTACACCTCGTTACGCGCGTACTTGGCGTGGTAAGCCTGTCCCGCGATTGGCAACGAATTCCACACGGTCTCACAGGTTCTCGGCGCCTCGGCATCGAGCAGCCGGGCGCGGCACGTGACGCCCCGTTTGGCCAGGGAGATGGTGATGTACCGGTCCATCACAGCCCCGTCAGCACGGAAGTCCAGATGCCGAGAGCATCGGATATCTGATCGGCCGTCACCACCAGCGGCGGAATCATCCGCACCACGTTCATATGTGGCCCGCACATGAGTAAGAGCAGGCCCTTCTCGGCGGCGGCCGCCTGTGCACGGGCCGCACGCTGCGGCGCGGGTTTCCCGTCCTCGCTGAATTCCACGCCGACCATCAATCCGAGCCCGCGCACATCGCCGTCAATCCCGGTTTCGGCGGCAATCTTTCGCGCACCGTCGAGTAGCTCCTGGCCGCGTACCCGGGAGTTCTCGACGAGTCGTTCCTCGGCGATCACATCGAGGGTGGCCAGCGCAGCGGCGCAGGCCACGGCATTAGCGCCGTAGGTACCGCCCTGCGATCCGGGCCACGCGCGGCCCATCAACTCGGCCGAGGCCGCGATTCCCGATATCGGGAATCCGCTCGCGATGCCCTTGGCCATCACCAGGATGTCTGGCGTAACGCCGAAGTGCTGATGTCCGAAATACTCTCCGGTGCGGCCGAATCCGGTTTGCACCTCATCGAGAACCAGCAGGATGCCGTGCTCGCGGGCGCGCTCGGCGATGCCGGTGAGGAACTCGGTGTTGGCAGGGATGTACCCACCCTCCCCGAGCACCGGTTCGATGACCATGGCCGCCACCTGGTTGGGTGCCGTCGCCGTCGCGAACAGGTAGTCAAGCTCCTGCAGTGCGAATCGGGTTGCCTCGGCCTCACTCCAGCCGTACCGGTATGCCGTCGGGAACGGAGCGGAATACACGCCCGCCATCAGGGGGCCGATTCCCGAGGAGAACCGCGGCCCCGAGGTCGTCATGGTGGCCGCGGCGAGCGTGCGGCCATGGAATCCGCCCTGGAAGACAACAATGTTCGGGCGGCCCGTGGCCTGCCGCGCCAACCGCACGGATGCCTCGATGGCCTCACTGCCGGAGTTGGCGAAGAACAGTGAATCCAGTTCCGAGGGCAGCACGTCACCGAGGCGTCGCACCAGATTCTGTAGCGGGCGGTGCATCACGGTGGTGTATTGCCCGTGGATCAGCGTGGCCACCTGCCGCTGCGCCGCCTCGACAACCCGCGGATGGCAGTGACCGGTGCTCACGACACCGATGCCCGCGGTGAAATCCAGGTATTCGCGATCACTTTCGTCGTACAGATAGCAACCCTGGCCCCGGGCAGCCACTACAGGAGTGGCCTGTTTAAGGGCGGGCGATAACGCGGTCATGACACCCCTTACGTTCATCCGTCTAAGACTATTGTCGATTGTTGACAATCTCCCTAGCATGGTGGCATGCATCCCGGCACAGTGTCTACCCCCCTGTCGGCCAGCTCCTCGGTGGTCGCCAGTGCCCTTACCCACCAGGACCTAACCCACCAGGACACCCACGGCCCGACCCTCCCCGTCGTCGACCCCGCCACCGAAGAAGTGCTGGCAGAGGTCGTCGATATGGACGCGGCAGCCGCGGTCACCGCATTGAACAATGCCGTTGCTGCCCAACGCTCCTGGTCCGCGACGTCACCGCAGCAGCGTTCCGATGTACTCATGCGCGCATTCACGCTGATGATCGAGCGCACCGAGGACCTGGCCCTGCTCATGACACTGGAGATGGGCAAGCCACTGGCCGAATCACGTGGCGAAGTGGCCTATGCGGCCGAGTTTTTCCGGTGGTTCGCCGGCGAGGCCGTACGCCTGGACGGGGGCGTGATGCTTGCACCCGATGGTGGATCCCGGTTGATCGTGACGCACCGACCCGTGGGGCCATGCCTGCTGATCACCCCGTGGAATTTCCCCTTGGCCATGGGGACCCGCAAGATGGGCCCCGCACTCGCCGCAGGATGCACCTGTCTGGTCAAACCGGCCGAGCAGACACCCCTTTCGATGCTGGCGCTGCTGGGCATCCTGCGCGAAGCCGGGGTGCCCGATGGCGTCGTCTCCGTGATCACCACCAACGACCCCGGATCCACCATGGCACCGCTACTCGCCGACCCTCGAGTCCGCAAGGTCTCCTTCACCGGGTCGACGGAGGTGGGCCGGTACCTGCTCGCGCAGTGCGCACCCACCGTCAAGCGCACCTCGATGGAGCTCGGCGGCAACGCACCATTCATCGTCTTCGCCGATGCGGATCCCGACGAGGCGGCGGCCGGCGCACTCACGGCCAAGATGCGCAATATCGGGCAGGCCTGTACCGCCGCCAATCGGATCTACGTACAACGCGGTATTGCAGAGTCTTTCACCGAAGCACTCACCGCGAAGATGGCCGCGCTGCATATGGGGCGTGGCACCGAACCGGACGTCGACCTAGGTCCACTCATCGACCCGGATGCCGTCGCCAAGGCCGATCGGTTAGTCTCTGACGCCCGGAACCGCGGCGCCACCGTACAATTGGGCGGGAAAATCCCCGACGGTACCGGCTACTTCTATCCACCGTCGGTGCTGACCGATGTGCCCGACGATAGCGACATGATGCGCACCGAGATCTTCGCACCGGTCGCAGCCATTGCGACCTTCGATACCGAGGAGGAAGTGATCGCTCGCGCCAACGACTCCGAATTCGGTTTGGTGGCATACCTGTACACGAACGACACGCGCCGCGCGTGGCGCGTGGCCGAGGAACTGGAGACCGGAATGGTGGGACTGAATCGAGGCGTGGTGTCCACGCCCGCAGCCCCATTCGGCGGCGTCAAGCAGTCCGGAATTGGGCGCGAAGGCGGTTTCGCCGGAATCGATGAGTTCCTGGAGACCAAGTACATCGGGGCGGCACTGTGAGCGCCCCGATCAGACTTGCCAGCATTCCCGGCGACGGCATCGGTGTCGACGTGACCAGGGAAGCAGTCAAGGTCATGGACGCCGTCACCGGCGGCCGCATCGAATGGACCGAATTCGACTACTCCTGCGAGAGATACGCCAAAACCGGTGCCATGATGCCGGCCGAGGCGCCCGCAACCCTGGCCACGTTCGACGCGATCCTGCTTGGCGCCGTTGGCTATCCGGGCGTTCCCGATGACATCTCGCTGTGGGGCCTGCTGATACCGCTGCGGCGTGCCTTCAACCAATACGTGAATCTACGCCCGGTGCGCCTGCTGCCGGGTATCGCCTCACCCCTAGCCGGAGTCTCCGCGGATGCCCTCTCCATGGTCATCGTGCGTGAGAACACCGAGGGCGAGTACTCGACGCTCGGCGGCGTGCAGAACCGGGGTAGTCACGACGAATTCGCCGTACAGGAAGCGGTTTTCACCCGAATCGGATGCGAACGAATCATCCGGTACGCATTCGAACTGGCCACCTCCGCGGGTTTCCGGGTCTGCTCGGCGACCAAATCTAACGGCATCATCCACTCAATGCCCTACTGGGACAGTATCTTCAATCAGATCGCCGCTGAGTACCCGCAGATTCCGTCCACATCGACGCACGTCGATGCCCTGGCCGCCCGCATGGTGAGCGACCCGGGCAGCCTGGATGTCATCGTCGCCTCCAACCTCTTTGGCGACATCCTGTCCGATTTGGCGGCAGCCGTCACCGGCGGGCTCGGGCTTGCCGCATCCGGAAACATCAATCCGGAACGCACCGCCATCTCGATGTTCGAATCGGTCCATGGGTCGGCGCCCGATATCGCCGGGCAGGGCATCGCCAATCCCGTCGCGCAGATACTCGCCGGTGCCATGCTCCTGGACCATCTGCACGAGTCCGAGGCGGCGAACAAGATCCGTCGTGCCGTCGACCAGGTATTGGGCGAAGGACACATCCGCACCCCCGATCTCGGAGGCACCGCCACCACCGAACAGATCGGCACGGCAATCGCTGAATCCGCTCGCTGATCCGGAATTAGCTGAAACTCATCAGCGCAGGATCTTCTTCGTTCGAGAAACTCATCAGTGACTTGTGTCACCTCCCGTTCGGATGTCCTGGCAAGATGGGTGTCGTAGCCTGTGATCCACGACACCTTCAGCCCAAGGAGTCCGATGTCGACGAAGACGGAGCTCACCGAGCTCAACCAAGCACTTGGCAGCCTGCGCCGGTGTGTCCACTCTCTGCAATCTCGTTATGGCGACCTGCCTGCGGTGCGTCGCATCGTCAACGACGTAGAGCGGCTGGACATCGACGCTGCCGACCTGGACCTCGCGCCACATGAGCACAGGCACGCCAGCAACGAGAAGATTCAGATCCCCGATACCGAATACGACCGGGAATTCTGGGGCGATATCGATGACGAAGGAGTTGGTGGCTACAGATGAGCCAAGCCACCGGGGTCTTCTCGCCTTCGCGTGCCCAAATTCAGCAGCGCACCCTGCGCACCGACAAGTGGTGGCTCGCACCGCTACTCACCAACCTCGGCCTGGCGACCTTCGTCGTCTACGCCACGGTGCGGGCATTCTGGGGCAGCGCGTACTGGGTGCCGCAGTATCACTACCTGACACCGTTCTATTCACCCTGCGTGAGCACGGCGTGCGCGCCCGGAGCGAGTCACTTCGGCCACTGGGTGGGCGCGCTGCCCTGGTTCATCCCGATGGCCTTCATCTCGCTACCGTTTCTGCTGGCTTTCCGGCTGACCTGCTACTACTACCGCAAGGCCTACTACCGGTCGGTGTGGCAGTCACCCACTGCCTGCGCGGTGGCCGAGCCTCACGCCAAGTACTCCGGTGAGACCAAGCTGCCGCTGATCATGCAGAACCTCCATCGGTATTTCTTCTACGCCGCAGCACTCATCTCGATCGTCAACACCTACGACGCCATCGTCGCCTTCCATTCCGAGAAGACCGGCGGATTCGGTTTCGGGTTGGGCAACGTGATCCTGGTGACCAACGTCATCCTGCTGTGGGTGTACACGGTGTCCTGCCACTCCTGCCGGCACGTTACCGGCGGGCGGCTCAAGCACTTCTCCAAACACCCTGTGCGGTATTGGATCTGGACGCAGGTCAGCAAACTCAACACTAGGCACATGCTGTTCGCCTGGATCACCCTGGGCACGCTGGTCCTCACCGATTTTTACGTCATGTTGGTGGCCAGCGGAACCATCTCGGACCTTAGATTTGTTGGTTAGCAATCAAATTCACAACGTAGTGGGGTTAATTAATGGCTGAACTCGAACGGCACCAATACGACGTGGTCGTGATAGGTGCCGGTGGCGCCGGCCTGCGCGCCGTCATCGAGGCACGTGAACAGGGCTTCAAAGTCGCGGTCGTCTGCAAGTCCCTCTTCGGCAAGGCGCACACCGTGATGGCCGAGGGCGGCTGCGCGGCGTCGATGGGTAACGCCAACTCGAAGGACAGCTGGGAGGTGCACTTCGGCGACACCATGCGGGGTGGCAAGTTCCTGAACAACTGGCGGATGGCGGAGCTACACGCCAGGGAGGCCCCCGACCGAGTCTGGGAGCTGGAAACCTATGGCGCGCTGTTCGACCGCACCAAGGACGGACGGATCAGCCAACGCAACTTCGGCGGCCACACCTATCCGAGGCTCGCACATGTCGGCGACCGCACCGGCCTGGAGATCATCCGCACCATGCAGCAGAAAATCGTCTCGCTGCAGCAGGAGGATTTCGCCGAAACCGGCGACTACGAGGCCCGCATCAAGATTTTCCACGAATGCACCATCACCGACCTGCTCTTGGACAGCTCCGACGGCATCTCCAAAATTTCGGGCGCCTTTGGATACTGGCGCGAAACCGGCCGGTTCATCCTGTTCGAGGCCCCCGCAGTGGTTTTGGCAACGGGCGGTATCGGCAAATCGTTCAAGGTGTCATCGAACTCCTGGGAATACACCGGCGACGGACACGCCCTGGCGCTGCGCGCAGGCGCAACGCTGATCAACATGGAGTTCATCCAGTTTCACCCGACCGGCATGGTCTGGCCACCCTCGGTCAAGGGCATCTTGGTCACCGAGGGTGTGCGCGGTGACGGTGGCGTGCTGAAGAACTCCGAAGGCAAGCGGTTCATGTTCGACTACATTCCCGCGGTGTTCAAGGGGCAGTACGCCGAGACCGAGGAAGAAGCCGACCAGTGGCTTAAGGACAACGACTCCGCACGACGCACCCCCGACCTGCTGCCCCGCGACGAGGTCGCCCGGGCCATCAACTCCGAAGTCAAGGCAGGCCGCGGCACCCCACACGGCGGTGTGTACCTGGACATCGCTTCGCGTATCCCCACCGAGGAGATCAAGAAGCGACTCCCGTCGATGTACCACCAGTTCAAGGAGCTGGCAGAGGTCGACATCACCAGAGACGACATGGAGGTCGGGCCGACCTGTCACTACGTCATGGGCGGTATCGAGGTCGATCCCGATAGCGGCGCCGCGACGGTGCCGGGTCTCTTCGCGGCCGGTGAATGTTCCGGCGGCATGCACGGATCAAATCGCTTGGGCGGCAACTCACTATCGGACCTGCTCGTGTTCGGCCGACGTGCCGGCCTGGGCGCCGCCGAGTACGTCAAGGGACTCGCGTCCCGCCCGCAGGTATCCGAGTCCGACATCGACAAGGCCGCCGTCCTGGCGCTGGCGCCCTTCGGCGACCCAGCGGCCACGGGCGCTGAGAATCCCTACACCCTGCACACCGATTTACAGCAGTCGATGAACGACCTCGTCGGCATCATCCGCACGGACGAGGAGATCCAAGAGGCCATCAACCGGCTGAACGAACTCAAGGGACGCTTCAAACACGTTGCTGTGGAGGGGCATCGGCAGTTCAATCCCGGCTGGCACCTGGCGATCGATATGCGCAACATGCTGCTGGTGAGTGAATGCGTGGCCAAGGCAGCGCTGCTGCGCACCGAGAGCCGCGGCGGTCACACCCGCGACGACCACCCGAACATGGACGCCACCTGGCGTAGGACGCTGCTGGTGTGTAGCACCACCGGTGGCGATCCGGCGGTGCCGGACGTGCTCGTCACACCCGAGCCACAAACTCCTTTGCGCCCAGACCTTTTGGAGATATTCGAAATCGACGAGCTGGAGAAATACTTCACGCCCGAAGAACTGGCGGACCACCCTGGACGTCAACCCGAAAGGACATCCTGACGTGAGCTACGACGCACATCTCCGGGTCTGGCGAGGCGATGACAAAGGTGGTGAACTCGCCGACTTCACCGTCACCGTGAACGATGGCGAGGTGGTGCTCGATATCATCCACCGCTTGCAAGCCACCCAGAGCGGAGATCTCGCGGTGCGGTGGAACTGCAAGGCAGGCAAGTGCGGCTCCTGCTCGGCGGAGATCAACGGCCGTCCCCGACTACTGTGCATGACCCGGATGTCCACATTCGAGGAATCCGAGACCATTACCGTTACGCCGTTGCGTGCCTTCCCCGTGATCCGCGACCTTGTCACCGATGTTTCGTTCAATTACCAAAAGGCCAGGGAAATACAGTCATTCACCCCGCCGAAGGATTTGAAGCCCGGCGACTACCGGATGCAGCAGGAAGATGTGGAACGGTCGCAGGAGTTCCGCAAGTGCATCGAGTGCTTCCTCTGTCAGAACACGTGCCATGTCGTGCGCGACCATGAGGAGAACAAGAAGGCCTTCGCCGGACCGCGCTATCTGATGCGCGTCGCCGAGCTGGAGATGCACCCTCTCGACGTCGCCGACCGGCGCGAGGTGGCCCAGGAGGAACTGGGTCTCGGCTACTGCAACATCACCAAGTGCTGCACCGATGTATGCCCCGAAGGCATACACATCACGGACAACGCCCTGATCCCAATGAAGGAACGCGTCGCCGATCGCAAGTACGACCCGATCGTCTGGTTGGGCAACAAGTTGTTCCGGCGCTAGAAACGGCGCGTAATCACATGCTCTTTCGTTAAGTTGTCGCCATGGAAACCTGGCTGATCATTCTCATCGTGGTCGCATGCCTGGCTGCTGCCGGAGCCATTGCGGGCTTGATCTTGTTGGCAATTCTCGCGGCGGGCGGTCTCTCCGCCGCGCGGTTCACCCTCAAACCCGTGGCCGCCGATCAGTTGCATGAGTACCTCGCCTCCGAAGCCTCATTCGCGATCGCTGTGCAACGCAACTTCCCCAACTCACCCGATCAGGTATTCACGGCCCTCCTCGACGAGCGGTTTATGAGCTGGATTCCCTTCACCAAGGGTGTCGACTACGCCGGCACCGCATCCCGGGAAGTCGGCACCAAGCGGGCCTTCGTCAATACCTTCGGCGTACTGGCCGAACAGATCGTCATCAACGAACACACTCAGCGCCTGGGCGTCACCATCACCGCGTGTTCCGTTCCGCTGGTTCTGAATTCGGCCGCCGAGATCTTCGAGGTACTAGCCGACGAGTATGGCGGCACCCGGCTCATCTGGCATGTCGGTGGCACCCCGAAATGGGTCGGCTGGCTACCGTTGCGGCTGGCCGCACCCTTGGTGCGCCCGGTGGCCAAGTGGCAGATCGGCAAGCTCCGCTCGATCATGGGCCGCTGAGTTCCAAGTAGTCGGCCGGGACTTTGTGAACCGTTGCCAATGCCCCCGGGCCAGGAACGCGAGCAGCATCAATACATGGGTGACACTGTGAGCGTCTCGGATATCCGCACCGCCATCAAGGAACTCGACGTGCGCGCCGACCTCGCCGATCGCGAAGGCCGCGCCGATGACGCACGCGAGCTCCGCGATCGCATCCGCGGATACCAGGAAGAACTCGCCAAACGCCCCTAGGCCGTCGCGCTCAGGGATGCAGCGGCACAGGTGCTTAATATTCGGTTGCATCTATATAGATGTAATGCAATACTCGATTTATGGACGTTTTCGAAGCGGTCGCCGAGCCGAGCCGGCGCGTACTGCTCGATGCCCTCGCGGGCGGCGAATGGGCCGCCGGAGACCTCGTCGCGACACTGCCCGGACTGACGCAGCCCACCGTCTCGCGACATCTACGCGTGCTGCGCGAGGTGGGCCTGGTGGAGGTCAGGCCGGATGCACAACGCCGGATCTACGCGTTGCGGGCCGACGGCCTGGTCCAGATCGACCAGTGGATCGACCCATATCGACACTTCTGGAGTAACCATCTGGACACGTTGGAACGGCACCTGGCCAGCACGCTCAAGAAGCCCACATGAACGAGCGACTGGGACAGCTCATGGTGGATGGCGACCGCGCCACCCTCGCCTTTGAAAGGCGACTGCCCTACCCGGTGGAGACGGTGTGGTCGGCAATCGCAGACCCCGAACAACGTCGCATCTGGATCGGCGAAACCACCCTGGAGACTCACGCGGGTGGGCATTTCGAGATGGTCCCGTCCGGCCCGCCCCTGCCACCCGAGGTGAAGCGGGTTACCGGTCGCGTCCTCGTCTGGGAGCCACCGCACGTCCTCGAACACGAATGGAAACAGTCGATTGTCGATGACAGCGTGGTGCGGTACGAGCTGAGCGCCGACGGCGATGGAACCCTGTTGCGGTTTACCCACCGGGGCCTGAGTGTCCAGCACGCCAACGGTTTCCGGCCCGGCACCCACGCCTTCTTCGACCGGCTCATCGCCTACCTCGACGGGGAGCCGATGCCGGAATGGGGACAGCGCTACAAGGAGATTGCCGCCCTCATCACCGCCGAAGCGGCGAACTGAAAGGAATTGTCATGTCCCTGAACGGATCCAGTCCGAACCCTGCTCCCAGTCTGGCAATCGTGTACCACTCCGGATTTGGCCACACTGCCACCCTGGCTCAGGCGGTCGCCGGCGGCGCCCGTGACGGCGGTGCCGCAGTAACACTGATCGCCGCCGGCGCCATGGCAGAGGTCGACTGGGATATCGTCGATGCCGCGGATGCCCTGATTTTCGGCAGCGCCGTCTACATGGGCAATGTGGCTGCGGGATTCCAGGCCTTCGCCGAGAAGACGGGCGGGCGGTGCATGGCGGGCGCATGGCGAGACAAGGTCGCGGCGGGATTCGTGAACTCCGGCGCGAAGGCCGGGGACAAGCTGCATGCGCTGACCTCGATGGCGGTCTTCGCCGCGCAACACCATATGCACTGGGTGAGCCTTGGGCTCGGGGCCGGATGGAATAGCGCCGCCGGTAGCGAGCATGACCTCAACCGGCTCGGCTTCTGGCTGGGCGCGGGTGCCCAGACCGATGTGGACGCCAACCCGGATCAGGTGCACCCCGCCGACCTGCAGACCTGCCGCCACCTGGGCGAACGAGTGGCCACCGTGACACGGCAGCTGGTCGCGGGACGGCTTACCGCAGCCGTCTAACGGCCCGTGCGCCGGATCTCGATACCGCTGGCGGTAACCGCCTGACCCGGCCGCGAAGATACCTGCACCTCGATTTCCCGGCCGGTCTTCTTGTCGATCAATTCCAGTGGCTTATGCCCGTCCTGCAAGTACTCGTCCCCCCACTTGAGCAGGGCGAGCAGTACGGGGAGAAGATCCTCACCCATCCGCGTCAGTGTGTATCCGTCCCGCTCTCGCTTACCGGGTTCGCGGTAGGGCGCCCTCGCGATGACGCCCGCGACTTCCAATTGTTTGAGGGCACGGGAGACCGCCGGCGCTGATACGCCGATGCGTTCGGCGAAGTCATCGAATCGGGTTGAACCGTAAAAGCATTCGCGGACGATCAGGAACGCGGTTTTGGTGCCGAGGAGATCCAGCGCCTTGCCGATCGAACACGCATCGGTGTTCCACCGGGAGCGGTCCTGCAGCAATCGCTCGAATTCCATCGTCACCAGCACATTGTAACTAACGCTTGCGTTATCCAGCTAGAGCGGTTAGCGTTCTGACTAACGTAGTCGTTAGTTAGGAGTGAGGGATGATCGAAGACAAGGTAGTTCTGGTCACCGGAGGACGTCGCGGTCTGGGTGCGGCGATCGTCGACGAGGTGCTGAGCCGCGGAGCGCGCAAGGTGTACAGCACCGCGCGCGAGCCATTCGAGGACACTCGCGAGCAGGTGATAACCAAGCAACTCGAGGTTTCCTCCGAGGCCTCGGTAGACACCTTGGCCCGCGAGCTGACCGACGTGGACATCGTGGTGAACAACGCCGGCGTGCTCTTTGCCGACTCACTGCTCACCGGCGACTTCGACCGCGTCGAAGCGACATTCCAGACCAACGTGTTCGGGCCGCTGCGAGTCGTGCGGGCATTCGCACCGATCCTCAAGGCCAACGGTGGCGGCGGGATCGTGAACATCCACTCGGTGCTCTCCTGGCTCGGCGGAGCGGGCGCCTACGGGCATCGAAGGCGGCCATCTGGTCGTTGACCAACTCACTGCGCCTCGAGCTGGAAGCGCAGAACACCCAGGTGCTTGGTGTGCACGTCGGATTCATCGACACCGACATGGTGTCGACACTCGAGGTTCCCAAGACGCCGCCGGGTGTGATCGCCCAACGCATCATCGATGCACTGGAAAAGGGCGATAACGAAGTGCTGGCCGATGACCTGACCACGCAGATCAAGTCACTGCTATCGGGACCCGTCGAAAACCTCGCCTACCGCCCCGGCCACTAGCCCTTCGCCCACCTAGGAGTCAACATGCCCATGTGGACGATCTACCACACCCCAAATGCGTTTTCCGACAACGAGAAATCCGAACTCGCCGGGAACATCGCCGACATATACACAGCTGTGGGCCTACCCCGCTTCTATGTGGTGACGCTCTTCACCGAGGTTCAGCCGGAGAACTTCTACGTCGGCGGTGAGAAGACCTCTGCCGGCGTGCGGATTCTCGTCGACCACATCGCACGTCAGCTGCCCAACAAGTCCGCACGGGAACGTGTCACCGCACGGATCGGCCAGGTGCTGGCTCCCTACCTCGACAAGTCCGGCCTGCATTGGGAGTTCCACATCGACGAGACCAGCGAGGAGCTATGGATGATCAACGGTCAGGTGCCGCCCCCGATGAATTCGGAAGCCGAACGCGAGTGGGCGCGGACCAATCAGTCCGCCCCGTACCTGGCCGACGCCTGATCAGCTAAGCAGCTTGCGGAACCTGCTGCGGTGGAACACGATCGGCGCCACGGTGGAGTGCACGGTCAACCCGTGAATATTCAGGATGACGATTGCGTGATCGCCGGCGGGCACCTCGGACTCGATCGATGTCTCGATCCAGGCGGTGGTGCCGCCGATGAACACCGCACCGGTGTCGGTGGTCGACGTGTCCAGGCCGGCAAACCTGTCGCCGGTCTTGGCTGCCAGGGTGCGGGCGGCGTCGTCATGCGCCTCCCCGAGAACGCTGATACCCAGACGCGGCGCCACCCGCAGGTGCGGCCACGTGGTCGAGGAATTCTGCACGCAGAATGCCACCAGAGGCGGGTCCAATGACACGGGCACAAATGTGCTGGCCGCCAGTCCGGTACGCGTACCGCCGATCTCGGCGGCTATCGCAACCACGCCGGTCGGAAAGTGCCCGAACGCTTCCCGCAGAGTGGCCGCGTCCAAGCTGGTGTCGCTCGTCATAAGTGAATGTCACCTCTAGTC
This sequence comes from Mycobacterium sp., assembly GCA_050701835.1. Classification (GTDB taxonomy): domain Bacteria; phylum Actinomycetota; class Actinomycetes; order Mycobacteriales; family Mycobacteriaceae; genus Mycobacterium. The sequence goes on along the minus strand of JBOGDC010000054.1, from coordinate 5,880 downwards.
TTGCTATATGACGTCTCATGTGACCCTACGCGTCGACGGCCAGGTGGCTCGCGTGACCTTGGCCCGGCCCGAGAAACTCAACGGACTCACCCTGGACATGCTGAACGGCCTAACCGCCGCCGCACGCCATATTGCCTCGGACGCCTCCATCCGGGCAGTCGTGTTGTCCGGTGAGGGGGAGGCTTTTTCTACGGGCCTGGACTTCGCGGCCGCCGGGAAGGATCCGGCCCGTGTGGTCGCGAACTTCATCCCACTTCCATGGTTGGGTACCAACGGTTTTCAGGAAGCGTGCTGGGCCTGGCGGCGGCTTCGGGTCCCGGTTATCGCCGTCATCCACGGCCGGTGCTACGGCGGAGGGCTGCAGCTGGCGCTCGCCGCGGACTTCCGCTTCACCACCCTCGATGCCGAGTTCTCGATCCTGGAAGCCAAATGGGGTCTCATCCCGGACATGTCGGGAAGCATCACGCTGAGTCAATTGGTCGGTATCGATATCGCCAAGCGGCTCACCATGACCGGAGAGATGTTCGACGGCTTCTATGCCAAGGAGATCGGACTGGTCACCCAGGTGAGCGCCGACCCCGAGGCGGACGCTCAGGAACTCATCGACCACATCCTCGCCCGCTCCCCCGATTCGGTGGCGGCCACCAAGACGCTCTTCGACAAGGCGTGGTCGATGGTGCCGCGGCGCGCTTTCGGGCTGGAGCGCCGCTTGCAGTTTCGCCTGATGCGCGGACCCAACTTCGCCATCGCACGTAAGGCGGGCATCGAGAAGACCGAACCCCAGTTCAAGGCCCGCAGCATCTAACGCCCGTGAGCGACCAGAGAGCCACCCGGCAAGTACTGACCGGCCTTGCATTGCTGCTGGCGACGGCCGGAGCCGTCCTGACGGTGACCCTCATCTGGCCGCGTACGCACACGCTGGTGGCCACCGAGACACCCACCAGCTCGACGTTCGCGATGCCGCCGATGGATCTCGACCTGTACCTCCCCACCCCATCCGAATACCCGCCGGGGTTTTCGCCCACGGATGACGGCGGGTTCGCCAAGGTGCAATTTGCGTTCACCACCGCGGGCCCCGACGAGTCGACTCCCGCGCCCTGCGATCCCGAGGGCTCAGTACCGGCGCAGCCACCGGGCGGAGAAACCCCAGCGCAGCTGGAACTGACCAACCGCGGAGCCCCAGAGGGCGCGAGTTTGAGCATCATGGTCGCGAGCGCGGGTAACTGGAAAGACGTCTCCGCCATCCGGACGCGGTTGGCGCAATGCCCCCAACAAGACAGCCCAGGCATCCAGTGTGTGGAGACCGCGCATCAGCCGGTCGCGCCCGTCCCTGCCGACGACGTGGCAGTCGTCGAATCACGCTGCCACGGCGGGGTGGACTTCCATTTTGTGACCTACTACGCCGTGGTCCGAGGAGCGTTCGTCTATGTCAGCGCTTCCGGCGATGACCCCCGCCCCGGCGAGAGCGTCTTCGGGATCATGGTTCGCAAAGCGCACGATGCAGCGCCGGCACCGCGCTAAGCGTTGCTTCTACGACCACTCCGAGTGTGAACTAGTTTCGCTCGTCAAGCCGCAGGCACACAGTCGCGGAGCTCGGGTGCCATGCCGTACGGCCCCCACATCTGCCGCTCCGCGTCTTGACGCGCCTCGGGCTCGTTACTTCCACGACCGATGACCGAGCCGGCCCATTGCTTCATTCCGAAGCCCATACCCGGCATGCTTCCCGGGCCAAACCCAGGTGGGCCAAAGTTATTGTCGGCATACACCTGGCATTGGACCGCAACGGGCCCTTCTCCGGGTAGTGCCGACGCTATGGGCGCAGCGAACACCGAAACCGCCAACCCGATCCCCACCGCCACCAAACAGATCGCCCGCATGGTTCCTCCTCCTCAAGGCTGAGGCATTAGTTTGCCACAGCACGGGAGATATGTGCACCATCGGTTCGCGAGCAGAACAAGAAGATCGCTGGAAGGTCAGGCGCGCCCGTGTCCGTGCGCGCTGGCCACATCGGGATGGGCTCGCAGCCGACTCTTCCAGGCGTTCTCGCCATAGGTCGCGTGGATCGGGTCCCCGGGGTCCGTCGTAATGCCTCGCGCTCGGTCCGCGAGTTCCGGCGGCAGCTCGAGCGTGGGGATGCGCGCATCAAGCATGGGGTTGAAGAAGTAGGCAACCGAGGTGCGGGGCTTCCCGATCAGCGTCACCCGATGGCGGGTGGCACGCAGGTATCCAGCGCTCGCCCGTTCCAGCAGTTCACCGATGTTCACAATGAACGCGCCCGCACGCCCCGGCACCTCCTGCCACTTCCCGTCCACCTCGACCTCCAGTCCTCCGACATCCGGTTCGGCCAGGAGCAAGGTCAGCACACCGGAGTCGCGGTGCGCGCCCACCCCCTGCCCGGTCGTCCCCGTGGCGGGATACCGGATGACCTTGATCAAGGTCGCAGGGTCGGCTCCGAACGCATCGTCAAATACCGCACCGTCCGCACCAAGGGCAATGGCCCACTCCTGCAGTAGCTTTCGCCCCACCACCGCCAAAGCGGCATCCCAGCTCGTCAGCGCCGCCCTCAGCTCGGGAACCGCGGGCGGCCACTGGTTGGGACCCTGCAACCACAGGTAAGCGGGGCCCTGCCCGCCGGAAATCGCCTGACGTTCTGGCCCGATATCGATCTGCTCGCGCCAATCTGTCAGTCCACCGGTCAGCTCGCCGCCCAGCCGGGTGAATCCCCGAAAATGGGGGCTACGCACCATGGCAATGGCGTCCTTGTCCGCCGACGGCAGCGCGAAAAGCCTCCGGGCTGCCGACAGCACATCGTCGACAAGCCGAGTCGAAACGCCATGGCCGGTGAGATAAAAGAACCCGACCTCATGGGTGACCTGCCGAAGCGTCGCGCGTAGCTGGCGCGGATCGCTGGATAGGTCGACGACGGGAAGATCAGCCATGCCCTCATCGTCCTCGGCGGCGTTGGAGACGACCACGGTCTTGGCCGTCATGAGGGAAAATCACACGTACGGCCGCTAGTCCTTAGGGGCCCAGGGCTTGAGCCAATCCGTCGGCTCCCAGCCTTCTGCCGCCGCTAAGAGCTCGTACGTCGTTGCGCCGTCAATGGATTCGCGCACGATATCGGCGTGGCCGGCATGTCGGCCCAGCTCTTCGATGAGGTGCAGCACCACCCAACGCACATTCCAGCCGTCAAGGTCTTTGGGGAACCACGGTGCATTGGTCGGCACCGGAACCAGGGCCTCAAGGTCTGCGGCCTCGATGGCGGCGAGGGTGGCACCGCTCTGCGCGGCCAGCGCCTCCAGCGCCCCGGCGAGAGTCTCGTCCTCGCGCAGCGTGAACTCGTCTTCGGCGCGCTCGCCTGCGGAACCCGCATTTGGTGCGGCGATGATTTTGTCTGTCCACGAGTGCTGCACGTTGGTGATGTGTTTGATCAGCCCACCGATCGATAACGTCCCGACCGTCGGCGTCAGCCTTGCCTGCTCATCGGTCAAACCGAAGGCCACGATGCGGAAGGTGTCCTGCTGCTGAGACAGGAAACCGATCAACCCGTCACGATCAGAGGGTTTCGGCGGAAAAGCAAAGGCAGGCATACAACGTTCCTCTCAGGGCTGTGAGCTGGCACGCATAAGCCAACACCAGGCCACTGACATCACTCGCCGAAACTGCCTAAAACTATCGTTGACCTGCGATATCAGATTGTGATAACGGCCACATGCTGAGGACTTTTGTCATACGCTACTCAGCGGTATAGTTCAGTTGTTACCGGTGGGTAACTTAATCAGAAGTAAGAACCCAACCGAATATCAGAACAGCCCCACTAGAAAAGGCAATGACGCACATGGGCCACTACAAGTCGAACGTCCGCGACCTGGAGTTCAACCTCTTCGAGCTCTTCAACATTCAGCAGGTATTCGGCGGCGAAGAATTCCCCGAGCTGGACGAAGACACCGCTCGCACCTTTCTTTCCGAGATGCGCACCCTCGCCGAGGGACCGCTCGCTGACTCGTTCGTCGAGGGTGACCGCAACCCGCCGGTCTTCGACCCGGAGACCCACTCGGTTTCCATCCCCGAGGCGTTCAAGAAGTCGGTCAAGGCGATCACCGACGCCGGCTGGGACCGCCTGGGCCTGATCGAGGAGCTGGGCGGGAGCCCCGTCCCCCGCTCATTGATGTGGGCAATCCAGGAGATGATCCTGGGTGCTAACCCCGCGGTCTGGATGTACAGCGGCGGCGCCGGTTTCGCGCAGATCTTCTACAACGTGGCCACCGATGAGCAGAAGAAGTGGGCCGAGTTCGCCGCCGAGCGCGGCTGGGGCGCCACCATGGTGCTCACCGAGCCCGATGCCGGTTCGGACGTGGGCGCCGGACGCACCAAGGCCGTCAAGCAGGACGACGGCTCGTGGCACCTCGACGGTGTGAAGCGCTTCATCACCTCGGGTGACTCCGACGACATGTTCGAGAACATCCTGCACCTGGTGCTGGCCCGCCCCGAAGGCGCTGGCCCCGGCACCAAGGGTCTGTCGCTGTTCTTCGTGCCGAAGTTCCACTTCGACCCCGAGACCGGTGAGCCCGGCGAGCGCAACGGTGCCTTCGTCACCAACGTCGAGCACAAGATGGGTCTGAAGGTTTCGGCCACCTGTGAGCTGACGCTCGGCCAGCACGGCACCCCCGCCGTCGGTTGGCTCGTCGGTGAGGTGCACAACGGCATCGCGCAGATGTTCGACGTCATCGAGCAGGCCCGCATGATGGTCGGCACCAAGGCCATCGCGACCCTGTCGACCGGCTACCTGAACGCTCTCGAGTACGCCAAGACCCGCATCCAGGGCGCCGACCTGACCCAGATGATGGACAAGACGGCCCCGCGCGTCTCGATCATGCACCACCCGGACGTTCGCCGGGCGCTGCTGACCCAGAAGTCCTACGCCGAGGGCCTGCGCGCCGTGTACCTGTACACCGCGTCGTTCCAGGACCCCGAGGTCGCCAAGGCCGTCCACGGTGTGGACGCCGAGCTGGCCTTCAAGGTCAACGACCTGATGCTCCCGATCGTCAAGGGCGTTGGTTCGGAGCGGGCCTACGAGAAGCTGACCGAGTCGCTGCAGACCTTCGGTGGTTCCGGCTTCCTGCAGGACTACCCGGTCGAGCAGTACATCCGTGACGCCAAGATCGACTCGCTGTACGAAGGCACCACCGCCATCCAGGCGCAGGACTTCTTCTTCCGCAAGATCATCCGCGACAAGGGCCAGGCCCTGGCGTTCGTCGCCGGCGAGATCGAGTCGCTGATCAAGAACCAGGACGGCAACGGCCGCCTGAAGGCCGAGCGCGAGCTGCTGGCCACCGCCCTGGGCGACGTCCAGGGCATGGCCGCCACCCTGACCGGCTACCTGATGGCCGCTCAGGAAGACCCGAAGGCCATCTACAAGGTTGGTCTGGGCTCGGTCCGCTTCCTGCTCTCGGTCGGCGACCTGGTCATCGGCTGGCTGCTGCTCAAGCAGGCTGCTGTCGCCATCAAGGCGTTGGACAACGGCGCCACCGGCGAGGACCGCGCGTTCTACGAGGGCAAGATCGCGTCCGCATCGTTCTTCGCCAAGAACATGCTGCCGCTGCTCACCAGCACCCGCACCGTCATCGAGTCCATCGACAACGAGACCATGGAGCTGGACGAAGCGTCCTTCTGATCCTCAACAAGAACAGCAGCCCTCGGCATTGCCGGGGGCTGCTGTTTTTTGAGTGTGCGCCAGCGCAGAACTTTTGCGAGGCGATTTCAAGGGATCGATGCAACAGTTGGCGGATTCAACAGTAGTTCGTCGAGTGCTTCGGCTGGTGTGCGCCAGTTCAGGGTTTCGCGTGGGCGGCCGTTGAGTTCGGCGGCGACGTTGTCCAA
>JBOGDC010000053.1:0-150870 GCA_050701835.1 Mycobacterium sp. | reverse complement strand
CGCCGAGAGCAATCGGCGCGACAAGGGTGAGCCACTTTGATTCGGTACTCACGCCAGCCGGGCGGCGCCAAAGATCTCCTTGGCCTTATCGCAGTTGATCACGACGGTGTCGTACATCGCGGCGTCCGCCTCGCTGACCTCAAATGTCTGCGATCCCTTGTCGAAGGCGACCGTACCGAGTTCCTTGCCGGTGCTGACGGCCTGCTCGTCGGAGCCCTTGGCGAGATAGATGTGAAGGTCGGGGCCCTTATCGGAGGAGAAATCGGCCAGGCTCACCTGCCCGCCGGCCACGGTGACCTTTCCTGAGACCTTCTTGTCGTTCAGTCCGCTGAACATGCCCGTGCGTTGGGCCGACATGGCCTGGGGCATCGCCTGCGAGGTCATCGCTTGTGACGTCATGGCCTGTGAGGGCTGGGCGTCGTGCGATGGCGCGTTACAGGCAGCCAGGGCTAAGGCGCCACCCAGAAGTGCTGTGCCAGTGAGAGTTTTGAACCGCATGGTGGAGTCCTTCCGGAGGAATGAGTGATCGACACTGACTGTACTGATTAGTACAATCGGTGTCGACACCCAAACCCGGCAAGGAGCAGACAGCACTTTTCGGGGCCCGAAGGCCGCGTGGGTCGGCTACGCCGAGCCGGTGTCCTTGAAGGACTTGTCGGCGGCCGCCACGTCGTCGATCCGATATTCGGCGGCCGCCCGGATAACCACATCCCGGTCGACGGCACCCTCGTCGGCAAGCGCCTCCAGCACCGCGACGACCACCGACTCGGCGTCGGTGTTGAAGTACCGGCGCGCGGCCGGACGGGTGTCGGAGATGCCGAACCCGTCGGTGCCGAGCGTCCGATACGTGCCGGGCACCCAGGGGCGGATCTGCTCGGGCACCGCGTGCATCCAGTCCGATACCGCGACCTTCGGCCCGCCGGCACCCTCCAGTGCCTTGGTGACGAACGGCACGTCCTTCGGCCGATCCGGATGCCGCAGCGCCTGATGCTCGATGGCGAGGCCATTGCGGTTGAGTTCACCCCAGGACGTCACCGACCACACATCGGCGGCCACGTCCCACTTCTCGGCCAGCAGGTCCGCGGCTCGCAGCGCATCGGGCAGTGACACCCCCGATGCCAGGATCTGTGCCTGATGCTTGCGCGCTTCGGGCGCCGCGCGGAACTTGTAGATACCGCGCAGGATGCCCTCGCTGTCCACGTTCTCCGGCTCGGCCGGCTGCACGTACGGCTCGTTGTACAGCGTGATGTAGAAGTAGACGTTCTCGGAATTCTCGCCGTACATCCGTTGCAGGCCGTGCTCGACGATATGCGCGATCTCATACGCGAACGCCGGGTCATAAGCCACCACAGCAGGATTGGTGCTCGCCAGCAGCAGCGAGTGTCCGTCGGCATGCTGCAGGCCTTCGCCCGTCAACGTGGTGCGGCCGGCCGTGGCACCCAGGACAAACCCGCGCGCCATCTGGTCGGCGGCGGCCCACAGGCCATCGCCGGTGCGCTGGAAGCCGAACATCGAATAGAAGATGTACAGCGGGATCATCGGCTCGTCGTGGGTCGAGTACGACGTGCCCACCGCGGTGAACGTGGCGGTGGACCCCGCCTCGTTGATGCCCTCGTGCAGGATCTGGCCCTGCGCGCTTTCCTTGTACGCCAACATCAGTTCGGCATCCACCGAGGTGTACAGCTGGCCGTTGCGGTTGTAGATCTTCAGCGACGGGAACCAGGAGTCCATGCCGAACGTACGGGCCTCATCGGGGATGATCGGAACGATACGATTTCCAATGTTCTTGTCGCGCAACAGTTCCTTGAAGGTGCGCACCAACGCCATGGTGGTGGCGATTTCCTGCTTGCCCGAACCCTTCTTCACCGGGGCGTAAATCTCCGAGCCCGGCAGGGTGAGCGGGCGTGACTTGGTTCGGCGCGACGGCAGGAACCCGCCCAGGGAGCGGCGCCGGTCCAGCATGTACCGGATCTCCGGAGCCTCCGGACCGGGGTGGTAGTACGGCGGCAGGTATGGGTTCTCCTCGAGTTGCGCGTCCGACACCGGAATGCGCTCGCGATCGCGGAAGTCCTTGAGGTCCTGCAGCGTCAGCTTCTTCATTTGGTGCGTGGCGTTGCGGCCCTCAAAGTGCTTACCGAGCGTGTATCCCTTGATGGTCTTGGCCAGGATGACCGTGGGTTGGCCCTTGTGCTCGGTGGCCGCCCGGTACGCGGCATACACCTTGCGGTAGTCGTGACCGCCGCGCTTGAGGTTCCAGACCTGGTCGTCGGTAAGGTTTTTCACCAGGTCTCTGGTGCGCGGATCGCGCCCGAAGAAGTGTTCGCGGACGTAGGCGCCGTCATTGGCCTTGTAGGTCTGGTAGTCACCGTCGGGTGTCGTATTCATCAGGTTCACCAGCGCACCGTCGCGGTCGGCGTGCAGCAGGGCATCCCATTCGCGGCCCCACACCACCTTGATGACATTCCAGCCGGCGCCGCGGAAGAAGGACTCCAGCTCCTGGATGATCTTGCCGTTACCGCGCACCGGACCGTCGAGACGCTGCAGGTTGCAGTTGACGACGAAGGTCAGGTTGTCCAGGCCCTCGGTCGCAGCAATGTGTGCGAGGCCGCGCGACTCGGGCTCATCCATCTCGCCGTCGCCGAGGAACGCCCACACCCGCTGATCGGAGGTGTCCTTGATGCCGCGGTCGCGCAGGTAGTGGTTGAACCGCGCCTGCATGATCGCGTTCATCGGACCCAGGCCCATGGAAACCGTTGGGAACTGCCAGAAATCGGGCATCAGCCGCGGGTGCGGGTAGGACGGCAGACCGCCGCCGGGGTGGCTCTTTTCCTGACGGAACCCGTCGAGCTGATCGGCCGTCAGCCGGCCTTCGAGGAAGGCGCGGGCGTAGATGCCGGGGGAGGCGTGGCCCTGAATGAATACCTGGTCGCCGCCGCCCGGGTGGGCGCTGCCGCGGAAGAAGTGGTTGAAGCCGACCTCGTAGAGAGCCGCAGACGAGGCATATGTCGAAATATGGCCACCCACACCAACCCCTGGCCGCTGCGCGCGGTGCACCATAATCGCGGCATTCCAGCGGATCCAGGCGCGGAAACGACGCTCGGTGTCCTCGTCGCCGGGGAACCACGGCTCATTTTCGGTGGCGATGGTGTTGACGTAGTCGGTGGACGTCAGCGCGGGGAGCGCGACACGCCCGGCATTCGCCCGTTCCAACAGTCGCAGCATCAGGTATCGGGCCCGCGCCGGACCCGATCGGGTCAGCAGCCCGTCGAACGATTCGAGCCACTCGCTCGTCTCGTCGGGGTCGATATCAGGCAGATACGAGGCGACGCCTTCGCGAATCACTCGGACACGTTCGGATTGATTTGCGGCGCTTGAATTTCCGGCCAGGTCTTGGCGGGCGAACTCGGTGGTCAACTTCTGCTCCTTGAGGGGTGGCGGGTGCAGATCTCAGTCACAATCACAGCCCCATGTGTGGGGTACCTCTCATCGTGCCGTAAGCACTTACTACTAGCGAGTCTGGTCCAGTCGCAGGGCCTGGAGCGGCCCCAACGAGTACCGTCGTGAGATGCGAATCGCGGCGCTGGTCATGGCGCTGGCGGCCATCGGTGCTGCGGTCCTCGCGGGCTGCACCGTGACCACGGGCGGGCAGGCGTCGGCGCCCAGCGAGTCGGTGTCTGAGTACCGCACGTACGTCTCGCGGGCCATCGAGACATCGCGGTCGCAGGAGTCCAAGCGGCAGGAGACGTCGCGTCAGCAGGCCACCGCCGATGCCTGCGAGATGTTCGCGATGACGTCAAACGCGGCCGTCACGGCGGGTAACGACCTGATCGCCATCATGAACAACGAGGGCGGATACGGCTCGACAGCCGAAGCCAAGGTGGCGTCGGTCATCAACGCGCTCAACACCAGCGCCGGACAAATCGACGCCGTCAAGGGTCAGGCCGCGACAGACGAACTGCGCGACGCATTGACGCAGTACGTCGACCAGTCCCGAAAACTGGCCGGCGCGTTCGACAATCGGCTGAGCAACAGCACTTTGAACTCTGTGGTCAAGACTTTCAACGACGCCAGAGAGCACGCGGGGAAGCTCTGCGAGCCGCTCTTACAGACAAAAGGCAGATAGCGCCTGAAGGGGATTGCCATTGGCATGCGACGATGTGAACATTCATCCCAAGTGCGCAAGCACGCACCTGTTGACTAAGGAGGGGCCGAACGGTGGTCGCGGCGGCTGACGCCTCGAACTATGCCCACAAGTTGGGTATCCAGCGTGATCAGCTCGTACAAGAGCTGGGCTGGGATGAGGACACCAATGACGACATCCGAAGCGATGTCGAGGAAGCCTGCGGATCGGAGCTTCTGGAAGAGGGCTCTGACGAAGTCGTGGATGTGGTGCTGTTGTGGTGGCGCGATGACGACGGCGACCTGGTCGACGCGTTGATGGATGCCATCACTCCATTGGCCGAAGACGGCGTGATCTGGGTGCTGACGCCCAAGACCGGTAAGCCCGGTCATGTGCAGCCCTCGGAGATCGCCGAGTCCGCGCCGACGGCGGGGATGGTGCAGACGTCCTCGGTCAACCTGGGGGACTGGAGCGCGACGCGGCTGGTGCAGCCCAAGACATCCCGCGGCGGGCGTCGCTGATGCTCCCTGTGGGCAGCGTCGCACCCGATTTCACCCTGCGTAACCAGAACAACCAGCCCGTCAACCTGAGCGATTTTCGTGGCAAGAAGGCCGTGCTGCTGGTGTTCTTCCCGCTGGCCTTCACGGGGGTCTGCCAGGGCGAGCTGGACCATGTGCGCGATCACATCGGCGACTTCGAGAACGACAAAGTGCAGATCATCGGGCTGTCGGTGAGTGCCGGGCCGATCCACAAGATCTGGTCGAGCTACAGCGGGTTCACCTTCCCGATCCTGTCCGATTTCTGGCCGCACGGGGCCGTCGCCGAGGCGTACGGGGTCCTCAACGAAAAGGCCGGGTATCCAAACCGCGGCACCTTCGTGGTGGACACCGACGGAATCATCCGATTCGCCGAGATGCTTGACCCCGGGCAGGCCCGTGACCAGGCAGGTTGGGTCCAGGCGCTGACCGCGCTAGATTCGTGAGCTGATTCCCACGTCGGTGACGACGTGGATCGGGCGTGTAGCTCAGTGGTAGAGCTCTGGTTTTACACACCAGCGGTCGGGGGTTCGAAACCCTCCGCGCCCACCAAAAAATCCAAGAACCCGGCAGGTGGGTGTCAGCTCGATAGTCGTTCGGTGCCGCCCGCATTGCCGCCCTTGGTGGCCATCCGTGTCTGGGTGCCCGACTACCGCCAGTGGTACGGCATCTGGTCGATGGTGAAGCGTCTTCGAAGGTTGCGTAATAAGCCCGTGGGTCAGCCGGTTCCGGCGATAGTCTGTGCGGACGATTCACAACAGTCAGGGGCCACCGTGGCGATGCTCACCTGGATAAAAGACGGCAACTGGGCGGTAATCCCTTTTCACACCAGTGTCTATAAGGGCAGCGGCGTCAGGGTGCGGGGAAGGCACTATGCGGCCAATGAATCTCCAGAGTTTTTCCAGGTGTTTCGTGGGTATGGCAGTTTTTCTCGGCGCTTTTTGAAGCTTAGGAACATGCCCACGGAGAAGTTAGTGGTGTCCGATCTTGCGGTGGTTCTAGCCCAACCTGGACTCGCTGTTTCCGAAGAGTTTCTTATACCTACGCCCGGATATCGCCTCAGAGCGCCAGTATTCGTGCGGGACTCACTTGGCACTGATACACATCCGAATCCGATTTTTGCGACTCGGCTTGGTGGCATCGATATCGAGCCGAAAATTGGCTACCACGGCATAGACGTATCGGTCATCAAGGGCGAGATCAGTACCGCTGTGGATCCCGAGCTTCGATTCGAAGTGTTGCTGCCCTGGGCGAACGGCGATGGTGGAACGGTCCGCGATGTTCTTGGTGACATTGCCAACGATTTGGTCGATTGGAATGACGGCCTGTCCTACGACGATGTCTACTCTTCGCTCTTGAAGGACGCTCAGTGGGCATTGCCGGGCGAGCCCTTGGAGGGTTGGTCGGTTGGAGTGTCGGAGACTGGGCTGTCGCTGGCTGAAGGCCAGGCGGCCCCGCTGGGCGTCTTGTTCAGGACACCGACGACCGGTGCGGTAGCTTTCGCTGTCCAAGCGGCGGGCCTGGTCCAGGACCCGCATACCGGGGAAGAGACATACGAGCGGATAGTGTCGGATATCTTCGTGCTCGATGTAGATCGCGAACTTGGGCAGGTCACACTCTGCCAGTTGTAGTGCCGTTGGAAAGCTCCAGCCGCGCAGTGATATGTCTTTTTAGGTAGGTATCCCTTCGGGCTTGAAACCCTCCGCGCCCACCACATTTCGCGAGCTCCCCGACGGGGTTCAACGCGGGCCAGGCCTCGAAATCAGAGACCTCAGTCCAAGTCGGCGAGGGTCCTGCGGGCGGCTTCTAGTTCGGCTTCGAGGGCTGCGACCTTCGCGGCCTGCTGGGAGCGCGCCTCTTCGATGACTTCGTCGATCGGGGTGGAGAGGTCCTCATGCAGTTCCTTGGCTGCCCGGGAGACGGCGGCGGCCGCGACCGCAAGGTTGCGCGCCAGGTACGTGGCGCCCTGCTTTAGCTCCGCGCGCCATTCGCCGTCGGCGGTACCCGTGACTGTGAGGGTTAGCTCGAGAGTCTTGGTTTTCTTGCCGGCTGTCCTTTTGGCCGGGGCCTTCCTGGGCTTCTCCTCGTCAGAAGCTTCAGCAGCTGCGGTGTCGGGCGCTAGCGTGCTCCCGGTCGAGGTGCTTTCGACAGAAGGAACCAAGACGTCGGGGGCGTCAGAGTCGGTGGACGGAGCTTCTATTACCAGTGTGTCTACAGTCATCGGTGCGGCGATCTCCTTCTGAATATCGCCCGCGGGTGAGCGGGCCGGCACTGAGTCATTAGAACATATGTTCTATCCCGAGGCCAAGTAGCCGCACATCAGTGTTGGTTAGCAGGCAAACGCCCCAGCGTAACCCGCCAGCAACCCCCCGATTGAGTTCGAAGATGGCGTCTCCCTGCCGTCTGGTGATCATCCATGATGTTTCCGCAGATCTGGGGTCTGTGTGTGTTCCAGATCTGCTTGTCGTGTCGCCCGGCCTTTATTCGAATCGTGCTTCGGTCTCGGGCTTCGATGTTTCCTGGATAATTGCTGGCGCTCGTTGCCGCAGTTGCTGTCTGATATCGGCAAGTTCGCGATCTTGAAGCCCGCAAACTATGTCGACATGGTCTCTATCTTGACAAGAGCGTGTCTCGGCCTTACATTTTCCGGGATTGCCATGTGATGTGTTTTCCCAGGAAGATACGGATAGTGGCATTGCCTGAAGCATGGGCGAGCGAACGGGGGTCCGGCCCGGATGGGTAGGACGAAACACGGAGGGGTTCGGTTTCATGAAGTTGCCAAGTCTGGCACGTCGAAGCTGTGTCACGGCGATCGCAACATCGGTAATGGTTGCGGCGGGGATCTTGATCGGAGCGCCTGACGGCGTCGCGGATCCGCAGGGTATGCCGGATCAATACCAGCAGTTCGTGACCGACGACGGCTGGACAGTCGGCCTGACGTTGACCAACGAGGTCATCGATCACATCGACAACATCGCGGGTGCGAGCAACTCTTGGCAGGCGCGTGTTTCCTACCGCGCAGAGGCCACGATTACGGGCAACGGCAGTGCCGTAATCCAGGACGCACAGTTGGAGACGGGGTATTTCGTAGGTTGCCGCACCGACTCCTCGTCGGGGGTGGAGTTGGGCGGTGACCTCGGCCTAACGCTGAGCCAGCAGGTGTTCGGGCAGGGCTACGGCGGCGGCTACGGACAAGGTAGTCAGAGCGGTGGCGGCGGCGGTGGTTTTGGCGGTGTGTCGGGCGGTGGCTCGCTAGGTGCCCAGGAGCACATCGGCGGCTACATGCGTGTCCTGCTCAAGCCGGGTGGTTTGGCCCAGTTGCCGATGGACCGGATCAACTTCCGGAACATGCGTGCCGTCTCGCAGGTGCGCAACCAGAACGTTGAAGCGGACGGCTGCGGTGGCCAGGTGAAGATCCAGTCCTTCGCGACATTCCGGATCCGCACCGAGAACGGCAACGACACCCAGACCATCTACGGCGAGCCCAAGGATCTGTGATGACTATCCGCACACGTGGTGCCGCACTGATGGCCGCGCTTGCATTTGTACTTGCAATTGTGATGAGTTCTGCGCCAAGGACTTTGGCAGACCCGATCCAGCCGCCCCCTCCGAAGCCGATTCCCTATGCGGTGGCTCAGCCCGACGATCTTCCGCGTATCTCCCCGATCGGCGGCGCGCAGGTCAAGACCAATACGCCGTTGGGTCTCGGGCCAGGTACCGGCCGGCCGCTGGCAGCGGGTCGTGAGCGCTCCAACGCCACGATCTCGCCATTACCCACCGATGGCACACATTTACCGACGGCCATCGCCGGTAAGGATGTCGTGCTGCACCTGCCTCAGGAGCGTGACCTCACGCCAGCGCAGTGGGGTGACGGTGGGTCGGCGACATTCACCTCCCACGACACCGATTACCGGATTTCCCCGTTCGCCGGGGGCGGAGTCGACGTGAATATCATCCGGCGCACCATTTTCACGCCGGAGAACTTCACCTTCGGCCTGCGGGTTCCCGAGGGAACCCACGTGCGTCAGGGCTCCAACGTGGTCTTGGTCGAGTCCGACGCCGCGCCCGGACTGCCTGCTACGACCATCGCCACGTTGTCGGTGCCGGTCGCACGTGACGCGAAGGGCAACCCGGTGCAGGTGAATCCGGTAATCCACGGCGACTACATGTATCAGCAGTCCAACTTGGCGCTGGATCTTGGTCCCGCCGACATATTCGCGTTCCCGATCACGATCACGCTGTCCTACCGGGCCTCGTCGATCCCGGCGAGCGGGCAATTGGCCAGTGACTGGGACGGTCTGCCCGAGGGCGGTGGACCGCCTGAAGCCAAGAAGGCAGCGCAGATCATCGGTGCGCCAGGGGATTACGTCGTCGACCCGAGTGGTCGGTACCGCCCCTCCGGCGTCGACCCCGTGCTGTACAGCCAGCGGCACTCGGACCGGTGCCTGTCCGGACCTAACGAATTCCGTTCCGAGGACGGACGGACGGCTGACTTCTTGACCTCGTGCCAGCGACAGGCGATGTGCCTGGATGTCACACCGGCGCAGATGTCGGTAGACGTGTGCAAGAACCAGGCGTTCGCGAACATGTCGGCGCAGTGCACGGCCACGTTCGGGCAGACAGGGCCCGACTACGAGGCATGCCTGAATGTGGCGAACGGTCACGCAGCCTGGTCCAAGGAGAACTTGCTGGGCGGAGGGCTATGCCAACCAGCGGGGCCAGGTGCCAACACCAGGTTCTTGCCCTCGAACAACAACCGTTACTGCAGTTGATCGACAGGGGGGAATGGGCGGCTGATGACTCCGATGAAGTCGCGTAAGACGCGTATACCTACCGGTTTGCGGCGGATGCTGGCCGCTGTTGCGATCACGGCAGTGGCGATGGCCGGTTGGCATCTGAACACCAGCATGCCTTCGGGCATTGGCGTTCTCGGTTTGCCGGGCGCAACCGCCGATCCGACGGGTCCTCCTGGGCCAACTGCTGGGCCGGACGGTATGAACGGCGGTCAGTTCCAGCCTCCGGGTCTGCCGCCGCAGCAGCCGGATTACCAGGGCGGAATCAATCAGCCGCCGCTTGATCAGAACAACGGGATCTCGATCTACAACACTGGCGCTCAAGGGGCGCCGCAGCAGGCGCCGGGCCAGCAGGGTGGGCAACAACCGCAGGGTCAGCAGCCTCAGCACGGGACGCAGATCCCCGACTATCAGACCGCCACGCCCTATACGCAGGGACCGGGTAAGGCCAATCCGGATTACCAAGCGCCGCAACAGGGAAACCAGGCTCAACAACCACAGCAAGGTCAACAGCAGCCGAACCAGAAGCAACAGCAGCCGCAGAACAAGCAGGATGACTCCACGCAGCAGCGGACGAATCAGAACGATCAGCAAGACCAGAAGAAATGCGAATTTGTGAGCGGGTACACGTCCGCCGTCAACGGTCAGATCGCATACACGTCATCAAGCCAGTTCGGGCAGCAGATAAGCGCGGCTACACAGTCTTGGAACGACTTGGGTGGTATTAAAATTCAGCCAGCAGCTCTATCTGGCCGAGACACTTCTAGCTCTAATGGGCGTTCCTCTAACGATGATGAAGACTCCAGTAAATCTAATGTTCAGGTGGAGATTTCCGATATCAATGACCGGGACGAGCCTTGGGGCGCCGAGTTCATACATAGCAGTCGGGGACCCGATCAGATAATCTTGAATCTAGCGCGACTCGATACCTCGGATCCGGCCCAGATTCAATCAGTGGTTGCTCACGAATTTGGTCACGCTGCGGGTCTATCAGATAGTAGGCCCGGACAATTGATGAGTGGATCTGGTGAACTCCCCGCGGGCCCTCAGCCGGGAGATGCTGAATTGTTCAAACAGCTCAGCACAAGCAACCTGGGCCAGCAGTGTGCGACGTTGAAACTTGAGCAGTTCATCGAGCACTGGTGCCCAGGAGGGGATACTGGCTGGATCAAGGGCGCCTGTGATGCCGTGGGTGCAGCTGGCGACTACTTGTACGGGTTCGGTGCTGAGACCCTGAAGATGGTCTGGGACACTGTGTCCGCGATACCGAACACGATTACTTTCCTAGACGACTTCATCCCAGGCTATGCATTCGATCCTGCTGTAAGGCATGCCATCAATAGTTACTTCGAAAATTTCGGATGGGACGACGTAAAGCAGCTCGCCAACGGCGCCCTGAACGACTTTATTGAGCGCGATCTATGGACATCTGGAAAGTATGCCGAGTGGGCTGGGCGAATGACTCCCAAGATTCTCCTTCTCCTGGCGGGAGGCATCACCGGCGTCACGAAATTTATCAAGGTACTAAACAAATTTCGTGACGGACTCAAGGTAGTTGTCGATATTGCAGAACAGGCTTCAAAAATTGCCAAAGAGATCAGCGCCATCCCAAAGGGAGGTGGGCAGCTTAATTCGCTCGCCGAAAAGGTGTCTGCCCTCAAACTCACGCAGGAACAAGCTGCGGAGATGACCAATATCGCCTCGGAAACCGCATTCGGTGAGACGGGCGGAATTGCCCATCTTCCTGACGGAACGATGATGGTACTCCCCGCTAACATACTGCAGAAGGCGGCGATGGTGGTGAGCCCCGATGGGGCAGTTACAGTGTTGAGGAACGTCGACCTCGCCCAGTTCTTACAATACGTTCGGTAAGTGAAGTGGATGCTATGGATACAATCCCGAACCATGCGATAATAGAGTTTGAAGTCTATCTGCTAATGACGATGAAGATTAGACTGGTTTCGCGACAGCCCGCGCTCGAAGCCAAACTGTCCGAGTTTGGACTGTCCGTGGACGATGCGCAACGCGTGCACAGCCGAGTAGCTAAGTCCCTTGGAGGCGAATTCTCTCGTCTCGATAATATGAAGGGCTTTCTGGGAGTAAGTAAAGATTCAGATTCTCTGACGTACGCCAGTGTGTTATGGCCCGAATTTAACTTCAGTGCTATTACCGGCGAATCTGGACAGCTCGAGTCGGCGCGATATGTTCGCGTCAGAGGCGATTTTCCTAGCGGCGATTCGCCAATGGAGTTACCGTCCTGGAGTGCAGATGTCACCGAGTTTACCGAACACTTCGGACCTATGGCTAATAGTCGCAGATGGCCTTTATTTGATAGGGTTTTGCCAGGCTACGAAGAGTGTGAATTCGTTTGGAACGAAGAGCGATATGGTGCGGGGTTCAGTTGGGGCCTATTTTTATATGCAGCAAAGTACTGGCCTGAAGACTGAGATGGCTTAAGTAAAGCGTGTAAGAAATAGATGCTCGGTGACTGACGATTAGCGCATTTAGGGAATGATGGATATCAATCATATGTATAGACAAGTCGTGCGAGTATCGATATTTATATCGTTTACCTTCGTTATTGGGTGTCAATCAGCGGTCGATACACAAAGTCCTACTTCCTCGCCGGTGCCGACTTCACCTTTAACTGGCCCCTCTGGTCTTGTCGTGGTCAAGGAAATAACGCCGACATACAGTACCGACCTCAGCGATCAGAGGCGTTTGGCCGGTTTGGCCGACGCTATTTTCGTGGGCACTGTTAAAGAGAAGCAGGGTGTAACCCTCCGTCGCGTTAATATTGCCTATACCAGATTTATAGTGAACGTCGCGCTTAGTCTCAAGGGGGATGCTTCAGGCGCGGTCGCCGTCGAGCAGCAGGGTGGGTTCGACACTAAATCAAATACGAGATATATCGTCAAGGGGGATCGGCCACTCGAAACAAACGACACCTACATCTTCGCCGCGATGTATCGAGAAAAGGAAAACACATACAATGTGATCAATGTGTATGGCGATATCCCGCTCACCGACACAGAAGCTGGCGCGATTAATTCGGGGAATCCGCCAGCCGCTATCGTAAGGATGCGAGATTCCGTCGCCAATCAAATCCCCTCGTAGAGTCGTTTGTCCGATGCATCATGGCTGAGACCATTAGGCTGAGTTGGTGATGGGGTGGTCTCGAACAATGCTGGCTGCGGTGTGCGCGACGGCGATGCTGGCGTCGGGGTGTTCGGCGGTCGTCGACGGTAACGCAATCGCTACGCCCGGCGACGAGGGTAAGCGCATCTCCAACCCGAAGTGCAACTCGGTGACGGTGCCGCTCATGGAAGTGCCGTTGGATAACGACTCCGAGCCGCGGGTGGAGGTCCCGCAACCCGCAGGGTGGGAACGGGTCAAGCGCTTCGAGAGTGGCGTGGTGCGTGTCTACTTGGCAGCCACTGAACTTGAGTCCAATGGGTTTGTGCCCAATGCCACAGTGGCCATTGCCAATCTCACCGGCAAGGTTTCCACCGAGGACGCCGCATTTGCGGCGGAGCGCGCCGGGTTGGAGTCGTTTAACGTCACGGAATTGGTCGAAGAGTCTGGCACCATCTGCAGCTATCCATCGAAGACCATGACCTACAACATGGCGCTTGGACCTATCCCGGCGCACCGGGTGACGACCACCATTGTGGCGGTCAAGAACGGCAGCAAGATCTTCACTATCGGGGTATCGGTGCAGGCGTTGGACGATACCGTGCCTGGTTTCGACAGCGCCCGCCAGACGATCCTCGCGGGGCTACAGGTCAGTCCGCCAGCTACAACCTGATATTTGTTTCCGGAGAAGCCCATTGGGCATCGACGATGGTGGTGTGCTCCGGCAAGCGTGGCCGGTAGTCCTTGTCATCTTCCATGCGGTCCGCGACGCTGGCATGTATCCAGGCGCCGTCGGGAATGCGGCGGCGACGGAAAGTCAGCAGCGCCCAGAGCCAGCTGACCCGATGAATCTCGCCCATGGCATAGGTGGGCTCGACCGAGCAATACCGTTGGTACTTCTCGATATTGAGCAGCAGTCCATGTTCGGCGGCGCCGTCAACGACCCATTTGAGTGCGATATCGGAGAGCCTGTCGTCGTCGGGGTAGTCGCCACCGATATCGGAGTGGATACCGGCGAACCACGCCTCGTCGACGAGCCGTTGGTCGCCTAGGGGCTTGATAAGGTACTCGCGGTAGGGTCGGCGTTTCTCGTCGATGGACACAGCGTGCCGCCCGGCTAGGGCATTGGGAACGCTTGGCGCGTAAGGCCATTGCATGTCCTGCTTGAAGATGCCGGGCGCAGTGATCGTGTCCCAGAGCCCGAGGTATGCGATGGGTACCGCGACCTTACCGTCTTGTCGTCGCGCCAGGGTGCGAGCGAATGAGTGCAGCTCGTCCCAACGTTCCGGGGACCAGCGCTTACAGGACTGCGAATAGAGGCTGACCGCATAGGGCACGAGGTTTTGCGAGCCAGGGCGCAGCATGCCCACCGAGTTGAGAAGCCCGGCAAGACCTCTCGCGCAGAACGCGCCCCGGCTGAACCCGAAGATGAAGATCCGGTCGCCGGGTTGCCATTGCTCGATCAGGTATGTGTAGGCCTGAGCCAACTTGGCCCGTAGACCGACCCCGAAGGCGATAGCCAGGACGCGGGCGACGAATTGGCTCACTGGGGCGTAGGTGCCGATTGCGGGATCGGTACCGACACCGGGGTCGTAGTAAGAGATTTGACGGTCGGTCAGGTCGTGAACGAGCAAGTCGTAGCCGCGGACCACATTCGTGTTCCCTGCGGCGCGGATCTGGTTACCCGTGCCGTCGAAGCAGATGACGATGTTTTTGCCCATCGTCCTTCCGTTCTACTCCTCTTCGTCGTATGGCTTGGGATCCCAGGGTGAGGGGTGCGGATTCTGATAGGCGACATGCTCCTCGTTCCACACCCCGATGACGGCGGGGGACACCTTGGGCAGCGGACCGACGAGCTCATTGCCGTTGTCGATGCTGACCAAGAATTCGGGGGTGAAGTGCTGGTCTTCGTCTTCCTGGTGATGCTGCGCGCCCGCGGCACCCGGAGTCATCATGGTCGTCGGCTGGGCAATACCCATGCCTTGCATCGGCGAGGGCGTGGCGGCAAGCCCCATCCCCGCGCCCGCGGTGTACGAGCCGGCGATGATCGGTCCGGCGGCGAGGGGGGTGAGATCAGACTTGTCTTTGTCCTTGTTCTCGTCCTTGTTGGTTGTCGGTTTCCCCCATCGGCCGATGCCGTAGGTGCCGGGGACGGAGCCCGTGTTGGGGCCGGTCGGGCCGGTGCTGCCGCCCGATGTGGGGGTGGTGCCGCGGGCCGCGCCCGCAGCAGCGGCCGCTGCGGATGCGGGACTTCCTGCACCCGCTCCGGAGCCACCACCTGCTGCTCCCGCGGCAGCGGCCGCGGCGCCCGCAGCACCAGCTGCGCCGCCGCCGGGGCTTGCGGCCTGCGTCGGATCTGCCAGGGCCGCTGCGGCGGCCGCACGGACCGCGCCCTCATCGATGGGGTTGATCTTCTCCGGCTTGATGTCCTTGCCGCCACCCCAGTCATGCGAGGAGGCGGCGGTGACGGCTGCTGCGCCGTCGCCGAACTGCGGAGCCGAAGGCAGGGCCGGGATTCCGGAGCCAGCTTGCTGTGAGACGGGGGACCAGACGCTCCGCATGATCATGCGGGCTTCGTCTTGCTTCTGCTGAGCTAGGGCTTGTTCCGCATAGTGCTGCTCGTATGCCGCTGGCGTTCGTACCAGGGGTTCATGCACTTGTACGACCTCAGGCATCAGGCCTTTGATCTGCGTCATCGCCGTTTCAACCTCGGCAGGCTTGGTAGCCATGAGGGACAGGCTGTCGCTGACTTGTTCAGCGTGGCTCTTGTAGTCGGATATGCCCTGTTTGGCGGCTGCGGCGCCTTCACCGGTCCAGCTGCCGTTTATGGCTGTGTTAAGGGAGCTCTTGAAGCTGTCGAGTATCGATTTAAAACCCGTACCGAGTTGTTCCCATTCGCCTGCGACTTCGAGGGCTGACTCCGAATCGTATGCATCAGAGGCTTCCTTGATCCGCGCATGGGCCCAGCCTCCGAAGTCCTCTGTTGGAATGCTCGCTGACTCGGTTCCTCCGTCGATGTTGGAGCCGTGCAGGCGCTGCCTCGCGTAGATCTCGTCGCGTTCGCGGTTACCCCTGGTCCAGCCGTCTTCGTCTCCACTCATGGCCGCTCCTTTATGTAGTGGTGTACAGGTCCGCTATTAGGCTCAGACGACGCCGGTGGCGATTTGGTTCCATATTT
The DNA here is from genome assembly GCA_050701835.1 of Mycobacterium sp. Classification (GTDB taxonomy): domain Bacteria; phylum Actinomycetota; class Actinomycetes; order Mycobacteriales; family Mycobacteriaceae; genus Mycobacterium. Next base: position 135,108 of record JBOGDC010000053.1, on the reverse strand, counting down.
TTGAGTTTTCCTCGAAGGACTCCGGGCCGTCAGTAGGGGAAGTACGGCATGAAGGCCTCAATGTTCGCCTGGGCAGCTGCCATGCAATCCGGGTATGGCGCGTAACCGTTCAACCCAGCGGTGACCAGAACTCCATACACTCCCGTCGATGCCTCGACATCGATTGAGCACCCGTCCTTTTCCGGGGGCGTGGACACGTAGAAGCTGACTGCCTTCCGGCCGTTGATCTCGAAATCGCGGTAACCCCAATGGGTCTTGTCCTTCTTATCCATCTCAAGGGTGTAGTTCGAGGCCGAGACGGAGATGTAGTAACCGGACTGCGCCCTGTACTTGCAAAGGTTGTTTTCAACGCCACCGCCGTTGATTGTGTTCGGTTTCGGCGGCTGAGAATCAAGCTGTTGCTGCGCAATCACGCTGGTGGGTAACTCATTACAAGGATCGTACGTAATACGAGTGTGGCCCTTACTGTTCGTGGGCAGGACCGAGGTTACCGGGGTACCGGCTACGGGTGACGTGCATGCGGTCACAACCGTAGCAGCGCCGATTAGCATCAATGTACGAAGCAATGTGTTCTCTACCAGTCGACTAGCGGGTGAATCCGCCGAAGGACTTGGCGTTGCTCTGCTCTGTTCCCTCGTAGGCGGCACGGAGTGCGAGAAATAGTGATTTCATTTCCTCGACGCGATCAACGTGCGACTGGAACGTGTTCGCTGCACTGTGGTCATCCCCCGATGCCTTCGCTTGAAACTTCCGTGCGAGCTGCGCGCCCGAATCGAGATGTTCCTCTGAGAAGCCAAGCTTCCGGTTGCTAAGCGCTTGGGCATCGCTCTTCAGGCTCTTTAGGCCATCTATATAGGTGTCACACGCTGTGAGGATCGCTTCGAACTGGCTTGAGTCGAGGTGCAGGACCAGGCTGCCGTTCTTCGCGTTCTCGACCAGCTGATCCGCTGCCATTGAGCCCCCTAGGTCATGGCCGGTTTTGGCCAGGTGAGATTCATCGTATGTGTACTAGGACGTTGAGTGCCCCGGATCGGTTCCATCGAGTTTCCCAGGGTATTTCTATATAGTTGCGGGCGCTCAAGGGGATGAGGGGGAGGTTTGCGCATGTCAGCAGTCAGTGGGCAGCCATCAGCGTCGATCGATGTCGAGAAGGCCTTCGGTGCGGCCGACCAGCTTCAGAAGAACGTGCGGGACTTCCGCGAGGAGCTCGAAGACCTCAGACACGAATGGGCCGCTCTGTCCGGAACCTGGCAAGGTTCGGCCGCGACTGCCTATGAAGTTCCTTGGCTGAGGTGGGTGAAGAATGCGTCAACCCTTGTCGATGAGCTAGGCGGGTCCGCAGAGAAGATTGGCCGGACTGCTTACCAGCTCCAGACACAGGACGGCGGAAATGCGGCCGGCATCTCGTCGGCGGGGAAATAGCTATGGAGCCCTATCGCGTCAATTGCGACGATCTGTTGAACTTCACCGTCAAGCTTCAGCGTTTCGCGGAGCGCGCCGAGAAGGCCACCCAAGATGCAGACAAGACCGTCATGTCGCTGCACGAAACGTGGTCGGGTGAGGCAGCAGTCGCTCAGATGGCGCACCACCAGACGTGGACCCGTGCGGCGTGGGAAATGCACGAGGCCCTGGAAGAGCTGCGAAAGGCCGCCGACACCGCGCACGAGAACTACACAGGCGCGGCGCGGACAAACGCCGAAATGTGGCCGAAGACATGACAACTGATGTCAACCCGGACGCAATCGCACACAGCGGAGACCTTTTCGCGGCGGCACGCGACAGGGCCTTCAAGGCTGCAGATCAAGTGCTCGGTGTCCTTCAAGGAGTGGGCGGGATGGGCGGTACAGACCGCGCCGGCCACAAATGGAGAACTGACTATGACAATCTGGTCGGCGGTGAGGCTATAGGCCAGGGCCTCGCTAGTTCCATGCAGGCGTCTATCAACTCACTCGGCCGGGTCTCAGAACTCCTCCGAGTGACCGCTGTGAACCATCACAACGCCGACACACAATCGCAGATCGGTTCCAAGCCGCCACCAGTTCCGGCTCCGCACGCTGCAGCGGACATATCTTTGGCAGTACCGCCTTCTGCTGAAGGTGGCGATAGCGGTGAGCCTGCGTGGTGGCACACGATTGTTTCGTATCTCCAGGGATGGACATGGCCCAACGGGCATCAAGATCAGCTCCGTCGCGCATCCGACGCGTGGCGGGAGGCTGGGCGAGGATTTCGTGACGCGAAGAGCGGCCTGGTAGGCGATGCGGGCTCGGTAGGCGCGATTGCGCCGTTGATGGACCAGCGGTCGCCGGAGATGAACGCGGTTGTCGCTACATGCAACAAGACGGCAAACGCTCTGAGTACCGTCGCCAGCGGCTGCGATGTTGCAGCCGATATGTGCGCGTCGTTTGCAAAGGCGATCGACGAGGCACATTCGAAAATCGAGCACGAGATGGTGGTTCTTGGGGCCACCGTGGTTGTCACGGAAGTTGTTGCTGCCATTCTGATTCCGCTCACGCTGGGCGCCAGTGAGGCAGTTTCGAAAGGTGTTGACGTCGTACGTCTCACGGCAACTGCACAAAGAATTATTGAGATCTTGCGTGCGTTCGCGGCCGCCGCGGAGGCGTCATCGCTTCCTGCGGTCGCAGGTGCCGCAAACGCGGCGCGATTTCTCGGGCCCGAACTCGCCGAGATACTCAGCGCCCGGGCGACGGTCTTCGGCATGGAGGGAATTGGTGCGGCGGATCGAGTGGCAACTGAGGCCGCTGCCCGGACTGGGCTATCGACCAGAGGGAAGACCATCCCGGCTAGTGATGTATTTCCCGGTGCTAAGGATTACGGAAATCTAACAAAAGAAGAGTGGGAAAGGCGATATAGACTTCCCGATGGGAAGATTGACTACCCGAATGAGAATCTCGCAACGAAGCCGTACGCAAAGCCTGGTACTACGAACGATATGACCTCCGCTGATTTGAATGAAATGTCCGGAAAAACACTTGATAGGATTGGGCATCCAGGCGGCGGATATTTATCGCCCCAAGGGACTTCGTATGAGCAAAGGGCTCTCCCTGCGGGAAGTCTGGAGCGGGATTATCATGCCTATACCGTTCATCCAGAAAAGGGCCTTCCCCCGGGGTGGAAGATCGAAAAATCCACAGTCGGGGAGACGTTCGGTCAGCCTGGAGGGGGGATTCAATACCGTATACTGGAACCTGACGGAAACGGTGGATACATAACCGGCAATGTTGCAGAACTGGAGAAACGAGGGTTCTTAGCTGAGAATTAGTACTCGTCCTATATTCAAGGAAATAAATGACTACCTATAGCATCAACCTTAGCCTGATTCCGCCGTATCTTCGCAGGCTGGTGTTCGCCTGGTACACATGGCGGGTTATTGGCCTACGTCGATCTGGAGAGTTCCCGGGAACTTCAACCAGAGTCCCTGAGCCCTGGGAAACTGCAGCGGATGTGTTCTGGGGTAGGCGAGTCCCGATCATGGGTACGCCTCAGGAGCTGGCGGTCGTTGATGCCGTCGACTTATCTCTCTATATCGGGAGTGAGGGCGAGGATATTTACGTCGATCAGGAAATTCGAGGAACACGGCGCCGCAAGGCTGTGTTTCGCGACATGCAGGACGCCGAGAAGTATCTTCTCTTCCTCTTTAGCCAAACGGAACGTCCGGGTAGTTACAACCAATCTCCCGACTACCTCTGGTATCAGAATGGTTTAGCGCCTTCTGTGCAGATTCGGCCAGTCGACCCGGGACTTGAATATCCGCAGACATTCTATTACTGCGTCGACGGACGCGATCGCGGGTGGATGAGCGAAAGCGATGCAGTGTCATTTTCGCACGCGGTCCTCTTATCGTACGAAGAACTCGAAAGTGAACTAAAAAAGGGCATTCCTCCTGAATGGTTCGACTTCACTCTTGTAGAGGCGTAGTTGACCACGGCGTTGTACGCAAAGGGAGGGCGTCGTGGCCGGAGTCGATCAAGAGAAATTTGTTGATCATTACGGAGAGAAGAAGATCGATATTGAGTGAACATAGCTAACTTGGATATGGCCGCGGAATTACTTCACGTACCAGTGGCTGTTATTTATGGGTTGCGGTGAACCTTCAGTCGTGACGGTGCAGCGCCTGTGTAGGATTCGCTAGACCTCATTTGTTCGGGTGTAGCCAAGCGAGGGCCGCTGTGTAGATAGTGCACGTAAACGTCAAGAATGGACTCGATTCGCAGTGCCGTAAGTCTGGCTAGGCGCTGTTCGCCGTTCCACAGTCGTGTTACTCGTCGGAACGAGGGGGACTGGTTCAGACCATCCTCCGCGTAAATCACCGCGAGCGCTCTATCGAGTGTGTGGTCGGCGCGTCGCTGCAGGCTGACGTACCAGGTCACTTTGGCGGCGACACGTGCTATGTAACCGTCGGCCACAGCCACGAGAAGGTCGTCAACCGTCGCAGAATCTGGAAATGTCCACGTCTCGTCGTGTGACTCGCAATCGTCGCCTGCATGTACCGAATCTCGGCCGAGATAGACATCAACCACTCCGCTCTACCCGCCCCAGCGTCTGCGCACTCCGGCGTACCTCCAGCCCAGCGCCGCCACACCCCACGTCACGATGAACAGCGCCACGATCACGTAACCCATCGCGGCCAAATCGAGTCCACCCACGGCGGCCAGCGGCCCTGTCGTGATATCCAGCTTCTCGGTGAGAATCGAGATGATCTCCTGTGCACCGATCAGCATCGCGACCGCCACCGACAGCCCGGTGATCACCAGGTTGTAGTAGATCTTGCGGGCGGGCTCCTGGAACGCCCAGTCGTAGGCGAAGTTCATCAGCGATCCGTCGAGGGAATCGAATAGCGACATCCCGGCGCTAAACAGGATGGGCAGCACCAGAATCGCGTACCAGGGCAGCCCGGTCACCGCGGCCCCACCGGCGAGCACCAGCAGCGACACCTCGGTGACCGTGTCGAAGCCCAGCCCGAACAGCAGCCCTACCGGGTACATCTGCCACGGCTTGCGGATCGCCGCCATCAGCGGCCCAAAAAGCCGGTTGAGCCCACCGCGGTTGGACAGCTCGCGCTCCAGCGCCGCCTCGTCGACCTCCCCGCCGCGCATCCGCTGGGCAATCCGGTAGATCCCGATCAGCGACACCAGATTGAGCAGCCCGATGAGCAACAGGAACGTCCCCGAGACCGCCGTCCCGAACACGCCCGTCCACTGCTGCAGCGATGAGTGCTCATCGGACACATTGGTCGCCAACGCTTTAACGCCGAGCGCCAGCAGCCCGACCATGATGAAGACGATCGAGGAATGCCCCAGCGAGAACCAGAAGCCCACTGACATCGGACGTCTGCCGTCGGCCACCAGTTTTCGGGTGGTGTTGTCGATGGCGGCGATGTGATCAGCGTCGAAAGCGTGCCGCATCCCCAGCGTGTACGCCGTGACGCCCAACCCCACACCGAAGACGCTGCCCTGCACCGTGAAATGCGCGGGAGCAACCAGGAACATCAGCATGCCCCACCCGAGGACATGCAGCGCGGCCACCGCGGCGCTCATTCCGATGACGCTGCGTTGTTGACCTTCATCCAGTCGACGCCACGCGCTGAGTATCGGCACGCCTGCGAGCCTAGACGACCGGCTTACCCATTCGTTCTCGTAATCGCATGTCCCAGATAAGCACCGCATACGACAGCACCCACACCTGCGCGGGTATCACGCGATCGGCAACCCGCAGTGCGCTCAACAGCGCATCGAAGCGTCGTTGGTCGCGATCAGACCACGCCAGGTGCAACAGTTCCCGGAACTGTGGAGGCAGAAACCCCTTGGTCGCAAAAAGATTGAACCGTCCGGCCATCCGCAACGGCCACGGCAGCATCTTCATCGACGCCACACCCAGGAGATGTTCGCGCACCGGTGCATCAATCCGAAGCTCGTCCAGTGAGCGTTTCCAGTAGTCGTTGAACGCGTCCCGGTCGGGCGGCCAGGCCTCGGGGCGCACTTGCAGGGTCGTGCCGATGCGCGCCGCGTCGCGATAGATCTCATCGGCCGTCTCGTCATCGAGCGGGCCGTGCAGCGACTCGTGGGCCTGCACGTAGTACTGATACAGGCACGCCGCCACCCACAACTGCATCCCCGGATCGAACGCGTTGTACGCGACCGGACTCTTGGGCGTCGATCGCACCTGTCGATGGACGGCGTCGATTCCCCGCTTGATCACCTCACGGTCGCGGTGGTTGCCCATTGTCGCGACGGCTAGAAACGTCCCGGTGGTCCGGGCTCGTTTGAACGGATGTTTGTAGACGTTGCCGCTGTCGACAGGGCTCTCCAGCACGCCGTACCCGACACCGGGATGCGAGAGCTGCATGATCACGTTGGAGGCCGGCAACAGCAGCGATGCCGTGTTGACCAGATCGACGAGCCGGGCAGGTGAGTGCTTCATTGCACAGCAAATTCTATAAGGTGACGACGTGTCGCGTCGAGCATCCCGCGCCGCGGGTGTTGCCCTCGGTTACGCATTGGACCGCCTCTTCGGCGACCCGCAGCGGTTGCACCCGGTGGCCGGATTCGGCCAGGCCGCCGCCGCCTTGGAGGCCTACACCTACCGCGACGCCAAGCTCGCGGGCACGGTTCACACCGCCCTGCTAGTCACCGCCGTCACTGCGGCGGGGTGGGCGGCGCAGCGCGCGACGCGACGGTCCGCGACCGCCACCATTGCCGTGACCGCCGCCGCGACCTGGGCCACCCTGGGCGGCACCACGCTTGTCCAGGTGGGCCAAAGGATGTCAGAGCACCTGTACGACAACGATATCGACGGCGCCCGCACGCTGCTGCCATCCCTATGCGGTCGGGACCCGAACCTGCTTGACGTCGACGGCATCGCCCGCGCCACCGTGGAATCCCTGGCAGAGAACACCTCCGATGCGCACACCGGCCCGCTGGTATGGGCGGCACTCGCCGGCGTGCCCGGGCTACTCGCCTATCGTGCGGCCAACACTCTCGATGCGATGATCGGCCACAAATCTGCCAGATACCTGCGGTTCGGTTGGGCAGCAGCACGCTTCGACGACCTGATGAATCTGCTTCCCGCCAGGATCACGGCCCTGGCCACCGCCATCGCGGCGCCATTCCTGGGTGGCTCGACGATCGCGTCGTTAAGAGTCTGCGTCAGTGACGGCCACCGCCATCCCAGCCCTAACGCCGGTGTCGCGGAAGCGGCCTTCGCGGGAGCCCTCGGCGTGCGCCTCGGCGGCCCCATCCAATACCCGTACGGCGAGGAGATACGTCCGACGCTAGGGCGCGGCATCGCGCCCAGGATCGGCGATGTGCATGAGGCGGTGCGGCTTTCGCGAGCAGTCCAGAATGTGACAGCCGCCGCGGCGGTGATCGCGACCCTGCGTCAGCGCCGGCCGTAACGGTCGGCCAATCGTTCCTCGGCGGTTTGTGGGGCCTTGGGTGTGGCCGCGGTCGCGGCTGTCGCACGGCGCTGTTTGATCTCGGAGAACACGAAGTACCCCAGCCCAATTGGTGCCAGAATCCCGAATGCGATCCACTGGATCCCATACGACAGGAACGGTCCAGCATCGAGCTGTGGCAGCGGAATGGCGCCCAAACCGCCCGGCTGATCCTCCGCCAGCTGCAGATAGGGCTCCGCCAATGGAGTCTTTACCAGCGTTGCTACCTGGCCAGGAACGATTGAATACACCTGGTATTCACCGTTTTCCAGAAACGGTGCCTTCTCCGACTGCTGCTCGGGCTCGCGCAGCCGCGCCGAGATGCTCACCTGCCCGGATGGTGCCGCGGGCACCGGGGGCGCACTGGTGCCCTCCTCGGGTCGCACGTACCCGCGGTTCACCAGAATCGCGGGACCGTTGTCGACCTGAAACACCGTGAGCGCCTCATAGGCAGGTTTGGCGTCGACCACCCGCAGCCGGGCCAGTACCTGGCTGTCGGGTAAATAATGGCCGGTCGCCGTGACGCGAAGCCACTCGGCGTCCTCGGCCATCGAATGATCTGGTCGGAGCTCGTCTTTCAACGGCACCGGATCGGCGCTCACCGAGTGGGCGATGCGGCCGTTCTCCCGGGAGGTCTTGGTGTTTTTGCCCAGCTGCCATGGTGCCAGCACCGTGAAACATAGATACGCGAATGCGATGACTACCAGCGCCAAGGCAATCCAGCCTGGGCGCACCAGAAAGGCGAGCCGTCGCATCAGCTGTTCTCACGCTCCGTGAGGGTCTTGTCGACCCACTCGTGCAGACCAGGCATCGCCGACTCGATGACCGAGAGCACATCGACGAAATCGTCGCGGCCGCCGTAGTAAGGGTCCTCGACATCCAACGCGGCCCGGCTGGCCCGTGGATCGAAGGAGCGCAGCAGCCGCACCCGCTCGGGGTCGGCGCCCAGGTGCAGCAGCATCCGGGAGTGGTTGCGCGCCAGGGCAATGATGAGATCGGCGCTCAAATGATCGTTGCCCACCTGGGCCGCGCGGTGATCCGTTGGATAGCCATGTTCGGCCAGCACGCTGGCCGCGCGTTCATCGGCGGGCTGGCCAGAGTGCCAGTCTCCGGTGCCCGCACTAGTAACCCGGACTCGGTTGCCGAGGCCTCGTTCGGACAGTTGATGGGCCAGTATTTTCTCGGCGATGGGGGAGCGGCAGATGTTCCCGGTGCACACGAAGGTGACGTGCAAATCAGACATGGAGCTCCTCCCGTAACTCTTGTGGAGTGCTTACCCGCCCGATGATCCACCGTGAAAGATCGCCGGAGCTGGCCGCATCTCCATCGAAATCGGTTGCTCCGTAACCCCAGTCGACGATGACGGTGCCAATACCGTGCGCGGCAGCGCCTTCCACGTCATGCACTCGATCGCCGACCATCACGACACCGGCCGAGGGAACCTCGTCGAGCTGAGATAGCGCATGCTCGATCACGTCGGCCTTGCTGGACCTGACGCCGTCCGGGCTTGCGCCGGCAATCACCTGGAAGAACTCGGCCAGCCCGAAGTGCTCCAGGATGCGCGCCGCGATCGGTTCGGATTTTGATGTTGCCACCACCATCGGCACCCCGGCCTCGCGCAGTCCGGTCAGCACGTCGTGGATGCCGTCGAACATTTCGTTGACTGCCCATCCGCGTTCGCCGTAGTCGGCGCGGTACGCCGCGATCGCATCGTTGGCCCGGTCGCCGAGCCCCATCGAGCCGAGTGTGATGTGCATGGGCGGCCCTACGACCCGCGACGCGATATCACCGGCAGGTTCGGGGGCACCGACATGGCTGAGCGCGTGACGAAAACTCGAGACGATCCCCGGTGCCGAATCGGTCAGGGTGCCGTCGAGATCGAAGATAACCAGCATCGGGGGAGCCACCCCCCTACATTAGTGTCGAGACATGACTGGGCCGAGAAAGGGAGCGCGCTACCACGGCGACCAGGCGTTGACGCCCGGTGTCCTGGACTTTGCCGTCAATGTGCGCGCTGCCGCGCCACCGCCCTGGCTGCGGGAACGGCTCGCTTCCCGCCTCGACGAGCTGGGCAGCTACCCGCGCCGCGCCGACGAGGACCGCGCTATCTCGGCTATCGCCGACCGGCACGGCCGCCCGAAGAACGAGGTGCTACTGCTGGCCGGTGCGGCCGAGGGCTTCGCGCTGCTGCCCCGTCTGAACCCGCGGCGGGCCGCGGTGTTCGCGCCGGGTTTCACCGAGCCCGAAGCCGTCCTGGCTGAGGCAGGTGTCCCGATCGACCATGTGGTGCTGCCGCCGCCGTTCACGCTCGATAGCACCAAGGTCCCCGAGGACGCTGATGTGGTGGTCATCGGGAACCCCACCAACCCGACCTCTGTACTGCATCGTCGCGATGCGCTGTTGGCGTTGCACCGCCCCGGGAGGGTCCTGGTGGTCGACGAGGCGTTCATGGATGCCGTGCCCGGTGAGACGGAGTCGCTGGCGTCGGAGCGGCGGCCCGGTCTTGTCGTGCTGCGCAGCCTCACCAAGACGTGGGCACTCGCCGGATTGCGCGCGGGCTACGCTGTCGGCGATCCTGAGGTTTTGCAGAGGCTCGCGCGGGGCCGCGCGCATTGGCCTTTGGGCACATTGCAACTCGAAGCGCTCGCCGCCTGCAACTCGCCGGAGGCGGTGTCATGGGCAGCGCAGGACTCGCAGCGTCTCGTGGAGACACGAGGGCAGCAGGCCGCCGCATTGCGCGAATTGGGGTTGACCGTCGCCGACGGGTCAGCGCCATTCCTGTTGGTGGCCGTGCCCGACGCGGAACTGATGCGGAAACACTTGGTGGTCAAGAACATCGCCGTCCGGCGCTGCGACACCTTTGTGGGACTGGATGGGCACTATCTACGGGTGGCGGTGCGGTCCGAATGGCCGGAATTGGTGGATGCGATGAGGGAGATTCTGTAGTGGGTGTGCGGCTCGCGGACATCATCGCCGTTCTCGATGCGGCGTATCCGCCTGCGCTTGCCGAATCATGGGATTCGGTGGGCTTGGTCTGTGGCGACCCCGACCAACAGATCGATGCGGTGACCGTGGCGGTCGACGCGACGGCGGCAGTGCTCGACGAGATGGAAGGTTCCGGTTCGCACCTGCTCCTGGCGCATCACCCACTGCTACTGCGCGGTGTGGACACGGTAGCGGCCAATACGCCGAAGGGTGCCCTGATCCATCGCCTCATCCGGTCGGGCGGTGCGCTCTTCACCGCGCATACCAACGCCGACTCGGCGAGCCCCGGTGTCTCCGACGCCCTGGCCGAGGCCCTCGGGTTGACGGTCACCTCGGTGCTGGCGCCGCAATTCGCGGACTACGACAAGTGGGTGGTCTTCGTGCCCATCGCATCCGTGGATATGGTCCGCCGTGCCATGTTCGATGCCGGTGCTGGCCATATCGGTGACTACTCCGATTGTTCGTGGGGTGTTACCGGCACCGGCCAGTTCCGGCCGTTGGAGGGCTCCGACCCGACCATTGGCACACATGGCGTCGTGGAGCAGGTTGTCGAGGACAGGGTGGAAATGGTCGCTCCGTCGAGGCTGCGGTGCGCGCTGTTCGCGGCGATCCACGCTGCCCATCCCTATGAGGAACCCGCCATTGACGTGCTGCCCATGGCGCCCGTGCCTGCGGGCACCGGCCTCGGTCGCCTGGGTGTGCTACCACAGCCGGAAACGTTGCGGGACTTCGTATCCCGGGCCAGTGCAGCGCTACCCGAAACTGTGTGGGGAACCCGGGCGGCGGGCGATCCGGATGCTCTGATCCACACCGTCGCCGTCTGTGGTGGCGCGGGTGACTCCCTGCTGAGTGCTGCCGTCGGTTCCGGGGCGGACGCGTACGTCACCGCGGACCTGAGGCACCATCCCGCAGACGAGCACACCCGGGCAAGTAGCGTCGCACTCGTCGATGTGGCCCATTGGGCCAGTGAGTTCCCGTGGTGTGCGCAGGCGGCGCGGGTGCTCGACACCGAGTTTGGGGAGAAATTGACGACACGGATTTCATCAGTACGTACCGATCCATGGACACTAGGAGACCAGGCATGAAAGCCGCACCGGCACAACAACGTCTACTGGTCGATCTGGCATCGGTGGATGCCGAGCTGACGCGCATCGCACACCGACGCGCGAATCCGCCGGAACGCCAGGAGCACGCTGAATTGCAGGTGCAGCAGCGCAGCATCCTCGACGAGGTGGGCGCTCTGGGTATCGCTCTGGAGGACCTGGACGCACAGGTGTCCAAGGTGGACGCCGAGGTGACCGCCGTCCGTCAGCGGGAGGACCGCGATCGCTCCCTGCTGGCCTCGGGGGGTGTGAACCCCAAGGAACTCACCGATATTCAGCATGAGCTCGAGACCCTGGAGCGTCGTCAGTCCAGCCTGGAGGATTCCGAGCTTGAGCTGATGGAGCGGCGCGAGGAGCTCCAGGCTCAGCAGGTCTCGACCCAGACGAATGCCGACAAGATCGCCGAGCGAATGGCGGACATCGAACGTATTCAGCGTGCGCTCACCATCGATATCGATGCCGACGAGAACCGGGCGCGCCAGCGTCGCGACGGCGTGTCGGCCTCGGTTGACGGGCCACTGCTGGAAATCTATGAACGGCAACGTCGTTCGGGTGCTCCGGGGGCGGGTCTATTGCAGGGAAACAAGTGCGGTGCTTGCCGTATCGAACTGGATCGCGGTGAGCTGGCTCGCATCTCGGCGGCCGACGCCGACGAGGTGCTGCGGTGCTCCGAGTGCAACGCAGTCCTGGTTCGCCTGTGAAGGTTCTTGTCGAAGCTGATGGCGGGTCGCGTGGTAACCCGGGATTGGCGGGGTATGGCGCGGTGGTTTTCTCCCCGGATCGCGAGAGGGTGCTGGGGGAGGCAGGCGAGACGATCGGTCACGCCACCAACAATGTGGCCGAATATCGCGGTCTGATAGCGGGACTGGCCGAAGCGGCACGATTGGGCGCCACCGAGGTGAGCGTCTCGATGGACTCCAAGCTCGTCGTCGAGCAGATGTCCGGCAGATGGAAGGTCAAGCATCCCGACCTGATCAAGCTGTATCAGCAGGCCGTCACCGCGGCCATGCAATTCGAGTCCGTCGACTACAGGTGGATTCCGCGGGAACGTAACAAGCATGCCGACCGCCTCGCGAATGAGGCGATGGACCGCGCCAGCGGAAAACCCGTGCGCAAGGCCGCACCCGCTGACACTGCACCTGCCGTCACCAAGCAGGCTGACACCGCACCCGCTTGGACCGGGGCGCGCGGCAAGCCCACCCGGATGCTGTTGCTGCGTCACGGGCAGACGGAACTCTCCGTGCAACGCCGCTACTCGGGACGCGGCAACCCCGAGCTGACCGAGCTTGGTCAAGAACAGGCTGAGAAGGCGGCGCGTTATCTCGCGGGCCGTGGCGGCATCGCGGCCGTCGTCAGCTCACCGCTGAGCCGCGCCCGCGAGACCGCGGGCGCGGCGGCGAAATTGCTGGGAGTCCCGCTTACCGTCGATGACGATCTGATCGAAACCGACTTCGGCAAGTGGGAGGGTTTGACGTTCGCGGAAGCGGCCGAACGCGATCCGGAGCTACACGTCCAGTGGCTCAGTGATACGTCGGTGACCCCACCGGAAGGGGAGAGCTTCGATACCGTGCTCCACCGAGTCCGCCGCGCCCGCAACCGAATCATCACCGAGTACGGTGACGCAACAGTTTTGGTGGTCTCGCACGTCACGCCCATCAAGACGTTGCTGCGCCTGGCGCTCGATGCCGGGCCCAGTCTGTTGTTCCGGCTGCACCTGGACCTGGCCTCGCTGAGCATCGCCGAGTTCTATTCGGATGGCCCGGCGGCTGTACGACTGGTGAACGAGACGTCATACCTGGCCTAGGCTGTCGCCATGGCTTCTCGCGACCATGGTGATCCGGGCGATGCGCCCACCATTGCCCCGCCCCTGACAGCAGTTACTAATCCGGCTCGGCCTTCGGCCGCCGAGGAGGCCCGAACGGTCGCGGCATCGACGAATATCGCGACGCTGGCAACCCTGTCTGCCGACGGCGACCCATGGGCATCCCTGGTCACCTATGGGCTACTGGGCGGGGAGCCCGTGCTCTGTGTCTCACAAATGGCGGAGCACGGCCGCAACTTGGTACGTGATGCCAGGGCGAGCGTTTCGATCGTGGCACCCAATTCGCCTGAGGACCCGCTGGCCAATACCCGGATCACCCTCGCCGGGAAGGTGCGCCGGCCCAGCGCGGCAGAGCTACCCGCGGCCCAAGAGGCCCATATCGCGGCGGTGCCCGCTGCTCGTTACTACATCGAATACAGCGACTTCTCCGTCTGGCTTCTGACGGTCGACCGCGTACGTTGGGTCGGCGGCTACGGCCGCATGGACTCGGCGAGCGGCGCCGAATACGATTCGGCCGCACCCGATCCTGTCTCGACAAGGGCCGCCCGTGCCATCAGTCACCTCAACGACGACCATGGGCAGGCACTGCTCGCCATGGCGCAACAACTGGGTGGGTATCCGGACGCCACCGCGGCCCGCTGTGAGGGGGCAGACCGGTATGGGCTGGATATTCGGGTCAGCACTCCGCGCGGTTGGTCCGTGACCCGAGTAGGTTATGTCGACCCGATCGACTCGATCGACGAATTACGCGGTGCCACAGTGCGGCTGGCGGAACTTACCGGCCACACGGCGACGACGTAGATAAGCACGACGGCGACCGGCACGATCAACGGCAGCCACGACGGTCGCTGCACCGGAACCGCGGTGGCGAGCAATGCCGCGGAGGCGAACAGCATTGCGGGAATGACTACCTCATATCTGACGGCAACCACGGCGGACGTCCAATGTAGGGGATATGTGGTGAGCAGATAGGTCACGGCAGCCAGTCCGGAGACCATTGCCAGAACTGCGGAATCATTGCCCAGCGCCAGTACACCGATGATCGATAGCACCGCGAACGTCGCGGCGGCCCGAATACGTAGCCCAACGAGAACCAACACGGCCGCACAAACTGACAGCGGCAGAGCATATTTCGGGAGTCCCTCAACGGCTGCCGCCACCATCAGCAGGCCGAGAGTCGCGGCTAGGATCGCACGTACTTTCATCTGCGCCGTCCCATTCGCGGGCGCCGCGGCATGAGGTGCATTGCGTGGTTGAGTCCGACGTCCTGACCCCAGGCGACCACGTCGACACCCGTCACAGCGATATTGCGGTACATCCGCGAGCGCTCCAACCGCCACCAGCGGGCCACTATCTGATCTGGCTCTTCACGAAAGGGTAAGCGGTCAAGCACATCTACGACAAGAACCGGATGACCGCGCCGCCGAAGGTCGGTAAGCGCAAGGCCGAAATCGGCATTCATGAGGGTGGAGAACGCCACCACAATCGCGTTCGGCGGCATGGCGGCGCGTGGGGCAAGGGCGCTGGCGCTCTGCGAGTGCCACTCACCGGCGTCGAGGACAGCGTCAAGTACGCGGTAGAACTGATGGCGACCTATGTCGGGCGTAAGCCACCGTGGAGCATCGCCCAACACAACAACGCCCGCACGATCTCCGCGTTGTAGGACCGACTGCACGATCTGCGCCGTACCACGCGCTGATCGTTCGGTCGCCGTCGTCGCCGGGCCTGCCGGCTGCGGATAGCTGTCGATGAGAACGACAACATCGGCGGATCGATCAGTGAGCCGATCGGTGACATGTAATCGCCCCCGTCGAGCGCTGACCCTCCAATTGATCGTCCGCAGTGAGTCTCCCGGGACGTACTCGCGGATATCCGCATATTCGACGCCGGGCCCATGGTGTCTGGTGAGGTGTGTGCCGATCCGATCGGGTAGGTCGGCAAGTGGTAGCGCGACATCCTGCGGGTCTGAGACCGGATACACACGCAGCTCTGCGACCGCCAGCCTGATTGGAGCACCAACCCAAAGACCAGACGTCGAAACCGTGTGGACCTCAATCGGGATCGCGTACCGGCCCCATCGTCGAGCCGATACGTGCATGGTCAATTGGTTGGGCACCGACGTCTTGTCCATCTCGATCTGCACACCGTCCATGTGCCCCGGTCGCAGTTGGTACACCACGGCCGATTCGCTCGATTCGACCGATGCAGTGAGCGTTACCGTCTCAGTTTCCAAGCACCGCAATGGTCCTTGCTCGTCCGATACCCATACTTTTGCAGCCTGAGGTCGCTTCGCGGCACCCACAAGGACGCCGATGAATGGTGCGGCGAACACCATCAGCTGCCACCGCCCGGTGAATAGCGCGAGCGCCAGTGCGACGGCGGTGCAGGCAGCCAGCGCCGATATCAACGGGGAAGCGCGCCAACGGATCATCCGGATGCTCGAGGTACCGGCAACCGATGGAGCAGCTCGTCGACCACATGCGCGCCGGTGATGCGGCGCACCCACATCTCGGGACGCAGGCTGATCCGGTGCGCCACAGCGGGCACCGCGAGCGCCTTGACATCTTCCGGGATCACAAAATCACGTCCGAGCAGCATGGCGCGCGCCCGGGACATCTGCACCAGGTCGAGCTCGGCGCGCGGGCTGGCGCCCACCTCGACATGCGAGTGATTGCGAGTCGCGGCGGCCAGGGTGACTATGTAGCGAAGGACGTCCGGATGCACCGACACCTGTTCCACCGCCTCACGCATCATGACGAGATCCCCAGCGGCGACGACTTGAGATACCGTCGGCTGTGTTGATCCCCGGTCCAATCGACGCTGCAGCATCTCGATCTCGAGATCCTCTGCGAGGTACCCCAATTCGAGCCGGACCGCGAATCGGTCCAACTGGGCCTCAGGTAACGGATACGTTCCCTCGTACTCGATCGGATTATCCGTCGCCAGCACAACGAACGGTGTCGGCAGGCGGCGAGTTTCACCATCGATACTGACCTGGCCCTCTGCCATCGCCTCAAGCAATGCCGATTGCGTCTTGGGCGGGGTTCGATTGATCTCATCGGCCAGAATTAGATTCGTGAAAATGGGGCCCGTCCGGAATTCGAATAGCCCAGAAGACATGTCGTAGATCGTGGAGCCCAGCAGGTCCGCGGGCAGCAGATCGGGAGTGAATTGGACCCGGGCGAAGTCAAGACCCAGGGC
Source organism: Mycobacterium sp. (assembly GCA_050701835.1). Classification (GTDB taxonomy): domain Bacteria; phylum Actinomycetota; class Actinomycetes; order Mycobacteriales; family Mycobacteriaceae; genus Mycobacterium. Next base: position 118,547 of record JBOGDC010000053.1, on the reverse strand, counting down.
TGCCGCGAACGACCGGGCGATCAACGTCTTGCCCAAGCCCGGGAGGTCCTCGATGAGCACATGTCCGCGGGCGAGGATTGTGAGCAGAATCAGTTGTAGCGCAGCGCGTTTGCCGACTACCACACGTTCGATCTCGGTCAGCACAGCATCCGCGCGTTCTGCCGCGACGGAGACCGGAAGCGTTGTCACATCTGCTCCAATCGTTCGAGTATCTGCTGCAGTACCGCACGGCCGGGCGCGGGATCACCCCGGTCCTCAAATGACGCGCCATTCGGGTCGACCCAGCGCCACAGCTCGGGACCGAAGGTCATGCGGCCGGTCGCGTCTAGGGCAGCTCGATCTTTGGACTGGCGTTGACCCGCCGCCGTCTGGAAGTCCGCCGCGATCAGCGGACGAAGGTGCCGATCCCAATCGCCGCGAGTCCGTTCGGCCCAACAGATTCTCGCTTCGGCTCGGGCGAGCCATCGTTGTAACGTCTCGTCCGCCCAGGGGCTCGTCGAGGTCGGCCGCTGTGGCTCGGGGGAGCTTCGCACCTGCGTCCACGCCAAGTACAACGCGACGGTGACCACGGTGCCAGTGATCGGAAGGGTAAGTGAGCGCAGCGGGCCTGTGGCCACACCCAGCTCGGTCAAGATCACCACCAGCAGTGAGGCTGGCACAAGCCATTTCATTGTCTGCTCCGTAGGTCGTCCAACACGCTCTGCAACCACCGCACGGCGGATTCCCGATCAGATTGAGTCATCTGGTGTGGGCTGAACCGAGCTTCCGAGAAGAGTGAGACGAGCTGGGTTCCCGCATGAGACTGGAGAGCACCGATATGAACAGCGCGCTGCAACACTTCCGACGGGGTATCTGAGACGAGAGGCGCCGCATCGCGCGCTGCGGCGAGTCCTTGTTCCATGGCCGCGTAGCACGCGATGATCGATGCACGCGGATCGCGACCGGGCTCTGCGACCTCGGCGAGACCGAGTTCGACGAGGTGGGCGAGTGATCGCGGTGTCGCGTCGGCGACTTCCGCCGCCGCGAATTGCTCAATATCGCTGACCGCGGTGTCTGGATCACGGCGCCCCAGCACGAACACCGCGACGCCTATTCCGACTAGCACGGCGCCGAGGATCAGCATGGCGGTGTCGGATTGCTCGCGCCCGCGCGGATTACTCGGGGCCTGACGTGGTTCGGTGTCATTGGGCTGCCGCGGTTCCGCGGTGCCCGGGGCGGGCTCCCACACGGGACTTTCGCCTGTCGGCCTAGTCAGATAGAGCGACGTCCACACCACGCCCATCAGGACAAGCGCGCTGATGGCGGCGATGATTGCTTCGCGCCGGCTCAGCCCGCGTAACCGCAAATACGTCGGGCTCGAGGGGGATGGCGGTGTGCGCCGCCGCCGTCGAAGGCTCAGCAGGATGAGAAGGGACACGGCCCCGCACAGCAAGAGCTGCAAGGCCATTGAGTGGGATTCGTCCTGAGGATGTTCGGGTGGAGGGGGTACCTTCACGTCGGGCAGATAGCTGCGTAGCGCGACTACCGACAACGCGACGAGGACGATGAGCCCGGCCGCGCGAACAAGCGGTCTATCGGCACCGTTCATACGAATCCACTCGGCGTCACGGCAAGGTGCCCTCGGGGAAGAGGTTGGTGATGCAGAACGGGTGACCGGCCGGGTCGATGAGCACCCGCCAACCATCGGGGCGCGGTTGGGTGGCGGCCTTGGTCGCGCCGAGGCCAACGATGCGAGCCTCCTCGGCGTCGAGATCCGATGCCGCGAGCTCGAGGTGCAATTGCTTGGGCACCGCACCCTCAGGCCATTCGGGTGGTCGATGATCGGCCACCCGCTGGAATGTCAGCAGCACGGCGGCGCCCTTGAGGGCGGCCATATCCGCGCTCTCGAACAGGACTTCCAAGCCAAGTACCTGCTGGTAGAAGTGGCTCAAAGCGCTCGGGTCCGGGCAGTCGATCGATATGGCGCCCAGCCGTGCGGTTCCGGTCATGGTTCTCCTCCGATGTGGTTGTCAGACCCTCTCGGTAGCATCGCACACAAGTTCGAAACAAGGGGTTGGGATGGACGACAATGAAGTCGGTCCGTCGGCGGAGGCGTTGGTCGCACAGATCGCCGATTGTGAACGCCGGAAGGCCGCTGCCGCCGCGGAGCAGGCTCATGCTTCGGTCCTGCTTGACCATGTCCGCCGCGTGCAGGAGGCCGCCGACGGTGTGCCCTTCCGGCGGCAGGGCATGGGAGTCGCTGCGGAAGTTGCTCTGGCACGGCAAGATTCGACTGCCCGGGGCGGTCGTCATCTCGGATTCGCCAAGGCATTAGTCCACGAGATGCCGCACACGCTCGCCGCACTGGAGTGCGGTGCGCTCTCCGAATGGCGCGCCACGATCCTGGTGCGCGAGACGGCCTATCTCGCTGTCGAAGACCGGCAGAAGATCGACGTGGAGATGTGTGCGGATCCGTCGCGGTTGCGGGGCCTGGGCGACGCACGGCTGACCGCGGAGGCGAAGCGCTTGGCATATCGGCTGGACGCCGAGGCGGTGGTGCGCCGTGCGCGGCGTGCCGAGAACGAGCGGCGGGTATCGATTCGTCCGGCGCCCGACACCATGACCTATCTGACCGCCCTCTTGCCGATGAAGCAGGGAGTGGCCGTGTACGCGGCACTCAAACGCGCCGCCGACACGTCGATGGATCCCGCTCGCGGCCAAGGGCAGATCATGGCCGACACCTTGGTGGAGCGGGTGATGGGACTATCGACGGCCGAGGCGGTTCCCGTCAGCGTCAACATCACGATCTCCGATGAGGCGCTGCTGGGCGGCGGCATCGAGCCGGCGACTGTCGCCGGGCACGGCCCAATTCCCGCTGCAGTCGCCCGCAGGCTCATTTCGGAAGCGGTGAGCGCCGGGGCGAAGGTGTGGGCACGGCGGCTGTATCGACGCTGTGGAACGGGCGCCTTAGTGGCCGCCGAATCGCGAAGTCGCCTATTTCCGAAGGGGTTGGCCGAGCTGATCGACATGCGCGATCAAACCTGCCGGACACCGTATTGCGACGCTCCCATACGACACCACGACCATGCCATCGGCCGCTCGCGGGGTGGCGCGACCTCGCTGGAGAATGCCCAGGGTCTTTGCGAACGATGCAACTATGTCAAGGAGGTGCCGGGGTGGCGGGTGAGGCCTGTGCCCGGTATGGATTTGCACACCGTCGAGGTGACGACGCCGACGGGAACTGTCTATCGGTCTACGGCACCGCCGCTACCTGAGTAAGATGACCGCGCGGACGAGTTGGCCGGGCGGCCGCGCGTCGTGGGAGCGATCCCGCGGCACGAGGAAAGTCCGGACTTCACAGAGCAGGGTGATTGCTAACGGCAATCCGAGGTGACTCGCGGGACAGTGCCACAGAAAACAAACCGCCACCACTGAGTCTTTCGGGACTCGGGTGGTAAGGGTGAAACGGTGCGGTAAGAGCGCACCAGCGGACCGGGTGACCGGTTCGGCTCGGTAAACCCCACCTGAAGCAAGGCCAAAAGGCTGTGCTTGCACAGCTGTGGAAGTGTTCGAGGGCTGCTCGCCCGAGCTTCCGGGTAGGCCGCTCGAGGTACCCGGCGACGGTGTGCCCAGATGGATGGTCGCCGCTGTGTGGCCGGGGTTATACCCAGGTCATACGGAACAGGATCCGGCTTACAGGCCAACTCGTCCGCCTCCCCGCCTGGATTAGTCTGGGGCGGTGACGTTGAAGCGGTTGGTCGCCCGCGACCTCAGCTTCAACGGAATCCGTGCGGAATTCGCGCTTCCCGCCGAATTCGGTGCAGAAGCGCAGCGCGAAGCCGAACAGGCTCTCGACCAGCACCACGGCGAGCGTGTAGACCGCACCGATTTGGCGCTTGTCACCATCGACCCGCCGGGCTCGCGCGATCTGGACCAGGCCCTGCACCTGGAACGCACCACCAATGGCTATGTGCTGCACTACGCCATCGCCGATGTCGCCGCGCAGATCGAACCCGGTGGTGCGCTGGACGGCGAGTCGCGCCGACGCGGCGAGACCATCTACCTGCCCGACGGCTCGGTGCCACTCCACCCGTCGGTGTTCTCGGAAGGGTCGGCGAGCTTGCTGCCCAACGAGATTCGGCCCGCCGCGCTCTGGCGCATCGAAACCGATGGCGACACCAAACCGGTCAACTGGAGCGTCCAGCGTGCCCTGGTCAAATCGGTACAGCAGCTGACCTACCGCGAGGCCCAGGAGTCAGCGGACGCCGGAAGCCCCCACCCCGCGATCGCAGCGCTCCCGGAATTTGGGCGCAAGAGAAGAGATCTCGCGCTTGCCAGGGGAGCCATCGAGCTGAACCTCCCCGAACAGGAAGTGGTGCGCGGCCCCGACGGCGAATGGGAGCTCGCCATCGAGGCGCGCACCGAAACCGACGGCTGGAACGCGCACGTCTCGCTGCTTACCGGGATCTGCGCGGCACAGATCATGCTCGACGGCGGCATCGGCATCCTGCGGACCCTGCCGCCCGCCGATGGCGATGTGCGTCGGTGGATGCGGCGCACCGCCGACGCGCTCGGACTGCCCTGGACCAACGACATCCCGATAGGGGCACAGCTTGCCGCGCTGGATCCTGGCGCCACAACCACATTGGCGATGATGACGCAGGCCACCACACTTCTACGGGGCGCTTCGTATCTGGTTTTCGATGGACAACGCCCCGACGGTCAGGCCGCCCAGCATGCAGGTATCGCCGCTCCCTACGCGCACGTGACCGCACCGCTACGTCGGCTGGGCGACCGGTTCGCCACCGAAATCTGCCTGGCGCTGTGCGCCGGCGTGTCGGTGCCACAGTGGGCGCGCGAAGGCCTGGCCGATGCGCGGTCTTCCCTCCTGAGCTCGAATACTTTGGCCAACAAGGTGGAACAGGCCTGTGTGGACCTCACCGAGGCCACCGTGCTGGCCTCGCATAAGGGCCAAACATTCGATTCTGCGGTGTTGCGCGGTGCCGAGAAGAAGCGAGCCGCACAGGTTTTCGTGACCGATCCGCCGATCCTGGCCAACTGCGAAGGTGATCCGCCCGAAGGTCAGCGCGCCAAACTCACCTTGCGTGAAGCAAATCCGGACACGAGGACCGTGCTCTTCGGCTTCCCGGCCGACGGCAGCTGATCACTTCTTGTGGCGCACGGCCTTGCGTAGGGCCGTGAGCGTTGTCTCCACCTGGTGGCGTGCGGTTTCGGCTGCATCGTGGTCACGCTGGTACAGCACCCCGTACGTGAAGGTGTCCTCGCCCGCTTCGTGTGCCTCGGCGGCCTGGGTTGCCACGTAGGTGCGGCTCACCACACTATCCTGATGCTCTCCCAGCAGCTCCTGAATGTCCTTGGCTGCTTGGGCAATTCGCTTGGCACCTTCGGCGCTGGCCACATAGCGCAGCCGCTTGGCCGACTTGCGGATTCGGTGCAACGCTTCGTCACGGTATTCGCCCTCGGCGCGCGCCGCGGCTCGTGCCGCACGGCGCACCTTGCGGTAGGCGGAATCGAGCGAGCCGCCCTCATCCGAGTGATGCGTGTCCGATGCCGGACCGGCCGATCCAACCAGCGCGTCCAGGGAATCGAGCAGCCGGAAATAGCGATGACTACGCATCGCCGCCAGTGACCGGCGTGCGCCGTCGTCGTACCGCTCCCTGGCGGCGTCGACCAGCCGTTCATGTACCGGACCGCGAATAAGCCCTTCGGGGATCTCGGTGAGCGCCGCCTCGTATCGCTGGGCCAGTACCTCGGCGTCGCGCGCCACTCCGAGGATGTTGGCCAGCAGGCGCAGTTCGTCGAGCGGCTCGGTGTTCGTGTCCAGGCCGAAGCGCTCGGGGTTGGACTGCAGCAGGCTGCGGATGCGCCGGATGGTGACGCGCATCTGGTGTACCGAATCGTCGGCGTCCACCCGGACGGCGCGGTCCCAGCCCTGCAGCTGATCCAGCTGTTCGAGCAGAGCGCGCTGGATCGGATCCTTGCCCGTAGGGCGTTCACGCTCGGGAACGTCAAGAACCCGAGCAAGTTTGGAACCGTGCCCGGCAGGAGCGGCACCGGCGTCGAGCAGGCGGGCGGTGATCCGATCAAACAGGGGAGTATCGCCGGGAGCCGACAGCTCCAGCTCCCACTCCCGCCAGCTCTGTGGCTCGTTGTCGTCCCCGGTGAGCCGGGAGGCGGTGACGTGGTCATCGCAGAACTCCGCGAGCTGCCCGCCATCGGCGCCGATCAGCCGGCGCACGGTGCGTGCGGTGCTAATCCGCGCGACAGGAGACAACTCCTCTTCGCGCACCACAGCCAGCACGGTGTCCCGGAGTTCTTCGGGCACCGCGTCGTCCTCGGTGAGGGGGAGCCGGAGCTCGGTGCGGGTATCCGGCCCCGCCGGAAGCTTCAGATGCCAGCCCGCATCGATACCGCCGGTACGGCGCCGCAGGGTGATGTGATGGCGCGCCAGTCGCTGGTCGGCCGTGTCAAAGTACACGGCGTCCAAATTTTGCTGGGATTCGTTCTCCACGTGCGCGATGGCGGAGATTCCGTCGAAGGAAGGATTGATCGTCGCGTCGGTGACGTCGAACTTCCGCTCGACTTCGACGTGATGTGACGGCATGGATTCTGTGCCCTGACGGTCGAAGGGATGGGGCGCTCGGGGTGGCACCGGGCCTGCTACCAAACCGATACGTTGTCACACTCAGGTAAACAATGGTCACAACTCGTCAGCGGGTAATCTAAGATTCTCTTAGGGTTCTCATAAGATCGGGGTATCGGGATGGGAAGCTGGCAGTCGTCCGCACCGCGTGCGGTGCCGAGTGTCGGCGTTGCCGGGTCGGTATGGTCCCCCCTTATGGGACGGCAGTCGTGTTCACCGCTAGACCGAGGTCGCCATGAAGCTGCGTGTTGAGGAGTACCTGGACGACAAGGGTGCCATCACCTTGCCCGACGGCTACACCGTCAATTACTACCTGGAGCGCGCCATCGCGGAGCTGGGCGACACTCTTGCCTACCGTTATCTGGACTTCAACACCGACTCCGACGGCGAACCCCACGATCTCAACTGGACACAGCTTGGCCAGCGCTCCCGCGCCGTAGCCGCGCGGCTGCAGCAAGTCACCAAGCCCGGCGACCGGGTAGCCATCCTGGCGCCCCAGGGCATCGACTATGTGATCGGCTTTTTCGCCGCTCTCGAGGCCGGAAACATTGCGGTCCCACTGTTCGCGCCGGAACTTCCCGGTCACTCCGAACGGCTCGATGCCGTGCTCAACGACGCGCAGCCGACCGTTGTCCTGACCAATAACGCCGCCGCCGAGTCCGTCAGCCGATTCGTCCGCGGGCTGCCCCGCGACCGCCGCCCGCGCGTGGTGGCCGTCGACAGCGTCCCCGATTCCGTCGCCGCCACCTACGTGAAGATGACGCCGGATACCGATGACATCGCCTACCTGCAGTACACCTCCGGGTCTACCCGGGTGCCCGCCGGTGTCGAGATCACCCACCGCGGGGTCATGACCAATGTCCTGCAGATGATCATCTCGGTGGGGCTCGACGACAGCATCCGCAGCGTCAGCTGGTTGCCGCTGTACCACGACATGGGTCTGCTGATGATCGTGTTCCCGCTATGCGGCGGGCGCATCACCCTGATGTCCCCGGTGTCCTTCGTGCGACGGCCCGGCCGGTGGATCAAGGAACTCGCCGCAGAGGCGCACCTGGGTCGGACCTTCGCCGCCGCACCGAACTTCGCCTTCGAGCTGGCTGCCGAGCGCGGCCTGCCCAGGGATGGCGAGACGCTTGACCTCAGCAATGTCGCGGGCCTCATCAATGGATCCGAACCGGTCAGCATCTCGTCCATCCGCAAGTTCAACGGCGCCTTCGGTCCGTACGGGCTACCGCCGACCACCATCAAGCCCTCTTACGGGATGGCCGAAGCGACGCTGTTCGTCTCGACGATCGCCCAAGACGCCGAGGCGTCTGTGCTGTATCTCGACCGCACGCAACTCGGCAACGGGCTCGCCGTACGGGTCGAAGCCGATGACGATAATGCGGTCCCGCAGGTGTCCTGCGGCAAGATCGCTCGCAGCCAGTGGGCAGTGATCGTCAACCCGAGTGCCGATACCGAACTGGCCGACGGCCACGTCGGCGAAATCTGGCTGCATGGAAACAATATGGGCCGCGGATATTGGGGCAGGCCCAAGGAGACCGACTACTCGTTCCGCAACAAGCTGCAGGCTCGCCTCGACGACGGCAGCCACGCTACCGGCACCGAGCCCGGCGCCATCTGGTTCCGCACGGGAGACCTGGGCGTCTACCTCGATGGTGAGCTCTTCATCACCGGGCGGGTCAAGGACCTGGTCATCATCGACGGTCGCAACCATTACCCACAGGACATTGAGGCCACCGTCGAGGAGGCCTCGCCCGCCGTGCGGCATGGTTTCGTGGCGGCGTTCTCAGCGCCCGCGAATGAATTGCCTGCTGGTGTCGATCACGGCAGCGGCACGGGGGAGCGGCTGGTTATCGTCGCCGAGCGTGCCGCGGGCGCGGGTCGAGCCGAACTGGAGCCCATCGTGGACGCCATCCGGGCGGCCGTCTCGCGGCGGCACAACCTGCCGATTGCCGATGTCCAGTTGGTTCAGGCGGGCGCGATTCCGCGCACCACCAGTGGAAAGCTGGCACGCCGGGCTTGCCGCCAGGAGTACCTGAACAACAAGCTCGGCGTGCACGCGTCCTGAATCAGGAACTTCCTGGATCAGGACGTTCCTAGATCAATACGAGTGTTCGGGAGCGGGGAACACGCCGCGCGCCACCTCGTCGGCATACTGTGCGGCGGCCTTGCGTAGCTCCGCGCCGACCTGACCGAATTGCTTGACGAACTTAGCGGTCTTGCCGCTCGTCATCCCGGCCATGTCCTGCCAGACCAATACCTGGGCATCGCAGTCCTTGCCCGCACCGATACCGACGGTGGGGATGGTGAGCTTGCCGGTGATCTGTGTCGCCACGTGCGCGGGCACCATCTCCATCACCACGGCGACGGCACCGGCTTCCTGCACGGCGATCGCATCGGCGACGAGCTGCTCGGCGGCGTCATCGCGACCCTGAACCCGGTATCCGCCAAGGCCATTCACGCTCTGCGGGGTGAACCCGATATGCGCGACCACCGGGATTCCGGTGGCGGTCAGGGTGGCGATCTGCTCGGCAACCCGTTCTCCGCCTTCGAGTTTCACCGCATGCGCGCCGGCTTCCTTCATGAACCGGGTGGCAGAGGCGAGGGCTTGTGCGGCGCCCCCTTCGTAGGAACCGAACGGCAGGTCGGCGACCACCAATGCCTCGGTGGCTCCGCGAACCACGCCACGTACCAGGGGAATCAGCTCATCGATCGTGATCGGCACGGTGGTGTCGTACCCGTAGACCACATTTGCGGCCGAATCCCCGACCAGCAGAACGGGAATCCCGGCATCGTTGAATACCCGGGCGGTCGAGTAGTCGTACACGGTGAGCATCGACCACTTGTGGCCCTCGGTCTTCCACTTCTGTAAGTGGTGCACGCGGACCTTGGTGCGGGGCTTGTGCTCGGGGCCGGCGGCCGTCTCGGAAGCGGCGCCGTACAAAGCAGATTCAGACATCTCGGACATCACTGTCACCTCATCGATAAAATTCCTCAAGGCCCATCCGGGTCCCTGGGTTTCTAACGATCTTCAGTCTGCCATTGCGTCGCCATGAGTTGAATAACCAAGTGCGTGGACTTGGTCACACCGGAGGTCGCGGCATTTGGGCACGGGGGATACCCGGCTCGCCTAGCATCTGCGGCATGCAGCGGCTTTCCGGACTCGACGCCAGTTTCCTCTATCTCGAAACACCCACCCAACCCATGCACGTGTGCGGGGTACTGGAATTAGACACCACAACCATTCCTGGTGGCTACTCGTTCGAGAAATTACGGACGAAGCTCGTGGAACGGGTCGCGGGCATTCCGTCCTTCACCGAGAAGCTCGCCGATAGCCGCCTGAACCTGGATCACCCGGTATGGGTCGACGATGACGACTTCGATATCGACCGGCACCTGCATCATGTCGGCCTGCCCGCACCCGGCGGCAAGGCCGAAATCGCCGAGATGTGCGGCCACGTCGCCTCGCTGCCCTTGGATCGTGCGCGGCCGCTGTGGGAGATGTGGGTCATTGAAACTGGTGACAAAAATCGGCTCGTGGTCATGACCAAAATGCACCACGCCTCTGTCGACGGCGTCACCGGCGCCAACCTGATGTCGGCGCTGTGCGGTCTGGAACCCGACGCCGAAGCGCCCGAACCTACCCCGGGCGTGGGCGGCGCCAACAGCCTTGAGATCGCGGTCACCGGCGCCATCAAATGGGCGTCCCGGCCGCTGAAATTCGCCAAGCTGCTGCCCGCGACCATCGGGGTCATCCCCGCCTGGCTAGAGCGTTCGAAGCGCGGCGAGGCCATGTCCGCGCCCTTCTCCGCGCCGCGCACCTCGTTCAACTCCACCATCACCAGCCGGCGCAACATCGGCTACGCCCAGCTGGACCTGGAAGACGTGCGTGCCGTCAAGAACCATTTCGGCGTCAAGGTCAACGACGTCGTCATGGCCATCTGCGCCGGCGCGTTGCGCAAGTACCTTGAGGATCGCGGCGAGCTCCCGGAGAGTTCGTTGGTGGCCATGGTTCCGGTGTCGGTGCACGAGAAATCCGACCGGCCGGGCCGAAATCAGGTGTCGGGCATGTTCTCCCGCCTGGAGACCAATGTCTCGGATCCTGTGGATCGTCTGGGCGCTATCTCCGAGGCCAACACCTTCGCCAAGGAACACACCGCCGGGCTGGGTGCCACGCTGCTGCAGGACTGGAGTCAGTTCGCGGCGCCGGCGGTGTTCGGCACGGCGATGCGTGTCTACTCGCGCATCCGGCTGGCCGACCGGCACCCGGTGATCCACAACCTGGTGATATCCAACGTGCCGGGACCTCAAGTGCCGCTGTACTTCTTGGGCGCGGAGGTCATCGGTATGTATCCGCTGGGGCCGATCTTCCATGGCGCCGCGCTGACCGTCACGGTGATGTCACTGAACGGGAAGCTCAACGTTGGGCTGATCTCCTGCCCCGATCTGATGCCCGACCTGTCCACCCTGACCGACGATTTCGGCGTGGCTCTGCAGGAGCTGAAGGCCCGGATTTAGTCCCGCATGGCACCATGGCTGACATGATGTTGCGTGGTCGGCGGGTTGCTGCCGTATTGGCTCTTGCCTCGGTGGTAGCCCTCGTCTCTGGTTGTGTGCGTTCGGTCGAGGGTGAGGCGATGGCTGCGCGCCCATCAGAGGACAGCCTGGCTTGGGGTGATTGCGACGGTTTCGTGCCGGAGAACACCACCGTGCCGTCGAGCACCGAGTGCTCCGAGTTAGAGGTCCCGGTCGACTACGCCAAGCCCGACGGTGCCAAGGCGCGGCTGGCGATCATCAAGTACCCGGCGAAGGGCAACAAGATCGGTTCGCTGCTGATGAACCCCGGTGGCCCAGGCCAGTCGGGCATCGAGGCCGCGACCGCGATCGTCAAGCAGGTGCCCAAGGATATTCGGGACCGGTTCGACTTCATCGGGTTCGATCCGCGCGGTGTCGGGTCTTCCACCCCGGCCGTCGAATGCAACTCCGATGCCGACGTGGACCGGATGCGTGCGCAGAACGACACCGACTACAGCCCCGAGGGCGTCGCCAAGATGGAGCAGGACTCCAAGGACTTCGTGAAGCGCTGTGTCGACAAGGTGGGGCTGGAGTTCCTCGCCAATGTCGGCACCGTGAATGTCGCCAAGGACATGGACCGTCTCCGTGCCGCCCTGGGTGACGACAAGCTGACATACCTGGGTTACTCGTATGGAACCCGGATCGGCACTACATATGCCGAGGAGTTCCCGAAGAATGTGCGGGCCCTCATCCTCGACGGCGTGATCGACCCCAACGCTGATCCCACCCAGGCCGATATCGACCAAATCGCAGGATTCCAAAAAGCTTTCGACAATTACGCGGCCGACTGTGCCAAAAGCCCGACCTGCCCGCTGGGCACCGACCCCGCACAGGCGACTGCGCGCTACCGGGCCATGGTGGACCCACTCGTCGATCACCCGGTAAAAACCAAGGACGGTCGCGGACTGTCGCATAGCGACGCCATCATCGGAACCATCATGGTGATGTACTCGCCCACGCTGTGGGAGGCGTTCACCAAGGCGCTGCGCCAGCTCAGCGAGGGCTCTGGCGACATTCTGCAGCTGCTGTCCGACGCGTATATGAAGCGTGACGAGGAGGGCCACTACAGCCACGCCCAGGATGCGCAGACCGCGATCAACTGCGTCGATGAACCGCCGCAGACCGACCGCGCCGCGGCCGTCGAGAAGGACCGGCGCATCCGGGAGGTGGCGCCGTTCCAGGACTACGGCCAGTTCACCGGTAATGCCCCGCTGGGTGTGTGCGCGTTCTGGCCGGTGCCGGCGACGAGCAAGCCGCACCCCATCAACGTGCCCGGCCTGCCCAAACTGCTGGTGGTTTCCACTACCTTCGATCCCGCGACCCCGTACCAGGCGGGCGTTGAGCTGGCCAAACAACTCGGCGGAGGCCTGCTCACCTACGAGGGAACCAAGCACACCATCGTGTTTGACGGGAACCAATGTGTCGACCAAGCGGCCGAGACATATCTCATCAAGGTCACGACTCCGGCTGAAGGCAAGCGCTGCTGATCCCTTTTGACGCCCGACATGGCACGATGTGGCCCATGATGCGGATGCGCCGGGCGTTGCCAGTGATTCTTTTGATGTCCTCGGCAGTGTTCTCGGCGGGCTCAGTCATCCCCGCAGCGGCCACCCCGCTGCCAGTGCCGAGCCCCTCCCTGCAAGCGTTCTACGACCAGAAGGTCCAGTGGGGCAGCTGCGGCAGCTTTGTCGCCGACACTAGCCACATTCCCACCGCCCTGTGCGCCAAGGTGAAGGTGCCCGTCAGCTACGACAAGTTGATGGGTTCGGTGGCGGAGCTGGCCGTGCTCAAGGTGCCTGCCACCGGCAAGCGTGTGGGGGCACTGCTGGTCAACCCGGGCGGACCGGGCGGATCCGGTGTTGACCTCGCCGCCGGTATGGGCGCCAAGCTTGGCGACTCACCCATCGGGCAGAGCTTCGACATCGTCGGGTTCGACCCGCGCGGTGTCGGCGGCTCCACGCCGAGCCTGCGGTGCCGCACCGACGCCCAGTTCGACGCCTACCGTAAGGATCCGCTGGCCGACTACAGCCAGGCCGGGGTCGAGCACATCGAAGGGCTGTACAAGCAGTACGTCGCCGATTGTGCGAGTCGGATGGGCCTGGACTTCCTTGCCAATGCCGGAACTGCTTCCGCGGCAAGGGATATGGACATCATCAGGGCGGCCGTCAAGGACAGCAAGCTGAACTACCTGGGCTACTCCTACGGCACCGAGCTGGGCACCCAGTACGCCGAATACTTTCCGCAGAACGTGCGCACGATGGTTCTCGACGGTGCCATCGACCCGACCGTCGACCCGGTGGAGTCCAACGTCCGGCAGATGACCGGATTCCAGGTGGCATTCAACGACTACGCCGCCGACTGCGCCAAGGATCCCAAATGCCCGTTGGGGACAGACCCGAAACAAGCGGTGGCGCGGTTCCATCAACTGATTGACCCGTTGGTGGCCAAACCCGCCAAGACCAACGACCCCCGTGGCCTGGGTTACCAGGACGCCGTCACCGGCACCATCCAGGCGATGTACACGCCGCGTTACTGGAAGTACCTCACCTCGGGTCTGGCCGGCCTGGTCGACGGCAGCGGGCCCGATGACCTTTTGTGGCTCGCCGACCAGTACCAGGAGCGCGACGACAAGGGGCACTACGACAACTTGCAGGACGCCTTCAATTCCATTCGGTGCGTCGACGGGCCTACACCGAAGGACTCCGGTCCCTGGGTGGCCGCCGACAAACGGCTTCGTGAGCAGGCGCCCTTCTCGAGCTACGGCCAGTTCACCGGATACGCCCCGCGCGATATGTGTGCCTTTTGGCCGGTGCCGCCGACGTCTTCTCCGCATACCCCGTCGACACCCGGCCTGCCGCCGGTAGTGGTCATCTCCACGACACACGACCCCGCCACGCCCTATGAGGCCGGGGTGGCGTTGGCACAGCAGCTGAACGGATCGCTCATCAGTTACGAAGGCACCCAGCACACCGTCGCGTTCAACGGAGAAGCCTGTGTCGACGACGTCGTCACGCGCTACTTCGTAGACGGCACGGTGCCTCCTAAAGACGTGCGCTGCTGACCTGCGGCATACTCTCACCATGGATCGTCAGAAGGAATTCGTGCTGCGCACGCTGGAAGAACGAGATATCCGTTTCGTCCGGCTGTGGTTCACCGATGTACTTGGTTACCTCAAGAGTGTGTCCATCGCGCCCGCGGAATTAGAGGGTGCGTTCGAAGAGGGTATCGGCTTCGACGGCTCCTCCATCGAGGGCTTCGCGCGTATCTCCGAATCGGACACCGTCGCGCACCCCGACCCGTCGACCTTCCAGGTGTTGCCCTGGACGACGAGCGCCGGAAAGCACCACTCCGCGCGCATGTTCTGCGATATCAAGCTGCCCGACGGCTCGCCGTCCTGGTCCGATCCGCGGCATGTGTTGCGCCGCCAGCTCGCCAAGGCAAGCGACTTGGGCTTCTCCTGCTATGTGCACCCGGAGATCGAGTTCTTCCTGCTGAAGAACATGCCCGCCGACGGGTCGGAGCCGATTCCGGCCGACGATGCAGGGTACTTCGACCAGGCCGTGCACGAGGCTGCCCCGAACTTCCGCCGCCACGCCATCGATGCGCTCGAATCCATGGGCATCTCGGTGGAATTCAGCCACCACGAGGGCGCACCCGGTCAGCAGGAGATCGACCTGCGCTACGCCGACGCGCTGTCCATGGCCGATAACGTGATGACGTTCCGCAATATCGTCAAGGAAGTGGCGATCATCGACGGGGTGCATGCCACGTTCATGCCCAAACCGTTCAGCGATCACCCGGGCAGTGCGATGCATACCCACATGAGCCTGTTCGAGGGCGACACCAACGCCTTCCACAATCCCGATGACCCGCTGCAGCTTTCGAGTGTCGGCAAGTCGTTTATCGCGGGAATCCTGGAGCACGCCAACGAAATCAGCGCAGTCACCAATCAGTGGGTGAACTCCTACAAGCGGCTGGTGCAGGGCGGCGAGGCGCCGACG
The DNA here is from genome assembly GCA_050701835.1 of Mycobacterium sp. GTDB lineage: Bacteria > Actinomycetota > Actinomycetes > Mycobacteriales > Mycobacteriaceae > Mycobacterium. The sequence continues at coordinate 103,325 of JBOGDC010000053.1, read as the reverse complement.
GCAGCGTCTTGGGGTGCGGCCAACCGCTCGGCGCTGGTGCGGGTCCCGATGTACACGCCCAGTAAGTCGTCCTCGCGCCGCATCGAGGTACGTAGCCCCGACTCGGCCTGCAATCCCTACCTGACCTATGCGGTACTGCTGGCCGCTGGGCTGCGCGGGGTGGAGAAGGGCTACACGCTGGGCCCCGAGGCGGAGGACGACGTGTGGGGCCTGACCCGTGCCGAGCGTCAGGCCATGGGATACAAGGAGCTGCCCAGCACCCTGGAGAACGCGCTCGGCGCCATGGAGCGCTCCGAGCTGGTAGCAGAAGCATTGGGAGAGCATGTCTTCGACTTCTTCCTACGCAACAAGCGCGCCGAGTGGTCGCGCTACCGCAGCAACGTGACCCCGTTCGAACTCCGGGCCTACCTGGGTCTGTGATGAGCCGTTCGCGCGAAGAACGTCGGGTCTTGTGACCCGAGCCTCCACCGAGCGTTCGAAGGTTCCCAGTGTCGGGAGGCTTGGCCTTGTCGATGCGCGCGCTGCTTCCTTGCTCGATGAGCTGGCCTGGACCACCGAGGCGCATATCGCGCTGCTGTGGTCGCTGTCGCGCTCGCCCGACGCCGACGCCGCGCTACTCACCCTGATCCGGCTGCGCGAGGCAATGGGCGCCGGCTGGTCCGCATTGGACGCCGAGCTTGCCGCCAAACCCGCAGTGCGGGGGCGGCTGCTGTCGGTTATCGGGTCGTCGCTGGCGCTGGGGGATCACCTGGTGGCGCATCCCGATCGGTGGCGTCTGCTGGTCGGGGATATCGAACTGGAGTCCAAAGAGGCTCTGCAGGAACGATTCTTGAAGGCTGTGGGTGCCGTTCGGGGTCGGGCCTCGGTGCCCGAACCCGTCGCGGTGGCCGCGCTGCGCGACGCCTATCGAGACCGGCTACTGGTGCTCGCCGCGCTGGACCTGGCGGCCACCGTCGAGAACGAGCCGGTGTTGCCTTTCCCGGTGGTGGGTCAGCATCTGTCCGATCTCGCCGATGCCGCGCTGACGGCGGCGTTGGCGGTCGCGGTCTCGCTGGTGGTTCCGGAGGGTCAGGACCCGCCCCGACTTGCCGTCATCGCGATGGGTAAATGCGGTGCGCGCGAACTCAATTACGTCAGCGATGTCGACGTCATCTTCGTGGGGGAGGAGGCGGATTCGCTAACCACCCGGATCGCCGGAGAAATGATGCGCATCGGCTCCAGCACCTTCTTCGAGGTGGATGCGGCCCTCCGTCCCGAGGGGAAGGCGGGGGCGCTCGTGCGCACCCTGGACGCGCATGTGGCGTACTACCGACGGTGGGCCAAGACCTGGGAATTCCAGGCACTGCTGAAGGCACGTCCCGCCGTCGGCGATCCAGATCTGGGCCAGGCGTACGTGGACGCGCTCATGCCGATGGTGTGGACCGCGTGCGAGCGTGAGGACTTTGTGCCCGAGGTACAGGCCATGCGCCGCCGAGTCGAATCGCTGGTGCCCGCAGACCTGCGCGAGCGCGAGATCAAATTAGGCACCGGCGGACTGCGCGACGTCGAGTTCGCAGTGCAGCTGCTGCAACTGGTGCACGGGCGGGTCGATGAGTCGTTGCATGTGGCCTCGACCGTGGACGCGCTGGCGGCGCTGTCCCTACAGGGCTATATCGGGCGCGACGACGGCGCGAATCTCACTGCCTCGTATGAGTTTTTGCGGCTGCTGGAGCACCGATTGCAGCTGCAGCGGCTCAAGCGCACGCATACCCTGCCCGCGCCGGAGGACACCGAGGCGATGCGCTGGCTGGCCCGCGCCGCCCATGTGCGTCCCGACGGGCAGAACGATGCCCTGGGGGTGCTGCGGGGCGAGATCAAGCGTCAGGCGGTGCGGGTGTCGCGCCTGCACACGAAGCTGTTCTATCAACCGTTGCTGGAGTCGGTGACCGAGTTCGACAAGGAGACGCTGGGGCTCTCCAACGAGGCGGCAGTTCGACAGCTCACCGCCTTGGGGTATCAGCAGCCGCAGCACGCGCTGAGCCATCTGTCCGCGCTGACCAAGGAGGGGCGTCGAGGCCGCATCCAAACCATTCTGTTGCCAACGCTTTTGGATTGGCTGGCGGACACTCCCGATCCGGATGCCGGGCTATTGGCTTACCGCCGGGTGAGCGAGGCGCTGATCGATCAGACCTGGTACCTGCGCACCCTGCGCGACGAGGGCGCGGTGGCCAAGCGGCTCATGCAGATCCTGGGCACTTCCGCCTACGTGCCGGACCTCATCATGCGCGCGCCCGAGGTGATCCAGCTGTACGCCGACGGGCCCAACGGGCCTAAACTCCTTGAGGCCGAACCGGATTCGGTGGCCGGCGCGCTGGTCGCGTCGTCGGCGCGACATGCCGACCCGGAACGGGCCATCGCGGCGGCACGGTCATTGCGACGGCGGGAATTGGCGCGGGTGGCCTCGGCCGATCTCCTGGGCCTGTTGGACGTGGTCGATGTCTGCCGCGCGCTGACATCGGTATGGGTGGCGGTGCTCCAGGCGGCCCTGGATGCGGTGATCAAGACCAGCGTCCCCGACGGTGAGGAGGCTCCCGCTGCCCTCGCCGTCATCGGGATGGGACGCCTGGGCGGTGGCGAGCTGGGTTACGGATCCGACGCTGACGTCCTCTATGTGTGCGAGGCCCGTGGCGGTGCCACCGACGCCGACGCCATCCGTTGGTCGGCAACCATCGCCGAGAAGGTCGGCAAGCACCTCGGCGCGCCGAGCACCGACCCGCCGCTGCAGGTCGACACCGGGCTGCGGCCTGAGGGGCGCAACGGGCCGTTGGTACGAACGCTCGCGGCCTATGAGGCCTATTACGCGCAATGGGCACAGCCCTGGGAAGTACAGGCGCTGCTGCGCGCGCATAGCATCGCCGGGGATCCCGATGTGGGACTGCGGTTTCTGCACATGATCGACAAGACGCGGTACCCGGCCGGCGGTATCGCATCCGACGCGGTGCGCGAGATCCGCCGGATCAAGGCCCGGGTGGATTCCGAACGGCTGCCGCGCGGAGCAGACCCGAACACCAACACCAAGTTGGGCCGGGGCGGGCTGGCCGATGTCGAGTGGACGGTGCAGCTGCTGCAGCTGCGGTACGCCCACGAACATCCGTCCCTGCACAGCACCTCCACACTGCAGACGCTGCATGCCGCAGCGGCCGCGGGCCTGATCGACGTCGAGGACGCCGAGCTGCTGCGGCAGGCATGGCTGACCGCCACCAACGCGCGCAATGCGCTGGTGCTGGCGCGCGGCAAGCCCACCGATCAGCTGCCCGGCCCCGGACGGCTGCTCAATACGGTGTCGGCGGCGGCCGGTTGGCCGGACAACGACGGCGGCGAGTTCCTCGACAATTACCTGCGCGTGACCAGGCGTGCCAAAGCGGTAGTGCAGCGCGTTTTCGGGGAGTAGCTTCGTGCGGATCCAGGTCCACATCTGTTGAGGAGCGGCTCATGATCCGTATCCAGGCCGCGGTTCGCGGCATCGTCTGCGCCGGACTTATGGCCGGAGCGCTGGGACTCGCGGCCCCCGCCCACGCCAAGCCGGGGGACTGCACGGTCTCTGAGGAGGCCCGGCTGGACGCGGTGGCATCGAGCAAGCGGGCGGAGTACCTGGAGCGGCATCCCGACGTCAACGCCGGAATGAGCGACGCACTCAAGAACACCCCCGGAGGCGGCGGCGATAAGCACGACGCCGTGCAGGCGTACCTCAACGCCAATCCGGCGGCGAAGGCCGACCTGGATGCAATTCGGCAGCCGCTGAACGATTTCAAGGCCCGCTGCTGGCCCGGCGAGGGCGACTAAGGCCCCGGTTCTGCGGTACGGGACGCCCTCTAAACATCACGAGTGTGATTCTCGCGCGGCTTCTCATGGTTTCTTAACGTCTGGGCCATGACGGTCCAACCATCGCTCGATAACGTCCCGGGCGAGCCGGCATTTCGTCGGCTGTAACGCAGAACAAGGAGTACTCCATGAAGTTCACCTCTGCTGTACTCAGTGGTGTCGTTGGTGCCGGTGCGGTTGCCAGCGCGTTGGCATTCGCTGGTGCCGCTGGTGCGGCTCCCGGCCAGTGCACCGCCGCCGAGTTCGCACGGACGCATTCCACTGTTTCCAGCCAGGTCGCGTCGTACTTGGACAAGAACCCGACGATCAACGATGGAATCACCAAGGCCGCCAAGGGTGCTCCCGAGGGCCAGCGGCATGAAGCCATCACGACCTACCTTGATGGTCAGCCCACTGCCAAGGCCGAGCTGGACAAGATCCGCCAGCCGCTGACGAGCCTGAAGAGCAGCTGCGGCGCGGACAGCGATGAGGGTGCCGCCCCCGCCGCGCCCGCCGGTCTGGTTGGCCAGCCCGCGCAGCCTGCGGAGAACGCTCCGGCCGAGCAGCCGCAGCAGCCGTGGAACCCCTTCGCACCGCAGCAGCAGGCGGCCGACGAGACCGCGCCGGCAGCTCCGGCTCAGCCCGCCGCGCCTAACGTCACCGCTGTGGTCGATCAGCAGGACGCCTAACAACACCATCAGGCGGGCGGCATAGCCTTAAAAGCAATGAATCAGGAATCTGCCGCCCGTCACAAAGTGTTGATGGTCGATGACGACCCGGACGTCAGGAACTCGGTAGCCCGCGGGCTACGTCATTCGGGTTTCGACGTCCGGGTCGCCGTCGATGGCCGCGACGCCCTTACCCAGCTCGCGGCCGATGAGCCCGATGCCCTGGTGCTCGATGTGCAGATGCCCGAGTTGGACGGGGTCGCGGTGGTCACCGCCCTCCGGGCCCTGGGTAATGACATCCCGATCTGCGTGCTCAGCGCGCGCGACACAGTCAACGATCGGATCGCCGGCCTGGAGGCCGGTGCCGACGACTATCTGACGAAGCCTTTCGATATTGGCGAGCTGGTCGCCCGCCTGCGCGCACTGCTGCGCCGCCGCGGCGCCGGTGGCGGCGGGCTCGCCACCTCTGCGATCACCGTCGGACAGGTCACCGTCGACGTTTCCCGCAGACTGGTCTTCTCCAGTGGCGAACGCATCGAACTGAGTAAGCGCGAGTTCGATCTGCTTGTGGTGCTGGCCGAGAACACCGGGGTAGTGCTGAGCCGCACCCGCCTGCTGGAACTGGTGTGGGGATACGACTTTGACGTGGAGACCAATGTGGCCGACGTCTTCGTCAGTTACTTGCGCCGCAAGCTCGAAACCGGGGGCGCCCCGCGGATCATCCACACGGTCCGAGGGGTCGGATACGTGATGAGAGAAGAGCCGTGAAACGCTCGCTCTCACTGCGCACCCGGGTCGCGGTCGCTGCGTTCCTCGCGGCCGGCTTCGTGGTCACGCTCATCGGCATAGTGGCCGGTATCGCATTGGCACGCAATGATACTCAGCAACTTGACCGCCGCCTTGATGTGCTGGTGGATGCGGTACAGGCCACCACCCGGCACGGGGATACCACCTTTGTGCTCACCGTGCGTGACGCCAAAAGCGGAGGGCTGGTGATCTTTCGGGGTGTCGAGCTTCCGGCGATGCCGCTGGGGACCAAGAACATCGCCGTCGACGGTGTCAACTACCGCGTCCGGACCATCGCGAACCCCGAAGAGCAGACGGTGACTTCACTGGGAACGCGGGCCGACGCGGTGCTGGTCAACCACCGGGGAATTCCGGTGTTCGTCGCCCTCGGCGTACTCGCGATGTTGCTGGCGGGCGGCTTCGCGTGGCTATTCGCCGGGCGTGCGGTGCGACCCCTGCATCAGCTCACCGACCAGACCCGCCAGCTCGATACCGAGGGCCTGCATGTGGCCGCGGTGCGCGGTGCCCGGGAGGCCGAAGAACTTGCCGACGCCCTGGTTGCCCTGCTCGGCCGCGTCTCGGCGGCTCAGTCCGAGACCACCAAATCCCTTCTCGCGGCACGTGATTTTGCCGCGAGTGCTGCACACGAGCTGCGGACTCCCCTCACCGCGATGCGTGCCGACCTGGACACCTTGCGCGCACACGACCTGTCGGACGAGGAACGCGTCGAGGTGATCGGTGACTTGCAGCGCGCGCAACGTCGCGTCGAGGCCACCATCACCGCGCTCGGCCAGCTGGCCTCCGGCGACCTTGCCCGGCCCGAGGACCGTGAACTGGTGGACATCGCCGACCTGCTGGATCGGGTGGCCGGAGACGCGTTGATGCATCGCGCCGCCACGCCCGAGATCAACGTCAACGCCGATGACGGTGGTGTGGTGGTTGGCTGGCCCGATGGACTGCGGCTGGCCGTGGACAATTTGGTGCGCAACGCCATCAACCACGGCAATGCCAAACACATTGAGCTGTCCGCGAATCAGGCCGATGGCCGGGTGGTCATCGAGGTCGACGACGACGGTAGCGGCCTGCCGGAGGCAGATTGGGAACGGGTGCTCGGGCGCTTCGAACGTGGACCCGGCGCCGACCCTGGCGGGTTGGGACTGGGTCTGGCGCTGGTCGCTCAGCAGGCCGCACTACACGGGGGAGATGTGGTGCTGTCCGCAAGCCCGTTGGGCGGCCTGCGGGCAACATTGACGATCTCGGCGAGTTAGTTCCTGCGCGACCCGTACTTGGTGAGCCATTCGCGAGCCTCGTCGGGCAGATTCCCTGACGACTCGGCGGTCTTACACCAGCGTCGCACCATCTTCACCATGTTGGCGGGGTTGTAGGCGTCCTCTTGCTGCGACCAGAGGCCGTCACCGGCGTAATGCAGCACCGTCAGGTTCGGCTCGCCCCAATGCTGCCCGTCACCCGGATCGCTCATCACGTTGTCGATTTCGCAGACCACCCAACCCTTTTCGGGGTCGAAGACCGTCCAGGTCGCGGGCAGGCTGGGCATGTGGTTGCCGGGGAACTCAGCCATCACCGCGGTGATGTACTGCCGAATGGCCTCCTTGCCTTGCAGGCGACCCACTACGTGTTCGATGTAGAGGGCGTCCTCGGTGTACATCTCGGCGTACGGGTTCCAGTCGCCCGTTTCGATGCAGCGATGCACGGTGGCCTGGTGTTGCGCGAACGCTTCCTCGAGTTCTGCGCGGCTGAATGACGGCATCGGTATAAGGTACCGTCCCTGAGGTGCGAGGACGGACCGCCGTGGGGGCTGTTGGGTGGCTGCTGACCATCGTTGCCGTCCTGGCCATCGCGTCCCGATGGGCGCGATCGAGCTGGTCGCCCCTGATCGGCCTGGCCGCCGCCTGGCCGATCACCTGTCTGCTGATGATCCCAGCGTTATTGCTGCTCTTGTTGGTGCGGCAATGGTGGGGCGTGCTGACGGCTGTAGTCGTGGTCGCGTTGCAGGTCCTTGCCATCGCACCGCTGTACCTCCCCGACAGTGCGCCGCAGGGAACCGCTGTCACCGTGTTGCAGACCAACCTGCGTCTGGGCGGCGGCGATGCCGGTGCTGTGGTGGCGGCGATTCGCGGACACGATGTGGATGTGGTGACCGTTGACGAGCTCACCCCCGAAGCCCGGGTGAAACTTATTGCCGCGGGCATTGATTCGGTGCTTCCGTATTCGTTCACCATCGCTGAACCGAAGGCCGCGGGCACCGGTATCTGGAGCAGGTATCCGCTGACTCCGGTGCATCAGGACGATCAGAGCTACGCGTTTCGGCAGATCTGGGCGGAAGCGGAGGTTCCGGGAGTTGGGCCGGTCATGTTGGTGGCCGCGCATACCCGTCCGCCGGAGAAGAAGATCAGCTCCCCGGGTTGGCTCACCGAACTGGACACGATGGGCCGACAGTTGCAGGCGCTTCGCCCCGACGTCAAAGTCATTGTCGGCGGTGACTTCAACGCCACATACGACCACTTCGTGTTTCGCCAGATTCTCACCGGCGGATTCACCGACGCCGCCGATGAGGCCGGAGCCGGCTGGTTGCCGACCTGGCGCGAGGGCAGTTGGTACACAACGCTGATAGGGATCGATCACGTGCTGACCCGTGGTGCGACGGCCACCGCGGTAAGCACCGAGCCGATCTACGGCAGTGACCACCGGGCGCTCATCGCCACGGTCGTGGTTCCTAGCTCTTCTTGAGTGCGGCGTCGACAGACACTGATCCGGCGCCGGTGAACACCAGGAGGAAGAAGGCCCAGCAGAACAGCGCGGCGAGTTCGCCGTTGTTCTGAATCGGAAGCAGCCCAGTCGATTGGTGCTGGTAGAAGTACGCCACCGCCATCGTGCCCGAAGCGATGAAGGCCGCTATCCGCGTACCGGCGCCGAACAGTATCGCGGCGCCGGTGAGGAATTCGAGGGCCCCCGCCCACCAGCCCAACGACCACGACTCGACCGTCGGCATCGGCGGTGTCAGTTCGGGCCAGCGGAACAGGATCGCAGTGCCGTGGATGGCGAACAGAAATCCGAAGACGATGCGGAACAAGGACAGGACAAGGGGAGTGGCGCCGTCAAGCTTGGCGACTGCGCTGGTGGAGCTGAAGGAAGCCATGGCACAGGATGCTAAACCAATTCTGGCGTAACAACTTAGCGCTTAGTTCGGGTAATGAATTGGTCCAGCGACAACGATCCACCGCCGGTGAAGACCAGCAGCAGGAAGATCCAGCTGTACAGCGCCGAGGCCTCGCCATTGTTCTGGATGGGCAGCAGACCATCCGGTTGGTGGTAGGCGAAATACGCGACCGCCATGGCCCCGGAGGCGATGAATGCGGCGATCCGTGTGCCGAGGCCGAGGATGATCGCCGCTCCACCAACGAATTCGATGATGCCGGCCCACCAGGGCAGGGTTCCGGCGGGCCGCAGGTATGAGGCGAGCGGCCACCCGAGCAGGTGGGAGGTGCCGTGCAGGAAGAAGAGGAAACCCACCACGATTCGGAACGCCGACAGGACGACAGGTGTCAGGCGGGCGAGCTTGTTTTCGATGTCAGCGAGAGCCATGCTCCTAACAATAGGACCACAGTCCGTTTTCTTCCCGGTGAACGCGGCTAGCCCGCCGCGACCGCCGTCACCAAGGTCTCCGCCGCCAGCAGTCCAAGGTTGTTGGAAGCCAGCGGGCTGTCGCCGGTAAGCAGCTTGCGGTCGACATGCGTCTGACCGGTGATCCCGGTATTGAGGATGGTGACACCCTGCTTGAGGAGATTCTCGCCCACCAGCCACGGCATTTGTCCTGGAATGTAACCGATTTCGGGGTTGACGCCCGTATCCAGTCTGTCGGGGAACACGCAGAGGCTGTACCCGCTGAACGGGGATGTCTCACGGTCGAGGCCCGCGGCCAGAAGCGCGCCCGGACCGTGACACAACGTGATGATGTACTTGTCGAATTCCAGCGCCCAATCCAGCACCGTGCGAACGTCTTCGCTCTCCGGGACACCCAGCAGCACACCATGGCCGCCGGGAATGAAAACGGCGATGTAGTCGGAGTCGGGCCCCAGGTCATTTGCGACCACCTGCGAAAGTTTCTGGGGCTTCTTCAGCTTTGCGGCCATCTGGTGGAAGGTGCCCAACACCGCCTCGTCCTCACGCGGCATCGCCCAGAGCTCGAGTTTGGCGGGATTGCCGGACACGGTGGCCACATCGATGTCGAATCCGGCGGCCCTGAGGTGATGCACGGGGAGCAGCATCTCCACTGGATGGTTTCCGGTCGAGAACATCGTGCCGTTCTCCATCAACATGTATCGCTCCTCGGTGGCGATCATGAGGATCTTCCACCGGCCGCCGGTATAGGCATTCTCGTAGCGGACACCGGCGAAGTCCGTTGTCGAGGGCACGTACTGGCTCAACGAGTAGGGGGAGGGAAAGTAGGCGTTGTCCTCGGCGGGGTCAGGGACGGGCGTTCTGCTCAGTTCTTCGGCGGCGTTCGGCACGAGATTTCCACGCTCCTCGAAAAGTTAGATGGGACATCCACTTTCAAACTACGCCTGCTCGAGTTCACGCTCGGCGAAAGCGGGTACGAAAATGACAAAGGCCCCCGGGTGTTCCCGGGGGCCTTTGTGCAAAATCCGACTTAGACGTCGAAGTACTTAGACGTCGAAGTACAGCGCGACCTCGTACGGGTGAGGCCGGATGTTGATGGGTTCGATCTCGTTCTCGCGCTTGAATGCGATCCAGGTCTCGATCAGATCCGAGGTGAAAACGCCACCCTCGGTGAGGTATTCGTGATCCTTCTCGAGGTTGTCGATCACGGTGGCGAGGTTGGTCGGGGCCTGCGGAATACCGGCGGCCTCCTCCGGAGGCAGCTCGTAGAGGTCCTTGTCGACCGGGGCCAGCGGCTCGATCTTGTTCTTGATGCCGTCGATACCGGCCATCAGCATGGCCGCGAACGCCAGGTACGGGTTACCCGAGCTGTCGGGGCAGCGGAACTCGAGGCGCTTGGCCTTCGGGTTGTTGCCCGTGATCGGGATGCGCACGCAGGCGGAACGGTTGCGCTGGCTGTACACCAGGTTGATCGGGGCCTCGTAGCCCGGCACCAGACGCTTGTAGGAGTTCACCGTGGGGTTGGTGAATGCCAGCAGCGACGGGGCGTGGTGCAGGATGCCGCCGATGTAGTGGCGCGCCACGTCCGACAGTCCGGCATATCCGGCCTCGTCGTGGAATAGCGGCTTGCCTTCCTTCCACAGTGACATGTGGGCGTGCATACCCGAGCCGTTGTCGCCGAACAGCGGCTTGGGCATGAAGGTGACGGTCTTGCCGTTGGCCCACGCGGTGTTCTTGATGATGTATTTGAAGAGCAGTACATCGTCGGCCGCGGCCAGCAGGGTGTTGAACTTGTAGTTGATCTCGGCCTGGCCGCCGGTGCCCACCTCGTGGTGTCCGCGCTCGAGGGTGAATCCGGCGTTGATCAGGTTGGTGGTCATCTCATCGCGCAGGTCCACGAAGTGGTCGTACGGAGCGACGGGGAAGTAGCCGCCCTTGGGACGCACCTTGTAGCCGCGGTTGGGGCTGCCGTCTGCTTCGTAGGGCTCGCCGGTGTTCCACCAGCCGGCCTCGGAGTCGATCTCGTAGAAAGTGCCATTGATCTTGGAGTCGAAGCTCACCGAGTCGAAGATGTAGAACTCGGCCTCGGCGCCGAAGTAACAGGTATCGGCGATACCAGTGCTGATCAGGTACTGCTCGGCCTTGCGGGCGACATTGCGCGGGTCACGCGAGTAGGCCTCGCGGGTGAACGGGTCATGCACGAAGAAGTTGACGTTCAGCGTCTTGGCGGCACGGAACGGGTCGAGCTTGGCCGTCGAGATGTCGGGAAGCAGCAGCATGTCCGACTCGTGGATCGACTGGAAACCGCGCACCGACGACCCGTCGAAGCCGAGACCGTCCTCGAAGACGCTGGCATCGAAGGCCGAAGCCGGGATGGAGAAGTGCTGCACGACGCCCGGCAGGTCACAGAACCTGACGTCGACGTACTCGACCTTCTCGTCGGCGATGAACTTGAATACCTCGTCGGGGCTACTGAACGCCATGCTTCTCCTTGTTATCCCTGATTCGATGACCGCGCGACTGAACCTATGGAGCGGGTGTTGCCCGCCGGTCAACCATATGTTGCGCGGATGTTACGCGTAACCACCCGTGGGCAGGCGCTTACGCTGTGAGCATGGCGCGAGACCTGGGTTCATGGATGTCGGGGCTCGGCTCGACGCAAGGAGCGGGCAACTCCCGATACCCCGGCGAGCAGCTCGGCCTGCCCGAGACGGGCCCCGGATCGTCCGCACCCATGTCTCGGCGGCTGTTGGCGCTGCTGGTGGATTGGCTTATCGCGGCCGGGCTGGCGCTGTTGATTGAGCGCGGAGACCTGCTATCGCCCATGCTGCAATCGATGCAGTGGATCGTCTGGTTCGTCATCGGAGTGATCGCGGTCAGGCTGTGGCGGTTCACTCCCGGCCAGTACATGGCGGGAATCCACGTGGCGCCCGCCGACGGGACGGTCGATGTCGGCATTGGGCGTGCGTTCGTCAGGAACCTGTTGATCACCCTCATCGTGCCGCCCCTCATCACCGATGTGGACGGCCGTGGTCTGCATGACCGGGCAACCCGCACCGTGATGGTCCGTGTGCGATGAGCCGCTCGCGCGAAGAGCGTGGGCAGCGATGAGCCGCTCGCGCGAAGAGCAACAGCACGGCTAATCTCCGCGAGTGATCCTCGTTGCCGTCTGCCTGGCGGTGTTCATGCTGCTGCTCGATATGACGATCGTGTCGAGCGCGCTGGCCGCCCTGCAGTCATCGTTGGGAGCCGACCTCGCAGAGCTTCAGTGGGTCATCGATGCCTACGCGCTGCCGATGGCGGGGCTGCTGCTCACCGCGGCGACCCTGGGCGATCGGCTGGGCAGGCGCCGGCTCTATGTGACCGGCATGGTGATTTTCACGTGCGCGTCATTGGGCTGCGCGCTCTCGAACAGCGCCCAGATGCTGATCGGGGTCCGTGCGGTGCAGGGCGTCGGCGGGGCGATTCTGCTGGCAGTCTCCCTACCGATCATCGCGGCCGCCTACCCCGAGGAGCGTCGCGGCGGCGCCATCGCGATCTATGGTGCGGTGATGGGGGTGGGCAGCGCTGCCGGGCCGCTGTTGGGCGGACTCCTCGTGACCCAATTCGGATGGCAGGCCATCTTCCTGGTCAACCTTCCCGTCGCCGTGATCGCGTTGCTCATCGCTGTCGTGTACCTGCCGGAGACGCGTGCCGAGGTGAAGCGGCCCATCGACTGGCCCGGCACCGGGCTGCTCACTGTCGGGCTGATGGTGGGTGTGTTCGCGATGATTTCGTTGCAGCACGGGGGGCTGGGCGGGGGAGCCACGAGCGTCCTGGCGGTCAGCGCGCTGGTTGCCCTGGTGCTGTTCTTCTGGTGGGAGAGCCGCGCGCAAGCGCCAATGCTGAGCCTGAGGCTCGTGTCGTCGCCGGGATTCGCCGGGGTCTGGGTGGCGGCGTCCGCGGCGTCCGGGACGCTCATCGCGGCCACCAACTACCTGGCGCTCTACTTCATGAATACCCTGGGCTACAACGCCTTTGAGACCGGATTGCGTGCCGGACCGCTGACGCTGGCCACCATCGTGGGGGCGCCGCTGGGGATCCTGGTGGGTAAGCGGCTGCCCGCGCTGGCCACCATCCCCGGCGGTGTGGGGCTGGTGGCCGTCGGGTTGTGGGCGGCGACGGGCGCTCATGCCGACACCGCCTGGACCCACTTCATCCTCGGTTCGGTGGTGGCGGGCCTGGGGCTAGGTGCGCTCTCGGCGGTGACGGCCGACGCCGCGCTGCAGTTCGTGCCGTTGGACGACGCGGGGATGGCGACCGGATCGGTGAGCACGGGTCGTCAGATCGGCATTCTGCTCGGGGTGGCGGGCCTGGGTGTGGCATTCGGTCATGCGGCCATTGGTGCGTCCGGGGCCCGGGAGGCAGGCGCCGCGGCCATCAACAGCGTGCTGTCGGTGGGGGCACTCGCGGCGGCCTGCGCCGCCTTGGTTTCGCTGATTCTGCTCGCTGTGGCTACGATGAGTCGCTCGCACGATCCGGTGACCGGAGAGTCGCTAGCTATCTAGCTATCGGTGATCACTCCTGCCAGCACGGGTACCCACGGGGATTTGTGCATTGCGGTGGTAAGCCGTAGACGGAGGGAGTAGCTTTCGATCATGGAGAGCGCGGCGGTTATTGTCGCGGCGCCCGGGGCCAGTTCCGATCGGGGGACGGACCCGAACCCGAGCCCACGCTACAGCATTGTCATGTCCACCGATGCGGCCGAAATTGAAGCGGCGCAACGGCTTCGGTACCAGGCGTTCGCAGATGAAATGGGAGCCCCACTCCCGCACGCGGTTCCGGGGCCCTTGACGGGGGAGATGATCGATCTCGACAAGCTCGACCCGTTCTGCGATCACCTGCTGGCGCGGGAGGAGAGCACCGGCAGAATCGTCGGCTGCCTGCGCCTGCTGCCTCCCGAGGGGTACCGGGCCGCAGGGGGCACCTTCACCGATTCGATGTTCGACGCGTCGGCGCTTGAATCGCTGCGTCCCACGCTTGTTGAGCTGGGCCGGGTTGTCGTCGCACCCGAGCATCGCAATGGCGCGGTGATGGGGATGTTGTGGGCGGCAATTCTGCGCTACCAGAAGATGACCGGGCACCAATACATCATGGGCTGTCTGTCGGTGCAGATGGAAGACGGCGGTCCCCGGGGCTCGCTGGTGCGTGCTGTCTACGAATTCGCCAAAGATTTCATGACGCAGGAGTACCTGGTGACGCCCCGGAATCCGGTGTCGGTCAACGGATTGTCGCTCGACGAGATACCGCCCGCCGACAAGCCCAAGATCCCGCCGCTGATGCGGGCATACACCCGGCTAGGCGCACGGATTTGTGGACCGCCTTCTTACGACGCGGATTTCGATATGTCCGATTTCCTGGTGCTGTTGAGCAAGGACGGCGTCACCGAACGCTATCTCGAGCGGCTGGAGGGATCTCTTGCGTTCCTCTAGCGATGTACTGGGTGTTGGATTTGGCCCCTCGAACCTGGCGCTGGGTATCGCGCTGGCCGAGCACCCCAGCGGTTTGACGGCCCGATTTGTCGACGCACAGGACAAGTTTGGTTGGCATCGCGGCATGCTCATTCCGGGCACACGCATGCAAGTGGCATTCCTCAAGGACCTTGCCACCATGCGAAACCCTAAGAGTGACTTCACATTCGTCAATTATCTGACCGAACGTGGAAGGCTGGCCGACTTCATCAACCAGCAGACTTTCTTTCCCACCAGGGAGGAGTTCCACGACTACTTGGATTGGGCGCAACAGGCACTCGGCGCTGATGTGAGCTACTGCTCGCGGATGGTCGGAATTCAGGCGGCCCCAGACGGATTCGAGGTGCGGCTACACGGTCCGTCGGGTTCGTCGCCCGATCGTTTGATGCATGCGCGGGCCCTCGTCCTCGGCTGCGGAACATTCCCGGCGATGCCGTCGGGAATCAGCCCCACTGCACGGCAATGGCATAGCAGCGAGTTGCTGAACCGGCTCGAGGCGCTGGAGCGTCGGCCGATGCGTATGGCGGTCGTCGGCGCCGGGCAGAGCGCCGCCGAAGCGGTCGCGTATCTGCACAGTAGGTATCCGGATGCCGAGGTGCACGCCATCTTTGCGCGTTATGGATACAGCCCCGCCGACGACAGCCCCTACGCAAACCGCATTTTCGATCCGGCCGCGGTGGACGACTTCTACACCGCGTCCGTCGAGGTGCGCGAGCAGCTCGTCGACTATCACCGCGATACCAATTACGCGGCAGTCGATTCCCTGCTGATCGCCGATCTCTACGACCGCGAGTACCGGGAGCGCGTCAGCGGAAAGCGTCGGTTGTGGATGCACAACGCCTCGAAGATCGCTGCCGTGGATGAAGCCGCCGAACGGGTGCGGCTCGCGGTGACGCATCTGCCGACATCGTCGACCGAGCTGATCGACTGCGATTTGGTCGTGTACGCAACGGGTTACCGCCCGCTGGACGTACGCGCATTCCTGGGGCCGCTGGCATCCAGCTACGAGTTCGACAGCGATGGAAAACCTATGGTGGAGCGCGACTATCGGCTAAAGGCCCAGGCGGGAGCCCCGGGTGACATCTACTTGAACGGGTCGGTGGAGCACACTCACGGACTGTCTTCCTCACTGCTGTCCAATGTGGCGGTCCGCGCCGGCGAGATCGTGGATTCACTTGTCGCTGAAGCGGAGAACCGAGACGCAGTGGCGTCCTTCAGAACCGGATAGAC
Organism: Mycobacterium sp.; assembly: GCA_050701835.1. Taxonomy (GTDB): domain Bacteria; phylum Actinomycetota; class Actinomycetes; order Mycobacteriales; family Mycobacteriaceae; genus Mycobacterium. Next base: position 87,652 of record JBOGDC010000053.1, on the reverse strand, counting down.
GAAGCGCTCGATCATCTCGGCTTCCACAGCCGGGTCCGTCGCCGGCCAAAACAGGAACGCCATCACGACGCGCGAAATCCATTGTCCGGCAATCTCGTCAAGAATTCCGGTGAAGGTGGATGCCGAGCGTGGGATCTGAGAGGACGCCGTGAGGTAGGACCCGAGCGAGGTCGGCGACATAGTAGTCAGCATGGCGCTAACGACCGGATCGTTGCGGATGGCGGCCAGCGAGGCAGTGATGGCGGTGACCGCACGCCGCTGGGCATCTGCCGACTCGACCGCGCGTTGGATGTCGGAGGTGACGCTCGCGATGTTCCTGGCGAGGACGGCGTCGATGATCGCCGTCTTGCCCCCGACATGTCGGTACACCGTCGCTCGGGAGCATCCCGCCTCGCCGGCGACCGCGTCGAGGTCCAGCCGGTCCAATCCATGGCGTGCAATCTGCTTGGCCGCGACCGCAATGATGCGATCCGACGCCATGGTGCGGCGATCGCCCCGGTGCAACCAGTCCTTGTACGGTGACATCAGTTTTGAAATCTATCGCAAGTTGCGACAAAATACCGAAGAATTCTCACCGTTTCCGCTGGTGGAACAGCTGCGATGAGACGGTTCTGATCACCCCACTGAACAGGCATTTCTCAGTTTTTCGAATACCTTGACGTGCGGTTTTCCGGTCTGTCAGCCTGATCGATGATGAACACCGCCGCGCTGTTTGACCCGCAGGTCCTAGAGAATCCGTATCCGTTCTATCGGCAGCTGCGTGAGACGGCACCGGTCTGGCCGGTTGCAGATTCCGGCTTCTATTTCGTCTCCCGCTGGGACCTCGTGGTGGAAGTCACCGATCGCACCGACGACTTCTCCTCAAACCTCACCGCGGTGCTCATGAAATCTCTCGACGCCGAAGACGCCGTGACGGTCGCGGGGATGGGGCCCGCCGCCGATCCGTCGCACGTCCTGGCCACCGGCGACGATCCCGTCCATCACGCGCACCGCAAGTTGGTGCTGCCGACACTGGTCGCCAAGCGGATCACCGCGCTGGAACCCGTCATGGCCGAAACCGCAGCGAGGTTATGGGAGCGCGGCGTGGACGGCGACGGTATCGACTGGATGGCCGCGATCGGCGATGCGCTGCCGATGACCATGGTGGCTCGGCTGATCGGCCTCCCGGACGAGGACGTGCCGCAGCTGGTGCGGTGGGGCTACGCCAGCACGGAGATGCTGGGCGGGCTCAACACCCAGGAGCGGCAGACCGAGGTTGTCACGGACACCATGTACCTCATCCTCTACCTACGCGAACGCCTGGAGAAGGAATTTGCCGCGCCGGGAGATGACCTCCTGGGATACCTCGCGCAGGCCTGCAACCGCGGAGATATCTCCCTGGATATCGGAGTGATGATCCTGGTGCAGCTCGTCGGCGCGGGCGGTGAGTCAACCGCCGGTCTGATGGGCAATGCCGTGCGCATCCTCGGCGAGAATCCCGATCTGCAGCACCGCATCCGGCAGGACCGTGCGCTGTTGCCGACATTCTTGGAAGAGGCCCTCCGGCTGGAGTCGCCGTTCCGGGGACACCACCGACATGTGCTGGCTGATACGTCACTCGGCGGAGTGGAGCTGCCCGCGGGCAGTCACCTCACACTGATGTGGGGTGCCGCCAACCGTGATCCGGCCGTCTTCGAGGACCCAGACGCCCTACGTCTTGATCGGCCCAGCCCCCGCAGTCACATCACCTTCGGCAAGGGGCTGCATTTCTGCGTCGGCGCGGCGCTCGCGCGCCTCGAGGCGCGTACCGCGATCAACCTGCTACTGGACCGGACGCGCGAATTCGCGGTCAAACCCGGTGGTGCTCAGTGGGTTCCGAGCATCATGGTGCGTCGGCACCAGAAGCTGGAACTGGCGCTCAGCCAGTAAATTCAGCGGCGCCTGATGGTGCGCTGCATCCCACCGCGCGCCTTCGTCTGACCGGGCATCGGGCCCTTCGGCATTGACGCCGCGCGTGAGCCCAGCGCCGCCAACCGCGACTCCAGGGAGTCCATCTGCTTGGCGGTGATATTGGCCGGGAGCTTGGTGAGGTGGCGCTCCAGCTTGGACAACGGCACCTGACCGTCCTCGTTGCCGACGATGACGTCGTAGATGGGCGTATCGCCGACGACGCGCGCGGTGCGTTTCTTCTCCTGAGCCAGCAGCGGGCCCAGACGCCCGGGTGCACCCTCGGCGACGAAAATGATGCCGGGGCGACCAATGACCCGGTGCACGACATCCAGCTGGGTGGTTCCGGCGACGGCGGTGGTCACGCGCCATTTTCCGCGCATATTGTCCAGCGCCCAGCCCGCGGCACCCTTCTGGCCCTCGGCCTTGGTGAACACCGATTTCTGCACGCGCCGGCCGAAGATGATGAAGGCGACCAGCGCACCGAGCACTACGCCCAGGATCGGGAACATGAACACGCTGACCCCGCCCGAGAAGTACCCGGCGACCGCGAACACCGCGACGATCAGCACGACGGCGCCGATCATGTACGGCAGCAGCCGCTTGTCTTCCTTGCGCTGAATCTGGAACGCCTGCCACATCTGAACGCGGCGCGCCTTAGATTCGGCCTTGCGACGCGCCTTCGCGTCGGCCTTGGCGGCCTTGGCCTCGGCGGGATTCAGTGACTTAGGCATGTACTGAGTCTAAGTCTCAGCGTGCGATGAGATTGACCGCCTCCTGGGCAGCCGATCCGGCCGATGCCAGGTGCTCCAGCTCGGCGGGAAGCAGCCGTCCGTGGTGCGCCATCGCCTGCGCATACAGTCGCCCGGCTCGATACGAGGAGCGCACCAGTGGCCCCGCCATCACGCCGGCGAACCCCAGACCCTCTGCGAAGTCCGAAAGCTCGACGAACTCCTGCGGTTTCACCCAGCGGTCAACCGGATGATGCCGCGGCGAGGGCCGCAGATACTGGGTGATGGTGATGATGTCGCAGCCCGCCTCGTGCAGGGCGACAAGCGCCTCACGGATCTCATCGTTGGTCTCGCCCATGCCGAGGATCAGGTTGCTCTTGGTCACCAGCTGAGCCTCACGCGCCGCGGTGATCACCGACAGGCTTCGCTCATAGCTGAACGCCGGACGGATGCGGCGGAACACCCGCGGCACCGTCTCCAAGTTGTGCGCCAGCACCTCCGGACGGGACGCGAACACCTCGGCAAGCTGCTCGGGGACCGCGTTGAAGTCCGGGATGAGCAGCTCCACACCCGTGGCCGGGTTGAGTTCCTTGATGTAGCGCACGGTTTCGGCGTACAGCCAGGCGCCACCGTCCGGCAGATCATCACGGGCCACCCCGGTGACCGTCGAATACCGCAGACCCATGGTGTGGACGCTCTCGGCGACCCGTCTCGGCTCGTCGCGATCCAGGTCGGAGGGCTTGCCGGTGTCGATCTGGCAGAAATCGCATCGGCGGGTGCACTGCTCACCGCCGATGAGGAAGGTGGCCTCGCGGTCCTCCCAGCATTCGAAGATGTTGGGGCATCCGGCCTCCTCGCACACAGTGTGCAACCCGCCGGAGCGCACCAGCGCCTTGAGTTCCTTGTACTCGGGGCCCATCTTGGCGCGGGTGCGGATCCACTCCGGCTTGCGTTCGATGGGGGTTTGGGCGTTGCGAACTTCCAGCCGCAGCAGCTTGCGCGGTTGCGATGAACCGCTTGCGTGAAGAGCGTCGGTATCGGTCATACCGTCGCTCCGACAGCCAGCCGCCCGTCGAGCGCGTCGAGCACGGAGGAAACCGCCAGCTCACGCACCTCTTGCACAGTGACGCGATGACCTAGTTCAGCGGACAGGGAAGTGACCCCGGCGTCGGTGATACCGCACGCCACGATCGGCAAGTAGGCGTCCAGGCTGCAGTCGCAGTTCAGGGAGAACCCGTGCATGGTGACGCCGCGCTGCACACGGACCCCGATCGCAGCGATCTTGCGTTCCGGTTTTCCACCGCCCGCGGCCAGCCACACGCCGGAGCGACCGTCGACGCGACGAGTCTGCAGGCCCAGCTGTGCACATACCGAGATGATCGATTCCTCAAGTCGCCGAACGTAGTTCACCACGTCGATGGGCTCGGCCAATCGCACGATCGGGTAGCCCACCAGCTGTCCGGGCCCGTGCCAGGTGATCTTGCCGCCGCGGTCGGTATCGATGACGGGTGCGCCGTTGATCGGCCGTTCCTGTGGTTCGGTCCGGCGCCCGGCGGTATACACAGCCGGATGCTGCAGGGTCAACAGCGTGTCGGGGCCTCCGGACACGCGGGCGTCGACGATATCGCGCTGCAGCTCCCACGCCGCCTCATAGTCGACGGTGCCCAGGTCCCGCACGACGACGGGATCTGCGCTGGATCGGATGGATCCATGGGTGCGGTGCACGGGTTCCATTATCTCACTTCACCGGTCGGGTGTTGTTGGCGTAGGCCAGCGCCTCGCCGATGGTGTGGTGTTCGAACTCGAATCCGTGCTGTTCGAGAACCGCGGGGATGACGCGCATGCTGCGGGTCAGCTCGGCGTCGGCGAACTCGCCGAAGATGGCGCGTAGCGCGAACTGGGGTGCGACCAGCAGTGTTGGACGATGCAGCGTCCTGCCGAGGGCGGCGGTGAACTCGGCGTTCGTCACGGGCGCCGGCCCGGTCAGGTTGATCGCGCCTGACAGCGTCGGTTCGGTCAAGGCGAACTCGAGCGCGCGGATCTCGTCTTCGAGGCTTATCCACGGCATGTACCAGCGCCCATTGCCCAGTCGCGCACCCAGGCCGAGTGAGAAGAGCAGGCGCGACCGGCCCAACAGCCCGCCCACGGGGGATAGCACCAGACCGGTTCGGACAATGACGACCCTCGTGCCGGCCTGCACGGCCTCGGCGGTCGCCGCTTCCCAGTCGACGCACACCCGCGCGAGGAAACCGGTGCCACTGGGGGCGGTCTCGTCGATGACGCGATCCGCGGTGTCGCCGTAGTAGCCCACCGCCGAGGCGTTGATCAACACGGGCACACCGGCATCGGCGACGGCGCCGGCCAGCACTTCCGTCGGGGTGATGCGGCTGTCGTAGATCTCCTGCTTGTACGCGCCGGACCAGCGCTTGTCCCCGACACCGACCCCGCACAGGTTGACCACGGCATCGGCACCCTCTAGGGCGCCCGGGTCGATCTGCCCGCTGGCCGGATCCCAGCGCTGTTCGTCGGGGTTCATCGGGTCGCGACGAACCAGCCGGACCACGGTGTGGTCGGCCGCACGTAACGACGCGACAAGCGCCGACCCGATCACCCCGGACGACCCGGCGATGACGATGCGCCTGGAACCCATAGGCCTACAGTCCTAGGTCCGCCTCGAAAGCGCCTTCTTCGAGTCGATGCTTAATGGTGGTGAGGAATCGACCGGCGTCGGCACCGTCGATAAGGCGGTGGTCGTACGTCAGGGGTAGGTAGCAGATCGAACGGATACCGATCGACTCGTTGCCGGCATCGTCCCGGATAACCCTGGGGCGCTTCACGATTGCACCGGTCCCGAGCATGGCGGCCTGCGGCGGTACCAGAATCGGGGTGTCGAACAGGGCGCCCTGGCTGCCGATATTGGTGATGGTGAAGGTGCCACCGGCGAGCTCGTCGGGCTTCAGGTTGCCGGACCGGGCGCGGTTCGCGATATCGGCGATGGCTCGGGCCAGCCCGGCCACCGACAGGTCACCGGCGTTATGGATCACCGGAGACAGCAGACCCTGATCGGTATCGACCGCGATGCCCAGGTGCTCGGCATCGAAGTAGGTGATCTCCTTGGTCTCCTCGTTGTAGCTCGCGTTGACGTTCGGGTGCGTCTTGAGCGCCTCGACCGCGGCCTTGGCGAAGAACGGCAGGAACGTCAGGTTGACGCCCTCGCGTTCGGCGAAGGCGGTCTTGGCTCGGGCCCGCAGCGCCGCAATCTTGGTGACGTCGACCTCGTGGGTCTGGGTCAGCTGTGCGGTCTGCTGCAGCGATTCGCGCGTCTTCTTGGCGGTGATCTGGCGAATCCGGTTGGCCTTCTGGGTGGTTCCGCGCAGGTGCGCCAATGCGCCGGGAGCGGCAGCGGCACTGGAAGCTGCGGGGGCCGCCGCGGTGGGTGCCGGAGCCGCGGGTGCCTTAGCCGCTTCGGCGGCAGCCAGGACATCCTGCTTGCGGATGCGTCCGCCCACGCCACTACCGGTCAGCGCGGACAGGTCCACGTTGTTCTCGGCCGCCAGCTTGCGCACCAGCGGGGTGACGTACGGGTTGTCACCACCGCTGCTATCGGCGGCCGGAGCCGCTGCGGCGGGTGCGGGGGGAGCAGCAGGTGCGGGAGTGGGCGCTGGTGCCGCGGGGGCAGGAGCCGGAGCCGCAGGAGCCGGAGGCGCTGAGGGTGCCGGGGCAGGAGCGGGCGCGGGTGCCGCAGGAGCCGGGGCGGGTGCGGCCGCCGCAGCCGGAGCTGCACCCGCTGCGCCAACGACGGCGAGCTCGCCGCCGATGGCGACGGTGTCATCCTCGTTGGCCGAGATGCTCAGCAGCACACCGGCCACCGGTGACGGAATCTCGGTGTCGACCTTGTCCGTGGACACCTCCACGAGCGGCTCGTCCACGCCGACCTCGTCGCCGACCTTCTTGAGCCAACGGGTCACGGTGCCCTCGGTGACGGACTCGCCGAGCTCGGGCATCGTGACCGAGGTGCCGGAGCCCGCCGGAGGTGCTGCGGCAGCGGGAGCGGCCGGCTCGGGTTCGAGGGCAGGTGCCGGTTCGGGTTCCGGGGTTGGAGCGGGTGCTGGCTCTGCCGCGGCCGGTGCGGGCGCGGGGGCGGGGGCCTCGCTGGGACTGGACGTCTCCGACGCGGGCTCGGCTGCCTCGCCGGCTTCGCCGATCACCCCGAGCTCACCGCCGATCTCGACGGTGTCGTCCTCGCGGGCGACGATCTTGGTCAGCACGCCCGCAATGGGAGCGGGGATCTCGGTGTCCACCTTGTCGGTGGAGACCTCAAGTAGCGGCTCGTCGACTTGGACCGTGTCGCCCTCCTGCTTGAGCCACCGTGTCACCGTCCCTTCGGTCACGCTCTCACCGAGGGCGGGCATCTGGACGGAGAAGGCCATGGTTTCCACTCCTGAAAGTAGGTCGAAAGCAGCAGCGCAGTAAGCACAGTCAACACAGACACCTCTGGCTTACCACAGCTACGTGTCAGCCGGGTCAATCCTGTCACTGAGTGGAACCGCGCGCCTGGCCGGGTCCAAAATCGGTGGATGGGTCAACGCACGGTCGTCTGCGTCATCAAGCCCGGCAGTCGCAAGGGACCCGCCGTCGAGCATGCCGACGACGGTGCGCTGACGCTGTTCGTGCGTGAGCCGGCGATCGAGGGCAAAGCCAACAAGGCTGCGGTCGCCCTGCTCGCCGACTACCTGGACGTGCCGAAATCGACGGTGCGGCTCGTTGCCGGTGAGACCAGCAGACTGAAGCGGTTCGTGGTGGGCTAACGCGGCCGACCGTGCTTGGCGGCGATCAGATCGTCGAGCGAGACAAACCGCGGTGCCGGTACGGGGAGCGGGTCCGCGTCGACGGCGCGCAGTCCGTCGAGCATCAGCGCCAAGTACCGGCGCCACGCCGATTCGCCCATTGCATATGCGGGCCCCATGATCGTTAAGACGGCTGCGATGTCCTCCGGCTGGGTGTCGGCGCGGATGACGCCGGCGTCGCGGGCGCGCTCCACGAGGGCGGTCACCGGAGCGACCAGCCGCGGCCAGATTCGTTCTTTGTCTTCGGCCCTGCCGCGTCCGGCCAGCGTCTCGTAGAGCCCGCGGTCGGCGGCGTGACGCGCGGCGATGCTCTCGCAGAACGTTGCGATCGCGGCCCAGGGGTCCGCGATGGACAGTGCCGCGCGGGCATCCGACGCGATCTGCTCGGTGGCATCGCCCAGCACTTCGGAAGCCAGCTCGTATTTGTCACGGAAATGCCGGTAGGCGGTGCCTGTGCCGACCCCTGCGCGCGCGGCGATCTCGTCCAGCGTCGCATCGAATCCACGCTCGGAGAACACCTCGCGGGCCGCGGAGAGCAGCCGTTCTCGGTTTATCCGCGCATCCTTGCGGGCCATCGTCACACCAACCCCTGTGCCAACAGGTCGCGGGCACAGTCGGTCACGGTTTCGGCTCCCGGCCGCGGTGACCAGCCGAGTAATCGTTGGGCCTTGGCAGTGGAGTGCCGATTGCGTCGTCCGAGCCCGGGCGTGATCGCCCGCAGCTCGGCATCCAGCAGCGCGAAGGCGCGCACTGCGATGTTCGGCAGCTGCCGCGTAGGCACCTTCGCGGCGTCCACTCCCAGACGGTCCCGCAACACTGCGGCGATATCGCTCATCCACATGAATTCGCCTGTCCCCAAAAATCTTTCACCCGATGCCTGCGGCGCCGTCATGGCTCTCAGATGCAGGTCCACCAGGTCGCGTACGTCAACGACTTCGAGGCCGATTCTCGGTGTGCCGGGCATCGCGCCCGCGAGCATTCGTCCGATGACCTGAACGGAGCCGCTGTTGTCGGTTCCCAGGACCGGCCCGAAGACCGCCCCGGGCAAGACCGTTGCCAATTCGGTGGGGCCGCCGTAGTTCTCCATGAACTCCCACGCTGCGCGCTCGGCGATGGTTTTGGAGCGCCGATACGCGGGGATGCCGGGCTGGTCGGGATCGGTCCACAGTGTCTCGTCGGTGACGCCGTCCTCGGTATACGAGGAGGGGCTGGCGGTATTCGCCGCAGAGGTCATCACCACGCGCTTGACCCCTGCGTCGGTGGCCGCGCGCAGCACGTTGAGTGTTCCTTCGCGCGCCGGGGTGATGAGTGAGTCGGGGTCTTTCGGGTTGTCCGGAGTGAGCGGCGAGGCGATATGCAGCACGTAGTCGCATCCGGCGGTGGCTTCCGGCCACCCTTCGGGGTGGGCGAGATTCGCGTGTTCGAACTCCAATTGGCCGGCTCGATCGGTCGCCCGAGCGACGGCGCCTCGTACCGAATCTGTTGTCGCCGAACTGCGGACGGTCGTCCGTACGTCATATCCCTGCCGTAGTAGTTCGGCGATGGCCCAGCGCGCGATGAAGCCAGTTCCCCCTGTGACCAGTACTTTTTCGCCCATGACGCTCCGATCATAAGTGGAGTAGCCGTCTCCGTTTAACGAAACGGTACCATAACCGGAGCTTATACCTCCGTTTACTAATGATGATCTCAGCCTTAGCTGGCACCATGGACGAATGGCATGGACCGACGTCTTCCGAAGCAAGCGCGGGGGACGGACACAGCGCGGCACCACGGACGATCTGCGCTACCTCGCTGCCTGGACCGCGGCGCGCACCGGTGTCGAGGCCTATGTCGAGCCGCAGACCAACTTCTCCGATGTCACGGTGATTCTCATCGCAGGTGACGGCGAATGGACCCGTCGACGCGTCGGTGGGGTGGCGGGCGCACGCCGGATTTCCGAGAAGCTCAAGATCCCGGTGTACGACGTGCACCGCACCGGATACCCGCAACGCAAACGCGACTACGACGCCCGACAGAAGATCCTCAAGCGCCGCGCACGCGGGTGAAACGCGCGCTGTAACTCAGCCGTTGGCGACGATGTCTTCCAGCACCCCGAAGATCGTCCGCACCGGCACGCCGGTTCCACCCTTGGGCGTGTAACCCCACGGTCCGCCGGTGTTGTATGCGGGGCCCGCGACATCGATATGCGCCCACTGCACCCCGTCGGCGACGAACTCGCGCAGGTAATGACCGGCGGCCAGCATGCCCCCGTTGCGGTGGTTGGTCACGTTCGCCAGGTCGGCCACCTTGGACTTGAGATCGTCGCGCAGCTCCTCGGGGAGCGGCATGGCCCAGCCGTTCTCACCCACCGACTGCGAGATCGTCGACACCCGGTCCCGGAACTCTTCGGTGCCCATTACCCCGGGGGTACGGGTGCCCAGCGCTATCACCTGCGCGCCGGTCAGTGTCGCCGTGTCGATCAGATAGTCGGGCTCGTCCTGGCAGGCCCGCACGATCGCGTCGGCCAGGATGAGGCGCCCCTCGGCGTCGGTGTTGATCACCTCGACGGTGGTGCCGTCCAGGTGCGTCAGCACGTCACCGGGGCGCTGCGCCGTCGATGACGGCATGTTCTCGGCCATCGGCACCGTCGCGATCACATCGATCGGCAGCTGCTGCTGGGCAGCCAGCAGGGTCACCGCGATAATTGCTGCGGCTCCGCCCATATCGGAGGTCATGTTCTCCATCCCGCCCGCGGGCTTGATCGAGATGCCGCCGGTGTCGAAGGTGATGCCCTTGCCGACGAGCGCCACCTTCTTGGCTCTCTTCCCCTTTGCGCCCCGGTAGGTCAACCGCACCAGACGCGGTGGCCGTGAGGAGCCCTTGCCGACACCTACGACGCCGCCGTAACCGGCCTTGGCCAGTTCCTTCTCGTCGAGCACCTCGACCTCGACACCCGCCGTCGTGGCCAATGCCTTTGCCTGCTTGGCGAATTCGGCGGGGAACAGGTGACTGGGCGGGGTGTTGACGAAATCACGTGCGGTGGTCACCGCGGCCGCCACGGCCGCACCGCGCTCCATGGCCTCCTTCTGTGTGCGGCCCTTGTCGCCGACAAGCAACGTAACCTTCTGCAGCCCAGCGTCCTTCGGTGCGGTCTTAGCGCTGCGGAACGCCGCGAAGCGGTACCCGCCAAGCACCAGGCCCTGCACGGTCGCGTCGACATCACGCTCAGAGAGCGTGGTCACCAGGGATTCCACGTTGTCGAGAGATCGCGCGGCCACGCCTGCGGCGCGACGGATCGCTTCGGAGGAGAGGTTGTCTGCGTTGCCCAGCCCGACGGCGAGCACGCTGGCGACCGGCAGCCCGTCCACCGAAACCCGGGTGAGCTGCTCGGTTGAGCCGGTCGCTCCCACGGCCTTCAGCGCGGCCTCGATGGCCTTGACCGCCTTGTTGTCCAGCAGCTGTGCATCGACCACCTTGGGGCCTTTGTCCGACTCTTTCTCGCCGGGGCGCACACCCACCAGCAGCACCGCAGTGGAGACTCCCCGCTGCGGAATGGATGTGGCCAGGGTGAACGAAGGTGCCGTGTATGCGCTCATAGGTTCACAGCCTAGTGAAAGCGAGTGATGCGCCAATTAGGGTGAACGCCATGACGGACCTTCTGCTCGGACCACTGCACGGCCGGCACACCGCACAGGGCGCCACCTTCGCCGAATTCGGCGGCTGGAACATGCCGGTCTCCTACGCCGGGACAGTGGGGGAGCACACCGCTACCCGCGAGGCCGTCGGCCTGTTCGACGTGAGTCACCTCGGCAAGGCGTTGGTGCGCGGGCCGGGTGCCGCGGCATTCGTCAATGCGTGTTTCACCAACGATCTCAACAAGATTGGGCCGGGTAAGGCGCAGTACACCTTGTGTTGCACCGAAACCGGCGGCGTCGTCGACGATCTCATCGCCTACTACGTCGCCGATGACGAGATCTTCTTGGTGCCGAATGCCGCCAACACCGCTGCCGTCGTGGCCGCCCTGCAGGCCACGGCTCCCGAGGACATCACCATTACCGACCAGCACCGGGATTATGCGGTGCTCGCGGTGCAAGGTCCCAAGTCGGCCGAGGTGCTGCAACGACTCGGGCTGCCAACGGATATGGAGTACATGGCCTACGCCGACGCGACCCTCGACGGCGTGCCGGTGCGGGTGTGCCGCACCGGATACACCGGGGAGCACGGCTACGAGCTGCTGCCGTCATGGGAGTCGGCGGGTGCGGTGTTCGACGCGCTGCTGCCGGCGATCACCGAGGCGGGTGGCCAGCTAGCCGGGCTGGGTGCACGCGACACGCTGCGCACCGAGATGGGCTACCCGCTGCACGGTCATGAGCTCTCCGCCGATATCAGCCCGGTGCAGGCGCGGGCCGGATGGGCAGTCGGCTGGAAGAAGGCCGCGTTCTGGGGCCGCGATGCCCTCACTCAGGAGAAGACGGACGGTGCGCGCCGCACCCTGCGGGGTCTGCGCGCCACCGGGCGGGGAGTGCTGCGCCCCGACCTCACCGTGCTGTCCGGCGGCCAGCCGGTGGGCATCACCACCTCGGGGACGTTTTCGCCGACCCTGAAGACTGGAATTGCCCTGGCCCTGCTGGACACCGCGGCGCAGATCCCGGACGGAGCGCGGGTCGTTGTCGACGTGCGTGGCCGGGAGATCGAATGTGAGGTCGTCAAGCCGCCATTCGTCGACGTCAACGTCGGATAATCGGTTCCGGTTTGGCAACGGTGGACAGCTAGACTGCCGATCATGAGTCCGCTTCCCGAGTTCACCAGACACCTCAACCCGTCACCGGCCAGCCCGGCCCGGCGGGCTGAAGTACTGGCCGCGCCGGGATTTGGGAAGTACTTCACCGACCACATGGTGTCCATCGACTGGAACACCGAAAATGGCTGGCACAAAGCACAAGTGGTGCCGTACGGCCCGATCACTCTCGACCCGTCGGCCATCGTTCTGCACTACGCGCAAGAGGTCTTCGAGGGGCTCAAGGCCTACCGGCAGCCCAACGGATCCATCGCAGCGTTCAGGCCCGAAGCCAATGCCGAACGGATGATCACGTCCTGTCGCCGCATCGCGATTCCCGAACTCCCGCAGGAGCTGTTCATCGAGTCGTTGCGCCAGCTCATCGCGGTCGACGCCCACTGGGTGCCGCCGGGCGGCGGGGAGGAATCGCTGTACCTGCGGCCGTTCATCATCGCCACCGAAGCCGGTCTCGGGGTGCGGCCCGCTGCCGAGTACCGGTACCTGCTCATCGCCTCACCGGCGGGTGCCTACTTCTCTCAGGGCATCAAGCCGGTCAGCGTGTGGCTCTCGCATGAGTACGTGCGCGCCGCACCGGGAGGCATCGGCGCCGCGAAGACCGGTGGCAACTATGCCGCCTCGCTGGTGGCCCAGGCGCAGGCCGCCGAGGAGGGCTGCGACCAGGTGGTGTGGCTCGATGCCATCGAACGCAAGTACATCGAAGAAATGGGTGGGATGAACCTGTTCTTCGTGTTCGGCCGCGACGGCGAAGCCCGCTTGGTGACCCCCGAGCTGTCCGGTTCACTGCTTCCCGGAGTGACCCGGAAGTCCTTGTTGCAGCTGGCCTCCGATGCAGGTTTCGCCATCGAGGAACGCAAGATCGATGTCGACGAGCTGGAGAAGAAGGTGGCAGCCGGGGAGATCACCGAGGTGTTCGCCTGTGGTACCGCCGCGGTGATCACGCCGGTGGGCCGTGTCAAGCACTCGGGCGGCGAATACACCATCGGCGACGGGGAGCCCGGCGAGGTGACGATGGCCCTGCGTGACACGTTGACGGGAATCCAGCGCGGCACCTTCGCCGACACCCACGGCTGGATCACCAAGCTCGGCTAACTGACGATCCGCGCCACGACGTGTTCGAGAACCTTGACGTCGGGGCACAGGTCGGGTTTGAGCATCCACTGAACCATGAGTCCGTCCACGAGGGCGATGAGAATCGACGCCACTGACTCGGCGTCTTTGTTGCCCTGAGCCTCAAGCGATCTGGCGATCTGGCGGCGGTATTCGTAGTAGTACTCGGTGAGTTGTTCACGGGCCGCGGTGGAGCGCTGAGCGTGCGCAAATACCTCCGCATAGCCCGCCAGTAGGTCCTGGTTCTCATGGAAGACCGTGTAGAGCGCCCGCATCGGGCTGGACTTGTTGTCGGCGTCCGCAGCCACCGCGAGCGATGACTGAAAGTGATCCATCCACCGGCGCGAGGTTTCCCCGATGGCGGTGTTCAGCAGCAATTCCATCGATCCGAAGTGGTAGCGGATCGCGCCCAGGCTGACGCCCGCGGTCGCGGCGAGTTCACGCGCCCGGATTCCGCCGTAGCCGTACTTGCGTAGGCAGACGATTGCCGCTTCCAGTAGGGCTTCACGATTGCCCATCTATATCACCTCTGATACATTTGTATTAATACATTTGTATCAGAGGTGGTGGATATGTCGAGTATCAACACGAAACCGACTCCCGGCCCCTCTGGTCTCGAAGCCATCCGTCACTGGATACGAATGGCTCGAGATCCGCTCGCCGGGTTTGTGGGGCTGTACAACGAGTACGGCGATGCCGTGCGAATACCACTGACCCCCGGCAGAGCCTTCTTCCTGCTGAGTCGACCCGAGCACGCCGAGCACATCTTCGTCCGTCATCAGGAGCGTTACGCCAAGGCGTTCACGTATCGGCCGATGAAAGACGTTCTGGGCGACGGCCTGCTGACCAGCGAGGGTGAAACCTGGCAACGGCATCGACGCGTGGTGCAGCCGATCTTCAGTCACCGCCACATCCAGGGGTTCGGCCCGCTCATCGCCGAGGTCACCCGTGAGCGGGTCAGTAGTTGGCGTATCGGCTCGGTGGTCGATCTGGGCGCCGAGATGCGCGGCCTGACGATGTCCCTCATCGGTCACATCTTGTTCGGCATCGACCTCGCCGACCGGGCCGACACGGTCGGACGTGCCGTCTCCAAGCTGCAGTCCGCACTTATCCCGGCGGCCGCCCTATCCGCGGTTTCGCCGCAGCGCACCCGCACTCTTGCAAGATTTTTGGTACCCGGTCTGGAATCAGCCGCGACAGCACTGGATTCGCTTGTTGACGAGATCATCGAGGCGCGGCTCGCGTCGCCGCACGCGGAGCCGAGCGATCTCCTCGACATCTTGATGTTCGGATCCGACGGTGAGCGGTTCAGTCGCCAGGAGATTCACAACGAGATGATGATCCTGGTGCTTGCTGGTCACGAGACGACCACCAACACATTGACCTGGGCGCTGACTCTGTTGTCTCGATTTCCCGCCGCACGGGCGCGGATTGTCGCCGAGGTCGAGCACGCGCTGGGCGATCGGAACGCCACTGCCGCAGATGTCGATTCGCTCCCGTGGACGCGAGCGGTGGTCAGTGAATCCTTGCGCCTATACCCGTCCGCGTGGGATCTCGAGCGCGATGCACTTGTCGACGACAAGGTCGGCGATATCGAGGTATCGGCGGGCGACACCATTGCGATTGCGCCTTACCTGCTGCACCGGCATCCCGAATTCTGGCCTAATCCAGAGGGTTTCGATCCGGGGCGGTTCCTTCCCGGCAATGGAGGTGGGCGGCCCAGGTGCGCATACTTCCCCTTTGGTGGTGGGCGACGGATCTGCGTCGGCGCCGGTCTCGCCCAGCTCGAAGCAACGATTGGGCTCGCGACCATTGCGCAGTCCTGCACGTTGGATTTACAACCTGGCATCACGTTGGATGCCCGAGCCGATATCACCCTGCGGCCGCGTCACCCTATGCGCGCGACAGTGCTGGCGCCCAACAGGTCTCACGTCGACGACCTGGTTCCGAGTTAGCCCCGCACTCGGCGGCGGAATGTCACCTTGTCGAATTCGCGGCCGTATTCGTCGACGGCGGTCACGTCCATCTCGCTGGCGAAGGTTCCGGGACGCACGTCGACACGAATGAAGGCGTAGTTGCGATAACGCACCCGAGACCAACTCACCGCCTCGACGTGCTTGCTGCCCTCCGGCGTCCAGACATAGCTGTTCGGAACCAGGGTGTCGTTGAGTTCACGGCCGCGGTAGCCCTCCGGCTCGCCCGGCTGGAAGTCGTAGCGGGGTCGCCCCGCGGAGCCCACCGTGTAGTACACGCTGCCGTCGGATTCCGGGTCGACGGTCGAGTTGTCTCCGGCCTCCCGGGTGGGCCTTCCTGCGCGGATCGGATCGGTGCGCTCGAAAACATGGTTGTGCCCCTGCAGCACCAGATCTACCTGATAGCGATCGAACAGCGCGCACCATGCATCGCGTACGCCACCGTCACTGGCGTGTGATTGCGTCGTGGAGTACGCGCAATGGTGGAAAAAGCACACGATGAAGTCGATATTCGGGTTGGCGCGGTATGCCGCTAAAGTTCTTCCCACCCAACCAGTTTGGGATCCACCCGAGTAGCCGGTGTTTGCCCGGATCTCATAGGACACATCGTTGGCGTCCAGCGAGAGTACGGCGACATTGCCGTAGGTGAACGAGTATGCCGATGGGCAGCCGGCAGGTCCGTTGCCCGGGAAACCGAGACGGGCCAGATGGCCGCCATAACCGTGGTTCCCGTATGCGGCCTCCATATCGTGATTGCCGGTCGCGAACATCCATGGTGTGGCCGAGGCGCTGGGTTCGATAGACGCCAAATAGACGTCCCAGACGAATGGGTTGTATTTATCGAACCCCGATGCGGCCTTGCCGCCCGCTGACACGAATTGGGGCGACTTGCCCATCCCGGACGGGTCGGCATACGCGATATCCCCGGCCAGGATGTGAAAGTCGGGTCGCGACGCCACGATTTGATTCAGCACATTCTGCGTGTGCGACACCGCCGGGTCGTTGTCCGCGCCGTAGTAGCTGTCGTCGTAATCGCCCGCCGACAGACCCGGTGGCTGCGTGGGAGTGTCATCGGTGCCTTGGTCACCCATCATGGTGAAACGGAAGGGGGCCAGTGTATTTCGCAGGGATGGGGCCGCTGTCGAGGCGGAACGGACATCACTCAGGAAGCCGTCAGCGGACCGCCAGCGATAGAAATGCTCCGTGCCCCCACCGATCCCGTGCACGGGCGCGTGGACGTAGAACTGTTCGGCCGCCAACACCCCGTGATCGCTGGACGGGATTTGTGTCACAAGATTGCGGACCTCGGCCTCGAGGGAGGCGCCCAGTTCGGGTGTCGGGCCGTGGTCGAGAAAGATCTTGGTGCCGTGCGGATTCCGCGACAGCTGCGCGGAGAAGCTGAGCTGACTGGTGGAGTCGGCGCCGTACCCCACCCGCCTGCCGGCGACTCCCAGCGGGGCGTCGTCTGCGTACGCACGCCGCCCAAATGGCGAAAGCCCCAGTGCAGCGACCGCGGCAGCAGCGGCCGTCCCCCGCAGGAAGTTGCGCCGCGATACCGCGTGACGGCTCAGGTACTGGCGATGCCACTCATACTGCTCGGCCATCGTCATCGACTCGGCGAGCGGTTGGGGGATCCCCGTATCCGGCGTCTCGCCGGCAGGGTTTAGGGGATTGCGCGCCATAGA
Organism: Mycobacterium sp.; assembly: GCA_050701835.1. Taxonomy (GTDB): domain Bacteria; phylum Actinomycetota; class Actinomycetes; order Mycobacteriales; family Mycobacteriaceae; genus Mycobacterium. Next base: position 70,606 of record JBOGDC010000053.1, on the reverse strand, counting down.
TTCGAATGGTGGCCTATTGCGTCAGATAACGCGAACGCACAGGCCGGTTGGTAGCGAAACTATTGATGAATCTTCGTGGTGGAGTGGGCACTACCCGGCCGCTAATCCGAGCGCCGCCAGTGTCGTGCTCAGCTCGATACTCGCCCCCAGCACATCGCCGGTAATCCCGCCGAACCTGCGTACACAATGGCGCACCAGGAGTGCGCCGACCGCCAGGGACACCAACACCGCCACCGGACCTTGCCAAGGTCGGCACGGTAGGGCGAGAACCCCGATCGCTGCGGCCGCGAGCACCCAGATCGCCACCACCCACAGCGGTTGGGATCCGGCCACTCTGGCACCGAAGCCGCTCTGCGCGGCGCCCGGCACCCCGCGCCGACAGGCCACGACCGCACTGACGCGTCCCACGGTGACCGCGAGCGCGATGGCCAGCCACTCCCGCCTGGACGTCAGCACCCCAAATGACAACATCTGTGCGAGAAGGGCGATGGCGAGTGCGGCGACCCCGAAAGGTCCGGCCGAACCGTCGCGCATCACCGCCAGTGCGCGCTCGGGAGGTCCGTAGCACCCGAGCCCGTCGGCGGTATCGGACAGTCCGTCGATATGCAGGCCGCGGGTCATCAGTGCCAGCACGGTGACCGCGGCCAGCCCGGCCAGCGGTGCCATATAGGCGAAGGACATCAGCCAAGCGATCAGTGCGGCCAGCACACCGAGCGCGGCACCCACCACCGGCAGCGCACCCAGCACCGGACCCGAGAGTGTGCCCGCAAGGCGCGCGGGAACCGTTGTCACAGTGGCGAATTCGAAGGCTCCGCCGATGGTCCGCAGGAGGCGCAGGAGCGCATGTATGCCCCGTTTCAAGGGCGGGGCCCTTCGCTTTCATCCACGCCCGCTTCGTCGAATGTCGCCATCTGAGCCAGCGTGCCCGCGGCGGCCTGCAGCACGGGCAGCGCGACGAGCGCCCCGGATCCTTCGCCCAGGCGCATTTCCAGATCCAACACGGGATTCAGTCGAAGACGTTGCAGGGCAAGGGTATGTGCAGGCTCGGTGGAGCGATGCCCGGCCAGCCACCACTGCCGTGCCCCCGGGGCCAGCTGCTCGGCCATCAGTGCGGCAGCGGTCACGACCAGCCCGTCGAGCAACACCGGGGTGCGTCGCACCGCGGCCTGTACCAGGAAACCTGTCATCGCCGCCAGGTCGGCGCCGCCTGCTCGGGTGAGCAACGCAACCGGATCCGCGCGGACGTCGCGCGTGCGGCGCAACGCATCCCGAACGGCGGCGGTCTTGCGTGTCCACCCCGCATCGTCGACCCCGGTACCGCGACCCACCACCGCGACGGGTTCGCTTCCGGTGAGCGCCGCCACCAACACCGTTGCGGGTGTGGTATTCCCGATGCCCATGTCGCCCGCGATCAGCAGATCGGCTCCGCCGTCGATCTCCGCGTCCGCCAGGGCGATCCCCGCGGCCAGTGCGGCATGAGCTTGCTCCGTGGTGAGGGCATCCTCCACCGCGATATTGCCGCTGGACCGGCGGATCTTATGGGCCGCAAGGGTTTCGGTAAGCGATACGTCGGCGTCCACGGCAATGTCGACCACCCGAACGCCCGCCCCGGCCAGCGCGGCAAGCACGTTCACGGCCGCCCCGCCGGTGTCGATATTCCGCACCATCTGGGCGGTCACCGACGGGGGATAAGCGGATACCCCGCCGGCGGCCACCCCGTGATCACCGGCGAAGACCACCACCCGCGGGCGCTGGAATAGCGTAGGGGGGCACTGATTTTGACAGGCCGATACCCAGATCGAGAGTTCTTCCAGCCGCCCCAACGCACCGGCCGGTTTGGTGAGCCGCCGTTGCCGTTCACGCGCGGCGGCCGCCACGTCGGGATTGGGAGCCGAGACCGGACTGAACCGCGGCGCCTCGGCCGGCCCTGGGTGCGACGTCACGCGGTGGCTCCCTTGACGGTCAACGGCTGACCGGCCACGACGAGGAGCACCCGCTCGCAGCGCCCGGCCACGGCCTGATTCAGTGCACCGAGCTCATCGGCGAAGAGCCGCCCCGATGCGGTCGCGGGCACGACGGTCAGCCCCACCTCCGGACTCACCACCACCAGATCGCCGGAGTAGGCATCGATGGCGTCCATCAGCTGGCCGATATCGGTGGTGATCGCTTGGCCGCCCGCATCCCACGCGCCGCGAACATCCATCACCGTGGTCAGCCAGCCGCCGAGATCGTCGACGAGTGTCGGCATCGCATCACCGGCGCGCAGTTCGGCCGCGATATCCGTCGTCTCGGCCGTTACCCAGTGATCGGGGCGCCGGGACCGGTGGGCCGCAACCCTTTCCGTCCACGCCGCATCATCGCGGGCGGACGATCCGGTGGCCACATATCGCACCGGGCTATCAGCTGGCAGCAGAGATTCGGCGAAACGCGACTTTCCCGAACGAATTCCGCCAAGTACAAGGGTGGTGGTCGACGATGAGCCGCTTGCGCGAAGAGCGTCAAACACAGTGCGGCTAGACCGGCTCGCCGCGGTTCACCCGCGGACGGGGTGCGCGCATCTTGCGCAGCTGTGACGCGCGGCTCGCGGCGTACCAGCCGAGCTTGAAGCCGCTCTCTTCGCTGGTCGGGTAGCGCTCGGCCACACGCTTGTTCACCAATCTGCCGACGAAGACTCCGTCGACGACCATCACGAGCATCAGCACCAGCATTGCCGGGGTCATCCACATCTGCACCTGGACGGATGGCACCGCGAACATGGCGAAGATCAAGAACAGGGCCAGGGGCATGAACAGCCCGAGCACGTTGCGTCGTGAGTCAACGATGTCGCGGGCAAACGCACGCACCTGACCTTTGTCGCGGGGCAACAAGTACGCCTCATCACCGGTCATCATTTTCTCGCGATTGTCGGCCATCCGAGCGCGCCGATCGGCGCTCTCGACCTTGCGTTCCTTGCGCGACAGTTTGGGGCCGCGCAGCTCCTTGCGGCGCTGGCGGGCCTCGGCACTGGTCAACGGCGCGGGGGAGATCGGACCCCGCCGCTTCCCGGCGTCCCGTTTGGGGGTGGGACGCCCCTTCCTGGCCTGCGCCGGGGATGTGACGTCGGTCTCACCGGAGGGTGATGAGGACGCCTCAGCGCCGTTATCTGCGGAGGTGGATTTCTTTCGGCCGAGCAGTTTCACATGTCCAGATTATCCTGCGCGAATGAGTCAGATTCTGGTGGCGCCCGACAGCTTCGGTGACACGCTCACCGCCACCGAGGCGGCGACCGCCATCGCGGGCGGCTGGACGAGAACCCGACCCGACGACACCGTCACCCTCAGCCCGCAATCGGATGGGGGACCTGGCTTCATCGAGGTGCTGGCAGCGCAGTTGCCCTCGGCGCGGCGGCACACCCTGCGCGTGCACGGCCCCCTGGACGACGAGGTCGACGCCAGTTGGTTGGGTGACGGCGCCACCGCCTATATCGAATGCGCCCAGGCCTGCGGACTTCCGCTGTTAGGACGCGTGCCATCCGCCGACACCGCATGGCGGGCCCACAGCACCGGGGTCGGACAGCTGATCGCCGCGGCTCTCGACGCCGGTGCCACGAAGCTCGTCGTCGGCCTGGGCGGGAGCAGCTGCACCGACGGTGGGGCCGGGCTGGTGGAAGGTCTCGGTGGGCTCCCGCGGGCGCAACACTATATGGCCGCAGTGGAATTGGTGGTCGCCAGTGATGTCGAGCATCCGTTGCTCGGTCTGCGTGGTGCGGCCGCGGTGTTCGGCCCGCAGAAGGGAGCCGACCCGGACAGCGTGAGACGACTGGAAGCGCGGCTCACCGACTGGGTCGGTGAGCTGGAGGCAGGAACCGGCCGCTCGGTGCGGGATCTCGCAGGCGCCGGGGCCGCGGGCGGGATCGGTGTGGCACTGCTCGCGCTGGGTGGCCGTCGTGAATCGGGCGCGCGGATCGTCGCCGAACACACCGGCCTTGACGGTGCGATCGCGCAGGCCGACCTGGTGATCACCGGTGAGGGCAAGTTCGATGACCAAACCCTGCACGGCAAGGTCGCCGGGTCGGTCGCGGCGCGTGCCGCGACATCGGGCATCCCGGTCCTCGTTCTGGCCGGTCAGGTGACGCTAGCCGCGGAGGAGTACGAGCAGGCAGGAATCGCGCGTGCCGAATCGATCGCCCAGTTCGCCGGGTCTGTGCAGCGAGCCATGGCGGACGCTGCCGGCCAGCTGGCCGGGCTGGCGGCGCATGTCGCAGCTGATTGGCCGCGCGACTAGGGCATAGATGTAGGAATAGCCGCAGACGAGGTACCGTTGAGGACAGAAGACGTTCCCTACCCGGACGTCCACCAGCGAGCTTCGACCCAGGGGAGATCCCACAATGACTGTCCAAGACGAATCGACCGCCACCTCTACCACCGGGGTCACCACTGAGGAAGCCCACGGTGCCGTCCTGACCGATGCCGCCGCCTCCAAGGCCAAGGCGCTGCTGGATCAGGAAGGCCGCGATGACCTCTCGCTGCGCATCGCGGTCCAGCCCGGCGGCTGTGCAGGTCTGCGGTACCAGTTGTTCTTCGACGACCGCAACCTCGACGGTGACCTTGTCAGCGAGTTCGACGGTGTGAAGCTCACCGTCGACCGGATGAGTGCCCCGTACATCCAGGGCGCCTCGATCGACTTCGTCGACACCATCGAGAAGCAGGGCTTCACGATCGACAACCCGAACGCCACCGGCTCCTGCGCCTGCGGCGACTCCTTTAACTGATCAGTACGCGTTCGCGCCGCGCATGTACGCGGAGCAGACGTAGATCGTGCCGTCGTTGATCAATAGCTCGGCCTGTCCCTGCGGGGTGTCTTTGCGCTTCGGGCTCTGTGCGGTGAACAACACCTTGAGTTGATACTCGGAGAAGTAGACGATCTTGTCGATCGACTTCACCGTCGCCGTCCCGACGGTGGCCACAAACTGTTGGGCGTTGGCACGCACGATCGTGTCGTCGGTGTCCTTGTCGCGCACAGCGTCATAGAGCCCGCAGCCGGCGTTACGTGCCAGCGTCACGGTATCGAGCTTGGCCATCGCATTCAGATAGCCCTGGATCGTCTGCTGGATCTTCGCCTCGCTGGGGCGGTGCGATACGCCGGAATTCTTCGTCAGTAGCCCCAGTAGCAGCGCCAGCACCACCAACGCTGCGACCACGGCGGCGGGCGCCAGCCACCCGGGTACCTTGCGCGTGCGATCGGGGTAGTCGACCGGTGGAGGCATAGGCGGTAAACCGGGGTAGGGCACCGTCGAATAACCTGGTTCAGCCATTGATTCTCCTGAAATTTCGGTTCCCCAGTTTCACGCCCCGACGATCCAGGCTAGCAATCGGTGACAACCGTCCGAACAGTTACGTTAGGTAAGCTTCTGAGGTTGTCTTGTGCCCACCCAGACCGAATTCCTACGAAGGGCCTCACGCGTGTCCATCATCGTCACCGGATCCATTGCGACCGACCACCTCATGAACTTCCCCGGCAAGTTCTCCGAACAGTTGTTGGTCGAGCATTTGCAAAAGGTGTCCCTCAGTTTCCTGGTAGACGATCTGGAAATCCGCCGCGGTGGTGTCGCCGGAAATATCGCCTTCGCCATCGGCGTGCTCGGCGGTAAGGCGACTCTGGTGGGCGCGGTGGGTGCCGACTTCGCCGAGTACCGATCATGGCTGGAAGACCACGGCGTCAATTGTGACGCCGTGAAGATTTCCGAGACCGCGCACACCGCCCGTTTCGTGTGCACCACCGACCTCGACATGGCGCAGATCGCGTCCTTCTACCCGGGTGCGATGTCGGAAGCCCGCGACATCTCGCTGGCCGATGTCGTATCGCGCACCGGGACACCGGAATTGGTGATCATCGGAGCCAACGACCCCGATGCCATGTTCCGGCACACCGAGGAATGCCGTTCGCTGGGTCTGCCATTTGCGGCCGACCCGTCGCAGCAGCTGGCCCGGCTTTCCGGCGAGCAGGCGCGTGAACTCGTCGGTGGCGCCGCTTATCTGTTCACCAACGACTACGAGTGGGATCTGCTGCTGTCCAAGACAGGGTGGACCGAGGCCGATGTACGCGAGCGTGTCGAGCTGCGGGTCACCACCCTGGGCCCCAACGGCGTCGAAATCGTCGAGAAGGACGGCACGTCCCTCAAGGTCGGTGTGGTCCCGGAGAAGGAGCAGGTCGACCCGACCGGAGTCGGCGACGCCTGGCGCGCCGGGTTCCTCACGGGGCGCAGCGCCGGCCTGAACCTCGAACGATCGGCGCAGCTGGGATCGCTTGTGGCCGTGCTGGTCCTGGAGACTGTCGGTACTCAGGAATGGGTGTGGGAGCGCGAGATCGCGCTTGGTCGCCTCGCTGACGCCTACGGCCAGGAGGCCGCCGACGAGATCGGTGCGGCGCTCTAGCTAGAGCTGCACCGGGTAGTGCGGCTCCTGGATCTGGGGCCGCACGGAGTGTTCGACGAAGATCGCGTGCCACAGCATGAAGATGAGCACTGTCCAGAGCCTGCGGCTGTGATCGCTGACCCCGGCCGCGTGCTCGGTGAGCATCCGGCTCACCGCGTCCACGTTGATCAGGTGGCCGGTCTGCGTGGTCGCGAGCATTTCGCGGGCCCAGTCGTGCAGCAGCCCGTCGGCGAACCAGTGTCGGATAGGCACGGGGAAACCGAGCTTTGTCCGGTGCAGAACATGTGCCGGCACAATGGGTTCCAGCGCCTTGCGGAGGGCGTATTTGGTGGTTTCCCGGGTGACCTTCTCCCGGTAGGGCAGCGTGGACGCGACCTTGAACACCTCGGGGTCCAGGAACGGCACCCGCAGTTCCAGCGAGTTGGCCATCGTCACCTTATCGGCCTTGACCAGGATGTCGCCGCGCAACCAGGTGAACAGGTCTACGTACTGCATGCGCGCCACCGGATCCCAGCCCGCACACCGTTCGTAAAGGGCGGCGGTGACGTCCTGGTGGCCCCATTCCGGGCGGTAATGGGGGAGCACCTCGCGCAGTTGTGCGTCATCGAAGCTACGGGCGTTCCCGTAGTAGCGCTGCTCGAGCGTCATCGACCCTCGGTGTAGCAAGCTCTTCCCGCGTACCCCCTCCGGTATGGCCGCCGACAGCCGTGCCGCGCCGCGCCGCAGCGCGCCGGGTAAATATTCGAAAGGCTTGAGTGACAAGGGTTCTCGGTAGATGGTGTACCCACCGAACAGCTCGTCGGCACCCTCGCCGGACAACACCACCTTGACGTGCTTGCGGGCCTCCCGGGCCACGAAGTACAACGGCACCAGTGACGGGTCGGCCACCGGATCATCCAGATACCAGACGATCTCGGGCAGTGCGGAGACGAACTCCTCCTGGCTGACCACCTTGACGACATGCCGAGCGCCAATCGCCGCTGCCGACTCGACCGCCACATCGACCTCGGAATAGCCTTGCCGCTCAAAGCCGGTCGTGAAGGTGATGAGCTTGGGGTTATGCCGGATGGCCAGCGCTGCGATGGCCGTCGAGTCGATGCCGCCGGATAGGAACGATCCCACCGTGACATCGGCTCGCATGTGCTTGGCCACCGAATCGGAGAGCACCTCGGTAATCTCGTCGTACCGGGACTGGCGCGTCGCGCGAGTGAACGGCTTCGCGTCGAACCGGGCGGGGAAGTAGCGCGTGACCCTCGGCTCCTGGCCGGGTGCAATGCGCGCGTACGAACCGGATTCGAGGCGACGAATCTCGGTGTGCAGGCTCTCGGGCTCGGGAACGTACTGCAGTGCCGTGTAGTGCTGCAGTGCGCGCAGGTCCAGTTCGGTACCGATGCCCAATTGCTCCACGAGGTCCAGAAGGCATTTTTTCTCGCTGCCCAGTGCAGTCCCACCCGGTCCGGTCGCCATGAACAGTGGCTTGATCCCGAACGGGTCGCGCGCGCAGAACAACTCGCGTCGCTCGGTGTCCCAGATGGCAAAGGCGAACATGCCGCGCAGCCGGTGCAGCGCGTCGACGCCCCAGAAGTGGTATGCCGCCAGGATCGCCTCACCATCGCCCTCGGTGGCAAAAACGGCGCCGAAATCGGACCGCAACGCTTCCCGGAGTTCTAGATAGTTGTAGATCTCGCCGTTGAAGACCAGCACATACCGGTCCGGGGCATCGGCCGGACCCCAGCGCAGCGGCTGATGCGAATGCTCGATATCGATGATCGAGAGCCGATTGAAGCCAAAGAGCACGTTTTCGTCGTGCCAGATCCCCGGCTCATCGGGGCCGCGATGGCGCATATGCACCATCGCCGCATCCACCGCAGGGCTATGAGATTCGAGAGAAGACCCCGGCGGGCCCAGCCACGCCACCAGTCCACACACGCGGCCAAGTATGCAACATGACAGTCCCTCCCGGACTCACGCAGTCCCACACCGGCCCCGTCGCAGCCCTGATGCGACGGCGTGGTCTACGCTGCGTAGTATTCGATTGCTGCCACAGGTCAGCACGCGATTCTGTCCCCACCTAGGAGGCTACAAACGTGACGTCACGGTCCGGCTCACGGCCGTCCATGCTGGCCACCGTGGTGCTGTTGGGCGCGGCGAGCTTCCTGCTCAGCGGTTGTAGCGTCCAAGAAGTGCTGCGCTTCGGGTGGCCCGAGGGCATCACCCCCGAGGCCCACGACTACATGGCACCGCTGTGGACTTGGGCGGTCGTCGCCTCGCTGGTAGTCGGCGTCATCGTCTGGGGCCTGACCTTCTGGACCGTCGCGTTTCACCGGCACAAGCCGGGCGACACCGAGTTCCCGCGTCAGTTCGGGTACAACCTCCCGCTTGAGCTGATCCTGACTGTGGTGCCGTTCCTGATCATCGCGGTGCTCTTCTACTTCACTGTCGTGGTGCAGAACCGGGTCATGCACAAGGACCCGAACCCCGAGGTTGTCGTCGACGTCACTGCGTTCCAATGGAACTGGAAGTTCGGCTACCAAAAGGTGGACTTCAAGGACGGCACGTACAAGTACGACGGTGCCGATCCAGAGCGCAAGAAGGCCATGACCTCCAAGCCGGAGGGCAAGGACGAGCACGGCAAGGAAATCGTCGGCCCGGTGCGCGGCCTCAACCGCGAGGACCGCACCTACCTGAACTTCGACAAGGTCGAGACCGTCGGCACCTCCTCCGAGATCCCGGTGCTGGTGCTGCCCAGCGGCAAGAGCGTCGAGTTCCAGCTGGCCTCGGCCGACGTCATCCACTCGTTCCGGGTGGTGCCGTTCCTATTCACTCGTGACGTGATGCCTGAGCCCAAGGCCAACAACTCCGACAACGTCTTCCAGGTCAGCAAGATCCTGAAGGAAGGCGCGTTCGTGGGCCGCTGCGTTGAGATGTGCGGTACCTACCACTCGATGATGGCCTTCGAGTTGCGCGTGGTCACCCCGAACGACTTCAAGGCGTACCTGGACAAGCGACGCGAGGGCAAGACCAACGCCGAGGCGTTGGCCGCGATTGCCCAATCGCCAGTCGCCACCACCACCAGGCCGTTTGACGGCCGCCGCGGGGAGCTTGCGCCGGCGGACAACAACGCGGCGAAAAACTAGGCAGCGGAAAAGGTAGGAGCGCAGCCATGCATATTGAAGCCCGACTCTTCGAAATCCTCACCGGATTCTTCGCCCTTGCCACCGTCCTCTACGCGGTGCTCACCGCCCTGTACGCCAACGGCGGTGTGGAGTGGGCCGGGACTACCGCCATGGTGATGACGACAGGCCTGTCGCTGATCATCTCGACGTTCTTCCGGTTCGTGGCCCGACGTCTGGACACCCGGCCCGAGGATTACGAGGACGCCGAGATTGCTGACGGCGCCGGCGAGCTGGGCTTCTTCAGCCCGCACAGCTGGTGGCCCATCATGATTGCGCTGGCCGCGGCCACCACTGCCGTGGGCGTGGCCCTGTGGCTGCCGTGGCTGATCGCCGCCGGCGGGGTGCTCGTACTCAGCGCGGTTGCCGGCCTGGTCTTCGAATATCACGTGGGCGCGGAGAAGCACTAGCCTCATCTCGCACTTTGCGGCGGGACTCCCGTGGCTCGTGTGACGTGACCGTGTCTACCGTCACCATTTCGATAACAATCCGGTGGTCAGTTTGGTTTTTCCGGCCGTCAGGTTTCGTCGCCCCGGATCGCGTTGACTATCGTTGCCATGGCCCCTCCAGTAGGTGGCCCGGCGGGGTGCGGGAAGTGACGAAAAGGAACTTGTGTAGATGAGTGGGACGGACACCCCAGGGTCGGGGACTCCCGGGGAAGTTCCGGATCTGGACGGTCCGAACGCGGATGCCCCGGCTCCAGAGTCGGATTCTGCGGCGTTACCTTCCCAGGCGTACTCGGCGCCGGAGTCCGAGCAGTTCACCAGCCCGTATGTGCCGTACGACGAGTACGACACGCAGCTTGTCGGTGACGATGAGCCCCCGCCACCGCGCTGGCCGTGGGTCGTCGGGGTCGCCGCGATTATTGCCGCGATCACCCTGGTTGCCTCCGTCGCGCTGCTGGTAGCCGGGCGCTCGGACGAGACCAACGGCGCCGCCAAGAGCACCTCCGTGACGCCGACCCCGAGCACCACGCCGTGGAACGAGATCATCACCACCACGACGCCACCGCCGCCGCCGCCCCCACCACCACCCCCGCCGAGTAGCGAGTCACCACCGCCGCCCCCGCCAGTGGTGACCGAGACGGTGACGGTGGAGCCTCCTCCTCCGCCTCCTCCGCCGCCTGCTCCGTCGCCCACAACGCATGAGGCGCCTCCACCGGTGACGACGACCACGCCGCCGCCTCCTCCGCCGACCACCACGACTCCGGCCGGGCCACGCCAGATCACCTACTCGGTGACGGGCTCGAAGGCTCCGCTCGATCGCATCTCGATCACGTGGACCGACGGCTCCGGACGCACCCGGGTGAACCCGAATGTGTACATCCCTTGGTCGATCACGGTCACCCCGATCTCGAATTCGGAGATCGGTTCGGTATCGGCGAGTAGTTTCTTGCGATTGAGCCAGCTCAACTGCACGATCACCACCAGCGACGGCCAGGTCCTGTCCGCTAACAGCAACAACTCAGCGCAGGCAACCTGCTGATGTCAGTCGGTCGATGGGCTAAGCCGTTCACTGCGGCCGCCGGGTCGGTGCGGCGTTCCTCTCCGGAGTCCGTCGACCGGATGCTGTTGGGGTTGTGCGCGGTCATCTGGCTCGCGTTCGTCGGAATGCTGGTCGGCGCCATCGTCGTGATGGCCGGTGCGGGGGAGCCCTCGGCTTCTTCGTGGGGGATCTACATCGTCATCGGGGTGTCACTGGCGGTCATCATCGGGGCGGTGCCGCTGCTGCTGCGCGCACGCAAAACGGCCGCCACCCAGCGCACGGTGCGCGGTACGTCAAAAGCCAAGGTTTCCAACGTCTCCCGTGCAGGCTCGACGCCCTCGAGCCCGCCTCCCCCGGAGGCCTCGACCGAGAAGCTCCGCACATTTGGTGGTCTCGCGGATCCTGTGATCCACGTCCCGCAGGACTACAGCGGTCCCGGATCTCCGACGTATCGAGCGGCCGCCGAGTCGGCCGTGAAGTCCGCGGTGGTGGACAGGCTATGGCTGCGGGCAACGGTGGGTATCGCCGGTGCGATCGGTCTGGCGCTGCTTGCGGTGGTGACCGGCACCTACCTGCTGGCAGTGGAGAGTGAGACAGCCGCCATCGTCGCGTTCGTCTTCGCCGGATTGATCACGTGCTCGATGGCCGTGATCCCGTGGTTCACCCTGAAACGGCTACGTGAGCTGGGCGCTCACGCAGAAGGCTAGTCGGCGATTCCGGCGCGGGCTATCACCTTCGTGATGGTTGCCCGCACCAGTGACTCCTCGGGAACCGCATTGCGGCGGCCGTACTGCTCGGCGAGCTCGACGCCCATGTAGCGTCCGCCTATCTTGGTAGCCCAGTTGAGTATCTCGTCGTAGTTTTCGGTCAGCCGCGCCTCAGCCGAGAACTGGACGTAGGAGTAGGGCGGCTGCTGGTTGTCGACCGCGAGAGAGATCCGTGGGTCTCGTTGGATCGCTTTGCCTTTGAGGGTCTCGGTGCCCGTTGTGAAGATCAGCTCATCCCCGTCGGGGCCCGCATTCAGCAGGAACCAGACGGGCGTCACGATGGGTGCACCGTTGGCGCGCACCAGGCCAACCATTCCGGTACGGGTGCCTTCGGTGGCAAATGCCCACCATTCTTCGCGGCTCATCTCACGCATGTGTGCAACGCTAGCCGAAGGTGGAGAAACAGTTGGGCCCCGCACACTTTCGCATGCGGGGCCCAACTGTTGATCTGACTTCTAGTGGCCGTGGCCGTTCGTCGAGCCGCTGGATCCATTCGTTTCCAGCTCGCCGTCCTGGTACTCCTTCAAAGCGAGCAGTGACTTGTGGTGCGCCTCGTGTTCGGCGTCCACCAGTGCCTGCTGCTCGTGGGCGGGGTCGGCGAACAGGAACGAACCGGTGCCGGGTGCGCCGGCCGATCCGAGCTTGTTCATGCGTTGCGGCACCGCAGCACCCTGATATTCCAGCGGAATGGCGTGGCCATGCTCGTCGACACCGGCCAGCGGCTGGTGCAGTTCGATGTACTGACCATGCGGCAGCCGCTTGATGATGCCGGTCTCGATGCCGTGTGCCAGTACCGCACGGTCCGAGCGCTGCAGGCCGATGGCCCACCGGTAGGCGAGGTAGTACACGACGATCGGCAGGATGACCATGCCGATGCGGCCGATCCACGTTGTCGCGTTCAGCGAGATGTGGAACTTGAGCGCGATGATGTCGTTCATCGCGGCCAGCGTCAGGATCATGTAGAACGAGATCGCTGCCGAGCCGACGGCGGTGCGGACCGGAGCATCACGCGGACGCTGCAGCAGGTTGTGATGCGCATCGTCGCCCGTGAGCTTCTTCTCGATGAACGGGTACATCGTCAGCAGCCCGAACACCAGACCCATGATCACTGCGACGGCGAACACGGCGGGAACGGTGTGCCCGAAGATGTAGAGCTCCCAGGCGGGCCACAGCCGGGCCAGACCCTCGGTCCACATCATGTAGAAGTCGGGCTGGCTGCCCGCGGAGATCTGCGACGGCCGATAGGGGCCCAGCAGCCAGATCGGGTTGATCTGCAGCAGGCCGCTCATCAGGGCCAGGATGGCGGTGGTGAAGGCAAAGAACGCGCCGCCCTTGAGCGCGAACACCGGGAGGATGCGCACGCCAACGACATTCGTTTCCTTGGCGCCGGGACCGGGGAACTGGGTGTGCTTCTGGTACCACACCAACGCCAGGTGAACCGCGATGAGCGCCAGGATGATCGCGGGGATCAGCAGGATATGCAATGCGTACATTCGCGGAATGAAGATATTGCCGGGGAAGTCACCGCCGAAGAGCGCCCAGTGCAGCCAGGTGCCGACGAGGGGAACGCCTAGCGTGATGGATGAGAACGCGGCGCGCAGTCCGATACCGGAGAGCAGGTCGTCGGGCAGCGAGTAACCGAAGTAGCCCTCGAACATCGACAGGATGAGCAGCAGCGAGCCGATGACCCAGTTGGCCTCGCGGGGGCGCCGGAAGGCGCCGGTGAAGAAGATGCGAGCCAGGTGCACCATGATCGAGGCCGAAAACAGCAGGGCTGCCCAGTGATGTATCTGGCGCACGAATAGACCGCCGCGCACCTCGAAGCTGATGTTCAGCGCGGTCTCATAGGCCTTGGACATCTGCACACCGCGCAGCGGCTGGTAGACGCCGTTGTAGGTCACTTCGGCCATCGACGGGTCGAAGAACAAGGTCAGGTACACGCCCGAGAGCAGTAGGACGATGAAGGCGTACAGCGCGATCTCACCGAGCATGAACGACCAGTGCGTCGGGAAGACCTTGTTGATCTGCCGCTTCATCCCGGCGGCGAGGTGATATCGGGAATCCATCGCCTCGGCCTGACCGGCGGCGATCTTGGCTACGCGTGACGGCTTTTGGGCTGTGTCGCTCATGATTTGCGCTCCCAGAATGCGGGTCCGACGGGTTCGGCGAAGTCGCCGGCGGCGACGAGGTAACCGTCTTTGTCGACGGTGATCGGCAACTGTGCCAGGGCGCGTGCCGCCGGGCCGAAGATCGGCTTGGCGAAGTGCAGCGCGTCGAACTGCGACTGGTGGCACGGGCACAGGATGCGGTAGCTCTGCTGCTCGAAAAGCGATGTGGGGCAACCCAGGTGCGAGCAGATCTTGGTGAACGCGAACAGGTCGCCGTAGTTGTAGCTCTCCTGTCCTTGGCGCTTGACCACCTTGGACATATCGGTGGGGCGCACCCGGATGATCATCACCGGGTTTCGCACACCCATCTGAATATGCGATAGCTTCTCGTGCGACTCGACAGTGGTGCCATCGCCATCGGACTCACGCCACGGGAACACGGTCTCCATGCCGCCGGCGTCGATATCCTCCGGGCGAATCTTCAACAGTATGTTGGCGCTGCTGCCGACGGCCCGGCCCAGGAAGATGGTCTCGCCGTGATAGCGAGGAGTCCAGCCGCTGGTGAGCAGCACCGGCTGCTTGCCGTTGGCGGTGGGAACCACACGCGCCCAAGGGTTCTTGATGATGCCACCGATGAGTGCGACGGTGGCACCGGCGCCCATGGCGCCGACGCCGAAGCCGAGGGCTCGGGTGATCACCTTGCGCCGCGGAAGCGTCGAGGTCTCCAGGGTGTCTTTCAGTTGCGCGACGATGGTCTTGCGATCCACCTCGGAGGAGCCACCGTCGTGACGGTCCTGGATCGAGATTTCCTGGGGAATGAACTTCTTGGTGTACAGCACCGCGCCAATACCCAACGAGAGCACAGACAGGCCGAGGGTGAGGCCGTACAACGGCGTCGCCAGGTTGTAGACCGCGTTTCCGGGGTCGCCGAACGGCTTGTACTCCCACGGCCAGAACAGGAACACCCCGAGCAGGGCCAGGCCGAACACACCACCGAGGGCGAACCACAGCGCGATCAGACGCTCGGCACGCTTCTCGGCCTTGGTGCCTTCGACGGGCCAGCGTGGCTCGCGGTAGACGATCTCGACACCGTCGAGGTTGGTGCCGAGCTTGACCAGCTCGTCTTGGCTCATCGTCGCGAGCTGCTCGTCGGATGGGATCTCTACGTTGGGATTGCCACTCACGCGCGTGCTCCAATCCACAATGCCGCGCCGACGGCGGCAACGATGCCGATGATCCAGATGGCCATGCCCTCGGAGGTCGGGCCGAGTCCGCCGAGTCCGTAACCGCCCGGATCGGGGGTCTCAACCGACGCGCGGACGTAGGCGACGATGTCCTTCTTCTCTTCGGGGCTGAGCTGGCGGTCGGAGAACTTGGGCATATTCTGCGGGCCGGTCAGCATCGCGGTATAGATCTGCTGTTCGTTGGCGGGGTCCAGCTCGGGTGCGAACTTGCCCGAGGACAATGCGCCGCCCCTGCCGGTGAAGTTGTGGCAGGACGCGCAGTTCAGCCGGAACAGGTCGCCACCCCGGGCAATGTTGTTGCCGCGCAGCGATCCCTGGGCGATCGCGCCGTCACCGTCGCGGACTACCTGGGGGCCGCCGCCGTTCTGCTGGATGTAGGCACCCAGTGCGTCGGTCTGTTCCTCGTCGAAGATCGGGTCCTTGCGTTGGGCCTGGGCCTCGTTGCGCATGGCCGGCATGCGGCCGGTGGAGACCTGGAAGTAAACGGCTGCATCGCCCACACCGATGAGGCTGGGCCCGCGGTCCGGCACACCCTGCAGGTTGGCGCCGTGGCAGGTGATGCATGAGGTCTCGTACAGCTGCTTGCCGGTGCGGAGCAGCGCCGACTTGTCCTCGTCGGCCACCGCGACCTGCGGGGTGGGCGTGAAGGTCGTTGCCAGGCCGCCGGCGACCACCAGCGCGATCAGCAGCAGCAAACCTGCTGAGATACGACGGCGGAACTTGCGGCGTGCGCGATTCTTGGTGGCTGTATTAATTACGGGCTCCTCGCTCACCTGTTGTGCTCCCTTCACCGGGCCGGGCTGGATCAACGGACGAAGTAGATGGTGGCGAACAATGCGATCCACACGATGTCGACGAAGTGCCAGTAGTACGACACGACGATCGCGGAGGTGGCCTGAGCCGGAGTGAACTTGCTCATTCGGGTGCGAATCAGCAGGTAGATGAAGGCGACCAGACCGCCGATAACGTGCAGACCGTGAAAGCCGGTGGCCAAGTAGAACGTTGAGCCGTATGCGCTTCCCGCGATGGTGGTGCCTTCGCGAACCAGGTTGACGTATTCGGTGCCCTGGCCCAGCACAAAGAAGGTGCCCATGATGAGGGTGATGATGTACCAGCGGCGCAGCCCGAACACGTCGCCCTTTTCCGCGGCGAACACACCCATCTGACAGGTGAAGGATGAGGCGACCAGCACGGCGGTGACGGGGATGGCGAGCGCCATGTTCAGCTCGGTGGGCTCCGGTGGCCAATGACCACCGGACTGGGCCCGGGCGGTGAAGTAGAAAGCGAAGAGACCAGCAAAGAACATCAACTCACTGGAAAGCCAGACTATGGTGCCAACACTCACCATATTGGGGCGGTTCAGTGAATGAACCCGCTGGGTAATGGCGGTGCCCGCCGGCGATCCTGGGGCTGCTGCGGTCGTCACGCCGTAAGTATGACGCTTTGTAGTTGTCGAGAGCCACTCGGGTCCGACATTGATTTGTGACCGACTCCCCGCGACGTGCGTGGCCTCTGACGGGACGGGGAGGGTGACACTCCGCCCGGCGTGTCGCGGCAGTTCGCCGTCACCGCCATCAGGTCCTGACGGCCGTTCGGATCCGTATTGCGTTGGATGGCGGGCCAGCCCTCATGGGACCATTTGCGGCGTGCCGGAAGATTCGCGGATGAGCCGCTTGCGCGAAGACCAACAGTCCTGGCCCCGGGTACTGGGGGAGCTGACGAACAGGCGAGACCTGAGCGCGGGACAGGCTACCTGGGCCATGGACCAGATCATGACGGGCGCGGCCACCCCGGCCCAGATCGCCGCATTCGGGGTGTCGATGCGGATGAAGCGCCCGACCTCGGGCGAGGTCGGGGAGTTGGCCGACACCATGCTGGCTCACGCGGTCCCGTTTCCGTCGGGAGTCGGTGACGAGATCGGCAGAGACTCCGTCGACATCGTCGGCACCGGGGGAGACGGCGCGAACACAGTGAACCTCTCCACGATGGCCTCCATTGTGGTGGCGGCCTGCGGGGTGAAGGTGGTCAAGCACGGTAACCGGGCGGCGTCGTCGCTGGCCGGTGGTGCGGACACACTGGAGGAGCTGGGGGTGCGCATCGACCTCGATCCCGACGAGGTGGTCCGCAGTGTTTCCGAGGTGGGCATCGGATTCTGCTTTGCACCGCATTTTCATCCGTCGTACCGGTACGCGTCGGTGGTGCGCCGCGAGATTGGTGTGCCCACGGTGTTCAACTTGCTTGGGCCGCTGACGAATCCGGGCCGCCCACGCGCAGGTCTCATAGGGTGCGCTTTCGCTGACCTCGCCGAGGTGACGGCGGGCGTTTTCGCCGGGCGCGGCTCCAGCGTGCTGGTGGTGCACGGTGATGACGGGCTCGACGAGTTGACCACCACCACGACCAGCACCATCTGGCGGGTGCAGGCGGGCACCGTCGACAAGCTGCGGTTCGATCCGGCGGCATTCGGTTTCGCACGTGCCCGGCTGGAGGAGCTGGTCGGCGGCGATCCCGCATTCAATGCCGCCGAGGTCCGTGAATTACTCGGTGGGCGCGCCGGTGCCGTGCGGGACGCAGTGGTGCTCAACGCCGCAGGGGCCATGGTTGCCTACGCCGGGCTGGCCAGCGACGCCCAATGGGTGCCTGCCTGGGAGAACGCACTCTCGCGAGCGGCTACGGCCATCGACTCGGGGGCGGCGGCCGTACTGCTGGACAACTGGATAGTCGTCAGCCAGCGGCTCGGGGCCCAACAGGATGCGGCCCAACAGGATGCGCGGACCTGACCAGCTCGACCAGCCCCCAGTCGTCTTGATGCGCAGCGGTCGCGAACGTGCTGACCCTGGCGCTGCGCGCCGTCGCCGCCCAGTCTCGCAACCGTCCGGAACATCCCGTCGCCTCGGAGTAGCCGTCCGTTGAGGACACGATGCGCACGCCCGGCTCGGCCAGCCAGCGGGTGACCAGCCCGGTCTCCTCCGGTGCGGCTCCGCTGAACGGTTCGGGGGTCGGCAGCACTACCTGGGCCCCCGCAGAGGCCGCCTCCGCCACCGGCATCGGGGGGACGGCACGGCGGGCCACCGCGGCACCCGCCAGCTGACCGTGGCGGACCACGGCGATCTGCCAGCCGCCTTCACCGTCGGGGCGCGCGGCGATCAGCTCCCCGATACGTGAGAGGGCATGCAGGCGGTGCTGACGGGCCAGTGCCTCGACGAGTGCGGCCGTCGCATCGCGTTGTCGCGCGGCGGTCTCGTAGCGTCGTATACCGGCCAGCTCTGCCACCCGGTCGCACATGGCGTCGAGCGGCTCCCCGTGGGTGCCGGCGAGTACGGCATGTGCCGGAGCGAGCGCGTCCCGGTACCCGAGTGCATCCACGCCGGGCGGGGTGGGGCATGGGGAGGCGGTGTCGTGTGGGTAGGCCTGACCGTCGCAGGCTGGGCCGTGCTGCCCGCTGGCACTGATTCGTGTCGTGCAGGTGCGCACGCCGGTGAATCGGGCGAGCGTCAGGGCGGCGATCGTCGCGTCGCCGCGTGCCCGAAAGGGTCCCAAATGCACCCTGCCCTGGGTGCTGCGGACGACGGCGAACCGGGGAAACGGCTCCTCGGTGAGAACCACCCACCACCAGCGGTGCGGGAAGCGGGATTTCCTGTTGTACGGCGGTGCGTGTGCACCCAACAGCCGCAGCTCGCGTACCGCGGCCTCCAGGGGGTGCGCACAGGTCACATGGTCCACCGCGGTCGCGATGGTGACCATCTCGCGCATGCGGCCACGCGGGTCCGCGCCCGTGAAGTACTGCTGCACCCGTCGGTGCAGGTTGACCGCGGTGCCCACGTACAGCACCTCGCCTGCCGGCCCTCGGAACAGGTAAACGCCTGGGGCGTAAGGCATTCCGTCAGCCAACGAACGTTTGCCGCGTAAGGCGTTGGGCACCTGGGTCCGGTAGCGTCGCAGCTCGCCCATGGTGTCGACGCCCTGGTTGCCCACCCGGCCGATCAGCGCGTGCAGCACGTCGACGGTGGCGCGGGCATCGTCGAGTGCGCGGTGCGTGGGGGTGGTCGCCGCGCCGAGCAGCTGTGCCAGGGCGCCCAGGTTGACCCGCGGGGCTTCCTCGCGTGAGAGCACCCTGCGCGCCAGGCGGACAGTGCACAGCACGGTGGGCTGGGGCCAGTCGATTCCGCACTGCCGCGCTGCTGCCTTGAGGAATCCGATATCGAAGCCGGCGTTATGGGCCACCAGTACGGACCCGCGGGCGAATTCGAGAAAGGTGGGTAGCACCTGCTCGATCGGCGGTGCGTCCACCAGCATCGCCGACGTGATGCCGGTGAGACGGACGATCTGTGGTGGCATCGCGCGTTTCGGATCGACCAATGTGGCCAGTTCGCCGAGTATCTCGCCGCCACGCACCTTGACCGCACCGATCTCGGTGATCGCGTCTTTCTCGGCGCTGCCACCTGTGGTTTCCAGGTCCACCACCACAAAGGTGGTGTCGCGCAGTGCTTGTGCTGACGACATTTCGTCGAAAGCCAACTGCGTCATGGCCTGACCGTATGCGCGCGCACCGACAGCGCGTGTTTACCGCGCCGGAGTGCACACCAGGGCTAGGGCGTTATTTTCGGCGGTGACGCCCCCCGCGCCGATCAGCTGCTCAAGCCGGGCACGCAGCTCGGTGCGCTTGTGCGCGTCGAGCGTCAGGTGGTTGGAGTAGGTGAACGCCATGTCGAGGTAAGCCTGGGTGGAGAACCGCAATTGTTCGGCAAAGGTTCGGCGCTCCACGCGATACCCGGCCTGCTCGACCATCGGACCGACGGTGTCCTGGTCGGGGTGGATCGCGGCCCGCACTGACGGATCCATGTAATCGGCGTAGACCGCATCGAGGTCCTGTCGTGTTGGGGCCTTCGGCTCGATGCGATTCCACGCCAGTACGAGTCGGCCACCGGGACGCAATATGCCAGCGGTTTTCTCCAGAGCCGCGGTGGGCTGTACCCAGTGGAAGGACTGTGCGAACAGTACGAGGTCGAATGATCTGCCGTCGGGTTGCCAGTCCTCGTACGGCGCCACCTCGACGTCAATGCCCTTGGCGGTGGCCAGCTGCGCCATCCGGATATCCGGCTCCACCGCGGTCACCTGCGCGCCGGCGGCGATGAGCTGGGCCGAGGCGATCCCCGTGCCGGCTCCGACATCGAGAACTTGTGGGTGCCCGGAGGACACCAGCTCGTCGATGAACGCCTGCGGATACCGGGGGCGATATCGGTCGTATGCCTCCGCGGCGGCACCGAAGGACTCGGCACGGCGCCGGTCGGTGTGTATCTGCGGCGTCTGGTCGGTCATACCGCCAGGGTGCCAGGCGAACCTGGGAGAGCAGGGATCTTGTCGGTGGGGCCGGTTACCTTCCGGACGACGGCGAAATAGCCGAGATACCGAGATCGAGAGGAAAGGAGGAGCCATGCTCATCGACTGTGACGATTGCGCGATGCGAGGACCGGGATGCGACGACTGCGTGGTCAGTGTGTTGTTGGGTGTCCCGCAGAGGCTCGGCGATGACGAGCGCGCCGCGCTGGCGGTATTGGCCGAAGTGGGGCTTGCGCCGCGGCTGCGACTGGTGCCGATTCAGCGTCATTGCGACACGCCTGTTACGCCGTTGACGCCTGATGCGGGAGTCGCATAGGGCACACTCGAACTAGGTGCATGATGGCCCTCTTCGGAGACGGGGAGGAGAAGCGGCGCTTACGCGACTTTGACGTTGTTTCACACTGCGGTGGACAACCTCGATGCCATTTCGTAACCTATCTGAGACCTATCGGCGCCGGAGTTCGCGGCGATCAATTTGCAGTAAAGGGATGTAGTCAGTGAGTGTCGGGCGTCTTCTTCGAGATCACACGGATCGATTGACGCCCTCACTGCTGCGCCGCGCAATGCTCGCGGCTACTGCTGCCGCACTGTTCAGCGGGGTAATTGCGGGCGGTCAGGTCGCTTCCGCCGACCCGAATAACGACTCCGTGAAGAAGCTCAACGAGCTCTCCCGTCAGGCCGAGGCAACCTCTGAAGCCGCTAACTCCGCGAAGATCGATCTCGACGGGAAGCTGGCGGCTCAGCGCGATGCGGAGAAAGCGGTCGTCGCGGATCAGGGCGTCGCTAAAGCGGCACGCATGGCGGTGTCTACCTACCAGGTCGACGTCGACAAGGCAGTCGTGGCCGCCTACATGGGCGGCAACACCAGCGGGTTCGGCGCCGTGCTGACATCCAACTCGCCGCAGAATCTCATCGACCAGCTGTCGGTGCAGCGCACGGTGGGAACCGAGATGCGTAGCCGGATGGACAGCTACCGCACGGCGCTCGATTCGGCCGATGCCGCCGAGCAGCGGTCCCGCGATGGCGCCGAGAAGGCCCGGGTGGCCGCCGAGCAGGCCAAGAACGTGCGCGCCTCGCTGCAGGCCAAGCAGAGCCAGCTGCAGCTACAGATCGCCGTCGTCAAGTCCCAGTACAACACCCTGAGTCCGGGCCAGCGTGCGCAGTTGGCAGCCCTGGCCCCCGTGCCTCCGCCTCCCGTTGAGCCGGGTCAGGATCCCGATGCTTCTGAGCCACTCATGCAGGCCGCAGCCGCCGCACCCGCACCCGAGGTCGCCGTCGGTGGCGGCGGGTCACCGGCCGGCGCGAGCGCCGTCGCTGCGGCGCTGACCCGAATCGGCGCACCCTACGTGTGGGGTGGCTCGGGTCCGAATGTCTTTGACTGTTCGGGTCTGGTCATGTGGGCCTACGGTCAGCAGGGTGTGTCGCTGCCACATTCGAGCCAGGCGCTGGCGCGTGGCGGGATGCCTGTCTCGCTCAGCGAGCTGCAGCCAGGCGATGTCATCAACTTCTACGGAGACGCCTCACATACCGGCTTGTACGTCGGTAACGGCATGATGGTTCATGCGTCTACGTATGGCGTTCCGGTTGCGGTCGTACCGATCACGTCATCCGGGCCGATCTACAACGCGCGTCGCTACTAAGCCGCGCCCCGAGAGCCCGAACTATCGTGCTCGTGTGCCTGGCGTAGCACGCTGGACATCGTTATTCACGGTGGTCCTGATGATTCTGTGCGGGGGTTGTGGAGCGCAGCCCGCCGCGTCAGTGAATGATGCGGGCGCATCGGTTAGAGCATTATTGGCGCGCTATTCCGAAGCGTTGCGCAGCGGTGATGCCTCGGCGCTACGGGCTGTACTCGTCCCGGACAAGCCCAAGTTCATCGAGACGCAGCTGCGATTGCAGGAGAACCTCTCGGGTCTGAGGACAGACACGTTCGAATACCTACTGGCGACCGATGTTCCGGCCGATCCTATTGTCCCGCAACAACAATGGAGAGTAGATGCCACGCTGGTCTACACGGTCAGCGGTGTCGACACGATAGTTGTCCGGCGCCCCGCCACCATCGGTGTGCTGCATGACGGTGATTCCTGGCGGCTCTTCGAGGCCAGTGCGGTCGCCGTGCCCTGGCAGTTCGGTTCGGTGGTGGAATCGCGTAAGAAGGTGGGGGACCGGGAGGTGGTGGTGCTTGGCCATCCCGGCTCGGCGGTTGCGCCACGACTGACCGAGGAAGTGGACGGCGCACTGCGGTCGCTCTCGGAGTTCTGGGGAGACTGGCGCGCGGGAGTACTGCTGGTTGCGGCGGGATCAGATGCCGAGTTCGCCGCACTTGTCGGCGGTGGGCGTACCGAGGGAATCGCGGCCGCCGCCGTCGCCGACGGTGTCACGAGCGGAGTCGCCGTCGGGCAGCGCGTGATCCTCGCGCCCGGCTCGGCAGAGATCCCGCGTGATCAGTTTCGCGTGGTCCTGCGCCACGAGCTCCTTCACGCGGCCGCCCGCACAGTCACCGGCGATCAGGCTCCCTTGTGGCTGGTGGAAGGGGTCGCCGACTACAACGGTCGCCGAGGGAGCGGCACGTTGTTCCGAAATGCGGCGCCTACACTGGCGAGTGCCGTTGCGGCGGGGCAGATCCCGGACCATCTGCCCACCGATGCCGAACTCGACGCCCCCGACGCGCATCGCACCCAGGCCTACGAGGAGGCCTGGTCGGTGGCGCAATACGTGGCCGACACCTTTGGCGAGCCCACGTTGGTGCAGCTGTACCGCTATGGCGCCGGGCTAGTGCCTGATCCGCAGGCCACGGCGATCCGGCGGGCTCTGGGCGTGGACGAGGCGACGCTGGTGCGGCAGTGGCAGAGCTGGCTCGGCTCGCGTCTACTACGGTAGGCGTCGTGACATCTCACATTGGCGGCCAGCAGCAACGGATTCTGTTGGTCACCAACGATTTTCCACCCAGGCCCGGCGGCATACAGTCCTATCTACGGGAGCTGGTGGTGCGCCTGGCGGGATCGCACGAGGTCACCGTCTACGCGCCCCGGTGGAAGGGGTGTGAGCGTTACGATGCTGCCGCCGATTACCAGGTGGTGCGTCATCCGACCTCCCTGATGCTGCCCAGTCCCGGTGTCCGCCAGCGCATGGTGGACCTCATCAGATCGCAGCGGTCCGATGTGGTGTGGTTCGGGGCGGCCGCACCGCTGGCGCTGCTGTCCTCTGCGGCGAAGGAGGCTGGGGCCGCGGTGACGGCCGCCAGCACGCACGGGCACGAGGTGGGCTGGTCGATGCTTCCGGTCGCGCGGTCCGCGCTGCGGCAGATCGGGGAGAGCACCGACGTCATCACCTACGTCAGCCGTTACACCCGCGGCAGGTTCGCCTCGGCCTTCGGTCCGCACGCCGCGCTGGAACACCTGCCCGCAGGCGTCGACACGAGCAGGTTCCGTCCGGACCCGGCGGCACGCGAGGACCTGCGACTCCATTACGGGCTCGGCGACCGGCCGACCATCGTGTGCATTTCCCGGCTGGTTCCGCGCAAGGGTCAAGACATGCTCATCGAGGCACTGCCGGCGATCCGGGAAGGTGTAGACGGCGCGGCGTTGGTGATCGTGGGTGGCGGTCCGTACGCAGAACCGTTGCGCGCGTTGGCTAATAGGCTTGGTGTCGATGAGCATGTGGTGTTCACCGGCAGCGTGCCCTGGGAGGAATTGCCCGCGCATCACGCGATGGGCGATGTCTTCGCGATGCCCTGCCGCACCCGCGGTGCGGGGCTCGACGTCGAGGGTCTGGGGATCGTATTCCTGGAGGCCTCGGCCTGCGGCGTTCCGGTGGTCGCCGGAAACTCCGGGGGCGCACCGGAAACCGTGCGTGACGGCGAGACGGGGCTGGTCGTCGACGGCCGCTCGGTCCCGGCGATCGCCGACGCAATTGTTCAGATCCTGTCCGACCCCGCGCGTGCCGCCTTGATGGGGGCAGCAGGGCGCAGCTGGGTGACCGATCACTGGCGATGGGATCACCATGCCGCCCGATTCTCCGAGCTGGTCAGCGGCTCTGCATAATCGGCAGGGTGGACCCAGCAGAACATGCGCGGCATACCCGTGAGGTGTACGACCGGCTCGCGCCGGTGTGGTCCGCGACGACCGATGCCGGGCCATTCAATGGGCTGTTGGAGCGCCCGGCGCTGCGGTCACTGATCCCGCGTCCGCTGCAAGGCAGGTCGGTAGTGGACATTGGATGCGGTTCGGGCGCGCAGTGCGAATGGCTGCTGGCCGAGGGCGCGGCCGTCACCGGGGTAGATCTCAGTCCGTCGATGATCGACCAGACCCGTCGACGCTGTGGTTCCCAGGTGAACCTGTTGGTCGCGGATATGGCCGAGCCACTACCCCTGGAATCGCGGTCAGTCGACGGCGTGACGTGTTCTCTTGCCTTGCATTACCTGCGCGACTGGCAAGTACCTCTCGCCTCCTTCGCGCGCATTCTTCGTCCCGGCGGCTGGGCGGTGATCTCCCTGGATCATCCCTTCGGCGCTCCGCTACCGGATCAGCGTGACGGATATTTTCAGCGTGAGTTGGTCAGCGACAGCTGGACCAAGGCGGATGTAGAAGTGACGCAGTACTTCTGGAGACGCCCGCTCGCGGAGGTTGTCGACGCATTCGCCGATGCCGGATTCGTCATCGACCGCATCGTCGAACCACGGCCGTCGAGCGACGCGATCCAGAGGTTTCCGACAGCGTTCCGGAACGTCGTCGACTCGCCAAGCTTCATCGTCTATCGACTTCGCTTGAGCCCCTTGGGCTGATCCGAGCTATCCGGCGGGTGCTCCCGCATAGATCGCGTCGATATCGGCCGCGAACTTCTCGGCCACCACCTTGCGTTTCACCTTGAGCGTCGGCGTCATCTCGCCGGTGTCTTCCGTGAAATCGACGGGCAAGATCCGGAACTTCTTAATCGCTTCGGCATGCGACACAAGCTGATTCGTAGCCTTTACCGCGGTTTCGATCTCGGCGACAAGGTCCGGGTCTTCGGTGAGATCGGCGACGGTGGCCCCTGCCGGTTTGCCGTTGCGGGCCTTCCAGCCGTCGAAGGCCTCCGGGTCGATCGTGATCAGCGCGCCGATAAACGGCTGCTTGTCGCCGACGGCCATCGCCTGGCTGATCAAGGGATGGGCACGCAGGTGATCCTCCAGAACCGCGGGCGCGACGTTCTTGCCGCCGGCGGTAACGATGATTTCCTTCTTCCGGCCCGTGATCGTGACGAAGCCGTCCTCGTCGATGGCACCTAGGTCGCCGGTGTGGAACCAACCGTCGATGATCGACTCGCTCGTGGCAGTTTCGTTGTTCCAATACCCACTGAACACCACGCCACCGGACACCAGCAGCTCGCCATCATCGGCGATCTTGACGGCATTACCGGGCAATGGCCTACCGACACTTCCGATCTTGAGTCCGCCGATGACATTCACCGCGCAGGCTGCGGTTGTCTCGGTGAGGCCGTAGCCCTCGTAGATGGTCAGGCCCACGCCGCGGTAAAAGTGCCCGAGTCGCGCACCCAGCGGGGCGCCACCGGAAATCGAGGCGACGCATTCTCCGCCGAGTGCAGCGCGCAGCTTGCCGTACACCAGCTTGTCGAAGGCGGCGCGCTTGGCGCGCAACACGATACCCGGGCCGTCGTTGTCCAATGCCTGGCTGTATTCGACGGCGGTGTCGGCCGCGGCATCGAAAATCTTTCCCTTGCCGTCGTTCTGGGCGTTCTGCCGAGCGGTGTTGTACACCTTCTCGAAGATGCGGGGGACCGACACGATGAAGGTCGGTTTGAAGACTCCGAACGTCGGCACCAGCGTCTTGATATCACTGGTGAAGCCGACGGTGACCTTGGCCTGCAAGCAGGCCATCGCGATACCGCGTGCCAGCACGTGTGCCAGCGGAAGGAAGATCAGTGTCCGGCTGTCCTTCTTCAAATAGTCGGGGAAAACGGCTCGGGCGCCTCGGGTTTCGTATACCAGGTTGGAGTGGGTGAGCTGGCAGCCCTTCGGGCGTCCGGTCGTTCCCGAGGTATAGATCAGCGTGGCGGGATCGGTGGCCTTGATGGCGTGGAGCCGCCTGGTGAGCTCGGCGGGGTCCACGCTGGCGCCCGCCTCGGCAAGTTCGTCGAGGGCGGCAGGGGCTCCCGAGGTGGCGATGTGAAACACGGTGCGCAGGTTGGGTAATTCGGACGCCAGCTGTTCGGCGATCTTGGCATGGGCGTCGGTTTCCACGAACAGCGCCACGGCGGCGGAATCCTGCAGTACCCACTTGACCTGGTCGGCCGCGGAAGTCTCGTAGATCGGCACGGTGATGGCGCCGATCGACAGGATCGCGTAGTCGATAATCGTCCACTCGTACCGTGTCGCCGAGAGCAGTGCCACCCGGTCACCGGGCGCAACGCCCTTGGCGATCAGACCATTGGCCACCGCGCGGATCTGTGCGGCGGCCTCCGCGTAGGTGACGGGCGTCCAGCTGCCGTCGATGAGGCGGGAGAATGCCGCTTGGTTGGGATCTTCACGCTCGTAGTCGTAGACAGCACGAACAACCGATGCGTTGTCTTCGACGGTGAACGGGGCAGGGACGCTGAACTCTCGCACCTGCTCAGACTAGTCGCGGCCTTCAGATCGTCGAAGCCGTTGCCCCATTTCCGTCGACGCCGATGAACTTCCGGTCGCGAAGAGGTCATTTCAGGTATGGACGTACAGCAGTTGTTGGCGCAGATGACGGTCTCGAATCTCGGCACGGCAGTCGATTGGTACACCCGATTGTTCGGCCGAATCCCGGACACCAGGCCGATGGATGGATTGGTCGAATGGCACCTGTCCAGCATGTTTGGCGTGCAGGTATGGGCCGACCCGGATCGCGCGGGGCGTTCGACCATGGTCCTTGTCGAGGCCGATCTTGACGCCCTGGTGGCGGATCTTGACTGTGCCGGGATCGCGCACTCGGGGCCGCAGCAAGCCTCGTCCTCGCGGATCGTGATGCTTGCCGACCCCGACGGCAACACGGTGGTTTTCGCGGGTGCTTAAGCTTGTCCGCGATGAACAGCATTCAGGTCGCCGACCAGACCTTTATCGCGGCAGATCCCGTGGACATCGGCCAGACCATTTCCAACCCCGCGGATTGGCGCCGTTGGTGGCCAGACCTGCAGCTCAACGTCGTGGAGGAGCGGGGCGACAAGGGCATCCGCTGGACGGTGGCCGGTCCGCTGACGGGGACTATGGAGGTGTGGCTTGAGCCCGTGCTGGACGGGGCGATCCTGCACTACTTCCTGCACGCCGAGCCGGTGGGCGCTAAGGCCGCGCGAGCGGGCACGTCCAAACTGGCCCAGCTCAATCACGCCCGTCGTATCGCCGGGAAACGGTTCGCATTCGGGGTCAAGCAGCAGCTCGAGGTCGGCCGGCCGATCGGCGAATCGCGGGTACCTCGGGCCTGATCAGGCCCGAGCGAGCACGACCACCGGGATGGGCCGGGAGGTCGCCCGCTGGTAGGCGCCATAGTGGCCAGAGTTGTTGTCATCGGCCAGCTTCCACAGTCGCTCGTAATCTGTGTCGCCGGGTAGTAACGCTGTGGCGTGTACACGGCGTTTATGCCTGCCCAGCTGCACTTGCACGTCCGGATGGGCCTTGAGGTTGTGGTACCAGCCCGGATTACGCCGGGCGGCCCCGTTCGAGGCGACGATGACGAGGCTGTCGCCGTCTTCGGCATAGGTCAGCGAGTTGATGCGCTGCGCACCCGTCTTGGCGCCGATCGAGGTCAGTAGCAGGCTGGGCGCCATCCCCGGAACATGATGGCCGATATAGCCTTTCGATGCGATGTAGATATTTTGGTGCACACCGAGCACCGTGGCCACCAGGCGACTCATGGGCGTCTCTCCTTCGCGAGGCTGCAGTGAAATGCCAGGATGGGAGTATCCGACGGCCAGCGAGAAGGGTACCGTCTGTCAGGTGGCTGAGAAGACTACCCAGACGATTGCCATCGATGCCGAACCAGGCAAGGTGATGGCGGTGATCGCCGATATCGGCGCCTACCCGGAATGGGTGTCGGAGTACAAGGAAACCGAGGTGCTCGACACCGACGCCGAGGGCAGGGTCAAGCGTGCCCGGTTGGTGTTGGACGCCGGAGTCCTCAAGGACACCCAGGTCCTTGAATATGTTTGGTCCTCAGATGGCCGAAAGGTCACGTGGACCCTGGCGGAAAGTTCCCTATTGCGCTCGCTGGAAGGGACATACCTTTTGGCGCCCAAGGGGTCTGGTACTGAGGTGACCTATGAGCTCGCGGTCGACCTTCAGATCCCGATGATCGGAATGCTCAAGCGCAAGGCCGAGCGAAAGATCACCGATTCCGCCCTCAAGGACCTGAAGAAGCGAGTCGAATCTGACCGCTAGCGACGTCGAGTCGGCGCTCGTGCCCGATGCCTCCGAAATCCAGACGCCGTTGACAGCCACCATCGGTCTTTTTGTCGGCAAGGGGGGCGTGGGTAAATCGACGCTGGCCGGAGCCACCGCCGTGCGCTATGCACGCGCCGGGCAGCGGGTGCTCGCGGTGTCCACCGACCAGGCACATTCGCTCGGGGATGTCTTCGGTGTCCGGGTGGATCCCTCGCCGGGCGCTCAATGTGTGCGGGTGTTCGAAGATCCGTACGGCGGTCAACTCGACGTGATGGCCCTAGACACCCTTGGTCTGCTGGAGCGGCGCTGGGGCGATATCTCCGAGACGATTGCCGCGCAGTACCCCGAGTCTGATATCGGATCGCTTGCCCCCGAAGAGCTTTCCGCTTTGCCGGGGGTTCAGGAGATGCTCGGTCTGCACGAAGTCCAGCAACTGGCAGAGACAGGCGACTGGGATGTTGTCGTCGTCGACTGTGCGTCGACGGCCGACGCGTTGCGCATGCTGACCTTGCCCGGAACTTTCGCGATGTATCTGGAACGGGCCTGGCCGCGTCATCGCAGGCTCGGCGGCATTGGCACGCCGCGTGCCCTTATTCTGGCCGAACTGCTGGAACGCGTTGCGGCGTCGGCGGATCGGCTCGCCACCTTGCTCTCCGACGCCGACAGGGTGGGGGCGCACCTGGTGCTGACTCCCGAACGTGTGGTGGTAGCCGAGGCCATCCGCACCCTGGGCGCGCTGGCGCTGATGGGTGTGCGCATCGACCAGGTGATTGTCAATCAGGTTCTCATTCAAGATAATTCGTACGAATACCACAATCTGCCGGCACATCCGGCATTCGACTGGTACATGCAGCGCATTGCCGACCAATCCGCCGTTCTCGATGAGTTGGGACAGGCGATCGGGGATGTGGAGATGCTGCTGGTGCCGCACCTGTCACGGGAACCGATCGGACCGGAAGCCCTCGGCGAACTGGCCGACGCCGTGCAGCGTCGTGACGGCGCCAAGCCGCCGGCACCGCTGGCGACCGTCGTCGAGCACGAATCCGGGTCCGGGGCCGACACCCTCTATCGGTTACGGCTAGAGTTACCGCAGATTGATCCGGCGACGCTAAGCCTCGGCCGGGTTGGAGATGACCTGGTCATTGGCGCAAACGGGATGCGTCGGCGGGTCCGGCTGGCATCCGTGCTGCGGCGCTGTGTGGTGGTCGATGCCCGGCTTGTCGGTGGCGAGCTGACCATACGGTTTCGAGCGGATCCGGAGGTGTGGCCTACGTGACGGGTACCCATCCGGAGCTCGGTCCCGAGCTGCGGGCGTTGGCCGCCTCGATCCTCGACAAGCTCGACCCGGCGCTGCGACAGGCCGTTCGCGCTTCGGCGGACGGCGGCGCACCCGGAAAGTGCAACCAGTTGTTCTGCCCGGTATGCGCGCTGGCAGCCCTTGTCGAGGGTGAGCATCATCCGCTGCTGGCCACAATCGCCGAGCACAGCCTCGCGCTGGTGATGGTGGTGCGGGCAATGATCGAATCGGGCGTGGGGACAGAAGGCCCGGACGATCCCGACGACGGTCCGGGCGGTGGTTACCAAAGCCCCTTCCCACCACGGCCACCGAGCTCGCAATCGACTAGCTACCAACCCATCCCGGTCGATATCGACGAGTGACTCGTCGGCCCGTGGCGGGAACTGTTCTGGGACAGAGTGTCCCATTCTTTCCGGATGCGGAAGACCGCCCGTTGGGTCGGGTCCTGCCGAGCCTCTGGAAACCTGCGTCATAGGCCTGGAACAGGCGCGGCGCACTCCGCGCAGGGTGACGAATCCGTCGTTGATAAAGGCGTCGATCTCGTGGACGTCCACGCCCGGCACGCTAATCCTCGGGACCTTAGACAGTCCACGGAGTTTGACCGTTGCCGAGGGTAAGCTCGGCGCCAGCCCATGACATTCAGTGGGATCTGAGACGGGGACCGGGAGAGGATGCGCAATGTTCTATTGGCTGCTGAAGTTCGTCTTCATGGGGCCGATCCTGCAGCTGCTGGGCCGGCCAAAGGTCGAAGGTCTGGAGAACATTCCGTCGTCGGGGCCGGCAATCCTGGCCGGAAACCATCTCGCGGTGGTGGACAGCTTCTATTTGTGCCTGGTGCTGCGCCGTCGGGTGACGTTCCTGGCCAAGAGTGAGTATTTCACCGAACCGGGTTTCAAGGGCTGGCTTAAGAAGATGTTCTTCGGCGGGGCCGGGAATGTGCCCATCGACCGCACCAGTGCTGACGCCGCGGAGGCCGCGCTCAGTACCGCCAAGCGGATACTCGGCGAGGGCAAGCTGCTGGGCATCTACCCGGAGGGCACGCGGTCTCCGGACGGTCGCCTGTACAAGGGCAAGACGGGCCTCGCTCGGATGGCACTGGCCACCGAAGTTCCCGTCATCCCCATCGCCATGGTCGGCACCAACGTGATGAATCCGCCGGGAACGGCCCGCTGGCACTTCTCCAAGGTGACCGTCAAAATCGGCAAGCCGCTGGACTTCTCGCGCTTCGAGGGGATGGCAGGGAACCGCTTCATCGAACGCGCGGTCATCGACGAGGTGATGTACGAGCTGATGCAGCTGTCCGGTCAGGAGTACGTCGACATCTACGCGGCCTCGCTCAAGGACAAGCCTGCCGACACCACTCAGCAGCCCGACCGTGTCCCGGAGACCGCCGCCGGTTAATCCGGATTCTCCTACATCTGTCATCGCACCTCACCGTGGGGCGTGGGGCAGCTATCCGCGCCGCTACCGCTATTCTTGAGGCCACCCGCGGGATAACTGAGAGATGCGAGGGGCGTGCCCAATTCAATGACCGAAACCACCATCGCGGACGGCTCCGCTCGTCGCGTCGCGGGATGGATCACATGGGGTGGGCCGCTCGTTCTCGCGATCGCGCTGTTGCTGCATGTGCTCGTCTTTGTGCATTGGCCGACGTACGCGCTGCAGATCGACGTGTTGGTCTACCGGTTCGGCGGCGTACGTGTCCTGGACGGCTTGGATCTGTACTCGATTGGACGCAATGGTGAGCTCGACGATTTGCTGTTCACCTACACACCGTTTGCCGCATTGGTGTTCACCCCGCTGGCCTTCATCACCGACTTCACCGCACAGGTCTTGTCGCTCATAGTGTTCCCGGCGCTGC
Organism: Mycobacterium sp.; assembly: GCA_050701835.1. Lineage (GTDB taxonomy): Bacteria > Actinomycetota > Actinomycetes > Mycobacteriales > Mycobacteriaceae > Mycobacterium. Next base: position 38,523 of record JBOGDC010000053.1, on the reverse strand, counting down.
TGGTCTACTCGGTGTGGCGCATGTTGACCTGGTTGTCGGTGCCCACGAAGACCGGAATGTGGGGATTGCTGGCGCTGCTGGTCGGCCTGGTCTCGTGGCTGGAGCCGGTCCGGTTGTCGATTCAGCTGGGTCAGATCAATCTGCTCATCCTGGCCCTCGTGGTGACGGACATTCTGGCTCCCAAACGATGGAAACTGGCCGGGATCGGAATCGGCATCGTTGCCGGTATCAAGTTGACGCCGATGATTTTCATCGTCTTCCTGTTCGTGGTGGGGCGGATTCGAGCGGCCATCGTCGCCACCGTCACATTGATCACCACCATTGGCCTCGGGTTCATCTTCTTGCCGTCGGCTTCGCACTACTACTGGGTGGATCGCGCATTCGAGAAGATCAGCCGCATCACCCGCGACCCCACCGCGAGCACCAGCATCAGCGGGCTATTTCTACGGTTGAATCTGTCGGCCGGAACGGCCATCGTGCTCTCGGTGCTGGTGATGGTCGTGAGCCTGTGGGTCGCGGTCATGGCGTATCGGCGAGGTCAGCTCCTGCTGGCCATCTCCATCGTGGGTATGGCATCGGCGGCGGCGTCGCCGTTCAGCTGGAGCCATCACTGGGTGTGGTTCGTGCCCTTGATCGTTCACCTGGGCTACCGCGGATACGTGCTCGGCAGCCGCGCGTCCGCGATCACCATGTGGGCGTTCAGCGTGGTGTTCGCCGCCTGGTTCACCAGTTTGAGCGGTAAGACGCCCGACTCCGGGGCGCTCACGCTGCGGCCCGGCGGCATCCTGAATGAGCTGATCCCGAGCCTGTACGTATTTGTCCACATTGTGGTGGTCGTCGTCAGTTGGTGGTGGTTGCGGCGGAGTCCCTCGGCGTCGAGTGATGTTGCGCGCGACAACGAGTCGTCACCGGCAGCTGCCAGCGCGCTCGCACCGGCTTCCCCGGCGCACAGCTAGGCGGCGTGCATGCGATTTTTCTACGACACAGAGTTCATCGACGACGGCCGTACCATCGAGCTCATCTCCATCGGGATGGTCTGCGAAGACGGCCGCGAGTACTACGCCGTCTCGACGGCCTTCGATCCCGAGCGGGCAGGCCCATGGGTGCGTCAGCATGTGCTGCCCAAGCTGCCCCCGTTGTCGTCCCCGCTGTGGCGGTCCCGCGCGCAGATCCGCGACGAGCTCGCCGAGTTCCTTGGACTCGACGGCTCCGGCCATAAGTCGGGACCGGCCGATCCGATCGAACTGTGGGCCTGGGTGGGCGCATATGACCATGTGGCGCTCTGTCAGCTGTGGGGGCCCATGACGGCACTCCCGCGCCCGGTCCCACGGTTCACGCTGGAGCTCAAGCAACTGTGGTACGACTTGGGCGAGCCAGCGGTACCGAAGCGGCCCGTCGATTCCCATGATGCGCTGGTCGACGCCCGGTACAACCTGGTTCGCTACCGCGCAATGGTGCCCTGAGACCGGCTTGGGCCTGATCGTTGCCGGATCCCGGGGCGAGAAAATCCGCTATACCACCCGGTTAAGATGGTTTCGTGAACTGGACAGTCGACGTCCCCATCGACCAATTGCCGGAGCTGCCGCCGCTCCCGGCGGATCTGCGTCAGCGCCTCGATATCGCGCTTGCCAAACCTGCTGCTCAGCAGCCGAGCTGGCCCGCGAATCAGGCTGCGGCCATGCGGACCGTGCTGGAGAGCGTGCCCCCGATCACCGTTCCCGCGGAGATTCAGCGTTTGCAGCGCCAGCTGGCCCAGGTGGCGCGTGGTGAGGCATTTTTGCTGCAGGGCGGCGACTGCGCCGAGACCTTCGCCGATAACACCGAGCCGCACATCCGGGCCAACATCCGCGCCCTGCTGCAGATGGCCGTGGTGCTGACATACGGGTCCAGCATGCCGGTGGTGAAGCTGGCCCGTATCGCAGGCCAGTACGCCAAGCCGCGCAGCTCTGACACCGACGCGCTCGGATTGAGGTCCTACCGCGGCGACATGGTGAACGGTTTTGCCCCCGATGCCGCGCTGCGTGAGCACGATGCGTCGCGCCTGGTGCGCGCCTACGCCAATGCCAGTGCTGCGATGAACCTGATGCGCGCGGTGACGGGCTCGGGGATGGCCTCGCTGGCCCTGGTGCACGACTGGAACCGCGAATTCGTCCGCACCTCGCCGGCGGGCGCCCGGTACGAGGCGCTGGCCTCCGAGATCGACCGCGGCCTGAAGTTCATGAGTGCCTGCGGGGTGGCGGATGCGAACCTGGACACCGCCGAGATCTACGCCAGCCACGAGGCACTGGTGCTCGACTACGAGCGAGCGATGCTGCGCTTGGGTGAAGACGAGAACGGTGAACCCGCGCTCTACGACCTGTCGGCCCACTACCTGTGGATCGGCGATCGGACGCGCCAGCTCGATCATGCGCACGTGGCCTTCGCCGAGATCATCGCCAACCCGATCGGGATGAAGATCGGTCCGACGACCACGCCCGACCAGGCCGTCGAATACGTGGAACGCCTTGACCCGCACAACAAGCCGGGGCGTCTGACGTTCGTCTCCCGGATGGGCAACTCGAAGGTGCGCGATCTGCTGCCGCCCATCATCGAGAAGGTGCAGGCGACCGGGCATAAGGTGGTTTGGCAGTGCGATCCGATGCACGGAAATACGCACGAGTCGCCGAGTGGTTACAAGACACGGCATTTCGACCGGATTGTCGACGAGGTGCAGGGCTACTTCGAGGTGCACAACGCCCTCGGTACGCATCCCGGCGGTATTCACGTCGAGATCACCGGTGAGGACGTCACCGAATGTCTCGGTGGGGCACAGGACATCTCGGATGACGACCTGGCCGGACGCTACGAGACGGCGTGCGATCCGCGGCTGAACACCCAACAGTCGCTGGAGTTGGCGTTCCTCGTCGCCGAGATGCTGCGCGACTAGTCAACGTCACCGCGAGCGCGACGTTGTGCACGCTATTTCCGGCGTGTCACGGTACCTAACGTCGCGCTCGGCACGGTACCCAAGCAGCAGCTAGAACAGGTTGGTGATGTTGGCGCCCAGCGACCAGCACCCCGCCGCCACCGAGCTGGTGACGATGAGGACGATCACCAGCCACATGAAGATCGCGCGTCGGCTCTGCTGACGTTCGTACCGGAAGTCCGAGTCGTCGATATCCGCGAAATATGCCGAATCGTCGGGCTCGCTATCGAAGCGATCGTCATAGGTGGCCGGTACCGGATCCATCATCCGGGTGGGGTTGGGCACCATGGGCCTTGGAGAAACGGGGCGCGGAGAAACGGGCCGCGCAGACACACCCAAGGCGGCCGCGGCGGACGCGGCGTCGGCAGCATCGAATTGGTCGGGGGCGTTGAGATTGCCGGTGGTATTGCCACCCGCCTCGATCAGCCGACTGCGGTATAGCTGTTCGGCGACATGCTGTTTGGAGTCTTTGGGGGCAGGAACCCGGAAGGACGGCAGCTGTAATTCGGCGGCGATCGCCGCCAATTCGGCACCCATCTGTGCGGCATCGGCATAGCGGGCGTCGGGATCGCGGGAGGTGGCGCGCAGCACCAGCTCATCGAATTCCTCGGGGACACCATCGATCGTCTCGCTGGGCGGCGGCACATCGCGATCAATGCGCTGGTATGCCAGCGCCAGGGCCGTATCACCGGTGAAGGGTGTTGAACCGGTGAGCAATTCGTACATCAGGAGGCCCGCCGAGTACACATCGCTACGCGGGCCGGCCGACCCGGTGCGCACCTGTTCAGGGGAGAGGTAGGCCGCGGTGCCCAGGATCACGCTGGTGGAGGTGATTCCGGCCTCGGCGATGGCGCGCACCAGCCCGAAGTCGGCGAGCTTGACCTCGCCCTCGTCGGAGATCAGCACGTTCTCGGGTTTGACGTCGCGGTGCACCAGCCCAGACCGATGTGCGACCGCGAGACCGCCCAACAGCGGATCGAATACCGCGGCCACAGCGTGTGGGGGCATGGGGCCACGTTCGAGCAACAGCTCGCGCAGGGTGCCGCCCTCGACGAGCTCCATCACCAGGAACGGATGCTTATCGTCCATACCCTGGTCGAAGACGGCCACCAGACCGGGGTGGCGTAGCCGCGCCACCGCACGGGCCTCGAGCCGGAAGCGCGCCAGGAACCCGCTATCGGATGCGTACCGGCTGTCCATCACCTTCACTGCCACCGGGCGGTCCAGCCGGGTGTCCAGGCCGCGATACACGGTGGACATGCCGCCCGTCGCGATGGGAGCCTCGATGCGGTACCGACCGTCGAGCACCGTGCCGATCATCGGATCGGTGCGGCGGGTCGGGGGCTTGGGCGATGTCATCGCAACGATGGTATCGAGTGCGGTGAGGACGCCCGTCCGTCAATACCGCTCGTCGAGGAGTTCGCGGACAGAGTTGAGCATCGGCCCGGCCCCCGAAAACAGCATGGTCCGCCATTGACGGTGCAGGGCAATGGTCGGGTCGAACCGGCTGTACGTGACGCGGAGCCGAGTACCGCCGGGCTCCGGAAGCAGGTTCCACCGGGAGGTCACTTCGATTCCGGGGGCGGTCAACACCTGTTCGATGTGCTCGCAGTGCACCACGCTGGTGTAGGTGGTGCGGAGCACCCCGTCGAATCCGACCGCGGGCTGGGGGTGGGTGACGATGACGCGTGTCCTTCCCACCTCGACGGGTGCATCGCTGACCTCTTTGACCTGTGCGGCGGTGAGCTCTAGGGAGACGAGAACATCCCAGACCTTCTCGACGGGGTAGGGGTAGTACTCACTGTGGGTGACCGATGTCGGATCGCCGGGACTCGTCACAGTCCGAAGGTTACGCGCGTCACCACACCTGGAGGCTACTTTTGGCCGACGGTGACGCGCGGGACGACTAGCGTCTTTCTTTATGAGCGCAATTCCGTTCGTTGCCGACACGCTTGACGCCGATGAGCCACTGTTCACCCTCAAAGAGGCGGCCAATCGCCTGCGACTCCCGGTCGCCAAGATTTACCAGTACCTGCGCGACGGCGAGCTAATCGCGGTGAAACGCGATGGCGAAATCAAGGTTCCCGTCCTCTTTTTCAGCCCCGACGGTCACGTGGTGAAGCACCTGTTCGGGCTGTTCTCGGTGCTACGCGACGGTGGCTATCACGAGCCCGAAATCATGCGCTGGTTGTTCACCGGTGACGAGTCGCTCACGGTGACCCGTGACGGCACCACCGAACGAATCGAAGCGGCCCGCCCGGTCGACGCGCTGCACGGACACCAAGCCAGGGAAGTGCTGCGCAGGGCGCAGGCAATGGCGTACTAGCCGGCCGGCGCGGGGGTTTCGGTTTGGGCCGGTTCGGGCGCGGAGTTGATCATCCGCCATGCGATGCCGGCACAGGTGGCGGCGATGAGCACGTGGATCCACACGTACATGCCGTGGGAGCCATCGGGTTTGAAGATCACCATGATCCAGGTGGAGAACCCGGCGATGGCGGCGATGGCGGTGCGTGATTGGGTCAGCGGCGCCGCGATGGCCAACGGCCAGCTGTAGTACCACGGCAATGCGGCGGGCGCCATGAGCACCACGATCACCATCGCCCACAGGATCCCGAGCATGGCATCGCGTTCGTTGTGTCGGTGCCGCCACCACACCACCGGCAGACTGACCGCGATCACCATGACCCCGATGATGCGGGTGATCTCCAGGACGGCATCGAAGTTGACGGTGACGAATAAACCAGCGACGACGTTGATGATGTTGGCGACGGCGGTTGGCACGGTGAGCCAGTTGATGATCTTCACCGCGGATCCCGCAAATGCGGTGAGCCATCCGAACCCGATGCCAGTGATCCAGGACATGAGGGCGAACACCGTGACCGAGATAGCCACCGAACCGGCCGAGGCGAGCGCGAATGCCACGGAGGGGCGACGCGGCGGTGCGCCGTCACCGTGATCTGTGGTCAGGCGGCGCATCCAGATCCACACCAGGAAGGGAAGGGCCAGGCCGGCGCTGGCCTTGACCACCACCCCAAGTGCGACCACCGCGATACCCCAAACATGGTGCCGCTCAAGGGTGAGTGCGATGCCGGCCATCATGAGACCGACCATCAGCATCTCGTTGTGTACACCGCCCATGAGGTGGATAATCACCAGCGGATTGAGCGCGCAGATCCATAACGCCTTGCTGGCATTGGTGGAAAGACATCGAGCGATTCGGGGGGTGGCCCACACCAGCAGCGCCAGCCCGGGCAGCATGCACAGGCGCAGCAGCATTGTCCCCGCCACCACATCGTCACCGACGATCTGGGTGACGAACCGCGCGATGAGGATGAACAACGGCCCGTACGGCGCGGTGGTGGTGGACCAGATCGGACTGACGTTCTCCAGCAAGGCGTTCGGGTTCTCCACCGGGCCCACCAGGTACGGGTCGAATCCGTCGCGCAACAGCGCGCCCTGCGCAAGATACGAGTAGGCGTCGCGGCTAAAGACCGGCACCGATGCCAGCAATGGCAGCAGCCAGCACGGAATGACAACGAAGAGGGACTCCTTGGTGACCTTGCCCGCGATCACGTGTCTTCCCAACCCAAGCCACGCCAGCAGCATCAGAACCACACCGAGCCACATGCAGATCGAGGACACCACCAGCCCGTGGCCGAAACGCATCCAGGACAGCCCCGCCGATTCCAGCAGTGGGTCGTGCTGCCGCGTGCTGCCGGCGCCCAATCCGCCGATGGCGATAAGGACGGCGCCACCGAATCCGGTGACGGCGGCCCGTCCGGCGGGGGTCCGCAGGAAGGAGGTGGCCCATCCGGTCCGCGGTTCGGGTGTCGGAGGCTCTGGTTTTGGCCCCAGGGCTTTTGACGATGTGCTCATGTGATCATGCGCTCCGGTTGGACACCAATCGAACGAGATCAGAGAGCGCGGTGCGGGCGTCGTCTGCGATCTCGGCGCTTGCCAATTGGCCCAATGCGCGGTGGGTGTGCTCCTCGATGCGGGTTTCCACCGCCGCGAGAGCACCCAAGTCGACTATGAGTGAACACATTTCGGTGACCTGATGATCGGTGAGCGGGGTGCCGATCCAGGAGTGCAGCAGATCCTCGGCGGCGCTGTCGTTGACGCGTGCCAGCCGCAGCGCCTCGGACAGCAGTACGGTTCGCTTGCCGGAACGCAGGTCGTCCCCGGCCGGTTTCCCGGTGACCTTCGGGTCGCCGAAGACACCGAGGACGTCGTCGCGAAGCTGGAACGCGATGCCGATATCCAAGCCGACGTCGCCGAGGAGTCGTGAAATTTTCGGGTTTTCGGCGGCGATAGCGACCCCCAGTTGCAGGGGGCGCTGCACGGTGTAGCCGGCGGTCTTGAACCGGATCACCCGAAGGGCGGTTTCGACGGACTCGTCGCCGGATGATTCGGACAGGATGTCCAAATACTGACCGCCCAGGACCTCGCTCCGCAGGATTGACCACACCCCGCGTGCTCGCGCATGTGCTTCCGGAGACAGCCCGGCACCGACGACCATATCGTCGGCCCAGGTGAGTGCCAGGTCGCCGAGCAGGATCGCGGCGGATAGCCCGAACTGCTCGGGGGAGCCGGACCAGTCGTTCTCGCGATGCAGGGCCGCGAACTCTACGTGGATGGTGGGTTCGCCGCGCCGCGTAGCCGAGCTGTCGATGACGTCATCGTGAATGAGCGCGCAGGTGTGCAACAGTTCGAGGGCCGCACAGACCCGTAGGACTTCGGGATTCCACGGGTCGGGGTCGTCGGTGACGGCCCGCCAGCCCCAGTAGGCGAACGCCGGGCGCAGCCTCTTGCCGCCTCGCAGGACAAACCGGTCGAGGGCGGTGATTGCGTGCTCATAGTTCGGGCCGATATGCGCGGTGTGCTCGCGGCATTCGGCCAGGAACTGGCTCAGTTGATCGCTTACCGCATCGGTCAGGTGCCGGGCGTTGGCAGCGGCTACGTTGACACTCAGCGGGGCGTCCTTTCGCAGAGCGGTAATTGGTCCCGGATGCTCCCAGGTTGCCCGGGAGTGAACCTAGAGTAATCCCACCTATCCTGGACGGGTGACAACTCACCCGCTCGACCGTCACGGACCGGTCGCCGAACTGCGGGATCCGGGGTCGATCGCCGATCGACTGGCCGCTGTTCAGTCCGGCGAAGTCGCGTTCTCGGTGGAGTTCATGCCGCCCCGTGACGAGGCGGCCGAGGCGCGGTTGTGGCGGGCGGCAAGAGTTTTCGAGCGATACCAGCCGGTGTTCGTCTCGGTCACCTATGGCGCAGGCGGTTCCACCCGTGACCGCACCGTGCGGGTGACCGGGGAACTGGCCGAGAACACCACCCTTTTGCCCGTCGCCCACCTGACCGCCGTCGGCCATTCCGTTGACGAGTTGCGCGCCATGGTGGGGGCGTATGTGGACCGTGGCATCACCAATATCCTTGCCTTGCGCGGCGACCCGGTGGGGGATGTGAATGCCGAATGGGTCCCGCACCCGCAGGGGCTGACCTACGCCGAGGAGCTGGTGCGTTTGGTCCGCGATCTCGGCGATTTCCACGTTGGTGTGGCGTCCTTCCCCGAGGGGCATCCCCAGGCGATCGATCTAGAGCGTGACACCACCAATCTGGTCAACAAGTTGCGCGCGGGGGCCGAATACTCTATCACTCAGATGTTCTTCGACATCGACGACTATCTGCGGCTGCGCGACCGGGTGGTGGCCGCCGATCCGGAGCAGGGCGTCAAGCCGATCGTTCCCGGTCTTATGCCCATCACGTCGTTGCGGTCGGTACGCCGGCAGGTTGAGCTTTCCTCGTCGACGCTGCCTCCCGCGCTGGAGGATCGGCTGCTCCGCGCGGCTGGCGGAGGTCCGGAAGAGAACCGTGACGAGGTGCGCAAGGTTGGCGTCGAGGTGACCACCGCGATGGCCTCCCGGCTGCTCGCCGAAGGTGTACCGTGCCTGCACTTCATGACTCTCAATTTCGCGCGGGCCACCTCCGAGGTGCTGGAGAACCTCGGGGTTCGAGTCACTCCGGGAACTGGTCGGGCGTAAATCGCGGGGACTGGTCTCGAGCCAGCCAGGCCATGGAGGCGACGAGTGCCCCGACCAGCAGTGCGGCCACCGTGATGAAGATCGCAGCACCGTTGAACGAGCGGGTGCTGGGATCGGTATAGCGAGCTGTTGCGGTGAAGGTGCTGACCACGCCGGGATTGAGTTTCCATTGCACGGCATCTGACCCGAGCGTCTCCCCGTTGGTGGATTCGATATCTCCGGGGAAGGAAATAGCCAGGGACACATCGGCATTCGAGTTGTCCGGCAATGCAGTGAGATCGGCGCGGCCCTCCAGCACCACCACGTCGCCGTTACGTCGCAGCGTGAGGTCGAAGCCGGCGGCGTTTTTGTTCATCCCGGCCAACTGTGGGACCTCCGCGAAGGTCAGGTCGTTGAAGATCGCCCGCGACCCCACCATGCCGTTTTCTTCGTATTCGCTTACCTGAACCTTTTGGGCGAAGGACATATTGCGGTCTAGCTGGGGTCCCTTGTCGTCCTTGCCTTGTGGTTTGGCGACGGCGATCAGCTGCCCGGAGACATGATCGTCGGTGGTGACGGTCATCGAGGCCTTCACGCGCACACATCCCGATAGCAGCGGCAGTGTCGTCAACAACAGCACGGCGGCGATACGCGCCACCCGACCTGGCTTACTCATCGCGGCTCATCGTGCCAGACGGCGGTGACGTCCGGCTGGCGATATGCGGGCTCCAGTGGCAAAGACCGGCCGAGGACGGCGAATCGCCGTGGATCTCCTGCGAACTGGTGCTGCCGGATGACATCGGTAAATCCGAGTCGACGGTATAGCCGCCAGGCGCGGTTGGATTCTCCGGTGGTCTCGGGGGTGGATAGCAGGACATGCGATTCGGTGCGGCCTGTGAGCAGCCGTCGGGCCAATGCCTCGCCCAGACCGTGTCCCTGAATGCCGGGGTCGACATGTAGTTCGGTGAGCTCGAAGTACTGGTCGAGGAGGGCGCTGACCCGGTCACGCGGGACTCCCGACTTCCGCAAACCCTGGCTGACCTGCTGGTGCCACCATTGATCGGCGGCACCGCGGTAGCCGTAGGCGATTCCGACGATGCGCGCCTGGTCCATCCGGTCCTGGGCCGGCGCGGTGTCGCAATCGGACGGGCTGGCTGGTGTGTCAAAGATGGCGGCCGCCCGCCACCCGCGTCTGCGGCTGTGCTCCAGCCACATGGGAGCGCGCTGATCCTCGGTGCCGTGCGGGTAGCCCATGGCGACGACGTAGACGCGAAGCGCTTCGCTGAGCCGGCGCTGCATATCGCGTTGCGACAGGTCGGCCAGGAATGTCGTCAACGTGCGTCCTTATGATTTCCGTTGTGAGGTTCGGGTGTACCGCCCGGGTTTATCACGCTCGCTCGATTCTTGGGTGCTGACGCGGGTTTCGCCGGGTCCACCGGCGCGCCGCGCTGTGGTGTTGCCAGTCGGGAGCTGCTGGGAGATTGGTCGGTGAACCGGGTGGTATAGCGGGTATTCACCTCGTATTATGAACGTGAGGGTGTTGTGACCGCGGCACCCTTGGTAAATGATCTTGGTATCCAGTAGGGATACCAAGTGACACAATCAACCGGTTGCGGTGCGCCAGAGGGAGGGACCGATGCCACTCTCCGAGCACGAGCAGCGCATGCTCGATCAGATTGAAAGCGCGCTGTACGCGGAGGATCCCAAGTTTGCGTCGAGTGTGCGCGGTGGTCGCCTGGGAGCGACCTCCGGCCGTCGTCGTTTACAAGGGGCGGCGCTGTTCTGCATTGGGCTGGCCATGTTGGTTATCGGTGTAGCGGTACCTGCCACCCAGATCGGGAATTTCCCCGTCCTGAGCGTTATCGGTTTCGTCGTCATGTTCGGGGCGGCGGTCTTCGCGATCATCGGCAGTCGACGCTCCGATGCGGGCTCCGCACCGGGAGGGCCCGCTGGTATCGGCGGTGGCCGAATTCGGCGGCCCCGTGCCGCCGGATCGTTCGCGCAGCGTATGGAAGAGCGGTTCCGCCGCCGTTTCGACAACTGACAAAGAGCTTCTCGCTCACTCGAGGATCACAGGCCCGCGCATTCGGCGCGGGTCTGTTGCTGTCTAAGCCGCCTCGTGCTGTCACGCTCCGCGATCGGGTGTTCCCTCGCAAGCCTCTTCGGCCGGGCAGGCCAAATCGTTATCTACTCGTTGAGATATGGGTGCCCCACTCGCCCCCACTAGTTTGACCTGGGATAACAGTGTGTTGGTGGCGTTCCCATTGGTGATGGTGGCTGCATGGTGGGGAGACACGCGGCAAATCAGATTCAAAGTGGGGGGTTGTGGGGTAAAGTGGCGCATGTCGGAAGGGTAGGTAGCTCCGACAGGGCGGAACGGGCGTGAGACAGGGAGGTATCGGGATGTTTCTCGGTACTTACACGCCCAGGCTCGACGACAAGGGGCGGCTGACATTGCCCGCCAAGTTTCGGGACGCACTAGCGGGAGGGTTGATGGTCACCAAGAGCCAGGATCACAGCCTCGCCGTGTATCCGCGGGTCGAGTTCGAGCAGCTTGCCCGCAAGGCCGCATCGGCCTCTCGGAGTAATCCCGAGGCCCGCGCCTTCCTGCGTAACCTGGCTGCCGCCACCGACGAACAGCATCCGGACGCCCAGGGCCGCATCACCCTGTCGCTCGACCACCGGCGCTACGCGGATCTGTCCAAGGACTGCGTTGTTATCGGATCTGTTGACTACTTAGAGATTTGGGATGCCGCCAAGTGGCAGCAGTACCTGGAGGAACACGAAGAGAACTTCTCGACGGCCAGTGATGAATCCCTCAATGGCATCTTTTGAGCCGGCCCGCGCGGCGCGGCCTCTGTCCGATACGGCCTTGGCGTACTTCCCCGACGCCAAGTTCGCACCATCGGGCAGGGACCGGACTTCGCGGGTCGGGCACTGCCAACCCGGCCGTCGTAACTCTCCCTACCAGCGCTCCCGGAGGGGTGTCGCCATGTCTGACAAACGATTTGGCCACATCCCGGTCATGCTCGAACGCTGCTACGAGCTGCTTGCTCCCGCCCTCACCGCCCGGTCTGCCGACGGAGAGGGTGCGGTTCTCGTCGACGCCACCCTGGGCGCCGGTGGGCACTCCGAACACTTCCTGTCCGTCCTGCCCGGCTTGACCGTTATCGGCCTCGATCGCGACGTCAATGCACTGGATATCGCTCGGGCGCGGCTCGCGCCATTCGGGGCGCGATTCGCCGGAGTGCACACCCGCTACGACGGCCTGGCCGACGCTCTTGACGGATTGGGTTACCGGACAACATCTTCGGTGGATGGGGTGCTCTTCGATCTCGGTGTGTCCTCCATGCAGCTCGATCAGGCCGAGCGTGGATTTGCCTATTCGGTCGATGCGCCCCTGGACATGCGGATGAACGCGCAGGACGAACTCACCGCCGCCGACATCCTGAACACCTATTCCGCGGCCGATATCTCCAGAGTGCTCAGCAGGTTTGGCGAGGAGCGATTCGCCCGCCGGATCGCCGACGCGATCGTCCGGCGCCGTACCATCGAACCCTTCACGCGTAGTGGGGAACTCGTCGAGCTGCTCTATGCAGCCATTCCGGCGGCCACCCGCCGCACGGGTGGGCATCCGGCGAAACGGACCTTCCAAGCTCTTCGGATCGCGGTCAACTCTGAACTGGAATCCCTTGCGGCCGCGCTACCTACCGCGATGGCCGCGCTGCGCCCGGGTGGCCGGGTGGCTGTCATGGCCTACCAGTCGCTTGAGGACAAGATCGTCAAGGCGGAGTTCACCGCCGTCACCGCGTCCCGATCGCCCATCGACCTTCCCGTCGAGCTTCCCAGTGATGCACCGGAGTTCACGCCGATAACCCGCGGGGCGGAACGGGCGAGCGATGAGGAAATAGAAGTCAATCCACGTAGTGCACCAGTACGGTTACGGGCTGTCGAAAGAGTTGCGAATAGGGGGAACGCATGATCGGAGTCCGCAAAAAAGCAACTGAAGCGCCCAAGAAGGCAAAGCCCGCCAAGCGTCGCGGTGCCTCGCCCAAGGCAACCGCTGGGCCTTCTCCGCGCCCGCGGCGCTCCGCGCCGCAGACCATGCCGATTCCGGTGCAGCGCAAGGCGCCCGAGAAGATCCGTCCGGCTACCAGCACCACCCAGGCGAAGGCCCGCGCCAAGGCTCGCAAGGCCAAGGCACCCAAGGTCATCCGGATACCGCTGCGTGAACGGATCCTTACCCGTCTCTCCGAGATCGATCTGCGACCACATGTGTGGATCGCCAAGGTTCCTTTCGTCGTGCTGGTCATCGGTGCACTCGGTGTCGGCCTGGCGATCACGCTGTGGTTGTCGACCGACGCGGCGGAACGCTCGTATCAGCTGGGCAGCCAGCGACGCGCCAATGAGCAGCTGCTTCAGCACAAGGAGGCACTCGAACGCGACGTGTTGCGTGCGGAATCGGCTCCCTCGCTGGCGGACTCGGCGCGTGATCTCGGCATGATCCCGTCACGCGATATCGCGCATCTGGTGCGCGACTCACGGGGCAACTGGCTGTTGGTAGGCGCTCCGAAGCCGGCGGAGGGTGTTGCGCCCGCGCCGTTCAACTCGGTGATCCCCGATGACGCGGATGCCGTTCCGAAGGCCGGCAATTCGGTTGAGGTCCCGGTCCAGCTGCCGCCCGCGCCGCCCCCGGCTGCCGTCGCACCACACATGCCGGCGCCCGGCGCCGTCCCCGCTCCCATAGATGCTCCCGTAGCTCAGGAACCCGCGCCTGCGCCCCTTGTGCCGTATGGGCCCGCCGCGCCGCCGGCACCGGAGGCTGCTGCGGTACCGGCACAGGTCGCGCCCGTCCCCGATCCCGCTAACGTGGTGCCTGCCCCTGTGGCCGACGCGCCGCAAGCATCAAATAGCGCGAATTCTCCAGTGACCGGGGAACAATTTGGTCCCGTGGCAACAACGAATCTCCCCCCGGCGGCGTGAACCGGCAGGATCGGTCCCGGCCGGTCGGTGCCCGCCGCACCCGGCGGCCAGTCGCTGCCGTTTCGCGGACCGCTGGATTCGCCTTTCGGCACCGCACGGGCAACATCATCATCTTCATCGTGCTGGCCATCGCCGCTATTCAGCTGTTCACCCTGCAGGGACCGCGTGCCGCGGGTCTGCGGGCCGAGGCATCGGGTCAGCTGAAGGTCACCGAGACCGAGAAGGCGTTGCGCGGCACCATCGTCGACCGCATGGGCAACAAGCTGGCCTTCACCATCGAGGCTCGTGCTCTTACCTTCCAGCCGAAGAAGATTCGCGAACAGCTCAACAAGGCGTGGGAGAAAAGCCAGGAGACCCTCAAGGACCCGGGGAAGAGCGACGCCGATAAGGCCGCGGCGGCGAAAATACGCGCCGTCGAGCCGGAACGGCGACTGCAGGATATCGCCAACGGGGTGTCGGCCAAGCTTGGTAACAAGCCCGATGCCAAGAGCCTTCTGAAGAAGCTCCGCAGCGACGACACCTTCGCGTACCTGGCGCGCTCGGTCGACCCTGCCATCGCCACCGAGATCACCAAGGAGTTCCCGGAAGTCGGTGCCGAGCGGCAGGACATCCGCCAGTATCCCGGCGGATCGCTGGCCGCCAATATCGTCGGCAGCATCGACTGGGAGGGTTACGGCCTTCTCGGCCTTGAGGATTCCCTGGACAGCGCACTGGCCGGCAAGGACGGGTCCCTGACATACGACCGTGGCTCCGACAACGCGGTGATTCCCGGCAGTTACCGTGACCGTCACAATGCCGTGAACGGGGGCACAGTTGAACTAACCCTCGACAACGACATCCAGTTCTACGTGCAACAGCAGGTGCAGCAGGCCAAGGATCTGTCCGAGGCGCGGAATGTTTCCGCGGTCGTGCTCGACAGCAAGACCGGCGAGGTCCTGGCGATGGCCAACGACAACACCTTTGACCCGTCGCAGAACCTCGGTAAGCAAGGCAGCCGCGAGATGGGCAATCTTTCGGTGTCCTCGCCGTTCGAACCGGGGTCGGTCAACAAGATCATCACCGCTTCGGCGGTTATCGAGAACGATCTGTCCAATCCTGATGAGGTGCTGCAGGTCCCGGGGTCCATCAACATGGGTGGCGTCACGGTCCGTGATGCCTGGTCGCATGGAGTCATGCCGTACACGACCACCGGGGTATTCGGGAAGTCTTCCAACGTGGGCACCCTCATGCTGGCCCAACGGGTCGGTCCCGAGCGCTTCATGGATCTGGTGGAAAAGTTCGGTTTGGGCCAGCGCACCGGCGTCGGCCTACCGGGCGAGAGCGAGGGTCTGGTTCCGCCGATCGAGCAGTGGTCAGGTAGCACTTTCTCGAATCTGCCTATCGGTCAGGGCCTATCGATGACGCTGCTGCAGATGACCGGCATGTACCAGGCGATTGCCAATGACGGGGTGCGGATGCCGCCGCGCATTGTCAAGAGCATCACGACACCCGACGGCGTCCGTAAGGAAGAACCACGCGCCGAACCGGTACAGGTGGTGAACGCGGGTACCGCGCGCACCGTCCGAAACATGCTGCGTGCGGTGCTGCAACCGGATCCGCGCGGCATTCAGAACGGAACCGGGGCATCCGGTGCGGTCGAGGGCTACCAACTGAGCGGCAAGACCGGCACTGCCCAGCAGATCAACCCCGCCTGCGCGTGCTACTCCGATGACGTGTACTGGATCACCTTCGCGGGCATTGCCACCACGGATGACCCCCGATACGTCGTCGGCATCATGATGAACGCACCGCACCGGGCCGCGGACGGCCGCCCGGGTAACACCGCCGCGCCGTTGTTCCACAACATCGCTTCCTGGTTGATGCGGCGCCAAAACGTGCCACTGTCAGCCGATCCCGGACCACCGCTGATCCTGCAGGCCACCTGAGCCTGTCCTCATCGGTCAAGGGACGCCGAAGCGCCCGGGTAATGTCGTTTGACGCCCGAGGACGTTGGACGGCGCAACAGGCAGGAGGTGATCACAGGTGGCGGCATCCGGAACCCGCCGGTTCCTCCCACGGACGCGCCAGCACCCGGTCACCGACCTCGCCGCCTTGGTGTCGGCCGAGCTGCGCGGTGGGAACACCGCGACCGTCTCCGGGGTCACGCTCAGAGCCCAGGACGCACGCCCGGGCGATCTCTTCGCGGCGTTGCCCGGCAGCTCGGCGCACGGTGCGCAATTCGCCTCCGAGGCGGTCGCCGCGGGGGCGACCGCCGTGCTCACCGACGATGCCGGCGCTCAGACGCTCGGCGAGCTTGGCCTCGATTGCGCCGTGTTGGTCCACCAGAACCCGCGTGCGGTGCTCGGCGAGCTGGCGGCGAGGGTCTACGGGGACCCCTCTCGGCAGCTGCAGCTGGTGGGCGTCACCGGAACCTCGGGAAAGACCACCACCACCTATCTGGTGGAGGCCGGTCTGCGGGCCGCCGGGAGAAGGGTGGGCCTGATCGGCACCGTCGGAGTGCGGATCGACGGTGTGGACGTTCCCAGTGCTCTGACGACCCCCGAGGCCCCGGCGCTGCAGGAACTGCTGGCCGAAATGGTGCAGCGCGGCGTGGACACCGTCGTCATGGAGGTATCCAGCCACGCGTTGGCGCTCAACCGCGTGGACGGCACATGCTTCGAGGTGGCGGCGTTCACCAACCTGTCACGAGACCATCTCGACTTCCATCGCAGTATGGAGGATTACTTCGCCACCAAGGCCCGTCTGTTCCAGCGTGATTCGCCGTTACGGGCGCAGCGCTCCGTCCTCTGCGTCGATGACGACGCCGGACGTGCCATGGTCGATCTGGCTCGCGCGGCGGGCCCCGGCGTCGTCACGGTGTCGACACAAGGCCCGGCGGACTGGGGTTGTATCGACGTGGAGACACGAGAGAGCGGCGGGCAGACGTTCACCGCGGTCAGCCCGGACGGGCGATCGGAGCGGGTGAGTATCGCGCTGCCCGGCCGCTACAACATCGCCAATGCGCTCGTCGCCGTCGCGATCATGGACGCGCTGGGGGTGGCTCCCGGTCAGGCGGCATCTGGGGTGGCCGTCGCGGGGGTGCCCGGACGCATGGAGCCGGTCGATGCCGGACAGGATTTTTTGGCGATCGTGGACTACGCGCACAAGCCGGGCGCCATGCGGGCGGTTCTGGAGAGTCTGCGCGGGCATCAGGACGGGCGGCTGGCGGTGGTATTTGGTGCCGGCGGCAATCGCGACCGCGGTAAGCGCGCCGATATGGGGCAGGTTGCCGCGGAACTGGCAGACCTTGTGGTGGTCACCGACGATAATCCGCGGGATGAGGAACCGGCCGTTATCCGTGCCGAGATCCTTTCCGGAGTAACAGAATCGGGAAAGACCGTTGAGATCGGGGACCGGCGAGCAGCCATTGACTACGCGACGCGCTGGGCGCGGCCAGGGGACACCGTGTTGGTCGCCGGTAAGGGGCACGAGAGTGGCCAGCGGATCGGTACGGTCACCGTCCAGTTCGATGATCGGGTGGAGCTGCGTGCCGCCCTGGAGAACCTGAAGAAACTCGGGAGTCCGGATGATTGAGATGAGTATCGCCGAGATCGCGGAGATCGTCGGCGGACGTCTGGACGGGATCACCCCCGAGGAGGCCCGGAATATGCGGGTCACCGGCACCGTCGAGTTCGACTCACGCCAGATCGGCCCCGGAGGGCTGTTCCTGGCACTGCCGGGGGCCCGTGTCGACGGGCACGACCATGCCGTGGGCGCCATCGCGGCCGGGGCCGTAGCCGTGTTGGCTGCCCGACCGGTTGGTGTGCCTGCCATCGTGGTGTCGCCGACCGGGGTGGCGCGCACCGAAGTGTCAGCGCTGGAACATGATTCGGACGGTTCTGGTGCCGCGGTGTTGGCCGCGACAGCGGCGCTGGCTACCGAAGTGTCCCGTCGCCTGGTTGCTCAGGGGCTGCGCATCGTGGGAGTCACCGGCTCGTCGGGGAAGACGTCGACAAAAGATCTCATCGCCGCGGTACTTACTCCGCTCGGCGAGGTGGTCGCTCCTCCCGGGTCCTTCAACAACGAGCTCGGCCATCCCTGGACGGTCTTGCGGGCGACGGGTTCGACCAAATTCCTGGTGTTGGAACTCTCCGCCCGACGGCCCGGAAATATCGCAGACCTGGCCGCCATCGCGCCACCGTCGATCGGGGTAGTTCTCAACGTCGGTACCGCCCATCTCGGGGAGTTTGGATCGCGGCAGGCTATCGCCGATACCAAGGGTGAACTACCGCAGTCGCTTTCGGATGATGGTGTGGCGGTCCTGAACGTCGACGACTCCGCGGTGTCCGCGATGGCCGCTAAGACCGGTGCCCGCGTGGTGCGCACCAGTGTGCACAACCCGGCCGATATCTGGGCGACCGATGTGACGGTCGACGAGCTGGCCCGGGCTCGATTCATCCTGAATGCCGGGGAAAACTCCGTCTCGGTCCAATTGGCGGTGCATGGAGAGCACCAGGTGGGCAATGCGCTGGCGGCAGCCGCTGTCGCCCTGGAATGCGGCGCCACTCTCACGCAGGTTGCGTCCGCGCTCGAACAAGCGGGCCCGGTGTCGCGGCGCCGCATGGAGGTGAGCACCCGAGCGGACGGGGTGACGGTGATCAACGACGCCTACAACGCCAACCCGGATTCGATGATGGCGGGACTCAAGGCGCTGGTCTCGATGGCTCGCCACGGGCGGCAGGCGCGCCGCAGCTGGGCGGTGCTGGGCGAGATGGCCGAGCTGGGTCCGGATGCCATATCCGAACACGACCGCATCGGACGGGCCGCAGTGCGATTAGATGTCAGTCGGTTAGTCGTCGTCGGAACCGGGAGGTCACAGCGAGCAATGCATGCAGGTGCGGTGATGGAGGGGTCGTGGGGGTCCGAGGCGGTGCTGGTGGACGATCCTGCGGCGGCCGCCACGCTGTTGTCCGACGAGCTGGCCGCCGGTGATGTGGTGCTGGTCAAGGCATCGCAGTCGGCCGGTCTCTGGGTTGTGGCCGATGAGCTGCTTGCGCGAAGAGGAGACGGCCCCGATGAGCTGCTGGAGGTTCGGTCATGAGGCAGATCATCATTTCCGCCGGGATTGCGATCCTGGTCTCCATCATGCTCACGCCGGTGCTCATCCGCGTGTTCTCGCGGCAGGGGTTCGGGCAGGAGATCCGTGACGACGGGCCGCAGCACCACCAGAAGAAGCGCGGTACCCCATCCATGGGCGGCGTCGCGATCCTGGCGGGTATGTGGGCCGGATATTTCGGCTCGCACCTGGTCGGTGTCGCTTTCGACGCCGAGGGTCCATCGGCGTCGGGACTGCTGGTATTGCTGTTGGCGACCATGCTCGGTGGCGTCGGTTTCCTCGATGACATCATCAAGATCCGTAAGGCGCGCAACCTCGGGCTGAACAAGACGTCCAAGACCGTCGGACAGATCGCCTCCGCCCTGATCTTCGGCATTCTGGTGCTGCAGTTCCGCAACACCGACGGGCTGACACCGGGCAGCCAGCAGTTGTCCTATGTGCGCGAGATCGCCACCGTCACCATGCCCGCGGTGATTTTTGTGCTGTTCTGCGTGCTGCTAGTCATGTCCTGGTCCAATGCCGTCAACTTCACCGACGGCCTGGACGGGCTGGCCGGCGGATGCATGGCGATGGTGACCGGTGCGTACGTCATCGTCACCTTCTGGCAGTACCGCAACGCGTGCTCCACACATCCGGGTGTCGCCTGCTACAACGTGCGCGACCCGCTCGACCTTGCGGTGATCGCCGCGGCGACCGCGGGCGCGTGTATCGGCTTCCTGTGGTGGAATGCCGCACCCGCCAAGATCTTCATGGGCGACACCGGATCGCTGGCGCTCGGTGGCATCATCGCAGGCCTCTCGGTGACCACCCGCACCGAGCTGCTCGCGGTGGTACTCGGCGCGCTGTTCGTCGCCGAGATCGTGTCGGTGGTGCTGCAGATCGCCGCCTTCCGCACCACTGGTCGCCGGGTGTTCCGCATGGCGCCGTTTCACCATCATTTCGAGCTCATGGGCTGGGCGGAAACCACGGTCATTATCCGGTTCTGGCTGTTGACAGCCATCGCCTGTGGGTTGGGTCTGGCACTGTTCTATGGCGAGTGGTTGGCGACGATCGGTGATTAACCGGTCATGACACTCCCGGAACTGGCTAGCGGCACAAAGGTTCTGGTCTGCGGTGCGCGTGTTACCGGAGATGCGGTGGTTGCCGCGCTCAGCGATTTCGAGCTGCGCATCACCGTCTGTGACGATAACGAGGAAGCCCTGCGCCGTCACCGAGACGCTGGACACTCTGTGCTCACCACCGCTGAGGCGCAACAGTCCATGGCCGGTCACGACCTGGTTATCGTCAGCCCCGGCTTCGGCCCTTCGTCACCGCTTGTGCTCGCGGCCCAACAGGCCGGACTGCCCATCTGGGGTGATGTCGAATTGGCTTGGCGCCTAGACGCTTCCGGCAAGTACGGACCACCGAAGCGGTGGCTTGTCGTCACCGGGACCAATGGCAAGACCACCACCACAGCGATGGTCCACGACATGCTGAAAGCGGCGGGTCGCAGCAGTGCCCTATGCGGGAATATCGGCGACCCGGTATTGAACGTCTTGGGACTGGCCGTCGACTATCTCGCGGTTGAATTGTCGAGTTTCCAGCTGCATTGGGCGCCCTCGGTGCGGCCGGCGGCCGGCGCGGTGCTCAACGTGGCCGAGGATCACCTCGACTGGCACGGCGGTATGACGGCCTATACCCGGGACAAGGCGCGGGCGCTCGACGGGGAGGTCGCGATCGTCGGTCTCGATGATGCGGTGGCCACCGGTCTGCTCTCCGGCGCGGCGGCGCCGGTAAAGGCGGGATTCCGCACCGGCGAGCCCGCGCCCGGTGAGCTAGGGGTGGACGGCGGCTGGTTGGTGGATCGGGCGTTCGGCCAGGACGTGCGGCTGGTTCAGGCGGCGAGCCTGCCCGTCGGTGGACCGATCGGGGTGCTGAACGCGTTGGCCGCTGCGGCGCTGGCGCGTGCGGTGGGCACGCCCGTGGAGGCCATTGCCGCGGCACTGGGAGCCTTTCAGGTGGGGCGGCATCGGGCCGAGCTGGTTGCCCGCGTCGGCGACGTCGCTTACGTCGATGATTCGAAGGCCACCAATCCCCATGCTGCGGCCGCGTCCATCGCGGCGTATCCGCGGGTCATCTGGATCGCCGGGGGGTTGCTCAAGGGGGCCGCGGTGGATGATCTGGTGCGTGATTGTGCCGCCCGGCTGGCCGCCGTCGTGCTGATCGGCCGGGACCGCGGACTGATTGCTGAGGCTTTGGCGCGACACGCGCCGGATGTACCCGTAGTTGCGGTTGTTACGCGCGAGGATGCTGTGGTGCAAGAGGCAAATGTGGTTTATGTGACTGGTGAGGCGGATGGGGGTGGCGTTGATCTGGGTACCCGGGTGATGGCTGCGGCCGTCCGGCACGCCAGCACAGTGGCCCAGCCCGGCGACACCGTCTTACTGGCCCCGGCCGGCGCATCCTTCGACCAATTCAGCGGGTACTCCGAGCGTGGCGACCGATTCGCCGCCGCGGTGCACGCTCTTACCGGTTGAGGTAGCAACGCTGTGTCGACTCTGATGGCTCCGTTCGCTCGAATTTTCCGTCGCTCCCAGGACAACATCGCCTCGAAGACCTCACAAGCGAAGAAGTCATCCGCGAACGCCAAGGCCACCGGGCTGGTTGCGCGCACTCGCCTGGGCGCCTGGCTGAACCGGCCGATGACATCGTTTCACCTGATCGTCGCGGTGGCGGCGCTGCTGACCACGCTCGGTCTGATCATGGTGCTGTCCGCGTCGGGCGTCGAGTCCTTCCAAGACGACGGATCAGCGTGGACCATCTTCGGCAAGCAGGTGCTGTGGGTCTGCGTGGGCCTGGTCGGGTTCTACATCGCCCTACGCACCCCGATTCGGGTGATGCGCAGGTATTCGTTCCCGGCGTTCGTTGTCACCATCATCTTGATCACCCTGGTGCTGGTGCCCGGAATCGGCACTTACTCCAACGGTTCTCGCGGCTGGTTCGTCTACGGCGGCATGTCGATGCAGCCCTCGGAGCTCACCAAGATCGCGTTCGCGATCTGGGGTGCGCACCTGTTGGCCACCCGCCGCATGGAGAAGGCATCCATGCGCGAGATGCTCGTTCCCTTGGTGCCTGCCGCGATGATCGCGCTTGTGCTGATCGTCATCCAGCCCGACCTTGGACAGACGGTCTCGCTGAGCATCATCCTGCTGGCGCTGCTGTGGTACGCCGGTTTGCCACTCAAGGTCTTCCTCAGCTCGGTGGTCGCTGCCGTGCTGGCCGCGGCCATTCTGGCTGTTTCGGCCGGGTACCGCTCCGACCGGGTGAAATCCTGGCTCGATCCCTCGGCGGATCCCCAGTCGACGGGGTATCAATCCCGTCAGGCCCGGTTCGCATTGGCCCAAGGTGGTTTCTTCGGTCAGGGCCTGGGACAGGGTTCGGCCAAATGGCATTACCTGCCCAACGCCCACAACGACTTCATCTTCGCGATCATCGGCGAGGAGCTCGGGTTCGTCGGCTGCCTCGGAGTGCTTGCACTGTTCGGGGTCTTCGGGTACACCGCGATGCGCATCGCCCGCCGCAGCGCCGACCCGTTCCTGCGGATGCTCACCGCCACGGCAGGCATGTGGGTCATCGGCCAGTCCTTCATCAACATCGGATACGTGATCGGCCTGCTTCCGGTCACCGGTATCCAGCTGCCGCTCATCTCCTCGGGTGGAACAGCCACGGCAACAGCTCTTTTCATGATCGGACTGATAGCCAATGCGGCGCGCCACGAACCCGAGGCCGTTGCGGCCTTGCGTGCGGGTACCGGTGATCGAATGAATAGGGTGCTGCGGCTCCCGGCTCCGGAGCCGTACGTACCGCCGCGGATCGATAGCGCACGCGATCGGCTCCGAGCCAAGTCGGCCGGGCAGGGCACCGAGACAGCGAAACGGTCGGCCGACACCAAGCAAGGGGCCAAGCGCAAGCCACATGCGCGGGCTGATAGCGAAGCAGGGCATCATAGGCAGGTACAGCAAGTACGTCGGGCCTCGGCGACGCGTGCGAGCGGTCCGTACCGTGAACAATCCCGGGCCGGGGGCTCGCGGGCGCGAAGCCCCCGATAGCCGCCAACCAAGAGACCGCTGCCAGATCGAAAGGATGCTCCTCGGGTGAGTTCGGAGGATTCTCGGCCGCTCTCTGTGGTGCTGGCGGGTGGGGGTACCGCCGGCCACGTAGAGCCGGCCATGGCGGTCGCCGATGCGCTTCGTGAGATCGATCCGTCGGTGCGGATCACTGCGTTGGGAACCGAGCGTGGTCTGGAAACCCGGTTGGTGCCGGACCGCGGCTACGACCTGGAACTGATCGTGCCGGTGCCGCTGCCGCGACGCCTCACGGGTGATCTGATCCGTCTGCCGGTACGAGTGCGTCGGGCAGTCCGTCAGACTCGAGCGATCTTCGACAATGTCGAGGCCGATGTGGTGATCGGTTTCGGCGGTTACGTCGCTCTCCCGGCCTACCTCGCGGCCCGCCGGGGCCCGCTGCGGCGCGCACGCGTTCCGGTGGTCATTCACGAGGCGAACGCCCGTGCCGGCCTTGCCAATAGGGTCGGGGCGCGTCGGGCGCAGCGCGTGCTGTCTGCGGTACCGGATTCGGGATTGCACGGCGCAGAGGTCGTCGGTGTCCCGGTGCGCGGGTCCATTACTTCGCTGGATCGGGCCGCGTTGCGTCATACGGCCCGTGCTCACTACGGATTCGACGACGACGCTCTGGTGCTGCTGGTCTTCGGTGGCTCTCAAGGGGCGGTATCTCTGAACAACGCCGTTTCGGCTGCCGCCAACGACCTTGCCGCCGCGGGAGTTTCGGTTTTGCATGCGCATGGACCGAAGAACATCATCGAGCTGCCGCCCCCAACACTGGAGGACGCTCCGGGTGCCCCGAGATATGTGGCGCTGCCGTACCTGGACCGTATGGACCTGGCGTACGCCGCTGCCGATATCGCGGTCTGCCGATCCGGCGCGATGACCGTCGCCGAGGTTTCGGCAGTCGGTCTGCCCGCCATTTATGTGCCATTGCCCATCGGCAACGGTGAACAGCGGCTCAACGCGCTGCCGGTAGTCGAGGCCGGCGGCGGCGTCATCGTCGCGGATCGCGATCTCACTCCGGAGACGTTGGCACGCATGGTGATCGATATCGTGGCCGATACCGGCAGGCTCAGCGAGATGACCTCGGCCGCGACATTGTCCGGGCACCCCGGCGCGGCGAGGCGAGTGGCGCAGGTGGCGCTGGACGTGGCGCGCGAGCAGCGATCACAGAAACGGGGCACACCGCGATGAACGTAGGACCACTCCCGGAGCACCTGCGCCGCGTGCACATGGTCGGGATCGGTGGCGCCGGAATGTCTGGTATCGCCAGGATTCTGCTGGACAGGGGAGCGCAGGTATCCGGATCGGATGCCAAGGAGTCGCGCGGCGTACTGGCGCTGCGTGCTCGCGGTGCCCTCGTCAACGTCGGGCACGACGGCGAGGCCTTGGACCTGCTACCGGGTGGCCCCACAGTGGTCGTCACCACTCACGCCGCCATTCCCAAGACGAATCCCGAACTGGTGGAAGCTAATCGGCGGGGGATACCGGTGCTGCTGCGGCCGGTGGTGTTGGCGGACCTGATGGCCGGGTACCTCACTCTCATGGTCACCGGAACGCACGGCAAGACCAGCACCACGTCCATGCTCATTGTGGCACTGCAGCATTGCGGATATGACCCGTCTTTTGCGGTCGGTGGTGAGCTCAACGAAGCCGGCACCAATGCCCATCACGGCAGTGGCGACGTGTTCGTGGCGGAGGCCGACGAAAGCGACGGGTCCCTGCTGCAGTATCGGCCCAATCTGATCGTTGTCACCAATATCGAGGCCGACCATCTCGATCACTTCGGCAGCGTCGAGGCGTACATCGCGGTATTCGATGAGTTCATCGAAACCCTTGGACCCGAAGGCATTCTGGTCGTGTGCCTGGACGATCCGGGTGCCGCCGCGTTGGCGCGCCGGGCTCACGAACGCGGTGTGCAGGTCCGTGGATACGGCAGCGGCGAGCAGACGGACATCCCCCTTGCCGGGCGACTCCGCGATTGGCAATTCAGGGACACCGGGGCTATCGCCCAGATCCAATTGGCGGGGGAGGACACCCCGCGCACGATGAGGTTGTCGGTAGCGGGCCGGCATATGGCGCTCAATGCCCTGGGCGCCGTGGTGGCCGCCACCGAGATCGGGGCCGCGGTCGACGATGTGCTCGACGGGCTGGCCGGGTTCGAGGGTGTGCGTCGTCGATTCGAATTGGTCGGATCGGTGGAATCGGTACGGGTATTCGACGACTACGCGCACCATCCCACCGAGGTACGCACGGTGTTGCAGGCGGTTTCCGGGATCGTCGCGCAACAGGGGCACGGCCGCTCTGTTGTCGTCTTCCAGCCGCACCTGTACTCGCGCACAGCCGCTTTCGCGACGGAGTTCGCGGAGGCGCTCAGCACCGCCGATGTGGTATTCGTGCTTGATGTGTACGGGGCGCGGGAACAGCCGCTGCCGGGAGTCAGCGGGGGGTTGATCGCCGAGCAGGTCTCCGGCGTGCCGGTGCATTACCTGCCTGATCTGTCCACAGTGGCCGAACAGGTTGCCGCCGCCACCGCACCCGGTGATTTGGTGGTCACCATGGGTGCGGGCGATGTCACGTTGCAGGGCAAGGAGATCGTGCGTGCGCTGCGAGCGCGTGCAGATAACGGATGGCCACCGCCGAGGAATGGTCAATGACCGAGCCGGACGGGACCGCCGCGCAGGAAGAGGTCGAGGAAACTGACGCGGCGCCGCCAGCGCCACCCGAGGCCGAGGAGTCCGGTGCCGAGTCGGTCGACGAGGAGCAGGCGGCCGCGGATGAGGCCGCCGAAGGCCCTCGGATGCGGGCCAGGCGCGAGCGAGCGGAACGCCGGGATGCGCAGCGGCGTGCCATCAACCTGGAGCAGGCCCGCCGTGAGGCGAAGGCCGCGGCCAAGGGCAAGTACCTCGACCAGGGCAGGGGGGCTGGCCGAGGGAAGGTCCATGGCCTGCAGACCGTGCTGCTCGCGGTGCTGCTCGCGCTGATTGCGGTGGGTCTTGGAATGGTTCTTTATTTCACGCCGCTGATGTCGGTGCGGCAGACGGTGGTGACTGGAACCGGGGTCGTCACCCAAGAGGATGTCCTTGGCGCACTGAATATTCCGCAGGGCACACGACTATTGCAGATCGACACCGTAGCCGCCGCGGACCGGGTGGCCAGCATCCGCCGGGTGGCCAGTGCCCGCGTGCAGTGCGAGTATCCGTCCACGCTGCGGGTCACGATCGTGGAAAGGGCTCCGGTCGCGAGCTGGGCGGGAGGCGACGGTACCCATCTGATCGACCGCGATGGCGTGGACTTCGCCAACGAACC
This sequence comes from Mycobacterium sp., assembly GCA_050701835.1. Lineage (GTDB taxonomy): Bacteria > Actinomycetota > Actinomycetes > Mycobacteriales > Mycobacteriaceae > Mycobacterium. The sequence goes on along the minus strand of JBOGDC010000053.1, from coordinate 12,045 downwards.
GCCGCCGCCGGGGATCCCGGTGCTGGATGTGGTGGCTCCGGGCCCACAGGATCCGACGACCAAGGCGGCCCTGCAGGTGCTCATCTCGCTGGCGCCGGATCTGGCGCGACAGGTCTCCAAGGTGGCGGCGCCGTCGGTGTCGTCGATCACGCTGACCCTCGATGATGGGCGCACCATAGTGTGGGGGACCACCGAGCGCACCGCCGAGAAGGCCGAGAAGCTTGGGGCGCTGCTGACACAGCCCGGCCGTACCTATGACGTGTCCAGCCCTGATCTGCCCACGGTCAAATAACTGCTCGCACGGGCATTGTCTGCTCGTGACATTCAGAAATAGCCACGGGAAATTCCTGGCATCCTTCGGCGCGCCTCCGCGCGCGGTCCTACCGCGGCCCCTACCGTTCTGTTTCAGCGGGACAACCTGACATAACTCTAAGCCTGAGGTAAAGGTTGAGAGTTTGCGAGGGGCCCACTTTGACAGACCACGGCAGCAACCAGGGAGGAAGGCGACCATGACGCCTCCACATAACTACCTCGCGGTGATCAAGGTTGTCGGCATCGGTGGCGGCGGAGTAAACGCCGTCAACCGCATGATCGAACACGGCCTCAAGGGGGTCGAGTTCATCGCGATCAACACCGACGCGCAAGCGCTGTTGATGAGTGACGCTGACGTCAAGCTCGACGTCGGCCGCGACTCGACACGCGGCCTGGGCGCCGGCGCCGACCCCGATGTGGGCCGCAAGGCTGCCGAGGACGCCAAGGACGAGATCGAGGAGCTCCTCAAGGGCGCCGACATGGTCTTCGTCACCGCAGGCGAGGGCGGCGGTACCGGCACCGGTGGCGCACCCGTAGTGGCCAGCATCGCGCGCAAGCTCGGCGCGCTCACCATCGGCGTGGTCACCCGGCCCTTCTCCTTCGAGGGCAAGCGCCGAAGTGGCCAGGCCGAGAATGGCATCGGCTCGCTGCGTGAGAGCTGCGACACTCTCATCGTCATCCCCAACGACCGGCTGTTGCAGATGGGCGATGCAGCGGTCTCGCTCATGGACGCGTTCCGCAGTGCCGACGAGGTGCTGCTCAATGGTGTGCAGGGCATCACCGACCTCATCACCACGCCTGGGCTGATCAACGTCGACTTCGCCGACGTCAAGAGCGTCATGCAGGGCGCGGGTAGCGCCCTGATGGGTATCGGGTCGGCGCGTGGCGACGGCCGGGCCCTCAAAGCCGCTGAGACCGCAATCAATTCGCCGCTGCTGGAGGCCTCCATGGAAGGCGCCCAGGGCGTGCTGATGTCCATCGCCGGCGGCAGCGACCTAGGCCTGTTCGAGATCAACGAAGCAGCCACGCTGGTGCAGGAGTCGGCCCACCCCGAAGCCAACATCATCTTCGGCACGGTCATCGACGACTCCCTCGGTGACGAGGTGCGGGTCACCGTCATCGCCGCCGGATTCGACGCGGGTGGCCCCAGCCGCACGCCGATCAGCGGCTCGGCGGCGCCGGGCACTGTTGCCTCCGGCAAGGCCGGAGAAGTCAATGGGTCCCGCTCGAACGGCAAGAGCATCTTCGACACCATCGATGCGCAGAGCCTGCCCCGGGACACCAACGGCTCCACGGTGACACTCGGTGGCGACGAGGACGATGTCGACGTACCGCCCTTCATGCGGCGGTAGGTCCCCAACTAACCTCGCACGTATGGGTTTTCGAGTTCGACGCGTCACCACCACCCGTCGCGGTGGGGTATCGCGCGCACCTTTTGACGGCTTCAACCTCGGCGATCACGTCGGTGACGATCCCGACGCGGTGGCAGCCAACCGATCACGGCTCGCGGGTGCCCTCGGCGTGCCAGACGATCACCTGATCTGGATGCAGCAGGTACATGGTGACCACGTGCACCGTGTCGAGGGGCCGGGAACCTCGGTCATCCCCGAGACCGACGCGTTGGTGACCACCGAACCCGGTATCGCACTGGCGGTTCTGACCGCCGACTGCGTCCCGGTGCTGTTCGCCGATGCGAATGCTGGTGTCGTCGCCGGGGCGCACGCCGGACGCGTGGGTGCGAAACTCGGCATCGTGCCGCGAACCATCGAGGCCATGGTGGCCGCGGGCGCCGAGGTAGAGCGCATCTCGGCCTTTCTCGGGCCGGCGGTGAGCGGTCGTCATTACGAGGTGCCCGTCGATATGGCCGCCGACGTCGAGAAGGAGCTGCCGGGTAGTCGCACGACGACCGCCGGCGGTACTCCTGGCTTGGATCTGCGGGCCGGAATCGCCCGGCAGCTTTCCGGATTGGGCGTCACGGCCATCGATATCGACCCGCGGTGCACGGTGGAGGACCCCGATCTGTTCAGTTATCGCCGGGAGCCACGAACCGGCCGGCTGGCATCGGTGATCTGGCTCAGCTGATGACGCGCTCCCAGGAATTGAGCACCGCGCTGGCCGCGGTAGTGGAACGGGTTCGCGTCGCCGCTGACGCCGCCGGTCGCGATCCCGGCGAGATCGAACTGCTACCCGTCACCAAGTTTTTTCCGGCCGCCGATGTCGAGGAGCTGTACCTCTTGGGCTGTCGTGCATTCGGGGAATCCAGGGATCAGGAGGCCGCCGCCAAGGTGGTGGAGGTCGGCCATTCGGACATCCGATGGCACATGGTGGGCAACGTGCAGCGCAATAAGGCGAAATCGGTTGCCCACTGGGCGTATTCGGTGCACTCGGTGGATAGCCCGCGACTGGTATCCGCATTGGATACGGCCTGTGGGGCGGGGGAGCGGCGAGAGCCGCTTCAGGTGTACCTGCAGATCAGCCTCGATGGTGACACCGCCCGGGGCGGGCTGGATCTCGCTGATCAGAACGGGGTGGACGAGATGTGCGCACGCGTCGTTGCCAGCGAGCATCTGCGGCTTGCCGGACTGATGGCTCTGCCTCCCCGTGAGGCCGATCCCGACCAGGCCTTTCGCGGGCTCCAGCAAGAACATGAACGCGTCCAGCAGTCCTACCCGCAGGCGAACCGCTTGTCGGCGGGAATGTCCAACGACCTGGAGACGGCCATTAAATATGGGTCCACTTGTGTGCGTGTCGGAACGGCGTTGATGGGACAGCGACCGCTAACGTCACGGTAGATCGTCACTCCAGTCACATTTGCAACACAGCTGTAGAGACCGAGCGAACAACTGAACTCCATATAGCCCCCGCACGGAAGGTCACGCGATGAGCACGCTGCACAAGGTCAAGGCCTACTTCGGCATGGCTCCGATGGACGAGTACGACGACGAGTACTACGACGACGCAGACGCTGCCGCGCCCCGCCGCGCGCCTGTTGAGGATCGTCGGTACGCGCGTCGCGGTGAGCGGTTCGCCGACGACGCCGAGTACGGCTACGACGAGCCCGGCTACCGTCCGGCCGGCCCGGCCGGTTACGCCGACGAGGACCGCTTCCGGGCACCCCGCGAATTCGACCGTCCGGCACCGCGTTTGGGCTCACTGCGGGGCAGCGCCCCCACTCGGGGCGCACTGGCCATGGACCCGCGCCGCGCCGCGATCTTTGAGGAGGGCAGTCCACTGTCGAAGATCACCACGCTGCGTCCCAAGGACTACAGCGAGGCCCGCACCATCGGCGAGCGGTTCCGTGACGGTACCCCGGTCATCATGGACCTGGTGTCGATGGACACAGCCGATGCCAAGCGGGTTGTGGACTTCGCGGCCGGGCTCGCCTTCGCGCTGCGCGGCTCGTTCGACAAGGTGGCAACGAAGGTCTTCCTGCTGTCCCCGGCCGATATCGACGTCAGCGCCGAGGAGCGCCGCCGGATCGCCGAGAGCGGGTTCTACTCCTACCAGTAGCAAACAGCTTGGCCGAGTGCGAGTTTGGCGCGGTTTCCGGGATGGATTACCGCGCCGGGCTCGCATTCGTCGTTAGTGGCAAGACTTGGCAGGCCTCGGATCGTGCGGATCGTCGGGGTCCGGGTCGCCGAACCATCGTGAGGGCTCATGTAAGCCGTATTCGTCGTGCCAGTCCCACCATTCGTAGGCGGGGGACTGCGGATAGTCCTCCGGCGAGTCCTCCCAAGTCTCCTGGCGCCCCAGCGCCGTCATGTCGAGGAAGGTCCAGGTGTTGTTGAACACCTCGTCCCCGCGGTTGTTGATGAAGTAGGTGCGGAACACGCGGTCGCCGTCTCGGATGAATGCGTTGTGGCCGTGCCAGTCACGGACACCGAAGTCCCGATCGAAGGTGCTCTCGGGATCCATGGTGTACCAAGGGATCTGCCACCCCATCCGGGTCTTGATGCGGTCCAGGTCAGCTTGGGACCCACGGGAGGCATAAACGAGCGTGGTGTTGCGGGCGTTCAGGTGGGCCAGATTGCCGATATGGTCGGCCATCAGCGAGCAGCCGACGCATCCGTGCTCGGGCCAGTTTCCGGTGCCGGGGTCGACGAATGCGCGGTACACGATGAGCTGGCGGCGGCCCTGAAACAGATCGAGCAGGCTCACCGAACCTTCGGGGCCCTCGAACCGGTACGAATTGTCCACCGGAGTCCAGGGCATGCGCCGGCGCTTGGCGGCCAGTGCGTCGCGGGTGCGGGTGAAGGCCTTCTCCTCGAGAAGCATCAGCTGGTGCGCGGATTCCCATTCCTGCGTCGACACGATCGGCGGTGTCTTCATCGTGACTACTCCTTGCCTATGACTTCTGCTGGTTGCTTTCGGTGCTCTCCAGGATTTCGGCGAGCTGTTTGATCCGCGCCAGCCGGCGGTCCCATGCCGCTCCCACAGCGGTGAGCTGCTCGGCGATGCGCGCGACCCGCTCGGCGTTGGCGCGATACTGCTTCTCCCGTCCATTGGGGGTTGCACGCACCAGGCCGGCCCTGTCGAGTACCGCGAGGTGCTTGGTGACGGCCTGGCGGGTGACTGGGAGCCGCTCGCTGAGCGTGGTCGCGGTCGCGACGCCGTCTGTGAGGATGAGGTCGAAGACTCGCCGTCGGGTCGGGTCCCCGACCGCCGCCCACAGGTCGTCGTCGATGACGGCCGTCACTGCCGGCCCGTCAATTCGCCGACGCACGGGGCGATGCGGGGCAGGTGCAGCGCCCAGCCCTCCACATGCGATTCGTACTGCTCGAGGACCTCGGCCTCGGTGCGGTTCTGCTCCCGGAAGCCCACCTCGGTCATCCGAAGGACAGTGCCGGCGCCCGACGGCGTGAGGTCGAATGTGACCAGTAGCGAATTTCCAGCGTTCGCGGTGTGTCCCTCCGGGTAACACCAACGGAACGAGAACCGTCGCGGCGGGTCGACTTCGACGAGGGTGAGCCCGTAGACGTGGTTCTCGCCGGGCCCATCGCCGCGGAAGGAGATCTCGCCCTCTGCGCCGGGGGTCGGGGCGAACTCGGCCTTGTCGGGCCACCACCGCTTCATATGTTCCGGGCGGCTGATGACGGAGAAGACGACCTCCGGTGACGCCTCGATGTGGAGCTCTCGTTCGATTCGTTCGTATGACATGTCTCTCCCAACTCGCAACTATCGGTTGCGTATCACGGTAGCCCTCGTATCGCCCATGCGCAACCGGTAGTTGCGCATGGGGAGCGCACCCCGCGCTGTCCTGGGGATTCCCTGTCTGGCAGACGGTCCGAAGGGGTCGGCCGGTAGGCTGAGGCTGCTGTTATTAGAAGCTCGTGCGTGTGAATTTCACGCTTGGCCGTGAGGGGTCCGTTGACGCTGTTCTTTGAGATCGTTGGCTATGCGCTTCTGCTCTTCTGTTTGCTGCTGTTCGCGCGCATAGTGATCGAGACCATTCAGTCCATTAGCCGTGATTGGCATCCGCGGGGCGTCACGGTGGTGATCCTGGAGCTCATCTTCACTGTCACCGACCCGCCCGTGCGGTTATTGCGTCGTCTCATTCCACCGCTTTCACTTGGTGCGGTGCGATTCGACTTGTCCATTACTTTGCTGCTTTTGGTCGGATTCTTTGGCATGCGGGTGGCGTTCATGATGGCGGCTGGCTAAGCCCGGAGCCTTGCCGAATTTCGGTATTCAACTCACATCGATCTGGATACGAATGCGCGTCATAACCAAAGCCTCAGAGTATTTTTATGCACGTCAGAGGGATACTTAACAAGCTCTGCTGCGACCGGCGGGTCGGATGTGACAGGATGGACGCCAGTTACAGTGGGACGGCATGTTCGTTTTACACTGCAATCCGATTCCAGACGTCGAGACTTGATAGGGGCAGGCAATGCCGCTTACACCAGCTGATGTACATAACGTCGCGTTCAGTAAGCCACCCATCGGTAAGCGTGGATACAACGAGGACGAGGTTGACGCCTTCCTTGACCTGGTGGAGAACGAGCTGGCACGCCTGATCGAGGAGAACTCTGATCTGCGCCAGCGGGTTCAGGAACTCGACCAGGAGCTGACCGAGGCCCGAAAGGGCGGTGGCGCGGCCCCCGTCTATGAGGCCCCCAAGCCCGAGAAGAAACCCGAGCCCGCTAAGCCCGAGCCCGTGGTGGCACCCGTCGTGGCAGCTGCTCCCGTCGCGGCATCCACCGAGGAACATCACGTGCGCGCGGCCAAGATTCTGGGTCTGGCACAGGACACTGCTGACCGTCTGACCGGGAATGCCAAGTCCGAGTCGGAAAAGCTCCTCTCCGATGCTCGCGCAAATGCGGACCAGATCGTCAGCCAGGCTCGCGCCAGCGCCGACAAGACGGTCACGGAGGCACGGACGAAGGCCGAGGCGTTACTCTCGGATGCCCAGACCCGTTCCGAGACCCAGCTGCGCCAGGCGCAGGAGAAGGCCGATGCCCTGCAATCCGATGCCGAGCGCAAGCACTCGGAGATCATGGGCACCATCAACCAGCAGCGCACGGTGCTGGAGGGGCGTCTGGAGCAGTTGCGTACATTCGAGCGCGAGTACCGCACCCGGCTCAAGACTTACCTGGAGTCGCAGCTCGAGGAGCTTGGCCAACGCGGTTCGGCAGCTCCCGTCGATGCGGGTGCCTCGAACGAAAACGCAACAAAGGAAGCCGGATTCGGCCAGTTCAACCGTGGGAACAACTACTGACCTATACGGTCTATGCTCGCGGCACGTATGAGGAGTGATTCGCGATGCTGATCGTCGCTTTGGTGTTGGCCGCTGTCGGTTTGGCAGCGTTGGTGACGGCGGTAGTCACCAGTAACGAGGTTCTAGCCTTCGTGTGTATCGCCGCGGCCGCTGTTGGCGTGGTGCTCATGATCATCGACGCCATTCGAGACCGACATGCCGGTGCCCTTGCGGCCGATGAGGAGCTCGACGAACACTCCGAAGGCTCCGAGGACCACGCAGACGCCGCCGGGGATTTCGATGAGCCGGCCGGTGCTGAGTCGAAAACTGTTGTCGAAGAGGCCGACTCGCCTGGTACGGCCGCCAACACGGCGAAGGCCCCTTCAGTTGGCGCCGCAGTAAGCCTGCAGGAGGCCGCCACCGCGGCCCATATCCATCCATCGGCCGAAGAGACCTACGAGCAATTCGACGTCGATGACGAGGACGAGGACGAGCCGCACCGGCCTTGACGGGACCCTGGCTAGATGTCGCGTAGCACTGTGGTGGGCGTGGCCACAGCGGCCGCGCTCATCGTATCCGCATGCCACGCCGCTGCTCCGGCTACGGGCAGCGACTCTGCCCCCCGTGCGACCATCGTGCTGGTGACGGCCCAGACGACCGCGCCGCCGCCGACCGCGCCGAGCACGGTCGGTCAGGAGACGGACGGTGGCTGGCTGTCCAAGCCGGTGAGCCCATTCGATACCACCTCTTTGGCAGTAATCCGGCTGGACCCCCCGCTGTTACGCGCGGTGCAGGACGCGGCGAACAGCGCCGCGGCGGACGGTCTGACGCTCACAGTCACATCGGGCTGGCGGTCGCGAGCCTTCCAGCAGCAGTTGCTTGACGATGCCGTGCAGACCTACGGCAGCCTTGCGGTCGCCCGGCAGTGGGTGGCTACTCCCGACGAGTCGCAGCACGTGCAGGGCAAGGCTGTCGATATCGGCCCCGCGTCGGCCTACGACTGGATGCGTAGGCACAGTACACAATTCGGCCTGTGCCAGGTCTTCGCCAACGAGAAGTGGCACTTCGAGCTGACGGCGGATGCCGAGGGAACATGCCCCCCGCTACGCACTAATGCGGCGGGTTGACGGCGATCATGTTCGGGTAGCTCGCGGGAGGAGTCCGCGGGGCCTCTCGGGTCCCGATCAGTCCTCGGTCGGTGTTGGCGGAGAAGGGGTTTCATCTGGGTCTGTGCCCCAGGTGGTTGGGAGCATGGGCATAGTCCGGATGCTGTCCGTCGCGCCGGTGCCGCTGTCGGCGTTTTCGCGCGCAACGAGACCTGCCGCAGTGGTCGTGGTCGCGGTCTTTGGAATGGTGCCGGCCAACCCGATCTGTCCAGAGCCGCGGGCAGATGCAGTGCTTTGGCGTGGCATGGATCTCGCCGGTTCGCCGAAATCGGCGTCGACGGTGACGTTCATGTCCATGTGCTGCGGGGCTGGGTCTTTCACTCGTGCGCCACGTTTGCGTCGCGCACGAGAGCGGGCAGATGCTGCCGCCGCCGCCGCCGCAGAGATTCCCGAGGCCGGAGCCTGGGCCTTGCTGCCTTCATTGAGCGTAGGCCCGAACCGGATGGCTGGTGGATCCTTGGGCATCGCACCAACTAGGTACGGCGAAAATGGCGCTGCAGCGGTGGTCGGCGCCGGAGCTGGCGCCGGGGTCGACGGTGCAGGTGCCGTTCCGGTCGGAACCGGAGTGCCCGTGGGCGCCAACGCGATCGCAGGCAGGGACTCTGCGCGCTCGCGCTGTACGTGGACGGTGTTGGGGTGGCCAGGCTGATCGACATCTGCGGGTGCCGCATCAGTGGACGGGGGATTCAGATACTGCATGGCTGCTATGAGTAGCAGCGGCAGCCAGATTGGCGCCGAGAGTAACGCGGCCCAGAACAACCAGAACACCTGCGCGAACACGAGGTACCCCATAACGCCGAGCGTCAGCAGGAATGGCAGCCAGGTGGCCAACGCGGCTCCGGGGTTGCGGATGAAATCTCCGATGATCCGGATTAGCGTGCCTATCGGGTCGCGGAAGAAATTCATCAGTTGATCGATGACACTGTCGCTGCTATCCAGCGCCGAACCGGATTCCGCAGCTTGAGCTTGGGCCGCGAGCCCGGAGCTGTCGGCGGCCATGCGGGCCATTTCGCCGCCAGGTGCCATGATCAGCGGAGAGGGCGTCGTGGGAGCCACTGATGTTACAGCGACGCTCGAAACCCCTTGGTACACACCCATTGTGGTGGCAGCTTGCGCCCACATCCGCACATAGTCGGCCTCGTTGAGCGCGATCGGGATTGTATTGATGCCAAAGAAGTTTGTGCCCAGCAGCGCACCGTGAATCGTGTGGTTGGCCGCTAGCTCGGGCAATGTCGGCATGGTCGCCAACGCCGTGGTGTAGGCCGCTGCGCTGGTCTCGTGCAGCGCAGCGTTGGTGGCGCTCATTGCGCTCTGCTGAGCCAGCCAGGTCAGGTATGGCGTATGACTGGCCACATACTCTGTGGCGCTAGGCCCTTGCCATGCCCCTGCTGCGGTCGCGCCTAGCAGCTGGGTTAGTTCTATCGCTGCCGAGGAGTACTCAGTCGACAACGCTTGCCACTGCGCTGCCGCAGCCAGCAGAGGTCCCGGGCCTGGGCCCGCGCTGAGCAGCACCGAATGCACTTCGGGGGGAGACGCCATCCAGATGGGGGCCGACATCCAGCTAAACCCCCGCGCTCATGTACTCGGCCCTGCTGTATTCGGGCTGAACTGCCCATTCCTGATTACTCAACTTACAGCCTTTCCATGATTTGAAGGCTCGCCCGACAACGCATCAGTCCGAGTAAATTAGCATTGGCTTACCTAATTTGTCGAGGCCTCCGAATTACTGGCCCGCCAGGGTTGATGAATCGAATCCGTTTGAGCCGTGATCATTACGTCAAGGTAAGCCGTAACAATCAAGGCGTACTCCGCTGGTCCGAGTAGTTCCCGCGCGTAACGATGGTGGCCGGCATCTAGTTGGTGGCTGCGGCGATGCGCCATCCGGAGGTGGACTCTTGTTGACGCCAGAATTCGGCGAAACGTCCTCCCAGAGCGGTGAGTTCGGTGATCGAGCCCTGTTCCACGATGCGTCCGTCATCGATGAACAAGACATGATCGGCGTTGCGGATCGCGCTGAGCCGGTGCGCGATCATGACCCGAGTGCGGATCCGCGGATCGTTTCCGATGGCCTCGGTGATTGCGGTTTCGTTTTCGGTGTCCAGGGCGCTGGTGGCTTCGTCGATGAGCAGCACGGGCGCGGGTTTGATCAGTGCGCGGGCGATGCTGACGCGTTGGCGTTCACCACCGGATAGTGCGGTGCCGGCCTCGCCGACGCGGGATTGTTCGGAGTCTGGGAGGCGTTCGATGATTTCGTTGACCCGTGCCAGTGTCATGGCTTGGTGTGTTTCGTGGTCTGTGGCGTTGGGGTGTCCGGCTAGGACGTTGTCGTGGATGGGTGCGTCGAAGAGATAGGGGTGTTGGAACACCATGCTTATCAGGGCGCGGCGGTTAGCGGTGTCCAATGTCGCGACATCGGTTCCGTCGATGAGGATTTGGCCGCTTTCGGGCTGCTGCAGCCCGGCGATGAGCGAGAGGATGGTGCTCTTCCCGGAGCCGGATGGTCCGATGATGGCGGTGGTGGCGCCTGGTTCGAGGGTGAAGTTGACGCCTTTGAGGACTCGTTCGTCGGCGCCGTCGTAGCGGAAGGTGACGTTGCGGAATTCGATACGTGGCGCGGAGTTTTGGGCGCGGGTGATGGTGTCTGCGGGTTGGTCGGCGGCCTCGGTGGTGATGATGGTGTTGAGGCGTTCGAAAATGGCGCGTGAGTTTTCGACGGCGCCGGCTAGGCCCGCGAGCACGGTGAACGGTTCCAGGAACCGCACGACGATGACCATGAGCGCAACGGCTTCGGGGGCTCTGATTTCTCCGCGTACTGCCAGCACCGAGGCGGTGCCGGCCAGCAGGATGAGGGTGATCTGGCTGACGATGCTGAACAGCAGCTGGCCGGGAATCTGGAACAGCAGCAGCCGCATGGTCGCGCCGCGTGCTGTCGCGACGGCCTCGCCGGTCTGGCTGCGTGCGGGGTCGGCGCGACGGCTGGCCCGCAATGCCGCCTGCGTGCGCGCGAATTCCAAGATGCGTTCCGTCAGTGCGCTGTGTGCCTTGGTGTCTGCTTCATCGGCGGCCCGCACGATGCGGATACTGGCCAGTAGTGCGCCCAGTATGAGTGGCAGGGTGATGGCGGCGGCGATGCCGAGTTTGTATGAGATGAAGAACAATCCGATGGTGATGGCTGCTGGTAGCAGTGCTGCGCCGATCAGTGGGGTCAGTAGGTTGGAGATGAATCCCACGAGGTCGGGGCCGCCGGAGGAAATCGCTTGGCGTGCCATTGCGGTGCGTTCGGCGGTGAACCAGCCCAGCGGGATGTGGGTGAGCCGGTCGGCCACTTGGTGCTGTGAGTCGTTGAGTAGGGCGAATCCGATGCGGTAGCCGATGCGGGCCAGTGCGGTGTCCACGATCCAGCCCGCGAGCGTGACGGCGGTGAACGTCCCGAGCCAGGGCAGCGCGTCGGTGGGGGTGGCGGCGAACAGGGCGCCGAGCAGCGGCACCAGCAGCAGACAGCCCGCCGCCCGTAGCACCACCGAGAGCACCGACAGTACGCCATAGCCGTACAGGGAGCTGCGGTGTCCCGGGGGAATGAGGCGAATCAGGTTGGTAAGCATCAGATGTTCTCCCCGGCCAGTACCGTCGAGGGTTCTTGCAGGCGGCCATCCCAGAGCCGCCGGTACCGTCCGTTGTTGGTCAGGAGCTCGGTGTGGGTGCCGGTTTCCACGACGTGGCCCTGATCGAGAACCACGATGCGGTCGGCGTCGGCGATGGTGTGCAGTCGGTGTGCGATGACCAGCACGGTCCGGTGGTGGATGAGCCGGGCCAGGGCCTGTTGAACCAGGTATTCGGATTCGGGGTCGGCGAAGGCGGTGGCCTCGTCAA
>JBOGDC010000052.1:0-41348 GCA_050701835.1 Mycobacterium sp. | reverse complement strand
ACACCGAAGGGAGCCACCGAGTGGCCACCGCAGAAGAAAAAGATCGCATCGTCGCCGGTCTCGCCGAGATCATCGAAGAGGTCACCGGTATCGAGCCCTCCGAGGTCACCCTCGAGAAGTCGTTCGTTGACGACCTGGACATCGACTCGCTGTCGATGGTTGAGATCGCCGTCCAGACCGAGGACAAGTACGGCGTGAAGATCCCCGACGAGGATCTGGCCGGTCTTCGCACCGTCGGTGACGTCGTGAACTACATCGAGAAGCTCGAGCAGGAGAACCCCGAGGCCGCAGCCAACATCCGCGCGCAGCTGGAGGGCTAGGACAAGTGACACTCCCTTCCACTGCCAACGGTGGCTTCCCCAACGTCGTTGTGACGGCTATCGCCGCAACGACATCTATTGCGCCTGACATCGAAGGCACGTGGAAGGGACTCATCGCCGGGGAAAGCGGTATCGAGGTTCTCGAGGACGAATTCGTCGAGAAGTACGGTCTGCCCGTGCGTATCGGTGGGCACCTCAAGGAGCCGATCGACACCCACATGACCCGGCTAGAGCTACGCCGGATGGCCTACGTGCAGCGCATGGCGTTGCTCGTAGGCCGTCAGGTGTGGCAGAACGCTGGCACGCCCGATGACATCGACAAGGACCGCCTGGCGGTCGTCATCGGTACCGGGCTCGGCGGTGGCGAGCGCATCGTCGAGACCTACGACACTATGAATCAGCATGGTATTCGCAAGGTTTCGCCGCTCGCCGTACAGATGTGTATGCCCAACGGTGCGGCCGCGGTTGTCGGCCTCGAGGTCGGCGCCCGCGCCGGTGTCATCACCCCCGTGTCCGCATGTTCGTCCGGTTCGGAGGCCATCGCACACGCATGGCGCCAGATCGTGATGGGCGATGCCGACATGGTCGTCTGTGGTGGCGTCGAGGGCATGATCGAGGCCCTTCCGATCGCCGCGTTCTCCATGATGCGGGCCATGTCGACACGAAATGACGAGCCGGAGAAGGCTTCTCGCCCGTTCGACAGGGACCGTGACGGATTTGTGTTCGGCGAGGCCGGGGCGCTCATGGTCATCGAGACCGAGGAGCACGCCAAGGCCCGCGGTGCGCAGATCATCGCCCGCGTGATGGGTGCCGGTATCACCTCGGACGCGTACCACATGGTGGCCCCGGGTCCCGACGGTGAGCGTGCCGGAGCGGCAATGAAGCGCGCGCTGGAAACAGCCGGCCTGTCCCCCAAGGACATTGACCACATCAACGCCCACGGCACGGCCACCCCAATCGGAGATACTGCCGAGGCCAACGCGATTCACGTAGCAGGCGTGCAGCACGCCGCGGTCTACGCGCCCAAATCCGCTCTCGGACACTCGATTGGCGCCGTCGGCGCACTGGAATCGGTGTTGACAGTGCTGACATTGCGCGACGGTGTTATCCCGCCGACGCTGAATCTTGACAACCTTGATCCCGAAATCGACCTCGATGTCGTTGCGGGAGAGCCGCGTCACGGGGACTTTAAATACGCAATCAATAACTCGTTTGGATTCGGCGGGCACAACGTCGCGCTTGCCTTCGGCAAGTATTAGAACCAGAGAGGCTGAAGATGACGATCCTGGCTCCGGAGGCCATCGACGAATCGCTCGATCCGCGCGACCCGTTGTTGCGCCTGAACACTTTCTTCGATGACGGCAGCGTCGAGCTGCTGCACGAGCGTGACCGCTCAGGCGTCCTCGCCGCGGCGGGCACGGTCAACGGAGTCAGGACCATCGCCTTCTGCACCGATGGCACCGTCATGGGCGGCGCTATGGGCATCGAGGGGTGCCGCCACATCGTCAACGCCTACGACACCGCCATCGAGGAGCAGAGCCCCATTGCGGGTATCTGGCACTCCGGCGGTGCTCGTCTGGCCGAAGGCGTTTCGGCGCTGCACGCCGTCGGGCTCGTCTTCGAGGCCATGATCCGGGCCTCGGGTTACGTCCCGCAGATCTCGATCGTCGTCGGTTTCGCCGCCGGCGGCGCCGCATATGGCCCGGCACTGACCGACGTCATCATCATGGCGCCGCAGAGCCGCGTGTTCGTGACCGGACCCGACGTGGTCCGCAGTGTCACCGGCGAGGACGTCGACATGGACACCCTGGGCGGCCCCGAGGCCCACCACAAGAAGTCGGGCGTGTGCCACATCGTCGCCGACGATGAGCCGGACGCCTACGCCCGTGGCCGCAAGTTGATCGGGTTCTTCTGCCAGCAAGGCGTCTTCGACCGCAATCGGGCCGAGGCCGACCACACCGACCTGCGCGCGCTGCTCCCCGCGTCAGCCAAGCGCGCCTACGATGTGCACCCCATCGTCAACGCCCTGCTTGACGCCGAGGATCCGTTCGAGGAATTCCAGGGCAAGTGGGCACCGTCCATGGTTATCGGCCTGGGCCGTCTAGCCGGGCGGTCCGTGGGCGTGCTGGCCAACAACCCGCTGCGGCTGGGTGGCTGCCTGAACTCCGAAAGCGCCGAGAAGGCAGCACGTTTCGTGCGTCTGTGCAACGCGTTCGGTATTCCGCTGATTGTTCTCGTGGACGTGCCGGGTTACCTGCCCGGCGTGGGCCAGGAGTGGGGCGGCGTGGTGCGCCGCGGCGCGAAGCTGCTGCACGCGTTCGGTGAGGCCACCGTTCCCCGCGTCACTCTGGTGACCCGGAAGATCTACGGCGGCGCCTACATCGCCATGAACTCGCGCTCGCTGGGCGCCACCAAGGTGTTCGCGTGGCCGGAAGCCGAAGTCGCCGTGATGGGCGCCAAGGCCGCCGTCGGCATCCTGCACAAGAAGCAGCTGGCCGCCGCTCCCGAGGAGGAGCGCGAGGCGCTGCATGAGGAGCTGGCCATCGAGCACGAGCGGATCGCCGGTGGCGTCGAACGCGCCATCGAGATCGGTGTGGTCGATGAGGAGATCGAGCCCTCGCAGACTCGCGCGGTGTTGACTCGTGCGCTCGCCGAGGCTCCCATGCGACGCGGCCGCCACAAGAACATCCCGCTGTAAAGGTGGGCGGCACCGGCAACAGCTCAGTCACCGTCGACGGGCATCGGCTGGCGTATCGGCAGTTCGGGTCCGGGGATCGCGTCGTGGTGCTGTCCCACGCCTTCCTCACCTCGCACTACCTGGAGCATGCCTGGGCCAAAGAGTTGGCCGAACGCGGTTTCCGGGTGATCTGTCTGGATCTGCTCGGCGCTACGGCCGACGATCGCCCGTTGGAGCTCGACCGCTACAACTCGCAAGCCTTGGGGCGTCAGCTCATTGGCGCGCTGGATGCCCTCGATATCGAGCGAGCGGTACTCGGTGGCACCTCCGTCGGCGCGAACATTTCGGTGGAGGCGGCGGCGTTAGCGCCTGAGCGAGTGGCTGGTCTGCTGTTGGAGGGACCGTTCCTAGAGCGGGGCATCGGCAACGCCGGTTATCTGTGGTCCGCCGGGCTCACCCTGTTCACCCTGGGACGACCGCTGGTGTGGTTGGCCGGTGCGGTGGCCCGATCGTTCCCCGAGACCGAACAGCCCACCCTCGGTTTGATCCGTGAATTCCTGATCGCGCCGCCCGCACGCTCCGCGGCCTTCATGCGGGGGATGCTGGTGGGCCGGATGGCGCCGCCGCGTGCCGTACGTCGGGCCGTCAGTGCGCCGACAATGATTCTCTCGCTCACCGCCGACCCGTTGCATCCGTCGGCCGACGCACACAATCTTGCTACCGACATTGTTGGCGCTCAAGTGATTTCGTCCGGGACACTGGCCACCCTACGGTTCTGGCCGCGCAAGGTGACACCGGCGATCGTGAGCTTCCTGGTGGAGACGTTCGGCATCGATGTCACCGCTCGGCAGGCTGACGCCTAGCTACTCGCCTACTGTTAGAGTGACGTTTCATTCACATAATTGACAAGGGAGTCTGGGGAATGGCACTTCGGCGTAAGAAGGCACTCAAGTTGCTTGTCGACGGTCAGCCGACCGCGACGCTCGTCACGACCAAGGTCGGCCCGAGCTTGTTCCAGCGGCTTTCGGTGCTTATCGCGAACCTGATCCGCATCGGATTCCGGGCCGGCGGCGCGGGACTGGCAGCCACCGGTGTTGCGCATTTCGTCGCGCCCCAGCCGTTCGAGTCTCTCTCCAAGGTCGCCTTCCCGGAGGACACCCGCCGCTGGGTCTACCAGAACGGCGTCACCGAGCTGTTGCTCGGGCTTGCGCTGGCCTTCCGGCGCACCCGCATCGTGGGTAGCCTCGGCGGCCTCGCCTACATCGGCTTCTTGGTCAGTCGGCTGATCGGCAACGCGAATAAGGGCTGACGCTCTTTAACCCACTCCGCCTTTAACCCACACCGCGCAGCCAGGTGACCTCGGCGCCGTCGCCGCCGCTGCGGTACGGCTCCAGTGCGTCATCCCACGCGGAGCCCAGCATGTTGTCCAGCTCGGAGACGACGCTGCCCGAATCCGATTCGAGAAGACCGCGCAGCCGCATCTCGCTGACCATGATGTCGCCGTTGGCGCTGGTACTGCCGCTCCACATGCCGAGCCGCGGCACATGGCTGAACCGCTGTCCGTCCACGCCCTCACTGGCGTCTTCGGTGACTTCGAAGCGCAGCACCGGCCACGAGCGCAGGGCGTTGGCCAGGCGTGCACCGGTACCGACCGGGCCTACCCAGTTGGTGGCAGCGCGCAGCTGCCCGGGCATGGCCGGCTGTGCCTGCCAGCGCAGCTTCACCGTGTCAGCGGTGCGGCCGGATGTGATCGCCGACAGAGTCGACGACAAAGCCCACTCGACGTGCGGGCATACCGCAGCCGGTGAGGCATGGATGTACACCACGCCGGTTGTCGAGTCGGCGAACTGAGGCGACGCGTGCATTCGGGGTGCTCCTTTTTCTTCGACGAGGACGTCTTCCCCAACGACTCGCGAAGCTTCTAGAGCGTGTTACCGAATTACATCAATGTGCCTTGTGACACCATTGTGCCCCCTGGTGCGCGTGTTGCGCCAGTCCTACCGACGAATTTGAGGTAACGGCTTCCTGAGAGTTTGTGGGAAGCCCTTATCCGAACTCCGCCAGCACCGCATCGGACAGCTGGGGCCACACCTGATTGGCCCAGCCGTCGAAGGATCTGTCGGTGAGCACCACGAGCGCCAAGTCGACGGCGGGGTCCACCCAGAGGAAGGTGCCGGCCTGTCCGAAATGTCCGTACGTGGCCGGCGAGTTCTCGGCACCGGTCCAATGCGGGATTTTGGTGCCCTTGATCTCGAAGCCCAGCCCCCAGTCGTTCGGCCGCTGCACCCCATATCCGGGCAGCACCCCATCCAATCCGGGGAAGACGACATTCGTCGCACGCTGATGCGTCTCGGCCGTGACAAGGCGTGGTCGCAGAAGGTCACCGGCGAACGCCGCTAGATCGGCGACGGTGGACGAGCCACCGTACCCAGCGGTGTCGGCCCCGCCCGGCAGGACCGTCCCCCCCATGCCCAGCGGCTCGAACACCGCCTCACGCAGATATGTGCCGAACTCGATGGTGGCCCCGGCAGATACCGCGTGCGCCAGCACCGCGAAGCCGTAGTTCGAGTACACCCGGCGAGTGCCGGGCTTGGCTATTACCGCGTCGGAGAGCAGCGACAGCCCGGAAGCATGCGCGAGTAGATGCTCAATGGTCGAGCCGGGCGGCCCGGCCTGCGTCTCAAGCTCGATGGCCTCCTCTTCCAGGGCCACCTGCGCCGCCCGGGCCACCAACGGCTTGGTGACCGAAGCGAGCGCGAATTGATGTGTCACCGGGCCGGTTTGGGCCCTGATCCCCTCGGGTCCCACCACCGCGGCGGAAACTGTGGGCACCGGCCAATCGGCGACAAGGTCGAGGGCAGCCATGGCTGGGACTGTAGCGTCTGACGCATGTCTCAAACTGTGCGCGGTGTGATCGCCCGGTCGGTGAAGTCTCCGGTGGAATTGGTGGACATCGTGATCCCCGATCCGGGTCCGGGCGAGGTGGTGGTGAAGGTGCAGGCGTGCGGGGTGTGCCACACCGATCTGACCTACCGCGAAGGCGGCATCAACGACGAGTTCCCATTCCTGCTCGGGCATGAGGCCGCCGGAATCGTGGAGACCGTCGGCGACGGGGTAACCGCCGTCGAGCCAGGCGATTTCGTGATCCTGAACTGGCGTGCGGTGTGCGGGGTGTGCCGGGCCTGCAAGCGGGGCCGCCCGCAGTACTGCTTCGACACGTTCAATGCGACGCAGAAGATGACGTTGACCGATGGCACCGAGCTGACCCCCGCCCTGGGGATCGGCGCGTTCGCCGAGAAAACCCTGGTGCACGCCGGGCAGTGCACCAAGGTCGATCCGTCCGCCGATCCGGCCGTGGTCGGTTTATTGGGCTGCGGAGTCATGGCGGGCCTGGGTGCGGCCGTCAACACCGGCAATGTCGGCCGCGATGACACGGTTGCGGTGATCGGGTGTGGCGGTGTCGGGGACGCCGCGATCGCCGGGGCCGCCCTGGTCGGCGCCCGCACCATCATCGCCATCGACACCGATGACACGAAACTGGCCTGGGCCAAAGACTTCGGCGCCACCCACACCATCAACGCACGCCAGGTTGAGGACGTGGTGACTGCGGTGCAGGAGCTCACCGACGACGTCGGCGCCGACGTCGTCATCGACGCGGTCGGGCGCCCCGAAACCTGGAAACAAGCCTTCTATGCCCGCGACCTGGCAGGCACCGTCGTCCTCGTCGGAGTGCCCACCCCGGATATGAAACTCGAGATGCCGCTGATCGACTTCTTCTCCCGCGGTGGATCTCTCAAGTCCGCCTGGTACGGCGACTGCCTACCCGAACGCGACTTCCCCACCCTGGTCTCCCTCTACCAACAGGGCCGCCTCCCGCTGGACCGCTTCGTCACCGAACGCATCGCTATCGGTGACATCGAGGCCGCATTCGAAAAAATGCATCACGGCCAGGTACTGCGCTCCGTAGTGGTCCTCTAGCCGGGTACGTCGATGTCGACGAATAGCGGAGCCAACCTGATCTTCGTGGGTGGCCCGGTGGTCACCGTCGACACCCGCAACCCCAGGGCCGAGGCGCTGGCCGCTGCGGGCGGGAAGATCGTCGCCATCGGTTCCCGCGCCGACGTGATGGGGCTGCGTACCGCCGAGACCAAGGTCATCGAACTCGACGGACGTGCTCTGCTCCCCGCATTCGTGGAGGCGCACGGTCACCCGAGCCAGGTCGCCGTGACGCTCGGCCCGCCTGCCGTGGATGTCCGCCCCTTCGTCGTCCCCACCGGCGAGCAGGTCATGCGGAAGTTGGCCGATACCGTCCAGGCCACCCCAAAGGGCACGCAGGTGCTGCTATACGGCATCGACGTGTTGCTGCAGCGCGACCTCCAATTGCCTACGCGCACACAGCTCGACGCGCTGGCCCCGGATAACCCGGTGATCATCGTCGCCAACAGTGCGCATGCCGCCTACGCGAACACCGCCTCCTTCCAGCTCGCCGGTATCACCAAGGACACACCCAACCCGGTCGGCAGCGAGTACGTACATGGACCCGACGGCGAGCTCACCGGCGAGGTCCGCGAGACGGCCGCATTGATCACGTTGATAACGCCGTATCTGCGGGATGTCGCAGAACCCCACGCCTACCAGAACCTGCAATGGGCCTGCGGCCAGCTGGCCGCTGCGGGAATCGCGACCGCCAGCGAGCACAGCTACAGCGCAGCGCAGCAGGGCGATCTGTACCGCACGCTGGCCGCCGACCCGGGCGTCGCGCTGCGTATCCGCGCCTACGAGATGGGAACTCCCGAGCTGGCCAAGGATCCGGCGCATGTGGCGGGTCCACCTGCCGGCGCCGACCAGATGTTCGCCCAGATCGGCATGAAGCTCTGGGCTGACGGATCACCTTGGCAGGGAAACATTTTCACGTCATTCCCCTATCTCGATACCGAGGCGACGCGGCGGATGGGGCTGGAACCACACCACCACGGCGGCATGAACTACACGCCCGAACAGGTCACCGAACTGGCGACGGGCTTCATCACGCAGGGCTGGCAGCTGTCCTGCCACGTCCACGGCGACCGCGCGGTGGACGTGGTGCTCGATGCGTACGAGAAGGCACAGTCCCCCGCGTCGGCGCGTTCGCGCCTCGAACACGTCGGTGCGATGACCCCGACACAGTTCCAGCGCGCCGCCCGCCTGGGCGTGCACCCGAGCTTATTCATCGCGCACGTCTATTACTGGGGTGATCCGCTGATCGACGAGCTGTTCGGCGCGGATCATGGTGCGCACTGGATGTCCGCGAGGTCAGCGGTGGACGCTGGGCTGCGCGTCTCCTTCCATAACGACGGCAATGTCACCCCGCCAGATCCGTTGGGCAACATTGCCGCCGCAGTCACCCGCAAGGCTAGGGGATCTGGCCGGATCCTCGCCCCCGAACAGCGGCTCACCGTCGAACAGGCGGTGCGGGCGCAGACCATTGACGCGGCCTGGCAGCTGCATCTCGACACTGAGATCGGCAGCCTGGAAACCGGCAAGTATGCCGATCTGGTGGTGCTGTCCGCCGATCCGCATGCGGTCGAACCGGACGCGCTGCGCGATATCACCGTGCAGGCCACGTACCTGGCCGGACGTCAGACATTCGGCGAGCCGCTGACCTGATCGCATTGCAATCAGGGTGAGCCGGTGCCTTTCGCACTTGAGCCCGCACGCCGATAGTGGCAAGCATGACGACTAACCATGGCCGGAAGGCTGCCATCATCGGCGCGGGCCAAACCGGCGCGACGGCTGCACTGGGGCTGCTGGACAATGGCTTTGACGTCACCATCTACAGCGACCGCGACCAGCGGGGTCTGCGTGAGGATGTGCCCGCCACCGGCACCGCCCTCATCTTCGGCGAAGCCCAGCGCGCCGAAGCCAGCCTCGGACTCACGAGCTACGTGGAACCAGGCCCCACCTCGACGGGACTCAGCGTCAGGTTGGTCGACGGCGGCCAGGAGCTCATCGCATTCGATGCCGACTTCGACGGCGGTACACAGGGGGTGGCCGTCGACACGCGACTCAAGGCCGATGACCGCCTCACTCAATTCCAGGAGCGCGGTGGGCGTTTCGTCGTGGAGCAGGTAGACCCGGAACGGCTCGACTCCATCGCCGGTGCACACGATCTGACGTTGGTGGCGACCGGCCGCGGCGGTTTGTCCTCGCTGTTCCCGGTGGATGCCTCCCGCACGGTGTACGACCGCCCGCAGCGTCGGGTATTGATGTTGACGGTCGCCGGGTTGGGTTATGGGCCTGAGGTTTTCGCGCACCGCGGCTCTGCAGGCGGTCGCCACAGCGCCTTCAGTTTCGTGACCGACCAGGGCGAGGCATGGTGGGGTCCGTACCTGCACAAAGACGCCGGGCCGTCGTGGTCGTTCCTGACGTGGGCCAGGCCCGGCAGCGAGTGGGAAAGGCGGTACTCCGCCGTCGACAGCGCGGCCTCCGCGCTGCAGGCCGTCACCGATGTGCATCGCGACTACCTCGACTGGGACCTGCCGGAAGTGTTGTCGCTCGACGTGATCGAGGAGGATCCGCATTCGTGGATCACCGGTGCTGTCACGCAGGTGGTGCGATACGCGGTGGGCCATACCTCGAGCGGGCATCCGGTCGCTGCGCTCGGTGACACGGCGGTGGCGTACGACCCGATCGCCGGACAGGGTGCACAGGGCGGCCTCGTGCAGGCCGCCGCACTCGTCCACAAGGCCGCCGCTCATGACGGCCCCTTCGACACCGCCTGGCTCATTAAGGCATTCGAGGAGTTCTACGACCGGCGCGCGCGTGCCGGTCAACTTGTCACGCGGCTCTACCTCGGTGACGACGCACTGCATGAATACGGCGATCTGTTCTTCGCGGCAGCTCACGTCCACGAGGGTTTCGCCTCGAAACTCTTCAGCCTTCTCGACGACCCCAAGCCCTTCGAGAAGGTCACCTCTGTCGAGACGGCCAAGGCGCTCATCACCCAGTGGGCGGGTGAGCACGCCGACTCCATCCTGGAACGGTTCTCCCCCGCCGGCAGGTTTACGCGATCGGGTCTGGTGCGCGCCGCCTAGTACCGGCTAGTACATCGCCTGGATGACCTCGTGGTACCTCTCCCCGATTGGCTTGCGCCGCAGCTTATTCGTCGGCGTGAGGCATTCGGATCCCGGTTCCCACACATCGGTGAGCACAGTGAAGTTCTTGATCTGCTCGACGCGTGACAGGCTGTTATTGGCGTCCTTCACGCATTCCTCGACGGCCGCGCGCACCAGCGGGTTCGCGGCGAGCTCGGTATGCGGACCGCTCAATCCTTGCTTCTCGGCGAACCGCGCCAATGCATCGGTGTCCAACGTGATGAGGGCGGTGTTGTAGGGCCGCCGGTCGCCTATCACCGCGACCGGACCCGCCAGGGGCGTGTTGGCCGTGATGGCGTTCTCGATATTGGTCGGCGACATATTCTTGCCCGCCTCGTTGATGATGATTTCCTTCTTGCGGTCGACGATCTTGAGGTACCCGTCGGCATCGAATTCACCGATATCGCCGGTGTGCAGCCACCCATCGGAATCGACTGTCTCGGCCGTCTTTTCCGGCATCTTGCGATACCCGCGCATGATGTTCTTACCGCGCAGCAGCACCTCACCATCCCGCCCGAGAGATACCTCGACTCCCGGAACCGGGAGTCCGACGGTGCCGATCTTGATGCGGTCGACGCGGTTAATTGTTCCCGCGCAGGTACATTCGGTCATCCCGTAGCCCTCACATATCGGGATGCCCAGGGCCAAGAGAAATTCGTGGACCTCAACCGGGATGGGAGCCGCGCCGCTGGCACCGACCTTCACCTGATCCAGACCGATGCGAGCGCGGATCGAAGACAGCACCAGCCGATCCGCAAGGGCATGGCGCATCCTGTCGAGCGCGCCGAGACGACGGCCGTCCGAAACGGCAGATGCCTTGCGGCGACCGATCCCAATCGCCCAGCGCGCCAATTTTCGTCGAATCGGACTGGCCTCTTCGAGCGCCGCATCGAGCCCCATCTTGGCCTTCACCCAGACGCGCGGCACCCCGAGGAAGAGTGTCGGGCGCACGTCTGTCAGCGCGCCGAGCACCGCCTTCGGGTCGGACACCGTCGTAATCTGCACCCCGTACAGCAGGTTCTGATAGTGCGTCACCCATCGGTTCGCGGCGTGTGCATCGGGCAGATACGAGACGGCGCGATCCTCGAATCCCAGCGGCCCCATCTCGTCGATGACGCGGGCATTGTCGACGAAGTTGGCATGAGTGAGCTCGACACCCTTCGGCGGACCAGTGGTACCCGAGGTGTACACAATGGTGAGGACGTCCTCCGGTCGTACCGCGCGCCATGACTTCTCGAAGTCGAAATCCGGTGCGGGTTCCAGCGATTCCAGCGCGACAGCGCCTTCCGAAGAACCGTCGACGCAGACGATGTGCTCGACCTTGCCACCCTCGCTGACGGCGGCGCGGATCTGCGGCAGGAACTGCCGCTCGCAGATGACGACCCGATTATCGGCGTTGTCGAACTGATATGCCAGCATCTCGGGCGGGTTGGTGTTGTATACCGAGAACGGCGTTGCCCCGCAATGCAATATCGCGGTATCGCACAGGTGGAACTCGGGCCGGTTGGTGAGCATCAGCGCGACGGTGTCACCCGGCCCCACACCCAGGCCGGCCAGCGCCGACGCGATCTGTCGGACTCGGTCACGATACTGGCGCCAGGTGATCGTTACCCCGTCACCGACAGTGCGCAGGGCGACCCTGTCCGGGTACTGAGCTGCCGTGACCTGGAAGGCCTCGCAGAGGGTGGTCGGCCGGCTCACCGCGCTGCCGGCCGGTACGCCGTCACGACCACTGAGCCGCCGAGCCCGATGTTGTGTTGCAAGGCAACACCGGAAGAGGTGGCAGCACCGGCGACCTGTCGCTTCTCGGATAAACCCCGCAGCTGCCAGTTCAGTTCGGCACACTGCGCCAGCCCGGTGGCGCCGAGCGGGTGCCCCTTGGAGATAAGCCCACCCGACGGGTTGACTACCCACTTGCCACCAAAGGTGGTGTCCTCGTTATCGATCAGCGTGCCTGCCTCGCCCTGCTTGCAGAGGCCAAGCGCCTCGTAGACCAGGATCTCGTTAGCAGAGAAGCAGTCGTGCAGTTCGATGACGTCGATATCCTCCGGGCCGATCTGCGCCTGCTCGTACACGCTAGTGATCGCCGCCTTGTTCATGTGGGCGCCGACGATGCCCGCGGCGGTGCCATCGTAGGTGTCGGCACGGTCGGTGACTGTGGCCTGTCCGACAATCTCAACGGCCTGATCGGCCAGCCCATGCTTGTCGACGAACTCCTCGCTCACCACGATCGCGGCGGCGGAGCCATCGGAGGTCGGCGAGCATTGCAGCTTGGTCAGCGGTCCCACAATCGTGCGCGAGGACAGAATGTCTTCGAGGGAGTACTCATCCTGGAACTGGCTGTACGGGTTGTTGACCGAATGCTTGTGGTTCTTGTACCCGATCCACGCCAATTGCTCGGCGGTCAGCCCGTACTCGCGCATGTACTCCTCGGCTGCGGCTGCGAACATCCAGGCGGTCATGGGCGCCTGTGGCGGAGTCAGTTCGGCGAGACGCGTGATCTGCGGCATGAGCGGCGATTCTCGATCGGTGAATTTCATGCCGAGCGAGCCGGGTTCCATCTTCTCGAAACCTGCCGCCATCACCACATCGGACTGGCCACTGCGAATCGCGTTGGCCGCCATGAATAGCGCCGTCGACCCCGTCGAGCAGTTGCTGTTGACGTTATAGATCGGGATGCCGGTATGGCCGAGCTCGTACAACGCCCGGTGCCCGGAACACGAGTCACCGTAGACGTTTCCGATGAAGGCCTGCTCGATCTGCTCGTATCGCACACCCGCATCGTCGAGCGCCTTAGTGCCGGCCTCTTTGACCATCGCCGGGTAATCCCAACCCTCGGCATGATCCGTGGGCTGGCCCGGCTTCTCGAATTTGGTCATCCCGACGCCGACGACAAACACCTTGTTGTTCTGCTTCATTGCATACCCTTTACAGTGCCCCGTCACAAAGACCGAGAGATGATTTCTTTCATGATTTCGCTTGTGCCGCCGTAGATCTTGTTCACGCGCGCCGCGGCGTAGGCGCGGGCGATCGGGTACTCCATCATGTATCCGTATCCGCCAAAGAATTGCACACACCGGTCCACCACGGACACACCCTTGTCCGCGGCGATCAACTTGGCAATCGACGCGGTGGCCGGGTCGTTATTGCCGTCGATGTATTGCTGGATGCAGTAATCCACCGTGGTCTTGATCGACAGCACCTCGGCCTTGAGTTCGGCGAGCTGGAACTTGGTGTTCTGGAACTTGATGAGCGGCTTGCCGAATGCCTCACGCTCCTTGGTGTATTTGATCGCTTCCACCAGCGCACCTTCGGCCATACCGGAGCACGCGGCGGCGATGATCAACCTCTCGCGTGCCAACTGTGACATGAGCTGATAGAAGCCGAGCCCGTCCTTCTCGCCCAGGCGATTGGCGACCGGCACCCGCATATCGGAGAAGAACAGCTCGCGGGTGTCCTGCCCGTGCTGGCCCACCTTCGCCAGCACGCGGCCACGCTCGAAGCCGGGTAGGTCCTTGGTCTCGGCCACGATGAGCGATACCCCGGCCGCACCTTGGGATGGGTCGGTCTTGGCGACGATCACCAGCAGGTCACAGTGAGTTCCATTGGAAATGAACGTCTTCGAGCCGTTGATGACGTAATGGTCCCCGTCGGGGATGGCCGTCGTGCCTACCGCTTGCAGGTCTGAGCCGGTGCCGGGTTCGGTCATCGCGATCGCGAGCACCAGATCGCCGCTGATGATGCCCGGCATCCAGCGCGCCCGCTGTTCCTCGTTACCGTAGGTGTTGACGTAATGCGCGACGATCGGCGAGTGAACTGCCCAGCCAGTAGAGGTGTCCTGCGCGAGCGCCAGCTCCTCACCGACCACGGCGGAGAAACCGAAATCGCCACCGGTGCCGCCGTATTCCTCGGGCAGGTCCAGGCCAAGCAGTCCGGCGTCACCCATCTTGTTCCAGAACTCGCGGTCCACCTGGTGCTGCGCGCTCCAGCGTTCCTGGTTGGGTGTGGACTCCTTGCGCAGGAATTCGGCGGCATGCTTGCGCAGGTCGCGATGCGCGTCGGTCTCCCAGGACGCACGGTAGGCGGGGAACAATTCGGACATAGGTCGAGACCTCCTCGTCGAGACGATACAAGTGTATCGTTTCAGATTCGTTTGTAAAGTGCCCTGGTAGGATGCGGATATGGCCAATCCCCGCGCAACCGATGAGGATCTGACGGCGAAGGCACGCATCCGCAACACCGCGCTTGATCTGTATGCCCGGTACGGAGAGGACCGGATCTCCTTGCGTGCAGTCGCATCCGAAGCGGGAGTGACACTCGGCCTGGTGCAACACCACTTCAAGACCAAGGCGGGATTGCGCGATGCCGTCGACCAGCTGGTCGTCGACTATTTCACTGAGGCACTGCGGTCAGTCGGCGGCCAATCCGATTCACGAAGGCTCGCCGCCGCACGCGACGCCGCGGTCACCCGCATGCTCCACGAGAATCCACCGGTGGTGAACTACGTCCGCCGCGCACTATTACAGCCGTGCGATGAGCCGACGCATCTGCTCGACGTCTTGATCGAGTTGACTCGCGAGGAAGTCACGACACTCCGCGACGAGGGCATGGCACCCACCGACCGACCGGAGCCGAATCAGGTTGTCTCGGTGATGGTTCGTCAGATGGGCGC
Organism: Mycobacterium sp.; assembly: GCA_050701835.1. GTDB lineage: Bacteria > Actinomycetota > Actinomycetes > Mycobacteriales > Mycobacteriaceae > Mycobacterium. The sequence goes on along the minus strand of JBOGDC010000052.1, from coordinate 26,546 downwards.
ACTGCTGCTGCAGCCACTCGTCGATGCCGCGTGGGATCGAGTGAAATCAGACAACACCCCCAAGCCGACGCTGTCGATCAAAGTTCGCGACTGACCTCTACCGGCGGTTACGGTACTGACGTGACATCACGCAGCCCCGGCTACCGGCCAACCGATGACGAGCTACTCGATCTGGTGTTGCCCGTCGTAGCCGGACAGGGTTGCGGGGCAGTCACTATGGACCAGATAGTGGCTTCTGGCCAGGTGACCAAACAGACGCTCTACGCACACTTCGGCTCCAAGGACGGATTGCTCATCCGACTCGTCGGACGTGAGGCAACCCTCATGCGCGCCATCTTCGACGAGGTGTCGATGCCGGAGAACGTCGACCTGGGAGACCCGACGGCATCGCTGAGTGCCGCCCTGCAGCCGTTCTTCATCCATGCGGCCGCGCGCCCGCTGGGCATGCGCCTACTGGCCGATTCCACCGCGCCGCATGTGCCCGGATTTGACCAACAGGTACTCACCGATGCCGTGTCCCGGATCATGAGCATCCTCGACCTCTGGGATCCGGTCCACGACGAGGCCGAGACGCACCGGCGCCTGCTGCTGGCGACCATGAGTGCACAAGCCATCCGGTCGGGAGTGCTGACCGCCATCACTCACCAGATCGATCCTCACGTCTCGGTGCGTACGTGCGCGGAGTACATCGTGGCCGGCATCAGCGCCGCCTATCCGAAATCCAACTGACCCACACCTACTGCGGCATCAACGAATTTGACTCTTGCCTTACCCATTCATGCGGTCTACCGTCGAGCTTGACCGTACGTTCTAGCTCTAGATGGGTACAGAGGATGAGGTGTCGACATGGCAGTAGATTTGCTTTCCGACGAGTACGTTCTGCCCGTTGACCGGGAAGTCACCGCCACCCAACTGACGGTGACTGGTGACATCCCTAAATTCCTGAACGGGCGATATGTGCGCACCGGACCCAATCCCCTTCCCGGGCAATATGACCCGAACCAGTATTCGGTGTTCGGCCTCACTGGCGACGGCATGGTGCATGGCATACGCCTGCGTGACGGCCGCGCCGAGTGGTACCGCAGCCGGTGGGTACGCACACCGAAGGTTGCCGCCCTCCTCGGAGAGAAGGCCATAACGCCCAACTACCGCGCGGGTATGACCACGGTGGCGCCGCAGACGAACGTGTTCGGATTCGCCGGTAAGACAATCGTGAGTGCCGAGGCCGGTATCGCGCCCTATGAATTGACCGATGAGCTGGAGACCGTCGGAACCTGCGACTTCGGCAGAACGCTGGAAGGCGGGTACACCGGACACCCCAAGCTCGATCCGGTCACCGGCGAGCTGCACGCCGTCACGTATCAACTCGTCGGGCCCGCCGTAGCCCACTATGTGGTGGTTGATCCGAACGGGACGGTACGCAAAAAGGTGGCTCTCGACGTCCCCGGCCGCCCGCTCCTACACGACATCGCACTGAGCGAGAACTACGTGATGATCTTCGACTGCCCGCTGGTGATCGATCTCGCCCTGCTGACCCGTCGGTACGCGCCGCCATTCTTCAGCCGCATAGCCGCAGGAATACTGGGTAGGTTCGAGCCACCCGCGCTGGCCGGCCCGTTGGTGGCCCGGGTTCCCCGCCCCAAAGTAGCCGAGGTGCCAATCCGCTGGAAGACATCGCATCCCAGCCGGATCGGGGTGATCCCGCGTCGGGGACCGGCCACGATTCGCTGGTTCGATATCGAGCCCTGCTATGTGTTCCACACCCTCAATGCCCACGAAGAGAACGGTTCCATCGTCGTCGACGCGTGCCGAATCACCGGCCCCGAAAGCGATTCCGAATACGAGATTGCCAACGTGCTCGACACCGGGCGGCCACGACTACATCGGTGGGAAATCGACCTCGTCACAGGGATTGTGAAGGAGTCCTGGACCGACGAGCGTCTCCAGGAGTTCCCCATGGTGGACCCCAGGCGCGTCAGCCTGCCACACCGATATGGCTTCACCACCAGCGTCGGGGACACCGATATCGACACTCTAGTGAGCCTCGACGACGCTCGAGCCTCACTGATTCGCCATGACCTCAGCAACGGCGGAACCCAGGAACACCGGCTCGACAAAGGGCACATCCCCGGAGAGTTCTCTCCGGTACCGCGTTCCGCGGATGCCGATGAGGCCGACGGAGTGCTCATCGGCTATGAATACGATCGCACTACGCAGCTGAGTAATCTGTTGATTGTCGACGCACAATCGATGGAAACCCTTGCCACAGTCCATCTTCCGTCGCGAATCCCGTTCCAGTTCCACGGCAACTGGATCCCGGCCTAACCACCCTTTGCCAAGAATCTCCGCAGCAGCACCCAGGCAACCGCCAGGTTGTACACGGCACCCAACACGACATACGGCCACCACACACCGTGATCGCTGGCCACCCAGAGCGCCTTCGCGGCCCAGAACGGCGGCAGCACCCCGAACGCGTAGCCCCACCACGAATGGATGAACCACGGCAGGCAGGGCAAGCCGGCAATGAGCATGCCCAGTGCGCGGACAGCTGCCAACCCCTGAATCTTGTTGTTCGCAAACGCGATAACCAACAGCAGGGTGACCACCGCCGACAACCCGGAAAGCAACCCGATCGGAATGAGGGCTGGCAGTAGGCCTGCGCCGAGAATGCCGCTCAGCGATAGCGTCGCAATGACGTAGGCCGTGGTGACTACGAGGACCGTCACCGCCCGGTAGAGGAGGTAGCCCGACATCGGTACCGGGGTGACCCGCAGCGCCGTCAGAGTCCCGGCGTCGACGTCGTCGAGAACCAGGAACGCCGCCAGCGCCCCCGGGATGATGATGCTGGTGAGCAGAAGAAATGCGGTGAGCACCAACGGGTAATACGGCACCAGGTCGAATCCCCGCGAAGTAGCCAACATTTCCGTGGCACGCGGGGTCAGCATGGCCACCCCGGTGGTCCAGATGACCGGGGCGAGCACCACCATGATCAACAGCGGGTCCCGGTAAGTCCCGCGAATGTCGTTGCGGCCGAATGCGGCCCAAACGCGCGCGGGGATCATCACATTCCCCCAGACTTCGCCACAACGTACTTGTCGAACGCGGCCTTACACATCCAGGAGAGACCGGCGATACATGCCAACGGGTAGGCCACCGCGTACAGCATCAGCCATGGCGTCAGCACTACCTGCCCGAAGGCGGATCCAAAGAGCAGCAGGGAACCGTAGGTGGGAATTACATACAGCACCGGACTCGGCCAGATGCCCGAGTAACCCAGGATCGGCAGTGTCAGGATGGCCAACGGGATTGTCGCCGAGAGGAACCAGTCGCTGATCGACGCGAATGGTAGCGAGGTGACGAACCCGCTGAGCAGCATGAGCAGTGCACCCAGCAGAACCCCAGCGATCAACGGCAGGACCCGGTAGTGGAAGCCGTTCGCGATGGTGGACACCCCGACCCCAACCACTATCGAGATCACCAGCAGCACGGTGAGTTTGGCCGCCAGATACTCACGGAAGCGCAGCGGCGTACAGATGACCGCCCCGAGCGTGCGCTCCTGCTTCTCGAAGAACACGGTGCCCGCGATAAAGAAGAATCCGATGATCGAGATGTCGCCGATCAAGATGTATGGTTCGGCGACCGGACGCAGGTCATGCGACATCGGTAGGAGCACCGCCAGCCAGATGAACCCGGAGAACACGGCGGCGTGTAGGAACTTCTGCCGGACCTGCAGTGTCAGTTCGAGATGTAGGGCGCTGCCAAACCTGCTCATGCCAGCTGCCTTCCCGTAACGGCCACAAAGACGTCGTCGAGACTGGCCTCCTCGCTGTGGATGGTTTCCACATGATGGCTACGCAGCACGGCACGGAAGTCACTGTTGTCGGCGAGCCCGTCGAGCGGAAAGTCGGCACCGGCGATTTCCCCTGCCGCCCCGCGGTATTCGACACGCACCGAACGGCGCCCATGCGCCAGCTTGAGCTCTACCGGCGAATTCATGGCCGTAATCCGGCCATCCACAAGGAAGGCGACCCGGTCACACAGCTCATCCGCGGTCGCCATGTCATGCGTGGTGAGAAAGATGGTGCGACCCCGGGATTTCAGGTCCAGGACGATGTTCTTGACCTTGCGCGCGTTCACCGGGTCCAGCCCCGAGGTCGGTTCGTCCAAAAACAGCAGCTCCGGATCGTTGATGAGCGCGCGCACGAAGGTCAGCCGCATTTGCATGCCTTTGGAAAACGCACCGACCCGCGTGTTCGCGTCATCGGCGAGGCCCACCGAGTCCAACAGCTCCATGGGTTCGAGCGTCGGCTCCGTATACAGCGAGGCGAAGAACTGGAGGTTCTCCAGTGCGGTCAGCTTCTGGTAGTGATTCGGCAGCTCAAACGACACCCCGATGCGCTGGTAATAGTTCCTCCCCCACGCCTGCGTTTCCCGGCCCCACACGGTCGCCTCGCCGCCATGCCCACGCAGCAGTCCGATCAACAGCTTCTGGGTGGTGGACTTCCCGGCGCCACTGGGTCCGAGGAACCCAAAGATCTCACCGTCGCTCACACTGAAATCCATTCCCCGCACGGCGGGTTCCGACGACTTGGGGTACGTGAAGGTCAGGTCGCGCACTCGGATTACCTCGGTCACCCCTTCACAGTAACTAACTTTCATTAATTTCTGAAGATTCCGAATATTTAGCATGTCTAGTATTCTCGCGAGGTGGACGATTCCGCCGAACAGTTGGCGCTCATGCTGACGACCCACGGCATGCAACGCATGACCGCGCGGGTACTGGCGGCGCTGCTCTTCAGCGAGGAGTCGACCATGACCTCTAGCGAGTTGGCGGAGCAGCTCCAGGCGAGTTCGGGCGCGATCTCCACCGCCGTGCGGATGCTGACCTCAGTGGGCCTTGCCGAGCGTGTACCGATGCCGGCGAGTCGCCGCGACCACTACCGACTGCGCGATAACGCCTGGGCGGTGTTGTTCACCAACCAAAACGTCGTCATCTCCGGAATGCAAGAGGCCGCGGCGGCCGGCATCGCCGAGACGAAGAAAGGAAGCCTGGCACGGGCTCGCCTCACCCAGATGAATGACTTCTACGCATTCTTGCTCGGCGAAATCCCCGCACTGTTGGACCGATGGCGGCAGCAGGCAACCGAGCAGTAACGCCTACTGCCCGACTGCCGCGATCCGGACACCATCCTTGCCTGCGACCAGCAGATCCTGCAGCACCTTCTCGACGACCTGCAGATCGGCATTGCTGTAGCGCTGCAGGAAATCGCGCACACCGCGTTCCATCTCGTCGTGCAGCTGACGGTGCACATCGGTGATGACAACGCCATCGGCGGTGAGGGTGAGCTCGACCTCCTTGCGGTTACCGGGGATGGGCGCACGCTCAACCCAACCGGCATCCACCAGCCGCTGCACATGCTTGGAGACCGTGCCCTTGAGCTGACCCGAGCGTGCGGCCAGGCCCACCACGCTGACCGGCCCGTCGGCGATCGCCGCCAGCAGATGCAGCGACAGCGTCGGCGCGGTTCTGATGACGTGTTCCATCCGGCGCGGACACCGCTCGGCCATGAAATCCCGTTCGGCGTCCCCATCATCGTCCGATTCGAACTTGTCCCCCACCGCACCCACCAGGGTGTTGATGCTGCCGATCAGCGCCAACTTGGTTTTCATGGAAACCATATTGCCATCCGGGAGCGCATTCCGTACATTGTTTCCATAGAAACCATTTCTACGGAAACTTGAGGAGCAAGCCATGAAGGCAGCCGTCGTACATGAATGGGGACAGCAACCGGCCTATACCGACTTCCCGGATCCGCAGCCGCCCGAGGGCGCCGAGGTCGCCACGGTAGAGGCGTCCGCCCTGACCAATCTCACCCGTGCCGTCATCTCCGGAAAGCACTACAGCAGCAAGGAAACTCGTCTTCCGGCGATCGCCGGCGTGGACGGGGTGGCACGGCTTGCCAACGGCAAACGGGTGTACACCGGGGCTATCGCACCGTACGGCCTGATGGCCGAACGCACCGTCGTCTACCCCGCCGGCGCCGTCGAGGTGCCCGAGCATGTCGATTCGGTGACCGCCGCCGCGATACCCAATCCGGGGGTATCCGCCTGGCTGGCCCTCTCCTATGGCGCCGCGGTGCAGCCCGGACAGAACGTGCTGGTGCTGGGCGGCACCGGGGTCACCGGATCCTTGGCGGTGCAACTGGCGAAATCGGTGTTCGGCGCCGGACATGTCACAGTGGCGGGCCGCAACACCGAGCGGCTGGCTTGGCTACGCACAGTGGGCGCGGACGATGTCATCGCGCTGGGCAGCGACGACCTCACCGAGAGCGTCATCGCGCAGCACACCGAGCGGCCGTTCGACGCGGTGCTGGACTATCTGTGGGGTACGCCCGCCGAGCAGACCCTGAACGCGTTGGCGGCCAGCCATTCCTCGGCGCATTTCCATGCCACTCGCTTCGTGCAGATCGGCGCGATGACCGGGGACACCATCAGCGTCAACGCCTCCACCCTGCGCAGCACGGGGATCACCCTGCGCGGAGTCGGAATCGGCAGTGTCCCGCCGGAGACTCTGATGCGGGCCCGCACCGAAGCCCTGCCGAAGCTGTTCGCCATGGTCGACAGCGGAGACCTGCACCTGCAGACAGTGGCCAAACCCCTGGCCGATATCAACGCCGTCTGGGCGGCAAAGGAGCCTTCCGGGGTTCGCGTCGTGGTCACCCCCTAGGGGTCGCACCGAGACGTAACCTGCTGGTCGTTTGCTTTTGGGTGCCGTGTGCGCCATCTGATGGCACGGTGACAACATGACGTACTCCGCCGAGCTTGATCACGACGAGCACTCCCGCACCGGCATGAATGCCGAGACGCTGCAGCGCGCCATCACCGACCATCTGCGGTACTCGATCGGGCGCCCGGCGAGCGTGCTGACGCCCGCGCATTATTACCGGGCGCTGGCCTTGGCGGTCCGAGATCGCATGCAGCAGCGCTGGATCGCCAGCATGCAGACCTACCTGGATCTGAGCCGCAAGGTGGCGGTGTATCTGTCCGCCGAGTTCCTGATGGGCCCGCAGCTGGGCAATAACCTGCTGAACCTGCAGATCGAGCAGGCGGCCCGCGATGCCCTGTCGACGCTGGGTCAGGACCTCGACGAGGTGCTGGAGTGCGAGGAGGAACCCGGACTGGGCAATGGCGGCCTGGGACGCCTGGCGGCCTGCTACATGGACTCGCTGGCCACTCTCGACCGCCCCGCAATCGGATACGGCATCCGCTACGAGTACGGCATCTTCGATCAGACGATTCGCGATGGTTGGCAGGTCGAGAAGACCGACAACTGGCTCGACAACGGAAACCCTTGGGAAATCGCCAAACCCGACCTGAACTTCCTCGTCGGGTGGGGCGGCCGCACCGAGCAGTACCTGGATGCCGAGGGCAACTTCCGGGTGCGCTGGCTCCCGGGGCGCATCATCAAGGGCATCCCGTACGACACCCCCATCCAGGGCTACGGCGTAAATACCTGCAACACGCTCACGTTGTGGAGCGCGCGCGCCGTGCAGTCCTTCGAGTTGGACGCCTTCAACTCCGGCGACTACTACAAGGCCGTCGAGGACGAGGTGGCCTCGGAAACCATCACCAAGGTGCTCTACCCCAACGACGAACCGGACGCCGGTAAGCGGCTGCGGCTACTGCAGCAGCACTTCTTTGTGTCCTGCTCGCTGCAGCGTGTGTTGCACATCCTGGAGGATGTGGCGGAGCGGCCTGTCACCGAGCTCGCCGAGCAATTCGCCATGCAGCTCAACGACACTCACCCGTCCATCGGCGTCGCCGAATTGATGCGGTTGCTTATGGACGAGCGCGACCTGAGCTGGGACGAGGCGTGGGAGATCACCCTGGCGGCCTTCGCCTACACGAACCACACCCTGCTTCCCGAGGCGTTGGAGACCTGGCCGTTGGGGCTGTTCGCCGAGTCGCTTCCCCGCCACCTGGAGATCATCTACGAGATCAACCGGCGCTTCCTCGAGGAGGTGCGAGCCCGCTTTCCCGGTGATGACGCCCGGGTGCGTCGGATGTCGCTGATCGGCGAGGAGGGCGGCAAGAGTGTGCGCATGGCGCACCTGGCCACCGTCGGCAGTCACGCGATCAACGGTGTGGCAGCGCTGCATTCGGAGCTGCTCAAGGAGAGTGTGCTCAAGGACTTCTACGAACTGTGGCCCGAGCGCTTCAGCAACAAGACCAACGGAGTGACCCCGCGCCGCTTCCTGGCACTGGCCAATCCGGCGCTGCGGGAGCTGCTCGACGACACCATCGGCGAGGGCTGGCTGACCGATCTGAACCGGCTGCGCGAGCTGGAGCCCTATGCCGAGGATTCGTCCTTCCGGATGCAGTGGCGAGAGGTGAAGCGTCTCAACAAGGCCCGGCTCGCCGAGTACGTCCAGGCGACCACCGGCGTGGTACTGGACCCCAACTGGATGTTCGACATCCAGGTCAAGCGGATCCACGAGTACAAGCGCCAGCACCTCAGCGTGCTGCACATCGTCACGCTGTATAACCGACTCAAGCAGAACCCGGATCTGCAGATCGCGCCGCGTGCCTTAATATTCGGCGGTAAGGCCGCCCCCGGATACTTCATGGCCAAACGGATCATCAAGCTCATCAACGCTGTCGCCGACACCGTCAACAACGATCCGCATGTCAGTCAGTTCATCAAGGTGGCCTTCCTGCCGAACTTCAATGTCAAGAGCGCGCACCTGATCTACCCGGCCGCCGATCTGTCGGAACAGATTTCGACGGCCGGCAAGGAGGCGTCGGGAACCGGGAACATGAAGTTCATGCTCAACGGTGCGCTCACCATCGGCACGCTCGACGGGGCCAACGTCGAGATCCGGGAGGAGGCCGGCGCCGAGAACTTCTTCCTCTTCGGACTGACCGTCGACGAGGTGCAGCGCCTGGTGCACGACGGCTACCGGCCCGAGGACTTCGTTGACCTCAACGAAGAACTCCGTGCGGTGCTGGATTTGATTGCCAGTGGCCACTTCTCGGATGGAGATGCTTCGGTGTTCGCCCCCGTGGTGGACTCGCTGCGCGGTCACGATCCGTTCCTGGTGCTGGCCGACTACTCCGCGTACATCGAGTGCCAGCAGCGGGTGTCCGAGGCCTGGCACGACGCGACGGCCTGGACGCGGATGTCGATCCTCAACACGGCCCGTAGCGGCAAGTTCTCCTCGGACCGCGCCATCGCCGAGTACTGCGAGGACATCTGGGATGTGCAGCCGGTGACCGTGCAGGTGTAAAGGGTGCGGGCCCCGCCGGGGCAGGCACCTTGTCATATCGTATGCATATGCTTACGATAGGTGCATGACCACACTTCCTGATCTTCGCGGCGTGCATCGCGCCGCCGTACTCGCGTCCGCTGAGATCGTCTCGGCAGTCACTCCCGACGACCTGCGCCGCCCGACCCCATGCGCCGGTTGGAATCTGGCAGCCCTGTTGGCCCACATGACCGTCCAGCATCGGGGTTTCGCGGCCGCCGCCCGGGGCTCCGGCGATGACCTTGCGATCTGGGACCCAGGCACCGTCGCCGATCTGGTGCGGGCAGATCCAGCGCGCGCCTATCGCGACGCAGTCGACCTTGTGCTCGCCGCGTTCGCTGCCGACCGGGTGCTCGAGGTGCCGTTCGCCTTGGCCGAGTTGGGCCCGGGCGCTTTGATTCCCGGCGCGACGGCCATCGGCTTCCACTTCATCGACTACGTGGTGCACGGGTGGGACGTGGCGCGGGCCATCGGCGTAGCGTTCGACCTCCCCGACGACGTGATCACCGCTGCTGTCCCCGTCGCAATGGCGGTGCCCGACGGCGACTTCCGTACCGTCGACGGCTCTCCGTTCGCGCGCGCGATCACCGAGCCCGACGCTCAGGCTGACCTCGACGTCATTCTGCGCCACCTCGGACGCTCACCAGATTGGGCGCCTAGTGTTCACGTATGACAAGCTTCGTCGCCCCCGAGTGGAAAAGTTCAGCTCTGGTGGTCATCGATGTGCAGACCGAGTTCGTCTCGGGCGCCATGACGGTGCCGGGGACCGCAGCTCGGATACCGCAACTCGCTCGGCTTGTCGCGGCGTTCCGTGAGGCCGGTCGGCCAATCGTGCACGTGGTGCGGCTGTATGTCCCGGGCGGTACCGATACCGACTTACCCCGTCGCGCAGAGATTCTCGCCGGGCGCGAGGTCGCCGCGCCGGGCAGTGATGGTTCGCAGATCCCCACCGAGCTCCTGCCGCGCAGTGAGCTGTTGGATTCCGAATTACTGCTAGCGGGTGGCTTCCAGGAGATCGGCCCGGCCGAGCACATTGTATTCAAGCCCCGCTGGAGCGCGTTCTATCGAACCGGATTGGAGCAGCACCTGCGCGAGCGGGGCGTCTCCACCGTGGTGGTCGCGGGCTGCAATCTGCCGAATTGTCCGCGCGCCACACTATTCGACGCCTCTGAGCGGGACTTCCGCGCGGTAATCGTCGAAGATGCCACCTCACAGATCACCTCGGAGCGGTTGCACGACCTGACCCTGATCGGGGTGACCGCGACCGATGTCGCGTCGGTGGAGCAGGAGCTGGTGCGGGCCTGAGGTTTCCCTGATTTTCGGGCCGTGTCACTGGTGCCGTTCTGCGCCAGACGCCCCCGATGAAACGTCAGGAGAATCCGTCTATCTGGGACAGCACCCGCATCATCACCTCGTCGGCGCCGCCGCCGATGCTGAGCAGTCGTTGATCCCGGAAGAATCGCGACGTCCACGTCTCGGTCATGTATCCCATGCCACCGTGCACCTGCAGACACCAGTCGGCAACCTCACGGACCAGTGGCCCAGCGGCCAGTTTGGCGATGGTCACGTTGCGGGTCACGTCCTCCCCGGCCATGTACCGGTCTGCGACATCCCGGTTGTAGGTCTTGAGCATGTCGGCCCGTGCCGCCAGATTGGCGTACTGGTAGGCCAGATGCTGATTTTTGGTGAGCGGCTTACCGAACACGTGACGTTGCAAGGCATATTCCTTGGTGCGCGCCAACGCTTTTTCCACGCCTATGGAAGTTCCGTACGCGCCAAACATGCGCTCCATGACGAACTGCGACATCTGCTGCTGGAACCCGCGTCCAATCTCGCCGATGGTGTTGGACACCGGCACCCGCACGTCGTCGAAGGTGATCAGCCCCGTGTCGGAGGCGTGCATGCCGAGCTTGTCGAGCTTGCGAACCTGATATCCCGGAGACTTGGTCGGGACGATGACCTGACTCATCCCCGAATATCCACCCTCATCCGACGTGCGAACCAATACGCACAACCAGTCAGCCTGAACCGAGTTGGTGATGAACATCTTTGAGCCGTTGATCACCCAATCATCGCCGTCGCGGCGCGCAGAGGTCTTGATGGCGGCCACGTCAGAACCGGCGTCCGGCTCCGTCACCGCGATCGCGGCGATCTGCTGGCCCTCCAGCGCCGGCACCAAAAACTCTCGCTTGAGCTCGTCGCTGCCGTGCTTATGCAGCGACGGGGTCGCCATCGCGATATGCACGCCGAAGGCCATCGGAAACGAGCCGTGATCCACCCGGCCGAGTTCTTCGGCGAGCACCAGCGTGAAGAGGTGATCGGCGCCCTGGCCGCCGTACTCGGGGTCGTACTCGAGCCCGACGAATCCGAGTTTGGCCATATCGGCAATCACGTCGTGCAGCGGCATCATCTGCGCGCGTTCCCACTCGTCGACGTGTGGGTTGATCTTCTCCTCGATGTACCGGCGGACGGTACTGCGGAAGTCGTCGTGCTCGGACGAGAACGCCATCGGTCTCTCCTTGTGTCGGTGTTGGGAGCCATCTTGCCTCAGCCGAGCGAGCTAACATGATGGAGGACGGCCACCGTCGCCGCCCGTTGGAGGTCTGTGATGACGTCACCCACACTTCGTATGGCGCTGTTGCCGCTGCTGGCGTGCGGCGCCCTCTCCCTATCCGTGCTGCCCATCGCGCATGCGGCACCCAAGTTGCCGGTCGGTGGCGAGTCACCGTCGCAAACCATCTCAGACCTTGAGAGCCAGGGCTACGACGTCCAGATCAACTACGTCATGGGCAACAGCGACGCCCCGCTCGACACGTGCACGGTGCTCGCCGTCCACAACCCGAATCGTTCAGGTAAGCCCGTGGACACCTTCACCACCGCGTATGTCGATGTTTCCTGCCCCGACCCCTGGCAGGACGACTAAATCTCCTCCTTGACGGCGTGCGCGGCCGCCGCGGGCATCAGGCTCTCCGGGATGTCCCGGGTGGTCCTGTCAGACCCGCTGATTCGTGTGACGGTGTAGACGTAACGGTCGGCACCCGGGTCGCTGGGGAGCGGCCCGGGGCCATCCAGCAGCGCGTCCAGCGCACCACGGGAATCTGCGTCGAGGGTCTGGTCGGTGACCGTCCCCTTCGCCTTGAGACCGGCGAATCCGCCGCGCCTCTCGATGAGGTACTCCACCATGGTGCCGACGCTACAGCCCGACCGCGGTCCACGCGTCGTCAATCGCGGTGTGGGCAGCGCCCCCATCAGTACTGGCGGCAGAGATCTCCCGGGTGAGATTGGCGAAGGCCTTCATCTTCATGTTCTTACGCGCCTTCGGGCTGGTCAGCGCCTGGTACCACACCGAGCCGACCGCTTCCCATGAATACGAACCGTGTTTGGTTGCGGCCAGGTAGAACGCGTGGTTCGGAATGCCGCTGCTCTCGTGCGGGTCGCTACCCGGACGGTAATCGCGGTAAAGGAATGGCTGGGGCGATAGGCAATGGCGGGCACCCGGGTCTGCGAGATCGCGCAAGCAGGTGTAGCCCTTGCTGATCGCACGTGGCCCCATAATGTCCTTGCCGATCAGCCAATCTGCCTGATCCACAGTCTGTTCCGCCCGCCACTGCCGGAACATCGAGCCGAACACATCCGACATACTCTCGTTGAGACCGCCGGCCTCGTTCTCGTACAGCAAGCCGGCGGTGTACTGGGTGACACCGTGCGTCAGCTCGTGACCGATCACGTCGTTGGACGTGGTGAAGTCGACGAAGATGTCGCCGTCGCCATCGCCGTAAGTCATCTGCGAGCCGTTCCAGAATGCGTTGGAGTAGTCCACGTCGTAGTGAATGGAAGACACCAGCGTCATCCCCGCATCGTCGACGGAGTTGCGCCCGAAGCATTCCCGGTAGAAATCTGCGACCGCCGCAGTCTCCTCGTAGGCACGCTTGGCTGTCGCGTCGGTCGAACTGGCGGGTGTGCTGACCGGCAGACCGGGCAGCGAGGTGGTGTGCTTGCAGTCGAACACGGGGGTGTCCGGGGCCACGGCCAATGCCTTCGCCACGGCGAAGGCATCGCTTCGGGCCAGCAAGCCGGCCTGCGTCGCCTCGCTATGCGCATCGCGCAAGATACGCCAGGCTGATTCGGCCGCTGCTGTCGCAGCCAGCGCGGTTCGCGAGCTGTCGGCGATGTTGTCGTCGTCGGCCAATCGCAGCAGAACATCTCTAGGAATGATGAAACACATCTGAGTCTCCTTGGAAGGACCGCGTGTTCGCGGTTCGGGAACGTGACGTGCTCAGTCTGCGAATCCGAGGCCGCGATAACGCGCGTACTGCACTACTCGATTACCGGCTCGGCCCGCCAATCGCGAAGTTCGGCCCCTACGTCCTCCAGGAAGCCCGGATCGTGGCTGGCGACAAGCAACGCGCCCCGGTACTCCCCCAGCGCCGAGACCAACGCGTCATATGAGGCGAAGTCCAGGTTGTTGGTGGGTTCGTCGAGCAGCAGCAGCTGTGGCGCCGGGTCTGCCAGCAGCACGGCAGCCAACGTCGCCCGGAACAGTTCTCCGCCGGACAGCGCACCCACCGGTTTGTCGGCGGCGTTGCCGCGGAACAAGAATCGGGCCAGACTCGCCCGGACGGTATTGATATCGGCGTGCGGTGCCCGTAGCGCGACGTTATCGGCGACACTCAGTGAGCCGTCCAGCACATCGAGCCGCTGCGGCAGCAGGCCCATCGGAACATGCACCGCCACCCCGCCTTCGGCGGCCCGTATGCGGCCCGCGATGGTGTGCAGCAGCGTGGTCTTGCCCGAGCCGTTGGGCCCGACAAGCCCCACCCGCTGCGGTCCGCGTACATCCAGGCTCGCCGGCACCCCATGTCGCAGCACTAGATTCTGCGTGGTCAGGACGGCCCGGCCTACGGGAACCTCAGTACCTGGCAGGTCGATCCGGATGGAACGGTCGGTCCGCAGCCTCGCCTGTGCCTCGTCGTACTGTTCGCGCGCCTTGCCCAGCCGATCGGTCTGTGTCTTTTTGAGGGCCGCCGCAGACTCCTGCGCCGCCCGCTTGCGCAACCCCATGACGATCTTGGGTTCACGCTTGTTGGCTTGCATCTTGGCGCCATAACGCTTGCGCTGCGCGATGACCCGCTCGGCCTCGGCCAGGTCCCGACGTTCGCGGCGCACCTCCGCCTTGGCCGTCGAAATCGCTTGCGCGGCAGTCTCTTGCTCGGCCGCCACCTGGTTGGCGTAGTCGCTGTAACCGCCGCCGTACCAAGTGATGTCGCCGTCGCGCAGGTCGCCGATCCGCTCGACACGTTCGAGCAGTTCCCGGTCATGGCTGACCACCAGAAGGGTGCGCGGCCACGAGGCCACCAGCTCGTAGAGATGCTGGCGGGACTCGCCGTCGAGATTGTTGGTGGGTTCGTCGAGCAGCAGAATGTCCGGGCGGCGCAACAGCAGCCGAGCCAGACCGAGACGGATGACCTCGCCACCGGAGAGTTCACCGAGCCTGCGGTCCATGACGGTGTTCGGCAACCCGAGACGGTCGAGTTCGGCAGCGACACGGTCGGCGAGATCCCAGTCGTCCCCGACGGTGTCGAAGTAAGCCTGGTCGGTGGAACCCGTCTCGATGGCGTCGATGGCATCGAGCACCGGCGTCAGCCCGAACAGATCGGGCACCGTCTGCTCGGCGCGAATCGTGAGATCCTGTGGCAGGTAACCGATGTGGCCGGATGCGTGGACGGTACCGGAGGTTGGCGTCAGCTCCCCCGCGATGAGCCGCAGCAGAGTGGACTTGCCGGAGCCGTTGACTCCGACCAGGCCGGAGCGGCCCGCCGAAACCAACATGTCGAGCCCGTCGAGAGCGACGGATCCGTCGGGATGGGCATAGGTGAGAGCGCTGGAGGTAATGACAGCAGGCATGGTGGAGCCTTTCCTGTGAGGTGGGGTCGCCGAAATCGCGCACGATGGCGCGCCGGCGTATTGCCAGGCCTCACAGATCCATGCCGTACCTTCCGTCGGGAACAAGGACGCCAGCCACGATAGACGCGGCAGGGTTGGCCGGCAAGGGAATTTTCCTCCCAGGTCAGGGCCGTCGCGCGTAGCATGCTGCCATGTCGGCCCAAGCAGCGTCGGAGGAACCGGACCCGGTGTCGATCCTTCGCCCCGTCATCGCCGTGATCACCACGGTGGGAACGCCGTTGACGATGATCACCGCACTGCTGCTGTACTTCGGCT
Source organism: Mycobacterium sp. (assembly GCA_050701835.1). Classification (GTDB taxonomy): domain Bacteria; phylum Actinomycetota; class Actinomycetes; order Mycobacteriales; family Mycobacteriaceae; genus Mycobacterium. The sequence goes on along the minus strand of JBOGDC010000052.1, from coordinate 11,022 downwards.
GGGCCCGCAGCGACGCGCAATCACAGTGGATGGGTATCGAGGTAAGCCTGTTCCGCTTCACCACACAGGACTACGTACTGCGCAGCATCAGCACCCTGTATCTGCCGATCCTGGCGACGGCGGTCATTGGAATCGCCTGGCTGGCAGCGCATCGCGTGTTGACCGAGCGGATCGAACGCGACGGCATGACCCATACCGTGCGGGTGATCTGCCGGGCCACGATGCTCGGCGGGCTGAGTATCGCGATCCTGGGCGTGGTGCTGCCCGCGCTGACTCGGCGCTGGGAACCCGGGACGGTGGTGTGGCCGCTCATGATCGCGATCGGCACAGCGCTGGCGGTGTACGGCAGGCATCTGAGCCGCCAGGGGCAGGAGCGCACCCGGGCGCGCACTGTCATTGCCCGTCCCCAAGATGTGCTGGAGGCGGTGCTTGTCGGCATTGTGATTGCGGCAGCGATGTTCTGGGCGGTGCAGGGCTACGCCGATATCGTCGGGCGCGGGTATGCGCAGCGCTACGAAGAGTCAGTGTCGTCACTGCCGCGTGCCACGGCGGTCAGCGAAAGCCCGCTGGGTATCGACTCGCCCGTGGTGCGGACCGAGGAGATCACCACCGGACCCAAAACCCTGTACCGCACCACGGGATTACGGCTACTCGCCGAGTCCGGGGGTCGGCTGTTCCTGATGACCGAGGGGTGGACTATCCGGAACGGCAGCATCATCGTGCTGGACGAGGACCAGTCGGTGCACTGGCAGTTCTCGCACTGACTCACCGCCCCGACGGCGTGGTTGTGGTGCTTGAGGTGGTCGTGGACGATGTCGTACTCGTGGTGCTCGATGTTGTGGAACTGGTTGTGGAGGAATCGGTCTCATCCGGCGGCGCAAAGCTGTTGTTATCCTTCGAGCATGTGGTGCGGCTCTCGGTCTGCGGGAACGTCAATGTGGGCTGGCGGCCCGGATTTTCGTCATGCCAGGCAAGGAGTTTGGTGACCATGGACGCGATGGTGTCGTCGACGCATTGCGCCGGGCCGATCTCCAGACCGCCACCGCGTGCCGCGAAGGCCTTGGCCGCCACCTCCCATTGGCGCTGTTCGCCGTTCACCGCGGCACGGCATACTCCCACCGCGGCCCCGTAGAGGTTGCCCTCCGGTTTCTGGACGTTCTCCTTCAGGCTGTCGCAGTCGTGTTTGAGGAAGTAGACGTAGACGTCCCAGCCCGGTGTCGGGAAGGCAGGGTCCTTGGGCCCGAAGGGCACCCACGCCAGCGCGTCATCCTCGGGTGGCTTCCCGGACGTGGACGAGCCGCCGCCGCTGGTGCTCTCATGAGAGCCGCCATCGCGGGTGACGGTCGTCTGATCCGTGACGGTTTGGGTCACGGTGTGGGTGACCGGTTCGCGTGTACCGCCGCAGCCTGCCACCGCGATGCCGACGAACGCCCCGAGAAGAGCGCCGCGGTGAAGTCTCCCAACGGGAGTCGGTGAACCAAACATGGCGGCCTCCCATACGGATCCGATTGACCCAACGAGGAAGTTACTCCGGTAAGTCGATGCCGCACCGGGTACTCGACTACTCGATTTTTCCCGCGAAACGGAACAACTGTCTGGTCAGTTGACGGGAACCTGCAGAACCGGTCGGTCAACACCGGCGCCGGGGCCGTCGAAATGCCACCACTCCCCCTTGTACACCTGCAATCCACCGGCCTGCATGGCGCCGCGCAACCGGGAGCGGTTCGCCTGCTGATCAGCGCTCACTCCGTCGGTGGCATAGGCCAGGGAGCGGGGCGAGAAATCGTCGAAACCCGTGCCCATATCGACGAGGCCGCGCGCGTTGGCGAGGGTGACGTCCACGGAACGTCCGGCTTCGTGGCTGCGGGCGTACTGGCCGGGTTTGGCGACCCAGTTGGGGTTCGGCACCACCTGGAACATCCGGATCTGGACGTCATGCGGGCGGTAACAATCCCAGAAAACCAGCCGCTCACCGTTGGCGCGCAGCGTGTCGGCGGCGGTCTTCAGCCCGGGCGCCATGGATTCGTGCACCAGGCAGCGGGCGTCGGCCGGGTAGAGCTGCACGCCGGTGAAGTTATTGGTGGTGGCGTATCGCAGGTCGATGATCGCGTCGGGGACGACGCTGCGCACGTCAACCAGGCCCGCGGAGAGAGCGGCCGCGCTCACAGGTGGGACTCCGGGGTCCGCGTTGGCGGGCGCGACCTGGCTGAGGGCACATCCGATACCGAGGGCGACTAGGACGAGACGCTTCATCATCTCTTCATTGTCTTCATTAGACCAACAGAATCCGGTATTAGGCTTCAAAACGTGGCCGAACGCAAGCTTGATCGTCGCATGTTTGTGGGTCTGGTGGCCGCCGGTGCCGTCACCGTGACGGGGCTCGGCGGGTTCCTGACATTGGAGGGCCGGGTCGGTTCACGACTGACCGGACGTTCGTTGATCGATCTTTTCGAGGCTACCGGCGGAAGGTTCGTCGGGTATCGACGTAATCACGCCAAAGCTCTTGCGGTATCGGGGCGTTTCGAAAGTAACGGCGCCGGAACCGAGGTAAGCGCCGCATCGGTGTTCTTTCAGGGCGTGCATCCGGTAGTGGGGCGGTTCTCGGTGGGCGGGCAGAACCCGCACCAGCCCGATACAGGTTCCGGACAGGCCCTGGCCCTTGAATTTTCATTGCCCGGCGGGGAGCAGTGGCGTACCGCGATGGCGGCCGCTCCGGTGTTCATGGCCCCGACAGCGGAGATGTTCTACGGCCTGCTGTCGGCACGTGCGCCGGATCCGGCCACCGGGAAACCGGACAAGGACAAGGTGGCAGCGTTCATGCGGGACAACCCGGCCGCCGCGGCGGCGCAGAAACTGATCGAGGCCGCACCCAAGGCTTCGTCATTCGCACAGGCGACCTACAACAGCCTCAACGCCTTCCATTTCGTGAACAGCGACGGTGTTCGGACTCCGGTGCGGTGGCGGCTGATTCCCGATGAGGCTGGCGCCGGTGCTCCCGCGAAAAATGGGCCCAACTGGATGTTCGAGGAGCTGGCTCAGCGGGTGCGCGGCAGCGAGTTGCGGTACCGGCTGCTGTTACAGCTCGGCGTTCCGGGAGAAGACCCCACTAACGATCCGACGGTGCCGTGGCCGTCCAACCGCCGCCTGATCGACGTCGGAACCCTCGTGCTCGGCCACGCGATACCACAAGAGCAGGAACGGATCCGGGATACTAACTTCGATCCGACGGTGCTGCCCAAGGGAATTGAGATCTCCGACGATCCGATCCTCTCGGCGCGCGCGGCGGCCTACGCGGAGTCTTATCGGCGACGAGCGCGGGAGACTCCCGCGCCGGTGGAGAATTTCGGTCAGGACGCGTGATGGCGAACGACGAACGTTTTGGGTTGACGGCGCAGCTTCTGCACTGGCTGATGGCCGTACTGATCATCACGATGCTGGTGCTGGGCGCGCTACTCGTCGGATCGGTAGGCGACTTTCCGCTAGTGCTCGCGTGGCATAAGGCGGTGGGCGTGGTGGTGTTGGTGCTGGCGGTGTTGCGGATCGGGAATCGCCTCTGGCATAAGCCGCCGCCGATGTCCCTGGCGCAGCCGGAGCGGTTCATCGCGACGGGTTCCGAGCTGGCCATGTACACGCTATTCCTGGCGCAACCGGTGATCGGGTGGGCACTGGTGTCCGCCTCGGGGGTGCCGGTGCAGATCGCCGGGATGCGCTTTCCTTCGATCGCCCGGACCAGCATCGGGACGTATAGCGTGCTGCGCGAGACGCATGCCTGGGTGGCGTACGCGTTGCTCGCCTGCATAGTCGCGCATGTCAGCGCCGTGCTGTTTCACACCATCGGGTTGCGGGACCGGTTGCTCGCAAGAATGCTTCCGCGCCACTAGCAGCCAAAATGGCCGGGGCTGCGCCCGTTGACCAGGCGCACCCATTATCGTTTCGGGGTGCCCGAAATGGATCGACGCAAATTGATACTCAGCATGGGCCTCGGCATTGCCGCGGCTTCCCTGCCTCTCCCCACGGCCCATGCCGACCGGGTACATCCCCCCGCAGCGCCGCCCGACGCCCAGAGCGGCGGCTTTATCTTCCGTGATGAGTTCGACGGACCCGCTGGATCGGCTCCCGATGGATCGAAGTGGGTGGCGGCGAAATTCCGCGAGAAGATCAAGCACCCGGTGTTCTGGGACAAGCCCGAAAACATGGGTGAGTACCGCGACAGCCGCACCAATATCTTCCTCGACGGAAACTCCAATCTGGTGATCCGTGCGACGAAGGAAGGCAACAAGTATTTCGGTGGCAAGCTGCACGGCACATTCCGCGGCGGCATTGGACACACCTTCGAGGCGCGCATCAAGTTCAACTGCCTGACCGACGGCGCATGGCCGGCGTGGTGGCTGCTGAACGACAACCCCGACCGCGGTGGCGAAATCGACCTCGCGGAGTGGTACGGCAACCGCGACTGGCCGTCGGGCACCACGGTGCACGCGCGGCTCGATGGCACCTCGTTCGAGACGCTGCCGATGCCGGTCGATAGCAACTGGCACACGTGGCGCTGCACCTGGACCGACGCCGGACTGTATTTCTGGATGGACTACCACGACGGTATGGAGCCGTATCTGACGGTCGATGCCAATTCCCTTGATGACTGGCCGTTTAACGATCCGGGCTACACGCTGCAGCCGATGCTGAACCTTGCGGTTTCGGGGTCCGGTGGCGGCGATCCGTCCGGTGGTTCCTACCCGGCGGAGATGCTCGTCGACTACGTGCGCGTCTGGTAGATCGGGTCGCTCTGGTTTCAGAGTCGCCCGGAGAGTTCGACGCCTACCGACACGGACAGCAGGACTATCGCCAAGACCTGAAGCGCCAGGCTGCATCCGATGAGATTTGCTTTGGTGCCGTTGCTTTCACGCACCGAGCAGATCGATACGACCTGCCAATGCACCCAGTTGCGTGCGGCGTCGTCGGCCGTTCGGTTCCAGTTGGCATCTTCGCCCGCAAGGCTTTTCAGCGTCTCACCGTCCATCACCGTGTACGCGAATCCGTACGTCTGCACGAAGATCGCACAGACAGCCGAGGCGATGAAGGCCAGCAGCGCGCCGAGCAGAATCATGAAGGAACAGTGGTTGTGAAAGATATAGTCTCTCCCGGCAACCAACACCGTCAGACCGGTCACCAGTGTCAGCAGCGAGACGCTTGACGTCACCAAGGTGGTACCCCTGGCTTCGAGCGTCTTCTTTCGATCGAACTCGGCGGCCAACAGACTGGCCACCATCAACTGGTAGACCTTGCCTGCGGGTGAAATGAGTTCAGCTTCCGGGGATTTATAGCTGCTGGGTGTGTCCACTGCCATCAGCTTGGCCGAACTTCTGCTTCTCGCTCGTACCCCACGGCTCCCAACCGCCATCCGTCGCCGGCTGTTGCTTGACGGGTTCGTCGGGCTTTTCTTTGTTGCTCTGAATCTCGGCCATGTGACCGCGCCCTTCATGTGAACGAATACCGGGCAAAGGCGCCCCGGCGTGGGTCGATTATCCCCCCCTAAGAGGTGGCCAGGAGCCTAAACGACCAACATTTAGCGCTGGTAATCCCCAATATCGCAGGCCTTCTTCGCGCGGTACATCGCGCCGTCAGCCTCCACCAGGAGGTGGGTGACGATGGGTCCGACGGTGTGGATTGTCGTGCGATCCGACTCGGGCAACACCGCAGTGGCGACCCCGACGCTAGCGGTCACCGGCACATCGTCGCCCACACTGATCAATGCCTCTTCCACTGCGCGCCGGTAATCGAGGTCCCGTGGCGAGTCGGTGAGCGCGACGATGCCGAATTCGTCGCCGCCGAGCCTGGCCAACAAGGCATCCGGCCATGCCGCTGCCCGCAGCCGGTGCGCCGTCTGCCGCAACACCTCGTCGCCGACGTGGTGACCGAGCGTGTCGTTAATCGACTTGAACCCATTCAGGTCGACGACCGCGACAACCACTTGCATTCCGGGCTTGCCGCCCCAGGCCTCGTACGCCTCTTGCAGACCGCGCCTGTTCAACAGGCCGGTTAGGTCGTCGTGACGTGAGAGGTGGTCTTTCCCTACGGCATGTTCGGTGAACTGCGCCTTGGCCAGGTAGATCAGCCAACCGGCAAACAGGTTCGCCAGCAGCATGGCGACCACCGCCGTGGCGAGTACCACGATGCTCGCATCGTCACGCGATATTGCTCCCGCAACGGCGAGAACAGTCCCGCTCGCTGTCACCAACGACTGCGTGACAACTGCCACCCGGCCATGGAGCACCGACACGTAGATGTTGATGCCCAGTAGCCACGCCAGCTTCACGAAGGCGACGGCAGTTGTCGTCACCACGCAAATGCCGATCAGGACGGCTACATCGCAGTACAGGACATAGGCGACCGACTCTGCGTAGGTCACGGGCTTGGCCCGCGCGTAACGGATCCCCCACCCGAACGCCGGGATCGCGAGGCAGATACACACCAGCGGAATCGTTGACATACCCGCGGAGGCAAGCAGGATTGCCGACGCCCCAATAGCCGTGATGAACACCGCATTCACTGGCGAGACCGCACGACGCAGCCGAACCCGTTCCAGGAGTTCATTGTTGGCCTCGTAGATCTGCGCACCACTATCGCGCCCACTCAACCTCGGGCGTGCGTCAGCCCGACCCCCACCTGTGATGCCCACTTATCGCCCTTACCAAAGCAACCATCGACCAACACACGTCAACCGACATTGCCCGACCCATCAGCAGCTGGCCCAAAGTGGTCACCTGCCTTACCCACAATGCAGGGATACTAGATCACTCGCGTTACACCTAAGTGCAGGCAGCGCTGTCACCTGTTACGCGAGCGTGGCATTGATCAAACGTGCGAGGCGCTCGCCTGCCAAGCGCAGCTGCGCCTCGGCGATCGGCCGGAACTTGTTGGTGTAGTCGGTGCCGATGGTCGAGGTGTTGGGGTAGGCGCCCACGGCGATCTGGCAGGTGTCCTGCGCCCATTCGACCGGGTCGGTGCCGCCAAGATCCGGCTCGGGCAGACCCTGGATCACCGTGGCGTATTGGGCATCGCTGAGTCCACGGGTGTTTAGTAATCCGCTGTCCCACAACGAATGCAGGTTGGTAGAGTGCCCGTTGTACGTGAGCGGGATGTCGTTGCCGCCTCGGTCGCGCGCGTAGCCGTCATGCATAGGCTGATGGATGTCGCCGACGAAGTGGACGACGAACTTCAACGCCTCCCTGCGGTCGGCGTCCGATTTCGAGGTGTCGCCCAGGATCGCGGTCTGGTTGCGAATTGCTTCGATGACGTTGTTGCCATTGTCGCCGTTGATCGCGGGCACGTACTGGCAGTTGTTCTCGGCGATATCGGCGTAGTGCCAGGGCGCCGTCTCGGGTCGGCTCGGCCGCACCTGGTCGGCCCAGTTCGCCACCCCGGCCAGCGTGGGCTTGGCCTCGCCCGTCAGCAGCCGGGTGACCTCCGCGCGGGCGGCAGGGGTGAGCTTCGCATCGGCGATCGCTCCGACGATGTCGTGTCCCTGGGGGCCCCACGCGGACGCCAAAGGAGCCGTCGTCAGCAGCAGCACAGCGGCAACCATCAACGCACCAAGCCTTTTCATCCTTCAACGGTGACATAGTGCGGCGGCGGTGGCATGAGTAGACACCTACTTGTTCCGTCTACGGGGCGTTGTGGCGCGTAGCATCCGGGGCGTGAGTCAACCGGTGATCCGCGCAGGCTGCAGCATCTGGCGTCGCACCGACGGCAAGCACACCGGCGTGGGTCGCGATGAGCCTGCTGCCTCGTGTGGTCATGAGGTTACAGAGGCTGGTGAACCTGGTCCGGTCTATATCTGGGACGGCGAAATTCCCGAGAATCGCAAGGGCGGGTTCGAGATCGACGAGTACCACCCCGGGTCGGCGGTGACCGGGCGGCTCGTGATCGTCGCCGCGCAGAAGCCGCCGTTCGGCGAGTGGGAAACGCTTACCGAATGGCCCGTCTAGTCCTTGGCGAAGGCGATCGCCAGCTTCTTCTCCAGGTTTTCGTACGGCTCCCCGGAGATATCGACGACCACCTGCGCGATGGTTCCGCCGGTGAATGCGTACGGGGCCTTGTAGTCCGAGGCCACCGGCGAGCCGCTATTGCGCCCGATCGACAGGCTGGCACCGGCGAGGCCGAATGTGCCCGGGTGGATTTCGACGCCGGACAGTGATCCGACAGCCTGTTCGTCGATGAAGAGCGTCACGTCCCCGAGCGGGGTGTGACTACCCGCGACCGTGCCGGTCTTAGCGAAGCGAGCACCGAACACGTGCGCGCCCAGCGGCACTGCTCCTGGCGAGGAGACCTTCTGCTCCTTCTCCCCCATGAAGTTGTAGGTGTAGTGCAGCCGCCCGTCCTGCACGAAGAGCACATGCCCGCCGTGAGCGCCGCCCTGTTTGAAGATGACACCCTCGGCGTCGGTGGCAATCGTCACCTCGGCGAGGATTGAAAACGACTGTCCGCGAATATCAACGGCGGCACCGATGCCGAGTTCTGCGGTGTTCGGGTAGTACGTGAACGACTTGCGCTCACCCACCAGGTACGGCCGCCATCGCGTCAGGGTCTCCAGGATGTTCAGGTCGGCCAGCGGCAGGCCGTTGTACTTATCGGCCTCGGAGAACCAGAGCTTCTTGAGGGCTTCGAGCTTTTCTGGTTCGGTGTCGGCCAGGTCGCGACACTGGCTGCGGTCGGACTCGATGTGGAACAGCTCCCAGCGGTCCTTGTCGAAGTTCGACCAGCCCGAGGGCGTCGCCGCGTGCACAGTGTTGGCGAACCAGCCCTTGTGCCAGATGCCGCGGGTGCCGAGCATCGTGTAGAACTGGGTTTCCTTGCCGGTGTCCGCCTTGGGATCATCCAGTGCTGCTTTGAAACTCAGGCCGTCAAGCGGCCTCTGGACGATGCCCTTCACCGCCTCGGGCGGTGTGATGCCCAGGAGGTCGTAGATGGTCGGGGTGATATCGCAGACGTTGACGTAGGTATCCCGGACTTCGCCGTGTGCCTTTATCCCCTTGGGCCAGCTAATGATTGCGGTGTCGGCAATGCCGCCCTCGTGTGAGGCGTAACGCTTGTAGAGCTTGTAGGGCGTGTTGAACGCCATCGCCCACCCGATTGGGTAGTGGTTGTAGGTCTCGGTGCCGCCGAGGTTGTCGTAGAAACGCAGGCTCTCCTCGACGGTGTCGATGTAGCCGTTGAAGAACTTCACCTCGTTGACCGAGCCGTTGGGGCCGCCCTCACCGCTGGCACCATTATCGGAGATCACCACGATGATGGTGTTGTCGAGCTGGCCCGACTCCTCCAGGTAATCCAGGACCCGGCCGATCTGGTCGTCGGTGTAGCTCAGGAATCCGGCGAACACTTCGGCCATGCGGCTGAAGAGTTGCTTCTCCTCGTCGTTCAGCGAGTCCCATGGGCGCACGGTGTCCTGCAGCGGCCACGGCTGCCCGTCGGGGCCCTTGACGTCGAGATACGGGTTTACGGGCGACAATTCGGTGTCCGACGGGACGATGCCAAGCTTCTTCTGGTTCTCCAGCACGATCTCGCGGTAGAGCTCGTAGCCCATGTCGAACTTGCCGGCGTACTTGTCGGCCCAGTCCTTGAAGACGTGGTGCGGGGCGTGCCCGGCGCCGGGGCACACATACGAGAACCAGGGTTTGTCGGGCGCGATGACCTTGGCATCCCGGATGAACTCGATGGTCTTGTCGGCGATGTCCTTGGACAGGTGGTAGCCATCCTCCGGGGTGGCAGGCGGGTTCACGGGGTGGTTGTCGTAGACCAGGTCGGGGTACCACTGGTCGGTCTCGCCACCCATGAAGCCGTAGAACCGTTCGAAGCCTCTACTCAGTGGCCAATGCCGTTTGGTGGCGGCGAGATTCGATTCCTCAAGAGGGGTCAGGTGCCACTTGCCGACGCAGTAGGTGTTCCAGCCCTTTTCGGCGAGGACCTCGGATAGCAGCGCGGTGTCGAACGGGATGCGGCCGCTGCAGTTCGGGAAGCCGTCGGTGAATTCCTCGATGGTCGCCATGCCGACGGTGGTCGCGTTGCGGCCCGTGAGGAGTGAGGCCCGCGTGGGTGAACAGAGGGCGGTGGTGTGGAACTGCGAGAGCTTGACGCCGCGTTCAGCGATGCGACTCATCGCGGGCATCTCGACGAGGCCACCGAAGCAGTCCCATGTCGCGATGCCGGTGTCATCCCAGACGAGGTACAGGACGTTGGGAGCGCCCTCCGGAGCAGTGGGCGCGGCATACGGAGTCCAGTCCGGCTCGGAATCCCGTATGTCCAGGGCGATCTTGCCGTTGAACACGGAGTCTGACGATCCAGCCATAGGTGCTCCTCGTCGGGGTTTCAAGATCGTGGAACGAGTAGAGCGTAGCGGGGTGACGGGTCGGATGAGGGGACTTCAGGGCACGAAGGCAGGGTGCGTAATGCGGCTACGAATGAAACAAGTGGCCTTAGGGGGACGGCTAGTTCGCGCCGTAAATGGCCCACCTCACTCACGCCCAAACACCGATGACCACAAGGGGCCGACGCTGGCGGCGTGGTGGCTGCCGGCAATCACCTGGCGCCCCGCGTTAACTTGGCCTCTGGGGCTACATGAATAAGACGCTCGCCTCATGGAACTCCCATCTGTGGCGATCCGCGAACGCGACCACGTCGAAATCACCGCAAATGGATACCCTCGGAGAGGTCGGCAAGGGCTCATACCGGGCCAACCAGCTATGCAGCGTCTGCCGAGAATCCTCGAGCTTGCCCACCACCTGCATATCGAAAGACCATCGCTAATCACGGCCAACACGGCCTGATACCCCTGCTCGCCGACGCTCAACTCCCCCATCTAGGGAGTGTCAAGCAGCAGCAGAGGTTCATACAGGCTCTTCAGTAGGGCGGGCGGGGCTCGAACCCGCGACCAATGGATTATGAGTTGACCATTCTCATCAAGCCTCACATGTTCCCGATATGCATTGAAGCACAAGGATTTCCAGACAATTCCAGACCCATTGAATC
>JBOGDC010000051.1:0-107226 GCA_050701835.1 Mycobacterium sp. | reverse complement strand
GGGTGTGGGACAAGGCTTCCTGCAAGATGTCGTGATCTGGAAAAACAAAACCCGCATCGATAACCCGCTGCTAGTCGAAGAAGACGGCGCCGTCTACCAAATGCGCCGCTGGTACTCACAGTTCTACATCGACAAAGCCGACGTCACACCCGAAATGACCGACCGCTTCGAACTCGAAATCGACACCTCCAAAGCCAACGAATTCTGGCACGGCGAAGTCGACGAAAACCTCAAACGCCAAGCAGCCCAGAAAGAAGACGCCGAGAAGGCCGAGGCGGAATCTCATGCCGAGGCGACGCAAAGCTAGTGTCATGACCGAAGTTTCGGCAGGGTCTCCATCAACTGAGGCCAACACCAGCCCTCCATCCGTGGAGGAGCTGGCCCAGTCGATGCTGACTCTGCATGGCGCCCACGGTGAAGACACAGCCGATGACTCCGCTGAACTCGGATCGCCCAACGGGCAGTGGTCGAAGGCACCTGCATTCGAACATGACCCAGATCGGGCGGCCCGGCTACGCGAGGCAACCGAGGGCGATAAGCAGCGGTATCTGACGTCGGGCCTGCAGGAGGTCGACTGTCGGTTCTGCCACGGCTCGGTGATGGTCAAAAAGCTTGGCGTCAACCACACTGCCGTGCAATGGAATACCGCGGCTCTGGGGCGGTGTGCATACTTCGCACAGATGCGCGAGGAAGGCGCCAACACAGCTCGGGTGCGTGGCTGCCCACGCCTCTCCGACAGCATCGCGCATGCCGTCGCCGAAGGCTGTCTCGACCCGATCTGCACGGCTTCCCCGCCCGGGGACGGCTGAATCTAAAGTTCCAGCAGCACGGTCACCGGACCGTCATTGATCAGTTCCACCTGCATATGCGCGCCAAACACTCCGGTCTCCACGTGCGCGCCGATGCCACGCAGCGCACCGATAAATGCCTCCAGGATGGGCTCGGCAACATCCCCGGGAGCCGCCGCGTTCCACGCCGGCCGGCGCCCCTTCTTCGTGTTGGCGTACAGGGTGAACTGACTGACCACCAATATCGGCGCGCCGACGTCGGCAGCGGACTTCTCGCCGTCGAGAATGCGTAGCTGCCACAACTTCTCGGCGAGTTGCGCCGCCTTCTCGCCATCGTCGTCGTGTGTGACACCCACCAGTGCCACCAGACCCTGACCTTTGGGGCGGATCCCCCCGACTGCCCGCCCATCGACGGATACGGTTGCGGAGACCACCCGCTGCACCAGAACACGCACGTTACGACCCTATCAGCGTCGCAAGCCTCTCGGCCTGTGCCCTGATCTCCACGAATGCCGTTGTTTCCCAAAGATTTCCACGTCGAAGCGGTCCCAACGTCCATATCGGCGCATCCGCGGAGACCAGCCGTCCATCGGAGTCGGTGTCCAGCCCGAGGCTGTGCGGCCCGGGACGTACCAGGCCGTCGGCAAGCAGCTGTCTCCACAGTGGATCGACGCTGGCGGTGATGTCATATTGCGGCCCGGTGCAATTGATCACCGCGCACACGTCGAGAGTTTGACCCGTCGACATTGTCACTCGAGCTCCCACACCTGATGGTGCCGCATCCACCAACTCGGCTTGATGGATACGCAGCTCACCTCCGGCGATATGGCTGGCGACCTGAGCAGCAGTCCGCGGCGCCATCCGGTGGCGATGAATGTCCCACAGCCTGCGGTACTTTCGCAGGAATTGCTCATGTTCGGCGGCGGTCATAGCGGCCCAGAGCACGCCAGCACGAGGGCGCAGCGCATCCACGGCAGCGCACGCATCGCCGCCATCAGCGATCGCGTTCTGGATGTAGCGCACGGATTGCTCCAGCACCCGACCGTGTTCCATGGTGAATGCGGGGGCCGCCACGGCCGGCAGCGGTTTCAGCTGGTGCGCTCTCGGTAGGAGTCCGCTGCGGGAGATCGCGTGTAGGACCCGACCGGGCCGCCGGAGCGTGCATGCGAGGTCGGCCATCGTGAGGCCGGTTCCGATGAGCAGCAGATCGCCGTCGCCGGGAACGCCCTCGAGCGCGCCGGGTCGCCAGGGGTCGTCAACGAAGACCGTGCTGTCGCGTAACCAGCTTGGTGCCCAGCAAGTTTCGGGCATTCCAGGTCCTGCGGCCAAGATCGCCGCGTCTGCGCGCAGGCTCTCGCCGTTGCCTAAAGTGACCGACAACCCGTCGCCCTCCCGTCGCACGCCGACGGCTCGGCGATGGATCCGGGTCACGCGATCCCCGCGGGATTCCTCGAATACGCTGGAGAGATAACGCCCGAACAGGCCCCGGGGAACATAATCCTCAGGGCTCGCGTGCGGTGCGCCGTTGTCCGCGAGCCAGGTCACGAAGTGCAACGGCTCACTCGCATCCGCGCTGAGCTTTCCCGCCGGAACATTGAGCAGATGTCCCGAATCCGCGGTGCGGTACGGAACTCCGGGTCCGGTGCGTGTGTCGGCGTCAATGACGCTGAGACGCGGCGCTCGTGAACCCTGGTGCCGCAACAAATGCACGGCCGCCATCGTCCCGGCGGCACCGGCACCGATGACGGCAACGTGGGTCACGGATGGGCCGCTTGCGCGAAGTCCAACATCACAGCCCCAAGAAGCGCTCCCGCACCGCTTCCTTGCTCAACCCGTAATCGGCGAGCGAGTAGACGTGCTTTGGTGCGCGCGGGCCCTTTTGGCTCTCGTCGTTCATCTTCTGCATCTCCACCAGAGCAGACGCCGACAGCTCCAGGCCGAAGTGCCGGTAGATAGATTCGACGGTGCCGATCGGATCGGAGATGAAGTCAAAGTAGTCGATATCGCAGAACTGGGCCTCGTCGTATTTCGTGCGAGCGGACTTGAACGACTCCAAGCCGCGAGCCCAAGTGTCCAGCTGATCCGCGCCGAGAGTGGCACCCACGAAGGTCTCCGACCAGCCCGCTGTCGCATGCTCGTTGAGCGAGCAGACCGAAGCGATGATGGTCTCGGCGGGACGATGGGTCTGAATGACCAATGCGTCCGGGTACACCTCCATGAGCGCATCAAGGGCGAACAGATGGCTGGGATTTTTGAGCACCCAGCGCTTTTCGATGTCGTTGAGCCCGATCAGCTGCAGGTTGGCCTTGTAGCGGCGGTATGCCGGCGTCCAGTCTTGTTGAGACAGCCACTGTGCGTAGGACGGCACATGTGCCAAACATTCGTACGATACCGAGTGCACCGACTGCCGCAGCAGCTGCCAGCATTCCTCCACCTCGGTGGCTGACATGTAGTGCAGTCCCATGAATTCCGGATTCTGCACGTGGTGTTGGGAGAACTGTGCTTCCAGCTGTTGGTACACCGGATTGGTATCCCAGGTGTCGCGCGCAGGCCGCGGCTGCGGGAAGTCGGCCAGCCACATCTCCAGACCCTGGTGCATCGGGTCGGCGTTGAGAAGGCGATGCAGCGCAGTGGTGCCGGTGCGCGGTAGACCGGTGACGAAGATCGGCCGGTTGATGGCCACCTGCGCGTGGTCGGGGTGCGCCTTGAAGGCGGCCTCGCTGAGCAGCCGCGCGCCCAGTGCCCCGCGCAGGAATACCCGAGACATCTTGGAGCCCAGTGGAGTCAGACCCGCTTCGCTCCGATAGGAGTCCAACAGGACACCGAGCGCTTCGCGGTAGTTATCGACGGATCCGTCCCCGAAGTCATCGAGGCCGATCAGCCGGGTGGCCGACTCGTGCAGGTCGTCGACAGTGCCGACGCTGGTACGTTCTGCGCTTGATTCAAAGCTCATTCGAACCTCCTTGTGGCTAGGCGTGGAACTCGCCGCAGTTGACATCGAGGGCCTGGCCGGTGATTCCGCTCGCCAGGTCGGATGCGAGAAAGAGCACGGCGTTGGCCACCTCGTCGGTGGTCGGAAGGCGCTTGAGATCCGAGTTCGCCGCGGTGTACTCGTAGATCTGCTCCACGGTGCCGCCGTACTTCTTGGCCTGGTGCTCGAAGTACCCCTTCAGGTTCTCACCCCACATATGTCCGGGCACAACGGAATTCACCCGCACTCCCTGCGGTCCCAGCTCGGTGGCCAGCGATTGGGACATGGCCAGCAGAGCGGCCTTGGCGATCTTGTAGCTGCCATAGCGGACCTGCGAGTGTCGGATGACCATCGAATTGATATTGACCACCGACCCCTTCGATTGGCTAAGGGCGGAGGCCAATTTCTGCGTCAAGCGCAGTGTCCCCACCACGGAGAGTTCGACGCTATCGCGGATGTGCTGGTAATCGGTCTTTTCCAGCGACTTCATGGACGGGATGCTGAAGGCGTTGTTGACGAGAACATCGACGCTGCCGAAGGTTTCGATAGCGCGTTCCACAAGGTTCGCGACGCTCGCCTCGTCGGTGATGTCCGTGGCCACCGTGAGCGCCTTGCGCCCGATGGCCGTGACCTGTTCGGCCACTTCGTCAAGCCGCGACTGAGTGCGCGCGGCAAGTACGACGTCCGCACCCGCCTCGGCGAACTTGGTGGCCAACGTGGCACCGAGCCCCGGGCCGATACCGGATATGACGGCGACCTTGCCGTCGAAGCCGAGGAGGCTCATCAGCCCAACATCCTTGTGCCGATAGCGGTCTGGCGCTCCGCGATGCGACTGCGCCAACCCTCCGCACTGATCTGATTCAGCGGGTAGTGCGGCAGTGCGCCGGCGACTTCATCGATGCCGACCACCTCGACCGTCGGCCCGTCGGAAGCGGTGAGCTGCCTGTCCGCCCGCTGCCACCGGAACTGCAGATAAGCACGGCGATGTCCGAGCGTCTCAATCCAGTTGGTAACACCGGGATTGGCATTGCTCACCACCATCCGAATATTGCCGTCGGGGTCGACCTGCGCCTGGCTGGAGTTCAGTGAGGTCTGATGGTTGATGTAATCCAGTGAGATATACCAAAGGCTTCCCAACTGGAAACCCTGGTACGGCACATCAGACTTCGGAACAGTGATAATCATCGCCTGATCGGCGGCGAGGTCGTAATGCCCCACCGAGGAGAACTGGGTGGCCAGGCCGCCCGGGGTGAGCCGGGGCTCGGTCATCGTATTGACCGGCAGGTTGTCGTAGAACCACTTGGGAAACTGCAGCCACGTCTTGACACGGCTCACCAGCTGCTTACCGGCGCTGGCATAACGTTTTTCGATCTGCTCCTTCGTCAACGGGGCGGGCGCCGTGCCTGCGGTGTCCACCCGCGCAATGGCGAGGCTGCCGCGCTGCTCGCGCCAATCGCTATACACCTCACGCATGACCAGTTGCGCCGGTCCGGGGCCAAGGGTGAAGTAGTTTGGCCGCGAGTCGCTGGCCGGCTCGGGGCCGAAACGGACCTCGAAGGTGCCGTCGCTGTCGATGTGGATCTCGCGGTCATCGAAGGCGATGGCGCTACCGGGCACGTTCTTGTCGGTGTAGTCACCCCCGCCGAGCACCTGAAAGCTCAAATCGGTAGTGGTACCGCGCTTTCCGGTGACCACATACTCGTACTCGCCGTTGACTCGGGCCCCGAAGTACAGGGTGTCGGGATTGTCCAACCCCATTTTCGTGAACGGCCCGGTGCCAGACAGCAGGAACGGGTGATCCCGGTCGCTGTGGAATGCCACGTGGGTACAGGCCGCAATCCCCTGCGCCAGATACTGCAGTCCCTCGAGCAGGTCGGCTTCGGTTTCGATATGGGGTGCCGCGGCGATCAGCTCCTCCGATTCCGCGATCGCGGCGGTGAATGCCTCGCTGTACATGGCGCTCCTGACTGGTACAAATCTGTACCTCAGTGGTAGAATCCCTCCAGACATTAGAGCGCGCCGACCGGGTACGTCAAGAATGCCAGGAACCGCGCAGGGGCACAGGAGGTTTCGGATTGGCCGAGGATCAGGGCACTGGGGCCGGCAGGACGTCCCCTCCCACCGAACGCGTCATGGCCGTGCTCGATTTCCTCGCTCGGCACCGCACCGAGCGTTTCGGACTCTCCGAACTAGCCCGCAGGCTCGGCCTGAGCAAGCCCACCTGCCTCGGCATTGTGACCACCCTTGCCGAATCGGGATATCTCATCCGGGACGACCGCGACAAGAGTTACAGCCTTGGCCCGGCCCTCATCCGCATCGGCAGGGCTGCGCAGGAGTCACTGCGTGCCATGCCCGCGAGCCGCGATCAATTACTCTCACTGACACGCGAATTCGGCCACACGGCCGCGCTGTCGGCCGTGGTCAGCGATCGGGTGACCGTGCTCGAGGTGGTCAGCGACCCGGATCACCCGGTGCGCGTGGAGGTTGGTCAAAGTTATCCGTTTACCCCGCCAGTGGGCCTGATGTTCGTGCTCTGGGATACCGACGAGACCATCGCGTCCTGGCTGTCGAGGGACCCCACGGCACCGGGGCGCACCACGGATAACCGCCTCCGCAAGGTGATCGAGGAATGTCGCGCCGATGGGTACCTCGTCGAGCTGCTCACCCCCGCTGGCCGACAGCTGTACTCACTCATGGCCGGCGTGCCCGGCGATATCCCCAATGAGCTGCGCGCGCTGCTCGGGGAGATCGTCTCGGGCATCGGTGAGCGGGTGTACCTGCGCAGCGAGAACTACACCGTCGGCTCGGGTGCGAAGGCGCGACACCGAGTGAACGTCATGTCCGCGCCGGTCTACGACCACAACGGCAAGCAAGCGATGGTCGCCAGCCTCTACATCGGCGACGACCTCACCGATGCGGAGATCACCGTTCGCGCCCAGGCCCTGGTCCGCACCGCCGATGGCATCACCGAACACATCGGCGGCATCAAGCCCGCCTAGCGTCACCTCTTGCTTCCTCCGTCCGGCGCCCATTGACACCCAACGAGAACGCGTTCTACTCTGGGCTGGACCGAATACGAACCGATGCGGTACATATTTGGACCATAAAAGGAGTCGGACATGACGGCGGATACCAACGTTCTTCGCGCGAGCGGCTCATCACCAGCCGAGTCATACGAGTTGTCGCACTTGAACGCCCTGGAAGCCGAGGCGGTCTATATCTTTCGAGAGGTCGCGGCCACCTTCGAAAGACCCGTATTGCTGTTCTCCGGGGGCAAGGATTCCGTCGTCATGCTGCACGTTGCGGCCAAGGCGTTCTGGCCTTCACCGCTCCCCTTCCCGCTCATGCACATCGACACCGGGCACAACTTCGACGAGGTCATCGCCTACCGCGACGAGACCGTAAGCCGGCACAACCTTCGTCTGGAAGTCGGCAGCGTGCAGGACGATATCGATTCGGGTGCGGTGGTCGAGGAGACCGGCCCTGCCGCCACCCGCAATCGCCTGCAGACCGCGACGCTGCTGCGCAGCATCAACGAGCACCGCTTTGACGCGGTGTTCGGCGGCGCCCGCCGCGACGAAGAAAAGGCACGCGCCAAGGAGCGGGTGTTCAGCTTCCGCGATGAGTTCGGTCAGTGGGATCCGCGCGCGCAGCGCCCCGAACTCTGGAACATCTACAACGGGCGTCACCGCAAGGGCGAGCACATTCGCGTGTTCCCGCTGTCCAACTGGACCGAGCTCGATATCTGGCAGTACATCGAGTCCCAGAACATCGAGCTGCCGCCGCTGTACTACGCGCACACTCGCCGCGTGGTCGAACGTGACGGAATGCTGCTGGCGGACACCAGGTTCCTCACCCTGCAACCGCACGAGCAACTTGTCGAGAAGTCCGTCCGCTTCCGGACCATCGGCGACGCAACCTGCACGGGCGCCGTTGAGTCCGTCGCCTCCACCCCCAGCGCGGTGGTGGAAGAGGTTGCCGCGACACGCATCACCGAACGGGGCGCCACCCGCGCCGACGACCGGATCTCCGAGGCCGGAATGGAAGACCGCAAGAAGGAAGGGTATTTCTGATGAGCCGGTTGCGCGAAGAAGCAAAGGCACCGCTGACGGAAACCACCGAGCCGGCCCAAGAGCTCATCCGTATCGCCACCGCGGGCAGCGTCGATGACGGCAAGTCCACCCTCATCGGACGCCTGCTGTACGACTCGAAGTCGATCTTCGCCGACCAGCTTGCCGCCGTGGAGGCCAGCAGCAAGGCGAAGGGCGAGACCCACACCAACCTGGCGCTGCTTACCGACGGTCTGCGCGCCGAGCGCGAACAAGGCATCACAATCGATGTCGCGCACCGCTATTTCTCTACGCCCGCACGTAAATTCATCATTGCCGATACCCCCGGGCACGAGCAGTACACCCGCAACATGGTGACCGGCGCCTCCACCGCAGACCTGGCGATCATTCTGGTCGACGCTCGCAACGGCCTGACCCAGCAGACCCGCCGGCATGCATTCATCACCTCACTACTCGGTGTCGAGCATGTGGTGCTGTGCATCAACAAGATGGACCTGGTCGATTGGTCACCCCAGCGATTCGACGAAATCAAGGAGGAGTTCCGGCGGTTCGCGACCAAGCTTGAGCTGCATGACCTCACCGTCATACCCGTCTCGGCGCTGCTCGGCGACAATATCGTCACCCGGTCCACGAACACTCCGTGGTACGAGGGTCCGTCGCTGCTGCATCATATTGAGCAGGTACATATTTCGTCGGATCGCAATCTGATCGACGCGCGTTTCCCCATCCAGTACGTCATCCGTCCCCAGGGCGGCGCAGCGTCACCCGGCGCCGAGCAGATCACCGACCTGCACGACTTCCGCGCCGTGGCCGGAACCGTCGCCAGCGGCGTGTTTAAGCCTGGCGACGAGATCGTGGCACTGCCTTCGGGTTTCACCTCAACGGTGTCGGCGATCTGGGGTCCGGGTGGAGCAGTCGTGGACGAGGCTTTCGCCGGAAGCGCAGTGAGCGTACAACTCGCCGATCAGCTGGACCTGGGCCGCGGCGACATGCTCTGCCGCCCGAACAACCGGCCGCTCGTCGGTGCGCAGATCGACGCCATGGTGTGCTGGTTCACCGACGTGTCCGCGCTCTCCGAGGGGTCACGGTTCGTGATGCAGCACGCGAACGCGACGGTGAAGGTCGCCATTGCCGGGCTCGATTACCGCCTCGATGTCAACAGCCTGCACCGCGATCAGGAAGCAAAGGAGCTGAAGCTCAACGAGATCGGTCGGGTGCAGCTGCGCCTACAGCGACCGATCATGTTCGACCCCTACCGGCGCAACCGCACCACCGGCAGCTTCATCTTGATCGACGAAGTCACCAACAACACGGTCGCGGCGGGCATGATTTCCGGACCCACGCTGCACCAGTCCAAAGTCGTCTGGCACTCGTCGGCAGTATCCCGAGAGGAACGCTCCACCAAGGGAGGAACGGTCTGGATCACCGGGCTTTCGGCCTCCGGAAAATCCACCGTGGCAGTCGAATTGGAACGGCGACTGGTGGCGATGGGCATTCCCGCCTATCGACTCGATGGCGATAATCTGCGGCACGGCCTCAACGCCGATCTCGGGTTCTCCGCGGACGACCGCGCCGAGAACGTGCGTCGTGTCGGTGCGGTCGCCCAGATCCTCTCCGACTCCGGTGTTGTCGCGGTCGCCGCACTCATCAGTCCGTATCGAGCCGATCGCGACAAGATCCGAGACCAGCACGAAAAGGCCGGGCTGCCGTTCGTGGAGGTATTCGTCGACACCCCGGTGGAGATCTGCGAGCAGCGCGACCCGAAGGGCATGTACGCCAAGGCCCGTGCCGGCGAGATCAGCGACTTCACCGGAGTCAATGCGCCCTACGAGGCTCCCGAGAACGCCGACCTGGTGCTGCGTCCCGAAGAAGGCAATCCGGAGCAGCAGGCCGCCGCGATCCTGGACCACTGGTTATCGGTCGGCTAGTGCTTGATGTCGACGGCGGTGATGGCGTCAGCATCGTCCACCGGCGCCGTCGCTTCCTCGCGGCGCCGGTTGGGCAAGAACAGCGCCCAGACGGCGACCATCGCGGCGATACAGGTTGCGGTGGCGACCAGCATGATGTTGCGTGCCAGAGTCTCCGCGCGATCCGGTCTCGGCTGCGCCACGATAGTCTTGTTCGTGTCGGATCTCGGCATCTGATCGGCCGCGGGTACCTCGGCAGATAGTGCAGCGACGGGGTCGATCATGCCGTACCCGGTCGCGATGTTCGGTCCGGTACCTGGCGTACGCGCGGTGCGTTTGATCAACTCGATGACCTGACCCGCGTTGAGTTCGGGGCGTTGCGAACGGACAAGGGCCACCAGACCGGACACGAACGGGGCGGCAAAGCTGGTGCCATTGATCGGAGTCAGACCCTCTTGCCCCATGATGCCGTTGATGACGCCGGGCCCAAAGGGGTCCAGTGACAAAATGCCCTCACCCGGTGCAGCCACGCCAACCCAGGGACCCCGCAGGCTGAACTCGGCGGGTTCCGCTTCCTTGTCCAAGGCGGCCACCGTAAGCACATACTGAGAGAAATAGGCCGGGGAGGCAACGGTTTTGACGGAGGACCAGGCGGTATCGATCGGACGATTGGGGTCGATCATGTCGTTCTGCGTCTTGCAGACGCCGTCCTTACCGACGTTCCCCGCCGCCGCCACGACAACCACGTTCCGCTCGTATGCATTGCGCACCGCTCTGCCCACTGCTTCGTCGTCGATATGTACACCGTCTGGGGCGCAAGCGACTTCAGAGAGGTTGATGACGGTGGCACCCATCTCGACGGCGCGGGTAATCGCGAACGCCAGGGTGGTCGTATTGCCGTAGCCCGCCGAAGTGGAGTTGGGATCGTCCCTATTGGATCCGCTGCCTTTGATGGCGTAGGAACTGCTGTTCTGACGGATCGACAGGATCGTCGCCTCGGGCGCCACACCCGCGAAATTGTCGGCGTCCGAGGGAGCGGCGGCGATGATACCGGCGACCAAAGTGCCGTGCGCATCGCAGTCTGCGAGCCCATCCGAGTTCGACACATAGTCACCCCCGGGTTCCACCCGCAATCGCGGATGCGGGCTGACACCGGTGTCGATGACCGCCACCTTCTGTCCGAGACCCCGGGAAAACTGCCATGCCCCTTGATAATTCAGCATCATGTCGGCGGCCGTTTGCAGCCTGGCATCAGTACCCGGCAAGAGCCCGGTGACCGCACACACCTGCTTCTGTTCGGTGGGCTCCGTTGGGCCGACGTTGCCGGCGGGCGGCGGCCCCGGCTCGACAATCGGTGGACCGATGGCATGCGCCGACGGAGGTGCCAGCAGCGCGACCAAGCCGACCGTGGCCAGCACGGCGGCGGCGCGCAGTACCGGAGTCACCATGGATTCCCGCCGAAATGGCGGTAGGCACCCGCTACCCACAATCCGACAGGTATGAGCGAAGCAACCAACAGGTATTCGACATACGTCAATCCTGTGTTGAGATACGTAATCCTGCTTCCTTCGGTAAGAACAATGCCGACCAGCGAGGTGATAACACCCAACCCGAGGAGCACGCCGAATGTCACAACGCCGATCAACGCCGGGCCGTGCTGGGCAAGTACACAAGCAACGATCGTGATGGCCACGGCAGGAACACCAAGTGATGCCTTCTCAATACCCGAGAGACGATGGCGGGCGCGAAGTCCCAACACCCCCGCCACTGCCGCCGCCAACGCCAGTGGCGCCCAAGCCACCTGATTCGCCGGATATAGGGTCACCACGATTCCCGCACCCGCCGCGATCCCCAGACCACTGAACAGAGCCGACCTCGTCACAACGGCCATCTTCACCCGTTCCCTGGCGTTCTCGGCGGTCGGAACGGACTCCGCCGAGCTCTCATCCTTCACGGAGTCCTTCTCCGGCGGCCTGTTGAACGGATTCTCGAATAGCTTCTCTGCGACGGGTGCGTCCGCAGTCGGCGGGTCAAATCGGCCCAGTGACCCGGTCAACCAGGGCACGACGAGAGTCAGCAATGTGGCGGTCACTGCGAGGGCAGCTCCGGTAATGGACGCATCTGGGGACCATGCGCCCTGTGCAACCAATGTCAATCCACACAATGCGAAAACTACAGAGCTACAAAGGAACCCCCAATTCCCCGCACCCACCAGCCGGTAGGCGGCGACGTTGAAGATCAACATCGCCAGACAGGCACCCGCCACTCCGAAATGTCCGAACACATGCAAGAACGCCCAACAGGTTCCCGCCGCGATGGGGATACTCGCCCAGGTGAGGGCAGACGCGATATCGGCGCGCCGATACGAGCGGTGCGCGACGGTCGCCCCCGCGAGAAGCACCGCAACCATGATGACCGACAGTGCAGCCACTACCGCCCACTGCGGCCTGAACGTGAGGTCGACCAGAAAATAGACGAACGCGGCCGCGACGAAGTACAGCCCGGCAACTCCCACAATTCGTGCCGACGTGGCATCCCAAGGCGCATAAGAAGATCGGTTGAGCCTGGCCGCGGCATCGACAACATCGTCATACAGCGTCGGTGCGTCCAGGGTTCGCTCCGAGGACAAATGCAGCAGGTCTCCGTGCCCAATCCCAGCGTCACGCAGGGTCGAATCCGGCTTGAGCGGGACATCTGAGTTCACACTCCGCAGTACCCAGTGGTTCTTACGGTCCTCCCGCGGCGACACGTCCTCGTCGCGCTTGACATCACGCGATGAGATCAACTTGGCCAGCTCCGGTACAAATGCGGCGATCGGAAGATCCAGGGGCAGAGCAATATCCAGCTGAGTTCTGCCTCCGAAGACCGACACACGGGCATGCTCGGCGGCCGCGGACAGTATCTGGGACTGGGCCAGTTCCCGGATCCCGGTCACAGGTCCGGCATCTGGGAAAGTTGGATTACCCCGCTCGAGATCGTGCGTGAGATCAACATGCCACGCCCGGGCGGCATCTGCATCGCCTTGTATCCGCCGAACAATGCGCCCTCTTCCTTGGAGCCACTCATGACCAACCCGTTACAGGACAGATCGCGCATACGGCCGATGAACGGATCGAACATCGCCTTACCCGCGCCACCGCTGCGCCGCGTTACCACTACGCGCAAGCCGATATCCCGCGCCTGCGGCAGGAACTCGGCAAGCGGCGCGAGTGGGTTGTTCAGGTTGTTGATTGCCACGAGGTCGTAGTCGTCGATCAACACGAAGATCTCGGGGCCACTCCACCATGATCTGTCTTTGAGCTGCTGTTGGGTGATGTCGTTGGGGGGCAGTCGCTCCCGTAGTGAGCTCGCTAGATTCATCATGAGCTCACCGCATGATTGGGCAGAGGTGGCGTATCCACCCAGGTGGTCGCCTTCCACAGCACCCAGCAGGCTCCTACGGAAGTCCACCAGGACCAGTTTGGCCTCTTCTGGGGTCGCGTTCTCCATGACTCCCTGTGCGATGTTGCGGAGCAGTGAGGTCTTTCCGCACTCGATATCGGCGAAGGCGACCAGATGCGGCTGAGCATCGAAATCAACAACGACAGACGCCAATTCGGCTTCATTGATACCGATGGCGATTTTCGACTTGGACAGTCGGCCTGCCCGGCTCGCCGCATCGATCACCAGGTTTCGATCCAAGTTGAGGGGCAGCATCCGTACTTGCTGAGCACCCCGCCCCTGGTAATGATCCCGCATCATTTCCACAGTCGTCGCCACACCCTGTGGCAGGTCCTCGATATCCGAGCTCGAGTCCAGGCGCGGCAGTGCCGTAAGAATATGCAACTTCTCAGCATTGATACCGCGGCCCGGTCTGCCGACGGGGACCAGTTCGGCGAACTTCCGTCCCATCTCGCTATCGATCGGATCTCCGAGGCGCAATTCGATACGAGTGCCGAGCATGTCCTTAATGGCGGGCCGGATCTCCATCCACCGAGATGCCGATATTGCCAGGTGGATACCGTACGAAAGGCCTTGGATCGCAATGGATTGCAGGGCAGGTTCGAGGACCTCGAAGTCGCTACGGATCGACGCCCAGCCATCGATGACGAGCACCAGGTCGCCGAACTTGTCTTGGCTCAATGGATCCTGAGCCGCCACCTCGGGCGGCATGGTCGCGAGCTGGGCCTTGCGCTGCCGGAAATCGCGCATTGATTCAATGCCCAGGTCTCGGAAGCGAAGCTCACGTGCCCGCAGGAGACCCGACACTTCGGCAACGGTCCGCCGTATCCGGTCGGCATCCATACGGCCCGCCACGGAACCGACATGCGGAAGATTGGTCAGACTCGTCAGCGTGCCACCACCGAAGTCGAGGCAGACGAACTGGAGCTGCTCGGGGGTATGTGTCGCGGCACCCGAAACGATCAGCGTCCGCAAGGCGGTGGACTTGCCCGACTGCGGCCCGCCGACCACTACCAGGTTGCCGTTGGCACCGGCCAGGTCGACCATCATCACGTCGCGGCGCTGGTCGTATGGCCGGTCGATGACTCCCACGGGCATTACGAGACGACCGTTGACGTTCTCGTCAGCGTTCCATTCCGGCTCGGGCAGAAGCTGGTTCACTGCCGGACTCTCATCCAGCGGCGGCAGCCACACCTCGTGCGCGGGGCGCCCGTGCCCCTTGATCCGGCTCACCACCACGTCGAGCAAGGTCGTCTTCGTCGGTGACTGCACGACGGCGGCCGTGTGCTCTGACTCACCCTTCTGTACCGGAGCCTCCTGCTTGGGGTCCTTGGCGACCGGAGACGCCGTGAAGAGTTTCGGAGCCAGCGCACCCAATTGCGACACGCGGCCGGAGCGCGATGCGCCTCGGGGTTTCACATACTCGCCAGACACGTAGGACGTATTGAATCGCGTCGGCTCGGATGCATCGGTCTTGAGGTAGGCCGAGCCGGGAACGCTTGGCAGATGGTAGGCGTCGGGGACGCCGAGAACACTGCGAGATTCACCGGCGGAGAATGTCTTGAGGCCAATTCGGTACGACAAGTGGGAGTCGAGACCGCGCAGCTTTCCTTCTTCCAGACGCTGCGAGGCCAGCAATAGGTGAACGTGCAGAGAACGGCCCAACCGCCCGATCATCACGAACAGTTCTGCGAAATCAGGTTTCTGCGAGAGTAATTCGGAGAACTCGTCCACAACGATGAACAGCGCCGGAAGGGGATCCAGATCGGCACCGTTGACGCGAGCGCGTTCGTACTCGGTCACATTCGGAAAGTTCCCCGCGGAACGTAGCAGCTCCTGGCGGCGATTCATCTCACCCGCCAGCGCGTCACGCATGCGGTCCACGAGGATGAGTTCGTCTTCCAGGTTGGTGATGATGGCGGAAACGTGCGGCGCCCCGTCCAGCCCCAGAAACGTTGCACCACCCTTGAAGTCGACGAGGACGAGATTCAGGGCGTCCGGCGAGTGCGAGGCGATCATCGCCAACACCAGGGTCCGCAGGAACTCAGATTTTCCCGAGCCGGTCGCGCCGATACACAGGCCGTGCGGCCCCATCCCGTTCTCCGCAGCTTCCTTGATGTCCAGTTCCAACGGCTGACCATTGGGCGTGATTCCGATCGGTACCCGCAGACGCTCCCGAGGCGAGCGGGGGCGCCATACTTGATCGGGGTCGAGTTCGGTTGCGTCGGGGATCTTCAGCAGCGCCATCAAACCCGGATCGACGGCACGCGATTCGGATTCGAGACTGACAATGTGTGCCGCATTCGCGGGCCGGAAGCGCCCAACCCGACGCGCGGTGGCCTCGGCCTCGGCGACCGCAAGCGCGTCGGGGGTAGCGAAACGTTCCACCCCCACGGCGGTCCTTGCGCCGATGTCGCCGGGTTCGACGACCAATTGCAGGCCGCGTCGCGCCGCCACCCCGTCGGTCGGCGCGTTGAGGTCCAAAACCGTCACGCTATCGAGCCCCGCCTCGGTGACCAACCGCTCATCCCCAGAGGTGTAGCCATCGTCGATCACCACGACGAGATGCTTCATACCCTGCACCGGTTGGGAATTACGCGTGAAGCGACCTCTCTCCCCCAGCTCGGCTGCGAGAGAATTCTCCAACAGCTCCAGCGTGGGAAAGACCAGCCGGACCGGACCCAAACCGTCACGAGCGGTTGAATGTTGAGCATGCGGAAGCCATTTCACCCAGCCCCAGTTCTCACCGTCGGGGTTGGCTGTCACGACGGCGATCTGCAGATGGTCCGGTCCATGAAATACGCACAGTTCCAGGAGCATCGAGCGCACCAACTGCTGGCTGAGCTTGCGGTCGCCTTCGAGGTTGATGGCAGGAAACGCGCGCAACGACACCGCGGTCGGCAATGCGTGCACCACTGAGTGCGTTTTCACGAAGCGCCGCAACGCAACCGTCGACACCGGCTCCAAATCCTCGGGAGGGCCGGTTTCGGGCGCCAGCAGCCGAGAGGCGAGGCGATGCGTCCCGATGCCGACACGCACATGGCAGAAGTCAGGATCAGCGGGCCGACGCTCCCACATGCGGCGCGTTCCGACTACATCGGCGAGTGCCCGAGGATCGGGATGGCTCCACTCCAGCGCGGTGCGCTGCGCATCCCCCGTGACGTCGGAATCGTCCCGAAGGTTGGCGAGGTACCGGAAATAGTCCTTGCGTTCTTCGTTGAGTTCGGATGCAGCCTTGCCCTTGTTGCCCCCACCGCCCATGAACATGCCGACCATCGACATGATCATCATCATCGGGAACATCATGAACATTGGGTTGGTGGCCATGTTGCGTCCGCCCACCGTGAACATCAGCGCGATCATCCCGACCACCGCGACGATCATCACGAAGGGCATGAGTTTCATGAAGAGGTTGCCGGGGATTATCCGCGGTACCTCGGGCGGTGCCTGCAGGTTGACTTCCCCGCCCGGCATGCGTGGCGGCGCCACTCGTGATCGCCGCACGAAACCCTGTGTTCCCACTCCGACTCCCGACATGCCTGAAGATGTGTGCTGGTCGGTATTCTCACACCATCCAGCAACGCTTACCGGCTGGATACCAGACTATGAAGCCCATACGGAAGGCTATTCCGACGATGACGCTACCGCCGTCACTTGCCGATCTGGAGCCCGACGCCGGATCCGAGCCGGAGCTCAGCCGGGTGACGCTGCTGGTCGGCGGGATGCAACTGGATGTAGGCATGCCCGCCAACGTCGGTATTGCCGCGTTCATCGATGACGTCATCGACATTGCCAATAAACAACTACAGGTGCAGTACTCGGGGACCGGATCTGATCCCGGCGATACCGCATTCGATAACACCGAGGGCCGCTGGAGCCTGGCCAAGCTGGGTTCCCCGCCGGTGGATCTGGCCAAATCGCTTTCCGAATCCGATATTTACGACGGGGACGTCCTGGTCCTGCGAGAGATCGCGGAGAGCGCGGCTCCGCTGCTGTTCGACGATGTGGAGGCGCTTGACGGCACCGGACGTCCAGGGGCAGCAGAGGCCACGCTCTGGGAGCGCAATCACAGGTACTTCACCTACTTCGGTGTAGGACTGACCGCATCATTGTCGGCGGCGCTGCTACTACACCGATACTCCGGCAACATGATCGCGGGATTGGCAACGGTGCTCTGCGGTTGGGCACTACTCGTCGCCGCGTCGGTACTAGCCCATCGCAAGGTCGACCCGCGCGTAGCGGTCGGGCTGTCGGTGGTCGCGACGCCGCTAATTTTCGCCGGCGCCCTCTACCTCATTCCCGACGGATTCGGCGCGATGTCCCTTCCCATGGCGTGCGCGCTCACCGCTCTCGCATCACTGTTGGCACTGCAAATCAGCAGGCAGGGACGAACGTTCCACACCTTCGTCATCGCGCTGTCGGTGCTCGCGGGCACCGCTGCATTGGCCAATGTGCTGCTTTCCCCGCCTCCGCGGGCGATCGGCGCGGTGCTGGCTACGGTCTCGGTGCTCGCCGTGTATCTCTCGCCGCGGATGACCATCGTGCTGTCCAAACTTCCGATCCCCAGGGTGCCAACCGCCGGAGAACCGCTCGACAATATCGAAACTCAAGGTGGGACAACGGTCGAGGGCGTCAACGCGATCGGCAAGCAGATCATCCCCACCGAGGAAGGCATGGTTGTGCGCGTCACACGCGCAAACCAGTACCTCAGTGGGATTCTGGCCGCTGCGGCATTGACTGCCGCCGTCGGCTCGTATCTCACAGTGGACGTGAGCAATGGCTTCTTCTGGCAGGGAACGGTTTTCGCAATCGCAGTGGCAACCGTGTTATGCCTGCGAGGTCGGAGCCATCACAATCTGACTCAGTCGGCCACCCTCATAGGTTCGGGCTTGTTCATCGGTCTGGCGGTGATGGTCAAGACGGCCACCTACCTGCCCGGCTGGGAAGCCACCGCCCTACTCGGCTTGGTGATCGTGGCCGTCCTAGCGGTTGCGTGCGGCGTGGTGGCACCGCTGTTGGAGTTCTCGCCGGTAATGCGCCGATGGGTAGAGCTGCTGGAGTACCTGGCGATCGCCCTAGTGTTCCCGCTCTGCTTCTGGATCGTCAGGCTGTATTCATTCGCCCGAGACATGCGGATATAGGCCAGCAAGGCTATTTGGGCGGAGTTATCTTCAGCCCCTTGGGATCTGCTGCCATCCCGTCATGGGCGATGAGTGCCGCTTGCTGTGATAGTTCGGGGCCCGGCGGCAGCAGCTTGACGATCGGCCACGGTGCGGGTTGGGGGTGATACCTCTCCTTCTTGTCCGCGGGCACCCAACCGGTGACTCCGAGTGCGTCAGCGGAAGGGAAGTCCTTGATGTGATACGCCTGACCGGTGTCGGCCACATAGAACATGGGCCCGTTGGCGCGTGAGTCCTTATCGCCTCCGATGGCCTCGATGTACTCGCCGGTGCCCGGTCGTAGGTAGACCTGGTCCAACCCCGGCCCGTTCCCGTCAGCGGTGGCCAACCGCACGGGTACCGCATCTTGCGGGATGGGCAGCCGCTGACCGATCAGCAGTCTCATCGTGGATTCGGGAGCAGAATTGTCTCGCTCCCATGCCTGGCACACCACACGATCCGGCTCGGTCGCCGCGATGACGGGTGTGACGGTCGGGTACCGATCTGTGGGCAGGACATGCACGATGGATGTCATGCTCGCCACCACTGGCGGCAGACTCCGAATCTCACGGACGCTGGGATTGGGGGTCGGATCGCCGTACCGGATGATGTCGGCAGTCGCCGGTGACACCGGCTGCATACCCTCACGTAGCACCACGAATAGTCGCTTTCCGTTGGAGTCCTCGGTCTCGACGATCGAACCGATCCGCACACCAGCGGAACGCAGCGCTTCGTTATTGCTCCACTCGCCCAGCCCCTCGATGGCCACCCTCTTGATGGGTTCCACACGGGGAAACGCGTTCAACAGTCCTGGCGATATCTCCCGCCGAGGAGCCTGTTCAAGGTGCAGAGCCCGCACGACGACACCATCGGTGAGGTCAATGGGCGCACGCACGCCGTCATAAATCAGGAATGCGTTCTGCTCCGATCCCACGAGCAACATGTCCGCCGAATTCGCCGCGCGAATGTCCTTGCCCAACACAGGCTTATTGGCAAGCACGGTCGTCAGGAGCTTACTTCCGCCCGTCTCCGGCTGCCCCGGCACCGCGTGAGCAGTTGTCAACGAATCACACACCGTCCAATGCGATGTGTTCATATCGTCGCCGCCGTAGATGGCATCGGGTGCCCCGACGATGCCGACCACCGGCCCTCGCGGAAGTGCACCGAGTTTCTTCTCGTCGACGGCTGCCGGCTCTTCCGGCTTTCCGGAGATCAGTCGGGCGGAGGCCAGATTCAGGACGGGATGCACACTGTCACCAATGCGCACGTACATCGCGCCGCCATGCTTGGTGAGCAGAATTTGCGCATTGCCAATGGCGGGTGAGGGTTTGAAGAATGCCAGCACACCGCACGCACCCATGATGATGATGCCAATAACCAACCCGACGACCAGCGCTCGCATCTGCCCGCGCATCGGGTCGTGGATCATTCGCGAGTCACCACGAATCAGCGCGTGCTCGAGACGCCGGAGCAGGAAACGGTAGCCGTTGACCTGAGCGCGCGTGGTAACCTGCGCGGGCATAACCGCTCCCATCTGCATTAATGGCGGGATTGGGTCGCGCCAACGGGCGAGGCGTAGCGTACCGCAGGTCCTCGATTGGGGCCCAGGAAAGCCACACCGGGTACAACGGGGAACGACCAGGAAGGCGATTACGTGGCAGCTCGTCCTCGCAACGCCGAATCACGGCGAGGCCGCCCCGCGCCGATCGAACCCAGCAAGCTTCTCAGCACTACGGACATAGTCCCTCAGCGGGTGTTGCCAATAGCCGATGTATTGATCCTGGAATTCATGGCGGCATGCGGAATCGGCACCGCATTGCTCACTAATCTACCTTGGTGGCACGGCGGAGTCGCCGGTCTCGCGCTGTCACTCGTATTCGTTATCCGGATCCGTGGCACCACGTTGCCGCGCGCCCTCGCGGCGCGGTTCGACTTCTTTCGCGGACAGCACAGCAAGACCCGCAAGAAGGCCGCAGCGGAGCCGTTCGACGTACCGCTGGGTGACGACGCGCAGATTGGATTCCGCTGGGACGGCCGAACCCTGCTGTCACTGTTGAAGATTGAAGAGAATCCGCAGGCACTTACCGTCATGGAGCCCGGGATGACCGTTTCGGGAGAAACGGTCTCGGTGGAGCTACTAGTCGAATGCCTGCGCCAATTCGACATCAGCCTCGATTCGATCGACGTCATCAGCCAAGGCGCGCGGTCGTCGGGACATTCCCAGATTGCGGCGGTCTATGACGCGGTGCTCGGGCCGCTGCCGGCCATCGCGCAACGCAATGTGTGGATCGCGGTGCGCTTCGACCCGACCCGATGCGCCGAGGCGGTCAACCACCGCAGTGGAGGGCGCAGTGGAATTCTGCGCACCGCAACCACTGCGACGCGTCGCGTCGCCAACCGACTCACCGAGGCCGGGTTGCGCACCCGTATCCTCACCGCCGCCGAGATCGCCCATGCCACCAACCAGCTGTCCGATGGCGTGAACCTGACCAACGTCGAGGAAACCTGGACTCACTGCCGCGAGGGCAATTTTCAGTTGCGCAGTTATGCACTCAAGGGCAGCACCCTGACCACCGCCGGACTGGGCATGATGTGGACGATCCCGAGTTACTCGACCACGGTGTGTGTCTCGCTGCAGAACGCCAGCGAGGACGAGTTCATCAAGATCCGCGGCCTGGTGCGGTTCGACAGCCATGGCTCCGGCAGCCGCATCAACCTGCCGGGACTTGCCCCGTTGCGGGGGCAGCAGTTCAACGCCCTGGTCTCCAGCGTCCCTGTGCCACAACCGAAGCGGCCGCTGGGGCACTGGGTCTATGGGCGAGGGATCGAGGACTTCCGAGACCTGGCGCTGCCCGCCTCCGGATGCGGCCAGGTCATCGGCGCCGACGAGTACGGGCGGGCCATCGCGCTGCCGATCTTCGGTCCGCAGATCGCTCGGGTGGAGATCTCCGGCACCCTGCACCTGGCGCAGCAGGCGGTGCTGCGCACCTTGGCACTCGGCGCGAGGGTACTGGTGCACACTCGCCGACCCGCAATGTGGCGTGAGATGGTGGAGGCCGTCGGCGATAACAACCTGTTGTGGGTCACCGAATTCAATCGCGGGGCGATGCAGGCAGGTTCGGATCGAAACTACTCGGTCGCGGTATTCGACGGAGCCACCGAGCAGCCGGTTCGCGTGGGGATGACCACGATGGTGGTGATGCCACCCAACACGGTTCCCTCGGCCGACGCCGATGTCTCGCTGGAGCAGTTGGACAACGACACCGACACGGTTCAAGTGAGCACCCGGGCCGGTTCTGCAATCGTCACCATGGTCGCCACCGACGAGGAGATGCGTTACATCAAGGCATCGTTTGATGCCCAGTACGCCTAGGGCTCAGTGCAATTCGTTGACCACAGAGTCAACGACCGCCCCCAGGTCGCCGTCATGCTCTTCGGCCACCCGACGCTGACGCTGATACGAGCCGCCATGGCGGTAGATCTCTTCCACCGCTGCCAGCTCCTTCTCACATTCCAGCATGCGCGCGATGGGCTGCAGCCGGGTCAACAGGTCGTCGAGGTCCTGGGTAACCAGCCTCTCGTTACTGTCCTCGTCCAGGATGATGACGGCGTCAAGCCCGTAACGCGCACTACGCCACTTGTTTTCCTGCACATGCCAGGGCGGCATGGTGGGCAACGATTCCCCAGCCTCCAGCTTGCGATCCAGGTCGACCACCAGGCAATGGGTCAGCGCCACCAGCGCCTCGAGCTCGGCGACATTGGAGATCCCGTCGAATATCCGGACCTCTACAGTGCCAAGTGCCGGCGAAGGTCTGATGTCCCAGCGGATTTCGTTGAGTTGGTCGATGATTCCGGTCTTCATCTGATCATCGACAAATCCCTCGAACTGTTCCCACGCCTGGAAGTGGAAGGGCAGCCCGGCGGTCGGCAACTGCTGAAACATCATGGCCCGGTTACTGGCGTACCCGGTGTCCTGTCCCTCCCACATCGGCGAAGATGCTGACAGCGCCAACAGGTGGGGGTAGTAGTTGAGCATTGACGTCACGATAGGCATCACCTTGTGTTTCGAGGAGACGCCGACGTGCACGTGCACACCCCAGATCAACATCTGGCGCCCCCACCACTGGGTGCGGGCGATCAGCTCGTCGTACCGTGGCGCCTGGGTGAGCTTCTGCGCGGACCAGCGGGCGAATGGATGCGTGCCGGCGCAGAACAGCTCCATGCCCATCGATTGCACGACGGGTCGCACAGTGGAGAGTGTCGCCTGCAGGTCAGCCATGGCTTCGTCGACGGTCGCGCAGATACCGGTGACGACCTCGATGGTGTTACGCAGCAGCTCCTTGTGGACGTGCGGGTTGTCGCCAATCGCAGCCAGCACCGCAGAGGCCCCGTTAGTGAGGTCCCGAGTCTGCGCGTCAACGAGAGCGAACTCCCACTCCACCCCCAGAGTGGGCCGCGGCGACCCGCGGTATTCAATCACGCGGGCCCCGTCACCGGAATGCGACGAACCAGCCGACGAATGAGCACAGGAAGCGGCTAGCCCGCGTCAATAACACCGCAGGCGACACGCTTGCCTGCGTCACCCGTCGACTTCGAGGTGTCGTCGGGTCCGGCGGTGCCGTTGGCCTGGGTGTACCGCTCCGGCGGGATGTTGGCGAAGTTGTCCGCCTTCTCGTGAATGATGATGGCGGTGCCGTTGCCTGCGGTCAGATCGTCCTTGGTGAACGAGTCAGCGGTGGTAACCAGCTCACCCGATCCGTCCTTGAGGATATTGAGCGACACCAGGTCACCGCTGGACGGGTGACCGGTGTACCCGGGGACGTTGAAATGCCCACCCGCGGACAGGAAATCACCCGGGGTACCGCCCGCCGGCGCGGTGGAGTTGGGTTCGCACTTCTTGAACGAGTGGATGTGCAGTCCGTGGAAACCCGGTGCGAGCTTGCCGCTCTGCGTGGTCTTCACGGTGATGATGGCGTGCCCGTCCTGGAACACGAACTCAGCGGAGGCCACCGGGGTGCCGTCAGCGAGCTTGAGTGTGGCATTGAGCTTCTCACCCAACGGGACCACCTGCTCGCCACCCCCGTGTCCACCGTGTTCACCCGCGGTCGCCGGCGCAGTGGAACCCGTCCATACCGGAGGCGTGGTCCCCGGTGTGCTGCTGGCGTGCTGATCCGGAGAGCATCCGGTCAGGGACAACGCAACGGCAGCAAGGGTTCCGGTTGCGAGGAGAAGGGGCTTGACCGAGGCATTGCAGAAGACACTCGCGCGGGACTTAAGCATGGCCTTCATCATGCCACCTCGCCACCGCGGCACAGCACCCGCAGGGCTAGTCAGTCAGACGATGCCACTCGATCAGATGGCGACGGCGACGACTACGCCGGGCGGCTGTTCGGCAATCTCCGGCGGACGCGGCGCGGCCTGGACCCCGAGCAGTTTGGCGATCTCGTGGGCGGCTTCCTCTTCTCCTGCGGCCTTGCCGAAGAAGACGGTCGTGACGTTCACATCGGGCATGGGCAGGTTGGTCACGTCGGTGACTTTCCAGCCTGCACCTGTCACCTGGTCTGCGGCACCCTGGGCCAAACCGGTCACGGAGGTGGTGTTGTACACACGGACCTCGGGTTTCGGCGCCGGTGGCGGTGTTGTCGATTTGGGGGCCGCAGCGGTGGCCGAAGCGGCCGTAGACGAGTCGGACGACGCGGGCTTGTCGGATCCGAGTGCATTGAACCCGACCAGCAGGAATATCACGCCGAGAAACAGCAGCACCATGACCATGGCGCGTAGCGGCAGACCATGGGAATCGGGTACGCGTTCGTTCATTGTGAATCCACTGTACGGTCCGCGAGCGAATGCACCTATTTAGCCCAGCGCAGCCGAGGACCGCCGGACAACGTCACGTGATCTCAAACCCCAGACGGCGCGCCGCCCGGGCCTTCTGGCGGCTCGCACGAAGCCTGCGCAGCCTCTTGACCAGCATCGGGTCCGCAGCCAAGGCTTCTTGGCGATCTACCAGAGTATTCAGCACCTGGTAATAGCGGGTGGCTGACATGCCGAAGAGCTCTTTGATGGCATCTTCCTTGGAGCCCGCGTACTTCCACCACTGCCGTTCGAAGGCCAGGACGTCATGCTCGCGTCGGCTCAGACCCGCCGCGATCTCGACCCCATCCGAGCCGACGGTAGGCGAGTCCTGACCAGCATCCGCAGCCTTTGACTGCTCAGCTCGTGCCTGGGCGCCGTCCATAAAAGCTCCTGGACCCTTCTGGCCGTTGGTGGTCTTGTCTCTGATCGATCGCGATAACTACAACACTGTGGTTCGGCGATATTTAACCACGCTCAAACCGCAACTGCGGCTAGCCAACCCCGCGCGTCGGCCGTCAATACGAAGCCGATAGCTTGCCTTCCGTGGCTATTGTCCCTATTCGCATCGTCGGCGACCCCGTGCTGCACACCCCAACCGAGCCCGTCGCGGTCGCTCCCGACGGTTCGCTACCCGCCGATCTGCCCGAGCTGATCGCGAACATGTACGAGACCATGGACGCCGCCAACGGCGTCGGACTCGCCGCCAACCAGATCGGCGTGCCCCTGCGCCTCTTCGTCTACGACTGCGCCGACACACGCGGCGGTGGAGCTCGCCATCGCGGTGTCGTGATCAACCCCGTGTTGGAAACCTCCGAGATTCCCGAGACGATGCCCGACCCGGACGACGACGAGGAGGGTTGCCTCTCGGTACCCGGCGAGTCCTTCCCCACCGGGCGTGCGAGCTGGGCGCGGGTCACCGGCCTAGACGCCGACGGCAACGAAATCACACTCGAGGGCAACGACCTGTTCGCACGCATGCTGCAGCACGAGACCGGACACCTCGATGGTTTCCTCTATATAGACATGCTGATCGGTCGTAATACCCGGGCGGCCAAGCGCGCCGTCAAGTCCAATGGCTGGGGTGTGCCCGGATTGATTTGGACGCCAGGAGAAGTCGCCGATCCGTTCGGACATTAGTTGACCCCCCTGCCTGAACTCGGGACGCGGGTAGCCATCCGCAGTCGGCGACCCGTCGGCTCGGTGCCCCCTTTCACCGACACCGTCGGCGAGTTGGTCGCGACAGGCCCGTCGGTGCAGGTGTTGCATAAATCCGGTGCGGTAGTGGATATCTCGGCAACCGATATTGTCTCGGTACGGGTGCTGCCGCCGGTACCTGTGTTGAACCGGGACATCAGGGCGGCACAGCGCGCCGCCGCGTTCGCCTGGCCGGGCGTCAACCACGAATGGGTGGACGGGTGGTTCGTCAGGGCCTCCGACGGCCATACACATCGGGGTAATTCCGCTGTACCGCTGGAACATTCGGCATCGCCCCGCTCACTTGGCGACGTGGACGCGTGGTATTCGAAACATGGACTGCCCACCCTGCTATGCCTACCCGACCGGTTGATCCACCCGCCGGAAGACCTGGAGACAAGCGACGAAACCGCGGTGATGGTGCGCGATCTCGACCGCGGGGAGGGCGCAGATACCGAATCTCTACCTTCCGAACCATCGGCGGATTGGCTTGTCCTGCATGCGGATAGCCATCCATCGACAATTCCAATACTGACGGCAGTGGTGAACGGGGTGTTGGGATTCGCCTCGATTGTCCACGACGGCTCCGCTGTGGCCATCGCACGTGGCGCCGTCACCGAGGACTGGCTCGGCATCTCTGCGGTGCGCGTAGCCCCGGCCCACCGGCGCCTCGGACTGGCCACGCAGGTATGCGATGTACTACTGCGCTGGGGGGCAGCCCAGGGGGCGCGCCGCGCGTACGTGCAGGTACGCGCCGAGAACGATGCCGCACTGGCGCTATATCCGACCTTGGGTTTCACCGAACAGCACCGATACCGGTATGCGCGCATTCGCACTGTCGGGCACGAAAAGTAGGGTGGCGTCATGCGATTGGCCACCTGGAATGTGAACTCGATCCGTGCCCGTGTCGACCGGGTAATTTCCTGGCTGGAACGATCCGGCACGGACGTATTGGCCATGCAGGAGACCAAGTGCTCCGACGCACAATTCCCGATGCAGGCGTTCACCGATGCCGGGTATGAGGTCGCCCATGTGGGCTTCAGTCAGTGGAACGGTGTGGCGATCGCCTCGCGGGTCGGCCTGGACGACGTGACTGTCGGGTTCGATGGCCAACCCACGTGGGCCTCGGGTGATGCCGAAGCGGTCGCCGAGGCCCGGGCTTTGGGCGCAACCTGCAACGGGGTGCGGGTATGGAGCCTGTATGTCCCGAACGGCCGGACCCTGGAGGATCCGCACTACCAGTACAAACTGCAATGGCTGTCCGCATTGCGCGATCAAGCCGCTGGCTGGCTGGCCGCCGACCCCACCCAGCAGGTGGCACTCGTCGGTGACTGGAACATCGCGCCCACCGACGATGACATTTGGAGCGTCGACTTCTTCCAGGGCAGCACCCATGTGTCGGAACCCGAGCGCGCCGCGTTCACCGCGATGACCGATGCCGGATTCGCCGATGTGGTGCGGCCGTACACCCCGGGGCCGGGGGTCTACACCTATTGGGATTACACCCAGTTGAGTTTCCCCAAGAAACGCGGGATGCGCATCGACTTCGTGCTCGGATCACCGGAATTCGCCAAACGGGCGGGTGATGCCCATATCGACCGCGAGGAGCGCAAGGGCAAGGGCGCGAGCGACCATGCTCCGGTCGTCGTCGATCTGGACTGACCTACTCGCCGTCCTCCGCGTGGGCGTACTTACCACCCGCCCCCCACGACGCCAGCGCGGCAATCGCCATCATTACCGCGGCGGCCACGAAGACGACCACGAGGCCGGCATGAAACGGCTCGGTGATGAGGTTCGGGAAGAACGACTGCCCCGTCAGCTCCGCCGAGTTCACGCCGGGTTGTTCCAGAACACCTGACGGAGAAAGCAATTCACCGATCGGGTTATAGCCCAGGAACGCCGCGAACAAACTGCCCACCGGCGGCAGACCGGCCACCTCGGCGGCCGTCGACGCCGGCACTCCCTGGGCGGTCAACCCCGACTGCATTGCCGAAGGCATGGTGGCCGAGAGTCCAACAATCATGAGTGAGAAGAAAATTCCGATAGACAGCGAGCTGCCCGCATTGAAGAACGTGCCGCGCACACCCGAGGCCGCGCCGCGCTGGTGCGCGGGCACACTCGACATGATGGCTGCGGTGTTGGGCGCGGTGAAGATGGCAGATCCCAACCCGTTGAGGAAGATCAGCGCCGCGAAGGTCCAGTAGTTGAAGTTCACCGGAATCGCGATGAGTGCCAGGAATGTCACTGCCGAAAGCACCATGCCGCCCGTGGCGAAGGGCCGGGCACCGTATCGGTCCGACAGCACACCGGCAACCGGCCCGGCAATCAGGAAGCCAAGCGTCATGGGCAGCAGGAAGATTCCCGCCCACAATGGAGTCGACTCATAGCTGTACCCGCGCAGCGGCAGCCAGATGCCTTGCAGCCAAATGATGAGCATGAACTGCAGGCCACCGCGGCCGACCGAGGCAAGCAGGTTGGCCAGATTCCCCATCCCAAATGCCCGGTTCTTGAACAGCCGGATATCGAGCATGGGATCGGCAACCCGGGACTCGATCACGCAGAACAACACCAGGAAGGCGACACCGGCGATCAGCGATCCATAGACCAGCGGATTACCCCAGCCGGCACTCGAATTCCCATACGGCTGAATGCCGTACGTGATTCCGGTGAGCAGTAGGGTCAGCCCCAGCGCGACCGCCACGGTACCTGCCCAATCCAGCTTCCCCGATATGGGTTGATCGATCTCGACGAGCGATCGATACGACCACACGGTACCCAACAGACCCAAGGGCACTCCCACCCAGAAGATGGCACGCCAATCCCATTCGGAGAGCACGCCTCCGATGAGCAGGCCCAAGAACGATCCAGCCACCGCTGCCACTTGGTTGATACCCAACGCGAGTCCGCGCTGGGTCGACGGGAAGGCATCGGTGAGGATGGCCGATGAGTTGGCCATCAGCATGGCGCCGCCGACTCCCTGAACCACCCGCCAGGCAATGATCCACAGCGCGCCCCCGCCGTGGTCGAACGGATCGAAGGAAAGCACCACCGCCGCGACGGTGAAAACCACGAAGCCCATGTTGTAGATCCGGACCCGCCCGTACATATCGCCGAGGCGGCCGAACAACACCACCAGCACGGCCGAGGCCAACAGATAACCCATCAGCATCCACAGCAGATAACTGACGTTGCCGGGCGCAAGGGGGTTGAGGCCGATGCCGCGGAAGATGGCGGGCAACGAGATCAAGACGATCGACGAGTTGACGGTCGCGAGCAGCACTCCCAGTGTGGTGTTCGACAGCGCGACCCACTTGTAGTGCGGATGGTCGCGATCAACCCGGAGTCGACGCCGGGCCGTCTCGACATCGGCGGATATTTCGTCGGTCCGTGTAATCAAGTCAGTCATCGTCACCCTTGTTGCGCGCTTCTCCCCGACGCGGGCAGCTCCGACCGGCCGTCTTCGTACTGCCGCCAATAACCTTAGCAAGGGAAACTATATTCCCAAACCAGGGCACTCAGTCCGTCATGTCGGGCCGAGTGTGATGCCAGTGCGGGAAATCAGCCGAAATCTCGCGATCACGTCACCCTCGGCACCGCGGGCGGGGGTAGCGTGGCGACTGGTCCGCTTCTATGGCGGGCACAAGCCCAAAAAAAATCGCGGGAGCGCACGCCAGCGCGCTGAGAGGACGGCTAGGGCCGTCGACCGTATGAACCTGACCGGGTAATGCCGGCGTAGGGAGGAAGAAAATGCCTGATCAGTCACGTACCCCCGAGACCGTCACCACCGGCCCGATTCAGGGCAGCGAGAAGATCTACCAGGACCTCGGCAGCGGCCTGCGCGTGCCGCAGCGCCGGGTGAACCTCACCAACGGTGAACACCTGGACCTGTACGACACCTCCGGCCCGTACACCGACGACAAGGCCACCATCGACCTGCAGAAGGGGCTGCCGCCGCGCGTCGGCATCGTCACCGATCGCGGCACCCAGCTGCAGCGGGCTCGCGCCGGCGAGATCACCGCCGAGATGGAGTTCATCGCGGTGCGCGAGGGCGTACCTGCCGAGCTGGTGCGCGATGAGGTGGCCCGCGGTCGGGCGGTGATCCCTGCGAACCACAAGCACCCGGAGAGCGAGCCGATGATCATCGGCAAGGCCTTCGGCGTGAAAATCAATGCCAATATCGGCAACTCGGCAGTCACCTCCTCGATCGCCGAGGAGGTCGAGAAGATGGTGTGGGCGATCCGCTGGGGCGCCGACAACATCATGGACCTGTCCACCGGCAAGGACATCCACCTGACCCGTGAGTGGATCCTGCGCAACTCCCCCGTTCCCGTGGGGACCGTGCCGATCTACCAGGCGCTGGAGAAGACCAACGGCGACCCCGCCGCGCTGACCTGGGAGCTGTACCGCGACACCGTGATCGAACAGGCCGAGCAGGGCGTCGACTACATGACGGTGCATGCCGGCGTGCTGCTGCGCTATGTGCCGCTGACCGCCAAGCGCGTCACCGGCATCGTCTCGCGCGGCGGCTCGATCATGGCCGCCTGGTGCCTGGCACACCATCGAGAGTCGTTCCTGTACACGCACTTCGAGGAGCTGTGCGAGATCCTGGCGCGTTACGACGTCACCTTCTCCCTCGGCGACGGCCTGCGTCCCGGATCGATCGCGGATGCCAACGACGAGGCGCAGTTCGCCGAGTTGCGCACCCTCGGTGAGCTGACAAAGATCGCGAAATCCCATGGCGTGCAGGTGATGATCGAAGGCCCGGGCCACGTGCCGATGCACAAGATCGTCGAGAACGTGAGGCTTGAGGAGGAGCTCTGCGAGGAGGCTCCGTTCTACACCCTCGGGCCGCTGGCCACCGATATCGCACCCGCCTACGACCACATCACCTCGGCCATCGGCGCGGCGATCATCGCTCAGGCCGGGACCGCGATGCTGTGCTACGTCACCCCCAAGGAGCACCTGGGGCTTCCGGACCGCAAGGACGTCAAGGACGGCGTGATCGCCTACAAGATCGCCGCGCACGCCGCCGATCTCTCCAAGGGACACCCCCGCGCCCAGCTGAGAGACGACGCGCTGTCCCGTGCGCGTTTTGAATTCCGCTGGGATGACCAATTCAACCTCTCGCTGGACCCGGACACCGCACGCGAGTTCCACGATGAGACCCTGCCCGCCGAGCCGGCCAAGACGGCACACTTCTGCTCGATGTGCGGCCCGAAGTTCTGCTCGATGCGCATCACCGCCGATATCCGGGAGTTCGCAGCCAAGAACGGGCTGGAGACGCAGGAGGATA
Organism: Mycobacterium sp.; assembly: GCA_050701835.1. GTDB lineage: Bacteria > Actinomycetota > Actinomycetes > Mycobacteriales > Mycobacteriaceae > Mycobacterium. The sequence goes on along the minus strand of JBOGDC010000051.1, from coordinate 76,547 downwards.
TCGACGCGATGCTGGCACGCGGTATGGAGGAGAAGTCCGCCGAGTTCGCCGAGCACGGTAATCGGGTGTACCTGCCGATCTCATGACGACGTACCTCCCCATCCCGGAGCCGGGCAGCACCCCGGTGCGGGTAATGACCATCGCCGGGTCCGACTCCGGGGGTGGGGCGGGCATCCAGGCAGATATGCGCACCATGGCACTGCTCGGTGTGCACGGGTGCGTTGCCGTCACTGCCGTAACTGTGCAGAACTCGTTGGGCGTCAAGGATTTCCACGAGATCCCGCCACCGGTGGTGGCGGCACAGATGGACGTGGTGATCACCGATATCGGCATCCAGGCGGCCAAGACGGGGATGTTGGCCTCCGCCCCTATCATCGAGGCCATTGCCGATACCTGGCGTGGACTCGATGTCACGGTGCCCCTTGTCGTCGACCCGGTCTGCGCGTCGATGCACGGCGACCCGCTCCTACATCCGAGCGCCCTGGATGCCCTACGCACACAACTGTTCCCGTTGTCCACGCTGGTGACACCCAATCTGGATGAGGTACGGCTGTTGGTGGGTATCGACGTCATCGACGAGGAGTCCCAGCGGGAGGCCGCGCGCACGCTGCACGGCCTCGGCCCACAGTGGGTTCTGGTGAAGGGCGGGCATCTGCGTTCCAGTGACACCAGCACCGATCTGCTCTTCGACGGCACCGAGTTTCATTACTTCCCCGTCGAGCGGGTCGACACCGGACACGATCACGGCGCCGGGGACACGCTTGCGGCGTCCATCAGTTGCGCATTGGCACATGGACGCTCTGTCACCGAGGCAGTGGCCTTCGGAAAAAAATGGGTCACTGAATGCCTCAAGGCCGCCTATCCACTAGGGCATGGACACGGCCCGGTATCTGCGCTGTTTAGGCTCAGCTCGTGAGTACCGATGAGCCGCGTGCGCGAAGAGGATCGAGCACCGAGGAGCTTCCGGATATCGCGGGCATCGCCCACCACCCCGACGGGCACCCACTGGGCGCCGTCGTTCTCACCCACGGCGCGGGCGGCAGCTGCCACTCCCCCATGTTGCGCCTGCTGTGCACCTCATGGGCCGAACGCGGTTGGCTGGCAATACGTTTCGATATGCCTTTCCGGCGTGTCCGGGCCAGCGGCCCACCGTCGGCATCCTCAGCGGATAAGGATCGGACGGGTATCGCTGAGGTGATCAACCGGGCTCGCGCGATGGTCGACGGCCCCTTGTTGGCCGGCGGTCATTCTTACGGTGGTCGACAGACCTCGATGCTGGTCGCCGAGCGCGGCCCGATAGTGGACGTCCTCACGCTGTTTTCCTATCCGCTGCATCCGCCGGGCAAGCCCGACCGGCTGCGCACTGAACATCTCCCCGATATCCAGGTACCGACCGTGTTCACCCATGGCACCGCGGACGCTTTCGGCACCGTCCAGGAGCTCAAGGAGGCGTCGATGCTGATCCCGGGCGGAGCGACCCTCGTGGAGATCACCGGTGCACGTCATGACCTGGGATCCAAGACCATCGACGTCCCGGCGCTCGCCATCGACGCGGCGCTGGGTGTATTGAAAGCTAGCTGAGCCGGACGCTCTTCGCGCAAGCGCTCATCACACCGCGCGCCAGTCGCGCATCAACAACCGTGACGCCCGGCGCAGGTCGGCCTCGGCCTGCACCACGGTGAGACCACCGTTGAGGCACACCTGAATACAGCCGAACCACTGGTGCACCAACAGCCTGATGACGGCCTCGTCCTCGTCGGTCGGATCGGAGAGCCCGGCCACCTCGGATATCAGTTCGTGGAATCGCTTCTCGATCTGCATCAGGTCGGGCACCTCGGCCAGCGACGCGGAGTTCGACGACCGAATCATCGCGATCGCCAACATGCGACGCCGTGTCAATCCACGAAGTGCCCGCACCAGCGCCTCGCCCACGCGGCCTGCGGGATTCTCCTCCCCATCCGGGAGCGAGGGGATGCGACCGACAAGTCGTTCCGACTCCCGCACGAGAGCAGAGACGAACAGATGCCGCTTCGTCGGGAAGTACCGGTACAACGTGCCGATAGCAACGTTGGCGTACTTGGCGACGTCGTGCATCTGGACGTGATCGAGCTCGCGTGTCATGGCGAGCTCTTCGGCCGCATCGAGCATGCGCTTGTACTGCTCGTGCTGGCGTCTGGTCGACGGCATGGCGGCGGGCCGCACCGGTGACGCTTCAACCATGGCGCTCACGATCTATTCACCTGCATAAATAACCCCAAAACTGGAACCTGTTCTAAATAAGGTAGCACCACTGCAATCCCGCGCGATGCGAATTCGCAGTGCTGATCAGTTCCTCACAGTGGACGAGTCCGCCAGCATCGCCAGCAGTAACTCGGCCCGTACCCGCGCGACATCCAGGTCACAGGCCAACAGCGACTGCGCGGTTTCTACGCGTTTCCGCAGCGTATGGCGGTGCACACCGACCGCGGCGGCAGCCGACTCCCAGTGGCCGTTGGCCTCGAGATAGGCCCGCAGGGACACCATCAATTCGGTGCCGTGGCTGGTGTCATGCTCGGCGACGGGGCCCAAAGTCGCGTTGGCGACGGCGACGAGCACCTCACGACTGGCGCCGAAGGACAGTAGTGCGCTGCCCGCAAGCGACGTGAACTCCAGCGGCATCCCGCCGGGGTCGGCCACCGAGGCGGCCAGCTTTGCGTTCTGCACCGCGTCGACGAGCCGCCCCACCGGGTGCGCACCGCTCAGTCCTGCACGCAACCGCTTCCTGGTGCGCCCATCGATCTCGGTGAACAACTGCTGAGCAAAGAGGGCGGTCTCTGCACCGGGTATCACCACCGTCAGCTGACCTTCTGCGATATGCGCGAAGACCGTGTACCCCGCGGACTCCATGGCCCGCGCGACCGAAGACTGGACCCGCCGTAATACCGATACTGGATCAGCGTCAACGACCAGTACCCGGATCCTCCCGCGCCCGTCGGCGGCCTGATTCAGCTGAGCCCACACCGGATCCAGGTTCCGTTCATCGCCGAGCAGCAGCCCCAGAGCCTGCCCGTTCAACCGGCGCTGCGCGTCCTGCAGCCGCGAGGGCTTATCAAAGTCCAAGGCCAACAGGGAATTTGCGTGCCCCAGCAGAACCTGATCAACAAACGTCAAGGGGGTCTTGCTGACCACGGCTAGCACTCCGTACGCCGTCCCGCCCACACCGATGACCTGTTGCGAGACGGCGATTCCCGGCTCAAGCAGGTGCGCGCCCGACGCCGCGCCCGGAGTCAACGCTCCCCGAATCAGATTCACGGTCGCGACATCCAGATTGCGCGGATGACTTGCCACCACCGTGCCCCCGGAATCCAGAACCACGACACTGGCACGCAACGACCGCCCCAGCTCCGCGGTAACCGCCTGCGCTCCGCCGACGACGATCGCTCGGGTGATCCTGGGCTGAGCCCGCGACGCGCGCAGCACCGCGTCGTATTCCAGTTCGGCGATCCGGGTACTCACCGCCTTGACCACTGCCGCAAACGGGGTACGCAGCGGCACCTCGATCAGCGGCATGCCCAGCTCGTCGGCGACCGCCAGCAACTCCGAGGGCACCTCGTCGTGGCTCAGACCGATGCCGAAACCCAATGCAGCAACACCATTTTCGTCGAGCGAGTGCAGATAGTTCCGGCGGTCCCGAGCGCTCGCGGGCAGGCCAATGCCGGTAGTGAGTACCAGCTCTCCACCGGATAGCCACGGCGCGGGGTCGGCCAGCTCGGTGGTGAGCGCCAGGTTGACCTCGCGCCCCAGACCGGCCGCACCGCCCTTGATGGTGAGCCTCAGATCTGGCTGGTCCAGCACCCAGCGCACCGGAATGGTCACCTTTCGAGACTGTACAGAATGGCGAAAAACACTACGAAGATTCCCGAAATTGTCGGATGATCATGGCTGTGTCCTGGCGCACACTGATTCTCTGGGCGCTTAGGCGCTCAGCTCTAGGTGCCCGACGGATTCCCTCGACGGATGGACGTGCATATGCCGGACTCGGTACTCCAGAACTACATCGACGGCCAGTTCGTCGACTCTTTGTCCCTGAAGTCCTCCGAGCCTATCGACCTGATCAGCCCGGTCGATGAGACAGTTGTCGGCCGAGCCCCAGTCTCGAACGCCGAGGACGTGAATGCGGCGGTGTCCGCCGCAGAGCGCGCCTTCGCCTCCTGGGGCAGGACCACACCGAGTGTGCGCCAGCAGGCACTGCTGAAGCTCGCCGACGCCATCGAGGCGCATTCGGATGAGATCGTCGAGGCCCAGTGCCGCAACACCGGACAGCCCAAGGCCGTCATCGCCGCGGAAGAGGTCGCGGTAAGTGCGGATCAGGTCCGGTTCTTCGCCGGTGCGGCGCGGCTGGTCGAAGGCAAGTCGGCCGGTGAATACCTGGAGGGGTTTACCTCGTATGTCCGCCGCGAACCCATTGGGGTAGTCGGGCAGGTGACGCCGTGGAACTACCCGTTCATGATGGCGATCTGGAAGATCGGGCCCGCGTTGGCAGCCGGGAACACCATCGTCCTCAAACCCAGTGACACCACCCCGGAAAGCACCCTCGTCTTAGCCCGGTTGACAAAGGGCATCCTCCCCGACGGCGTCTTCAACGTCGTGTTGGGGACGGCCGCCACCGGCTCCGAATTGGTGAGTCACCCTGCCATTGGCCTGGTTTCGATCACAGGTTCGGTACGCGCAGGTATCGCGGTCGCCGCCTCCGCGGCCGAACAGCTCAAGCGCAGCCATCTGGAACTCGGCGGCAAGGCGCCGACGGTGGTGTTCGGAGACGTCGATATCGAGAAGGCAGCCACCGGTATCGCGCAGGCCGCCTTCTTCAATGCGGGCCAGGACTGCACGGCGGCCACCCGGGTGATTGTGCACAAGTCGATCCACGACGATTTCGTGAACGCCCTCAGCTCCGCGGCGCAGACGCTGCGCCCTGGACTCCCCGATGATCCCGACACGTTCTATGGGCCGATGAACAACATCAGCCATTTCACCGCGGTCACCAAGAAACTCGACAATCTGCCCGCGCACGCCACGGTGGTGACCGGCGGAAAGCGTTGGGGCGACAAAGGATATTTCATCGAGCCGACGATCGTCACCGGCGTCCGCCAGGATGACGCAATTGTGCAGGAAGAGACCTTTGGCCCGATCCTGACGGTTCAGTCCTTCGACGACGACGACGAGGCGGTCCGGCTGGCCAACGGGGTGCGCTATGCGCTGGCCTCAAGCGTGTGGACGAAGGATCATGCTATCGCCGAAAAGTTCACCCGCGAACTGGATTTCGGCTGTGTATGGGTCAACTGTCATATCCCGTTGGTCGCAGAGATGCCGCACGGTGGTTTCAAGTACTCCGGTTACGGCAAGGACCTATCGGCCTACGGCGTCGAGGACTACACCCGGATCAAGCACGTGATGAGCGCGCATTAGATATGGCGACTGACACGTTCCATCCCCTCGATCCCCTGGCAGCGGAGGAATTCACCGCGACCGCAAAAATCCTGGCGCAGACGCACGATGTCGGGAAGAGCTGGCGATATACCTCCATCGAGCTGTCCGAGCCGTCCAAGGCGGAAATCTCGGCATTCGACAACGACGGTGTGCGGCCCGATCGCCAGGTGCTGGCCACGTGTCTGGACACCACACAAAACGCCACCTATAAAGCGGTCATCTCACTGAACTCCGGTGAGGTGCTGTCCTGGGACCACGTCCCCGGAGTGCAACCCAACTTCACCGTCGACGAGTGGGAGGAGGCCGACACGGCACTCCGAAGGCATCCCGACGTGATCTCCGCCCTGGCCGCACGAGGCATCACCGATATGGACCTGGTGTTCATGGACACCTGGACATACGGCGATGCGGTCATGCCCGAGAAGTACCGGGGCAGGCGCCTCGGATGGTCCGATACGTGGGTTCGATCCACCCCGGGCGCCAACCCGTACGCCGGCCCCGTCAACGGATTCCACTGCATCATCGACATGAACTCCATGGAGCTACTGGAGATCGAGAACACGTTCACCGTCGAGCGGCCCGCGATGATGGGCGAGTACGTGCCCAGGCACATCCCGGAACGCCTACGCAGGCAGAGCACTCGGGAACCGCTACGGCCACTGGATATCACCCAGTCCGACGGCCCCTCCTTCACCATCGAGGGCAACAAACTCGAATGGCAGAACTGGTCGCTACGCGTCGGCTTCAACTATCGCGAGGGCATGACACTGCATGCAGTGACATACGACGACCACGGCCGCGTGCGTTCGGTGGCCAACCGGATGTCCTTCGCCGAGATGATGGTGCCTTACCGCGACCACTGCGAGGACCACTACCGCAGAACCGCTTTCGATATCGGCGAGTGGGGCATCGGCTTCATGACGACCTCATTGGAGCTGGGCTGCGACTGCCTCGGAGAGATCCGGTACCTGGATGCCGTGCTGCACAACAGCAAGGGCGAGCCGTACACCATCAAGAACGCGATCTGCATCCACGAAGAGGACAATGCCGTGCTGTGGAAGCACGTCGACCACGACCACGGTGCCGAGGTGCGCCGCATGCGTCGGCTCACGGTGTCCTTCCACGTCACCGTCGCCAACTACGAATACCTCACCTACTGGCGGTTCTATCAGGACGGAAACATCGAATGTGAGGTCCGCGCAACGGGGATCATGGTGGTGAGCAATTTCCCGGAGGGCGCCGCACACCCACACGGAACTCTCGTCGACCACCGAACCTATGCGCCGTATCACCAGCATTTCCTCGTCGCGCGACTGGACCTGGACGTCGACGGCACCCAGAACACCGTGTACGCCACCGAGACCGAGATCGTGCCCGTCGGCCCCGACAATCCGTACGGACTGTCTCTGCGGCAACGGAACACTCCGCTGCGCACCGAATCGGAAGGCAAACAGGACTTCTGCTGGGAAACCCAGCGCGCCTGGAAGGTCGTCAACGACAATGCCCGCAACGGGATCGGGACCGCGCCGGCCTACAAGCTGGTGCCCGGGGCCGCCATCCCGTCGATGTTCGATCCGTCCTCCCCGGTGCTGGCCCGCTGCCGCGCGATCGAGCACACCCTCTGGGTGACCCCCAACTCGCCCGATGAGCGCTGGCCCGCAGGAGAATTCGTCACCCAGAGCAAGGAAGACCACGGCCTGCCCGCCTGGACCGAAGGCAACCGCTCCATCGAGAACACCGATGTGGTGCTGTGGTACGTGTTCGGAATCCACCACATCACCCGGCCCGAGGACTGGCCGATTATGCCCGTGGACACTGTGAACTTCTGGCTCAAACCGGTTGGATTCTTCGACCGCAATCCCTCGCTCGATGTCGCACCCACCCCGCCGAAGAGCTGTCACACATCCGGACACCAGGAGGCCTAGCCGTGAATACCGCCGCCAAGAGGATTGCCGTTGCCTATCTGGCCACCCCGGGCGGCGATGACGCTCTCGCGGTGGGAGCGCAGATCGCACGCTCGCTGGGCGCGCGCCTCGATCTGTGCATGGTGCTCCCCCAAGACCGCCCCATCCTCGCCCCGCTTCCGCAGAAGGAGCGCCAGGACGTACTGACCGAGAATGCCACTCACTGGTTGACACATGCCGCGGCCACCATTCCCGACGATCTCACGGTAGAGACACACATCAGCTTCCACGAGTCGATCGCCGAGGGGCTCATTGCACAGTGTGAGGCGCTGGGGGCCGAGGCGGTTGTGGTGGGAGGATCCGGGGGCGGCCTGGTCGGCAGTCTGTCGCTGGGGTCAGTGGTCAACGACCTCGTGCACTCCTCCCCGATACCCCTGGTGATTTCGCCGCGTGGTGCGCGCTACCAGAAGAACCTCCGCGTTCGCGAGGTCACCTGCGCCATGGGAACCCGGCCGGGCGCACGTGTACTGCTGGACGCGGCATTACAGGCCTCCCAGCGCGCCGGCACTCCGCTGCGTCTGGTGTCGCTGGTATCCATTGACCCGATTCCCGGCGGGGATGATGATCAGTCGGCGCGCGAGCGCGCAACCATTCATGCGCAGCAGTCCCTGGAAACCGCCAAACTAGTTCTGCCACCTAAGTTTCCAGTCACGTCGATCGTCGCCAACGGGCCCACCGTTGAGGCCGCCGTGAATAAGCTCGACTGGCACGAAGGCGACGTCATCATGGTCGGTTCCAGCCGGCTCGCGCAGCCGCGGCGGCTGTTCCTCGGGTCGACGGCCGCGAAGATGCTCCGGGTGCTGCAGGTGCCGATGGTCGTGATCCCCAAGGAAGAAGGCACTGACGGTGACTGAGGACGTCGCTCATTCCGAGCCGGGACAGACCGAGGGGCTTGTCTCGAAAGGCTTGGCGGCCGGTCGTATCGGCACTTTTACCGGTGCGATCCTGGGCATCTCCACGGTGGCACCGGGATACACGCTCACCGCCAGCATCGGTCTGATTGTCGCGGCAGTCGGCCTCAAGATGCCGGCCATCCTGATCGCGGGTTTCATCCCGATGTTCCTCACTGCTTATGCCTACCGAGAACTGAATTCGCGCGCACCTGACTGCGGCGCCTCCTTCACCTGGTCGACCAAGGCATTCGGACCCTATGTGGGCTGGATGTGCGGCTGGGGCATGGTGATCGCCACCATCATCGTGTTATCCAACCTGGCATCTATCGGCGTGCAGTTCGGATATCTGTTTCTGGCAAGGGTTTTCCATCATCCCGGTATCGCGGATCTGGCCGCCGACAAGACGGTCAACATCGCCTCGACCGTTATCTTCATCGCCATCGCGACATATATCTCGAGCCGCGGGATCACCACGAGCGAACGCCTGCAGTATGTGCTCGTCGGGTTCCAGATGATCGTGCTGGTGCTCTTCGCGGTCGTCGCCATCGCGAAGGCGCCCGGCTCCCCCGGTCACCTCGATTTCAACGTCGACTGGTTCAATCCAGCCACCGGACTGACCCTGAGCGCCTTCGTCATCGGCCTCACCGGATCGATATTCGCCTTCTGGGGTTGGGACACCTGCCTGACTCTCGGCGAGGAGAGCAAGGATCCCACCAAGGTGCCTGGCCGGGCCGGACTGCTGTGCGTGCTGTCCATTCTGCTGACGTATCTGCTTGTCGCGGTGGCGGTCATGATGTATGCGGGTATCGGCGAGGACGGCCTGGGGCTCGGCAATCCCGATAACGCCGAGAATGTGTTTGGCGCCTTGGCGTATCCGGTGCTCGGCAGTTGGGCAGGGCCGCTGCTTCTGTTGGCGGTCTTCGCCTCCTCGGTGGCAAGCCTGCAGACGACGTTCCTGCCCGCGGCACGCACCATGCTCGCCATGGGCACCTATGGCGCGTTCCCCGCGCGATTCGCCAGCGTGAGCCCGCGGTTCCTGACCCCCACCTTCAGCACCGTCGTAGCCGGTGTGGTCACCGCGGGGTTCTACACGGCGGTCACCATTCTGTCCGAACGCACACTGCTGGATACCATTGCCGCCCTTGGCATCATGATCTGCTGGTACTACGGCATCACGGCCTTCGCGTGCGCCTGGTACTTCCGCGACGAGCTGCTGCGCAGCGGGCACGACTTCGTGTACAAGTTCCTGTTTCCGGTGCTCGGCGGTTTGATGCTGGCCGCGGTGTTCGTGATCTCGGTACGCGAGAGCATGAACCCCGAGAATGGCAGCGGTACCTCGATCGGCGGCATTGGCCTGGTGTTCTATCTGGGCTTCGGCATTCTGGCGTTCGGGGCGGTACTCATGGTGATCATGCGATTCCGGAGCCCCGACTTCTTCCTGGGGCGCACCCTGACTCGGGACACCGCCCCGCTCCCGGAATAGGCGGTGACAACGCGCGCCAAAACGGCGCATCCAGGAACAGCTCATGGACAATCCGGCCATTCCCAGAAACTCGCTACGACGGCAGACTGAGACAGCCGGATCGACGACAGGGAGAACCATGCCCGACATCACCTACCGCCTCGCCCAGAAGCGCAATATCGTGACGCCCCTGCCCGGGCCCCGGTCCAGCGAACTTGCCGAACGCCGCCGCGCGTCGGTGGCCGCGGGCGTCGGCTCCACCGCACCCGTCTACGCCGTCGACGCCGACGGCGGTGTGATCGTCGATGCCGACGGCAACTCCTTCATCGACCTGGGCTCCGGTATCGCGGTCACCAGCGTCGGCGCCTCCCACCCGGCCGTCGCGGCCGCAATCGCCGATCAGGCAGCGCATTTCACCCATACGTGTTTCATGGTGACGCCCTACGAGGCGTATGTGCGGGTTGCTGAGCTCCTCAACGACCTGACTCCCGGGGACCACGAGAAACGCACTGCCCTGTTCAACTCCGGTGCCGAGGCCGTGGAAAACGCGATCAAGGTCGCACGGCTGGCCAGTGGGCGGCAGGCCGTTGTCGCATTCGACAACGCGTATCACGGCCGCACAAATCTGACGATGGCGCTGACGGCCAAGTCGATGCCGTACAAGTCGCAGTTCGGGCCGTTCGCACCGGAGGTCTACCGGATGCCGGCGTCGTACCCACTACGTGACGAGGCGGGCCTGACCGGCGAGGAAGCCGCGCGACGCACGATCTCCCGCATCGAAACCCAGATCGGCGCGCAATCGCTGGCCGCGATCATCATCGAACCCATCCAGGGTGAGGGCGGATTCATCGTGCCCGCACCCGGATTCCTTTCCACGCTGACCGGTTGGGCCCGGGACAACGGTGTGGTCTTCATCGCCGACGAGGTGCAGACCGGGTTCGCGCGCACCGGCGCCTGGTTCGCCGCCGAACACGATGGCATCGTCCCGGACATCGTCACCATGGCCAAGGGCATCGCAGGCGGTATGCCGCTGGCCGCCGTCACCGGGCGCGCCGAGCTCATGGACGCGGTGTACACCGGAGGCCTGGGGGGAACCTACGGCGGCAACCCGGTGGCCTGCGCGGCCGCCATCGCGGCACTGGGAGCCATGCGCGAACTCGATCTCCCGGCGCGGGCGCGCGCCATCGAGACCTCGCTGGTGCCCCGGCTGCAGGCGCTTGCCGACGAGGTGGGAGTCATCGGTGAGGTACGCGGCCGTGGCGCCATGCTGGCTCTCGAGATCGTCAAGCCCGGCACTCTCGAACCCGACGCCGCCCTTACCAAAGCCATTGCCACCGAGGCGCTCTCTCACGGTGTCCTGATCCTGACCTGCGGAACCTTCGGCAACGTGATCCGCTTGCTGCCCCCGCTGGTGATCGGGGACGATCTACTCGACGAGGGCATCACCGTCCTCGCCGACATCATCCGCGAGAAGGCGAGCCACGAGTGACCAAGACCCATGCGGAACACACCGCACTGATCGACTCGGTTCCCACCGATCTGTGGATCGGGGGCAAGCAGGCCCCCTCATCGACAGGCGCTCGTTTCGCCGTCCACAACCCGGCAACGGGTGCAACGCTCACCGAGGTGGCCGACGCGTCCCCGGCCGACGGCGCGGTTGCGCTCGACGACGCCGTCGCCGCCCAGTCTTCTTGGGCCGCTACCGCACCACGCGAGCGGGCCGAAATCCTGCGCCGTGCCTGGGAATTGGTGATGGCGCGACGCGACGACTTTGCGCTGCTGATGACTCTCGAGATGGGCAAGCCGCTGGCGGAGAGCCAGGGCGAGGTCGCCTACGGCGGCGAGTTCCTGCGCTGGTTCGCCGAGGAGGCGGTGCGGATCAACGGTCGGTACACCACCTCGCCGACAGGCACCGGCCGGATCCTGGTGGCCAAGCAACCCATCGGGCCGGCGCTGGCCATCACTCCGTGGAATTTCCCGCTGGCCATGGGCACCCGCAAGATTGGACCGGCGCTCGCCGCAGGGTGCACCATGATCGTCAAACCCGCCGCCGAAACCCCGCTCACCATGCTGTTACTCGGCCGGGTATTCGCCGATGCCGGCCTGCCTCCCGGAGTGCTGTCGATCCTTCCCACCACGAACGCCGCGGCACTGACCGGCCCGTTGATCGAAGATTCGAGGCTACGCAAACTGACCTTCACCGGCTCCACTGCTGTCGGGAAGATTCTGCTATCTCAGTGCGCTACAAGGGTATTACGCTCATCTATGGAGCTTGGCGGCAATGCGCCGTTCGTGGTGTTCGACGACGCCGACGTGGATGCCGCGGTCGAGGGGGCGATGGCGGCCAAGATGCGCAATATCGGTGAGGCCTGCACCGCTGCCAACCGCTTTCACGTCGACAACGCGGTACGTGCCGAGTTCACCAACAAGCTCACCGCACGGATGGGTGCGCTCACCATGGGCCCTGGGGATGAGAGCGGCATCCAGGTGGGTCCGCTGATCACCGCCAAGCAGCGCGCCTCCGTCGACGAGTTGGTGCAAGACGCCGTCAGCAAGGGAGCCGTCATCACCACGGGCGGAGTCATCGCTGACGGCGAGGGCTACTTCTATCCGCCAACGGTGCTCACCGATGTACCCACGGAGGCAAGGATTCTCCGTGAGGAGGTGTTCGGTCCCGTCGCCGCCATCACCGGGTTCGACGGAGAAGGTGCGGGTATTGCCGCCGCCAATGACACCGAGTACGGGTTGGCCGCCTACGTATACACCACCAAACTAGATCGCGCCCTGAGGGTTTCAGAGGCCATCGAGACGGGGATGGTCGGCGTCAATCGCGGTGTCATCTCCGATGTAGCCGCGCCGTTCGGCGGCGTCAAGGAATCCGGTATCGGACGAGAAGCCGGTAGCGAGGGCATCGAGGAATACCTCGAAACGAAATACATAGCCCTGCCCTAGATACTGCGCCGATCGGGCTGCCCCGATGGCGCACCGAACCCACCCCATCAATGCAGCGTTTCACCGAGCCGGGATTACCCACCGGTGCGACCCGGGAGGCACACATGGCATGGCGGATGCCGGCAGAGACCGAACCGCACGAGCGGATCTGGATGGCCTTCCCGCGTCCGGGTCTCACGTTCGGCGACGATGACACCGCGCTCGAGGCCGGCTATCAGGCCTGGACGGCTGTGGCGCATGCCGTGCGCGCCTTCACTCCGGTGACGATGGTGGTCGACCCGTGTCAGCGCGAGCGCGCCCGGCGCATGTTGTCCTCGGATATCGAGCTGCTCGTCGCCCCGCTCGACGACTTTTGGATGCGCGATATCGGACCTACGTTCGTCGTCGACGACACCACGGGTCAGCTGGGTGCCGTCGACTGGATCTTCAATGGCTGGGGGTCGTCAACTCCGCAGAACTGGTCGCACGATCGCGAGATCGGCCGCACGATCGCGGCCGCCGCCGGTGCGACCCTCGTCTCGTCGTTGTTGATCAACGAGGGCGGTGCCATCCATGTCGACGGTGACGGCACCGTGCTGCTGACCGAGACAGTGCTGCTCGATCCGCTGCGCAATCCGCACGCCGACCGCAGCCGTGTCGAGGACGAGCTAGCCCGCACCCTTGGCATCGAGCACACCGTGTGGCTACCACGCGGCCTCACGCGCGACTACGAACCACTGGGCACCAAGGGGCACATCGACATGATCGCTACGCTGCCCTCGCCCGGCACCGTCCTACTGCATGCCCAAACCAATCCCGACCATCCCGACTACGCAATATCCGCGCAACTCCGTACCACGCTCGCCGAAGCGGTCGATGCCCGCGGTCGCGCCTTCGACGTGGTCGATCTGCCTGCGCCGGCGACGCTGCAGGATGCCGACGGATTTGTCGACTGGAGCTATATCAATCACCTGGTCACCGGAGATGGCGTGATTCTGTGCGGTTACGACGAGCCGGCCGCCGACTCGCGCGCCGCGGAGATTATCGCCGACGCTTATCCCGGCCGAGAGGTGGTCTTGGTCGACGCGCGGCCAATACTCGCCGGTGGCGGCGGTATTCACTGCATCACCCAGCAGCAGCCGAAGGTCTAGGCGATGGATGTCGTGGAGGCGAGCATCGCCGATCTTCAGGCCGCACTCGCCGCCGGGGAAACGACGTCGGTCGCACTCGTCGCCGAGTATCTGCGCCGGATCGCCGCCTACGACCGCGGCGGGATCGCTCTCAACGCCGTGCCCGTCCTGGACCCGCAGGTGTTCTCCGCCGCCGCCGAGTCCGATGCGCGTCGAGTAGCCGGCGCCACGCTCGGCCCACTCGACGGCATCCCGTACACCGCCAAGAATTCGTACGCCGCCACGGGACTGCCGGTGGCTGCCGGATCTCCGGCCTTCGCCCGGCTCATTTCCCAACACGATGCGTTCACCATCGCGCAGCTTCGCGCCGCAGGAGCGGTGCTGCTCGGGCTCACCAATATGCCGCCGATGGCGAACGGCGGCATGCAGCGCGGCGTGTACGGCCGCGCCGAAAGTCCCTACAACAGTGAGTATCTCACATCGGCGTTCGGCTCGGGATCGTCCAACGGGTCGGGTACCGCAACGGCCGCCAGCTTCGGCGCGTTCGGGCTCGGCGAGGAGACGTGGAGCTCCGGGCGGGCACCGGCCTCGTGCAACGCCCTGGTGGCCTACTGCCCGTCCCGCGGAGTGATCTCGGTACGGGGCAACTGGCCGCTCGTGCCCACGATGGATGTCGTCGTTCCGCACACCCGCAGCGTCGCCGACCTGCTGGCGCTGCTGGACGTCATCGTCGCCGACGACCCCGACCAACGCGGCGACTTCTGGCGTCGTCAATCGTGGATCGACATCCCGGCAGCATCGACCTTGCGTCCTAAAAGCTATAGGGCACTGGATGATTCCATCGCCGACGCGCTGCACGGCGTCCGGCTGGGGGTGCCACGGATGTATATCGGCGACACCTCCGGTGGCCGACCGGTGCAAACCCGTCCCAGCATTGTCGAACTGTGGCGGCGCATCGCCGACGACCTGCGTGCGGCCGGCGCGGAGGTGCTCGAAGTGGACTTCCCCGTCGTCACCAACTACGAGGGTGCTGCGACGATGCTGAACCGCGGACTCATCCCGCCCGGATACGACGAGCGCGAGCTGTGGGACCTTTCCATCTGGGGCTGGGAAGAATTCCTACAGGTCAACGGCGATCCCGAGTTATCGCATGTACGCGACGTCGACGGCGCACTGATCTTCCCGCCGCCACCTGGCGCACTGCCCGATCAGTACGACCGTCACCACCTCGACCTGGAGGTCGACCTCGGCGAGTATCCGGCCCGCGCCGCCGCCGGTATCGCCGAGCTGGAACAGATCCCACTGATTGCCGAGGGCATCGCCGGACTGGAGGCGGCGCGCCGTATCGACCTCGAGGAGTGGATGGACACGCTCGGCCTCGACGCCATCGTCCATCCCGCGGTCGCCGATATCGGCCCCGCGGACGCCGATATCAATCCGGACTCGGCCGATACGGCCTGGCGCAACGGCACATGGGTGGCCAACGGCAACCTCGTGCCGCGTCACCTCGGAATCCCCTCGGTCACCGTACCGATGGGCACCCTGGACGATATTGGGATGCCTGTCGGGCTCACGATCCTCGGTCGCGGCCACGACGATGTCCGGTTACTACGCCTGGCCTCCGCTGTTGAGGTAACTCGAGATCGGCGTACCACTCCCCTGCGGACGCCGGCCCTGACGCCTATCGCATTGCCGGCCGCCACCGCGGGGGTTGTCGATATCGCGCCGCATTGCGTGCTCACGGTCGATGAGTCAGACCTCGGCGACGGCGATTGCGCCGTCGTCGTCACCCTTGCCGTCGAAGGTATGGCCCCCGACGCCATCGCCGAGGCCAAGCTGTACGTCGACGGCGATGAGCTCACGCTCGCGCGCGGCGACAACACGTTTACGGCCTCGACGACGCTGCGCGCCGCGACCTCTCGGCCGCGCCATTCAGTGTGGCGCGAGGCCTACGGCTCCCTGATCGTGGCCTTGATCCGGACCCGCGACGGCCGAACCTCTGGGGCGTGGACTGCTGCTTGCGGCATCGCCTGAATCAGGCGGCGAAGAAATCCAGCTGCCGCGGCTCCTCGATCACCGAGTAATGGCTGGCGTCTCCCTTGAGAACCTGGCTTCGCCTGCCGTGAATGTCCACCGGGACATCCCCGGCCAATGTGACGCGGTGCAACTCACGCTGCTGCTGCCCGAAGTCGGCGATCCCGTAGTGCTGGGTGGCCCGGTTATCCCAGATGGCGACGTCGCCCAGCCGCCAATTCCACCGGAAGGTGTTTTCCAACTTGGTGATACGTGCCTGCAGCAGTTGGAATAGAGCAGAGAATTCGGAACTGTGCAGGCCAGGAAAACTCTTGACGAACTGCCCCAGTAACAGGCTGCGTTCGCCGGTTTCCGGGTGTACCCGCACCACCGGATGCAAGGTCTCGTATTCCGAGTGCGTGAACTCGCTGTAGTACTCGGCCCGCCGCGCGGCACTGACCCCGCCCGACTCCTCGACCTGCGTGCCACCGGCGGCGTAGTCGTACAGGTTGGTGTGCGTGGACCACAGATCCTCGACGAGGGCGCGCAGCGGCGTGGGCAGTTGCGCATAGGCCGCGACCGTCGATGCCCATGTCGTGGCACCTCCATAGGCCGGCAGCGTCACCGCCCGCAGAATGGACACCTTGGGGATGCGGTCGACGAAGGTGACGTCACTATGCCAGCCGTTTGCCGCCCCTTCGAGATTCAACAACTCCGTGCCGCGTGACGTCACCGTCGGGTGCGGAAGCGTCGGATCGCCCAACAACTTGGCAAAGGCGTACTGCCCGTCGTCGTCAAGATGATGCTGCCCGGAAAACACCACCGCCTTGTTGACGGCCAGTGCAACACGGATCGCTTCCACGCGCTCTGCCGGAAGGTCACCCGCTAGTTCGACGCCCTCGATTCGGGCGCCGATATGTTCACCGAGCTTTTCGACGGTGATATCGGCATCCCGATAGATCCGGTGTGCTTGGGCCTGCCGGTCATCTGCCAGTTCGAGGTGCGTCAACGTCACCCTCGCATCACAACAACTCTGGCGGCATAGCCCCAGGTATTGAGCCAGGTGGATTCCAATTCCCACAGACCGGCCATCGCCCACAGTCACCCGAACCGGCCTCGCTATGGTCGACGGGTGACCCAGACAGACGTCGCAGCACCGATCCCGTACGACGAGGAATTGCGGAATCGTATTCGCGAACACCTCGCGGGCCATGAACGCCGCGTCGTCGGCGATCCGAGTAAGAAACACGCGGCGGTGGCCGTGGTGCTGGTCGACTCCGATCTCGGAGAAGACCGCGTGGACCCGGCACCGGTCGACGAGTGGATCGGCGGTCGCGTCATACCCGATGCGGGTCTGGACGGCCGAATGATCGATGTCTCGGGAGGTGCGGCATTTCTTTTATGCCGCAGAGCATCCCGGCTCAGCTCTCACGCCGCGCAATGGGCGCTGCCCGGAGGGCGATTGGACCCCGGCGAGAATACGGTCCAGGCCGCATTGCGTGAACTCGATGAGGAGCTGGGCGTAGCACTTCCGGATTCGACGGTGCTCGGACTGCTGGACGACTATCCGACACGGTCGGGATACGTGATTACCCCGGTGGTGGTGTGGGGAGGCGGTCGCCTGGAGCTGCGCCCATCCCCTGACGAGGTGGTGGCCGCCTACCGGGTGGGGCTGCACCAGTTGCAGCGTGACGATTCGCCCCGCTACATCACCATTCCCGAGAGCCCGCGGCCGGTGGTGCAGATTCCGCTGGGCAATGACCTCATCCACGCCCCGACCGGGGCCGTCTTGCTGCAGGTGCGGTGGCTCTGCCTCGAGGGCCGCGCCGACCGCGTCGACGAGCTCGAGCAGCCGGTATTCGCCTGGCGATAGGAACCTCAGGCTAGGACACGCCGGCGAGCGCTAACAACGTCGGCGTCCCATACGGCGCGTCCTGCTCTGCCACCCAGCCCGGGTCTAGATACACCGAGTTGGATGCGATCACATTGCCGTCGCGCAGGATCTCGCCGAGGTAGTTGCCGCCCTGGTCGCTGAATATGCTCACCTGCGCCTCACGAGCCGTCATCGATACGTCATGCGTCCAGGGCACGAAGGGGTCGAGCCAGGTGTACTTGGTCGCCTTCTCCCCCTTACCTGTGCGGTAGGAGATGACCACTTGGCGATTGCTCCCCGGATCCTGCGCGGTAACGCGATACGTCAACTTCACCCCGCTATCGGCATGCACCATCGGGGAAGACGGCAGCCCGATCAGGGCGCCGGACACCAGAGCCACCAGCAACGAGAGAATTCTCCTCATGCGCTGGCATGCTAACTGCCCTAGCGCTCTTGCGGAGAGTGTCGCCGAACTTTGCGTTCGGGCACCCCGTTGGGCCCCACCGTCGACAATGCATAGCTGGCGACCGCGAACGCCACGGCCGATCCGTTGATCGCGAGCGCATCCTTGCCGACGTTCGCGAGAGTGTCCTTGGGCCCGTGGTAGTTCGGGTCGAACGGCTGGCCGGCGCGGCCCTGCCACATCTTGGCCTCGGGTCCGCTCATCTTCTCCAGCGCACCTGAGCTGATACCACCGACCG
This sequence comes from Mycobacterium sp., assembly GCA_050701835.1. Classification (GTDB taxonomy): domain Bacteria; phylum Actinomycetota; class Actinomycetes; order Mycobacteriales; family Mycobacteriaceae; genus Mycobacterium. Next base: position 58,114 of record JBOGDC010000051.1, on the reverse strand, counting down.
GGATACCCGCGGCCATGAACGGGCCGTAGTCGGACCTACCGTTGAATTCCTCAGCCGCCGGCCGCTTACCGGCAAGGTTGAGATATCCCGCGAAGGTCCGTTCGATCCCCGCTGATCCTTCGGGTACGTCCAGCGGTGGCCGGTTCGAATCCGGCTTGGTCGCCGACTGGTCGCCATCGAGTACGAAGTACCCGGCGTTGGGCGAACCGAGCATGTCGAAATTCAGATACAGCGCGATATCGTTGAGCTCCTGAGCGTTCCGGCCCTTGGTGTACTCCAGCGACCCCGCCAGTCCGTCTTCCTCGGCAGCCCAGAACGCGAACCGGACGGCGTTGTTGACCACCGGCTTGGGTCCCAGCTGCAACGCGGTCTCCAAGACCGCGGCCACACCGGTGCCGTTGTCGTTGATACCCGGGCCCTTCGACACGCTGTCCAGGTGCGCGCCGGCCACCACCACATTCGCCGGATCGCCGGTGGAGGTCTGGGCGATGATGGTGCGTGAGCGCACCTTTGTGACGTTCATGTCGAGCACCAGGGTGATCGGCGACGAGTTGCGGCGCAGGATCGTGTCGACTCCCGAATCGATGATCCCGACCGGAATAGACAGCTGCTCATAGTAATTGGGGGTGAACAGTCCGCCGCCGCCGCCGGCCTGCATCACCACCAGCACCGCCGCGGCGCCCTTCTCCTTGGCGACATTGTTCTTCTCGACCACCGAACATCCGGTGCCATCGACCACGGCGATCTGCCCGTCAACCTTGACGGTGCCGTAATCGGCAGCGGCACAACCGCTCGCCTTGACGGGCGGGCGCACGATGGCAGCCTTGAGCCCATCCTTGGGCGTCTGGACGAAATAGGATGCCTGATCCACCGCGTAAGGGCGGCCGCCCACGGCGACGAGGGGCTGACCCTCTGTCACCACCTTGAGCCTGGACAGCTCCGGAGCCTGAACGTCGAAACCACGATCCTTCAACGCCTTCGTGACGTAGTCGGCACTGGCGTCATAGCCCGGGGTGCCTTCCGCACGGTTCCCGCCGTTCGCGTCCGCCACCTGTTGCAGCTGCTGCAGGTGCGCCATCATCCCGTCTACGGTGACCGCGCGAGCCAGGTCCGGCGCCAGGTTCGGGTTGGGCGACGGGGGCGGCGCCGGAGTCGGGTGCGCACAGCAGCTTGTCACCGCCGCAATCGCGAGTAGGGAGCAACCGCGCGCTAGCCCCCGGGCGCGAAATAACGCCATCTACAAACCTCATTGGAGTTGTGCGAATCGAGCAATCGCACACGCTACCGCACCAACGTTGGTTCCCAAGGGCTTTCGCAGCGTTGCAACGAACCTGTTATCGCTACTAGTCCTTGAGCTTGTGGCGGGTGCGATCCTCGTGAACGGGGACACCGTTGCGCCCGTCGATGCTCTGCGCGTACAGACCCACGGTATAGGCGACGCCGCCGGCGTTGATCTTGAGCGCGTCCTTGTTCACGTTGGCCAGGGTGTCCCCGGCCTTGTGGTAATTCGGATCGTATGGCTGGTCGGCCTTACCGCCCCAGTCCTGAGCCTCATCGACTGTCATCTTGTCCTCGGCACCGGAGAAGATACCGCCGGTCGGAACGCCCGCCCTACTGAAAGCGTCGTAGTCCGAACGGCCGTCGTAGCCGGTGTCGGAGGCCTTCTTACCCTGCTCGGCAAGGTATCCGACCTCCGTCCGCTCGATGCCGGCCGAGCCTTCGGGTATCCGCACCGGCATCACGTTCGGGTCGGGCTCCTCGGACTGGTCACCGTCATAGGTGAGGTACGCAGCGTTCGGCGAACCGAGCATGTCGTAATTCAGGTACAGGGCAATGTCTTTCAGCGCATTTACGTCAAGCGACTTCACGTAGTCGGTGGAGCCGATCAGGCCCTCCTCCTCGGCGCCCCAGAAGGTAAACCTCAACGCATTTTTCACGTCCGGGCTCGGTCCCAGCTGCAACGCAGTCTCGAGGACGGCCGCAGTACCGGTGCCGTTGTCGTTGATACCCGGGCCCTCGGGAACGCTGTCGAGGTGAGCGCCGGCCATCACAACATTGTTTGTGGAGCCCGTCTTCGTCTGCGCGATCACGTTGCGTGCCTTAACGTCCTTGGTCTCGGCATCGACCTTGAGGACCACGTGGTCGGGGTGCGCGCGCAGATCGGCTCCGACGGACTTGGTGACACCCACCACCGGAATCTTCGGACTGGTGTCCTCACCGAGTGTGCCGCTCACCTTGTTCTCGTCGACATTGTCCGCGATGATCAGGCCCACCGCGCCACGCTCGGCGGCAGCCTTCTCTTTCTCGGAGAACGGGCACGATCCGCGGTCGACCAGCACCACCGCACCCTTGACGTCCACGCCGTCATAATCGTTGGTGGTGCAGCCTGGCGACTCTTCCGCACGGGCCGGAACCAATCTTCCTTCCACGTCACCACCGGGCGAGTACGACAGCACCCCGGCGTCGACCCTCTTGGGCCCTACCGTCAGGTCAAGAGATTTCGCCTGGAAATACTTGAAATCGAACTCGGGCGTCTGTACATCGAATCCCCTGTCTTTCAGCGCCTTTACGACGTAGTCGACACTCTGATCGAATCCGGGAGTACCCGCCGCCCGGGTACCCTTGTTCTTGTCAGCGATGTCTTGAAGCGCCGAGAGATGCTTGACGACATTGTCGATGGTCACCTTGTCGTGCAGCGAGTTCGCGAAGCCGACGGCCTCCGGTGATCCGGTCTGCACCACTGAGTGGGGCGCATCGCCGCCTTTGTCCCTATCGCATGCCGTCACAGTCGCCAACACGCATGCCGCAGACACCGCTACCGCATACACAACCCGCTTGGTCCCCATTGCTCTCCCTATCCCGACCTTAAACGTCGCGTCGCTGCACGACAGCCAGGGCCGCAACGAGCGTTATGACAACCACGGTAGCAAAGTAGATGAGGGACCCGGTGGCGTTCCAAACAAACCTAACCCCGTCCACGGTGTACCACGGCACACCGGTAAACCGGATCCCGTTGGCGAAAGGAAGGAAGGGCTGCAACGCTTTTCCGGCGTCAGTGAGCCAGCCCAGCATTAACTCGAGCACCGTTGGCCACAGCAGAAGTACCGCGACAGCGCCAGCCGTGTGCTTCAGCAACACTCCGATTGCCACCGCAAGGACCGCACACAGGAACGCGTACACGGTCACCGCGCCGATCGTGTTCCACACCCCTGCACCGTCCAGGGCCAGGTTCGCACCTGCCACCGGCCCAGCCATGGCACGCACCAACACGATCGAGGTCAGTGCGGTTACCGCGGTGACCGCCGCCACCCAGCAGCCCGCCACCAGCGACTTGGCACAGATAACGGCCAGCCTGTTGGGTGAGGCCTGAAAGGTGGTTCGCACCATGGCGGTTCGATTCTCATTGGTCACCGTCATAGCCGCCAGCACCATGAGGAGGGGCACCCCGACGACTGTCGCCCCGCCCGCGGCGTCTCCCGGAGAGATTGGCGTATACACGGAAGCCGATCCACCCTGCAGCCCCGCGAGCCCCAGCCCATGCGCCAAAGCAAGCAGACTGCACCACGCCGCTGAACGCGAGGTGCATACCTTGATCCGTTCGGCCGCGACGACGCCCATCAGTGCGCACCCTCCACATCGGCCGATACGTCTATCGCTTTCCGCGGAGGTGTCTCATCGAGCTGGCTGCGGTACTGCACGGCGTCGTCGGTCAACGACAGATATGCATCCTCCAACGAAACCCGTTGCGGGGAGAGCTCGTACAACGTGACGCCAAGGCGTGCGGCAAGCTCGCCGACCTGTTCAATGAGAACACCGCTGATTTCGAGCACACCCTGCTCTCCAGTGCGTTCCGCGCCCACTACCGAGAAGCCGCTCTCCTCGGCGGCCGAACGCAACTCATCGACCTGGGGGCTGCGCACCCGCACCACATCGGCACCGGCCCGGCTGACGAACTCATGCATGGATGTCGCGGCGATCAGCCGACCGCGGCCGATGACCACCAATTGGTCTGCCGTATTGGCCATTTCGGAGAGTAGGTGACTCGAGACCAGCACCGTACGCCCTTGAGCGGCAAGGCTTTGCATGAGCGTCCGTATCCAGTGGATGCCCTCGGGATCCAGACCGTTGACCGGCTCGTCGAACAGCAACACCTGGGGATCGCCGAGCAGTGCTACCGCGATGCCCAAGCGCTGCGACATCCCCAGCGAGAAGGTGCCTGCATGGCGATTGGCCACCTCGGTAAGCCCGACCATCTCCAGCACTTCGTCCACCCGCCGGGAGCGAATGTCATTGGCGGCCGCGATCCACCGCAAGTGGTTTCGCGCCGACCGGTTGGGATGAAACTGCTTGGGATCCAACAATGCTCCGACCACACGCAGCGGATGGTCGATCTCGTGGTACTGCTTACCGCCGATCGTCGCGGTCCCGGAAGTGGGACCTGCAAGCCCAACAATCATTCGCAACGTGGTCGATTTACCGGCCCCGTTGGGGCCCAGGAATCCGGTCACCACACCCGGCTCGATCGTGACGGAGAGGTCATCGACCGCCCGGGTCTGCCCATAGACCTTGGTCAGCGACTCCAGTTCGATGCTGGCTCCTCTTCCATCGACCATGCGGCCCACTATGCCAGCTATTCCCGCACGCTATCCCGCAGGACTGTCCGGGGCCGGGCTGGAGGCCTGCGCCCAGAAACGCCGAGGTATGCGGCCGGCGTGGCGGGCGAGGTGTCCGGCGCTCACCGCCGCCGCCATGGCCGCAGCCATGCGTTCCGGGTCGGCGGCGCGGGTCACCGCAGTCGCGAGCAGTACGGCATCGCAGCCGAGTTCCATCGCAAGGGCGGCGTCGCTGGCGGTGCCGATTCCCGCATCGAGGATCACCGGAACTCCCGCGGCGGCCACAATCATCTCGATGTTATGTGTGTTCGTGATGCCCAATCCGGTCCCGATGGGAGCCCCGAGCGGCATCACCGCCACACACCCCACATCTTCCAATCTGCGAGCCAGCACCGGATCATCGGTCGTGTAGGGCAGTACCACGAAACCGTCGTCGACGAGCTGCTCTGCGGCACGCACCAATTCGATGGCGTCCGGTAGCAATGTGCGCTCGTCGGCGATGACTTCCAACTTGATCCAGTCGGTTTCAAGCGCCTCTCGAGCCAGCTGAGCGGTGAGCACGGCCTCCGCGGCTCCCCGGCATCCCGCCGTATTGGGCAGCGGCATGATGTCGAGCCGCTTGAGTAGATCGAGCACCCCGGTGCCGCCTGCGGCATCGACTCTGCGGATCGCGACGGTGGTCAACTCGGTGGCCGAGGCGATCAGTGCCCGCTCGAGAATCGCGAGATTCGAGGCGCCCCCGGTCCCCATGATGAGCCGCGAACCAAAGGTCCTGCCCGCGATACAGAGCGACCCGTCAGCGCTGTTACTCATGGTGCTCATCCCCCCTGCACCGCGGTGACGACCTCGACCAGAGCACCATCGGAAACCGTGGTGTCCCAATCGGATTTGGGCACCACGGTGTGGTTGATCGCCACCGCGATGCCTCGCTCGGGGAAGCCCAGTTGATCGAGCAGCTCCCAGATGCTGGCACCCTCGGCGACCTCGCGAGCGTCGCCGTTTACCTGAACGTTCATCGGGCCTCCTGACTACGTGCCTTGTCATACCGGCGGGGGTCGGTGGCGCTCGGCGCGTCGCCACCGACGAGTAACTCACCGATGGTCTTCGCGGTCCACGGTGCGAGCAGGAATCCAGAGCGGCCGTGCCCCGCGGCCGCGAGGGTACGGTCGTCGAGCCTGCCCACCAGCGGCAGATTGTCATCGGTCATCGGGCGCAAGCCCGCCGCGCATTCGGCGAACTCGTACTCGCCCAGGCAAGGCAGCACCGCGCACGCGTCATCGAGTAGATCGCGCACTCCGGCGACCGCGGGGGCGGTGTCATGACCATGCTCGTATTGCGTGGCGCCGACAACCACGCCGTCCTCCCGGGGCACCAGGTAGACGTGGCGTCCGTGCACCCGCGCCCGGATGACCTTCGTGGGTGGTGGCATCGCGCCGGGTCGCCGTCGTAGCCGCAGCACCTCCCCCTTGACCGGACGAATCGGCAGCCCCGCGAGCGTCGCCGCACCCACCCCGTTGGCGATGACGATCTGATCAGCGGTGATGTCCTGGGTGTCGGTCGCGCCCGGCTCCCAGCGCACGCCGAGCGCCTCGCATTCGGCGGCGAGCACGTGCAACACCTTGCGGTTGTCGACGGCCAGTTCCTCGGGCGCGGTGAACCCGCGGCGGATGTTCTGTGCCAGCAGTGGCTCGACATCCCGCGCGTTGGCGGCCTCGGCAACCGAATGTCGGTGCTCTCCCTGTCCGCCGAGCCAATCCATCATGGTCCGCAGCTCCCCGGCATCTGCGGTGTCGACGGCCACGGTGAGCGATCCCCGTGCGGTAATTACGCCGCCCTCTACGTCGTCGTCGATGAAGCCATCACGCCACATGCGCAGCGAGTCGACACCCAACTGCAGCAGTTCGTCCTCACCCGGCCAGGCCTCGCTGTACGGAGCGAGCATTCCGCCCGCCACCCAGGACGGACCTCGGCGGCCATCGTCGTGAATGGCAACCTGCCATCCGGTGCGGGCGGCCTCACGTGCCACGGACAGCCCGATGACGCCACCACCGATGACGGCAACTGAACGCATCAATCCAGTCAACTCCCTTCGCCGGCATGACCCGGATCAGGTCGGACGGTCAGGGCCGGAATCGTCGGCCCACTCTCAGCCCCCACATCCCGGGGCTCCCGCGTTACTTACCCCTACAACGCTAGCGTCTTCGACTATGCACCCGCGTTCGGCCCGGCTCCAGACGGCTCACCTCTATCTCTGCACCGATGCGCGCCGCGAGCGCGGCGACCTCGCCGAATTCGTAGACGCTGCGCTCGCCGGCGGGGTGGACATGGTGCAGCTGCGCGATAAGGGGTCGGCGGGTGAGCGGCAGTATGGACGGCTCGAGCCCGCCCAAGAACTCGACTGTCTGGCGGTTCTGCACGAGGCCGCGGCGCGTCACGGTGCGCTCTTCGCGGTCAACGACCGCGCCGATATCGCCCGCGCGGCGGGAGCCGACGTCCTCCATCTCGGCCAGGATGACTTGCCTCTTTCCGTGGCCAGGGAGATCGTCGGACCTGATGTGCTGATCGGCCGGTCAACGCACGACGCGGCGCAGGCACGCGAGGCCGCCGGTGACACGCAGATCGACTATTTCTGTTGCGGACCGTGCTGGCCGACGCCCACCAAGCCGGGCCGCTCCGCACCGGGGCTCGATCTCCTGCGGGCCGCGGCTTCGGTACAGACCGCGAAGCCGTGGTTTGCGATCGGCGGTATCGACGAGGCCCGGTTACCCGAGGTCATCGCCGCCGGAGCATCGCGGGTGGTCGTCGTGCGGGCCATCACCGGGGCGGCAGATCCGCGCGAAGCGGCGGCTTCCCTCCTGCGCCGACTGTGACGTCAGCGCGGGATTTCGGCCGATTCTCCGCGGTGAGGTCACACTGGGCGCAACCTCAGGGCCATATCTGCGTCGGGGCGTCCGAATAGTTTGGCTTCCAGTCTGTCCATCGCACATCGGTGGGGCCGATCGCGTGCTCCAGGATGGTCCACTTGGGACCGGTCTTTTTGAGTAAGCCGTTGTAGCGCTGCGACCTGGTGCCGTTGGCGGCTTCTTGGGCGAATTTCGTCCCGCGGTAATCGACGGGCTGGCCGTTCGTGTCCTGCAGCGTGCCGTCGACAAGTGCCCAGCCATCCGCGATATTGAGCGTCTGCACCTCGAATTTGACGGGTTTACCCAGGTCAGCCTCGATTCGAGCAAGCACCGTCGCCACCACCTCGTTGCGGTCGCCGGAGCCGGCATCGGGATCTTGTGACGCGCAAGCACCCAGCAGACTGGTGATCATCGCCAACGTCAGAAGAAATCCGATGCGCATAGCTGAACGCTACGGTAGTTGCCAGGCGAAACGCCCGGGCTCGAGCTCGACCGTGCCGGGTCCGACACGCCCGGCGCCGCTGCCCGCTTCCACGATTCCAACAATCCGCAGCAATGGCCAGGCCGACTCGAATGCGGGATGCAGCCGCATACCCTCGATCTCCTCCTCGGGCACCCATCGCAGCTCAGTGCTCTCGTGATTTGCCGCCGTCGGCAACATCTCGGCAGCATCCGCTATCACCGTGGTGTACGTCCAATGTGCCGGACCGTCAATGCGTTTCGTCACCACCGCGGAACGGATCGTCATCGCGTCCGGTGCGATTCCGGCCTCCTCGGCCGCCTCGCGAACGGCCGCCTCTTCCGGGGATTCGTGGCTGTCTCGCGCACCTCCGGGCAAAGCCCAGGTACCACCTTGATGACTCCACCAGGCCCGATGCTGCAGCAGGACCGCGGGCTGACCGCTCGCTAGCGGTGCGCGCAACAGCAAACCTGCAGCACCGAACCGCCCCCAGAATCGTGCACCGGTGTCAGCGACTACCCAACCATCACCGTCGCCACGCACAGAGTCCACAGTAGAGCCACCAAACCCTAAATATGCTCTTAGACTTCCTATTAAGGCCGGGGAGAGGAAGGTAAGAGGTGACTGTCGGGACGACGCGGTTAGCGCACCCGTCGACCGAGCCCGTCGGCGCGGCGGCAGCCGTCGTGCCTGCTCATCCGTGGTGGTGGTTCCTCAAGTCCACCCCCGGCAAGATTCTGTTGCTCGGTATCGTGCTGGCCACCGCAGGAGTGCTGTCCGCGGTGGCCACCTCTGCGAGCGTGCAGAACCGGCAGCTCGCCCTGAGTACGGTGCTCAACCACACCGAACCGTTGGCGTACTCGGCAGGACAGCTGTACAGCACGCTGTCGGTGGCCGATGCCGCGGCGACCACGGCCTTCATCGCCGGCACGGAACCGCAGGAGGTCCGGGCGCGCTACGAACAGGCGATCACCGACGCCTCGACGGCACTCGTCGCGGCGTCGAGCGGCCTGACCGATAGACCGATGCAGGAGCTCCTGAGCCGAATCAACGCGGAGCTGTCCGTCTACACCGGATTGGTCGAGACCGCACGCACCAACAACAGAGCGAGCAATCCTGTCGGTGCCTCGTATCTCAGCGAGGCATCCTCACTGATGCAGCGGACAATTCTCCCGGATGCGCAGCGCCTCTACGAGGAGACGTCCAACCGCGTCGACCAGGAAACGAGCACATCCACTCGGGTGCCCTTCCCGGTGATCCTCATCGTGATGGGCACCATGATCGGTGGGATCATCGCGCACCGCTGGTTGTCCAAGAAGACCCGGCGCATGATCAATCCCGGCATGGTGGCCGGCGGATTGGCACTGTTGCTTATGGTGGTTTGGGTGGGTATCGCACTGGCCGTCTCCGCGTCGCTGGGTGCCGACGCGCGCAATGGCGGCGCCCACTCCCTGAAGACCATCACCCAACTGGTCATCTCGGCGCAGCAGGCCCGTGCCGACGAGACCCTCGCCCTTATCCGCCGCGGTGACGAAAGCGTCCGCAAGAAGTCGTACTACGACCGTATCGACGAGATGGAACACAAGATTGGCGATTACCTGTCCAATCCCGACGCGATTGCCCGCGGGGACCTGGAGAAGGCGCAACAGCTGCTGGTCCGGTGGCGGCAGGCGGATGACCGGATCAACGCGTACATCGGCGTCGGCAACTACCAGGCCGCGACCCAGGTGGCGCTGGGCAGCAGTGAATCGGATTCGACGCCGGCCTTCGACAGTCTCGACGCGGCGTTGCGCAACGCTCTGCAGGACAGCCGACATGAGCTCCGGTCGGGAGTCCTCAACGCCGAACGCGCCTTGACCCTGTCGTCCGCAGGAGCGTTGATTCTCTCGGTGGGTGGGGCGGTATGCGTCGGCGTCGGTCTCTGGCCCAGGCTGAGTGAGTACCGATGATGGGCCAGATAGCAGAGGGCGCGGCACACAAGTTGGGCGCGCTGGCGGTCATCGTGGCCGTACTGGCCGGATGCTCGACACCCGAGAATTCCACCCCGCTGCCCCAACTGACGGTGCCGAGACCGAGCCCGGCCGAGATGACCGAACAAGAACCGGGCCGCGCACTCCTGGACAAGGTGGACACCTCGTGCGATCCCATGGCGAGCCTGCGACCCACCGATGACAAGGCGGCCAACGACGATGCCGTCGCAGCGATCCGCAAACGCGGACGGCTCATCGTCGGGCTGGACGTCGGCAGCAATCTGTTCAGTTTCCGCGACCCGATCACCGGCGAGCTGACCGGATTCGATGTCGATATCGCCGGCGAGGTCTCCCGCGATATCTTCGGCACCCCCGAGCGGGTGGAGTACCGGATTCTGTCCTCGGCGGATCGCATCGCCGCATTGAAGAATTCGACCGTGGACATCGTGGTGAAGACCATGACCATCACCTGCGAGCGGCGCAAGGAGGTCAACTTTTCGACGGTATATCTGATGAACTACCAACGGATTCTGACCTCGCGCGATTCGGGTATCACCAACGCGCAGGGCCTCTCGGGCAGACGGGTGTGCGCAGCGCGGGGCACCACCTCAATGAACCGGCTCTCTCAGATAACGCCGCCCCCGGTAATCATCTCGGTGGTGACGTGGGCGGATTGCCTTGTGGCTCTTCAACAGCGGCAGGTCGACGCGGTGAGCACCGATGACTCGATTCTCGCCGGTCTGATGTCTCAAGACCCCTATCTGCACATCATCGGGCCCAACATGAGCGATGAGCCGTACGGGATCGGCATCAGGCTCGAGAACACCGATCTGGTCCGGTTCGTCAATCGCACCCTTGAACGCATTCGCCGCGATGGAACGTGGAATGCCTTGTACCGCAAATGGTTGAGCGTGCTGGGGCCCGCGCCCGCACCACCGAGCGCAAAGTACCGGGACTGATGAGTCAAGATCCGGACGCGGTAGACGCTTCACCTGAGGACGAGGACCCGGGCACAATGCCCGCGTCGCTGGCGGACTTGGACGTCGACTCCGCCTCGACGATGCGCCCCATGGCGACACGGGCCGTATTCCGGCCCCCCGAATCCACCCAGCCCACGACACAGCCCATTACCCAGCCCGAGGTCCGCTCCGCCACGACCCGGGTACGGCTCTCTCCCACCCGTCGGCTCGGCGGCGGCCTGGTGGAGATCCCCCGTGTTCCGGAAATCGATCCGTTGGCCGCCTTGATGACGAATCCCGTTGTCGAGGAATCCAAACGGTTCTGCTGGAACTGCGGGAAACCTGTCGGGCGCTCCGAAGGCGAGCACCGCGACCACCCCGCCCGGAGCGAGGGAACATGCCCCACCTGCGGTTCCGGCTTCTCGTTTCTGCCACAGCTCAATCCGGGCGATGTGATCGCCGGGCAATACGCCATCAAAGGTTGTATCGCCCATGGCGGACTAGGGTGGATTTATCTGGCGGTGGACCGCAACGTCAACGACCGCCCGGTGGTGCTCAAGGGCCTGGTGCATTCCGGTGACGCCGAGGCGCAGAACATCGCCATGGCCGAGCGACGATTCCTCGCCGAGGTGGCGCATCCCTCGATCGTGAAGATCTTCAACTTCGTCGAACACCCGGACCAGCACGGGAACCCTGTCGGGTACATCGTGATGGAGTACGTCGGCGGTACCTCGCTCAAGCAACCCAGGGGCAGCACCCTTCCCGTCGCGCAGGCCATCGCCTACATGCTGGAAATCCTTCCGGCACTCGGCTTTCTGCATTCCGTCGGGCTCACCTACAACGATCTCAAACCCGAGAACATCATGATCACCGAGGAGCAGCTCAAGCTGATCGATCTGGGCGCGGTGGCCGCGGCGAACGCCTACGGGAACCTTTATGGCACACCGGGCTACCAGGCTCCCGAGATCTCTAAGACCGGGCCCACCGTCGCCTCGGATATCTACACCGTCGGGCGCACCCTCGCGGTGCTGACCCTGAGAATGCCGACCCGCAAAGGAAGATACAAGACAGGGTTGCCGACCGAGGATCCGGTTCTCACCAAATACGATTCGTACCATCGGCTTCTGCGCCGTGCCATCGATCCCGATCCCGCCGCACGATTCGCGAGCGCCGACGATATGGCCACCCAGTTGGTGGGTGTGCTGCGTGAGGTGGTGGCCCAGGACTCCGGCACGCCGCGACCCGGTATGTCCACCCTGTTCAGCCCATCCCGGTCGACGTTCGGCGTCGATCTACTGGTGGCTCACACCGACGTGTACGTCGACGGGCTGGCTCACCCGCCAAGCCTGACCGCTCCGGATATTGTTACGGCCCTTCAGGTTCCGCTACTCGACCCCACAGATGTCGGTGCCGCGATCCTGCAAGCCACCGTGCTGAGTCAACCAATACAGACCCTCGAATCACTGAAGGGCGCCCGGCTGGGCCGTATCGATGCCGACGGCGTGGACCTGACCGAGTCGATGGAACTGCCACTGATGGAGGCCAGGGCCTTGCTGGATCTGGGCGATGTCGCCAAGGCCAATAGCAAGCTCGATCAGCTCGAGGACCGGGTGGGCACACCGTGGCGGCTGACCTGGTACCGCGGCATGGCAGCGCTCCTCAACGGCGATTATGACCAAGCCATAAAGCATTTCACCGCCGTCCTGGACTTCCTGCCCGGGGAGATCGCTCCGAAGATGGCCCTGGCTGCCACCGCCGAGCTTGCCGGCGACGAGAAGAATCTCGACTTCTACCGCACCGTGTGGTCCACCGACAACAGCGTCATCTCCGCCGGATACGGGTTGGCCCGCACCCTGGCAGCTCGCGGGGAACGGGCCGAGGCGGTGCGCATGCTCGATAACGTGCCGCCCACCTCGCGGCATTTCACCACCGCACGGCTCACCAGTGCCGTCACCTTGCTGTCCGGTCGTACGCTCACGGAGGTCACCGAGGACGATATCCGCGAGGCGGCCCGCAGGGTTGAAGCGCTACCCGAGACGGAGCCGCGGGTGCTGCAAATCAGGGCGTTGGTACTCGGCACCGCCCTGGACTGGATCAAGACCAATTATTCGACAGGGCATCACATCCTGGGCGTTCCATTCACCAAACGCGGACTGCGCCAGGGAGTGGAACAGAGCCTGCGGGCACTGGCCCGCCGGGCCACCGAGCGCACCCATCGCTACGCATTGGTCGACTTGGCAAATGCCACGCGCCCGACATCGATGCTGTAGCTACCGGAGCGCCCCTACCGCCGCCCTGGCGATGGCTAGTTCTTCATTGGTCGGCACCACCAGTACCGTCACCCGTGATTCATCCGTGGAAATACGACGGATCTCACTAGACTGCAATAGGTTTCGATCCGCATCTAGTTCCATGCCGAAAATTTCGAGGCCTGCCATGGCATCGGCGCGCAGCACCGCGTCATTCTCCCCGACCCCGGCGGTAAACGAAATGACATCGGCACCACCCAGTGTCGCGATATAGGCACCGATGTACTTGCGGAGCCGGTGTACATACACGTCGTAGGCAAGCTGTGCCGCGGCATCACCGGCCGCTATCAGACGGTGCACCTCGCGAAAATCGTTGTCACCGCACAGCCCGAGCATGCCTGAGCGACGGTTGAACACCGTGTCGATCTCGTCGATGCTCATACCGTGCCGTGCCAGGTGGAACACGATGCCGGCGTCGATATCGCCGGTACGGGTGCCCATCACCAAACCCTCCAGTGGTGTGAGCCCCATCGAGGTTTCCACCGCACTACCACCGCGAATGGCCGACGCCGACGCCCCGTTTCCCAGGTGCAGCACAATCTGGTCCACATCGGCATAACCGCGACCCAGGAATGCGGCGGCCTGCTGGGACACATATTGATGCGAGGTGCCATGGAATCCATAGCGTCGTATGCCATATCGTGCTGCCACGTCGCGATCGAGGGCATAAGTCGCGGCAGCCGGCGGCAGACTGTGGAAGAAGGCCGTATCGAACACCGCCACCTGCGGCACCGCGGGGAGGAGGCGGCGGGCGACCTCGATACCCTGCACACCGGCGGGGTTGTGCAGGGGCGCCAGCGAGGACAGCTCGGCAATCTGCGCCACCACTGCATCGTCGAGCACCGTGGGCTTATAGAACAGCTGGCCACCATGCACCACCCGATGCCCGACCACCACGACCTCATCGGTGTCGATGGAATCGAATACCAGGCGCAGCGCTTCCTCATGATCGCGGACGGGTTCCTCACCAATGCGCTCCACCAGCCCGTGCGTATCCACCCGGCCCGAATCCGGTTCGATGAGTTGATATTTCACCGAGGATGAGCCGCAGTTCAGGACTAAGACGGCACTCATCGAGTCAGGTCCTGCGCCTGGATGGCCGTGATGGCCACGGTGTTGACGATGTCTTCGACCAACGCCCCGCGTGAGAGGTCATTGATGGGCTTGCGCAGGCCCTGCAGGACGGGACCGATAGCGATGGCACCGGCGCTGCGTTGCACCGCCTTGTAGGTGTTGTTCCCGGTGTTGAGGTCGGGGAAGATCAGCACTGTTGCACGGCCTGCGACCGGGGAATCGGGCATCTTGGTGGCTGCCACCGAGGGCTCGACCGCCGCGTCGTACTGGATGGGCCCCTCCACCAGCAGTTCGGGTTGCCTGGAACGCACCAGTTCGGTCGCGATCCGCACCTTTTCAACGTCGGCGCCGCTACCCGATGATCCGGTCGAATAGGACAGCATCGCGATCCGCGGGTCGATGCCGAACTGCGCGGCGGTCCGCGCCGAGGAGATCGCAATATCGGCCAATTGTTCGGAAGTGGGGTCAGGCACAATGGCGCAATCCCCGTATGCCAGTACTCGATCGGCTAGGCACATCAGGAAGATGCTGGACACGGTAGAAACGCCGGACATCGTCCTGATGACTTCGAACGCCGGCCTAATCGTGTGTGCAGTGGTGTGTGCCGCACCCGAGACCATGCCGTCGACGATGCCGTTGTACACCATCATGGTGCCGAAGTACGAGACATTGCGCATGATCTCGCGGGCCCGGTCGGCCGTCATGCCCTTGTGCTTGCGCAGGTCGAAATACTGCCCCGCGAACTGCTCGGCAAGCTCGCTCGACTTGGGGTTCACAACAAGGGCATTCGAGATGTCGACGCCCAGCTCGGCAGCACGGGAACGTATTTCGGCCTCGTCCCCCAGGATCGTCAGATCGGCAACCTGACGCTGGAGCAGGCGTCCCGCCGCCTTGAGAATCCGATCGTCATCGCCTTCGGGCAGCACGATGCGCTTGCGGTTATCGCGTGCCCGGTCCAACAGCTGGTACTCGAACATCTGCGGCGTGGTGACCGACGGTATCGGAATGGCAAGCTGCGCAATGAGCTCGGCACCGTCTACATGCTTATCCATCAGCGCGAGCGCCGTATCGATCTTGCGCGCGGACGCAATCGTCACCCGACCGCGGGCATGCGCCGCGGCGCTCGCGGTCTCGAAGGTGCCCGATTCTGTCGCGATGATCGGCAACCGTAAGCCGAGCCCGTCGACCAGGTCGGCAACCCGCGGGTGCAGCTTGAGCCCGCCGTTCAGGATGATGGCAGATAAGGATGGAAATCCCTCCGCCACATGGGCGCTCGCGACCGCCAGCAGAACGTCGGAACGGTCGGCCGGGAAGATGATCGCCTGGCCCTCCTGCAATCGTTCCAGCACATGTTCGGCAGTCATCCCTGCCACCATGAAGCTGGTGGCCTCACGAGACAACAGTGCTTCGTCGCCGCTGACCAATGAGCCGTTGACGGCCTTCAGAAGTTCCTCGACCGACGGCGAGACCAGCAGTGGCACCTCGGGGAGCACCCAGGCCGGCTTCCCGAACCGCGACAAGGCCTGGCACACCTCGTCCAGCTGATCGGGATTACACCGGTTAGCGATGATAGCGGCGGTGTGTGCACGCTGCGCTTTGAGCTCCCCGAGGCATACCTCGGCAAGAGCCGCGACCTCCGCGGGGGTTCGATCGAATCCCTTGAGGGTCAACAGCACCGGCGCACCCAGATTGACCGCGACGCGGGCATTGGTGCCCAACTCGCTCGGACTGGCGACGTCCGTGTAGTCGCTGCCCACGATGACGACGGCATCGCAGCGTTCGGCAACCGCGTGGTACCTGTCCACGATCTCGGCGATGGCGGCATCGGGATCCTGGTGCACATCGTGGTACGAGACGCCCAGGCAGTCCTCGTAGGCAAGGTCTGCAGTGCTCTGCTCCAGCAGGAGTTCCAGGATGTAGTCCACGCTCTCCCCGTGGCGCGCGATGGGACGGAACACCCCCACCCGCGCCACGGTTGCGGCGAGACGGTGCAGCACGCCCAGAGCGACGGTAGACTTTCCGGTGTCGCCCTCGGGAGACGCGATATAGATACTCGATGCCTTGGGCTCGGTCATGCGCGCCTTTCTACGCCAGGGAATCGCAGCGTCAGGATCTTGAACGGCCGCAATGTCAGCCGAATCTCGTTGCCGTCAATGCTGATATCACCCAACCCGTCAATCGGGCGCTCCAGCAGATCGGTGACGATCACCCGTTCGTGGTCGAAGTTCGTAAGGAGTTTCGCATCGGCCCGTCCGCCGCGCGACTCATAGAGCCGTACGACGACGTCTCCCGAGCCGTCCAGCGCCAACTTCACCGATTCCACCACAATGGCCGGATTATCGAGGCTGACAAGCGGTTCGATGCTGTCCACCCCGCCAACGACGACCCGCGGGTCAAGGTTGCGCCGATATCCCTCCTCGACGGCCTCGCCGATCATCGCGCCGGGTCGCACCGAGAACCTCAGTCGATGACGGCCGTGGTCGCAATCGGGATCCGGAAAGCGCGGGGCCCGCAACAGCGACATCCGCACCAGGGTGGTGGAGCCCTGTCGGCTGATGTCGTGTCCGTAGGTCGAATCATTGGCCACGGCCACTCCGTACCCGGGTTCGCCCACATGTACCCAGCGATGCGCGCAGATCTCGAATTTGGCCTCATCCCACGAGGTATTGGCGTGCGTTGGGCGAAATACATGGCCGAACTGGATTTCCGAAGCGCTGCGATCCGCGTACACGTCGAAGGGGAAGGCCAACTTGAGCAGCTTTTCGGATTCGTGCCAGTCGATGTCGATATCTATGTCCAGCGCGGGCGATCCGTCGCGCAGTGTAATCCGTTGCACCAGAATGGAATCACCGAACGCCCGCTCGATGACCAGTGCGTCGCCTGCGACGGAGACAGACTCCGCCGTCGTCAGATCGGTGACGGTGTTCCGATAGAACCCGTCGATATCCCATGCGTCCCATTGGTTCGGCGTATCCCGATGCAACTGGAGCAGATTTCCGGCGGCGGCCATGGCCTCACGCCCGGAGGCGGCGTCGACGAGCGAAACCAACAGCCCATCCGCGTCGAATGCGGCGGCGAGAATGCCGTTGTCCAGCCGGAATCCTCCCGCGACTTCAGTGGGCGTAACCGACCGCATCTGCTCGGCGACGGCGGCACCCAGTGCGGGGACCCCGTCGCGATCATGGGGTGCGGCATTGAAGACGAGCGCCCGATCACCCTTCCCCGCCAACGCCTGGGTTGCTGATTCAATAATGACTGCAAGCCTTTTCGCGATCGCGGCATAGTTTCGCTCGGCGTCGCGGTGAACCCAGGCGATGGAGCTGCCCGGCAGAATGTCGTGAAACTGCTGCAGCAGCACCAACTCCCAAATCTCCCGCAGATCCTCATGCGGATACGTGAAGCCGGTCCGCACCGCGGCCGTCGCCGCCCACAGCTCGGCCTCACGCAGCAGATGCTCGCTGCGGCGGTTTCCCTGTTTGGTGTTCGCCTGCGAGGTGTAGGTGCCGCGATGCAGCTCAAGGTAGAGCTCACCGGACCAGCGCGGCGGGTTGGCGTATTCGGCCTGTGCGGCGGCGAAGAACTCTGCCGGGGTGCCCAACGACACCGTCGGCGACCCTTCCAACGAGCGCTTTCGCGTTGCGTAAGCGAGCATTTCGCGGGTGGGGCCGCCACCGCCGTCCCCATAACCGAACGGAACCAGCGACATGGTGCCCGCACCGGAGTCGCGATAATTACTCTGGGCATGTGCGAGGTCTCCGCCACCGAGGTCGGAATTGTAGGTGTCGACCGGCGGGAAATGGGTGAACACTCCGGTGCCGTCAATCCCTTCCCAGACGAAGGTGTGATGCGGCATACGGTTGACCGAGTTCCACGAAATCTTCTGTGTCAAAAAGTATTTCGATCCCGATGCGGCAACAATCTGGGGCATCGCGGCGGAGTAGCCAAACGAATCCGGCAGCCACACCTCAGGGGTGTCCACCCCGAACTCGTCGAGAAAAAACTGCTTACCTGCCACGAACTGGCGAGCCATCGCCTCCGCGCCGGGCATGTTCGTGTCGGCCTCGACCCACATGCCGCCCACTGGAATGAACTGACCCGCAGCCACTTTCTCCTTGATGCGGGCGAACAGCGAGGGATACGCGTCCTTGATCCAGGCGTACTGCTGCGCCGAGGAGCAGGCGAACCGAAAGTCGGGATAACGGTCCATTAGATCGACCATGTTGGAGAAGGTGCGCGCACACTTGCGCACCGTTTCGCGGACCGGCCACAACCAGGCCGAATCGATGTGGGCATGCCCCACCGCGGTGATTCGATGGGCACTGGCATATGCGGGGCGCGACAGAACGTCGGCAAGTTCGGCCCGCCCGGCGGCCGCGGTGCCCGCGAGATCGTCGGGGTCCACCGTGTCCAACATGCGCTCCAGTGCGCGCAGAATCTCGTGTCGGCGCGGCAGATCCTCGGGCAGCGTGTGCATCAGCCCATCCAGGGTGGCGATGTCCTGCTGCAGCCCCCACAGGTTCAGATCCCGCAACCCGAGGTCGATACCCCCCAACCGGTATAGCGCATCTTCTCCAGAGGTAGCCTTGTCCCCCAACGGCATTGGGGACCAGAAATGCTTACCGATATCAGGATTGGCGGCGGCCTCGATGTAGAAGTCAAGCGGCGCGTCCGGGTGGTCGATGGGCACGAACGCGTTGCGCGGCGCAATCCCCTTCATCACGGTGCCATCGGGCCGGTACACCAGACCCTCGGCGTTGAAGCCGGGTCCTCCGGTGAAGCCGAGTTCCACGCGTAGCTCGGGCGCGCCGTCAGAACGGCTGTGCCATTGTTCGGGAACGGTTCCCGTCACGTGCAGCCACATGGTCGACCACGGCGGCCCCCACGGCGTACCGGGGGCGATCTCACTGAATTCGTGCTGCACTGCCTCCGCGAACGGCACGGGCTCCCCCGGCACGGCCCACGCGGTCACCGTTAGCGGTGCCGAATCCACGTAGATGGCGCAGTTCAGTCGCTTCTCGACGAAGCGCCGAATGCGGTCCTCGACGATTCGCCGGTCGTCATGCATGGCCTGACCCTATCGGCTTACGAACCTTACTCAGGCACTCTCACCGAGACGGACCGTCACCGTTACGCGACCGCTGTCCTCGCGTCTCGCGGTTCCATATCCGGGCACGTCAACCCCATTGAGCCGAAGCTGTAGTGGCCTGCCCTCGCCAAGGAAGTTGCGCCACCACTTCTTGGAATCAGGCATACCCACCCAGATGATGATGGCGTCGCCCGAGCGCCAATAGTTCACCGGCGTGCTGAAGATCTGCCCCGATCGTCGACCGGTGTAGGTGACGACGGTGAAATAGCGGCCCGCCAGACTGCGCAAACCCGGCATGTTCAGCGCTATCACCGGCACGGTGTTCACCGCGTCGACGAAGCGCCGCAGGAGGCTCATGCGAGCTTTCGTAAACGCGGTTCGAGGTCGTTCTTGAAGAGCTCCAGGAACCGCTTCTGGTCGTGGCCGGGTGCGTGGAACACCAGGTGATTCAGGCCCCAGCCCACGTAGTCGGCGACCTTCTCGACAGCCTCGTCGGGGTCGGAGGCGACGATCCAGCGCTTGGCTACTTGCTCGATGGGTAGCTCGTCGGCGGCACGCTCCATCTCGATGGGATCGTGGATGCTGTGCTTCTGCTCGGGGGTCAGCGATAGCGGCGCCCAGAAACGCGTGTTCTCCAGCGCCTTCTCCGGATCCGGGTCGTAGGAGATCTTGATTTCGATCATCCGGTCGATATCGTCGAAGTTTCGCTCGGCCAGCGCGGCACCTTCTTTAACTGCCGGGATGAGCTTGTCCGTGTACAGCTCCTCACCCTTGCCGGAGGTGCAGATGAATCCGTCACCTGTGCGGCCCGCGTACTTGGCGACGACGGCACCACCAGCGGCGATGTAGACGGGGATGCCATCTTCGGGCACATCGTAGATCGCGGCACCCTTGGTGTTGTAGTACTCGCCCTCGAAGTCGACGCGTTCGCCGGTCCACAGCTCGCGCATGAGGCGCACCGATTCGCGTAGCCGAGCGAAGCGCTCCTTGAATTCCGGCCACTCACCGATGAAGCCGGTCGCAATCTCGTTGAGCGCCTCTCCGGTGCCCACACCCAGGAAGATGCGGCCCGGGTACAGACAACCCATGGTGGCGAAAGCCTGCGCGGTGACGGCCGGGTTGTACCGGAAGGTGGGGGTCAGCACCGAGGTACCGAGCTGCAGACGCTCGGTGCGCTCGCCCACGGCGGTCATCCAGGCCAGCGAGAATGGGGCGTGGCCACCGTTGTAGCGCCACGGCTGAAAATGGTCACTCACCGTGGCGCTATCAAAACCGTGCGACTCGGTGGCGACCGCCAGCTCGACGAGCTCACGCGGCGCGAACTGCTCCGCCGATGCCTTGTATCCCAGCTTCAGTTCCCGCGCCATATCTCTCCGCTCATCGGGGTTTTCGCTCTTCGCGCAAGCCGCTCATCGGTGTATCTCCAACCACCCTAACCAAACCACGGATAGTCTCATTTCCATGGTGGAGATCACCCAGGTCAGCGATGCCGTGCACGTGGTCAACGGAGAAGCGGTCAATTGGGTGATCGCTGCGAATGAATCCGGTATCACGCTGTTCGACTCCGGGTATCCGGGCGATCGTGATGACGTGCTTAAATCCATTGCAGCACTGGGGCATAAACCGCAGGACGTGCGCGCGGTGGTGCTCACACACGGTCACATCGACCACATGGGCACTGCCATCTGGTGGGCGGCCGAACACGGGGTCCCGATATACGCCCACACCACCGAGCTGGGCAATGTGCGGCGCGACTATGTCGACCAGGCCGATCGTTTGCACGTCCTGCTGAATCTGTGGCGCCCGGGATGGCTGCCCTGGGTCATCCACGCGATGCGCCTGGGCGCCGGGGTGCGCGAGGGCATACCCTCCGTCCAGCCCATCGGCCCCGAGCTCGTGGAGCTGCCCGGTGCGCCGGTACCCGTCCCCACGCCCGGACATACCGGCGGCCACTGCTCATTCCTGATTGCCGGACACGTGCTGGTGGTGGGCGACGCCATCATCACCGGCCACCCGATCGCGGCACGGTCCGGACCACAGCTACTACCCACTCCGTTCACCAGGGACATGGAACAGGCCCGCCGCAGCGTCGAGGCCCTACCGGATGTCGTGGGGGATGCCAAGGTCGACGTTCTGGCCCCCGGACACGGCCCGGCGTGGACGGGGTCACTGCGCGACGCGGTCCAGATCGCCCTCAGCGAGTGAGCCGATGGGGTCAAGCCCCAGGTGTTCCCGCAGCGTGTCCCCCTCGTACTCGGTGCGGAAGCCACCGCGCTCCTGCAGCAGCGGCACTACGGTGTCGACGAAATCGTCGAGACCGTGCGGTGTCAGATGCGGCACGAGAATGAAGCCGTCGCAGGCATCGGCCTGGATATAGCGGTCCACCTCGGCCGCCACCTGTGACGGAGTGCCGATGAACTGCTGCCGCGAGGTGACCTCCTTGATCAGCTCACGGATCGACAGGTTCTTGGCCGCGGCGATCGCGCGGTACCTCGCGGCGATCTCCCGTGGGTCGCCGTGGCGTGCCTTGCCCCGGGTGATCGAGGCGTCCCCGGTGGGCTCAACGTCCGGTAACGGCCCATTCGGGTCGTACTCGGACAGGTCACGGCCCCACACCTGTTCGAGATAAGCGATCGCGGTCTGCGGACCCACCTGCTGATCTCTGATGAAGGCCGCCTTCTCGACAGCCTCCTTCTCGGTATCGCCCAACACATAGGTAACCCCGGGAAAAACCTTGAGCCGGTCCGGGTTTCGTCCGTGCGCGATGGCACGGGACTTGACGTCGGCGTAGTACTTCTGCCCGGCCGGAATCGAGGAGTGGACGGTGAAGAGCGCGTCGGCATGCTTGGCGCCGAAGTCACGGCCGTCCACGGAATCCCCCGCCTGCAGCAGGACCGGATGACGCTGCGGTGAGACCGGCACCGTTGCGAAGCCACGCACCGTGAACTGCGGCCCCTTGTGGTTGACGAGTTGTGGATCGCCGGCGCTATCCCAGCTGTCCCAGAACTTGCGCGCGACGGTGACGAACTCCTCGGCGCGGTGGTACCGGTCGGCGTGGTCCAGGAACCCGCCGCGGCGGAAGTTCTCGCCGGTGAAGGCATCGGAGGAGGTGACCATGTTCCAACCGGCCCGACCATCAGAGAGGTGGTCGAGGCTCGCGAATTGCCGTGCGACGTTGAAGGGTTCATTGAAGGTTGTGTTGATGGTTCCCACCAGCCCCAGCCGGTCGGTGACAGCGCCCAGCGCGGCGAGCACCGTGAAGGTATCGGGTCGACCGACGACATCCAAGTCATAGATCCGGTCGAGGTGCTCGCGAAGGCGCAGCCCCTCGGCGAGAAAGAAGAAGTCGAACAGCCCACGCTCGGCGGTGCGCGCCAGATGCACAAAGGACGAGAAGTCGATCTGACTACCCGAGGTGGGATCGGACCAGACCGTGGTGCTATTGACCCCAGGAAAGTGGGCGGCGAGGTGGATGGGCTTGCGGTCCTTGCCTTCCCGGACCTCAGGCTCCGTCATCAGATCAGCCCCCATTCCTTGGCGATGAGCTCGTAGGACCGCAGCCGATCTTCGTGGCGGTGCGTGATGGAGGTGATGACGAGCTCATCGGCACCGGTGACCCGGGCCAGGGCTTCGAGTCGCTCCGCGACCTGGCCGGAATCGCCGACGAACTGCGTGGCGATCCGATCATCCACCTGTTGGCGTTGCTCATCGGTAAGTGGTTGCGCACCATCGGGATTGGGGTAAGGAATGGCGCCGTGTCCGGAGCGGATGGAGTGCACCCAATGACCGAAGGTGCTGGTGAGGTGACGCGCCGTCTGATCGTCGTCGGCGGCAACCGCGTCCGCGGACACGATCACATAGGGTTGCGCCAGTGCCGCCGAAGGCCGGAATGCATCGCGGTACGCCTCGACCGCGTCGAGCGTGGACCACGGTGTGGTGTGGTAGCTCGCCACGAAGGGCAGTCCGCGTCGCGCGGCGATCTGCGCCGACTCCCCCTTGCTGGAACCGAAGAGCCATATCGGCAGGTCGGCGCCCTCGCCCGGACGGATATGCAGTGCAACACCTTCCGGGCTCACATAGGTTCCGTCGAGGAAGGCCTGGATATCGGTTACCTGCTGTTCGAAATCGGGAACCTGTGCACCGGGCTGCTGCAAGGTCGCCACTGTGGCCCGCAGCTTCGGATTGTCTTTGATTCCGAATTCGGCGGGCGGCCGCGGGATGAGAAGGCCGTCAATGTCACGGGCCGGCGCGGGTTCGGGCTTCTTCTCGTTTCCGGCGAGACGATCCCTGATGCGATGGCCGGTGCGCCCCAGCCCGAGATCGATACGCCCGGGGTGCAGCGCGTCGAGAATGCCGAAGCTCTCGACCACCGCCGCCGCCGTGGTCGAGGCGACCTGGACGGCACCGGCACCCACGCGGATGCGGCCGGTGGCAGCAGCCACCTGCGCGATGACCAGGGCGGGCGCGGTGCTGGCCACCGCCACGAAATGGTGCTCGGCGAGCCAGTATCGCCGGTATCCCCATTGTTCGGCGTGCTGGGCAAGGTCGATCGAATTACGTAGCGCCGTAGCGGCATCCGACCCTTCGCTAACCGGGGAAAGGTCGAGAACCGACAGCGGGACGTTCATGCCGACTTCCTTGCGTAGCGGTTGGTGGCGGTAGGCAGACCGAGCCGTGCGCGCAGGCTTCCAGCCTCATACTGAGTGCGGAACCCCTGGCGGGTCTGGAGCAGCGGCACAAGTCCGTCAACTATGACCGGAATATCGAGCGTGTTGATGGCCGGCCTCAGACGCACACCGTCGATCCCCCATTCATGCCACTGGGTGATGAGGTCTGCAAGTTCCGAGACGGATCCCGTGAATATGGCTGCATCCGAGTGGAATTCGCCATCGCGACCGAACGCGACCACAAGGTCTGCCAAGACTTTGATAGTGCGATGGCCGGCGATGTTGTGTAGACGCGCGGGGATCTCGGCGGCAGAGGCTCCGTCGTGCGGGGTGACGAAGATCAGGTCGGCATTCCGTGCGGCAAATGTCTGCCCGGGGCGGCTGCGGGCAAGCGCCGCGATCACCGCTTGCCCCTGAGGAGACCGCGGAGTGATGGATGGGCCCTTTACCGAGAAGAACCGACCCTCGAAATCGGTGTAATGCAGCTTGTCCCGATCAACGAAACGACCCGTCGCCAGGTCTCGGATCTCGGCGTCGTCCTCCCAGCTGTCCCATAACCGTCGGGAGGCCTCAACGGAATCTGCGGCCTCGTCGAGCAGGTCCTGTAGCGGGAGAACCTTGGTACGGCCGAACGCCTCGGCCTCTTGCTCGGTATCGGCGATAGTCACCTGCCAGCCAGCACGACCGCCGGAGACGATATCCAGGGTGGCAATCGATTTGGAGAGGTGGAACGGCTCGTTGTGAGTGGCCGGCGCGGAGGGAATGAGTCCGATATGCGTGGTCGTCGGCGCGATCCGTGCGGCGGTCAGTATCGCGTCCGTGCGCCCACTGGGCGTGCGGGCGAACGAGTCTTCGAAGGTGACGAAATCCAGCAGCCCACGTTCGGCGAGCTGGACCTGCTCTGTCCAGTACTTCCCGGTCAAGGCACCGCCCGCGTGCTTGCCGGCCTCCGGATGCCATCCGTAGCCGTCCAGCGCCAGCCCAAGGAGTGTCGTCACAGACTCTTCAACGTGCGGACGCCCGCAGGCGGAGCCCTAAAACTCACGATGAGCCTGAATCTGTCGGCAGGTCCGTAGCGCGGCCGTCATACCCGCGAGCCGTAGGGCCGTTTGCTTTCGAAGCTAGACATACACTGCAGCCACGCCCCTTTCTGTTTATGGTATTCGCTATGACGCTCAGACTGCCCGGTCGGTCGCTCGTTGTGGCGGGCCTTGGGCTATTCACTCTCGCGCCCATGGTCTTCTCGATTTCTCATGCCGATCCCGGTGACCCCATGCCGCCATCAGGGGCTCACGTGAAGTGTTCGGTGAAAAGCGCGACGGTCTGCAGCCGGGCCGACGACGCGGAGATCAAGTCAAAGCCCAATCTCAAGGACATCCCCGCTAAGCCGACGAAGCCGGCGACAAAAACAGCGCCGAGTGTCGTGCAACCTGCCGGGTAATGCTGACGTACCGACCCGTGCCCTTACGCATCGCCCGTCGCGAGCTCCTTGTCAAACGGATGAATACCCACCTCTTCCGCGGACAGGGTGAGGTCGTAGAGCGGTCGGTACCCCGCGGATAGGTACAGCGCCGTGGCCTCGGGCTGGCGCGGACCGGTGGTGAGGTAAATGCGCCCGTACCCGCGGCCGCGGATCTCGAGTTCGAGCGCGGCCAGAGTGCGCCCCGCGAGCCCCTGGCGACGGTGGGCGCTGGAGGTCCAGATGCGTTTGAGTTCGGCGGTATCCGCGTCGTAGCGCTGGAAGGCGCCGCCGGTCACGGCAGCACCGCCCTGCAGTCCGATCAGCAGCCCACCGTCGGGAGCCGCGAAGTGAGCGTCCGGGTAGTTGACGAGGAACTCGTGATGGTCGGCAAGGGTCCCGCCGTACCGGGTGCTGTATTCCACCGCCAGCTCCGCCAACAGCGGGGCCGCCAGTGGATCCTGCTGCTCCACCGTCACGAACTGCAGCAGATCCTCACATGCCGTCATGTCATCCTTGCCTGGGTAGTCCGCGTGGGTTGATCTCCGACTTGGCGACCGCTTCGCTTTCCAAGCCCCAGCGCTGCAACACCTTACGATACGTGCCGTCGGCAATGGCGTGGTTGAAAGCATCGGAGATGGCGCGCACCAGGCCATTGTCCTTCTTGGTAAGCACCGCGATCTCCCCCTGCAGCGCCTCCCCCGCGCCGGAGAAGGTTCCGACTAACTTGGTCTGTCCGGTGGCCTCGGAATGAAATACCGCCGTCGGATTTGGCCCCACATACGCGTCGATGCGGCCCGAAGCCAACGCCAGGTAGTAGCCGGTGGTCTGTTGGAAGTACTTGAGGTCCGCGGCGGGAAGACCGGCCGCGACGTTCTGCTCGTTCCACTGCACCAGCAGTGCCTCCTGGTTGGTGCCGGACCCGACGCCGATGGTCCTGCCGGCAATATCCCTGGCGCCCTGAACCTTCCAGTCCAGCGACCGGCGTACCTCGAAGGTGACGTTGTCCAGGCGGTAGGTCGCGAAGTCGAATTTCTCCTTACGCTCCTCGGTGACCGTCACATTGGAGATGAACGCGTCGACCTCACCCGAGTCGACCTTGACGAAGTTCTGCGCCCAATCGGCCGAACGCAGGTCCACGCGCAATCCCAGAATATCCGCCACCAGGTAGGCGATATCCGTCTCGATACCGATCATCGTCTTGTCATCGTCGGCGTAGAAGCGCAGCGGCGGCGCCGAGTTGGCGTCCCCAATCACAATGAGAGTGCCTCGGGCCCGGACCGCGGCGGGTACCTCGGCGGCAATGGCTTCCACCTTGTCGGCGCGCACCCGGTCCTGATTCGGACTCAGATTGAAGGACGAGGACACCGCGGGGCCGTCGCCTCTCCCGCATCCGACGAGAAGAAGGATCCCGACAGAGAGAAGGGCCACAAGGCCTTTCATGTCAGTACCTTGGAGAGAAAGCTCACCGTCCGCGGATGCGAAGGGTTGTCCAGCACCTCTTCCGGCGGACCCTGCTCGACAATCGCGCCGTGATCCATGAAGACCACAGTGTCGGCGATCTCCCGAGCAAGACCTATCTCGTGGGTCACGATCACCAGGGTGGCGCCATCGCGAGCGAGCTGGCGGATCACATCGAGCACTTCGGTCACGAGCTCGGGATCGAGGGCCGACGTAGGCTCGTCGAACAGAATGACCTTGGGCCGCAATGCTAGTGCGCGGGCGATGGCCACCCGCTGCTGCTGGCCCCCCGAGAGCCGCCGCGGATACTCCGCCACCTTTTCCGCGACACCCACGCGCTCAAGGAGCCGGGTCGCCTCCGCGATCAACGCGGCGCGCGGCGCCCGTCGTACGGCCAGCGGCGCCTCGATGACGTTCTCCAGCACCGTCAAATGCGGGAACAGGTTGAAGTTCTGGAACACGAACCCAACCTGCGACCGCTGACGCAGGATGGCCCGCTCGGACAGCTCGTAGAGCACCGATCCCCGTTGCCGATATCCGATGAGCTCGCCATCGATGCGGACGGTCCCGGCATCCACCTTCTCCAGGTGGTTCAGAGTGCGCAGCAGCGTCGACTTCCCCGACCCCGACGGCCCGATGATGACGGTGACTTCACCCTGTTGCACAGTCAGATTCACATCACGCAGAGCAACCACATTTCCGTACGACTTACGCAGACCTCGCACCTCGATCGTGCTCATCGGATGACGCCGCGCGCGTAGTGCCGCTCGATATAGTGCTGCACCACGGTCAGTACCGAAGTGATGACGATGTACCAGACCGTCGCCACCATGAGCAGAGGAACCACACGTCCGTTGCGACCGAAGATGACCTGCACTTGGTAAAAGAGGTCGGCGATGGCCATAGTCGAGACGATGGAGGTCCCCTTCACCAGGCTGATCACCTCATTGGCGGCATTGGGCATGACTGACCGCATGGCTTGCGGCAACACGATCCGGGAGAACTGGCGTCGCCGCGGAATACCCAGCGCCGCAGCTGCTTCCAGCTGACCCTCATCGACTGACAAGATTCCGCCGCGAATGATCTCAGCGAAGTACGCGCCCTGGTGCAGGGTCAGGCCGATCACGGCGGCCGTTAGACCGCTGAGCAGCTCGTTGGTACCTACGGTGATCAGGATCGGCCCAAAGGGAATACCGACCCCAATGGTGTCGTACAGATAGGCGATGTTGAACCAGAACAGCAACTGCACAATGAGTGGGATCGACCGGAAGATCCATACGTAGGTCCACGAAATGACCTGAAGAACAGGGTTCTTGGAGAGCCGAGCCGCCGCTAGCACGACACCGAGCACAAATCCCAGCGCCGTCCCGTAAATGGTCAGCCGGATGGTCAGCCACAATGCGGTCAGCACCGAGTTGGCAGTGAAGTATTGCGCGAAGGTCGGCCAGTCCCATCCAGGATTGCGCACCAGGCCGTGCACGAACATGGCCACCAATAGCAGCGTTACCGCCGAAAGAATCCAGTTCCCCGGCCGGGGACGCCGCCGCACCCGCAAGACCGGTTCATCGGCCACCTGCGATACGCGAGCGCGCGGGACCGCGGCCGGTGCCGATGTCATGCGATCAAACCTAGGAACACCGACCAGTCGACAACAGTCTTTGGCTCCCGGCGAATCGAACGATGGCTATCCGTCATGTCGTCGGGGAAGCATCCGCACCGCCGCGATGTTTGGATGGGTCATGGCACAAATCCCCGCAGGCTTCGAAGATCTCCTGGAACAGCGGCTCTACGGTCACCTGGCCACGGCGGGCGCCGACGGTTCCCCACAGTCCAGTCCCATGTGGTTCAGCTGGGACGGCGAGCGGTTGCGATTCACGCACACCAACAAGCGGGCCAAGTTCCGCAACATCCAGGCCGAACCCCGCGTCGCCTTCTCGATCCTGGACCCCACCAACCCGTATCGGTACCTGGAGGTGCGGGGCGCCATCGACCAGATCGATGACGATCCCACCGGATCCTTCATCCAGGAACTGGCCCAGCTATACCAAGCTCCGTGGGCCGGGCAGAGCACCGGAGACGAAGCCGACCGGGTGATCCTGTACCTGCGGCCCACCAAGTTCGTGAGCCACGGCTAGTCGATCGGCCCCAACACGCTCATACACATATCCGTCGCCCTGGCACCCAGATCGCTTGCACTGCATCTATTCTCGTCGCCAAGCCAGTCCTCCATCAGCAGGGTGACACCTCCCACGCAAAAGACGGCGGCCGCAAGCTTTGCGGCATGTACTTCCCCGGCGTCGGGCGCGATGGTGAGCAGGATGGCGTGCGCGATCCGGTGCTGAAGATCGCGGCGTTTCGCGGCCAGCCCCTGGAAGCCGGCCAGATCGGATGTGAGTATCCGTAGGACCGCGCGATCAGCCACGGAGTGTTCCAGGTAGGCCGTGAGTCCAGCAGTTAGCTGGGCACGGGGGTTGTCGGGTGCCACCTGGCCCGCCTCCGCCATCGCACGAAAGAGTTCGGCGAACACATCGCCCACGATCTGCAACACCAGATTGTGGATCGCGGAAAACTGTTCGTAGAAATACCGGTCGGTCAGCCGCGTCCGGGCACAGACGCCGCGGACCGTCACCGCACCCAGCCCGTGGTCACGCCAGAGTTCTCGACCGGCCAGTACCAGTGCCGCACGGCGCTCGTCGCGGCGTTGCTCACGCGTCTTTCCGCCGTACCTGCGGTGAACCTGCCCGTTCGTCACGCCTCGATACCTTTCGTATTGACATCCGTAAACTACCTACCAATACTGAGGACACCTGTCATCAGAATAAAGGGACATCGTCGTCTAGGAGCACTCATGACACTCGCCGCCGAGCACTCGACCGCCGAAACAGAGTTCGAGAACCTGATCTCCCGGCCGTTCGAGTCCCAATTGCACGAGTACGACTACGAAATCACTCATATCGACGGCAAACTCCCGCCGGATCTGACCGGGACGCTGTTCCGGATCGGGCCCGGGAAGTTCGAGGTCGGCACGACAGTGCTCCGGACGATGTTCGACGCCGACGGCATGGTGTCGCGATTCATCTTGGACGGTTCCTCGGTGCGATTCACCAATCGGTATGTCCGCACCCCGCAGTTTCGGGATGGGCTGCAGGACGCTCCGATGCGACGGCGCGGTATCACCACCAACGTGCCCGGGAAGCTACTCGCCAATCTCCGCCCACCGGCCAACACGGCGAATACGAACATCGTGTCCCTGGCCGGCGAGATGCTGGCGCTATGGGAGGGCGGTCCACCGCATCGCCTGGACCCTGACACCTTGGAAACTCTGGGTACCAATGACTTCGACGGCAGGCTGGGCTACGTCGGCGCCTTCTCCGCCCACCCGAAATGGGACCCCGTCACCGGCGAAATGTTCAACTTCGGACTGGACGTCTTTCCCACACCACGGTTGCGATGCTATCGAGTCAGTCCGAGCGGTCAACTCTCACAAATAAACTCGGTGACGCTGTGGGATATGGGCTGGAATCATGACTTCGCACTGACCGAGAAGTATCTCGTTTTCGTGCTCGATCCTCTCCGCCCCAACGTGGGGCAGCTCCTGCGCGGCAAGAGGTTCGACGAAAGCCTCGAATACCAGCTCACCAACGCGAGTACCAAGTTCATCCTGGTCCCCCGGGACGGTTCCAAACCGCTCGTCTTCGAGCACGACCCGCAGATGCATATCCATGTCACCAATGCGTTCCAGGACGGTCCCGACGCCGTGGTCGAATTCGTCAGGTACGAGAGCCTGGAATTCTTGCGCCGATCACTCACGGCGGCATTGGATCCCACACCGCACCCCAATCCCCATCACCACTTGGTGATCAGGGAATGGCCGGACAGCCATCTGGTCCGTTTCCGCATCTCGCCGACCGGCAGGATCACCGAAGAAGTGGTGTCACAATCGGCGAAGATCGAATTCCCCCAATATGACTGGCGCCAGTCCACCCGTGATCATGCGATCACCTACTGTGCCGGGACCCTGGAGCGCAGCGGACACTACAACGGCATCTTCAAGTTCGACCACCGCACCGGCGCCATGACACACTGCGATTTCGGGACGGCGTCGGTATGTGAGCCCCTCTTCGTGCCTCGCGACGCCAGCTCCGGACAGGACGATGGCTGGCTACTTACCGTGAACCATGACCTCGTCGAAAACCGTTCGCAGCTGGTAATACTGGATGCCAGGGATCTCGAGCAGGGACCGCTGGCGGTCGCCCACCTCACCCACCATCTGCCGATCGGGTTCCACGGCACCTTTACACACCGAGTTGCCGACCCGTTCGCGCCGCTCCCCCATCCAGGGCTGCTGGCCTAGATCATTTTCAGATTCATTGCGGATTGACGACAAGAGGGGGTACCTTCGTATTGGTTGAGTTCACAGCCGCGCAGGGGCATCAGTTCCCGGTGCAGAGCAGAACTCCCAACTCTTGCCCGGTGCGGGCGCTCCTGAATCCAGAAGTACCTCTTGGACTTACGGAGCAAAAAAATGTCCATCCGCGCTGGCACCAACTCGAACCCGCCGGTTACTGTTACGCCGTACGGCGCCTCGCGGGGCCGTTTCACCGCCCAGCTGCAGCCCAACGGTGCGATCGTGGTGGCCGCCTTCGGCGATCTCGATGCGACAAACGCCGACTGCTTCGTTGACTACGCGCTAAGCCATCTCGACGAGCAGCGCCCTCTCGTGGTGGACCTCCGGGGTCTGAATTTCTGCGGTGGCGAGGGCTTTCTGGCCATTCTCAAGATCCGCTACCACTGCAGACACCACGACGTGGACTGGACACTGCTACCTGGTGAGGCGATCCACCGGATCCTCGAGATCGGCGACCCCTATTGCTGGCTCCCCACCGCAAGTTCTGTCGCCGATGCGCTCGATACGAGCGCAATGGTCGCTTCGGACACAGGCTAGTCGCCCGCGTACGCCATTGCTTACTTCTCAGCTACCAGAAAGGCCATGCTCTATGTCCTCCAAGCTCATCCCCAAATTCGAAATGGCGCAAGCACATTACGACTTGTCTGACGAGTTCTTCCGGCTGTTCCAAGATCCGACACAAACTTACAGCTGTGCGTACTTCGAACGGGAGGACATGACCCTCGAGGAGGCGCAGCTGGCGAAGATCGATTTGTCGCTGGGCAAGCTCGGGCTGGAACCCGGGATGACACTGCTCGATATCGGCTGCGGGTGGGGCGCGTGTATTAACCGCGCCCTGGACAAATATGACGTCAACGTCATCGGCCTAACACTGAGCAAGAACCAGCTCGCTCATGTTCAAAAGCTCCTCGACAAGAACCCGAGCGAGCGCACCAAGTCGGTCCAATTGCGTGGCTGGGAAGAATTCGACGGCTCAGTAGATCGGATTGTGTCGATCGGCGCGTTCGAGCACTTCGACTTCGATCGCTATGACGAGTTCTTCGATCTGACTTACCAGGCGATGCCGTCGGACGGGGTGATGCTCTTGCACACCATCACCATCTTGACCGCCAAAGAGATGACAGCCAAGGGATTGCCACTGACCTTCGAGCTCGCGCGCTTCATCAAGTTCATGGTCGACGAGATTTTCCCCGGCTGCCGGCTCCCAACGCTCGATATGGTGCCGGACTATTCCGCGAAGGCTGGATTCACCTGCAGCCGTATCCAGCAACTGCAATCGCACTATTCCAAGACATTAGATATGTGGTCGGCGGCCCTCAGAGACCACAAGGATGAGGCCATAGCGCTGCAAGGCGAAGTGATCTACAACCGCTATGACAGATACCTCAGCGGGTGCGCTCAGGCATTCCATAAGGGCTACATCGATATCGCGCAGTACACACTGGAGAAGTAGTCGGTACCCCACTCAAGCTTTCGACGGCCACCAGCTCAGCTTGCCAAACGCCTGCGCGAGTGTCGGCACCATCAGCGTCCGGACAATGAAGGTGTCGAGCAAGATTCCTACCCCGATGATGAAGCCCATCTGCACCATCTGTGCGACCGAGCCGACCATCATGCCCAGCAGGCTGGCGGCGAACACCAGCCCGGCCGAGGTGATCACCGAACCCGTCTGACGGACAGTGCGGATGATGCCGACCCGCATGTTGCCGGTGCTCTCCTCCCTCAGGCGCGAGATGAACAGCATGTTGTAATCGGCGCCGACCGCCACGATGAGCACAAAGGTCATGGCCGGGACGGCCCAATCCAGTTGCTGCCCAAGGAGAACCTGGAACACCAGCACGCCGATTCCCAGCGACGCGATGTAGGTTATGAGCACCGTGCCCAGCAGGTACAGCGGCGCGATGACGGCCCGCAGCAACAGGCACATCACCACGAAGATGATGAGCAGCGTCACGACGATGATCTCGCGCAGGTCGCTGTCGTACGCGCGTTTAAGGTCGGCGTTGACGGCCGGGAAACCGCCGACCGAAACCGTGGCACCGGCGAGAACGGTGTTGGGTGTGGCCTCGTTGCCGACGCGCTGCATATCGCGGCTCAACTGCATGGCCTCGGGACCGTAGGGATTAAGCGGTGACTGAATCAAGTACAGGGCAGTGCGCCCGCCGCCCTGTAAGAACGCAGAACTGAGCTCCTTGAACCCGGGATTCTGCAGCATCGCCTCAGGCATGGAAAAGCCTGAGGCGGCAGGAGAATTAGATTCCTTGCCGATGGTCTGCAGCGTGGCGGCGGCCTCGCCCATGGACCGCACCGTGTCCTCGAGCTGAGAGTTCAAATCGCGTATCCGCACACCCATCGTCTTGACGGAACTCATATCGACGCCCAGCCCCTGTAGCTGCTGGAAGTAGCCCGAGATGCGCTCGAACTTGCGTTGCATCTCTGGCAGTTTCGTGAGTAGACCTCGAATCTGCTTGAACTGACTATTCATATCGCCCAGCAGTTGGGTGACCGTCTTGCCGCCGGTGACCGTGCGCACCGACTCGCGCAGGCTCTGCGCCGACGACAGCGGACCCGTATCACGCAGCTCGACGAGCTGGTCACGCAGTTTCACGCATTCGGGTTGTACCGGGCAGAACGGAGAATCGGCCAGCGTCTGGGTCAATGACGCCCCGGCATCGAGCGCGGAGAACATCGACTCCACCGAGGGCCCTATCTTGGCCAGCTGATCCACCATCCCGGCGACGGTGCCCATCTGGGATATCAGCGATTGATATCGATCGATCTGTCCGCCAAGCTCTTTCGCCATCGACAGCATCTGGGGCATCATCTGTTGCAGCTGCGCCAGGTCCCCGTCCCCCATCTCGTTCGTCATGGCCGACATGATGTCGGCGAGCTTGGACATCCGTTCGAGCTGGGGTCGCAGGTCGGTATTGATCTGACCGCTGGTCTTGTCGATCTGCGTTCCCATATAGCCGAACTGCCACGCCAGCGTGGCCTGGGTGAGCTTGTTCCCGTCGGGCCGGGTGATCCCGACAACCTTCTGGACACCCTTGAGCTGCGCGACGCGCTCGGCCAGCTGATCCAGGTCCGCGAGCCCGCGCGGATTGCGTAGATCCGAGGTCGCCTGCACCAGAAGATATTGCGGCATCACCGAATTGGCGGGAAAATGCTCGTTGAGGATCCGCATGCCCTCATTCGATTGCGCCGACTTCGGGAGCACCTTGGAGATGTCGAAGCTGGGGCGGATGAAGGGGACGAAGGCTGCCGCCGCCAACAGGATCGCGGTGGCACCCGCGAACACGGGCCACGGGTTCCGCACGACGGTCACACCCATCCGGTGCCAGTACACGCGGGTCCGATCGGGACCGGGGAGACCCAGCCCGCGCTTACCCGCCAGGCTTAATGTGGCCGGCAGCATCGTGGTGACCACGAAGAAGGCGACGATCACGCCCATCGATACCGCCGGGCCGGCTGCTGCAAGGAAGGCGAGCTTGGCGGTCAGCTGTGCGATATTCGCGATCGCCACCGTGGCGGCCGTCGCAAGGATCACCGGAGTCATCGATCCGCAGGCGTGTGCCAGCGCGTCCTCGGGGCTTTCGCCGGCACGTATCCGCTCGTGATACCGGCTCACCAGGAACACCGTGTAGTTGACACTGGCCCCCATCAGCACGGCCATCATCAGCCCCGCCGATACCGAGGACACCGGAACAAGACTACGGTCGGCCAGGCCCGCGATCACGCCGCGCGCGATGAGCAGACTCATCCCCATCACCAGCAGCGGCAGCATCGCGGTGAACCAGGATCGGAACACCAACAGCAGGATGAGGGCGATGAGCGCGACAGTTACGGCACCGATTTTGGGCAGGTCACCCATTGCGGCATTGCCCAGATCGGAGACCGTCCCCGCGGCCCCGGTGATATTCGCGGTGGTAGTCGAGCCGGCGAACGTCTGCCGCACCAAGTCGTCCACCGAATGATATGACCTCTGCGCCAATGGAGTACCCAGATCGCCGGCCAGCCCCGCCATCGCGTACCAGGTGGTGCCGTCCTCGCTGAGCACCTGCTTGCGTGCCGCGGGATTGTTACGCACTCGCGGATCGCCCAACTGATCCTGAACGAAGGTGACGTACTCCCTATTAGCGCCCAGCCGGTCCACCAGGGCGGCGTAACGGGCCTGCGCGTCGGCGTCGAAACCCTTGTCGCTGTGCATCACGATGATGACGGCGTTGTCGATACCGGGACGGCCGAATGCCTTTCCCATCTCCTTCATCGACGCCAGCGCCGGGCTCACCTCACCGGTCGGCAGCGGACTCACCGAGTGCTCGTTGGCCACCCGTTCCAGCTGCGGCCAGGCCGCGTTGACGAAAACCCCGACCGCGATCCATGCCAGCAGCACCAGCTTCGCGTGCCTCGCCATGAAGCGGCCCGCCCGCTCGAATGCCGGACTGTACTGGTGGGCCATCTTCAGCTCCTCAGATCAACGGCGGGAAGGTCATGCTCGGCATGGAAGGGACACCCGTCATGGACATGACGGTGTATCGGAGAGTGAAGGTTCCGCCGAGGTCATCGCCGACCACCAGGACGGTGTACTTGGCGTTGAGGTAGGCGTCCTGGCCCATCACGGTTTGATGCTCGAATCCGGCGTCGGTGAGCAGCTTCCCCGCCGCTGCCACGGCAGACGCGTCGACACCGCTGACGGCCAGCGTTCGGGAGTCATCCGCGGCGTCTTGGCGATACGTGCCCTTGACCACCGGGATATCGCGCGGAAAGTCGGCAGGGAGAACGCTGGCGCCCGGCGGCGGCGGCGGGATGGGGGTGACCGGCGGATATGTGGTGCGCTCCACGGCGCCGCCCACGAAATCGGACATAGAGCAAGCACTGAGAGCCGTCGTCATGACCGCGGCAGCGAACGCCAGCACCACGGCAAGACACCATCGTCGCGCCATTGACGGATGGTACAAAACGTAAATGCAAAGCGCTAGCCCCTGCTAACTAAAGCTAGCCCTAGTTAGCCGAGCGCCCGCTCCAGATCGGCGATGAGATCCTCCGTCGACTCCAGCCCGACCGACAACCGCACGACACCATCCGAAAGACCGATCGCGGCCCGCCCCTCGGGCCCCATCGCGCGATGGGTCGTGGTGGCGGGGTGGGTGATGAGGGACTTGGAATCGCCCAGGTTGTTGGAGATGTCGATGAGCGACGTCCCGTCTAAGACCTGGAAGGCACGCTGCTTGCCTGCCTCGCCGTCGGCGTCGAGTTCGAACGTCACGACAGTGCCGCCGCCACTCATCTGACGCTTCGCCAGCTCATACTGCGGATGCGTATCCAGGAACGGGTATCGCACCCAGCGGACCGCGGGATGCCGCTCCAAGAACTGCGCGATCTGCAGCGCAGATTCGTTGGAGTAATTCACCCGAACAGCCAGTGTTTCAAGGCCTTTCACCAGCGTCCAGGCATTGAACGGACTCAGCGCGGGCCCGGTGTGCCGCATCAGCGTCTTGACCGGCCCCTGGATGTACTCGGTTTCACCCAGGATCGCACCGCCGAGCACCCGGCCCTGCCCGTCGATGTGCTTGGTACCCGAATAGACCACCACATCGGCACCGAGTGGGATGCCCTGCTGTAGCAGCGGAGTAGCAAAGACGTTATCCAACACCACCTTTGCACCCGCGGCATGTGCGAGCCGGCATACGGCCTCGATATCAACGAGCGATTGCATTGGGTTGGAAGGGGTTTCAAAGAAGACCGCCTGCGTCGGAACCGACAGGGCCTCCTCCCACTGGGACCGATCCTCACCGTCGACGAACACCGTCTCCACACCCCAGCGCGGCAGGATCTCGTTGCAGACCACGAAACAGGAG
This sequence comes from Mycobacterium sp., assembly GCA_050701835.1. Classification (GTDB taxonomy): domain Bacteria; phylum Actinomycetota; class Actinomycetes; order Mycobacteriales; family Mycobacteriaceae; genus Mycobacterium. The sequence continues at coordinate 20,887 of JBOGDC010000051.1, read as the reverse complement.
CCGAACAGGCTGCGGGCGGCAACCAGCCGGTCACCCGCGCCCAGCAGCGCACCCAACGCGGTGAATACGGCCGCCATACCGGTGGCAGTCGCGAACGCCGCCTCGGCGCCCTCGATCAGCCGCAGCCGCTCCTCGAACATCGAGACCGTCGGGTTCCCGTACCGCGAGTACACATAGCGGTCGACCTCGCCGGTGAAGGCCTGTTCCGCGGCGGCCGCGCTTTCGTACACGTACCCGGAGGTCAGGTACATCGCCTCGGCGGTTTCCTCGAATTCGGACCGCAGCAGACCACCCCGGACACCGATGGTTGCCTGACTCACGCCGTCCGGTAGTGCCCTGGGGATGCGCACCGACGGAATGCCTTCGGGTGTTTGGTTCATGACTGCCGCCACGGCAGACCGACGGCACGCCAGCCGACGCCGCCTCGGTGCCCATGCTCGTCGAGATTGCCCTCGAATCCGTCAAGCACGTTGTAGGACGGGGCGATTCCCGCCTCTGTCGCGATCTCCGCGGAGCCGATAGACCGATTACCGGACCGGCACAGGAACACCACCGGACGGTCCGCTGCCGTCACTCCCGCGGCGGCGAGCTCCTCGAGGAAGTCGTCATTGCGCTTGCCGTTGGAACGGGTCCACTCGACGTATACGACGTCGCGGCCGAGTTCGGTCAGATCGGGAACACCGACCCACTTCCACTCCGCCGACGTGCGCACATCGACAAGCACGGCTTCTGGGTTTTCCCTCAGCAGCGCCCACGCCGCCTCGGGGGTGATATCTCCTGCGTAGCCCACGAAGAACCAGTCTATTGGTACCGAGCGCAGACCCTCCACGAGCCGTCTTCCTTGACGAAGGAGACGTCGGCGGTGACCTTGTTGTCCTCGGATTTCGTGTAGTGATATCTCACTTGGGCGGTGGCGGCATCCCCGCTGATCTTGATGTCTTTGACGTCATCCACATATCGGTTTCCCCGCGATGCCTCGGATTTGCCTTGTGCGGCAATCAGATCCTGTTCCGGCACGACGATGGCCCGACAACTGTTCGCCACATACTCGGGGTATGCGCGTCGCTGTAGCGCGTCGTTCTGCGCGACAACAGTCCTGCCGATCCGACCTTCGGGAGTGAGGCCGTCATCCGACCGGAAGATCACCGATAGTGCGATACCGATCACCACGATTCCAAAGATCACCGCACCGGCGATAAACGGCGCCAGGCTCCCAGTGTCTTCGGGAGGTGTGTCGTCAGGAGGTGAGTCTTCGGCGTCGGCTTTCTGCGGCGTCACCGCAGATGCCTGGCGACCTGCTGCGCGCGCCCGAGTGCCAGCGCGGTGTTGGGGGCGGTCGCCAATCCGACTCCCATGCGGCGGCGGCGGTGGGTTTCCGAATGCCCGAACACTCGAAGATCGCTTTCGGGTATCTGGAGTGCCTCATCGAGCTGCCGCGGCGAGGGACCGTGGCCGTCGCCGTAGACCACCTCGGCGGCCGCCGGCGACACCAGGATGGTGTCGATGGGCACGCCGAGGACCGCGCGGGCATGCATATCGAACTCCGAGAGTCGCTGTGAGCGGACGGTCACCAGCCCAGTGTCATAGGGCCGCGCACTCACATCGCAGAAGTACACCTCGTCGCCGCGGACGAATAGTTCGACCCCGTAAACACCGTGCCCGCCAAGGGCATTGACTGCCCGGGCGGCAATCGACCGGGCCAGCTCAAGGGCCGCCTGGCTCAGCGGCTGCGGCTGCCACATCTGCATCGCGTCGGTCCCGCTTTGCCGGTGTGCGATGGGCTCGCAGAAATACAGCCGAGTGGCACCGCCGACCCCGGCCGTCCGCACCGTGAGCAGCGTGATCTCGTAGTCGATCTCCACTGCGGTTTCCACGAGCACCCGCCGGTTGCCGCCGAGGCTCGAGGCGATGGCCTGTTCCCATGCCGGTTCGGCGTCACTATCGCGCAGCACCACCGATTGACCTTGGCCGTACGACGCCGATACCGGACGTACCACCGCCGGGAAACCCGACGTTTCGAGCACCTTGTGCAGTTCTTCGACCGAATTGGCGAACCAGTATGCCGGTGTGGGCAGACCGAGTTCCTCGGCCGCCATCCGCCGCATCGCCTCGCGGTCACAGGCAAGCCGGACAGCCTTGGCGGTCGGAATCACCTGGGTGATCTTGTTCTCGGCCACTTTGTCCAGTGCGTCACCGGACGCCGCCTCGACCAGTGGCACCACGAACCGGGGCCGCTCCTTCTCGATGAGCTCGATCAGACGCGCCGACTCACCGATCGGCAGGAGCACCGTACGGTCCGCCGCTGATTGCGCGGGGCCGCCCTTCTGCGAGTCCACGACAACGACCTCCGCGCCCAAGCGCTGGAAGGAGATGGCCAGTTCCCTGGCCAGCTCACCCGAGCCGAGCAGCATCACGGTGGTGCGGTTCGCGGCGGGAGGTTCCGATGGGTCTGCTGGCGCGGGATCCGGCGCGGCCGCTTCCCCGGCGGGCGCATCGGTCTGCACGGGGGGCTTCGTGGCCTCGACGGCTTTCGGAGCCTTGGTATTGGGTTTCACGCCGTTTATGGCGCGAACGGCGCTTTCGGTCACCGGCGCCGTTTCAGCGGGCCCTGACTCGGCGGTGTCGGTCGACGCCGCCGCGCCTTGCTCGCTGGGGGGCGAACCCTCCTGCGTCACCTCGATGTCCTTCACGCCTTCCAATGCTGTGCTCGCTCATTCATAGGTCTTGACCCTCTCGGACCGTGCCTAGCGTGCCAGATTGCCACACTTCCTCAACCGAGAGTGCTGTGGACGTAGCACCAGCGCCAGCTCTCCCCCGGCTCATGCGAACGCATCACCGGATGCCCCGAGGAGTGGAAATGCGCGGTGGCGTGCTGGTGAGGACTGGAATCGCAACAGCTGACCCGTCCACATTCCAGACACATCCGCAAATGCGCCCACACCTGCTCGCCCACTGCCGCGCAGTCCTCGCAACGACCGGGCGTCCGGGGCTGTGGGTCGTGCCCGGTAGCAGCCGCCAGCTCCGGACAGGGACCTTGCCCCTCTGTCGACACACGCGCGGACGATCCACGCCGAAACAGCCGCTTCATCTCTGCCCTCTCCACGTGCCCGCTTAGGCGCCGGAACCACTCTCCGCACAGAATACGAAGGTGAACGTTTCCCTGCTGGCGGTACTCACGGTCGCCTTGGTTCTCGCCGCGATTTCTCGGCGATTCGGGCTTCCCACGCCATTGGTACTGGTCGTTGCCGGTTTAGCGGCCACCGCCATCCCCGGTTTGCCGTCCATCGAGATGGATCCGGACCTCGTGTTGTTCGTGATCCTGCCGCCGCTGCTCTACACAACGGCGCTGGAAAGCTCATACGTCAACCTGCGCAAGAACATCAGGGCAGTCGGCAGCCTCGCGGTGCTGCTGCCGCTGGTCACCACCGTCGCGGTGGGCTTCGTGGCCTTCTACGCCGTGCCCGAACTTCCGTTGGCCGGAGCGATGGTGCTGGGAGCCATCGTGGCCCCTCCCGACGCGGTATCGGCCACCGCAATCGGCCGCCGCCTGGGGCTGCCGCGCAACATCATGACACTGCTGGGCGGGGAGAGTCTGCTCAACGACGCCACCGCGCTCACCGCGTACCGGGTGGCGATCGCCGCGGCGATCGGGCTCGGCGCCACCGTGGCCGACGGGTTCAAGATCTTCGCGCTCGCGGCCGTCGGCGGGGTCTTCATCGGGTTCGTCATCGGCAAGTTGGTCAACATCATCCGATGCAAACTCGACGATCCGCTTTCCGAGAGCGCGATCGGCCTGGTGGTCCCATTCTTCGCGTATCTGCTCGCCGAGGAGATACACGGCTCCGGCGTGATTGCCGTCGTGGTCGCCGGGCTCATGCTGGGTCACCGTTCGGTGCACGCCGGTTACGCCACCCGATTGCAGGACGACGCGGTGTGGAGGGCCGTGCAGTTGCTGCTGGAATCCTTCGCGTTCCTGCTCATCGGACTGCAACTACCCAAGGTGATTCAGGGTCTGCGCGGACTGTCGTTCCAGACCATTGTGATGTCCTCGATCGCGGTACTGACCACGGTGATCGTGGTGCGCATCGTGTTCGTCTTCGCGTTCGCCTATATGCGACCACCAGGCCAGCGCCCCTCGGCGCGTGGGGTTTTCGTTGTCGCATGGGCGGGCATGCGAGGCGTGGTATCGCTGGCGATGGCCTTCGCGGTGCCGCTCACCACGGTCGCCGGCGAGCCACTGCCGGGGCATCCGCACATCGTGTTCCTGACCTTCGTGGTCGTGGTGGGAACCCTTCTGCTGCACGGCCTCACGCTGCCCTGGGTGATTCGCGTGCTCGGTGTGCAGAGCGATGACGAGCGCAAGGACGCGCTCGCCGAGGCCGCCGCTCAGGACAAGGCCGCCCGCGCGGCCGCCGACCGACTTGAAGAGCTCCTCGATGACAACGACGGCATTGAGGACACCAACGTGCGCAGCCGGGCCGCGGAAATATTGCGGCACTGGAACACCCGTAGACGCAACGCGGCGTGGGAGCGCCTCGGGCGCAGCGATGAGGACGCCGGAGAGAGCCCGATGGCGGCATTCCGGAACCTGCGTCTGGAGATGCTCGAGAAGGAGCGCGAGGTGTTCATCGCCGAACGTGATGCGGGCAATATCGACGACGAGGTGCTGCGCACCGTGCTCCGTGGACTCGACCTCGAAGAGGCCACGATGAATCAGGCCGACCGCTAGGCGGTAGTGATGAGCGACTGCGCGAAGAACCGACGGTCTAGGGCTGGCCTGGCAGCAGCTGCACCATGAGCCCGGTGGCATCAGCCAGCACCGCGCCCTCGGCGTCAAGCAGCTCGGCCGAGACGAAGGCCTTGCGGCGGTCCACCTCGTCGATGCGGCTGCGCGCGATCAACGGTGCGCCTACCGGGACCACCTGCCGATAGTTGACGTGCAGGAACGCCGTTCGGCTGATGGTGCGGCCGCCCACGATCGCGGTCATCCCGAAGAGGTGATCGAACAACAGTGGCAGGATGCCGCCGTGCACGGCGCTATTGCCCCCGAGGTAGAAACGCGGGAAATCTCCGTGCGCCTCGATCCCCTCCGGGCCGGCCTTGTCGATGAACCAGGGAGGCAGCAGCAGATGTCCGTTGGCCGGTTGATCGGCAACCCGGTTCGCGGGGCCGACACCTTCAGGGGCCTGGTACGGATCCATAATCCCGACAAGCTTTTCAGCACCGTCGGCGACCTGATCCCAGTGCGCATCGTCCATATCGGCCGACACCGCCAGATCTTGCAGGCGTCGCATCGCCGTCAGGAATCGCCCGAACCCCGGCCCCACCGTTGATGGCTCGTATTGCGGGAAACCGCCGCCGTGCGCCTCCCGGGTGGCCCGGTTGAACTCGTCGTAGAACGCGGCCAACCGTTCAGCGTCCGCGCTCATGAGCGCGCGGGGCCGAGGATGTCGTGACGCACAATCGTCTGCTCGCGTCCCGGACCGACACCGATGCAGGACATGGGCGCACCCGAAAGCTCCTCCAGCCGAAGCACATAGTCGCGCGCCTTGGCGGGCAGATCATCGAACTCCCGCGCTTCGGAGATGTCCTCCCACCAGCCCGGCAGCTCCTCGTAAACCGGTGTGGCACGGTAGATCTCGCTCTGCGTCATCGGCATCTCGCTGGTGCGCTTGCCATCCACCTCGTATCCGACGCAGATCGGCACCGTCTCCAGGCTCGACAGCACATCGAGCTTGGTGAGGAAGTAGTCGGTGATGCCGTTGACCCGCGTGGCGTACCGCGCGATGACGGCGTCAAACCATCCGCAGCGCCGGGCGCGGCCGGTGGTGACACCCACCTCGCCACCGGTTTTGGCCAGGTACGCGCCGTGCTCGTCGAACAGCTCCGTGGGGAACGGACCCGAACCCACCCGGGTGGTGTACGCCTTGAGGATCCCCAGCACGGTAGTGATCCGCGTGGGGCCGATACCGGAGCCCACCGATGCGCCGCCGGCCGTCGGATTCGAGGACGTCACAAAGGGATACGTGCCATGGTCGACATCAAGCAGGGTGCCTTGCGACCCCTCCAGGAGCACCGTCTCGCCGCGTTCCAGCGCCTGGTTGAGCTGCAGGCGGGCGTCGGCGATGCGGTGCTTGAATCCCTCGGCCTGCTCCAGCACATCGTCGACCACCTGGTCCGGATCAAGCGCCTTGCGGTTGTAGATCTTGATCAGCACCTGGTTCTTGAATTCCAGTGCGGCATGGACCTTCTGGCGCAGCAATTCCTCGTCGAGGACGTCAGCAACCCGGATCCCGATGCGCGCCACCTTGTCCTGATAGCACGGACCGATACCGCGACCGGTGGTGCCAATCTTCTTGGACCCCAAATACCTTTCGGTCACCTTGTCGATCGCGACGTGATACGGCATCAACAGGTGCGCGTCCGCCGAGAGGATCAGACCTGAGGTATCGACACCGCGATCCTCCAGGCCCGCCAACTCGGTGAGCAGCACTCCGGGGTCTACGACGACCCCATTGCCGATGACATTCGTCACCCCGGGGGTGAGGATCCCCGAAGGGATGAGGTGCAGGGCGAAGTTCTCCCCGTTAGGCAACACCACGGTGTGTCCGGCGTTGTTACCGCCTTGGTAGCGGACAACCCATTGAACCGAGCCACCGAGCAGGTCGGTTGCCTTGCCTTTCCCCTCGTCACCCCATTGGGCGCCGATCAGGACTATTGCCGGCATGCGTTTTCTCTGCGCTTCCTGAAGGCAGCCCACGCTTACCTTCCGGCTGGGCGAAGGCGGCGCGACGCTGCGCGTGCAAAATGTTGTTCAGCCGGTGAGCCACTGTATCGCAGGCCACAGGCTTTGTGCGTATCTGGACGGGCAAAGGAGTCACGTGAGCGTCACCGAAACCACACCGGTGCGAGTTTTGCTGTTCGGTGCACGCCGACCGCCCCGCGCGGTCCGCGGCCTCCCCACAGATCGGCTGGACGGGTCCGACGCGGTCAGGGCCCTCGTCGACGGACTTCCGGAGGGCACCAAACGGCTCATCGTGGTCGGTGGGGACCACGATCTCGGGGCGGTATTGACCCGCCTGATGCGCGCCGAAAGACTGGATGTGGAGCTGGGTTTCGTACCGGACCGGCGCTCACGCGCGGCACGCATCCACCGGATCAGGTTTGGTGCGGCACGGCGGGCACGCGATGGCCGCGCACACCGGGTTCCGTTGATCCGGGACGACACCGGCACCGCAGTCGCCGGGCGCGCCTCATGGCAGAGCGCCGACGGGAACGGGGTCATCGGCGAGGCCACGGTCGACGACACGCTGCTCTTCGATGGTGCCGCCCTGGTCGACGTCGAGCCCACCGAGTCGCTGCCCGGGCTGCGTGCCTCGGTGCGTCGCCTCCCGCGCCGCTGGGTGACCGGGCGGGCCGCCCAACTGGGCACCGAGGGTGCCATGGTCGTCCGAGACGGGATTGAGGGGCCACGTCCGGTCACCAGGTCCACGTTCTATCGGCACCAGCAGGGGTGGCTACTCGTCCGGTAGCTTCTGGCGAGTGGAATTGACCAAGTCGGCACTACGACCCAGCCCGGTGTTCCTGGCACTCGTCGCGCTCACCGTCGCCGGAGCCGTCGCCGCATGGCTGGGCGGCAACTCGACGGAGCCCTTCGCGCGCGGCGGGGTGTTCGTCTTCATCCTCGCCGGGTGGGTGGTGTCGCTATGCCTGCACGAGTTCGGGCATGCGTACAGCGCGTGGCGTTTCGGCGATACCGGAGCGCGCGGATACCTGACGTTGGACCCACTCAAGTACACCGATCCGGTGCTTTCCTTGGCACTGCCACTGGTCTTCATCGCCTTGGGCGGCATCGGGCTGCCGGGCGGCGCGGTGTACGTGCATACCGCCGGCATGAGCAATCGGCAGCGCACGATCGTGAGCCTGGCCGGGCCGAGCGCGAACGCCATACTGGCGGTGCTCATTCTCGGGACAACCGCGCTTTTCGCCGATCGCGACCATGTCGTGTTCTGGGCAGCCATGGCCTATCTCGGATTTCTTCAGGTGACGGCCGTGGTGCTCAACTTGCTGCCGGTGCCCGGTCTGGACGGATACGGGGCGCTGGAACCGCACTTAAATCCGCGGACACAGCATTCGCTCGCCAACTTCAAGACGTTCGGATTCCTGATCCTGTTCGTGCTGCTCATGACACCGCCGATCAACCGGGTCTTCTTCGACACGGTGTACTGGATCGTCGGTTCATTGGGCGTCGAACCCGACCTCGCCAGAATTGGTGGCTGGTTGTTCCGTTTCTGGTCCAAGCTGCTCTAGCTGCTCTAACCCGTCACCAGTTGGCGTGTTCTTCGCAATGCTCCTGCGCCTCAGGCGGTTCCACCTGAATGGTGGCATGGGGCAGGCCGCGCGCGGTGAGCACCGCCCGCGCAGCCTCCAGTACCCGGGCCGCGTCGGCCGTGCTGGTCAGGTGTGCGGTGGCCATGTCCTTACCGGGCACCAGGGTCCACACGTGCAGATCATGCACGCTGGTCACCCCGTCGACCGCGAGCAACGCGGCCCGTAGTTCGTCGACATCGATATGTTTGGGCGAGGTCTCGGTGAGGATGCGCAGTGCGGCCCGTGCCAGCGAGAATGCCCGCGGCAGAATCCACACCGAAATGAGTACGCCGACAACAATATCGGCGTACCGCCAGCTGGTGGTAAGAGTGACGATGGCGGCCACGAGCACCCCGACACTGCCGACGGCGTCGGCCAACACCTCCATGTACGCGCCGCGCACCGCAAGACTGCTCTCGGCATGCGAGCGCAGCAGCCAGATCACCACGACGTTGGCGGCGAGACCGGCCAAGGCCACCACCATCATCGGCAGGCCGGGCACCTCCGGCGGTGCACCGCTGGTGAGGCGCTCCACCGCCTCGTACATCACGAAGGCCGCGACGCCGGTGAGCAGTGCCGCGTTGACGATCGCCGTGAGCACCTCGGCGCGATGCCATCCATAAGTCCTTGCCGCGGAGGTACTTCCACGACGGGCCAGCAGGATGGCACTGAGCCCCATGATGAGGCCGACCAGGTCGGTGAGCATGTGGCCGGCATCGGCCAGCAGCGCGAGCGAGTTGATCAGTAGGGCGACGACGAGTTCGAGAATGAAGAAGGACCCGACGATGCCCAGCGACACCACCATGCGCCCCACCCGAGCGTCGGCCGGATTGCCAACATGCCCGTGATCGTGCCCTTGCCCCACTGCGACTCCTCTCGACCTCTCGAACTATATGCAAAAGTTCGCATAGGTCAATGAGTCGCCTCGCCGCCCGTAAGTGCGCCGACACGCCGTGACATGCCAAGCGAAACGCTCAGGACACGGCGTGTCGGCGACGGGTGTCAGGAAAGACCGAGGGCGGGACGGGCTGCCGGATCGCAGTCGTCGAGCAGATCGCAGCACCGCGCGAATTCGTGGCCCTCGCCGATCAGTTGGGCGGCACGCGCCAGGGCCGCCACGGCGCGCAGAAAGCCGCGATTCGGCTCGTGCGCGTACGGCACCGGGCCGAAGCCCTTCCACCCGTTACGTCGCAACTGGTCCAGGCCACGGTGATACCCCGTTCGCGCGAAGGCGTAGGCCGTGACGATGCTGCGAACGGAGCCATCGTCGTCGAGCGCGTTCTCGGCCAGCTCGGCCCAGGCGATCGACGCGGCGGGATACGCCGCTGCCACCGCCGCGGGATCCTCGCCCTTGAGCAGGGCAGATTCGGCGTCGTCGTCTCCGGGTAGCAGCACCGGCTCGGGACCCAGCAGATCACGCATTGGACACCTGGAAGGACTCATACGAAAGACTCATGGAAACCATTCTGACGCGAACCATCCCCCACGATCACGATAGGGTGGGCCCGGTCGATCCCAGATCGATGAGGCGCTGCGCGAAGAGCGTTCGGCACGGATAGGAACAAACGCATGGCGAACCCCACCGGTGGAACCCCAGAGGCCAAGCCCGACGCACCGGGCGGCACCGCTGCGGAGTCCGTCGACCAGCCGGAAGGCGCCGCGAACACCCCGGAAATATCCGATGTCGCAGACACCGGCCCGGTCCCCTCACTCGATGACGCCCAAACCGTCGTCATGGCTCCGGCCAAGCCCGAGGTTCCGCGCTACACGGCACCGGGATTCGATGCCAACAGGACCGAGATGATCGCGCCCGTCGGTGATGACCCGAAGACCGAGCTCATCCGCCCGCTGTCCCAGCAGTCGCGTGCCAAGGCCGCAACCCCCGAGACGATCGCGCCGCGCAAAGACGAGAAGCGCAGCTGGGGCTGGGTGATCGCACTCGCACTCGTCGTCGCCGCACTGGCCGCCGTCATCGTGCTCGCGGCCGTCATCGTCTCGCGCAGCAGCAGCACCCCCAAGGCGTCACAAGAAGAACTGGTGCGCAACAGCATTCAGAGCTACGACAACGCCATCCAGACCGGCAACCTGGCCGCGCTGCGGACCATCACGTGCGGCGAGACGCGCGACGGTTATGTCCGCTACCCCGATACCGATTGGACGCAGACGTATCAGAAAGTGGCGGCCGCCAAGCAGTACCCGGTGGTGGCCAGCATCGACGAGGTCGTCGTCAACGGCGAGCACGCGGAGGCCAACGTCACCTCGTTCATGGCGTTCGCGCCGCAGACCCGGTCATCGCGGAGCTTCGATCTGCAGTTCCGCGATGACCAGTGGAAAATCTGCCAGTCGGACTAGCTCCCCGAGACCGACCGGCTGGCCGACTTCAGGTCATTGCAGGCCTCGATGACGCGGTCGGTCATGCTGGCCTCGGCCTTCTTCAAGTAGCCACGTGGGTCATAGAACTTCTTGTTGCCCACCTCGCCGTCGATCTTGAGCACACCGTCGTAGTTGGCGAACATATGCCCGGCGATCGGACGGGTGAAGGCGTACTGGGTGTCGGTGTCGACGTTCATCTTCACCACGCCATAGCGCAGCGAGTCCTCGATCTCCGACTTCAGCGAGCCGGAACCGCCGTGGAACACGAAGTCGAAGGGCTTGGAGCCCTCCGCAAGGCCGAGCTTGGCCGAGGCGACACGCTGCCCCTCGGCCAGCACCTCCGGCTTGAGTTTGACGTTGCCCGGCTTGTACACGCCGTGCACGTTGCCGAACGTGGCCGCCAGCAGGTAGCGGCCCTTCTCCCCGACACCGAGCGCATCCACGGTCTTCTCGAAGTCCTCTGACGAGGTGTAAAGCTTCTCGTTGATCTCGGCCTCAACACCATCTTCTTCGCCGCCGACGACGCCGATCTCCACCTCGAGGATGATGTGGGCCTTGGCGGCCGCGGCCAGGAGCTCCTGCGCGATCTCCAGGTTCTCGCCGATCGGCACCGCGGAGCCGTCCCACATATGCGACTGGAACAGCGGGTTCTGTCCGGCAGCCACCCGCTCCTGTGAAATGGCGATCAGCGGGCGAACGAAGCCGTCCAGCTTGTCCTTGGGGCAGTGGTCGGTGTGCAGCGCGACGGTGATGTCGTACCGAGCGGCGACGACGTGCGCGAACTCGGCGAGCGCGACAGCGCCGGTCACCATGTCCTTGATCCCCAGTCCCGAACCGAACTCGGCCCCACCCGTGGAGAACTGGATGATCCCGTCACTGCCTGCATCGGCGAAGCCCTTGATAGCGGCGTTGATCGTTTCCGACGAGGTGCAGTTGATCGCCGGGAAGGCAAAGGAGTGCTCCTTGGCCCGGTTCAGCATCTCGGCGTAGACCTCGGGCGTCGCGATGGGCACGGGTGACCTCCATGTCGGTGCTTTGTGGGATTCGCCCCTCACCATAAGGCAGCCAGGTTGAGGACAGATACCGCCGGTAGGGTTGGCCGCGTGAACTTGCTGGCAGCACCCGAATCCGTCACCACCCTGGCGCTCATGCCGGATTTCCTGGATCCAAGAAAGCTCATCGTCTACTTCGGCACCTGGGCGCTACTGGGGTTGCTGGTGGTGATCTTCGTGGAATCAGGCGTGCTGTTCCCGGTTCTCCCCGGCGACTCTCTGCTGTTTGTGGCGGGTATGGCGGCTGCCGGCATCACGGGTGCCCCTGACGTGAACTTTCAGCTCTGGCAGCTGCTGGTCTTCGTTCCCCTCGCCGCCATCCTGGGCGGGCAGGTCGGCTACTGGATCGGCCGCGGCATCGGCACCTCGATGTTCACACCCGATGCCCGCTTCCTCAAGCAGCACTACCTCGACGAGGCGCACGCCTTCTTCGAGAAGCGCGGCCCGTTCGCCATCGTGATCGCCCGATTCGTGCCGATCGTGCGGACCCTGGCACCGATCACCGCAGGTGCCGCCAAGATGAGCTACCCGATCTTCGCGCTCTACAACATCCTGGGTGCCATCGTCTGGGGTGTCGGCCTGACGCTGCTCGGCTACTGGCTCGGCCAATTCGAAGTGATCCAGAAGCTGCTTGAACCGATCTTCATCCTGATCGTGCTGGCCTCGGTGGCCCCGATGTTCTTCGAGTGGATGCGGCGCCGCAAGGCGGCAAAGCAGCCGGAGACACCGACGGAGGCCTAAACGCCCCCGATTGCCGTCTTCTCGAAGGCGGTGGCGGTGTCCCGGAACGCATCCGGGAACGACGCCGACTTACCGTCGATCGCGTACACGTACACCGTCTCACCGGTGATGAGATGTTCACTGCCACGATGTATTTCGAAGTGGCACGTCATGCTCGCGCGGCCCAACCGGGCAATCCGCACGCCGATGTCAAGGAGATCATCGAACCTGGCGGGCCAGTGGTAGTCGATCACCGACTTCACCACATACATGTGCTCAAACACCCCGTCCCCGGTCGCATTACGGGCACCCGTCAACGCCGCCCAGTACTCGGTGAGCGCGGCATCGAAGAATGCCAGATAGTGCGCGTTGAAGACGACGCCCTGCATATCGACCTCGGCCCACCGCACGCGCAGCGGATGGAAGAACCTGAAATCCTCGCGCGCCACGTCAGGCCACCACGTGCGCGGCCTCAAGCAGCATCCAGCCGGACAATTGCACGGACAGGTCACGCTCGGGCACCTTCGACGGATTGACCGCACCCGCGATGAACTGCGACGCTGGGGTCTGCGCGGTCGGCAGATCGGCCATCCGCGTCCAATCCGCGCCGAACAACGGAAGATCCTCGACCGTCAGCCGATTGGCCCACGCGGACTCGGCCGAGGCCAGCAGGATGTCTCGGGCCGTGGCGCGCGCGCCGGAGTCCGCGGGGCAGTTTTCGGGTAGCGCCGTGGCCACCAGCGCCAGGTAGCGGGCGAGAATCCCGTTGAACAGCCCGCCGTCGCCGCCACCGCTGCCCTTGATGACACCGTCGTCCGTCATCTGGTCCTTGACCGCGTTGACGAGCCGGTGCACGCGCTCGGCGTGGCGTGGTTCGGCGGTACGCACGGCGAGCTCGGTCTCCAGTCCCAACACCACACCCTGGCAGTACGTATAGGTGGCGCGCTCCAGGGTGCCGTCCTCCTGAATGCCGTCGATTACCAGATGCGATTCGGGGTCGACAAGGGTGTTGTCGATCCAATCGGACATCACCTCGGCCCGCCACACTCTTCCCGTGCGCGCCAATACGATTGCGGCCGGCCCATTCGCCGGCGTGTTGAAGAACCTGTCCTGCTTACGCCACGGAATGCCGCCCCCGTACTGCGGCATCCACGCATCGAGAAACTCCTGACGCAAGCGATTCAGCGCGCGGGGACGTTCCAATCCGAGAAGCTCGGAGGAGCGTTGCATCGCCAGCGCCAGCCACGCCATATCGTCGTAATACCGGTTGGTCCAGATGCCGACATTGCGGAACCGGTGTGCGCGTTGCATATCCGCGATGTGCTTGAGTCGATCCGGGCGCGGGTCACGCAGCTGCGCATCGATTAGGCAGTCCTGCAGATGCGCCTGCCACCAGTAATGCCAATTCTTGAACCAGGTGGCACCCGGCCCGGGTGGCCAGGTGACAATGCCCAGCCGCATGCCCGGCAGATGCCACAGCGGGGAGAAGTGCCTGGCGGTGATTGCGGCTTCGGCGCTACCGGCACGGTTGGCCCACAGCACATCCATGCACTCGATACTAGGCGGCTCTCACCAGGCCTTGTCCAGATCCGCATGCTGACGGATCCACGCATGCATCGCGATACCCGCGGCAACCCCAGCATTGATGCTGCGCGTCGATCCGAATTGTGCAATCGAAACCGTCATCACCGCACCGCTTTTCGACGCATCGGTGACACCGGGACCTTCCTGCCCAAACACCATGAGGCAGTCCGCAGGCAGCGGAGCCTTCTCCAGCGGCACCGATCCGGGGACATTGTCGACTGCCACCACCGCCAGGCCGGTCAGCTTCGCGTAGTCGAGAAGCTCATCGATGCTGTCGTGGTGCATCAGATGCTGGTAACGGTCGGTGACCATGGCGCCGCGCCGATTCCAGCGGCGTCGGCCGACGATATGCACGGTGCGCACCGCGAATGCGTTGGCGGTACGCACCACGGTCCCAATGTTGGCATCGTTGTCGAAGTTCTCAATGGCTATATGGAGCGCGTGTCTGTGCCCGTCAATATCGGCGACTATCGCCTCGCGCCGCCAATAGCGATAGGCATCAACGACATTGCGGGTATCCCCGTCACGCAGCAGCTCCGGGTCGTAGCGAGGGTCCTCGGGCAGCGGTAGGCCGCGCTCGTCGGCCCACGGCCCCACACCGTTGCCGGTAGCACCCCACAGCGACGGCTCAGTGGGACCTCCCTCATGGTTACTCACTCTTGGTCCAGACGGCGGCATGAGTGCCGATCACCGACAGCGTCCCGGCAAGCACCGCGGCATTGATCTCCCCCTGCATGCACAACGACGGCTGCAGTTGCACAGCATCGAGGGCGGCGTCGGGCAGCACCAGCACCGATGCCCCGTAGATGGCGCAGCTGCGGGCGAGACCGTCTCCGGGCAGCGTCGGCGCCACCGTCAGCATGAGGGGACCACCGCGATCCGCGGACTCATCGCGATACCGCGGCGCAACCCCCGAGACATTCAGGCCCAGCAGAGAGAATCCGTTGCCGGTGAAGGCATTTGGATCGCCCAGATCCGTCTGGCTGAGCTGCTGTCCGGATTGGCGCCAGGCCTCCATGCTCTTGGTGGTGATGACCAGACCCGAATCGTTCTGCGGGGTGGGCAGTACACCCAGGGGATACGCCACCGGGTAGGCGACGGTGGTCCCGGCGATGCGGTCCTTCGCCGAATATGCGTACACGCCGCGTACGGCGCTCTGGTTTTGCATGGGCCCCAGGCACACCGTGCCGGTGAGCCCGGTCGCGGTGGCGACAGCGGGTGTCGCGGTAAGGGGATGTACCGAGAGGTCGGCCAGATCGCGACAACCATCCAACGCCGACACTTCCAGCGGATGCGCCAGCGCACCGTACAGCCCGAAACGCAGATCTGTAACCGCGGCCGGCTTCTCCCCCGGTTTGGCCGCCGCCCCGGTGACATCGACCAGGACGTACCCGTTCTGAAACCGCAGGTTGGCGACGCTGAGGTTCCAGCCCAGCAGGTTCAGTGTCTCGCCAACCTTGGCAGTCTGCGCACCGTAAACCAGTTGATTTTCAGGGTCTTTCGAGCATCCCGCCAGGATCAAGGCCCCGGCGAGCAGGGCGGCGAACGCCCGGCAGAACCTCACGATCCGGCCAGGCCGAGATCCACCAATCCCAAGACATATCGATAGGGAACGCCCTCGGCACGAATGGCCTCGGCGGCACCGGTGTCGCGGTCGACAACCGTTGCCACGCCGATAACCTCGCCCCCGGCCTCACGGACCGCGCGCACGGCCGTCAACGCCGAGCCGCCGGTGGTGCTGGTGTCCTCGACCACTAGGACCTGCTGTCCGGAGACGTCGAATCCCTCGATCAACCGTTGCATGCCATGGGCTTTCACCCCCTTGCGCACCACGAACGCATCGATGGGCCGCCCGGGGGCGTGCATGACCGCAGTCGCGACAGGATCGGCGCCCAGGGTCAGTCCACCCACGCCGGCGTAGTCCCAGTCGCTCGTCAGCTCGCGCACCAACCGCCCGATCAGGGCACCGGCACGGTGATGAAGAGTGGCGCGGCGCAGGTCGACGTAGTAGTCCGCTTCCTTGCCCGATGACAAGGTCACCTTGCCGTGTACCACCGCGATATCGCGGACCAAGGCCGCCAACTCGTCACGGTCCTGCGCTGTCAGATCAAGTTCTTCCACGGCCACGTCCTACCACGCTATTGAATTTGCGTACCAAACCCCTTGGTATCACACGCCCTACCGAAGTCATCGTCTTGTACTGCATTCCCGGAACGCTCAGGACCTTGCCGGCAGCGATGTCCTGCAGGCACGCGTTCACGACATCATCGACCTGGAGCCACATGAATTCCGGGATGGTCTCCATCTCGATTCCGGCCCGCTCGTGAAACTCGGTGCGGATAAACCCGGGGCAGAGCACATGCATGCCAACGCCGGTGCCCAGCAAGCCATTTGCCAATCCCTCGGAGAAGGACACCACCCAGGCCTTCGACGCCGAGTAGGTCGAACCGCGCCCCGACAGCAGGCCGGCCACACTGGCGACATTGATGACGGTGCCGCTCGCTGCCTTAATCATCGCCGGGAGCGCCGCATGGGTGAGCTCCATGACTGCGGTGACATTGACGTCGAGCTGCGACTTCAGCAGTTCGGGTGGAGCGCTCCAGAACTCGCCTGCAGTGGCGAAGCCGGCGTTGTTGACCAACACCGACACCCCCGCGGCCACTCGGCTGGCGACCTTGGCGCGATCGGCGGCCTCGGCCAGATCGGCGGGCAGCGCCTCGGCATTGACACCGAACCGGCAGGTGAGTTCGTCGGCCAGCGCGCTCAGCCGTTGCTCGTCGCGCGCCACCAATACCACGTCGTAGCCCAGCGAAGCGTACTTGCGGGCGAACCCGCCACCGAGGCCCGAGGTGGGACCGGTGATGAGCGCCAGCGGGCGCCCAGGAGGGTCGGCCGCGGATGAGCCGCTTGCGCGAAGACCTTCAGCCATGGTTCGTCAGCGTACCGATGACAGCGTGCGCAAAGGGAATCAGTACTGATCAGGAGTACGGCTGCGCAGCGGGCTGCCGTTCCTTAGCGGGCACAGAGCTCGCGCCAACGGGTCGGCTGGGCCGTTCCGCAGCCTGGATGGGCGAGGGCGCCGATTCCCCGGACGGGGGCAACACTCGCAGCAGATCGTTGAATTGACGAACGGACTTGAGGCCCTCGTCCCACTGCTCGCGGGTGCTATTGACCGGCAGCGCAGCCAGCGTCCAGTGCTGTTCGTTCCACAACACCTCCGCAGATTCGGTTGCGGTGTGGGCGAAAGTGACCATGCGTCGGTCGCAGGCCCGGCGGGCCGCATCCAGGTTGGTGGAGTAGACCATCCGCGGCCCGATCGCGCCGAGCAGCCAGATATCGGACTCACGGGGCTCCTGCATGGCTTTGAGCCGCAGGTCCACCATGACGTTCGTGCCCACCTTGCGGTGCAGGGCGATGACGGTCGCGACGTCCTCCAGGTCGAAGACGTAGACGGCCTCGCCGCGGATCTGTCCGAGCACCACATTGGCGGCCGTGGCCGAACCGGCGCTCGACATCACGCCGCGGTTCCAGCGCTTGACGATCTCTTTGTCCTGCGACATGAAGTCGAAGCCGTGCGATCGCGCCCACGCCTTGCGGCGGTGTCCGCGGCCACGTCGGCGGCCGATATCCACATACAGCAGCACGCCCGCACAGACGAAGCAAAGTGCGGACAGCGTGAACCAGAGCAGAGCCATCCGCGACAGCCTAACCGGTACTGGCCGAACTGCTGCGCAGAGCGCTCTGATCGTGACCGAGAGTTACTGCTCTGTGACACGCCGAGGGTGACGTCAGCGCGGGAAGTACACACAAATTCCGCGCTGCCGTCACTCTCGGCGCAAATTAGCCCAGGATCAGCGAGTCGCCATCGGCACTGACATTCACCGGAATGACGTCACCATCGTGCACATCACCGGCCAACAGCTGCTTGGCCAGCTGATCGCCGATCGACTTCTGGACCAGGCGCCGCAACGGGCGCGCCCCGTACACCGGGTCGAATCCGCGGTCTGCCAACCAATTCTTGGCGGGCCCGGACACCTCGAGCGTGAGCCGGCGCTGGGCTAGCCGCTTCTGCAACTGCCTCAGCTGGATGTCGACGATCCGCACCAGTTCGTCGGGGTTGAGGCCCTCGAAGATGAGCACGTCATCGAGCCGGTTGATGAACTCCGGCTTGAACTTGGCGCGCACCGCAGCCATCACCTGCTCCTCGGAGCCACCGGACCCCAGATTGGAGGTGAGGATCAAGATGGTGTTCCGGAAGTCGACGGTGCGACCCTGGCCATCGGTGAGACGTCCCTCGTCGAGCACCTGCAACAGCACGTCGAACACATCCGGGTGCGCCTTCTCGACCTCGTCGAACAGCACCACGCTGTACGGACGGCGCCGAACGGCTTCGGTCAACTGACCACCCGCGTCGTACCCGACGTATCCGGGCGGCGCACCGACTAACCGCGCCACCGAATGTTTCTCGCCGTATTCGGACATATCGATGCGAACCATGGCGTGCTCATCGTCGAAGAGGAAGTCGGCGAGCGCCTTGGCCAGCTCGGTCTTGCCGACACCGGTGGGCCCCAGGAACAGGAATGAACCGGTCGGCCGGTTCGGGTCGGCAACACCGGCCCGAGCACGGCGCACCGCATCCGAGACGGCCTCGACGGCCTTCTTCTGCCCCACGACCCGCTTGCCGAGTTCGTCCTCCATGCGCAGCAGCTTGGCGGTCTCACCCTCCAGCAGGCGCCCGGTGGGGATTCCGGTCCAGGCCGACACCACGTCGGCGACATCGTCGGGGCTGACTTCCTCCTTGAGCATGACGCTCTCGCGTGCCTCAACTCCCGGAAGGGCTTCCTGCAGCTGCTTCTCCAGTGCCGGGATGCGCCCGTAGCGCAGCTCCGCGGCCTTCCCCAGATCGCCGTCACGCTCGGCGCGGTCGGATTCACCCTTGAGGGTTTCCAACTGCTCCTTGAGGTCGCGGACCACGTCGATGGCGTTCTTTTCGTTCTGCCACCGTGCAGTGAGCTCGGCGAGGCGCTCCTTCTTGTCTGCCAGCTCCTCGCGCAGCTTCTGCAGCCGCTGCTTGGAGGCGGCGTCCTCTTCCTTGGCGAGCGCCATCTCCTCGATCTCCAGGCGACGGACGACACGCTCAACCTGGTCGATTTCGACGGGCCGCGAGTCGATCTCCATGCGCAGGCGCGAGGCAGCCTCGTCGACCAGGTCGATCGCCTTATCCGGCAGGAACCGGGAGGTGATGTATCGGTCCGACAAGGTGGCCGCTGCCACCAGGGCGGAGTCGGTAATCCGGACACCGTGGTGGATCTCGTAGCGCTCCTTGAGGCCGCGCAGGATGCCTATGGTGTCTTCCACAGACGGCTCGCCGACGAGCACCTGCTGGAATCGACGCTCCAGCGCGGCATCCTTCTCGATGTACTTGCGGTACTCGTCGAGGGTCGTCGCGCCGACCAGGCGCAGCTCGCCGCGGGCCAGCATGGGCTTGATCATGTTGCCGGCGTCCATCGCCGACTCGCCGGTCGCGCCCGCACCCACGATGGTGTGCAGCTCGTCGATGAACGTAACCAGCTGTCCCGCAGAGTTCTTGATCTCGTCGAGCACGGCCTTGAGCCGCTCCTCGAACTCGCCGCGATACTTCGCGCCGGCGACCAGCGCGCCGAGGTCGAGCGACAACAGCCGGCGGTCCTGCAGGCTCTCCGGCACGTCGCGATTGACGATGCGCATCGCCAGCCCTTCGACGATGGCGGTCTTGCCGACGCCGGGCTCGCCGATGAGGACCGCGTTGTTCTTCGTGCGGCGGCAGAGCACCTGCTGCACCCGCTCGATTTCCGTCTCGCGGCCGACCAGCGGATCCAGCTGGTTCTTCATCGCGTTCTCGGTGAGATCGCGGCTGAATTCCGCCAGTAACGGCGTTTCCTTGACCCTCGTCAGCGACGTCTTTTCGTTCAGCAACTGGACGATGTCGTCCCGGACGGAGTTCAGGCGCATCCCCTTTTCCATGAGGATGGCCGCGGCCACCGAGCGCTCTTCGCGCAGGATGCCGAGGAGCAGATGCTCCGTCCCGATATAGCTGTGCAACAGACGGTCGGCTTCTTCCGCCGCGTACTGCAGCACGCGCTTGGTTTCACCGCTGAAAGGGATTTCTACCGACGTGGAGACTTTTTCGCGGAAGACCGTCCGGCCTTCGACTTCCTTGCGGATGCCGTCCAGCGACAGGTGGGAGCGCTGGAAGATACGGCTCGTCAGACCCTTGCCTTCACGGATGAGCCCCAGGAGGAGGTGTTCCGTCTCAATCGAGACGCTCCCCAGCTGGCTCGCCTCATAACGCGCGAAGAAGAGAACCCGTCGCGCCCGTTCCGTGTACCGTTCGAACATCAACGTACCCTGAAAGAGTGGAGGCGACCGTGGCCCGCTGCGGCGGAGCGTTCAGGTCCCGAGAGCGAAGCCGCCGCCTCGCCCTACGCATCTTGAACGGGCTGCATAAGAACACGAGGCGTTTGGCATCAGCTCGATAAATTCATTATACGCACAACGGCCAAGCGACAAGGCCCTTTTTCCTATTCTATCGGCACTTAGCGGCCACTCGTGCAATCCGTTACCTTGGATCTTCTCACAAGCAGCGTACTTATTACGACGCCGCAAGACGCCTTGCGGTACATCACGTTCAGCAGGGCGCGGCCAGACGCCACGGGACGTCGGTCCGACGTGCGGGGATGTGATACGAGCGGCCGCAGATCGGCTGCGGACAGGGGCGGCGCAGGCGGTCAGCGGTCGACCGGTTGCAG
>JBOGDC010000050.1:0-290468 GCA_050701835.1 Mycobacterium sp. | reverse complement strand
GGCCGGGAAAGCAAGTCGTCATCCATCTGCCCAATGAGCGCGAACTGACCGCCGCCAATTGGGGTGAAGGCGGTGCCGCCGCCTACGGTTCTGGGCCGGTCGACTATGTAGTGATCCCTGACGCTGGCGGTGGTGCGGATATCCGTATGGTCCGCAAGTCCTTCATCTCGCCGAGTGACTTCTCGCTGGGCGTCCGGTATCCGGACGGCACACACCTGCGCCAGGCAGGCCAGGCCGTTGTGGTGGAGACTGACGGCGCCCCCGGCAGGCCCGCGGCGATTATCGGGGCCTTCAGTGTCCCGGAGGCTCGCGATGGCGCAGGCAATGCAATCGAGGTGGGCCCATCGGTCGGCGGCAGCTATCTGTATCAGCAATCAGCCCTGGACTTGAATGTTGGGGAGGTGGGGCTGCTGAACTTCCCAGTGACCATCACCGTGGCTTACCGGGTCACCACCACCGTGCCTGTCGTCACTCAGGGCGACCCCGGGGCCAAGCGTCCAACCGTTGACGGTGGCCGGTGTGTTTCAGGGCCGCCCGCTTTCCGTGGTGGCGAGAATCCCGGTAGCACAGCTGATTTCACAGTGTCATGCGGACGGTTAGCGGCATGCATGAGTGCGGTCCCCGCCCGCACGAGTGCGCTCACGTGTGAGGACACGTTCCTGGCAGATCTATCGAATGCTTGTGTGACTGCCTTTGGGTACGACGGCCCCGATTACGAGGGCTGCCTGTCGGCCGCTAACGGGCACACCCGCTGGGCAAAAGAAAACATGCTCCCTGGCGCAGCCACAACTACTGGTGGAGTCTGAGATGACCGACTACACAGCATTTTTCGCAATATCGTTGTACGGGGGAAGTAGGAACAACCGATGAGTAAGCCCACCGACGGCATCGAACCCGGCGATGCACCTACGAAATCCCTGACCGCCGGCTCCGACGCTGCTACAGGTCCGCATCTGACAGGCCCGATTGCAGGCGTCGCGGGTGTCGCCCTTGCAGCCGTCGGGTTGTGGGGTTTGCATGCGATCGTCCCAGCCGCAGGTGCCGCCGGATCGGTGGGCTGGGCCGTATTGCTGCTCGCGGCGTTCACAGCGCTGGGCAAGGGCATCACCTTGGTGCGACA
Source organism: Mycobacterium sp. (assembly GCA_050701835.1). Lineage (GTDB taxonomy): Bacteria > Actinomycetota > Actinomycetes > Mycobacteriales > Mycobacteriaceae > Mycobacterium. The sequence continues at coordinate 289,348 of JBOGDC010000050.1, read as the reverse complement.
GGCTTTGGCGCCGGTCACGGCCGCGGCATCGGCTTCAGTGGCCGGAATCCCCGCTGTGGCACGGGCAGTGGCCGGCATCGGTATCGGTACGGCCGGGATGTGGTGGGTAATGCGCGGGCATACCGCCGCCTGGCTGACCCAGATCACCGATGTCGACGGTTGGACATTGCCGTCGCGGCTGGCCCAGGTCGCCTTCATTGCTGTGGCCGGTGCGTTATTGTTTGGCGGCGGCAAGGCCCTTGCAGACCTGCTCCTGTCTCACTCTGGGACCCGCCAGAACAATCAAGACACCGCAGAAGACGCCCGTGGTCAAGATCGCTGGGCCACATGGTGGTCCAGTCACCCTGGCTTAGGTGTGACACTGCTGGCCGGTGGGGCGGCGCTGCTCTTTCTGTCCGGATATGTGGTGCCGCGGGTGTCGGGGTGGTTGACCGGCGATGATCCGTTGGCGGCGCTGGCCGCCATTACCGCAGTCCTGACTTTGGCGTTGGCCGCCAACACCTGGTGGTGGAACGCGTTGTCGGGGTGGTGGACGTGGGCGCACACACCCAGTGGCCCCGGCGGGCCCACACCGATGGGCCAAATCTACGCCGGCGCTGGAGTCTTGGCGCTGATCATGTTCTCGGCGACCGCATTCGGCCTAGCCACCTTCTCCTCATACTTGCCCCAGACTGCCGTTGTGGCATCGGCAGATCCGTGTGGTCCCGATGGCTGCGGTGGTGGCGGCAATAGTGGTCCCCAGGACGGCGGACAAATGTTCCAGCCTCCGCAGATGCCGAACCAGATGCCTGATTACCAAGGCGGCATCAATCAGCCGCCGTTAGATCAGAACGGCGGCGTTTCCATCTACAACCCGTCCACCGGGCAAGGCGGCTCGCAAGCTCCCCAAAACCTAGGCCCACAGATGTCGGGCCAGCACGCCACTCACGGTGAGCCTTTGCCGAACTACGGGCCCTGGCAGCCAGACGCCCAACCCCCGGCCCAAGCACCTGTGCAGCAGGCACCCGCACAACAGCCGGCGCAGGCCCCACAGAATCCTGCCGGCCAACAGCCCGTGCAACAGGCACCCCAGCAGGCGCCGCAACAACCGGGACCACAGCAGCCCCAGGGTCAGCCTGGTCAGCAGCCACAACCGCAGCAGGTTCCGAAGCAGCCCGAGCAGGCGCCGCCGACGCAGCCTGATACACCGAAAAAGAGCCCCATCGATCCGACCGATCTCGCTGTCGCCGCTACGCGCCGCGGCTCGCAGCAAGCCGGGCAACAAGCGGCCCAACAAGGCACCGCCCAAGCGGTGTCCAAGAGCTCCCAGGTCGCAACCCAAATGTCAGGGACCGCCACCAATATGAGCGGTCCGGCACCAATGGAACCGCCGACACCCTCGCCAACCCCAAACCCGGGCGCGCTATGGCAACCGACCCCACAGGTGGGGTCCGCACCTCAAACCGGTACGTGGGTTGACCCGAATACAGGTCAGCTAATATCGCATCCCCCATCGTTTCAGCCAAGTACTGGGACCACTCCGCAAACATCCGCGCCGACGCAGGGCCCCACCGAGGCGGAAAAAGACGTCCCCGACATGGCAGACAAAGCCAAGTGGTTAGCAGATTGGGACAAACTTCAGGCAGAAATAACTGAGCACAACGCGCGTAATCCTGGGGTTGATCCAACCGGTACTTACAATGCTGAGGCCGGACGGCTATCGAGCGATCTATTCGCGCTGCAGGCGGATGCTGGTCGGATGCAGCTACCCGATATACCGATCGCGGAACTACAACGCCCCGGCGGATAGTCCTCAGCTGGAGTGATGCGTGTTTGAACAAACATAAGAGGAGAAAAGACGTTGTTCGCTAGTGTAAGTTACCGAGCCCGGATTTCTGCTTTCTGGGAAAAGGCTTGTCTATCCCTGATTTTATCCGCTTGCCTGGCGGTTGTCGCTTCGGCGTGCTCCGACCCAAAGGTAGTGACGCCCAGAACGGTTTCGGCAGATTCATTAATTGCGAGCACCGAAGAAGTGGAAAGCATCTCGAACTTTCGCGGTTTCACTCCAGATGGATATATGAAGAAAGAGCAACCCGCAACACTTGATCCGAACGCGCCAGATGTGTGCAAAATTGTGTTCGACCAGATTGCTGTCTTTGGAGCCGGGTTGAAGGATTTTCAGTCAGTGGTCTACGGGGGGAAGACGGGCGGCTACATCAAAGGAATAAATCAAATTACCCAGAGCGTCGGTGTATACCATGATGCCGCGGCTGCGCAATCTGCTTTCGATCGCCTTGTGCCTGATATGGCTAAATGTTCTGAGGCTCACGTGAAGAATTACGAATTCACACTGTCTCAACCGGACTCGTCAACAATATTTCTAAATTCGAAGTACTGGAAAGCGGCATATCGCATCAAATCAACCGTCTTAGCTTCGACCTCCGCAATAGGCTTCCAGCACCCGGAGTTGGTAACGCAGGGCGTGCTCGATGTCATTACCGACCGGATTCAGTGAGCCCAGAATTTCGGCGAGCACAATCTTGTAGACACATGCACGGGTTCTTGCAAGACTCCGCAATCCTTGCCCAAACAGAAGCGCTGCTAGCGATCAGCGAAGAGCTCGCGCTGACACGCCCGCACCTTCAAAACCCGCAGGTGCGAACGCAACCTGGAGCACCTGCAGAGCTAGGTGTTTCGCCGATCTCTTTTGGCCGACGGCAGAGCGTGAGGTACATGAATTGTCGACTCGGCTCCACAGACAGTCAGCTGGCCTGGCGCTTTGGCGGTGCCGACTACGGGTAGTAGGGGCATGTCAGGTCGATGGGGTATCCCGGTGCGAGCCTTGCGATGACGTCATCGAGCGTGGGGGAGCCAGGTTCGTCGGGTTCGTTGAGCGCGTAGTAGGTGCCCCAGTTCATTGTTTCGGTCTCGGGCAGCAGGACATGCTCTTCGATCGCTTGGACTAACGCGGTCAACCAGGTGTCGAACGACGGAGCCGCGACGACGCGATATGCGGCGGCGTGGTCGAACTGCATGATCTGGCCTGCGATACCGCCGGTGAACGGTTGGCCATCGTTTTCAAGAGTTCCGCCGCCGTCGAGATCGACACAGATATGGTCCCCGAAGTTGTCTTCTAGGAACGGAATCCAGTCGTACCCCCACCAGGTCCACTCTTTCCAGCCCGGTTCGTGTTTGAGCAGATTTCGCAGCATCGTGACGCTGTGGATGATCGCTTCGACTGACATGAAATTCCATGGACCTGCGAACGTGGCTAGGACGTCGCGGGCGCCCACCCCGTTACGCCAGGTGAGCAGGTCACGCAGAGTCGCCGGCAAAGGCTTGCCCGCCACAGCTTCCAGGGCATCGATCTGTGCCTCCGATGCGCCTGGTGCGTGTACGGCGAGAAATTCCGGATGCACAGCCCGCAATGCCGCGTCCAGGCGTTCGACGAGTGGATTCATTCAGACTCCCCGTACGTCAGTTGAACTGGAGGGGAGCGGGTGCTGCCCGGCGGCGTGTAGCAGCAGTGCCGCGCGCGCTTCCCATAGCTTTGGGGTCAGCCAGCTGTAGGCGCCCAAGAAGCCGATCGCAGCGGCGGCCACAACGTTCTGAACGTGGATGGTGTGTTTGACGGTCAGCTGCCCTAGCGCCGCCAGCAGTGCCAGGCACAGGATAGGTATCGCCGCGCTGCCGTTGCGGCCCCGTTGCGCATACAGGTGAGCCACGCGAGCGGCGGCATCCAGGATCACCGGATCGGTTGGCGGCGGGCCCCCACGTGCAGCCTTGGACACTTGCCGGTAGTGCTGGGGCGCTACGCGGGCGAGCACTGGGCCGAGTTCCCTGTGGGACTTGCCCGCGAGGTATGGAGTGGTGATCAGCCCGTACGCGACGGCGCTGATCACCAACCAAACCCAGTTGAGGTGCTCCGTGCCCGTCACTGATGTAACCAGCGCGATCACTGCCAAATATCCCGCTGAATACACCAGCCACTGCACCCGCCAAGGAGCAAGCGCGAATCTAAGCAACACCAGGGCAGTGTAACTGCACAGCTAATAATCGTCGGGTTGCGGCGAGTCGACGGTCGGTAAGGATTCGATCAGCTCCAGGGTTCTCGGCGATGCCACCATGGTTGAGACTGCCAGGTGTCTCGTTCGACGGTGACTACTCGGAAGCGTTCGTCGAGCTGAGTGACGGCGACTCGGAGGCGGTGAGCGCGCCGGCCGCCGTGACGCATGAGCGCTTCGAGTCGGTCGCGATAGTCGTCGGTGAGTAGGCCATCGCAATGTGGGCAGTCGCCGGTGTGAATGTATCCGCCTCGGCGGGCACGTTGTTCGGTTCTTTCGACATGCTCTCGCCATTGGGCGAGGTAGCGCAGAGCGGCGCCGCCGTGGCGGGGCTTGCGGGGGCGGTGCCGGTTCACCGGCTGAGAAGGGTCCGTGCCCTTTCATCAATGAGGTTCATGTATGAACGCCGTGACGTGGCGTGGCCGGTGCGAAATCAGCCCAGATGCTGACTGGCTGAGCGTAGCTCATAGGGGCCGTCTTGCCCGATCGGCTCGTACACCATTCAAACTCAAGCTAGGACCATTCCCAGAGCGTTTGCTGAGGCTATGTTGATGCCATGTGGTTGCAGCTGATGTTCAGGCCGTGGTGGGTGCACTCGGTGATGAGTGCCCCGCTCGCAGCTGGGTCCAGCTGCCGGCGCCGCCGGTGGGATGTTCGGGCGGGCGCGGCGCTGATGATCGCAGCGGTGACTGTGAGCGGATGTAGAGCAGAGGCGCCGCGGGTGCCGGCTGACCCGTTGCCTTCATGCGATCGGATCAGCACCTGGGACGAGGGCGATCAGAAGGATTGTCAGCGGACGTCCACCGACCATATGGGGCTGCTGTTCCAAGGCCGCACGATCAAGAAAGACACCGGTGTAAAACGTTGGGGCGAGCCGATGGAGTACGAGGTCGACGTCCATGTGATGTCGCCGAATGGTCAAGAGCAGCGGGTGATCACCGAGCCGGCTTACAGGCCTTGCGGTAACGGATTCTTCCTGCGGGACCTTGATGGTGATGGTCGCGACGAGGTGCTGATCATGACAGGCTGCGGCGGTACCGGTGGGGAGAATCTGGCGATCTGGCGAGCGGTGGGGGATTCGACCCACTTCGTGCGTGCCGGAGAGATGTTCGGGTTCTTGACCTTCTGGCGGACCCCGGACGGGTTTGTCGCTCAGTACGCACATTCAAGCGCCGCTTCTGGCGTGGTGTCGCTCTACGAGTTCGTCGACGATCAGCTGGTGCAGGCCGCCAGGCTCGACGTCGAGGTCGCCAGCGTCCGGCAACCAGATGCCGGGCACCCATGGACCGTGACCGGAAACACCAGATGTGCATTGAGCCGAGAGGATCGGCCGCCCGGGACGTTGGCCGCCGGCGATGAGCGGTTGAAGGCTCACGGGATCGATCCGGCTACCGCCGAACAGCATCTGTGCGCTGCGTTGGGCGACTACTACGCGAAAAAGTAAGTCGCTGTGCCAGCCCGCTAAGCGTTGATCGCCGCTGGTGGGCAACCGATGACGGGTGGACTGTTGGTTTGACGATGACCAACGAGGTGATCGATCACATCGACAACATCGCCGGTGCAAGCAACTCCTGGCAAGCCCGGGTGTCCTGCCGCGCCGAGGCAACGATCTCGGGTGCGGGCTCGGCGGTCATCCAGGACGCCCAGCTGGAGCTCCGCGCCGAAAGGTGACGACAGCCTCCGGCTTTGATGATCTGGCGCATACTTGTCGGTGAGCAAGGTACGGGTTCTGCGGCTTAGGCCCCACGATCCGTCTGACCCCGGTTGATGGCTACGGCGCGCCGGGGTTGCTGCTTTGAGTTTAGACTGAAGGTGGAGCGCCATTAAGGCTGAATATGTTGCAGGGCAAAGAGTTATGTCCGGCAAGAGGAATCGCCCGTTATGCTGCCTCAGTAACATTTCGTATTCGTTCTGCGGCATCGCGAATTGTCGCGGGAGCTGGAACGTGCAGCGAGCCAAACGAGTTTTGCGTAGGTAGGTTGAGCGACACATAGCGGAAGGAGTCACCGAGAAGATCCTCGGTCCGCTGCTTGCGCCCTGATCGCCCATCGCGGAATGTCGCATTGCCGATGTACAGCGACACTACGCAATTTCCTATCCACGCGTCTGTGCGGAACAGCGCATCGGCAAGGGGGTGCACCTGTAGGTCGATGCCGGCTTCACGAAGTCCCACCACTGTCACGAGTTCGCGCATAAACGAGTAGTAGCTGTTTCCGATGCGCCAACGTATGGCATCAGACGCTCGCTTTTCGCCATACCGCTCCGTGCTCGCCTTCACGGCTTCCTTCGAAGGTTTTGTGAGCATCGCTCGGGCACGGTTGTCGTCGCGGCAAAATTCGCGAAACTGCTGATAGGTGAAGGGCGTCCCAAACCGTTCCAGTGCGTAGTGCAGTACATGTGTCATGGCGTAGCGCGGGTTCCAGTCGCGGATGGCAGTTACTTCCTCGACCTCCCGCTTCGCAATGTTGCCGAGAGGGTGCACTGACCGAATAGATGTGTTTCGCAGTTGAGAGGATTCCGTCAGATACGGCACGCGAGTGACGTGATTGAGCACGTGCGCGGCGACCTCGGGACGCTCGTCCTGCCAGCGGTCGAGCGCTCGTCGGGCCTCCACGGAAATGGCGAAATGGTCTATGACCTCACCGCTGGTCGTGGTCGGGATGGGATGCATGCGTTACCTCCGGATGAGCGTTCTTGGGCTCACCGTAAAAGGGGGGTACGACAAGCAGCGCGCGCATTCAAGGGTTGGAGCCCTACGATCCCTGGCAATCTCAGCCGCTACCTGTGGCCTCGTGAGATCGTGACTAGGTAATAGCGCCTCGCGTATGCATATGGAGTGGTGCCTGATTGAAGGCAGTTCAACCCTGACTCCGTACCGTGTCCACGATCTGGGCGGCGACATCGACTGCTGGCTCATGTTCCCAGAACCGCAGCACCGTCCATCCCGCGGCGGTAAGCAGCGAGGTCACGGTTGCGTCGCGTTCGCGATTTTTTCTCACCTTTTCGGCCCAGAATTCGGCGTTTGTCTGTGCGATCGTGTGGTGCTGTCGGCATCCGTGCCAGAAGCATCCGTCGATGAAGACCGCGACCCGCGCGCGAGTAAATACGAGGTCTGAGCGCAGGCGGCGCTGATCCGGCAACGGAGGGAAGTCGACTCGGTAGCGCAGGCCGGCCGCGTGGACCAGCCTTCGCACGGCAAGTTCAGGCTTCGTATCCCGTCTCGTGTTCGCGCGCATCGATGCACGCGTAGCGGGACTAGACGCCCAACTGTTCGTCATGGGCTCAGTCCTATCTCTACTCGTCCCCGCCCGTCGATAGTCTGGGCCGCGGAGCCGCAATCAGATCACCGGGACGGGGGCTCACGGCGGGTCTGCAGGGGGATGTCGGTGACAGCCGATAACATCACCGCGTGGCGGATGTGATTGACCTGTTCGCAGGTTGCGGAGGCATGACCGCAGGCTTCGCCGCCGAGGGATTTAACCCTGTCTTATCGGTTGAGTTCAACCTGCACGCTGCGGCAACCTACGCGGCGAACTTCGGTGAGGACCACACCGTCTTCGGCGACATCAAGTCGGTCAAGAAGCGTCAGATACCTGAGGCTGACGTGGTGATCGGCGGGCCACCCTGCCAGGGTTTTTCGAATCTTGGCTCAAAGGACATAGACGACCCACGTAACCAGCTCTGGCGTGAGTACCTCCGGGTGGTCGGCGCGGCTAAGCCCAAGGTGTTTGTCATCGAGAACGTAGACCGATTCATGAAGTCACCTGAGTTCGACCTGTTACGGGCGGAGGCAGACGGAGGCTCTCTCAAAGGCTACGAACTGAGCTACGGCCATCTGAACGCCGCAGACTTCGGTGTGGCTCAACGGCGTATTCGTACCATCGTCGTCGGCTCACGCATCGGCAAAATCAAGCTGCCGAAGGCGACGCACGCGAGGCGTCCTGAGCAGGGCTCGGATCTGCTGCCGTGGAACGGAACCAAGACGCGGATCAAGGGGCTGCCCGCGCGACCATCGACGACCTGCCTGCCCGCGAGTAAGGCCGAGTTCTTCGGCGAGGTCGTGCCGGGTGTATTCAAAGCGTCGGAGCTGCATATCGGCCGCAATCCCACCCCGCTGTCGCTGGAACGCTACGACCACGTGCCGCCAGGAGGGGGTCGGTTCGACGTGCCGGATCATCTGCTGCCGCGATGCTGGCGTGAAAAGCCTACGGGCACTACCGATGTCATGGGCCGGATGCAGTGGGACTTTCCCTCGCACACGATCCGCACGGAGTTCTACAAGCCGGAGAAAGGCGCATATCTTCACCCGCAGTGGGACGCCCGGGGACGTAGCCGAGTGAATCGCCCGATCACACATCTAGAAGCAGCGCTACTGCAAGGATTCCCGGACGACTTCCTGTGGTGCGGCACCAAGATTGAGATCGCACGTCAGATCGGCAACGCGGTCCCAGTCAAACTCGCGCAGGCCATCGCGAAACACCTGCATGGGTACCTGTGAAGGGTTCGGAGATGCTGCCGTTCGAGAATCTGCCCGCGTCTACAGCGGCGGTGCCGCAAGACTCCCGCGCGGCGGCGATGCGGCGGCGTCGCAACACTTTTCGCCCGCATCCTGTACCGACAAAACCGATGGGCAAGATGCCCCGTGTGTGGACCATTACAAGCGGGATGAATCAGCAAATGCCAGCCGAGCTGGCGCCTCTCGTGGAGTGGTTCGACGCCGAGCCCGATTGCCGTGAGCGGCTTCGCTGGGCACTACGCGACTCCTTGGACGAACTCCTTGACGGCCAACGCACCGGCCGATGGGCGTACCACCACCTGTCGAAGACCGAGAAGACCCACCTGGGAACCGTCGTCGAGGTCAATCTGACCAAGGAGTTTGAGTTCGCGAACGGTGTCCATCTCGACTGGCAGATCGCCGGTTGTGACATCGACTGCAAGTTCTCCAAGGACCTCGGCAAGTGGGAGATTCCGATGGAGATGTACCTCTGTGCCGACCACGATGATCGCCAAGGCAAAGCGAACCACCCGGCGCTCCTGACATGGTTTGACGACACCTCGAATCGATGGGCGGCCGGGCTCATCACGATTACTGACGAGCGGCTGCGCTGGAAAGTGGGAGGCGGCGAACGCGGTTACAACCGCGATAACAAGCGCAATCTGGGCAATCCCGCGGCTCCACACGTCTATTGGCTCTGGGGAGGCATGCAGGCCGACCTCCCACGGAACCTGCTCCTGCACATGGATCCCGACGCACGGAAGCGCATCTTGTCCTCGGAGCTGTCAGGCCAGGGACGTGTCAACCAACTATTCCGAGAGGTGCGGGACCAGATCGTTGGTCGGCAGACAGTTCTCACAGTCGGCCAGCAGGACGATGCACCCAAACGCGTCCGTGACGCGCGAAACGCGCTCCGCGATCAGGGGATCGTGATACTTGGCCATCAAGATGCTCACCCCACGATTGCCTCAGCCCTAGGGCTCACCGTGCCTGTAAAGGGCGAATGGATTGCGACACGGATTGTCCCAGTATCCGAGACCGATGACCGCCCGTTCATCAACATGCATGGCCAGCGGTGGGCCAAGGCGCGCGGTGATGATCCGCTCGTGAATGTGTCGATGGACTACCGCTACCTCAACTAGAGCTTGCGCATTCCACGTACACCGCAACAGCGTGAGCACGTTCTCCGTCCCGGAATCGATCCACCGAATCTGCTAACATGTGTTCAACGTCACCAGTCGTCTGGTGTGTTCGACACCGATCAGGACTGCGGTCCTAGATCGATGGGCAAGAGGGTCACTGTGCGCATACCCACCGCTCGAACACAACATCCGGCAGGTGCCATCGGAGGCTTCATCGACCGCGGTCGGCGAAGAACCCGCTGGGTGTACAGCGTCCCTACGGCGCCGCAGCACGCGGAGCCAAATCGCTATAGGGACGAGACACCCAATGCCAGTTCAGAACATCGAACCCACCTCTGACAGCGTCGCAGCGCGCAAGGAGGAGATCCTCTCCGCATTCGCTGCGGACACTGCCGTCGCAGAGATCGACGAGGACGACGATCTGCCCGATCCGATTAAGCCGATCCGCGTTGTTCCCCGCAATGCCGGCGGCTCGCTGATCGAAGTTCCTCCGAAAACAGCTGCTGACCCCGTGCGCAAGCAGTTGCGCGACCTGTCGGGCGCGAACGGAATCGCACTGGGCGCTGACGCACGCGATCTGCTGCTCGCGGCGGCCGTATCTCCAGCCGACCTGATCGGTGTCGCGCCAACCCGCGTTCGGGCTGGCTCCGGGTGGCTCCTCGTGTATGAAGCGAGGTTGTTCACCCCGCTGCTGACTGTGGCGGTGTCCAACGACCGCTGGGTGGGTCACGCCGCATATGACGCCGACCCCGATGCCGGAGCTCGCCGCGGCCTCCGGGCCGTGCCGTTGCCGCGCAGCCACGGTGAAGAGGCCGCCCTCGTATACGAGTCTCCACAGCTCGGGGACCTGCTAGCGGCGGCGGACGACAACTTCAGGGAAGTGCGTAAGGCCAACCCGCAAGATGTCGGGAGTCGTGTCATCGAGCAGCCCGTCACGTTGGTGCCGACGTACCTGCGCGGTACCGCAGAAGGTGCCGTTGACGAGCGGCTCGCTCTCTCGGCGGTCGACGGGAACAGTCGCCTGGCCGCTGCGCAGGACAATCTGCGAGTCCGGCCCGACTGGGTGCCAGCGGACCGGCGCCACACCCTCGCTGACATTCCACGGTCTGGTGACGCAAAGTTGACGTTGACCCTGTTGGCGAACCTGTCTGTCGAGGAACGCCGTACTTTGGTGCGGCGCATCGCGAAGGCAGCGGAGGACCGTCTGGCAGTACCGGAAAAGAGCACACGCCAAGATCGTCTAGAGCGCAATGCCGCAGCGGTAGCGCTGAACTCACTGACCACTCCCGCACGGATCATCGTCGGATACGTTGACGACGCCGACCCGGCCAATGGCCTCGACCGCTTCCACACTGCGGTCCGAGCGCTGCTAATGCAGATGAATGTGGAAGCGCGTCCGCTCGCCGACGAGTCCCGCACGGCTGTCCAGGCCGAGCAAGTCGTAGGTGAAATGGTATCGGAGGGGTTGATCGGCCCGGATAGTGCCGACGTGCTGATTGGACGCACCGGTGTGGCCGAGGCCATGGCCAACCTCGGGCTCAGCCCGGCATTGCGCGATCTCCGCGCCGCCCATGTGCTCTACGAGTTCACTCGTCGGGACAAGGAATTGCGGGCCATCCTGCGCAAGAAACTCAGCGTCCCGCGGGTTGGGGTGAAGGAGCGCTCTGGCCTCGCAGCCGAGCTCGCGCTGCGGAGCTTCACCGGTGGGATGGAAGAAAATCGGCGCAAGTCGGTTCGTGCTGCAGCTGACAAGGGCATCATCTGGCAAGACCTAATTGACAAGAACTGGGTTCCCTTCGATATCCGAACTGACGATGACGTTGACGCATTACGCGACATTGCCCTGGAGGAACTTGCTGCCGGTGGTGAAGACTCCGGAGCCTTGCTGTTGTTGGGCGTGCTCGGCATGTTTGCCTTGATCAACAGTGGGCATCTGCTCGCAGCTGCGGGGTCGGCTGAACAGACAATCGGTCATCAAATTGAACGCGGCGCCGTGCAGACTGTCATCCGCAAACTGCTCAGCAAGGCGACGGGCGTCCGCCTCCTCGCCGAGGCAGTGAAGGCAGTGCGCGGCAACCGCGCCCCACGCTGGATCGATGAGAGCACAGGCGAACCCGTGGACAAGCCCGAGTGGACTGGTGCCACTTTCTCCACGAACCTGCGGCTCCTGGCGAAGTCCGTCGGAAAGGCGCCAGCCACTGTGCCGGTGTCCGCGAGGGAACGGCTCATGTGGACCTCGGTCGCGGAGAGCGTCAGTGACCTTCGAGACAAACTGATGGACCTCCGGACTTTCCGCCAGGAAAACATGATCGACACGAAGCTAGGCTGGGCTGAGGTTGAGGACACGCTGGATCGGCTGCGCAAGATCCAGAGGACGATCGAGGTGATCTCGGAACCCGAACCGCTCGACGGCGAGGATGATCTTCTGTGAGCCTGCTGATGAGCCCGGGAAAGTACCGGCAGCTCGCCGATGCACTTGGGCCCGCGGTGGACCGCTCGCACCTAATGCCTTATCCCATCGCGGTAACGCAGAATTCCGGGGACGAGACTGTGGCGCTTTACATAGTAGAAAACGCGCGCGGGCGAGCGTGTTACGGCGGCCAGACAGCGCCGGCGGGGCGACTGCCCGGCGCGGCCGCTCGCCGCCTCCGTCAGCACCTGCGAGAACGGCCGAAGGCGCGGTCGTGGTCTCGGTACTGGGTCATCCCCATCCAGGAGGGCGTCGATGACGGGACACTGAACGAGCTCGAGCGTGCGCTCAATGCGCGTATCGGCGTGCCTCTTCGTCGTAAGCGGCCGCTCCGCTAAGGGGCACGCCGCGACGTGGTGGGACTTTCGGGGTGCTTATTCAACGAGTACCTGTGAACCGCCCCAAGTACTGGAGCGGTTGCAGTTCGAAACTCGTTTCGGCGACGGGGCCGTCGTGCTCTATCAGTGCGGCTGCCCTGGAGTAGAGATTCATCGAGTGATAGATCCAGATTGAGAACTTGTCGGGGTGCGCGTGCGAGTACGCGACCTCACCGGCCGTGATGAAGAACCGAGGTTCGGAAGCGCGGGTGCCCTTGACCTCGATGTATTGGATGGCTCCGGTCTGGTGGAGGATCTCGATGTCAAAACCCGGGTTGTTGTGTGGCATCCTGCGGATCTCAGCGTCCGGCCACCGACGGCTGGCTTCAGCGAGGGCAAGCGTCATCGCCAGTTCGTCGACTTGCCGTGCCTGGACGGCGTCGGCATATGACGGTGCGCGCGGCGACTCTCCCAGACCAACCTTGCAGATCATGCCAAAGGCCTGTTGATCGATATGGCGCACACCGGCTTGGAAGTAGAACCCGACCTGTGTCGAGTCGTTCGCCGCAGGTTCCAGATAGTGATCGCCGTCCTTGAACGGGACCGGCCGGTCGAACGCCTGATAGTTGGTAATCGAGCACCGGAGAAGATCTCCCACGGTCGAGATCTTGTTAACGATTCCACTTCCGAAGTAGACCTGGGGACCTGTGCCGACTGACCTTCTGCGGCCGCGGTAGTAGACGAATTGTTCGCCAGGCCGGATGAGGTTGCGATAGCGGGCCGGATACTCATAGACCTCACCCACGACGTCTGCGTACTCGACGCCGGAGAGATTCACTTCGTTTTGAGTGAACACAAGTGGCACGTCAACCTCGATTCGCCGTAAAGGTGATTTGACATTAAATGAATTCGCCGATTCGTCGCGTATGGGATACGGGCAGCCGTGTACTTGACTCAAAGGCCGACCCGGCTACGCAACGGTCAGCTGGCCTCGCCCAGAGCCTCGTCGATAAGGCGAGTGATCTCGCGCTGGGGGACGAGCGTGCGTGCGCCTAGCTGAAGTGTTTTGATCTTGCCCTCGCCCCGGAGGCGATAGAAGTGAGTACGCGAGATCTTGAGGGCCTCCAATGCCTGCGGGACTGTCAGCAGTGTGTCGGTCGGGGTAGGCGAGTTGGGCGGGAACTGTGTCATCGGAGTGCCTCCTGGGTGCATCTGGGTCTATTACTTTCGGACATGGTTTTACGTGTCAAAGGCGAACCGAGACCGTCCGCACGTACGACACGCCGACGTTTAAGTGAGTGCGGGTGCGGTGTGTGCGTTTTCTCGGCGTGTCCTTCTCTGCCAGTAGGTGCGTCAAGCTTCCGCTGGTGAAGTACCGACCAACAGCAGTGCAGATGCGGCACGGCCTTAGGAGCGCCTGGCCGTGTCCTAGTTGGGGAGGTACACACGATGGGAACTCGACGCGGCAACGGGGAAGGCAGCTTCCGGCTTAGGCCGGACGGCCGATGGGAAGGTTGCATCCGTTACACGGACGCCAAGGGCAAAGCGCGCCGCCTCCATGCGTACGGGAAGACCCGCAAGCTCGCCAAGGACGCGCTCGACCAGAAGATGGCTCGTATTCGTGAAGGTCACGCCCCTGTCGATTCGAAATCGCCTCTGGCTGACGTGGCGCGCAGGTGGCGTACTACGACGCTGGTGGCCGGCAACTGCAGACAGGCGACGAAAGATCTTTATGCAACCCGTTGCCGCCTGTACGTAGAAACGGGAATGCTTGCCGACATCTCAATGGCGCTTCTGACGTCCGGTGACGTCGAGGAATGGATTATCGCCTCCCGACAGAACGGGGTCGCGCCCTCGAGCCTGCGCACCGATTACACAGTGCTGCGCGCGATTCTCGACACAGCGGTGCGCGACGGTGCCGTCGCGAAAAATGTTGCAGCACAAGTCGCTCGTCCATCAGTTCCGCGTCACGAAGCGCTTCATCTCACTCCTACGCAGGTGTCGGAGCTGCTCGAGAAGGTGTCCACCTCACGACATGCCACGCCCATCACTCTGGCCGCGGCGACTGGGATGCGACGAGGCGAAGTCCTGGGGTTACGTTGGCGCGATGTGAATCTCACTGCAGGATCAGTCACCGTATCTGGGACGATGACAGGATCAGGTACGAAATTGCGGCGAGAGCTCTCAGCTAAGACTGACGCCAGTCACCGCACCCTGCCCCTCGGCGACGATCTGATAAATCTCCTGCGCCAGAGACAGGTTGAACAAGATAAGGATCGGCGACTCGCGCGAAATCTGTGGGAGGAAGTAGGTATCGACTATGTGTTTACCACGGAATTCGGTAAGCCGGTTGATCCGCGAAACATGTTGCGAACATTGCAGAACGCCGCTGAGGCACTGGGCCTTCCGGAGGGAACTAGTCTTCACACGCTGCGGCATTCCGCGGCAACCACCCTGTTGGCTGGAGGAACTCACTTGAAGTTGGTCTCGGCAATTCTCGGACACTCTGATACCTCCACTACCGCCAACACCTATGGCCACGCACCGGATGCCGCGCAACGTGCAGCACTCGATGCGCTGCATGCTCAAATCGCAGGCAAGCCGTGTCTCATCGCGTCGACGTGGCGGTGACAGCATGACGCTAAGACCTGGGACTCGAATACCCGTCCCAACTCGCAGCGGATGTGTCAATCGATGTCCTGCTCCCACAGCGATAAGCACTACCAGAGCGACGAGTCCGACTAGCGTCCAGTCATCGCTGAGGAGCTATCCGCGCCCTAATTCTGCTCGAACCCCCACACGATCGCACGAGCGAGACTCGGAGAGTAGTACGCGCGGTCGACAGCCTTCTTGAACCGCAGGGAGCCAGGATGTTCCGGGAACAACAGATACCTCGCCCCGGGCCTACGGGTGCGTGGCCTGATGAACGGCCACGCTAGATGGCGCCCGTCGGGGTAGCGCTTGGAAAGCACCTTCTGCGCGTCTTCGCCTAGCCCGATGATCAGCAGCGGCGACACGACGTACAACTCTTCGTGGAGGAAGTGCCGGCAGTTCTCGATCTCGTACCGATGTGATTTCCGGTCATCCTCGGGATGGCAGTGCACCGCGTTCGTGATGAACAGTTCGCGTTTCTCCCGATCCGCAAGTTTCAGGGCGTCGTCGATGTAGCTCCCGCTGCCACCGGTGAACGGGATCCCGGACTCCATGCACTTGCGGCAGAGGCTCTGCCCGACGATGGCGACCGGAGCGCGTGTAGATCCGTACCCCGGCGCCGAAGCGGTCACCCCGGGCTCGTTCATGCCCGGGCACTGCCGGCATGTGCTGATCCGCTCGGCGATGCGCTCGAGCTGTCGCCGCTTCGGATCCGTCGCCACATCGCGATCGTCTCACCAGTACCCGACGTGGCGTAAACGAATCCGAGAAGGTTCCTGCCCACATCGGTGCCCCGTGCGACGCTGTCGCCCGTGCTCCACACCATCGAGCAGGTGCACGCCCTTGCGGCCGCTTGCGAACAGCTCCGCGGCTCCGAAGCCCCTGGCGGCTACCGGGCCTACCGCCGCGGGCAGAGCGGGGAACCGGTCACCGACGGCACCGCGGAACTCCTCAAGACGTTCGACGAGCTGGATGGCCCTGACGGCTGGGCAGAGAAGATCGGCACCCGCAACCGCACCTCCACTCGGAACGGTGTGCTCAAGGCGGAGGCGATCCAGGGTGCGGCAAGTGTGCTCGCCGCTGAGGGGATCGACACCACCGCGGCCGTCCGCGACGTCGCCGATGACAAACAGCGGTTGGCGCAGGTGCGGAGGGCGTGGTGTGCTGTGACCGGGCAGACGTCCGGGGTCACGTGGCGGTACGTAGACCGAGCCTCGCGGAGATTTCATCGCGCAGGGCCGCCCTGTGATTCGGCCGCCACCGCACATCTAAAGGGTGAGGGCACCTCATCGGGGGGCCGCGAACGGGAGGTCATGGTCATGGAGCTCTTCTGGATGTTGGACGAATCGACGGCCGCCACTGCGGGGCAGCGCAGTGCGGCCAGCGAAACGGGGCTCGCCGCGCGGATCGAAGATGATATCTATCTTGTGTGTAGGCCGTCGGTGCTGCGTAAGCGCATCGAGGACGCGGTCACGCTGGCGTTGGTGGTGCGCGGGGATGTCACCGAGGAGATCGGTCGGTACCCGTCGTACGACGCTGCGCGAGCCGCCGCCCAGGACTGGGTTGACGGACTCGGCGGGCAAGTCTCCGGCGGCGCCAGTCGGTGAGTGTCGGCAATGTGGAGAGGCCGTGACCATCAGCCCGCGGACCTGACGCAGTCTCGGTAGGAGGGTGAGGCCACGGAACAGAGTTCGAGGTCTGATCGTGTCACCACCACCTATCGTTGCTTCGGTGAGCATCTCGAACACCCCGATACCTCACGAGCTGATTGAGGCGTTGTTCAACATGAAGCACAACGGGGTGCTCGGCTACGTCGACGAGTTGGGCCGGCGCTGTGGGGACCTGCACGAGTGGGGACTGCACCCACGCACCGCCGAGGAGGGGAGCGCCCTCGCTGCCGACGATGCCGCCTTCGCGGCTGCATACCCGATCACCTTGGCGGGACCGGCAGCGGTCACAGGGCACGCGATGTTCCCGGTGTTGAGCGCTACCGGAAACCTAAACACCGTCGGGATCCTTGTGGCCCGCCGCGTCACACACCGGCAACCCCACCTGTTGGAGGTCATGAATCTGTGCCGGGTGGCGATGGAGTCCGCCGCACTCACCATCTGGCTACTGCGCGACCCGGACCCCGATGTCCGCCGCGCGCGGTGCCTGGCTGAAGAGATGGAGCAGCTCGAACAGCAACGCCGGTTCCTCGCGATCGACGCCGAGAACGAAGCCGGCCGTGGCGAGCGGTTCACGCAGGAGCTCCGGGCTAAGAACGCCGAGCACCGCCGCAAGTTCAACGCCATGTTGGCTGCTGCGCGGGAGGCGTACACCTTCGACAAGCCGTCGTCGTTCACCACGATGGTTCGGGAGTCCGCGCAGTGGGCCGACGCGCACATGCCCGACACGGAGGAGATCGACGCCGGCTGGAGGGAGCGCTCCGCGCGGTCCTTCTACTCCTACGGCTCCAGCTTCATCCATGGCTACCGGTGGTTGACGGACTACAGCCGGGACGGCACGGTGTGGTCGTTGATGGCCGACGCGATGGCGGTGGCGTTGAACATCACCGAGTGCGCGGTATGCCTATACGAAGCGGCGGCACGCGCCGCGGGTGGTGCACGCCCAGACGAGTCCTACGTCCCCGAGCGCTTCGAACCGACGATCGCAGCGTGGTCGACGGAGTTGTTCAGCGTGTAGCGGCCCGCTTCGCTTCACGGCGTTTGATGGGCCGGAACCCCGGCTACGTCGTGAAGGTCTGATTCTGGAAAACCGAGACGGTGTGTCATCCCCGCTGTGGGTGGTGCTGCTCAAGAATCAGGGTATGGGTCTTTGGGATCGCAAAGCTGAGGCGTCACGCAGGTTCTGGCGGCGGCCGGGTCGCAAGGCGGACGTGCACATGTGGCATCTGGACGAACGCAAGACGTCCCGCG
The DNA here is from genome assembly GCA_050701835.1 of Mycobacterium sp. Lineage (GTDB taxonomy): Bacteria > Actinomycetota > Actinomycetes > Mycobacteriales > Mycobacteriaceae > Mycobacterium. Next base: position 271,311 of record JBOGDC010000050.1, on the reverse strand, counting down.
TCCAAGTGTTCTGCGGCGAGAAGGGGCAGGGTCTCGCCCTGATTACCTTGCGCGACGGTGATTTCGCGGCCAGTCACATCAACAATGCCGAGAGGTACCGGAGGCTTATCTGGACGGAGTTCTTCCCGAAGGACTCTGAGTCTCCGACGTTGATCGCGAACCTGTTGAACCCGAACCTGCGGCCCGAGGATGGGCCGAGCGTCGTCGAGATTGAATTCGATGACGAGGGACGGTTCCGCTGGACGTGGGAGGCTGACTCGGAGACGCTGGCACAGCTGAATCGGCTCGGCGCGGAGTGGGACGAGGGCAGCGGGTACGTCCCGTACGCCCCGCCGCCGCCTACTACCGCGGTGGTGCTCCGCCGGATCGCGGTGAGCGAGCTCCCCGAGAGTGACCTCTTCCGCGGCATAGCGCGGTACCTGGCCGTCGACTGGGTGGAGGCCACGGCTATCGCACTTCGTGCCGGACGGTGGGAGAACGTCCCCGCGGGCTTGTCCAACGTCATGCACAAGGCCGTACGCAGCTTGTTCAACGACCCGATGAGTCTGAGCCGCCCGCCGGGCAAGCCCGTGAGCTGGATGAACGGTCAGCACCGCGGCGAAGCGATGCGGCGGCAAGGAGTGTTGGAGACGATCGTCGAGGAACGACGGCCCATCGGCGCCGAACCATTCCCGGATGAGCTGCAGCAGATCAATACGTTCTGACACCCGGCCACGGTTACTCCAGCGCCCGGTACGCCTCGATCAACGCCTGCATCTCGGCGTGCTGCGCCTTCTGGAACGTGCGCAGCTCCACCTTCTCGTTGAACACAGCTGAGCGGGCCTGCAGGAGACACCAGGCGATCAACTGCAACACCGGAACCTCCAGCCGCGGCTCGAGCAGCTCGACCCTGTACTGGGCGACCCGGGCCTCCGTCATCAGCTCCTCGAAGGCATCGGAGGCCGGCGCTACTTCGTCGGCGAGCTTGCCCAGGTGCAACGCGGGCTGACCAGTCTCCTGCTGGTACTTCTCCGCGATCTTCCGCATGGAGAGCGCCTGACGAGAGGCTTTCTCCACCCGCGCCAGCAGCTCACCCACCGCGGTAGCCAGCTGGTCACGTCGATGCTTCTCGCGTTCGCGGCGGTCTGCGCGCCGGTTGCTCAACATGACCCACCGAGCGCCCCGCTGGCGACGATTACCGAACCCAGCTGGGGAAGCCACTCCGAGGGCACCTCGGAAGCATAGAACTGCTCACTCACCGCCGTTGTCGCCCCTCGGCCGTACATTTCCCGCATGGTGGTAGGCGCCTCCCTGGTGTGCCGACCACCTTGTCCTCCAGCTGAACGGGGAAACGACACCATGCGACATGACGACTTGTTCGACGGCGGCACGTCCCGCACCGGCCGCATCGCTGATCACCACATGTGGGAGGTCTACGGGGGCCATGCGGCTCGCGCTCAGGCATTCCGCGATGAGTCTGGAGGTGCACTGGCCCTCATCACCTTGCGGGTTGGGGATCGCGTCGTGAGTTACGTCAACGAGGCGGAGACTGTCAGGGAGCGTGCGCGGGAGGATCTTTTTCCCCACGATTCAGTGCCGCCGGTCCTGATCTTCAACGTGCTCAATCCGCTACTTCGGTTCAGCGGCAGCTCAGCCGTGAGGACGGTGGACTTTCATCAGAATGGTGACTTCCACCGGATCCAGGACACCGCCCCGGCTGACGTCGACCTACTTAACCGCCTCGGCGCCGAGTGGGACGAGGGGTCAGGCTTCGTCCCATATGTGACGCCACCCCGCACTGACGTCCTGGTCGTCCGACGCATCCCAGTCAGCGAACTCCCGGCCAGTGATACTTCCCAGGACATGACACCCTTCATGGCGGTGGACTGGTCGGAGGCCACCGCCATCGCAATTCGCGCTGGACGGCGTGAGGACATCCCCGAAGGTCTGCCCGAAGACATTGCCGATGCCGCAGGCTGTTTGTTCTACGACTCGATGGGCTTGATCCGCGAACCCGGCCAAGAGGTGCGCTGGATGAACGGACAGCACCGGGGCGAAGCTATGCGACGGCAAGGTGTCGAGGAGACGATCGTTCAGGAGAAGCGCCGGATCGACGCGCCCCCGTTACCCGGCGAGCTTCGGCAGATCATCGCGCTCTGAATGAGTTTGCCTGTCAGCATGTAGTCCCGATACGCCCGCATCACCCACGCTGGGAGATCCGGGGTCTCCTCGAAGTCTTCATTCATGTTGGTTTGGACGTATCCAGGGCCGGGTCGTTCCACCGCGACCGGGGCTGTGGACAACGCGCCCCGCGTGTCAGTCGCTGCTGACCCGGAATCAGGTCTAGCCGGTGCTCAGCTCGCGCACATTGACATCCGCCGTGATGATCATCTCCTCGCTGGTCACGAAGAAAGTGACTCCGACGGGATTGCCTGTGTACCAAAGGTTCCAGCGCTCAGGCCGATCGTGTGCAGCTGCGATTGCGTCGAGTTGGCCAAAGAGATGTTCCAGCGCTAGGTCAGCTGACTCGTTGTCGACGTCGCGGACCATGAGATCTTTGCCGTCGAGCGTGACGCAGATCTTGCCGTCGTCGGCGCGCAGGGGAGTACGCGCCACTGGAGGCCCGCGTCAGCCATCGCGGCCAGTGTCAAGTACGCCGGCAGGCGACGACCAGCACTGTGAAATATTTTGACGGCCATTCTGACGGCCATTCTCATTCGGAATTGCGGCCGTTTGAACTGGCTGTTTTGGAGAACACCCAGGTAAATGACACATCTACGGTCGCTAAGAAATACGGTAGAACTAGTTCCATCTACCTGGGGGTCAAGTGGTCGCAGGTTCAAATCCTGTCAGCCCGACCAGGTAGGAGGCGGTTTTCATGCCCCAACGGCTTTCCGTTGGGGACCAACTTGCTCGTTGTCAACTGTTGGACCGCACTTGTCCGATAGTCAAGTGCTCTGCCGTGGTCTGAAACGGAAAGGCGCTGGCCTGCCGGATACAGCTTCGGTGGATGAACGGCGGTCTGAACTATGCCGGTTAGGATGCAGCCTTCTTCGTGAAGATGTGTTGCCGACGTCGGCAGCGGCCGGCCTAGGAAGCGTGCGTGGCCCCTGGACTCACCTGCCGGTCGCTTTCGCTGTGGTCGCCGAAGTGATGGTGCACATCCGCAGCGGAATCATCAGTCTCCACAGCAGCGCGGACATCGTGACCCGCGGACGGTTCGCTTCGATACCACCATCTGGTACTCCAGGGCGCACGCTGGACAGAGCCACCAAACGTTCTTGCTGCTCGCCCGTGTTACGGCGTTTGGGGTGAGTTGACCGTTGAGGTCTGGATGCCATTCGGCGGCTACGTCCGGGTGAAGGTCAGCGAGCGATTGACCGGGTTTGGGTCGGGTACGAGCTCGAAGGCTCGCTTCACGACCGCATTTGGGACAACCGCTGCCGTTGGCTCGGCTTCCGATCACAGCGTGCCAGCTGTTGTCGCACACCGGGCAAAGCCACCAGGCTTTTTGTCCACTACCGAAGGTCACATGTTCGGGTGTGAGCGGTGCGTTCTTGTCCGGGTCCCATTCGGCCGCCAGGCTAGGTAACTCTGCGGCAAGCGAGCGTGCGCGGGGACGTCGGATCTCGTCATCGGCGAGGGTGCTTGCCCACGATGTCTCGGTGGCAAGATAATGGTCGTGATGCTGGACTCGATGACCGATCTGGTTGAGTCTGGCGACGACAGCTTTTGCGCGGTCGACTTCTGAGGAGAACTTCGCGACGACGACGTCGTGAGTACTGATCGGTTCGAGGTCTTCTCGTACGCGGATAACTGTCCACCCTTCACTTTTCAGGGCCGCGGTCTTGCGTCGATCTTTTTCGTGTCCTTCGGGTGTTTGGTGGAACCTGTTGCCGTCGAACTCGATCACGATGTTCCATGCAGGTACGACCATGTCGCAACTCAGTGGCCGTCCTTCCGGGGAAGGAATGGCTGCGTGTTCAACTTCGATTGGGACGCCGACGGCTAGGAGTTCGTGGCGGAGTCGAATCTCTTCGACGCTCGTGCCCCAAAAAATGCACTTTGGACAGCCCCTGGCTTTGGTGCGGTTGTTGATCATCGCCTGCCATTCGTGGCCCCTGACGCACTGCCACCACACCTTCTTGCCGCTGTTGCCGGTTACATCGGCAGGCGTGAGGTCGTGGTTGCGGGTGGGGTGCCACTGGGAGGCCAGTTCCGCGTCCTGCTCAGCTAGTGACCGCCCACGGCGAGGCTTTGCGGAGGTCACTGCTAACTGCTGGGTCGCGCAGGCCTTGCATCCGGATCCGGCAGCGCGGCTACCGATTTGGGCTTCCCATTCGTGACCTCCTTCGCTGCACAGCCACCAGGCACGCTTGCCGCTTTTAGCGGTGACCATTGCCGGTATCAGGTCACCATTGCGGGTGGGGTGCCACTGCGCTGCGAGGTCAGGGCGACGCTCAGCTAGTGACTGACCCGCCTTCGGCGTGGCCAAAGCTGCACCAGCACGGCGCCGGCTGCACGGGGGACAGCCCGCGTCGCCGCGAGTTCGACTGATGATGATGGCTGACCAGCTATGACCGCATGCCGGACACAGCCACCACGCTCGGGCATTGCTGGCCCAGCGGAAGTCCGTGGGCGTGCGATCACCGTTCCGGTCGGGATGCCATTGCGCTGCGACCTCGGGATAGCGCTCGGACAGGGAGGTGCCTGGCGGCACGTCTGGTGCGGCCGAGGAAGAGCTGTGCGCTGTTGGGTGATTGTTCGATTCCACCGTCTGGGTGGTTAGTGCCGAGTTGTGTTCGGTGACGGAGCCTTTCGGTAGCCGGGGCAGCCCCCGGCCTTGTCCTCGGGTGCGGCAACCGGGACACCCGGCTCCCACGGCCCGGTTACCGATAGCGGCGTCCCATTCGTTGCCACAACTGCCGCACTTCCACCAGGCTTTGCGTTTCGCGGAGAACGCAACGTCGTGCGGAGTGAGGTCACCGTTGAGCGTGGGATGCCATTCGGCCGCCACTGCCGGATTACGTTCAGCCAAGGATGCCCCGGGTTTGGGTTTGCGCATCGCGGCGTGCGCGCACCGTCGACACGAACTGCCGCTGGTGCGGTTGGACACTTGAATCTGCCATTCGTGGCCGCATCTGGCGCACAGCCACCAGACCTTCTTGTTGCTGGCGTAGCCCACTGTCGCCGGACTTAGATCGTCATTGCGATTCGGGTGCCACTCGGCGGCAATGCCTGGAAAGCGTTCAGCGAGTGAATCTCCTGGCGCAGGTTGGCTTTTCAGATGCCCCGTCTCGCGGCGAGCGCACGCCGGACATCCATGACCGCGGGCGCGGCTGCTGACGCGGGCCTGCCAGACGTGACTACAGATGTGGCATTGCCAGTGAGCCTTGAGCTTGGCTCCGGAGGTGACGATTGACGGAACTCGATCGCCGTTCAACGTGGGGTGCCATTCAGCTGCCAACGCTGGGTATGCGTCGGTCAGAACGTTTGACCGGCGCCGCTCGTTTTGTTCTGGGCCGCTGGTGTCAATTGCCATGCGCGATTTCCTCCTGCAGATCAGCTTGACATCCTGGCCTGACATCAAGGCCGTCGATAAGTCCATGAACTTGTCGGCTTCTGCTGCCCCTCCGGTTTCGTTGCATCCTGCCGCTACCGAGAATTATTGCGGCGCTGGATATTTGATACGGGCAGGCGGGTCGTTACAGGGCGAGGGTGCTCGGTCAATCGTTGACGCGCTCGGGGATGTCGGTGGCCAGACCTATCCTCGAAGTGAATTTCGACAGACGAGGTGGTGCACAGTGGGGCGAGGCGGACCGCGATCGGGGGAGACGCTTGCGGAGCGGTTCCCGCTACAGGCTGCCGAGTGGCATCCGACCCTGAATGGCAGCCTGACACCGGCAGGCATTAGTGGCCGCAGCAACCGCAAGGTGTGGTGGCAGTGCTCGATCTGCTGCCGCGCCTGGGAGACGATCGTGAACAACCGAACGACTAAGCAGTCAGTTGGCTGCCGGTCGTGCACTCGCAAGCGGATCGCAGAAGCGGTGCACGCTCCACGCGAGGGGCAGTCACTTGCCGACCTTCATCCCGACGTCGCAGCCGAATTCCATGAGACTAGGAACGGTGGCAAGCCGGCCACGGCGGTTCACCCTGGCTCCCACACCAAGCTCTGGTGGACATGTACGACATGTGACCATGAGTTTGAGATGGCGCCACGGTGCCGTACCTCGGCGCCATTCAGTGGGTGTCCCCCATGTTCCTACCGGCGCATTGGCGAAAAGCTCAGCACGCCCAGGCCCGGAATGTCGCTCCAGGATCGACAACCTGAAGTTGCGCGCGAGTGGCATCCGACACTGAACCATCCGACTTCCCCGGAACAGGTCACGCATGCGAGCGGATACCACGCGTGGTGGAAGTGCAGCCGAACCGAATGCGGCCACGAATGGCGCACAGCCGTTGCGAATCGGACAAGCGGCAAACGGAGCGGATGCCCGGTATGCAGTCGTGCCGACCAACACCTAGCTGAACCAGGCCAGTCTTTCGCTGAACAAAATCCCGCACTAGCGGCGGAATGGCATCCCAGGCTCAACGGGACACTGGACATGCGCCGCATCAAACCGGGCTCGTCGATCGCCGCGTGGTGGAAGTGCGGCAAGTGTGGACACGAGTGGGAAGCGACCGTTGCGGCACGCGCCACCGCTGGAACAGGCTGTGCGCCATGTAGTTATAAGAAGCGAGGAGAACTCCGACGGGCGCCGGCCGCGCGAGAGTCGCTAGCCGACCTCTTCCCCGACTTACTCACCGAGTGGGACTGGGATGTCAACGCAAATCTCGACCCTTCCGCGCTCAAGCCAGGCAGCGATCTGCTTGTGGGGTGGCGATGTGATCGCCGAGGCCACCGTTGGAAATCCCGTGTTTACACACGAACGAGCAAGGCGCCGACAGGGTGTCCCGAGTGCACACACTTGCCTGATGAGGGCCAATCGTTCGCCGACGTCAACCCTCAGGTTGCGCTCGAATGGCATCCGACTCGGAACGGGGAGCATCTTCCGGCGGAATTCAAACCGGGCAGTGCTTTCAAAGCCTGGTGGAGATGCCTAGCCCGCGGCCACGAATGGCAAGCGTCACTCGCAAACCGCACTGGCGCAAGAGGTTCCGCCTGCCCGACATGCACCATGTGGGGCACGTCAGCAACGCAGATCCGCATCGCCTACGAATTGATCGCCGCCGGCGTTCCCGTCGTTCTCGACCATCCAAGGATTCCCGTTTCCGGCCGCCGGCCAGTTGCCGCAGACATCGTGGTCCCGGAGATGTCGATCGTGATCGAATACGACGGTAGCCAGCACCACGCTACGGCCGCAGCAGCCGATCGCGACCGGCGTCAGACTGACGCTCTCACCACCGCAGGGTGGACCGTCATACGTCTGCGCCCGCGCACACTTGAACCAATCGACTCCAACTGTGTCCAGATCGCCACAAACGCGACGGTCAAGGAAGTCGTTTGCAACGCGTTGGTCAAGATTGTGGGGCTTGGACGTCGTCTGCCGAAGGTTGAGAAGTATCTGGACGATCCAGAGCTATGGGCGAGTGCCGAGGCGGACCGCGCCGTCTTAAACATTAAATCGCGCAGCCTGTTGGATGAGTATCCAGAAATTGCTGCGGAATGGCATCCGACTCGCAACGGTGCCCGGACGCCTCGAGATGTCAACCCGGGCAGCAAGATCCCGGCGTGGTGGCTGTGTCCGACATGCTCCCACGAATGGAGAGTGCGACCAGGGCACCGAACACGTGACGGTCGATCGGGATGTCCCGAGTGCGCCGTCAAGAAACGAGCAATCCAGGTGCGAATCGCAAAGCCAGGCAACTCCTTGGCCGACGCGTATCCACATCTGCTCACGATCATTCACCCAACTAAGAACGGTGATCTTGACCTACACAACGTCAACTCGGGAACAACGCGGCAAATCTGGTGGCTGTGCCCAGACTGCAACCACGAGTGGCAAACAAAAACGCCCAGAAACACTGGCTGCAGGCCGTGCGGCGATAAGAGACGCGGAAGGCAGATCGCTACACCCAAGCCCGGTCATTCATTGGCGGACCTCCATCCGACTATTGCCGCACAATGGCATCCGACCAAGAACGGTCAACTAGCGCCGTCGCAAGTCAGAGAGGGCTACGCAAAGCTTGTGTGGTGGCTCTGCGGTGAGTGCGGCCGTGAGTGGCGACGCAGTCCCGGCGCCCGGGTAGCGAACGGATCAGACTGCCGCCGCTGCGCCGCAGCAAAGCTTGGCGCTGTACGCAAGACGCCCGTCCGTGGTGAGTCCCTAGCGGAGACTCATCCCCGACTAGCCGCGGAATGGGTGACGGACAAGAACCCAGGGATTTCGCCAATGATGTTGAAATCCAACAGTTTGCAACGCATCTGGTGGCGGTGCGCCGAATGCGCACACGAATGGGAAGCGCGGATCGACACTCGCGCACTGCGCGGACATGGATGCAAGCGATGTGCCGCAGCACAACTGAGTGTCACACGGAGACGGCCCAAGCCGGGACAGTCACTGGCGGACGTCAAGCCACAGCTGATGACGTTGTGGCACCCGATTCGCAACGCCGACATCAGCCCGAGGGATTTGAAGCCGAACAGCCACACCCGAGTTTGGTGGCTATGCCCCGACTGCGGCCACGAATGGCAAGCCGCGCCCGGCAACACCGGGTGCCGGCCATGTAGCATGAAGAAAGCCGGTGCGGCACAAGCGAAGCCAGGCCCGGGGCGGTCTCTGCAAGAGCGGTTTCCCGCAATGGCGGAGCAGTGGGGGATTGACCGAAACAGTCCGCTAACGCCGGCGGACGTCGCAGCCGGTTCTCATCAGTATTTCTGGTGGAGATGTCCCGACTGTCGCCACGAATGGCGGGCACGTCCGTCAACGAGGATTACCTCCGTATATCTCTGTCCGAACTGCAAGAACGCCAAGGTGAATGACACCGCGACGGAGTGACCTGACTATGGACACCATGAGTCTGCAGCCGATGGACACTTCGCGGACGAAACGCTGCGACCAAAACTCCGAAATGCTAAGCGATACAACGTCAGAGACTTATCTTCGAACTTCGAAGATGCATTGAATTCCAATGAAAGTTGAGGCCGGACGATGACCGACACTATCGCAGACGAGCAGTCACGATGGGGCTCTTCTGGCTTCCCGGCGAATCGCATGCTGCCCAGAGCAGAGTTCTCGCGTACACACCGGATCGAGGGCTAGTCCTGTCTTGTGTAAGGGGCCTCGCCGAAATACTGCGAGGTGGCCCCGGTCCGCTCCTCGCAGCGCCTGTCGCAGCAGAGGCGATGGTGTCCGGTCGTCCACGGAAGGATCGGCTCCGCCGCGGTCACTTTGCGCGACTGTCGGGTCCGGAGATCACGTTCACGGGATGGGGATCTGACGAGCGGGCGATCGGTACAGCCCAGACGCCTGAAACGCGTCTTCGACGACCCAGACTCAGAATCGTTCTCCGAGCTGGCCGTCTCGTCGAAACTTGAGTGGGTGAATTGGCGCGCCTATCGATCTGCCTGGTGCCAGGACCTACAGTGACCGATGGATGTTCGACATGTGAGTTGCGGCCGTCGGTCGTACGCGCCGAGCGCGGGACCTGACGCTTGTCCAACCGGTCGACCGCAGTGGACGGAGTCAAGACGTGGCTGGAGGCAATCAGTCCGCATTCGGATACCGATACCAATATCTCGCAACAATAGAACGCTTTCTCCGCTACATGCGTGACCACCTCGGTGAATTGGGCAGTATTGCTCTGCACGTCGAACCGACGGCCTTAATGCGTGAGGGCGTTGCGCGAGACGATGACATCATCGACTTCGCGATCGAGTCCAACAACGAGATCGTGGAGCGAGACCAGGTAAAGGGGTCCAGCAATCCGGCCGATAACAAGCTCTACCACGGAGAAGCAGACGCCGTATTTCACCGTCTAGATGGACAGGTCGCAACGCTCTCTGTGCTCCTGACGAACCGGCCTCTGGGCCCTGGCCTTCAAGAACATTGCTCGCAGACACTGGACGCCGGCGATATCGAGCACTGGGACTACGTTGGCCCAGACGCGGAGGCTGTCCCGGGCCACACGGGCGCGCTGATCGTGGTCGACAGGCGTTCGATCGAGGAAGTCACGGCGGCAATCGAAGACAGTGTGCGGCGGTTTCGGCGTGACCAAGCACTGGGGCAGGGCAGCGTTTCCTGCCGCATCATCGCCAAATTGCTTCTAGACAAAATATTTCAATCGGCGGCCGGCGGCGATGCTACAAAGTTCGACGCCCTGGAGATCATCGGCTACATGTCGATCCCCGATCCAGAGATCGCTCATGTCGTGGGGGGATTCGACTGGGGCGTTCCCGTTAGCGGCATACCCTTGTTGCCTGCGACCGTCACACGGTTACAACTCCTCGAGCTGGTGTGCGAAGCAATAGGGAGTCAAGCTAGCGGGCACCAGGTCAAACACCTTGTCGCGCAGGGTCAAACGGGTCACGGTAAGTCATCACTGGCTGCCCATTACTGCCATCTATATCGCAACTCTTACGAGTACATCTGCTGGATCGATTGCAGTGACGCTGGGTTGATTGAAGCGAACGTCCGCCGCGTCGTGCAGGAGCTGATTCGGACGGAACTTCCACTCAGCGTTGACCCTTCCGAGCGTTTTCGCGAAGCGCTGGCCAGCCATAGAGGCCCGTGGCTCGTCGTGTTTGACGGTGTTCCCGCCCGCGTCAACATTGACAGATTCATGCCAACGCAAGGCAATGGCTCTGTGTTTGTTACGACCACCAACGAGGCTGGCTGGTGGCCATCGGCGACCACCCTGCGGGTTGGACCGTTCGCCGAGGATGAGGCGGTGGCCTGTTTTGCTAGTTACTCTGGCCTAGATGCTGCGGGCGCCCAGGTCGATGCAACTAAGCAGATCGTCGCCCGGTTGGGGTACATTCCCTTGGCCATTTCTATGGCTGCCTTGTATTTTCGTAACGCAGCTGGGACCGTCGACGAGCTATCAGTGGAATATTTCGCCGAGCTGGATGCGCTCGAAGACATTGGCGCAATACCGCCGGGATTTGATCGCACAGCATTTGCGGCGGTAGAGCACGCTGTCCGCAACCTTGGCGTCGGCATGGTGAACGAAGATCGCCTTGACGTCAAAATGGTACAGACAATGCTATATCGTGCATCCCTTCTCGCTCCTGACATGATCCCTCTGAACTACCTGATCGCATCGATGCCTGAGAGTCTCGTCATGCGCCTTGAGCAAATGCCGGAGCCGGCCTTTGCAGACGTAGCAGTGCGTCGGCGCTACATCAGCATCATGCGAACCCAGTCGATCGCGCACCGTGTACTGATTCTCGGCGCAGATGGCGAGCAGAACGAGGCGAGCGACACATTCAATCTTCACCCCCTCATTCATGAGATCCTTCGGCGCTTGTTTATCCGCGAGATACCGCCAATTCGGTTGGGCGAGCAGTTATCCATGATGCTGTACTTCCTCAACGGATGGCTCATCCACGCACGAAAACACAACCATTACTTTGTCGTCGATCAACTGGCAGCACATGCGCAGTGGTTACTAAATTTCATCGATGGACTCGGCGAACTGGCAACTCCGGGTGAAGTGGCCGCGAAGATGTTCCGTTTTCTCAAACTCGGGTTGAAGCTCGAAGTGTCGACTTGCAGCATGAGTCGCGGGGACGTGAACACGTCTGTGAATCTTGCGCGAGAGGCATTGCACGAGGCGTGGTCACATCCGCCTGACCCGCTTCGAGAGGCACTGGCTCTCCAGGCAGCTTCTTCGATTGTGGTCGATCTGAGTGACGCGGATATGGACGCAGCGGCTATGCGGATCTGGGCATTGTGCGCTTTGCGAGCTGTGATCGCGTGCGAGTCTTTGGGCACGAACGGGGCACCGATAGCTTTCGAAAAGGCGTACCTTGTGCGCTCGGCGCTCAACAATCGTGCTTCTTATCGCGACGATGCCGTCATCGCCGGGGTCATTCACGAGTTCGATGAGATGATCGCCCGGGACCCCAGTGACGAAGTCCGGCCGAATACGGTCATGGATGAACTCGTCGCACGGATCGAAGCAGGAGACCTCGGAGATGAGCTGGACGGGATGCTGGAAACCCTACGCGGCTCCGCCAATGACTACGACAGGCACACCTTCGACTGTGTCGAGGTCGATCTAGCGCTGAAGAGGCACCGCTTCGATGAAGCGTTTGTAGGTGTGGAGGAATTGCTCGCGCGACCCCTTCATGAGACACACGGCGCGAGACCACTGAGCAGGGGCTTGGTCAACATCCATCGAACGTTCGAGAAGATGATTGCGGCAGGCATTGGGCCGGTCGAGGAGATGCGACCAAAATCTACTCGAGTACGTGCGCGCGCCGAAGAACTGCACGAACAGATCGTCAGCCAAGACGCGGTTGGTTCTTAGAGTCCTTTCTGGCGCGCGAAAGTGCGGCAATGGCGAGCACTCGAAGCCGAGGTCGGCGACCCCAGCGCACATAAGCCGAGTACTCCACCCTGTCTCCGGGTCAGTTAGAGGCACTCGGCCACTTGCTTCGAGTTCGAGGAAGCAGTCGAAGCTGCTCCTCTCGCGCGACATGCTGGCCGGAGCAAGTTAGAGGTACCACTTCGACCACTGCCCGTCGCTCAGGAAGCGTGAGAAGGACTCTGTGTCAAGCTCTTCGACCCATTGTGGAGTTAGCTCCTGTACGAGAAGATCGGCCGGGTATCCCGGTACTCCACCGATATGCACCACAATCTCAGGAGTTGCGAGGGCCACCAACATGACTTTCGGAGCCGCACTCCCGATCGCCCTGGCGGTCGCGCCATCGGTGAACCCCGAGTACGAGTACAGGATGCCGCGATCTGCTCCGATATCCAGCAGCTTGCCGACGAACCCATCTACGACAGAGATATCCATCGGCCGTTGGTGATGCTTGCACTCGACGGCGACGGACACCTGGAGGCCGACGACCTGTCCCTCAGCCCACACATCGACTTGTCGGGCCACCTGACTGATCCGTCCTAGAACAGCCTTGTTGTGCGTGATTCTCGCGCCGGGGTCCAGGGCTGCAAGGAGCTGCGCAACCGAGGCCTCGTATCGGGCCCACAGCGGGTCTGTACGTTGGTGCGGCATCGAACGGTCGGACACACAAAGAGGCTATCGAGACAGACAGAAGGGTGTGGGCAACATTTGTGCGGCCAACCTTCTCCATGCAAACCATCGGCTATGGACAGAACCCCAGCAAGAATTCGACATGCCACACGGAGCAACAACCGACGAGGGTGCACAAGGTGAATCGGGAGCTGGGATTCTAGGTGCAGGTGCTGAGGTGTCTCGGCGGTGCAATTCCGAACACCATGAACGACATCCGGGGTGGATCAATGCGGGGACCAGATTGGGACCACACGTAATACGCGATGTCGAACAACCTGCGCGTCAGTGAACGTCACACCTCGCGCCTCGGCGGCCGGAATTGCCTGCGACCTGAGGAAACGCGCCACCACTGCTTCCTGGGGGTCAAGTGGTCGCAGGTTCAAATCCTGTCAGCCCGACAAGAGTGTCAGCGGGTCAAGGCGGTTTCGGAGAAATCCGGTACCGCCTTTTCGCATACCGGGAACCATGGCGGTCAAGCTCGGCCTCGGCGGGTCCGTCACGCTGGAGTCCGCGGCGCAGAGATCCGTCTCGAGTCACGCGTGGGCGCCTCGCGTGAGTTCGCGGAGACGATCGCGGCGCGAGCCTGAGATCAGGCGCGCTCGGCCCAGCGACGCGACCATGCGTCAAGGGATTCGAGCGCGCCGCGCAGGTCTGCACCCAGCGGCGTGATGTCAAACCGGCCCTCGCCGTCCCGGACGACCAGTCCCGCTTCCGACAGCTCTCGCAGCCGTTGGTACAGGACGCTCGACGACATGTCGTCGCACCGATCCTTGAGCTCGAGCGCCCGCATCGGCTCACGGGAAAGCTCCCACAGAACGCGCAACGCCCACCTCCGGCCAAGAAGGTCCATGGCGGCCATGACCGGGCGCCCGGTCGACGAACCGCGAACCGGATGACCGGGTGCCGGAGCGGGCGGCGTCACACATCCTCCTGGAAGGTTTCGGATTTAGAAATGTTAGCATCGGCATCAAGGATTTCGATTTACGAAATGAGGAACTGGCCGTGCGAATCACTCCGCTGGAGGCCCCGTTCGACTCGGAGGTGGCAGATGCGCTCGCCCCGATGATGCCGCCTGGTGGCCCCCCGATCGCGCTCTTCCGCACGTTTGCCAAGAACCTGTCGATGACCAAGGCGATGCACGGCTGGGGCTCGTACGAGTTGAGCCGCGAGCTCTCCATCAGCATGGGCGACCGCGAAATCCTCATCGACCGCACGTGCGCCCGCTGTGGTTGCGAGTACGAGTGGGGAGTTCACATCAATTTCTTCGCAGAGCGGGTCGGCTTCTCTTCGGAGCAAATCACATCCCTGACGCACGGAAGCCCCAGTGACCCTTGCTGGTCCTCGACGCGGGACCGCCTCCTGTTTCGTGCGGCTGACGCACTCCACGACGACTCGACGATCTCAGAGCCGCTGTGGGAACTGCTCTCGGTCGAGTTCAGCGAAGCGGAGCTGCTCGACATCCTTCTGCTCTGCGGCTGGTACCACGCGATCTCCTTCGCTGCGAACGCCGCTGGAGTCCCGCTCGAGCCGAACGCACCCACCTTCGACAGCGTGCGCGCGCTCGATGATGCAGGCAGCGCCCGTGACGCGTTGCAGCTCGCGAACCTAGATCCGGAGGAGGTGCTCAGGATAGTTCGGGCGACAATGGCTGAAGATCTCGCTGAAGCCGGGGACCTCACTTCGTTGGCGGTGGTTCCCGCCGACGTAGACCTTGAGGTCAGCTTCACCTCTCGCGAGGTCGGTGTGGCCTGTGGACTTTCGGTGGTGGCTTTGCTGTGCGAGGACGCTATCGGCCCGTCGGCGAGGTTCACGTGTTTGGTGGCGGACGGAGACCGAATCGCTCCTGGTCAGCACCTAGCGACTCTGAGCGCTCCCGCCCGAGCCGTGTTGGCGGTGGAACGAACAGCGTTGAACCTCCTTACTCACCTGAGCGGAATCGCGACCGCGACCCGAACCTGGGTCGACGAGCTCGAAGGTACCGGCGTCGCGGTGCGCGACACCCGCAAGACCACACCGTTGCTCCGCGCACTCGAGAAGTACGCAGTGCGGTGCGGCGGAGGCGTCAACTATCGTCGCGGGTTGTTCGACGAGATCCTCGTCAAGGACAACCACGTTGCTGTCGCCGGAGGGATCGGGAAGGCGCTCGACCGAGTCGCCGCGGCTCACCCCCGTGGTGCAGTGCCAGTGCAGATTGAGGTGGACTCGCTGGACCAGTTCGACGAGGCCCTCGCTCACGGTGCCGATCAGATCTTGCTGGACAACTTCGCCGTGGACGACATGCGTATCGCCGTCGAACGAGCACGCAGACTCTCGCGCGAAATGCGACTCGAGGCTAGCGGCGGCTTTGTCCTAGACGACGCCCGCCAGGTCGCGCTTACGGGGGTGGACTCGATCGCTCTCGGCGCCATCACCCATTCCGCGCCGGCGATCGATATTGGACTTGACGTCTTGGTACCTGCCGACGTGCAGTGACTATGAGGTGGGGTCCCATTCGGACAACTCATAGGTCGCCGGCCACGTTGACTCCTAGCCGTGAGTCCGGCGCTCGCACGGCTTCCTGCGGGTCGGACTGCGGGCCGCGGGCCCGTACGCCGCCGTCAGGGGCAGACGCGTCATCGGGGCTTCGTGGGCGATGGCGAACCGCAGCGACGGCACGTTCGACAGATAGTTTCGCTTCGGGTCGACCGCACTCGTTATCACGGGTGAGCAAGCATGCGTAACCTGGAGTTCATGCAGTGGATGCCCGATGTACATCTCGTGTTGGCTCGACTTCTCGGTGCCGGTTTATTCATCGGAGCCCTCCTAGCCGCAGCGCCATTCATCCCCACTCAGCTCACGAGCGATACCGGCCAAGGCAGATGCGCGGACCGCGAAAGCATCGCCAAATGTTCAGAAATGCCCAGGTCTAGTCTAAATCCATACGGATATGGACCCCATGGAATCTCGCACAATCCCGTGTCGACGGTTCCTGAAAACGGGTGATCACTGTGGAGGATTGGGCGGCGATGCGCCGTATCCGTCGTGCTGAGGGTCTTCCGATTCGGTAGATCGCTCGTCATCGTGTTGCCCGGAACACTGTCCTGCCCGCGACCGTGACGGCCGAGCGTATCGGCTGGCTATTGGATCAGTGGCAGTTGTGCGATGACCGGACCCGTCGGGCTGGTCGAACCTCGTCCGTTCTCAACAGTGAACGCCAATGCGGTGGAGTCGTTGAGGCGGGGTATGACTGCGGTGGTCGAGGGAGCGACGGCCTGAGCGTCCATGGTCCCGGCCGACTGCGGTCCGTGGTCGCCGATCAGCCACATTTGGTAAACGGTGCCGGGTTGTGGTGGTGCGACGTTGTTCATCACCAGTACCGCGGTGTTCTTCTGCCGCGAGTAGACAACGGTCGCCGTACCGCCGGTCGGGATGGCGCCGGTGACGGTCCGGACGTCGGTTGCGGTGAAGACCTGCTGCGCGGTCGGCGGCGGGGGCCGCAGGATGGTTCCGATTCCGGCGGAGGCCAACCCGATAGCGGTGGCGGCCGCAACGGCCAGTAGGGGCGCTCTCCAGCGGTTGATATCTGCTGCCCCGCCTGCTCTTTGGGCGTCCCGGGCCACAATCTTGAGTAGTCGTGGGCGGAGCCGGGCCGGGGGTTCGGTCGCGGTGCTCGCCGCCAGGGCCGCCATGGTTTCCCGTGTGGCACGCACTTCCTGGGTAAAGGGAAGGGTCTGTTCGGTGGCGCCGGCCGACAGCCACTGGTCGATCTGGTCTCGTTCGTCATCGGGCAGCGCGTGCAGTGCGTAGGGGGCGGCGGCAGTGATGACGTCGTTGGGTTCGGTCATGGTGTCCCCAGGCATCGGCGCAGCGCCTTGATTGCGTCACGCATCCGAGATTTGATGGTTGCCAGATTGGCGGCAAGCCGTTGCGAGACTTGGTTATAAGTCAGACCGTCGTAGTAGGCCAGATGCAGGCATTGGCGTTGGGTGTCAGTGAGCGTATCGAGGCATTCGGTGACTTGCCGCTGTTCTTCGTTGAGGATCGCCGATTCAGTGACCACGTCCGCGGGTCGCTCGATAGTGGCGGAGCCATAGCGTGACTCGCGGTCGGCTGCAGATTGCTCTGAGCGCACGCGGTCGATGGCGCGACGATGGGCCAAGGTCATGATCCAGGCCAGGGGCGATCCGGCGGTCGGGTCGTAGCTTTGGGCTGAACGCCAGATCTGTAGATAGACCTCTTGCGTTGCCTCCTCGCTATAGCCGGGGTCGCGTAGTACACGCAACACCAGCCCATAGACGCGTGCGCGAGTGTGATCGTAGAGAGCGGCGAATGCGTCGGTATCGCGGTCGGCGACACGGCGCAAAAGGGCATCCAGGTCGCCGGTCACGCCCGTGAGCCTAAACGTATCGCGGAGAATGTTCACGGCGATCCACGCTTCGGGGGACGCGGGAAGAAGAACGAGACCCGACGCTGGTAGTCAGCGAATCCGGGCCGCCCGGCCATTGCCGTCTCGGTGCGGCGACCTCCGGTGGCATAGACCAGGAAATAGGTCATCAGCACCGGGTACGGCACCGTCGCCAACGATTGCCAACCGGTGATGGTGACCAACCACAGCCCCCACCACACACAGGCGTCGCCGAAATAGTTCGGGTGCCGAGTCCAGGCCCACAGGCCCTGGTCCATGATCTTGCCCTTGTTGGCTGAGTCCTGTTTGAAACGGCGCAGCTGATAATCACCTATCGCTTCGAAAATCATTCCGAGCAGCCACAACCCGAAACCGGCGGCCAACACGGCGCGCAGCGGCTCCGGGGTGGGCCCTTCAACGGCTGAACGTTGGATGGGGATGGATACCAGCCACGTGGCGGCGGCCTGGATGATGAAGATCTTGCGTAGCACATGCGGCACCGAGAAGTCACCGCCAAGCAGGTCGCGGTACCGCGGATCTTCGCCCTTCCCAGCTGATTTCACCAGCATGTGCCAAGACAGCCGGGCTCCCCATATCCCGATGAGCGCGAGTAGCAGAACCCGGCGCTGCCGGTCACCGCCGCCAACTGCAGTGCACACGGCGGCCACTGCGATGAACCCGAGGCCCCATGCGACGTCGACCACGTTGTAGCGCCCGATGCGGTAGCCGATCATGAATGTCACGCCGTGTACAACCGCCACGGTACCCAGGGCGCACGCCATCACGATCAAAAAGTTCATTGTTGGCCTCGCTGGAAAATCCATTGGTGGACATCGAGATAACCGGAACGAAACCCGGCCTCCGAGTAGGCCAGGTATAGCTGCCACATGCGGTAGAACGCGTCGTCGAAGCCCAACCCCGACACGGCCTCGCGCCGAGCCGTGAACTGTTGACTCCATAATCGCAGTGTTTCGGCATAGTGGGGCCGCAGTGACATCATCTCGACGGTCCGCAGATCTGTTGCTCCCGTGGTTGTCTCGGTGATCGCTCGCACTGAGGGGAGCAGACCGCCCGGGAAGATGTACTTCTGTATCCAGGTGTGAGTGTTGCGGCTGGTCAGCATTCGCTCATGGGGCATGGTGATGGTCTGAAGGGCCAGCCGGCCGCCCGGTTCAAGCAACCGGTCGATGGTTTGGAAATACGTTGTCCAGAAATCGAATCCAACAGCTTCGATCATCTCTACCGACACGATGGCGTCGTATTGGCCCCGTACGTCTCGATAGTCGCGCAGCTCTATCTGCACCCGGTCGGACAGTCCGGCAGCTTGTACCCGCTGCTGGGCCAGTTTCTGTTGCTCGCTCGACAAAGTGACTGACCGCACCTGCGCGCCGCGAGCGGCTGCCGACAGGCACAGTTGTCCCCAGCCCGTACCGATCTCCAAAACCCGGGTGCCGGGGCCTACCTGCGCGTGATCCAGCAGGCGCTCGATCTTGCGACGCTGGGCGTCGGCAAGTACTTCCGCTGAGCCCGGAATGTGGTCGAACAGTGCGCAAGAGTAGGTCATGGTCTCGTCCAGGAACAGGGCGAAGAAGTCATTCGACAGGTCGTAGTGATGCGCGATATTGCGTTGGGCCTGCGATGGCTCGTTACGCTGCGCCCGCGGAATGCGCGGCACTGTGACACGCCGGAAGCGCTGAAGCACCGGCGGAATCAGTTCCCCCATCGATGCGGCCCACTGCGTAAGAAAGCCGGGCAGGTCGTCGCAATCCCAATCCCCGGCCATGTACGCCTCACCGAATCCGATCAGGCCGGAGCCGCCCAGACGCCGCGCCAGCACCGCGGGCCGCCTGATCCTCATTGTGGGCAGGGAAACATCTGCCGCACCCACAACAGACCCATCGGGGTACACCAATCGCACCGGGAGCCGCGCGGCCGCACGACGCAGCAGCCCGTCGGCTACCACTGCTCGTGCCGCCGTCAGCGGCCCGGAAGAAACCCGCGTGATATCTGGCCAGCGGTGCAACCTGGAATCGCCCACATCGGTTGTGGCGCTGTCGAGATGCCCGTTCACGCTGCCTTCTCCCTTTCCCGCGTAGGTGTGCGCTCCACCACCGGTAGCCCTTTCAGCCACAGCCTGATCCCTTCTATACGGATGGCCAGCGCGCCCATCAGCGGCGCCACGGGCGCAATGGCCTGCAACCACAACAGTTCACCGACCCGGGCCTTGAGCCGGGTGCCGCGGACCGCAGCGAAGAACGGCTGCTGGCCACTGCGCTGCAGCGAGATACTGATGTTCAACGTGTTGTCAGGGCGGGCAGCACGAACTCGATATCGCCCGTCGACACCATTGAAGGGCGACACGTAAAGCTGTTTGTCTACTTCAGAATTGGTGGTCGGAGGCAGAAGATATGCGTGCCGTCCGCCGTAAGTGTTGTGGACCTCGGCGATTATGTGTGCGAGATTGCCGTGGCGGTCGTGGCACCAGTACAGACTCAGCGGGTTGAAGACATGCCCCAGCACCCGAGCCTGTAGCAGCGCGGTGACGGTACCACCGCCCAGATCGACTCCGCGGGCGGCTAAGAATCGGTCCACACGTTGGCGCAGTGTGTCATCGACCTCCCCCCGAAAATGGTCCCGCGCTTGGAAACTGGCGAAGGTTCGCAGGCCGCGGGGCAGGAGCGGCGGCTTGTCGACATCGATGTACCAGCAGTAGCCGCGATAGGTGAACCTATGCGACACCGGCGAGCGTCGCACGTGGATGATCCGGGTGCGGTACAGGCAAGGAACCATTGGCTCCGAACTCATCGCGCTCCCACCCGCTGCTCACACTTGCCGGCCACATCGGTCGGCCAGTCCCGACCGAGTGCTTGCGCTGCCCGCAGGCCCGAGGCCGCGCCGTCTTCATGGAAACCCCAGCCGTGATACGCACCGGCGAACGCGATGCGGCCGTCGTTGAGGCTCGGCAGTCTGCGTTGGGCGGCAACAGATTGCGGCGTGTAGACCGGGTGACGGTAGGTCATTTCGGCGCGCACCGCGCCGGGGTCTACCAGGTGCCCACCGCCGAGGGTGACCAGAAATCTTTGCGGGCCAGGTAATCTCATCAACCGGGTGATGTCATAAGTAACCACGACGTCCTGGTTGTCGCCCCTGCTCAGATAGTTCCACGATGCGCGGGCGTGTGGATGACGCGGCAATAGGGACTCATCGGTGTGTAGTTGCGCGGCATTACTCACGTAACCAATGGCGCCCAGCGCCGCATGCTCAGCGGGGGTCGGCTGCGCCAGCAGGCCCAGCGCCTGATCGGGATGCGTCGCAATCACGGCGGCGTCGAACACCCTCAGCGGGTGTCCTGTGGCCTTGACCGCAACACCCCCTGGGACGCGCTCAACCTGGCAAACCGGAGCATCGGTGAACGCCTCGTGTAGGCCGCTCACCACAGCATCGACATACGTGTGCGAGCCCCCTTTGACCGTTTTCCACTGCGGCGACCCGAAGACCGACAGCATGCCGTGATGGTCCAGGAACCTGAATAAGTACTGAGCCGGGTACGCCATGGCCTGCCCCGGTGGGCACGACCACACAGCGGCCACCAGTGGTGTCAAGAAGCGGTCAAGAAAGAACTGCGAAAAACCCAACTGCTGAACAAAATCCCCGAGCCTCAGGGCCTTGTCGTCTGCGTCGGGGTCGGCGAGTAGCCGGCGCGCGCGACGGTGAAACCGCTTGATCTCTAACAGCATCCACAGGTATCGAGGACTCGCCGTGGCAGGCGAGGCGAAGAGGCCGCGCATTCCCCGCGCACCGGCGTACTCCAGGTTGATGCTGTCATCGCGCACCGACATCGACATATCCGTGTCGGCTGTATCGATACCGAGTTCGTCGAACAATCGGCACAGCGTGGGGTAGGTGCGGTCGTTGTGCACCAAGAACGCGGTGTCGACCGCGGTCGGCGCACCTTGGCAGGCATCGACGAACTGCGTATGAGCGTGACCCCCGAAACGTCGATCAGCCTCGTACAAAGTGACCCGGTCGTGGGCGGAGAGCACGTGGGCTGCGGTCAACCCGGCCACGCCACTGCCGATGATGGCGATCGACCTTGCGCCGCCGGGGCCCGATATCGCGTTCACACCCAGTATTCGGAGTAAACCACCCCTCGGATGGGTATTGCCTTTATCCGGCGGCGTCTCGGCGCGGGCTCAGCTTTTTACGCAACTGACCCATCCAGAGAGCACTCGGCACCGAATGACAACTGAGCTCCGCACACACGCCCCGGAGCGCGGCCATTCCTGCACGCTCGCACCGCCTATGAGAGGTCCTGCCCAGATGTCAGAATCACCGCAGCTACGCCCGCATTTCGCCGATGTTCAGGCGCATTACGACCTGTCGGATGAGTTCTTCCGACTCTTTCTCGACCCGACCCAGACATATAGCTGCGCCTATTTCGAGCGCCACGATATGAGCCTCGAGGAGGCGCAGCTCGCCAAGATCGACTTGGCGCTGGGCAAGCTACAGCTAGAGCCCGGGATGACGTTGCTGGATGTGGGGTGTGGTTGGGGCGCCACCATCAACCGTGCGTTGGAGAAGTACGACGTCAACGTCATCGGTTTGACGTTAAGTAGGAACCAGAAGGCGCACGTCGAGAAGCTTTTGGCGGCATCTTCGAGTACCCGGTCAAAGACCGTCCAGTTGCACGGCTGGGAGGAGTTCGACGGCAAGGTCGACCGGATCGTGTCGATCGGCGCGTTCGAACATTTCGGCTTTGACCGCTACGACGAATTCTTCAGGTTCGCTTACAACGCACTGCCCGATGACGGCGTGATGCTGCTACACACCATCACCGGGTTGCACCCGAATGAGATCATCGCCAAGGGCCTGCCGCTGAGCTTTGAGCTGGCACGCTTCATCAAGTTCATGGTCACCGAGATCTTCCCCGGCGGCAGGGTGCCCTCCATCGAAATGGTGCGAGAGCATGCCGAGCGGGCGGGCTTCAGCTGCACGCGAATACACCAACTGCAGCTGCACTACGCCAAGACCTTGGACCTGTGGGGGGCGGCACTCGAAGATCACAAGGATCAGGCCATCGCTATCCAGGACAAGGTTGTGTACGACCGTTACATGAAGTACCTCACCGGATGCGCGAAGTATTTCCGCATCGGCTATATCGACGTCGCACAATTCACCTTGCCCAAGCTGCACATCCCGTATCTCGAGAAATGAGGGCCATCGTGCTGGCCTGGAGCCTGGGTGTCGAACTGCTCAAGGCGGCGGGCAATTTCATCGGGGTCCGCGTTGGCACCGAAGAACCGTCCTATGCGTCGCGGCCACTGACTGCGTCGGTGCAGATCAGGCAGTACAGCCACCGCGTCGCGGCCGAGACGACCGTCTTGGCAGATGACGATCGGGCCCGCAATGAAGGCTTTCGCCGCCTTGCCGGATACATTTTCGGCAGGAATCAGCGGCAGGCCAAGATCGCCATGACGGCCCCTGTTGGCCAATCATCAAGTGCTACTGGAGGTTCAACAATCCGGTTTTACATGCCGTCGAAATGGACACCGGCAAGCCTGCCAACCCCGGGCGATAGCAACATCCGGCTCACTGAAGTGCCCGCTGAAACGCTCGCAGTGCTGCGTTTCAGCGGTGACCGATCGGCGGCCACCGTCAGTAGGCGTACCGACGAATTGCTTAATATCTTACGCACCAACGATATACAGATCTCGGGGGATCCCCAAGCCTTTTTCTACGATCCACCCTGGACACTCCCATGTGTCCGACGCAACGAGGTCGCAGTTCCAATCCGCGCACGCGGTCAGGACCAGCCTTCCCGATGATCGGAGACATATGGGTATCAGTGGTTCGGCGATTATCGACGCGCCCGTTGAGGACGTCTTCACCTGGCATTCCAGGCCCGGCGCGTTCAGTCGCTTGGCCGCGCCGTGGGCGCCACTCGAGCTGCGTACCGAAGCGCGCTCGCTGCGTGATGGGACTGCCGTACTGGACTTACCGGTAGGCCTACGCTGGGTCGCCCGGCACAATCAGGAAGCTTTCCTGCCGGGCCGACGATTCGTCGATGAAGGGGTCGCGGTGGGACTGCGATCGGCGGTAAGCGGCGTGTTGCCCTGGCGACATATCCACGAATTCGAGCCACTCGGCGATAGCCGCACCCGGGTACTCGACACGATTGAGACCCCCATTCCCGCAAGGTTTCTCGCTGAACTCATTGCATACCGCCACCGGCAGCTCGCTGGAGATCTGGCCGCACACCGCAGGGCCGCGGACCACGGAATGAATTCCTCGACAGTGGCGATTACCGGCGCTTCAGGCCTAGTGGGCACCGCGCTGTGCGCCTTCCTGAGCACGGGCGGACACCGCGTGATCCGCCTGGTCCGCGGAGAGCCAGTCGACCGCACCGAGCGGAACTGGAATCCAAGCGATCCGGACCCGACCGCACTGGAAGGCGTCGATGCAGTCATCCACCTGGCGGGTGCCACCATCGCCGGACGCTTCACCCAGCGGCACAAAGAGCGCATCGTCTCAAGCCGAATCGAGCCCACGCGCCTGCTTTCCCGAGCTGCAGCATCAGCAGGTATCCGCACTTTCGTCAGCGCCTCAGCGGTGGGCTACTACGGGAAGAACCGAGGCGATGAAACGCTTACCGAGACAAGCCCACTCCCGGCGGAGGCAGACTTCCTTTCCAACGTGGTCGATCGCTGGGAACAGGCAGCATTAGCAGGGGAGAGCGCCGGGACCCGGGTTGTCATCGTCCGCACCGGCATTGTTCAGTCACCGCGCGGTGGAACCCTAAAGCTCCTGCTCCCGCTGTTCCGGGCGGGGCTCGGCGGCCGTTTGGGTCCTGGTACCCAGTGGTTGCCCTGGATCGGTATAGACGACTTGGTGGACATCTATCACCGGTGCCTGTGGGACCTTTCACTATCGGGCCCCCTGAACGCCGTGGCTCCCAGCGTGGTTCGCAACGTCGAGTACACGCGCGCGCTGGCTCAGGCGGTCCACCGCCCCGCGGTCGTACCGGTGCCTGCCTTCGGCCCTGCACTGTTGCTCGGCCGTGAGGGTGCCGAAGAGCTCGCGCTGGCAAGTCAGCGCGTCTCTCCCGCAACACTATTAGGTCGTCGGCATGTGTTCCGGACCTCCAGTATCGGTCCTGCCTTGGGTCATCTACTGGGAAGCCACGTCGGCTCGTGACCGTAATTTGGTGGGCTCGCCGGGACCTGCGGCTGGCCGACAACCCCGCCCTCCAGGCGGCAGCCGCGAGCAGCGATGTACTTGCCGTATTCGTCGTGGACCCGCGGCTGCTTAGCAGCGCACCACGTCCGCGGGATGCGTGGCTAGCCGCTACCGTTCTTGACCTTGACAACCAACTCGGCGGACAGCTCTGCCTAAGCTCCGGTGCCCCGGAAAAGATCCTTGCAGAGCTCGCTGGACGTCTCGGCGCAACTGAGGTGCATGTAGCTCGGGAAACGACCCCTTTTGGCAGTCGCCGCGATACGTCAGTATCGGCCGCGCTGGCCGAGATTGGCGTGGACTGGATCGAGACGGGATCACCCTACGCAGTGACTCCGGGCCGAATCACCAAATCCGACGGGTCCCCATACCGGGTATTCACCGCATTCGAACGCGCCTGGCGCGAGCACCACTGGCCTCGCCCCGCCCGCCTGAAAACCAGGCCCTCCTGGACCAAGCTTCCCGAGCCCGCACAATCAGGCCCCGTCAGATCGTTACTCACCAAACTAGCCCAAAGCTGCAGCATCACAATGCCTCCCGCCGGCGAAGTAGCGGCCCGCCGGCAGTGGGACCACTTCCGCACACACGACCTAATCGGATATGCCGTGCACCGTGACCGAGCCGACTTGGATGCCACATCCAGGATCTCGCCCTACCTCAAAGTCGGGGCCATCCATCCCCGCACAATGCTCGCCGACCTGGCAGCCAGCGCAGGCCAAGACGCCGCAAAGTTCATTTCGGAGCTGGCTTGGCGCGATTTCTACGCTGACGTGCTCTACCGCCAGCCACACTCCGCACACGCCGACTTAACCGATGCCCTAGCGCATTTGGCCTATACCGAACCCGGCGACGGCTTTACAGCCTGGCAACGCGGAGAAACCGGATACCCATTGGTTGATGCCGGTATGCGGCAACTACTTGCCGAAGGCTGGATGCACAACCGAGTACGAATGGTGACCGCGAGCTTCCTTACTAAAGATCTCCATATCTGGTGGCCGCACGGAGCCAAACACTTCATGAACCACCTCATCGACGCCGACAGTGCATCCAACACACACGGCTGGCAATGGGTCGCAGGAACGGGCACAGACGCCGCCCCGTACTTCCGTGTCTTTAACCCCACGGCTCAGGCACAGAAGTTCGACCCAAACGGCGACTACATCCGCAAATACATTCCGGAACTACAGCATCTGCCTGGCGCCTCAGCGCTCATGCCCTGGAAGCACCCCGACGGCCACAATTTCGGATACCCGACAACCGTCGTCGACCACGCAGAGGAAAGGAATATCGCACTCCACCGCTACCAGGCCAGGCAAAACCTCTAGCTATTCAGTTGCCACACCGAGAAATTCAGGACCGCCGCGTATGTCGTCCACGCCACATAGGGAAGCAGCAGGGTTGCGGCCCACCGGCTTCTGTGCCAGAACAGCACCACTGTCGCGGCAATGAATCCCCACAGCACAAGGATCTCGATGAATGCTGTTCCCCGCCAGCCAAGGCCGAAGAACAGCGGTGTCCATGCCATGTTCAGGACGAGTTGTACGCCGTACACCGCCAGAGGTACACGGTTTTCCCGTGAGGGGTGCGATCGCCATACCAGCCACGCCGATACTGCCATCAACGCATACAGCAGCGTCCATGCGGGACCAAATAGCGAGGCCGGGGGAGCCCACCCGGGTTGTTGCAGGCGCGCGTAGGTTTCCGCAGCGCTCGCCACGGCTACCCCGCCAACGCCTGCGGCGATGGTCACCGCAGTCACAGACACGGCGAGTCCGGCCCATTCTGCGGGCCACCTGCGTGAAATCCCTTGAGTCATATCGACATAATAACCAGAGTCGCGTGTTGGCGGCGTGGTCATCGCCAAATAGCGCCACGGGGCAACGCCAGTGAAACACCTTGCCGTGTAGACCTTTCCGTACTCGCCGACCATCGGCATCGCGTACTCTCCCCGTCAGCCCCGCCCGGGCAACCGTCTGGCCGCGAGGTAACCAACGACTGATCTCCGACCCCACTATCGAGGTAGACCGTTCGGTACACGTCTCGGTGACGTTACCTGTTCAACGATTCGGGACGCAACGAGGATTGCCGGGTAGTCAGTCACGGACGGTGGTGCTTTCCTGCGACTTCCGCTGTTGAATTCGCCGAAAGCGTGCCGGCGTCGTCCCGACCTCGGCGCGGAAGGCGCGAGAGAATGCGGACTCGGACTGATAGCCAACCTGGCCGGCGATGGTGGCGACCGTCGCGTCACTGGAATTGAGAAGTTCGGCGGCGGCCATCACCCGGACGCACACCAGGAAAGCGCCCACGGTCATGCCCGTTTGCTGTCCGAAATGACGCAGGAATGTCGCCCGCGACATGGTGGCCGTGCTGCTGAGCCGATCGATGGTCCAGGCAGCGCCCGGGTCCATGAGGACGTTCTCGATCGTCGCTGCGATACGCGGGTCGGCTACCGCGGTCCACAAAGCGGTCGGCGTGGTGGGACTCCCTGCGGACCTCAGCACCATCGCCAGTAGCACCGTGGCCAGGCCCGACAGGATCGCAGCGGTGCCTTCCCCTTCGCGCCGCGCCTCGCCGCGCATCATGGCACTCAACGCCGCCAGCATCTCCTCACTGTCGGACTGCCCACAAGAGACGTGCAGCGGATCGGGCAGGCTGCCGAACAGCACTGCCCCCGCTCCTGCATCGAATGTGTAATGCCCACAAAACAAGTCGATGACCGCCGCCCCGCCGTGCCTGCTGTGGGTTGTCACGAACGCGTCACCTGCGGTATCGGTGGTGCCCTGCGGGGGACCGCCGCCGGATGTGATTATCCGATGGGGAGCCCCGCCCGGAATCAGTACGACATCTCCGGGCCGCATCTCCAGCACGCGGGAGTCAACCTGCAACTGACACTCGCCCGCGAGCAGGACATGGAACGGTGCCTGCAGCTTCCGATATCCGGGGACCTCCATCCGGGTGGTGCCGCCCAACAGGCAGCGCTTATCAACGCGGGCACCGAGCTGCGCAAGGTTCAACAAGCGACTGATCGCATCCACGATGAGACTTTAAGGCAGAAATATGAACCAATTCAATCTATTGGTACCAATCGTCGCTGCGTAGGTTCGAGACATGGCCGCACCCACTGCCATCGGCCAACGATCGTGAGGACACTGAAATGACCACTTCCAAAACAGATCTCGCCCATACCGCTATGCGCGCCCTGCCTGCGGTCGATATCGTCGCCGCGGCGCTACTCCGGTACGGACTCGTCATCGTCATCGGCTGGATCGGTCTGCTGAAATTCGCCCACTACGAGGCGCATCAGATAGCGCCACTGGTCGCGCACAGCCCGTTTATGGGCTGGCTGTACAACATCTTCCCCGAGTACACCTTCTCTGCACTGCTCGGCGTCATGGAGGTGAGTGCCGCTGTACTCCTGGCCGTAAAGCCAATCGCACCGCGTATCTCAGCTCTCGGGAGCCTAGTGTCGGTTCTGCTGTTCATCTCGACCATCAGTTTCCTGTTCACCACCCCGGGTATCAGCGAGCCTGCAGGTGGCGGGCTCCCTGCGATCACATTGCTCGCCGAGTTTCTTCTGAAAGACATTGTCCTGCTGGGAGCTTCGTTTTGGACACTGGCCGATGCCATTCGGGCGGGGTGGCCCCAGACCGTCTAAGATGCGATTAAAGGGGCCGTCGCCGCTAACGGCCGACGACAAGCACGCGGCGTAAGGAACTGCAGCGATGGTGCTCTCAGATATCACCGCCAAGTATGCGCCTGTCGAATCCTGGTTCTACGACACACTGATCGCCGGTGGCGTGCTCGAGTCGGTCTCCGGTCTGATCGACTTGGTCGGGAAGACGGCAAGTCAAGGATCGGTTCTCGAAGTCGGTTGTGGCGGAGGTCAATTCGCATGCCGTCTTGTTGAACAATATCCGAACCTTCGAGCATCGGGTGTCGATCTGTCTGCCGAACAGGTCAAACGCGCCACCAAGCGTGCTCGAACAGTGCCCAGTGCCCTGCGCGGACAGCTGCAGTTTCACGTCGCATCTGCGCTGGATCTACCGTTCCCCGACAACACCTTCGACGCAGTCATCAGCATCGCATCCATCAAGCACTGGCCAGACCGCGCGCTGGGGGTCGCCGAGATGACCAGAGTGCTCAAGAACAACGGTCTGCTCCTGGTCGCTGAAGTTGACCGCAGTTGCCACCTCGACGACGCGAGGGCATTCGTGCAGACCGTCAGGCTCGCCGCACCACTGCGTCTGCCATATTTGTGGGGGTTCCATACCTACATCGCGGGTCAGGGGCTCGATCTAGACGACGGTCGGGCTGCGCTCGCAGATTTGCCACTTGCGGAAACTGCCGTGAAACGAATCCCGGGCACCCCGTTCATGATGCTTACAGGCATCAAAACACCGTAGTCAGCGGGCCAGATGACCGGCCCCCGGGCAAACAACTTAGACACGCCGCAAACTGGGCGTTGGCACTTCCGGCTCCGTCCGTGAGACGGTATCTCTCACTATGGACAGCGAGTCGGTTGACCACCAGTACCTTTCCTATGAGGAATTCGGCAGGGCGTTCTTTGATATTGCCGTCAGCGAAGACCGGGTAAAGGCCGCGGTCGCAGCGATCGCCGGCGAGGAGTTCGAGATAGGACCCATGGGCCAGGGGCCCGGCAAGATCGCGAAAATAACCGCGAAAGTCCAGATCCAGGACCCCGTGGTCACGCGGAACGCGGGCGACATCATTACCTTCGATATCCAGGTGCCGCTGGCCATCGACCTGCTGATCGACCTCAAGCTCGACAAAAGCCGTTTCAAGGTTTCGGGCAACATTGCCCTCAAGGCCACCGCCCGTGCGGCGGCGCCGCTGCAGCTGGTCATCGACGTCGCGAAGCCCGGACCGTCGGATATCACCGTCGACGTGTCCTCCACCACCATCCGTGGAGAGCTGCTGCGCATCCTGGGCGGCGTCGATCAGCAGATCAGCCGCTTCATCTCCAAGTACGTAGCCAACGAGGTCGGAAACCCGAAGGCCATGGCGGCGCGCACCATCGATATCGCACACCGGCTCGACGCGGCCTGGACGGGCGTTTGATCGACCTCTCGGACTGGACGCCCGTCACGACGGGGGAATCCGGCGCCTTCGTATACCGGTCACCCGACGGCTCACGGTACGTAAAGACTGGAACTGTCGACCTCGAGGCCGAGCGCGATCGGATGGAATGGCTTGCTGCTCAATACATCCCCGGTCCAACGGTGCTCGAATGGTCGTCCGGGCCAAAGGGGCAGATGCTCGTCACCTCAGCGGTTGTGGGTGTCCCCGCCGACCAGCTCGACGCCAATGATCTCGGCAAGGCCTGGTCCGCCATAGCGGATATGGTGCGCCGGCTCCACGAGCTACCGACAACCAGTTGCCCATTCACCCGCGGCCTTGCCGAGATGATGGCGCTGGCTCGCGACGCGGTGGCCCGCGATGTCGTCAACCCCGACTTCCTGCACGACGCGGATCGTTCGGTTCCGGCACGAGAGCTCCTGGCCCGCGTACAGAGCCAGGAGCAGGCACGGCTGGCCGAGGAAAATGCCGATCTGGCGGTGTGTCACGGAGACTTGTGCCTACCGAACATCGTCGTCGCGCCGGAGGACTTCTCGGTGGCGGGTTTCATCGACGTCGGCAGACTGGGGCTGGCCGATCGACATGCCGATCTCGCGCTTCTGTTCGCCAATTCCCGCGAGACCTGGCCCGAGGACGTCCGCGCGGACGCCGCGCAGGCCCTGTTCGAGGACACCTACGGAAGGCCCGCCGACCCGCAGCGGCTGGAGTTCTACACGCAGCTCGACCCACTGACCTGGGGCTAGTATTTCATCCTTGCCTTATATAAGTCGCTCCTTTTAGTATTGGGTGATGCACGCCTTCGACATACTCGGAGATCCGGTGCGGCGGCGCATTCTGGAGCTGATCAGCGCGGGGGAGATGCCCTCCGGCGCTATCGCCGACGTGATCCGAACAGAGTTCGCGATCAGCCAACCGGCCGTGTCGCAACATCTGAAAGTATTGCGCGACAACGGGTTCACAACAGTTCGCGCGGAGGGAACCCGGCGTCTGTACGGCGTGGACGCCGCCCCGCTGCGCGAGGTGGATCGATGGCTGGACGCCTTTCGCCGTAACTGGACACCACACCTGGATGCACTGTCCACCGAAGTCGCGCGCGGCAAGCGGGAACGTCGGACCATAACCACACGAAAGGAAAGCGCTCCATGATCGATGTACAACACCAGCTCAACGCCGTCCGGCGCACCGTCGGCGCCACAACATTCGAGGCCCGCGAGGCCCGCGTTGTGACGGTCAGCCAGACCTACGACACCGACGCCGCCGATCTCTGGGATGCCTGCACCACTATCGAGCGCATCCCACGATGGTTCCTGCCGATCACGGGCGATCTGCTCCTCGGCGGTCAGTATTCGTTGGCAGGCAACGCCTCTGGGACAGTGCTGACCTGCGACGCACCTCGGTCCTTCACCGCCACATGGGAATGCGGAGGCATCAGCTGGATAGAGGTGACGATCACGTCGGAGCAGAGCGGCAGGGCCACCTTCACGCTGGAACACATCTCCGACATCAACGACGATGACGAGCACTGGTTGCAGTTCGGCCCCGGCGCCGTCGGAGTGGGTTGGGATTCTGGGCTTCTCGGCCTGGCCGGATACCTGACGTCGCCCGAAGATCGCATTACCCCCGATGAGGGTATCGCGTGGGCGGCCAGCGATGAGGGGCGCGCGTTCATGGCCGGCTCCAGCGAGCGGTGGTACGAGGCCGCCGTCGCCGCGGGTACGGATCCGGCCCAGGCCCGCAGCATGGCCGACCGCACCACAGAGGCCTACACCGCGGGCTGAGGTGGGCTGGGGTGGTCCCCGTCACAGCGGACGCTACTATCGGCCCATGACCGCATCGGCAGTGCCGCCTGATGTAGATGGATTTGGACGCGTCACCCAAATTGCTTGGGTAACTGACGATCTCGATGCCACTGAACGCATGCTCAGCACGGTTTTCGGGGTCAAGAAATGGACGCGAATACCAGATGTGCACTTCGGCCCGGACAGCTGTACATACCGTGGCGCCCCGGCCGATTTCACCGCAAGCATCGCACTGAGCTATCTCGATGACATGCAACTCGAACTGATCCACCCTGGCAATGGGAAGAGCATCTATACCGAGTTCCTGGAACGCAATCCCGCGGGGTTGCATCACGTATGCGTGGAGCCACCCGACCTAGACGCTGCTCTCGTCCATGCAAAAGCACAAGGCATGGACGTGGTTCAGGACGGCGTGACGCCAGGTGGCATGCGCTTCGCCTACCTCTCGGCGCCCGCAGCCGCCTTGCCATATATGGAATTGGCCTTCGTCCCGCCCGAAATCCGGGCGTTCTACGACTACATCAAGAGTGAGCAGGCATGACGACAGCGATACCGGAAACCGTAGCGGTCCAAGACATCACGCAGTGGTCAAATGATGTCGACGTGCTGGTCATCGGCTTTGGCATGGGAGGCGGGTGTGCCGCCGTCTCGGCTGCCGAGACCGGTGCGCAGGTGCTCGTGCTCGAACGCGCCGCCTGCGCCGGCGGCACCACCGCCATGGCGGGCGGGCACTTTTACCTCGGCGGCGGTACGGCCGTGCAGGAAGCCACCGGACACTCCGATAGCGCCGGCGAGATGTACAAGTACCTCATGGCGGTATCGCCCGATCCCGATCCGGAGAAGATCCGGCTGTACTGCGACGGGAGCGTCGAGCATTTCAATTGGCTTGAGGCGCTGGGATTTCAGTTCGAGCGCAGCTTCTACCCCGAGAAGGCCGTGATACAGCCCAATACCGAGGGGCTGATGTTCACGGGTAACGAGCTGGTCTGGCCCTACCGCGATGAGGCAGTCCCCGCACCCCGCGGGCACAAGGTGCCCAGGCCAGGGGACACCGGCGGCGCCGGCATGGTGGTAGAGCTACTTGCCCAACGCGCCGGCGAACTCGGCGTTCCCATTCGCTACGAAACCGGCGCCACGGCGCTCATCCTCGACGAGGACGGCGTGGTCGTGGGTGCGACATGGAAGCACTTCTCGGAAACCGGTGCCATACGGGCCAAGTCAGTCATCATCGCGGCCGGTGGATTCGTGATGAATCCCGCCATGGTCGCCGAATACACTCCCAAACTCGCCGAGAAGCCTTTCGTACTTGGCAGCACCTACGACGACGGGCTCGGGATCAGGCTCGGGGTGTCCGCAGGGGGAGACACCCGCAACATGAATCAGATCTTCGTGACCGCGCCGGTGTACCCGCCGTCGGGCTTGCTCACCGGAATCATCGTCAACAAGAACGGTGAACGTTTCGTCGCCGAAGACTCCTACCATTCACGGACCTCCGGATTCGTGATGGACCAACCCGAGAGCGCCGCCTACCTGATCGTCGATTCCGAGCACATGGATCGCCCGACGCTGCCGTTGACACCGTTCATCGACGGCTGGGAGACCATCGCGGAAATGGAGGAGGCCCTGGGTATCCCGGCCGGCAATCTGGACAAGACGCTGCAACGGTACAACGAGCACGCCGCAAGGGGAGAGGATCCCGACTTCCACAAATACCCGAAATACCTTGCCTCGCAGGGGACCGGACCCTGGGGCGCATTCGACCTCACTCTCGGCAAGGCGATATACGCGGGGTTCACGCTCGGCGGACTCCGCACGGATGTCGATGGCCGCGTGCTCACCGGGTCCGGGCGTGCCATATCGGGCCTCTATGCGGCGGGCGCCAGCGCGTCGAACATTGCCCAGGACGGCAAGGGCTACAGCAGTGGAACCCGGCTCGGCGAAGCCTCGTTCTTCGGTCGACGGGCGGGTTCCCACGCGTCACAGGGCGCGTCTGCACGGTAAGCGGCGCCTGTGCGCTAAGTCACAAAAGTGCATCAAATGACCGCGCGGTGGGATAGCTCGTGGATGCCCAATACCCCGTCGCCTAGGCTGGCAGCAACGGAAAGGTGACTCCAATGGCGGAGGTCTATACCAGCAACGGGAACCGGCCCGCGCCGGCCCGCAAGATCCGCAAGCTGGCCAACGTCGCCCTGAACATCGATGGCACCGTCGGACACATCGAGTCGATGGCGGTGGAGGTGCATGATCTCACCGACCGCGTCGGGGGCATGCTCGATCACCTGGACTCAAGCCTGGAACGTCTGGATGACTCCCTCGACTCACTGAACCTCACGTTGAGCAATCTGGCCGAGACCACCTCGACGCTGGCCAGCACGATGACGAGCCTCGAGACCCTCATCGACGTGGTCAATCCGCTCATTCGTGTGCTCAAGGTCGCGCTGTACCCGACGAAGATCGTGATGGACTTCGCCGACGACCAGATCGCCAGGGCCCAACGCGTGCTGCGATGAGCCTCACGCTCTGTAAGTAAGACATCCTTCTTCGCTGGTCATCGCTCGCAACGCCGGCCGTTCGATTAACATACATAACGGTTTGTCGGTAAAGTGTCATCACGTAGATGGCCGGGCATGGACGAAGGGGGTCGCCGTGAGCGACGGTTCCGATCAGCACCGACGGCCCCGGAAACTCGATCCGGTGTCCGCCGAGATCCAGTTCGATCGCCTAGCCGCCACCGCCGGCCAGCTACTCAAGGCCGGCACCCGGATTCTGAGCCAACGCCCCAGCGAGCGCGACCTGCGCCAAATTGTCGCCAAGGAGATGCGTCGCTCGTTTGCCGAACTGGGGCCGGCCTACGTCAAGTTCGGACAGCTCATCGCGTCCTCACCGGGCATGTTCCCCGAGGACCTGTCCGCGGAGTTTCGCTCGCTACTGGATCAGGTGCCCGCGGCGAACCCACAGACCATCCGGTCGATGCTCGCCGACGAGCTCGGCGCACCGCCCGAGGAGGTGTTCGGCTCCTTTGACGCCGTACCCTTCGCATCGGCATCGATCGCGCAGGTACACAAGGCAACCCTGAAGGACGGCACGGCAGTCGTCGTGAAGATCCAGCGCCCGGCGATCCGCACCCGGCTCGCGGCGGATCTGCAGATACTCAAACAAATCGCCCGCGGTCTCGAACTCACCGAGATGGGCCGGATGTCCAATATCTACGAGGTCATGGAGGACTTCGAGGCCAACCTCGCCGAGGAACTCGACTTCACCCTGGAAGCCGAAGCCATGCACGACTGGACGGCAGGCCTGGCGGGCTCCAAATATGCATCGAAAGTTCGTGTACCCCAAGTCTATTCGGATTTGAGCACGGACAAGGTGCTCACCATGGAATACATCGAAGGCATCAGGATCGACCACGCGGACGAGATACGGGCGGCGGGATTCGACGGTCCTGCGCTCGTCAAGAATCTCATGCTCATCCTCTTCGATTCGGCGTTCGCCGCAGGCACCTTCCACGGCGATCTGCACGCCGGAAACCTGATGGTGGACCCCGAAGGGCGAATCGTATTCCTGGACTTCGGAATTGTCGGGCGACTCGATGAGCGGACCCGCAAGACGCTGCGTGAGTTGATCGGTGCGCTCATCATCGAACCCGATGATGAGGCGGCAGCGCGGACCCTGATCAAACTGGGGGCTATCAACCCTGGCGCCGATCCCGCCAAGGTTGCCGCGTCGCTACGGAAGGTGACCCATCCCATGGGTACTTCACTCGGCAAGATCTCCTACGGCACGATCGGCCGACAACTCACCGCTCTGGGGCGTGAACACGACGCCATCCTCCCCAAAGAGTTCATCCTGGTGGGCAAGCAGCTGCTTTATGTGGAGCGATACACCAAACTGCTTGCACCCGAATGGCAGCCGGTGGGGGACCCGGAAATCCTCACCTACTTCGGCGCCTTGATATCGGAGTACCAACAGGCCCGAGAAGAAGTTAGGGACGAGGTCGCAGAATGACACGCACTGTGCGACAGCCGACAGGTGCCGCCGCCGGCACTCGTCGTGGGGAACGGCGGACCCAGGAAGAGCGCAGCGCCGCCATGCGCGGCCGGCTGCTGGACGCCACGGTGGACTGCCTGGTCAAGTACGGATACGCGGCAACGACGACCACCCGGGTGGCACAACGCGCCGGCGTGACGCGCGGCGCGTTGGTGCATCACTTCCAGTCGAAATCCGAGCTACTCGGAGAATCGGTACGGCACTTGGCGTTCAAGCAGGGGCAGGAGATTCTCTCCGAACTGATAGCACTCGACCGCGAAAGCGACGCCGACTTCGTCAGCCGTTGCCTCGAAGCGCTCTGGCGGATGCACCAGGGATCGATGTTCATCGCCACCATGGAATTGTGGATCGCCGCCCGCACCGATCCCGAGCTATCTGCTCAGATGGATCAGTTTGAATTCATTGTCATGCAACAGTTCTCGACCCTGGGTCAATCCGTGAGCCGGACCGATGCGGAGCTGCGTCTCATTCGCAACATCACGCTCACCGCGATGGATGCCGTACGCGGGATTCTGGTCAACAGCATGACCGCGCCGCAGGAGATTCGCGATCAGCGCTGGGCCCGCGCTAAGTCCATGCTGCTGACCATCGTCGAGTCAGCGTCGGCCGATGCACCGCTCGACTCCGCGTTGCGCACCATCCAGCCGGGACAATTCACCCTTACCGACTAGTTCTTCTGTTCGGCCGCTTCCGCGATTCGCGACTGTTCGGCCTGGATGACCATATTGCCGAAGTACCCGATGAACGACGGATCCGACAGCAACGCCCACTCGGGTGCCAGCAGCTTCATATAGCGCTCCACGTACAGGAGCTGCTTAGCGATGAGCACCAGTTCACGCGGGAGCCGAACGTCGTACTCCTTGGCCATATCCGCCAGCTGCTTGCCGAGCTGGCCGTACTCAATGGCCGAAAGCTTGGACTGCTGTAGAGGATCGGTGAAATTGGAGATTGACTTGGCGGCGGTCTTGGGGTCGACGACCTTAGCGCGGTCACCGATCGCGCCGAGCTTGTAGATACCCCTACTCACGGCCGCATGATCGTTCTTCACGAATAGGTCGACCATGATCTCGGTAAACACCTTGCGGCTGCGCTCATCGATGCGGCCGACAATCCCGAAGTCCAGGAACACGATCCGGCCGTTGGCATCCACCAGCAGATTGCCGGCATGAAGGTCTCCGTGAAAGAGCCCCTTCTGAAATCCCGTCTCGAACAGTGAGTAGACAATGGCCTTTACCAATCCCACCCCGTCGAAGCCGGCGGCGGAGAGTTCGGTGATGTTGTCGATCCGAATACCCTCGACATACTCCATCGTGAGGACGCGTTCGGTGGTGTACTCCCAAAACACCTTGGGAACCCGCACCTTATCGCCGTACTCCGTATCGGCCAGGCTGGCGTACCACTGTTCCATGGCATGCCCCTCGGCCGCGAAATCCAGTTCCTCGTTGAGGTTCTGCTCGAAGTCCTCGACGATCTCCGTGGCATTGGTGGCCCGGCCCAGATCGGTCTTGACGATCATGCGTGCAAGACGCCCGATGATCCGGACATCGGCGGCCAGCCTGGTCCGGATCTTCGGCCGCTGGATCTTCACCACCACTCGTTCACCCGATTTAAGTGTCGCGCGGTGGACCTGAGCAATCGATGCCGAGGCGAAAGGTTTCTCGTCGAACGTCGCGAATATTGTTGCGGGGTCGGCACCTAACTGTTCGCGCATGGACTCGTGAATCAGTTCCGACGATGCGGGCGGGACCCTGTCCAATAGGGTGCGGAACTCATTGGAGAGCGTTTCGGGGAACACGCCGGGGGAGGAGGCGATGATTTGCCCCAGCTTCACATACGTCGGTCCCATGAGCGCGAACGTGCGGCGCAGCTCATGCGCGGCGCGCACCTCTAGCGACCTTCCACGTCGGGGCTTCACCAGCAGGCGAGCGCCCGATCCAGCCATCCGGGTCACCGTGAGGACAAATCGCCCGGCCTCCACCCGGAGCGGGGGTGGCCGCAGCCTGACCTTCGGCCGGGTGATCTCGATATCGATCGGGCCGCTGTCAGATCGCGAATCCGCCGTCGCCGAGGCGTATCCGACGGTAGATTCCGCTACGGGCCGTTGCCTCCCGCTCTCGGTCGATCCGGCAGCGAGCGGCGCTGCATCGTTGCCCGCGCCCTCGGGTTTGCTCATGAGCGCCACTGTAATACATACGAGCACAGATGTATGTAACGTGCGCCGGACTACTGCCCAGTAGCCTCTGAGGCCCTCGCAAATGCTCACACGCCTGTCGGTATCTGACCGTCGTACACCTGCATTTAGTCACCGCGCCGGCCGAGATCTGCGGTAATTGCATCTTACATACACGAGGGTATGTATGTTACGTTCAAGAACGTTGTCCGACCCATTCATTGATCCACCGATAAGGAGTTTTCGCCCATGTCCGAGCTGCACTCCAGCATCGACCTTCCGTACAGCATCGACAAGCTCTGGTCCGTGTTGCCGGACCTCAACAAATACGACGAATGGATGACCATCCACACCGGATTCAAGGGCGATGTCCCCGCGATCGAGGACATCAAGGTAGGCACCAAGTTCTCTGAGATCGTCACCCTGATGGGCATGGCCAACACCGTCGAGTGGACGGTCAAGGACTTCACCACCACCGAAGAAGTGCTGTCCACCAAGAAGGGCGCATTCAAACTGGGTGGAACCGGTATGGCCGGCGTCGAGGCCGTCATCGTCTCCAGCGTCGAAGAGATCGATGCCGACAACACCAAGGTAAATGTCGACGCCTCATTCACGGGCCAGATGCTCACCGGAGCCATCGGTACGGCCGTCGACAAGGCCGTCCAGGAGGAGCTCGAAAACTCGGTCACGCGACTCAAGGAATTGCTCGCCAAGGAACTCGGCTAACCGGACTTCTTGGCGCCAATCACTTTCAAGGGAGAAAGCAGGACACATGCTCGACTGGTCACCCATTGACCTCGCGGTGCGCGACGCCGTCCGCCAGTTCATCGACAAGGAGGTGAGGCCTCATGTCGATGCGCTCGAGTCCGGCGAGATGGAGCCGTACCCCGTCATCCAGAAGATGTTCGCCACCTTCGGCATCGATGCACTTGCCAAAGAGGCCGTCCAAAAGCAGATCGAGAAGAAGAAGACCCGCGAAGCCGCACTCGCGGCCGGCGAGCCTGTGGAGAAATCCAAGAAGTCCGATGAGGGCGGAGGCGTCATGGGCCTCGCCGGCGGGTC
The DNA here is from genome assembly GCA_050701835.1 of Mycobacterium sp. Taxonomy (GTDB): domain Bacteria; phylum Actinomycetota; class Actinomycetes; order Mycobacteriales; family Mycobacteriaceae; genus Mycobacterium. The sequence continues at coordinate 232,337 of JBOGDC010000050.1, read as the reverse complement.
GGCAGGCATGGGATTCGTGCTCACCAGCGAAATCTCCCGCGTCTGTATGGGTTTGGTGACGGGCATGGGCGTCAGCATGGGGCTGACCGTGCCGACCATCGCCTCCCGCGGCACCGCCGCACAGATGGAGCGCTGGCTGCCCGAGCTGGTCACCTACGAGAAGGTGGGCGCGTGGGCCATCACCGAACCCGATTCGGGTTCCGATGCGTTCGGCGGTATGAAGACTTACGTCACCCGTGATGGTGAGGATTACATCCTCAACGGGCAGAAGACCTTCATCACCAACGGGCCCGATGCCGACGTGATCGTCGTCTACGCCAAGTTGGACGAACGCGACCCCGCAGTGGATAAGCGAGATCGCAAGGTGCTGACCTTCGTCCTAGACAAGGGCATGGAGGGCTTCGTGCAGTCAAAGCCATTCCGCAAGATGGGTATTCACAGCTCGCGCACTGGCCAGTTGTTCTTCGAGAACGTACGGTTGAGCAGGGACCGGCTCCTCGGCGAGACCGAGACCAACGATCAGGGTGACGGCCGCGACAGTGCACGTGCGAACTTCTCGATGGAACGCATCGGCGTAGCGGCGCTGGCACTCGGCGTCATCGAGGAGTGCCTGCGGCTTTCGTTGGACTACGCCAAGACACGTACCTTGTGGGGCAAGGAAATTGCCCAGTTCCAGCTCATCCAGCTCAAGCTGGCGAAGATGGAAGTGGCCCGGCTCAATGTGCGGAACATGTTGTTCCACTCCATCGAGAGCCTGTCGGAGAACAAGACGCCGTCCCTCTCGGAGGCATCGGCCATCAAGTTGTACTGCTCGGAGGCCGCCACCGACGTCGCGATGGATGCCGTACAGCTCTTCGGTGGCAACGGTTACATGACCGAGTACCGGGTGGAACAGCTGGCGCGCGACGCCAAGTCGCTCATGATCTACGCCGGTAGCAACGAGATTCAGATCACGCATATCGCCAAGGGCCTGCTCGCCGGGTAAAACCGCGGCCTAAAGAACTGCTGGACCTTGCGTTTCTGAGGTCCAGCAGTTCTGCGCGAGCGCTACTTGATTACTCAGTCATATTGCTGGAGGCCTGCCGTCCGCATGGCGTCACGGAAGCAACCCCAGGATGTGACATGGAGCACATACCGTCGCGCGATGTGACACGTGAGCCATAGACCCGGTCGCGCCCATCATGTTACCGTTCGGTCAATTCGAGTGAAGAATGTCACTCCTGCTCGCTTTTTCAGTGTTGAGAGGCGGTTTTCATGACGGCGGTCCATGAACCTCAGGGCATCGAGATACGCGCACGAGATGTCACATTCGACCTGAGTGACACCCCATTGCACTGGATCCCCGACCAACCCGTTGCCTCCAACACCCTCAGTGCGCTGCACATCATGGTTCCCGAAGGGGAGAGATGGTTTTGCGAGGTATTTGCGGAGGCATTGCCTTATGTCAAGGACGAGAAGCTCGCTCACGAGATGCGCGGCTTCATTGGGCAGGAAGCCATGCACGCAGAGGTACATGACCAGGCGGTAGGTGAGTTCTTAGAGGCCCACGGCATCAACACCGGTCCGTACCTGCGCCACGCCGAATATTTGTTCCGTAAGGTGCTTGCGCCGCGGCAAACTCGGTCCGCACGGGTGCGCCAAAACGACCTGGTTCAGAGGCTATGGCTCATCGCCGCCATCGAGCACTACACAGCAGTACTCGGGGACTTCGCCCTCAATGCCACCTGGACAGAAGACAATGCCGACCCGACCATGACCGATGTCTTGAGATGGCATGGCGCGGAGGAAATGGAACACCGCAGTGTGGCCCACGATGTAGCGAACTACTTCAGCACAAGTTACTTTCAGCGAAGCCGCGCAATGGTGCTCGCGGTCATGGGGCTGCTCCTGCTGGTCCAGCGCGGCGCATTTTTGATTCTGCGTGAGGACCCAACGATCCATTACTCGTACACCCAGATTTGGCTCGAGTACTTCAGGGCCGCGCATCGTGGACTCCTGCCCAAGCTCAGATCCCTGGTCACCTCGACGCTCGGCTACTTCCGGCCCAGCTTCCATCCCGATGAGATCGGCTCCACCGCTCAAGCAGTCGCGTACTTGGCGTCCTCGCCGGGTGCACGGAGCGCGGCGTTGTGAGCACGAGCACCACATCGAAACGATCGGGTAAGTCCTACTTCTTACCCCTGGACGCCGAGATCACGAAAGCGCCACCGACGCTGCGCGGCAAGTATTCCCGCGATCCACTGCTGGTAGTTGTCGGCGGGATGGTCGAGGCGTCATTCAGTCTCTTCGCACGATTGACCCGGGTCGCTAAGCCCGTCGAGGTCAACCGGGTACAGACGCTGAGAGTCGCCCGCCGAGAGGTCGTCGCCCATGACGAGAACGTTGTCGCGCTGACCCTGACCCCTCCGGAAGGCGGTGAGCTCGAACCGTGGACGGCCGGGGCACATCTAGATCTCCTCTTGGAATCCGGCCGCATGCGGGAGTACTCCCTATGCGGTGATCCCGCCGTGCGCGATAGCTATCGGATTGCCGTCCGTCGAGTACCCGACGGTGGCGGGGGTTCGATCGAGGTGCACGACGCTCTGCATGTCGGGTCCCTCATCCGGGTTAAAGGGCCGAGAAACGGCTTACCTATGGCCGTACCCGGCCATGGATCGCCTGCACAGCGTCTTCGCTTCGTGGCCGGAGGCATCGGCATCACCCCGATTTTGCCGATGCTCATGACGGCTGAGCGGCTCGGCCTGAATTGGTCCATGGTCTTCACCGGGCGCAGCCGTGACTCGATTCCCTTTCTCGACGAACTGAAGGTCTTCGGGGAAAAAATCACCGTACGCACCGACGACGAACACGGATTGCCCTCAGCCACCGAACTTCTCGGAGACATTCCCGGAGCGACCGCGGTGTATTGCTGCGGCCCCGTGCCGATGCTCGAACTCATGCGCGAGGCATTGATCGACCGCCCCGACGTGGAACTGCACTATGAGAGGTTCTCGGCGCCTCCCGTCGTGGACGGAGCGCCATTCACCGTCGTCCTGGCCCGCAGCGGCGAACGGGTCAACGTATCGGCAGGGGAGAGCGCCCTCGCTGCGATACTGCGACACAACCCGCAAGCGGCTTACTCGTGCAAACAGGGCTTCTGCGGGACATGTGAAGTGAGGGTCACCGCTGGTGCCGTCGAGCACCGCGACGCCTTGCTTACGGGATCCGAACGCGACGCGGGCAGCATGCTGCCCTGCGTATCGCGCTGTGCGGACCGCTCCGGAACCGGAGAGCTCGTCATCGACCTGTGATCGCGGAGCCCCCGCTCACGGAGGAGGCAGCCCGCCGCACCGCGTACCGTGTGCATGTGCGCAAGTCGAACACCGCCTCACGGTTCACCGAGAAGTTCTGGAAACTGCTCGGCGCGACCACTGACAAGAACCAGAGCGAGTCGCTGGACCTCGTGGAATCCTCGAAGAAGTACGACGAGAAGGCCAAGGACCTCACCGACGAGCAGCTCACCAAGGCGGCCAAAAAGCTCGACCTTGCCGAAGGCATCGAGTCCAAGGACATCGGCCAATTCCTGGCCATCGTGCGCGAGGCTGCCGAACGGACCATCGACGAGAGACCATTCGACGTACAGCTGCTGGGCGCGCTGCGCATGCTCGATGGGGATGTCATCGAAATGGCGACCGGTGAGGGCAAGACGCTCACCGGTGCCATCGCCGCGGCGGGATACGCATTAGGCGGACGCAGTGTGCACCTCATCTCGGTCAACGACTATCTGGCTCGCCGCGATGCCGAGTGGATGGGACCGCTCTTGGAGCGGTTGGGGTTGACAGTCGGCTGGATCACCGAGGAATCGACTGCTGACGAACGTCGCACGGCGTACGCCTGCGATGTCACCTACGGCTCGGTCAACGAAATCGGATTCGACGTATTGCGCGACCAGTTGGCGATCGACGTCGACGATCTGGTCTCGCCGAGCCCCGATGTCGCAGTGGTCGATGAGGCCGACTCGGTACTGGTCGACGAGGCACTGGTGCCGCTGGTGCTGGCGGGCACAAGCCATCGGGAGGCCCCGAGCTCCGAGGTCATCGAGGCAGTCCGCGATCTCGTCGCCGGCGAGGACTACGAGGCCGACAACGACCGACGCAATATCTTCCTCACCGACGCCGGGGCTCTGAAGCTCGAGAAGCAGCTGGGAAACATCGACCTGTACTCCGAGCATCATGTCGGGACCACCCTCACCGAGGTCAACGTGGCCCTGCACGCACATGTTCTCCTCGAACGCGATGTGCACTACATCGTGCGCGATGGAGCCGTGCATCTGATCAACTCCTCCCGCGGCCGCATCGCCGCCCTACAGCGCTGGCCCGACGGCCTGCAGGCAGCGGTCGAGGCCAAGGAAGGCTTCGAAACCACCGACACCGGTGAGGTTCTCGATACCATCACCGTGCAGGCACTGGTGAATCGATACCCGCGCGTCTGCGGAATGACGGGTACAGCCCTGGCGGCCGGCGAGCAGCTTCGACAGTTCTACAAGCTGGGCGTGTCGCCGATCCCCCCCAACACTCCAAATATTCGCGAGGACCAACCGGACCGCGTGTACATCACCGAGGCAAGTAAGAATGACGCCGTCGTCGCGCATATCGCCGAGATCCACGCCACCGGCCAGCCGGTGCTCGTGGGCACCCACGATGTCGCAGAATCCGAAGCGCTGCACCACCGTTTGGTGCGCTCGGGTGTTCCGGCAGTCGTACTGAATGCCAAGAACGACGCCGAGGAAGCCCGCGTCATCGCCGAGGCCGGTGCACTCAAGACTGTCACGGTGTCCACACAGATGGCCGGCCGCGGAACCGATATCCGGCTGGGCGGCTCGGACGAGTCCGACAACGACGCCGTCGTGGAGGTGGGTGGCCTGCACGTCGTCGGCACAGGGCGGCATCGCACCGAACGGCTCGACAACCAGCTGCGCGGACGTGCAGGACGCCAGGGCGACCCGGGATCTTCGGTCTTTTTCTCCAGCTGGGAGGACGAAGTCGTGGTGGCACACTTGGATTCGGCAAAATTGCCTACCGAGACCGATGAAGACGGCCAGATTGTCAGCACCAAGGCCGGCGGTCTCATCGACCATGCCCAGCGCGTCGCAGAGGGTGCGATGCTCGACCTGCACGCCAACACCTGGCGATACAACCAACTGATCGCCCAGCAACGGGCCATCATCTCCGCTCGCCGCGACACTTTGCTGCGCACCGACACCGCGCGTCAGGAGCTGCAGGAACGGTCAGCGGAACGCTACGACGAGCTGGCCGAGGAACTTTCCGACGAGCGACTGGAACGCATCTCACGGCAGATCATGCTGTACCACCTCGACCGCGGCTGGGCCGACCACCTCGCATACCTCTCCGATGTGCGCGAAAGCATCCACCTGCGGGCGCTCGGACGACAGAACCCGATCGATGAGTTTCACCGGTTGGCAGTCGATGCCTTCGCGTCGCTAGCCGCAGACGCTGTGGAGGCTGCTCAGCAGACCTTCGAAACCGCGAACCTGGTCGACGAGGAACAGGGATTGGATCTCTCGAAGCTCGCACGGCCGACGTCGACGTGGACCTACATGATCCACGACGATCCGCGTAAGAACGACAGTCTCTCGATCCTGAACCTGCCCGGCGTCTTCAACTGACGACAGGCGCGTCCATTTACGCGGGGTATGGCCCCGCGGATGTGAGAGGCTGGCCGGATGGGTGCCGATGAGCCGCGTGCGCGAGGAGCATCAGATAGCAGATCCGAAGGCACGGAAGCGTCCAACGGAGAAGACCGCATTCTGACGGTCCCGAACGTGCTGAGCGTGATTCGGCTGGCGCTCATCCCGCTGTTCCTCTACCTAGTGCTCGTGACCCATTCCGACGGTTGGGCCGTCGCCATCCTGATGTTCAGCGGTTTCACGGACTGGGCCGACGGCAAGATCGCCCGGCTGATGAATCAGTCATCTCACCTGGGAACACTCCTGGATCCGGCGGCCGACCGGCTGTATATGGTGACCACACCGATCGCCTTCGCGATCCGAGACATCGTGCCGTGGTGGATCGTCATCACGCTGCTGGCCCGCGACCTCATCCTGACCCTCGGGCTACCCATCGTGCGGCGGCGCGGAATAGAGGCGCTGTCGGTCATCTACGTGGGCAAGGCCGCGACCTTCGCGTTGATGTCCGCATTCCCGCTCATACTCATTGGCGAATGGGATTCGTTGTGGGGCAAGGTGGTCGGGCCATGCGGGTGGGCGTTCCTCATCTGGGGGCTGGGCATGTACCTATGGACGTTCGTGCTGTACATCGCGCAGATCGTGATGGTGGTTCGGCAGCTGCCGAAGGTAAGCACCTGACATGGGTACTGACGACCCGATACACGGCAACGGGCCGCACCTCATGGGTGGTTTTGAACCCGAAGAGGGCCTGGGACACCACACCGCTAACCGACCCAAACGTAATCCGGTGCCCTCGCTACTGCGCACCCTGCTCTCCGATCACCTGGACGCCGGATACGCCGAGGCCGCTGCCGCCCGCCAGAACGGAGCCAAGCCACGCCCGCGCCTGGCCGAATGGGGTTGGCAGGCAATCGCTGCCATTGCCATCACCGCCGTCTTTGCGGTGGCCGTTGCACAAACCACCCGTATCGCGCCCGGCGTGAAGCAGGAGAAGCAAGGTCTGCTGTCGAGTATCCGCAGTGAGCAGCGAGATTCGGGCACATTGGAGTCCACTCGTGACCGGCTGTCCACCGAGGTTGCCGGCGCTCGGCGCAGCCAATTAGAAGGCAACACGCAAGGCAAACAGCTGCTAAATCGGTTGGACCAGTTGGGCCTTGTAGCGGCAAGCACCGAGGTGCGCGGGCCTGCGCTTATCGTCACGCTGGCCGACCCGGGCAGCGCCGGCGACCTGTCGGACGTCTCGAAGGAACGCATCCCGCGTAGCCAGCAGGTGATTCTGGACCGCGATATGCAGCTCGTCGTGAATTCGTTGTGGACCAGTGGCGCAGAGGCGATTTCAGTCTCCGACGTACGCATCGGGCCGAACGTGACGATGCGTCAGGCCGGGGGAGCGATCCTGGTCGACAACCGGCCCACCAGCTCGCCGTACAGGATCGTGGCCATCGGTCCGGCCAACACTATGAAATCCTCCTTCGAGCGCAGTCCAGGCATGGCCCGGATGCGGCTGTTACAGAAGTCCTACGGCATACGGGTCACCCTCGCTACCCAGGACGACACACGGATGGCGCCGGCGGCCAATCGGGACGTTAAGTACGCCAAAGAAATTCCGGTAGGCAACCGGTGACTCGGCCCAGATCGTGAAGTGGAGAGGAAGTAGACGATGATCGGCATAGTCGCGCTGGCGATCGGCGTGGTTTTGGGACTGGTATTTCACCCGAATGTGCCCGATGCCGTCGCCCCGTACTTGCCGATTGCGGTGGTGGCCGCGCTCGACGCACTCTTCGGCGGCGCTCGTGCCTACCTGGACCAGATATTCGATTCGAAGGTCTTCGTGGTGTCCTTCGTATTCAACGTGCTGGTAGCGGCCCTGATCGTGTTCGTGGGCGATCAGCTTGGCGTCGGTACACAGTTGTCCACCGCCATCATTGTTGTTCTCGGTATTCGAATCTTCGGCAACGCTGCCGCATTGCGGCGCAGGCTGTTTGGCGCGTGAGCCGATGACTGACACGCATAGCGAACCGCACGGTGAGACGCCGATCCCCGCCAAGGCCGCAGACAGCGCGGCACACCCCGGCAAGCATGAGATGCCCAAGACCCGCAGGCCGCCCACTCGCAGCCAGATCATCTTCGGTGTACTCGGAGTGACGCTGTGCGCGTTGTTGGGCCTGGCGATCACCACTCAGGTTCGGCAGACCGAATCGGGCGATGGCCTGGACACGGCGCGGCCCGCCGATCTGTTGGTGCTGCTCGACTCGCTGCAACAGCGCGACGCCAACCTGAACAAGGAAATCGCGGACCTGCAACAGAGCCTTATCACCATGCGGGCCAGTGGAACTGGCGATCAGGCGGTGATCAATGACGCCAAGGCGCGGCTGTCCGCGCTCTCGATCATGGTGGGGACGGTCGGCGCCACCGGACCGGGCGTAGTACTCACCATCAACGACCCCGGACAGGGCCTCGGGCCCGAATCGCTGCTCGACATCATCAACGAACTACGAGCGGCCGGCGCCGAGGCCATCGAGATCAGGGCGAATGACCAATCCGTACGCATCGGGGCCGATTCGTGGGTCATGGGGGCGCCCGGACAGCTCACCGTCGACGGTATGCCCTTGAGCCCCCCGTATTCGGTTCTGGCAATAGGCGATCCGCCGACACTGGCGGCGGCGATGAACATTCCGGGCGGCGCTGTCGATACCGTCTCGCGGGTGGGCGGCAGCGTTGCCATCGGCCAGCCGGCGCGCGTTGACATCACCACCTTGCGAGAACCGAAACCGCGCCAATACGCTCAGCCCGGCAAGTAACCAGACCCGTAGAGAACTCAGCCCACTCACCGAGAACAAGGATGACTCACCGTGACCGAAATTCCCGCCGACCTGCATTACACCGAGGAGCACGAATGGGTGCGGCGCACGGGTGAGCGCACCGTGCGAATCGGAATCACCGACTATGCGCAGTCACAGCTCGGCGATGTGGTGTTCGTCCAGCTGCCGGACGTCGGCTCCGATGTCACCGCGGGCTCCACATTCGGCGAGGTGGAATCCACCAAATCGGTATCGGACCTGTTTGTGCCCATCACGGCGAAAGTCGTTGCCGCGAATGGCGATTTGGATACCAATCCGCAGCTAGTGAATTCCGATCCGTATGGCGAGGGCTGGTTGGTCGATCTGGAGGTTGCCGATGCGGCCGATCTCGACTCGGCTCTTAATGCCCTCTTAGACGCATCGGGATATGGTGACGCCACCGATTAGGAGGGCACCCGTTCTCCATGCAGTCCGATGACCGCAATTTCGGGCCGACCGCCGGCGGATACGGCAGAGGTGGCCCGTTACGGACAGTCAGACGGTACGGTCGGAAATGAGCGGCGATGAGCGTTTAAGCGAAGAGCGTTAGGCGAAATGAGGGTCGCGAAGAGCATCAAGCTCAGCGAGATCCGCACTGGCAATCGAAATCCTCCAGGGGCGAGGAAGAAGGAGCGATGGTGACCGATAGCGACAAGGACGACACGTCAGGTGAGGTCACCGCGGAGACGACCTCGGTGTTCCGCGCCGATTTCGCCACCGAGCTGGAGGCGCCCGCGCAGGCCGGTGGCGATGTGTCCGGTGTCGAGGGATTGCCCGCCGGGTCGGCACTGTTGGTAGTCAAGCGGGGTCCCAACGCGGGATCGCGCTTTCTGCTGGATCAGGCAACCACTTCGGCCGGACGGCACCCCGACAGCGACATCTTCCTCGATGACGTCACGGTGAGCCGTCGTCACGCCGAATTCCGGCTTGACAGTGACGAATTCCAGGTTGTCGATGTGGGCAGTCTCAATGGCACTTATGTCAACCGCGAGCCCGTGGATTCCGCAGTTCTCGCCAACGGCGACGAAGTACAGATCGGGAAGTTCCGTCTTGTCTTCCTGACCGGACCGAAGTCAGCCGGCGATGAGGCGGCCCCCGGAGGGCAGTGATGAGCGTTCAAGCGAAGAACCTCAGCCAGTGACCGCTCCCGACCGGCCGGCTCTCACCGGAATGTCGATCGGGTCGGTACTGGACCTGTTACGTCCGGAGTTCCCCGACGTCACGATCTCGAAGATTCGATTCCTCGAATCTGAGGGGCTGGTTACCCCGTCGCGTAGCGCGTCGGGGTATCGCCGGTTTTCGGCCTATGACGCCGAGCGGCTCCGGTTCATCCTGACCGCGCAGCGCGATCACTATCTGCCGCTCAAGGTGATCAAGGAACAGCTTGACGCGCGCCCGGATGGTGCGTTGCCCGATTTGGCGGGGTTTACCGGCGGCCCGCGTCTTTTTGCCATCACTGACGGGGAGACCTCCAACGGTATTGCCCATCAAGGGTTTCCGTCAGCGCGTCCTACGCGGCTCAGCCGTGAGGACCTGCTCGGACGTTCGGGCGCTGACGAGGTTCTGCTGACTTCGCTCATCAAGGCGGGGATTATCACCGCCGGCCCTGGTGGCTTTTTCGACGAGTACACGGTTCTCATCGTCCAGTGCGCCGCGGAGCTTGGCGACTATGGCGTCGAGCCTCGGCATCTGCGCACCTTCCGGTCGGCTGTCGACCGCGAAACCGATTTGATTGCCCAGATCGTGGGCCCGACCGTCAAAGCCAATAAGGCGGGAGCCCGCGACCGTGCCGATGACCTGATCCGGGAGGTGGCGGCGCTGTCGATCGCGCTCCACAGCGCCATGATCAAGTCCGCGGTGCGCGGCGTCCTCGATCGCTGAGGACTAGACTCGCGGTACGACGGAAGCACTGGTGTTGGAGGCACGATGAGTGAAGTTCGAGTCGTGGGAATCCGTGTGGAACAGCCCCAGAACCAGCCGGTGTTGTTGTTGCGCGAGTCCGCGGGCGATCGTTACCTACCCATTTGGATCGGCCAGTCGGAGGCGGCAGCCATCGCCCTGGAACAGCAGGGTGTCGAACCGGCGCGTCCGCTCACTCATGATCTGATTCGGGATCTCATTGGAGCTCTTGGGCATTCGCTTAAGGAAGTGCGAATCGTGGACCTCCAGGAGGGCACGTTCTACGCGGATTTGATCTTCGACAGCGACATCAGGGTGTCGGCGAGACCCTCGGATTCGGTGGCGATTGCGCTGCGTGTCGGGGTTCCGATCTACGTCGAGGAAGCCGTGCTCGCCGAGGCGGGCTTGATCATTCCCGACGAGGACGACGAGGATTCCGGCGGAGCGCTGCGTGAAGACGAGGTGGAGAAGTTCAAGGAGTTCCTCGACAGTGTGTCGCCCGACGACTTCAAGGCCACCGAGGGCCCGTAACAGGGCCTTAAGTAACGAGTAAGTCTCAACCTGACCTTGACAGTCGCAGCCCGGGCGCGTCGCATTGACCGTGATTTTGCGGGGGTCATAATTTGACTCAGCGGCCGGCACGGGGCAGCGCAAGGAGCGTATGCTCGGAGAATTCGTGCTTGGTCGAACGCAGTACCGGTGAACTCGTTTCCAACAGGGATCCGAGGGACGAAGAGCCGGAAAAGCGATCGCGAGAGGGAGCAGAAGTGGTTGAAGAGCCGCAGCAGGGGCAGCTAGAGATGTCGCTGACGTCGGGCGCCACCGAACCCGTTCCAGCGGGACCCATGCAGCCGGGCCTTTTTCCGGATGACTCGGTTCCCGACCAGCTAGTCGGCTATCGCGGCCCCAGCGCCTGCCAGGTTGCCGGCATCACCTATCGCCAGTTGGACTATTGGGCACGCACCTCACTCGTCGTGCCCTCGATCCGCGGCGCCGCCGGCTCTGGCAGCCAGCGCCTGTATTCGTTCAAGGACATCCTGGTCCTCAAGATCGTCAAGCGACTACTGGACACCGGAATCTCGCTGCAGAACATCCGGGTTGCCGTCGAGCATCTGCGTCTGCGCGGGGTCGAGGATCTCGCGAACATCACGCTCTTCTCGGACGGCACCACCGTGTATGAATGCACCTCCGCCGAAGAGGTTGTCGACCTCCTTCAGGGTGGGCAGGGAGTGTTCGGTATCGCCGTCAGCGGCGCCATGCGCGAGCTGACAGGCGCCATCGCCGAGTTCCCGGGGGAACGGGCCGACGGTGGCGAGTCCATCGAGGCGCCGGAAGACGAACTGGCCTCCCGGCGCAAGGATCGCGCCCGCAAGATCGGCTGATTCAGCCCCCCTCAACTGGGCGGTCTCGACCAGACGCTTCACTCGCGTAAACTGGTTGCGCATCGCCCGTGGGCGGGAGAGTGTCATGATCGCCAGTCATGGCCGCCGAAGGAGCAACACCTCTCCGCCAATCTCTCAGGCCCCCGAACCGCTCTCGGCCCCGATGCCTCTGGAAAGCGGTGCTCCTCCTCACGGAGGCGCGCCCGCCGACGGGGAAAGGCTTCTGACTTCGGTTGACCTTGGCCGTGTTGAGCAGCTGAATCTCTCAGGCGCCCGTGACGGGTTGATGACAGAGGGAGGGGAGACGCTGTCGCGTGCCTGCCGCGCGACTCGGACCTCCGGAGTGTCATGTCTTTCGCCGATCGCCATATTGGTCCCACCGCCGCCGATATCGACACCATGCTCACCACCATCGGCGTGGCCAGCCTCGACGAGCTTGCCGAGAAGGCGGTTCCGGCCAGCATCTTGGACGCTCTCCAGAGCGGCCTCGCCACCGGCCTGGACAGGCTTCCGGCCGCCGCCTCCGAGCACGAAGCTCTGGATACACTCCGAAAGATCGCCAGCCACAACACGGTTGCCGTTTCCATGATCGGGCAGGGCTACTTCGACACGCTGACACCGCCCGTACTGCGCCGCCACATCCTGGAGAACCCGGCCTGGTACACCGCCTATACGCCATACCAGCCCGAAATCAGCCAGGGGCGCCTCGAAGCGCTGCTGAACTTCCAGACGATGGTCGCCGAGCTCACGGGCCTCGACATCGCGAATGCCTCCATGCTTGACGAGGGCACCGCCGCCGCCGAGGCGATGACGCTCATGCGTCGCGCCGGGAAATCCAAGTCCAGTCGGATGCTCGTCGACGCGGATCTGTACGCACAGACTGCCGCCGTCATCACCACTCGAGCGGAACCACTCGGTATTGAGGTGGTGACCGCCGATCTGAGCCGGGGACTGCCGGACGGCGAATTCTTCGGAGTGATCGTGCAACTGCCCGGCGCTTCCGGCGTGGTGCACGACTGGACCCAGCTGATCTCCGAGGCTCACGCGCGCGGCGCGCTGGTGTCGGTGGGCGCCGACCTACTGGCGCTGACGCTCATCGCCCCTCCCGGGGACATCGGCGCCGACGTCGCCTTCGGCACCACCCAACGCTTCGGCGTGCCCATGGGATTTGGCGGTCCGCATGCCGGGTACCTCGCGGTGCACACCGCCCATGCGCGTCAGCTGCCGGGACGCCTCGTGGGGGTGTCGGTGGACGCCGATGGCGCCCCTGCGTACCGACTTTCACTGCAGACCCGCGAACAGCACATCCGCCGCGACAAGGCCACCAGCAATATCTGTACCGCGCAGGTGCTACTGGCGATCATGGCCGCCATGTACGCGAGTTACCACGGCCCGGAAGGGTTGCGCGCCATCGCCACTCGGGTGCACCGTAATGCCCAGCTGCTGGCCGCGGAGCTGACCCGCGGCGGCCACACCGTGGTGCACGACCGCTTCTTCGACGCCGTGCTGGTTCGTGTCCCCGGCAGGGCCGCCGAGATCCAGGCCGCAGCCAAGGCCGAGGGCATCAACATCTGGAGCCCCGACGGTGACCACGTCTCGATCGCCTGCGACGAGTCGACGACGCTGCCGCACCTGGTGTCGGTGCTCCGCGCATTCGACACCACAATGGACGAGAGCACCTCGGAAGCCCTGAGCGCCTCCGATATCGCGTCCCGGGGCTCGGATTACCTGACCCATCCGGCGTTCAACCGGTACCACAGCGAGACCGAGATGATGCGGTACCTGCGCGCCCTGTCCGACAAGGACATTGCGTTGGACCGCAGCATGATTCCGCTCGGCTCGTGCACCATGAAGCTCAATGCCGCCGCCGAGATGGAACCCATCACCTGGCCGCAGTTCGCCGCGCAGCACCCGTTCGCCCCGGCCAGCGATTCACGCGGGCTGCGCACCCTGATCGCCGATCTCGAAGGCTGGCTGGCCGATATCACCGGATACGACAAGGTGAGCCTGCAACCCAACGCGGGATCGCAGGGAGAATATGCGGGGCTGTTGGCCATCCGGCAGTACCACATCGACCGTGGTGAGAGAGACCGCGAGGTGTGTCTGATTCCCTCGAGCGCCCACGGCACCAACGCCGCCTCGGCGGCACTTGCCGGGATGCGGGTAGTGGTGGTGGCGTGTCGCGAGAACGGCGATGTCGACCTGGACGACCTGCGCGCCAAGATCGCCGAGACTGCCAGCGCCCTGGCCGCGATCATGATCACCTATCCGTCCACCCACGGCGTCTACGAACACGATATCGCCGACATCTGCGCGGCCGTGCATGATGCCGGGGGACAGGTGTACGTTGACGGCGCAAATCTGAACGCCCTTGTCGGACTTGCCCGTCCCGGGCATTTCGGCGGCGATGTCAGCCACCTGAATCTGCACAAGACGTTCTGCATCCCGCACGGCGGCGGCGGGCCCGGTGTCGGACCGGTGGCGGTGCGCAGCCACCTCGCGCAGTATCTGCCCGGGCATCCGTACGCCGAGGAGCTGCCGAGCGGACCTCCAGTGTCCTCGGCCCCCTACGGTTCGGCCTCGATTCTGCCGATCACCTGGGCCTACATTCGGATGATGGGGCCCGACGGCCTCCGAGCGGCATCCCTGACCGCCATCGCCTCGGCCAACTATCTGGCCCGGCGCCTCGACGAGTACTACCCGGTGCTCTACACCGGCGATACCGGCATGGTGGCCCACGAGTGCATCCTGGATCTGCGGGAGATTACCAAGAACACCGGCGTTACCGTCGACGACGTGGCAAAGCGTTTGGCCGACTATGGCTTCCACGCGCCGACGATGAGCTTCCCAGTAGCGGGCACGCTGATGGTGGAGCCCACCGAAAGCGAGAGCCTGGCCGAGGTGGACGCGTTCTGTGAGGCGATGATCGCCATCAAGGGCGAGATCGACAAGGTCGCCGCCGGCGTGTGGCCGGTGGAGGACAATCCGCTACGCGGGGCCCCGCATACCGCCGAATGCCTCACTGCCGACGAGTGGGATCACCCGTACAGCCGGACCGAGGCCGCGTACCCGCTCGGAAAGGGCTTCCGCCCCAAGGTGTGGCCGCCGGTGCGTCGCATCGATGGCGCCTACGGCGACCGGAACCTGGTGTGCTCCTGCCCGCCGATCGAGGCGTTCGCCGAGTAGAACCTGGAGAGCTAGGACACGAAGCGTGCGATGGCGGCGGTCAGTTCGGGGCCGTTCGAGGTCGTCAGGTTCTGGTACGCGCCGCCGCTCTGCTGAGCCAGCGCCTGCCAGGTCTGCTGATCGGAGTCCCCGCCGAAGTCGATCACGTTGATGCGCACCGGCTTCGCCGGGTCCTTGAGCCGGTTGATGGTGTCAATGAGGCCGGCACCGTCCAGGCTCTGGTCCGTATGCGAGTGACCCGCGATGATCAGCACCGAGTTGACCTGATTCGGCCGGAAGCCCCCGACCGCGTCCTGGTACAGCGCCCGCAGGGTCGTGTAGGCCACCGCACCGTTGCCGGTCGGCTGCAGCGCGGTCAGCGCATCGGCGACGCTCTGTGAACGAGGCACGCCCTCCACGTCATCGCCTGCACCACCGAGCCGAACCACGGTGTTGCCTTCTTTGCCGTCGTAAACCCATAGGCCGACACCCGAACTCGGCGAGATCGCCCGAACGCGATTGGCCAGCGCACCGGTGATATCCGACAGCTTGATATCTGGAGCAGGCGAGGAGGCAAGCATGACGGTCGCCGTTCCGGGTACAGCCGCAGTACCGTCGGCCAGTGCGACGCGAACCTTGTCGTCGATGGTCAACGGCTTTTCGATCTTGGCGAAGCTCACCACGTCGCTGCTGGGCAGGTCCGCGCCCTCGGCCCGGAAGCCAGCCGCCGCGAGATCCTTGAGCTGATCCTTATCGCCCAGGAAACGTGCGAATTGACTTGCCGCAGTGTGCTGTTCCTCGGATAGCCACGGGCCGTCCAGCTGGACAGTGGGGTAGTCGGCGATCGGTGTCTCGCCGGCGGGCTGCCACGCGGCAACAACCTTCTTGGCGTCACCGTTAGTGCGGGTGCGGGCATAGAGCTGCTGCTCGGTAGTGACCACCGCATGCACGGCGGCACCGGGCTGATCATCGGCGTCCAGCAGCGCTCCCATGGCATCGGAGATACCGTTCGCGGGCAGCTTGGGGGCGGTCGCAGTCAACGACGCGGCCGCACCGGAACCGAGCTCGGGCGACTCACCCGGACGAACGCTGGCTGCCGCTACCGCCTCAGCGGCGAGCTGTGGCGCGTCGGCGTTACCGCTCGACGGCAGCACCAATCGCAGCGAACCCCAACCGGGAAGGCCAAAAGCATCCAGAGAGTTCGGAACATTCTGCAGCGCAGGCAGATCCGCCCAGCTCTTGTCGTTGGGAATGGCCTGGCGCAGTCTCGGCGTCATCGCAACCACCACGGGGGTACTCACCAGTGACCGGCTGTCGCTGACGATATTGGTCTTCGAGGCCGCCTTCAGACGTGCCGACGAGACCGAACTTCCCGGTATCCACAACGCCGGTTGCGCCCCGAGCTCAGCGGGCCATTGGCCCGTCAAACCCTTGATCACGTTCGCGGCGTCCGCGGGATGCACCGATACCGTGAAGCAGTAGTCGCCGATCACCTCGTGCTTCTTATTGAACCGCTCGGAAAACTCACCAATCCGGTCCGCGATCGACGGGTCGGCAACCACGGCGATGGTGTTGTTCCCGTGCACACAGGTAGCGGCGGCTTCGGCTTGATTGTCGGAGGTCCGCCTGTCGAAGTACCACCACAGTCCGATGGATACGGCCACCACGAGGACGGCGGCGATCGCGCCTACCAGCCCCTTGCTGACGCCCCAGTTACTACCGCCGGTGCGGTGATGCGAACTCTGCCAGCTGCCCGTATCGGGCTCCGGCTCGCCGAATCCGGAACCGGGGCTCGACTCGTATTCCGGTTCCTGCTCCTCGTCCCAACCGTCGTTCTCGTCCCGACCGTTTGGGCTATCCGACCCAGATGCGCTGTGCCTGCCCATGTGTCGTCGCGACCTTTCCTCGTGCTGTCCTACGGCTCTCTACGAATCCCGCTTCGCGTCGGCCCGAGTCTACTGTCCCTGACCGCCGTTACCACGGCATGCGACACCAAACCGCGCCCAAACTGACACGCCGCCGTACCCGGTCGTCGCGAGATCGAGGCACGTCAGACAGCCATCCGTTACTTGGCGGCCGCAGCTTTGTACTCGCGGCGACGCCGGTGCAGGATCGGCTCCGTGTACCCGTTCGGCTGGTCCTTACCTTCCAGGATGAGTTCCTTGGCGGCCTGGAAGGCGACGTTGCTGTCGAAGTCCGGAGCCATCGGACGGTAATCCTTGTCGTCGGCGTTCTGTCGATCGACAACGGGAGCCATCCGCTTCAGACCCTCGACCACCTCGTCCTCGGTGATCACATCGTGACGCAGCCAGTTGGCCAGCAGCTGGCTGGAGATGCGCAGGGTGGCGCGGTCCTCCATGAGGGCTACATCGTGAATATCCGGGACCTTGGAGCAACCAACGCCGTGATCGATCCAGCGCACCACGTAACCCAGGATGGACTGGCAGTTGTTATCGATCTCCTCGCGGATGTCCTCGGCGGTCCAGTCAAGGCGCGACTCGGCCAGCGGGATGGTGAGCAAAGCGTCCAGTTCGGCGCGCTGCTTACCGGCCAGCTCCTGGTCGACCTTCTTGACGTCCACCTGGTGATAGTGCAACGCGTGCAGGGTCGCGGCGGTAGGGGAGGGCACCCAGGCGGTAGTGGCTCCCGCACGGGGTTGCGCGATCTTCTGCGCCACCATGTCGGCCATCAGGTCCGGCATGGCCCACATACCCTTACCGATCTGCGCCTTGCCCGCCAGACCGGCACCCAGCCCGGTGTCGACGTTGTGATCCTCGTAGGCCAGGATCCAGGGCTGCGACTTCATGACGGCCTTGCGGCACATCGGCCCGGCCTCCATCGATGTGTGGATCTCGTCGCCGGTGCGGTCCAGGAATCCGGTGTTGATGAACACCACGCGGTCCGAGGCGGCCTTGATCGCGGCCTTCAGGTTGACCGTGGTGCGGCGCTCTTCGTCCATGATGCCGACCTTGACGGTGGCGTGCGGAAGTCCGAGCACCTCTTCGACACGGCCGAACAGCTCGGCGGTGAAGGCCACCTCTTCAGGCCCATGCATCTTGGGCTTCACGATGTAGATGGATCCGGTGCGGCTGTTCTTCAGCGCGCCGTTCTTCTTGCCGGAGCGCAAACCGTGGATGGCGATAAGACTGGTGAATAAGGCGTCCTGGATGCCCTCGGGAATCTCGTTGCCCTCGGAATCCACTATCGCGTCATTGGTCATCAGATGGCCAACGTTTCGGACGAACAACAGGCTGCGACCGGGCAGGGTCAGCTCACCCTTGCCGTCAGGGGCGGTGAACACGCGGTCTTGGTTGAGAACGCGGGTGAACGTCTTGCCGCCCTTGGCGACCTCCTCGGCCAGGTCACCCTTGTTGAGCCCCAACCAGTTCCGGTATCCGAGCACCTTGTCCTCGGCGTCCACGGCGGCCACCGAGTCCTCGAAGTCCATGATCGTGGTGATCGCCGACTCCAGCACCACGTCCTTGATGCCGGCCTTATCGGTGGATCCGACGGGGGAGTTGGGATCGACCAGGATCTCGAGATGCAGACCGTGATTGACCAGCAGCACCGACCACTGCGGCTTACCGAGCTTGCCGGTGTAACCGAGGAACTGATCGGGATTCTGCAGTCCTGTCGACAGCTCGTCACCCAACTCGATGAGCAGTTGGCCGCCGTCAATCTGCAGACCTACGGCGTCCTTCCACGACCCCGCGGCAAGCGGCACCGCGCCGTCGAGAACTTCGCGGGCGTAGGCAATGACCTTGTCGCCACGAATCTTGTTGTACGACGAGCCTTTTTCGGCTCCATCGGTTTCCGGGATGACATCGGTGCCGTACAGCGCGTCGTACAGCGAGCCCCAGCGCGCATTGGCGGCGTTGAGCGCGAACCGCGCATTCAGGATCGGCACGACCAGCTGCGGGCCGGCCGTCGTGGTGATCTCGTCATCCACGTTGGCGGTGGTGATGGTGAAATCCTCGGGCTCGGGAACGAGGTACCCGATCTCGGTGAGGAACTCCCGATACGCCGTGTGATCCAGGGGTTCGAGAGCGCGCAACCGATGCCAGCGATCAATCTGAGTTTGCAGGTCGTCCCGTTGGAGGAGGAGCTCCCGGTTCCGAGGAGCCAAATCGGCCACTACTTTGTCGACCCCAGCCCAGAACGCATCGGCATCCACACCGGTGCCCGGGAGTGCCTCGTTGGTAATGAAGTCATACAGCACCCGTGCCACGCGTAGGTTGCCCACATCGACGCGATCACTCATCGCAACTCCTTCTGAGTTTGGTCGGTCGCCCATCATGCGAATTCGTAAACATTGATCCTACTCATTGCTCACGATCACCTCGAAACCGCTCTATATGCGGTGTGTTCCGTCACGAACGGTGCCGACGAGATCCTCGACCAGGTCCTCCAGTGTGACCAGGCCCACTACGCTCCCGTCGGTGGTCGACATGAGCGCCAGATGACTGTTGCTGCGCCGGAGTATCGACAGCGCTTCGGGCAACGGCATCGAACCATGCAAGCGGGGCAGCGGCCGGATGAATACGGGATCGACGATCGCCTCCGGATCGTCACCTAAGGTCAAGACGTCTTTTATGTGCAGATAGCCGAGGTAATCGCCGCGGGGACCGATGACTGGGAATCGCGAATACCCAGTCTCCGTCACGGCACGCTCCACGGTGGCCACTGAAGGCCCCTGCGCGGAGCCTGATACGGCGATTGAACGGATCTGGTTAGCGGGTACGACCACATCGGCAACCACGCGGTGCTGGATCTGCAGTGCACGACGGAGCCGGGTGTGTTCTTCCTCATCGAGGAGCCCCTCGGACAGCGACTCCGCGATCATCTCCGAGAGCTCCACGGTGGACACCGTGATCTCCAATGCATCCTTGACCGGCACCTTGATGAGCCGCAACGCGGTATTGGCGCACCAGTTGTAGAAGCCGATCAGGGGCCGCGCCAGCCGGATATAGACCAGGTACGGCGGGATAAGCAGCATGGCTGCCGATTCCGGCCCGGCGATGGCGATGTTCTTGGGCACCATCTCACCGAGCAACACGTGCAGCAGCACCACGATCGACAGCGAGACCACAAATGCGACGGTATGCATCACCGCGGCGGGCGCACCCAACAGCTCAAAGGGACGTTCAAGGAGGTGCGCGACCGCGGGTTCTCCGATGCGGCCCAATAGGATTGAACAGATCGTAATACCGAGCTGGGCGCCGGCGAGCATGAGCGACAGCTTCTGGCCGGCCGCCATCACCGTCGCTGCGCGTTTCTTGCCGGCCTCCGCCAACGCCTCCAACCTGTCCCTACGGGCGGAGATCAGTGCGAACTCGGCGCCGACGAAGAACGCATTCGCCAAAAGCAATGCGGCTGTGAGGAGTACGCCAAGTATGTCGCTACCCATCGCGGTCAGTCCCCAGACCGTCGTTATCGGTCAGCTCGGTCAGCTCGATTTGGTCGATCCGCCGTCCGTCCATGCTCGCTACCCGTGCACGCCACCGCGGCAGTTCGGCGAACGGATGATCCGGTACCACTGCCGATAACTCGACGGTCTCACCCACCGTCGGGATTTGACCGAGCTCCTGAAGCACCAGACCGCCAATCGTCTCGTACTCACCTTCCGGCGCCCGATACCCGGTGGCCGCGGCGACCTCATCGATGCGAAGCAGACCCGACACCACCCAGCCGCCGGCGGAGGACACCACATCGGGAGTCGCGTCATCGTGTTCGTCCCGGACATCGCCGACGATCTCTTCGATCATGTCCTCGACCGTCACCAAGCCGGCGGTGCCGCCGTATTCGTCCACGACCAGCGCGGTTTGCATACCGTTGGCCCTCACCTGCTCCATCACCGCATCGCCGTCGAGGGTCGAGGGCACTACCGCAACCGGCCTGGCGAGACTGGCCAGCGTGGTCGTAGCGCGCTGATCCGGTGGCACCTCGAAGATCTGCTTGACGTGCACGATGCCGATCGTCGCGTCGAGATCGCCTTCGGTGATCGGGAACCGCGAGAAGCCGGTATCGACAGCAATCGCAACCAGATCGGCGACGGTGTCGGTGGCTTCGAGCGATTCGATCTCGGTGCGCGGAGTCATGAGCTCCTCGGCGGTGCGGCTCCCGAACCGCAAAGACCGATCAACCAGCACTGCGGTGGTTTCATCCAGCGCACCACTGCGAGCCGAGATACGCACCAGCGACCCCAGCTCCTGTGGTGAACGCGCCGAACGCAGCTCTTCGGCGGGTTCGATACCCATGCGGCGCAGCACCCAGTTGGCGATGCCGTTCAAGGCCCGGATCGCGAAGCTGAACATCGCCGAGAACAGCACCATGGGACTCGCGGTGGCGCGCGAAGTCCAGACGGGCCGCGCCAGCGCGAAGTTCTTCGGAACCAACTCGCCGAAGATCATCGATACCGATGTGGCGATGATCAGCGCCAGCGCCAGGGATATCGCGCTGCTCACCGTGACGCCCGTGTATCCGATGAGCTGCGTCAGCAGACGTGCGATCACCGGCTCGGCCAAGTAACCGGTGACGAGCGTGGTGATGGTGATACCAAGTTGGGCCCCAGACAGCTGAAACGACAGCGTGCGGTGCGCCCGTTTGACCATCCTGTCCCGGCCGTCTCCGGTCTTCGCTCGCGCCTCGACGGCGCTGCGTTCCAATGCGGTCAGGGAGAACTCCGCCGCCACGAAGAGTGCGGTACCCGCGGTCAGTGCGACGAACGCAAGCAAACTCAGCCCGGTGAGTAAGACCGTCACCGCTGGCTGGCCCCTTAGGTTGACTGGTCACACGGTGTGACCATCGTGATGCTTATGGTAACCGCGCAGGTGGGCGGAAGGTCACCAACCTTCAGGAAGGGGTCGCCCCTCGGCGAATCCGGCGGCCGATTGAACACCCAAAACCACCCGCTCGTGCAGCTCGGCGAGGGTGCGCGCACCGACATAGGTGCAGGTACTGCGCACGCCCGAGATGATGTGATCGATGAGGTCCTCGACGCCCGGGCGTTGCGGGTCCAATGCAATCCTCGAGGTGGAAATACCCTCCTCGAAGAGGGTTTTGCGTGCCTGATCGAAGGCGCTGTCGCCCGCGGTGCGGGCCGCCACCGCGCGTTTGGATGCCATGCCGAAGCTGTCCTTGTAGCGGTGGCCGCTGGCAGAGAGCTGCAGGTCCCCGGGGGATTCATGAGTGCCGGCAAACCAGGAACCGATCATCACGTTGGCGGCGCCCGCCGCGAGGGCCAGCGCAACATCCCGCGGATGCCGAACCCCACCATCGGCCCACACGTTAGCGCCGAGTTCCCTTGCCGCGGTGGCGCATTCGATGACCGCAGAGAGTTGTGGGCGTCCCACACCGGTCATCATCCGGGTGGTGCACATGGCGCCGGGACCCACACCCACCTTCACGATGCTCGCGCCGGCCTCGATCAGATCCCGGGTGCCCCGTGCCGACACCACATTCCCGGCGGCGATCGGAACACCGAGCGACAGCTCTGCGACCGAGGCGAGTGCCTCGATCATCTTCTGCTGGTGACCATGCGCGGTATCGATGACCAGCAGATCTACCCCGGCGTGGACCAACGCGGTTGCCTTGGCCTGGACATCGCCGTTGATGCCGACCGCTCCGGCGACACGCAAGCGCCCGTCCCCGTCGACGGCGGGGGTGTACAGACCGGCCCGGATCGCGCCGGTTCGGGTGAGGATGCCCGCCATGGTTCCGTCCGGACGTGTCAGCACCGCGACCGGTATATGCGCGCCATCGAGGCGATCGAAGATCGCCCGCGGATCGGTCCCCACCGGAGCGGCGACGAAATCGGTCGCCGCGATGTCGTGGACACGGGTGAACCGGTCAATACCGGTGCAGGCCTGCTCGGTGACGAGCCCCAGCGGTTTGCCGTCCTCGATGACCACTGCGGCCCCGTGTGACCGCTTGTGGATAAGGGCCATCGCCTCGCCGGCCGAATCGTCCGGCGCCAGAGTCACCGGTGTGTCGTAGACCAGATCACGACTCTTGACGAACTCGACGGTCTGCGCGACCGCCTGCACCGGGAGGTCCTGCGGCAGCACGGTGATGCCGCCCCGGCGGGCGACGGTCTCGGCCATCCGTCGCCCGGCCACCGCCGTCATGTTGGCGACCACGATCGGAATCGTGGTGCCGGTGCCGTCGGCGGTGGTCAGGTCGACGTCGAACCGCGACAAGACGTCCGAATGGTTCGGCACGACGAAGACGTCGTCATATGTCAGGTCGTACGGTGGCCGCTGTCCGTCCAGGAACTGCACAGTATTTCTTTCCGTTTACGCCTGCACTTCGGACCGGTCACCGCTCCACAGTGTGTGGAACTTGCCGGGGGAGTCGACGCGCTCGTAGGTATGCGCGCCGAAGAAGTCACGCTGCGCCTGAGTGAGGGCGGCGGGCAGACGGTCGGTGCGCAGACCGTCGTAATACGACAGCGATGAGGCGAAGCCCGGGACCGGAATTCCGAGCTGTGTCGCCGTCACCACCACGCGGCGCCAACTGTCGATTCCGTTCTCGACCGCGGCCCGAAAGTACGGCGCGGCGATCAGGGTGGGCAGATCGGGCTGATCCGCGAAGGCGTCCTTGACCCGATTGAGGAACTGCGCACGAATGATGCAGCCGCCGCGCCAGATTGTTGCCAGGTCACCGGGCTTGACGTTCCAGCCGTATTCGGCGCTGCCCGCGGCGATCTGGTTGAAACCCTGGGCATACGCGACGATCTTCGATGCGTACAGGGCCTGACGGACATCTTCGACGAACTGCTTTGCATCGCTTGGCTTCTCGCCGAGCTTTCCAGCGGTGAATCCGGCAGCGGCGGCACGCTGCGGCCGGGAGCCGGAAAGCGCACGGGCGAATACCGCCTCGGCGATGCCGGTCACCGGCACGCCGAGATCCAAGGCCGACTTCACGGTCCAGCGACCGGTGCCCTTCTGCTCGGCGGCATCGACGATGACGTCTACAAGGGGCTTGCCCGTCTTGGCATCGGTATGGGCGAGCACATCCGCGGTGATCTCGATGAGGTAGCTCTCCAGCTCACCGCCGTTCCATTCGGTGAAGACCTCGGCGATCTGTGATGCGGACAACCCCAACGCATCACGCAGCAACTGGTAGGCCTCGCCGATCAGTTGCATATCCGAGTACTCGATGCCGTTGTGCACCATTTTCACGAAGTGTCCCGAACCGTCCGGGCCGATGTGGGTGCAGCAGGGAACGCCGTCGACCTGTGCCGCAATGGATTCCAGCAGCGGTCCGAGTGCCTTGTACGACTCGACCGGGCCACCCGGCATGATCGACGGGCCATTGAGTGCGCCCTCTTCGCCGCCGGAGATTCCTGCGCCGACGAACAGCAGATCGCGCGCGGCGAGCGCGGCTTCACGCCGGATGGTGTCGGTGTACAGCGCGTTGCCACCGTCGATGATGATGTCACCGGGTTCCATCGCGGCCGCGAGCTCTTCGATGACGGCGTCCGTGGCCTCGCCTGCCTTGACCATGATGAGGACCCGGCGCGGGCGTTCGAGGGCCGCGACGAACTCCTCAACCGTCTCGCTACGGATGAAGCTGCCCTCGGACCCATAGTCGGCGAGCAGCGCGTCGGTCTTCGCGACCGACCGGTTGTGCAGGGCGACGGTGTATCCGTGCCGTGCGAAGTTCCGCGCGATATTCGAACCCATGACGGCCAGCCCCGTCACACCGATTTGAGCTTTCCCCTGCGCCGAGCCATCTGCAGCCGTCACCAGCACATCCTTTCGTTGACGTGTTGTGCTCCACGGATTCTCGCGCAGACCCATTCGGCCCGCGAGCTCGGGTCACCTACGGGGTGTTCACTCGCTGAACAGGCGTTGCAGTTCGGTGAGCCACGGGATGACGACAGCCAACGTCGGCACCACAAGAATCGTCGCCGCGGCGGCATATGCGCTACATGACAGCAGCACGCTGTTACCGCGCCCTCCCAGTCGGCGTACCCGGATGAGAGTGGTGGGCCCGCCAGCGGCCATCGCGCCGACCGGCGTGGGGCCACCGGCACACGCGACAAGGGCACGCGCCAGGGGGGTTGGCCCGGCCGTGCGCACGGCGGCGTCGTCGGCGAGCAGCTCAACCAGCAGCTTGACCGCATCCAGTGCATTCTTGCTGCGAACGATCACCGGGAACGCGTCATGGACGGCGGTGAACGCCTCAAGCACCAGGTCGTGGCGGGCACGCAGATGCGCGCGTTCGTGCGCAACGATGGCAGCTACCTCGTTGTGCCCCAGCGTGCTCAGCGTTCCCTCGCTGACAACCACGCGGCTGCGTACACCCGGAAGACAGTAAGCGAGCGGTTCGTCGACCTCGATCACTCGCAGGTCATGATCGCGGTGGACGTCGTAGCCGCCACGCCAGTTCTCGCAATATCGCTTGTGATCGAGCAGGTCGACGATCGCTCGATGACGTGCGCGGCGGCGGCGGGTGCGTACACCCACGCGGACGACCGAAACCATCAAACGGATACCGATAAGAATCGTGATGGCGAATACCGCCACGTAGGACAGCCACAAACCCCAACCGAGACGGTCGATTTCGCCGGTGATCGTGGCCGTGGGATGTCCATCCGGACCGGGGACGAGGAGCCTGCTCGCCACCGCCAGGCCGGCGCTAAACGCCGAGAGGACGGCGGCCACCGCGATCGCCTGCCACAAAACCATGGCGGCGCGAGGTGCACGGTACGGCCATTGCGCACGCGCCAGCAACGCCGGTACTGGACCGGTCAGGAGCAGCGCGAGAATCGCAAACGCCACGGCGGACACATGACTAGTGTCCCTTACGCGGTGGGGCGACCGCCAGCAGATGGATCTTTCGCTTCGAGATCGGCCAGGGCGCGGCGCAGCGCATCGGCCTCATCGGGACCGACACGCTCCACGAAGTGCACCAATGCGGCCTCACGGGCACCCGAGTTGTTAGCCTGCGCCAACGCGTCGACCATCAGACCCGCGACAAGCTCGTCACGGCCGTGGACCGGTGCATAGCGGTGTGCACGGTCGTCTCTGTGTTGCACCACCAGGTCTTTCTTGGCAAGGCGCTGCAGGACGGTCATCACAGTCGTGTAGGCAAGGTCGCGTCGCGTTGATAATGCCTCGTGGACCTGACGCACAGTCTGGGGTCCGGGGGAGGACCACAAGTGGTCCATCACCGCGCGTTCGAGTTCGCCCAGGCGTGCCATTCCGAACATTCTACGTTTACCTCCGACGCAATGCCGTACTACATGGGGTCGTACTACTTCTGACAGCCAACGATCTGGGACACGGCCTTTGTTCCGACGGCCGATCCGGTCTCACCATGCGGGCCACGAATGTCGCAGGGACCCGGTGATCAGGAGCTTCGGTGAGGGCTCTCACAACACCCGCACCTGGCGATGTCATCCTACATGTGGTTAGGCTTACCTATCTTGTCTACGTGAAGGGAGGCTGCCAACTGTGACGCTGGCCATTGATCGACGCGCTTCGACCAGGACTCTCATCGGTGCTGGATGCTCTTCGACGAAGAGTCTCATCGCCGACGACCCGCTGATCGCGGGGATGTCCATCCACCAATCACTGCCGCTGCACGAATCGAGCGCCCGGCTTCGCGAGCTGTACCCGGAATGCCCGCGGGCTTATGGCGTCGCTGTGATGTCCGATGTGGGTCGCCGCCGATGGTGGCCGCTGGCGCGTGCATTGAACACCGAACGGCTTGGGCAGATGTATGCCCGCGCCATCGAGGAGACCGGTAGCGATTCGGTCGCCGCACACCAGCTCGCCGACGCCCTCGTACACACCGTGGTCGGCCGACTGGTCGCCTTGGTTGTTCTGGAAGGTCGAGCATGGGATCCAGGCCTTGGAAATCTATGGGTTTACTTCGACTCCGAGGGATGCATCGATTGGGCCGGCGTCGTCGATCCGACGCTGCGCGTGTTGCCCGACGACCCAGATCGGGACCGCGGGCAGGTCGTTGTCTTCCCGGGCGAGGACGCACTCGCCGCGTGGACCGCGCACCGGTGCCACCGCACGCTCGCCCCACTGTTCACACGGTTATCGCAGATCAGTTCCGGCGCAATGGAAATCGGGCAGATGTGGCAGCTGGTCGGATCGACCGTGGTCGGCGCGGCGACCCACGTCCCGCTGCTGGCTCGCTCAAGTGAAACCGATGGGATGCGGCGCGGCCAGGCAATCCTCGACCGGTTCATGACACTGGGATTGCCTGTTCGCCACAAGGGTCTTGCAATTTAGGGCAGCCTTGCCTATCCTTAGTCATGTCGAACGCGCTAACGCGCGACCAGACACCCGGACCGCCGCGGAGTCCTGAGGGCTGCAGAGACCCCCGGTCCACTCGAAGGAAGGACCTCATGTGCTTCGGCACATGAGGTCCTTCTTCATTTGACGGACACTCTGCCGACGACACATAACCCTTTGATAGAACGTGTGAATGTCTGACACCCCCGACACAATCAAGGACATGGGCCGCGCGCCATTCGACCGGCTCATCGGACTGGAGTACACGGCCCTGACACCCGATGGGGCAACCGCGACTCTCACGATCACCGATGAGCTTTTGCAGCCCTTCGGAATCGCGCACGGAGGCGTGTACTGCTCTGTGGTCGAAAGCGTGGCTAGCGTGTCCGCATTCACCTGGCGCGCCAGCACGCTCGAAGAGGGCCCGGTGGTCGGCGTCAACAACAACACCGACTTCCTTCGCGCCATCTCGTCGGGCACTCTCACGGCAACCTCCACACCGATACACCGGGGACGCCGTCAGCAGCTGTGGCTCGTCACCATCGCCGACGACGAGGGCCGGACGATCGCGCGCGGTCAGGTGCGCCTGCAGAACCTGTGAGACTCGGGTGGACGCGACCCCCGTGCGCCCACCCGAGCTCCTTTCGAGAGATGGCGGCCAGCCCCCCGATGGTCAGGCCGCCATTCCCGTCCCCCTGCCCGGAGCCGAGTCCCCACTCGGATCCGAGGAGTCCTATCCGCTCAACTGCAGTTTGTCGACGATCCTGTCGGCCATCTTCTGTACCAGCTGCTTTGAGTTGCTTCGTGCGCAAATCTGCGTCTGCACAATCACATTCGCGACGCCGTTATACGACACGAAACAGCGGTACTTGCTGAGACCGTACGCGAGCACCCAATTCACTTTCTTGGCGTTCGACGGCGAGACCGACACCGTCACGGGGACCTTCCGGCCACCCGGATCGGTGAAGTTATACGTCTTTCCGTCGCACCCTCTGATCGCGCCAGCGGCCTCTTCGAATTTTTTCTGCGCGGCCTTCTGGTCCGTGTATGCCGCGATCCCTTGATAGACCTGGACCTCGGGGTTCTTCGCATCGCCGCCAAGCAATATCTCGGTCGCGCGGAACGTCTCGTACTCGGTGCCCACCGACTCGACGGTCAGCCCCTGGGTCACATTGCACCTCGTGTCGTCAGACTCCGTGGCAGTGAAGGGTTTGTCCCGCTTATTCGTCTTGGCCACATCGGTATCGAAAACCTTGGCGATCTCCGCATCGGTGAACAACGCCGACACCATGGCTTCCTCGGTGATCTTGTCCTGGCCAGGCCAGCCCGTCAGCCCGGCCGGACCACTGCTCGCGGGAACCGAATCGGGCGGTGGCACGGCCCACGAGGTCGTCGTCGAGGCGGCCGTCGGCGTGTCGGCGGCCTTCTGCCGACCGGAACACCCGGTCACTGCCAGCGCAGTAATCACCGTCACGCACAGCAATACCCTTCTCGCGGTCATGCCGGAATCCATTCCGCCATGCGATCGACGATCGCCTTCACTATCGAAGTGCCATTGCCGTTCTGACACAGCAGGCTCCCAAAGAGCGCGTTGTTCTTCACCCGATAGTCGTAGAAACACCGCCATCCGCTGGGCTTTCCGTCCCGAAGATCCTGTCGCACCCATTTCACGTTCGAGCCATCGTTCGAGAATTCGCCGATACGCCATTCAGTCGCACCCTCGGTTTGCCGGGAACCCGTGCACGAAGACAGCGACGGTGGGTACCCCGCCTGTAGCTGGCCGGCGGCAGTCTTCGCGTCGGGGAACAACACCACCCCCTGCCACACGACGTGGTCGTACCGATCCTTGGTTTCCGCCAGGAAGGAACTTCGGAAGGTTGTCCATTCGTCACCGAGCGACCCGCTGTATAGGCCCGTAAGCGCCGCGCATTGACCGCCGCTGCCTAACGACTCGGTGGGGCTCGAGGATTTGTTCTCGTATGTCAATGGTGACCCGACCAGCCTGCCGGCCTCGTCGGCAGAGATCAGGACCGCGTCCGCCTTATCGGGTGTGACCAGTACCGGTGGCGGCGGTTCGAGCGAGGTCGTGACCGACGGCGCACTGGCCTTGGGGCTCGCGATCGAGGCTTCGTCCCGCGCATAGTCGGTCTTGGTCGATGTCGCTATCGCGCCGACCGGTAGCGGTTTGATCCCGCCGGAGTCGGTACTGCAACTCACCGCGAGCATGGCTGCAAGACCGAGCCCCGCAACGGCCAACACGTAACGCATCCCATTCCCTCCCTGCCGAAATCAGACGCGATCCGGCCCAAATCCTGATGACATCGTGGCGCCGGCGCCAAGTGTTACACCGGCCCGCGACGGACCGCCTACTTCGGCTTCGCCGTCTCGGCCATCCGGTCAATGATTGCCTTGACTGCGGGCGCACCGTTTCCTCGCTGGCACACTGTCGCGGCGAACAAGAGATTGTCGACGACGCGGGCCTCGTTGATGCATCGCCAGCCCGACGGCTTGCTATCGAGGATCTGTTCTTCGGCCCACTGCACGCGGCCTGGAGTCACCTCTCGCACCGTTTGTCGCCACGGTGTGTCGTCGGATTTCAGCACCTCACCCGAACAGGCGCGTATGTCCGGCGGAAACTCTTTTGCGAAGGCGGACGCGGCCTGGTCCTGGGTCGGATACAACAACACTCGCTGATTCACCGCGTGGGTGAACGTGTCCTCCGACTCCTGATACCAAACGTTCCGGTAGGTCGTCCATGTGTCACCGATATCGATCGTCAACGGCGCTACGAGAGCTCGGCACGACTCCTTGCCGTCGATAGACGATGCACCCGGATTAGAGGATTTTCTCTCGAAATCAAGGGTAGAACCGACGAGCTGACCGACATCCTTGGTGGGGACGATGAGCGAGTTGGCCTCGCTAGGAGTGATCGACCTGCTGACCGATGTTGCCGAATTGGTTGTCGCCGTGGACATATCAGGTGTCGTCGACTCATTCGAACCTCCGCCGAAGATCGAGCAGCCGCCGGCAGTGACCGAGACACATACCGCAACAAGGACATTCCGTGTCGCCCTGGCAGTAGTCATCGCACGAAGCCCCTTCATTCCGGAATCCATGCAGCGATGCGGTCGACAATTGTCGTCACGCCGGGTATGCCGTCGCCGTACTGGCACAGGTACGCGCCGAACAGGGCGTTGTTCCGGTGTCGGAAGTCGTAGAAGCAGCTCCATCGGGATCCTGGCGGGCCTTCTTGGCCGTCCTGCAGCTGTGTCGTCGTCCACTTCGCCGCGGACTGGTCAATTTGGCGAATATCGGAAATCACCCACTGCTGGTCGTCGGCGCCAATCCGGGCATTGGCGCACGCCGACTTCGCCGAAGGGGGGAAGATCCCCGTGAATGCGCCGGCAACGTCCTTTGCGCTGGGGAAGAGGACGGCCACCTGACCCACGATGTAAGACGTCTCGTCCTTGGTCTCCCGGTAGTAGTTCCGTCGATACGTCGTCCAGTCAGAACCCAAGTCGGCTGCTTTGGGATTGTGTAGGTGCGTGCAGTCTGGCGCGCCGGTCACCGTGCTGGTGGGGGGATCCGAGTCGATGTACTCGTAGCCCAGCGTTGTCCCAAGGACGGCTCCGACATCGGTGCGAGACGCAAGGATTGATTCGATTTTGTCGGGTGTGACGGTCACCGGCGGTGGCGGTGGCAGCTGACTGGTCGGTGGAATAGACGTCGGTGCCGGTGCTCCGGCCGTCAACGGCAGCTCCACCGGACTGGTCGACGGCGCGGGAACCGGCTTGATACCACTCGTCGACTCCGTACAGCCCGCCAGGATCGCCATGGCGAATCCCACACAAGTCACCACAAGCCCGAAACGCATGGCGCCCTCCGATTCGTCCATTGCCGCACGCCTGCGGTGATTCTGACATTGGAGTTGCCCCCGCACTGGAAAACTCACCACTGTCTGCACTACGGCCGTGAAAGTGCCAGGTGGCCCGGAGCATGGCAGGATCGCCCCTTATGCGATTGACGCCGCACGAGCAGGAACGGCTGCTCATCTCCTATGCGGCGGAAGTGGCTCGACGCCGCCAGTCCCGGGGCCTGCGCCTCAATCATCCCGAAGCCATCGCGATCATCACCGATCATCTGCTCGAAGGTGCTCGCGACGGCCGGACGGTCTCGGAGTTGATGGTCAGCGGACGTGAGGTGCTGGGGCGTGACGACGTCATGGACGGTGTGCCCGAGATGATCCCGGATGTCCAGGTCGAGGCCACGTTCCCCGATGGCACCAAACTTGTTACCGTGCACCACCCGATCGGATGAGTCAGATGATTCCCGGCGAATACCTGTTCGCACCCGACGATATCGAGCTGAACGCGGGCGCGACGGTCATCGAACTCGATGTCGTCAATACCGGGGACCGCCCGGTGCAGGTGGGCAGTCACGTTCATTTCCCGCAGTCCAATCCTGCACTTGACTTCGACCGTAGCGCCGCACACGGTCACCGATTGCATATACCGGCGGGTACCGCGGTGCGATTTGAACCCGGTGTGGCCCAAAGAGTTCGGTTGGTGCCGCTACGTGGCCGCCGTGAAGTGCACGGACTCACACTCGACGCCCCGGGCAGATTGGACGAGAATCCGGCATGACCAGGCTGTCGCGAGAGCACTACGCCAAGCTGTACGGCCCGACAACGGGTGATCGCATCCGGCTGGCCGATACGGACCTGCTGATCGAAATCACCGAAGACCGTTGCGGCGGACCCGGCCTAGCGGGCGACGAGGCTGTATTCGGCGGCGGCAAGGTACTGCGCGAGTCCATGGGGCAGAGTCGGCTAACACGTGCCGAAGGAGCGCCGGACACCGTCATCACCGGCGCCGTGATCATCGATCACTGGGGAATCATCAAGGCCGATATAGGTATTCGAGACGGTCGCATCGTCGGCATCGGCAAGGCAGGCAACCCGGACATCATGGACGGGGTCCATCCCCAACTGATTGTGGGTCCGTCGACAGAGATCATCGCCGGTAATGACCGAATCGTCACGGCGGGCGGAATCGACTGTCACGTCCACTTCATCTGCCCGCAGCTGGTCGACGAGGCTATCGGCGGCGGCATCACCACCATGATCGGCGGCGGCACCGGCCCCGCCGAGGGCAGCAAAGCCACCACCGTGACGCCCGGTGCATGGCATCTGGGCCGGATGCTGCAGGCCTTGGACCAGTGGCCGGTGAACGTGCTGCTGCTCGGCAAGGGGAACACCGTCAATCCCGAATCCATGTGGGAGCAGCTACGCGGCGGCGCGGCGGGTTTCAAATTACATGAGGACTGGGGCACCACTCCCGCGGTGATCGACGCCTGTCTGCGTGTCGCTGACGAAGCCGATGTCCAGGTCGCATTGCATTCGGACACCCTCAACGAAACAGGGTTCGTCGAAGGCACTCTCGACGCGATCGCCGGGCGTGCCATCCACGCGTATCACACCGAAGGTGCCGGCGGCGGCCATGCTCCGGATATCATCACCGTGGCCAGCCACCCGAATGTGATGCCCAGTTCCACCAATCCGACACGGCCGCATACCGTCAACACCCTCGATGAGCACCTCGACATGCTCATGGTCTGCCACCACCTCAATGCCGCTGTGCCGGAAGATCTTGCCTTCGCCGAGAGCCGGATTCGTCCGTCCACCATCGCGGCCGAAGACCTACTGCACGATATCGGTGCCATCTCGATGATTGGCAGTGACAGCCAAGCGATGGGGCGCATCGGCGAGGTGGTGATGCGTACCTGGCAGACCGCACACGTCATGAAGAAGCGCCGTGGCGCACTCCCGGGGGATGGCGCGGCCGACAACAATCGCGTACGCCGGTACGTCGCGAAGTACACCATCTGCCCGGCGATAACCCATGGCATCGATCACGAGTTGGGATCAGTGGAAGTCGGCAAGCTGGCCGATCTCGTGCTGTGGGAACCTGCGTTTTTTGGGGTACGGCCGCACCTCGTCGTCAAGGGCGGAGCCATCGCATGGGCGGCCATGGGTGACGCCAATGCCTCCATCCCCACCCCGCAACCCGTGCTGCCACGGCCCATGTTCGGCGCCATGCCCAATGTGGCACCCGGATTGGCCGTGCATTTCGTCTCACCAACGGCCATCGAGGACGACCTTGCGGCCCGGCTTGCGTTGCGACGCAGGCTGGTTCCCACCCGCAATGTCCGTCATCGCGGAAAGGCCGACCTGCCGATGAACGACGCGATGCCGGATATCCGAGTCGATCCGGATACCTTTACGGTCCGCATCGACGGCGAGGTGTGGCAGGAACAGCCAGCCACGGAACTGCCCATGGCGCAACGGTATTTCCTGTTCTGATGGGTGCTACGGATGCTTCTGCGACCACGGCACTGCTACTCACGCTCGCCGATTCCCGGCTACCTACCGGCTCGCATGTGCATTCCGGCGGGGTGGAGGAGGCCATCGCCCAGGGCCTCGTGCGGGATGGTGTGACGCTCAACGCGTATCTGCGGCGGCGTATTCGGACTCATGGCCTGGTCGCAGGTTCTATCGCGGCCGCCATCGCCACCGGGAGGCTGGATCCAGCACGGGCAGACGCCGAGACGGACGCGCGCACTCCGTCGCAGGCAGCCCGGGACGCCTCTCGCGCTCAGGGCCGTGGGCTCCGCCGCTTGGCGGGGAACGCCTGGCCACATATCGACTGGAGCTCACATGGAAAGCAGCCGCATCTGGCCGTGGTGTACGGCATCATCGGTGCTGCAACGGGATTGACGGGTCGCGATATCGCCCTCGTCGTTGTCTATACCACCCTGACCGGATCGGCCACTGCGGGCCAGCGTCTATTGGCCCTCGACCCGACGGAAGTGGCAGTGGGCACGCTGACCCTGACTGGTTTATGCGAGCAGACGGCAACACTGGCCGCCAACGAGCTGGCCAGCCTGTCCGACCCGTTACTGGATGTTCTTGCCGAGCAACACCTCAGACGCGAACGCCCACTTTTTGTTTCGTAGTTTTTGACGCACTACCACGATTGGATTGATATGCCACCGCACCTTCTCGACGGCCAGCCCCATCAGCACATCGACAGACCGCGTCGCGTCCGCCAGCCGGGGGAGCCACTGCGCATAGGGATAGGCGGCCCGGTCGGATCGGGTAAGACCGCGCTGGTTGCCGCGCTGTGCCGCACGCTGCGCGATGAGATCTCGGTGGCGGTGCTCACCAACGACATCTACACCACCGAGGACGCCGACTTCCTGCGCCGTCACGCCGTGCTGCCCGATGAGCGCATCGCCGCCGTACAAACCGGAGGCTGTCCGCACACCGCCATCCGGGATGACATCACAGCCAACCTGGACGCCATTGAGGACTTGATCGCCACCAACGATCCACTCGACCTGATTCTCGTCGAATCGGGCGGCGACAACCTCACCGCCACCTTCTCCTCGGGCCTGATCGACGTTCAGATCTTTGTCGTCGACGTCGCCGGCGGCGATAAGGTGCCACGCAAAGGCGGTCCCGGCGTGACCTTCTCGGATCTTCTGGTCATCAACAAGACCGATCTCGCCCCCATGGTGGGTGCCGACCTGGGCGTCATGGCGCGCGATGCGGCAGCGGTGCGCGGGGGACGTCCGACCGTGCTGATCTCGTTAACCGAGGATCCAACGGCCTCCGAGGTGTTGGCGTGGGTGCGTTCCCATCTCGATGAGCCGCCTACGCGAAGAGCGACGAACACCGACCATGCGCACTGAGGTTCAGATCATCGCGGAGAAGGGCCGACTGCCCCGGTTGCGCTGCTCAGGAAGCCTACAGGCTCGAATCACCGATACCGATACCATCCACCTCGTCGGAATTGCCGCGAATCCGCTTGGGGGCGATGAGATTTCGGTACGCATCGAGGTCGGGGTGGGCGCGGCGTTGCGGGTGCGGTCGGTCGCGGCCGCGGTCGCGCTGCCGGGTCGTCACACGGACCGATCGTCGACCAGCTGGGACTGCTCGGTGCAGGGCGAGCTGGATCTCGACCCCGCGCCTACGATCGTGGCCGCCAACGCCTCCCACCATTCCCGGGTCACCGTTCACGGACCGGCCGGCGCAACGCTGCGCCTGCGTGAGCGTGTGCAGATCGGCAGGGCAGGGGAGTCATCGGGATTCTGGACCGGCCAGCTTGATGCCGATATCGACGATCGGCCCCTGCTGCGGCATCGGATTGAACTAGGTGCGGGATCGGTGACCGACGACGAGCTGGGCCGACCATTGGCACTGATCAGCGAATTACGTTACCCGGCTGCATCTTTCGAGGAATCCGGTGCCCCAAGCCCGATCGACGACACCATACTGCGCCTCGCCGGCGACGCTACCCTGCTCACCTGGCAGGGACAGCGTTTACCGGCGTACTAGGCCCCCAAAGTCGCTGCGCACGCGCCCGCCGGATCTAGCTCGCGGCCTTTTCCTTTTGAGGCTCCGGAATCTCTTCGTCGTCGACGTTCTTCTCCGCGACAAGCTCCTCAAGCTGGTCCAAACGCGTTCGCGCCCATGCCTGCTGCTCGGTGATGGCCATCTGGCCCCGCGACCGCGTCACGAACGCTATGGACCACAGGATCAGCGTCACGAGCCGGTTCTTGAACCCGACGAGGTAGACGAGGTGCAGCGCCAGCCACATGAGCCAGGCGATGAATCCGCTGAATTCCAGTGGCCCGATCTTGCAGACCGCGCTGTACCGCGACACGGTGGCCATCGACCCCTTGTCGAAGAACTTGAATGGGTTGCGGTTCTCGGGGCTGCGGCCACCGAGCTCAGCCTTGATCTGCTTAGCGGCATAGCGACCGCCCTGGATCGCGCCCTGAGCGACGCCTGGCACCCCATCCACGGCCATCATGTCGCCGACCACGTAGACGTTGGGGTGCCCGGGGATCGTCAGATCGGAACCCACCTTGACGCGGCCCGCGCGGTCGAGCTCGACACCGGACTGCTCGGCCAATGTCTTGCCCAGTGGGCTAGCGGACACACCGGCCGACCACACCTTGCAGGAGGATTCGATGCGCTTGGTGGTGCCGTCCGAGTATTTGACCGTCAAACCGTTGCGGTCCACGTCGGTGACCATGGCGCCGAGTTGAATCTCGACACCCATCTTCTCCAACCGCTTACGGGCCTTGTTGCCCAGCTTTTCGCCGAACGGGGGAAGTATCGCGGGGGCGGCGTCCAACAGGATCACCCGGGCGTCGGTCGGATCGATGTGCCGGAAGGTGCCCTTAAGGGTCTCGTTGGCCAATTCGGCGATCTGGCCGGCCATCTCGACTCCGGTGGGCCCCGCACCCACCACTGTGAACGTCATGAGCTTGCGACGACGCTCCGGGTCACTGGAGCGTTCCGCCATTTCGAAAGCGCCGAGTATCTTTCCGCGCAGTTCCAGGGCATCGTCGATCGACTTCATGCCGGGAGCCCACTCCGCGAATTGGTCGTTGCCGAAGTAGGACTGACCCGCACCGGCGGCGACAATCAGACTGTCGTACGGCGTCTTGTAGTCGTGCCCGAGCAGCGTCGAGTGCACGAACTGGTTCTCCAGGTCGATGCCGGTCACGTCACCGAGAACGACCTGGGCGTTGTGCTGGTTCTTCAGGATCTGCCGAGTGGGCGGCGCGATCTCGCCCTCGGAGATGATGCCGGTGGCCACTTGGTACAGCAGCGGCTGAAACAGGTGATGCGTGGTGCGCGCGATCAGGGTGATGTCGACATTGGCCCGCTTGAGCGTCTTGGCGGCGGTGAGCCCACCGAATCCGGAGCCGATGATGACGACGCGGTGCCTGGGCGACAGAGCGTCCTTGATCTTGGGCTGTGGGCTGGCAGTGACAGGCGTCGCGGTGCTGGCGGCGTCCGGTGTCGTGCTCATCGATCACTCCTCATCGAATGGCGTCTCAACTGGGGTTATTAACCTTGTCTGACACTTGGTGCAACACCACAACCGTAGTCGGGATTTCCATGCACGTCGCGTCAGTTAGTTTAGCGAAACATCTCACAGGGCCTCAGGCCGCCAGCGTGGATCACGTCCCGACACGGCAAGCATGTGATCGAACGGTGGAGCGTCCGAGAGGACCGACACCTCCGGTCCAAACAAACCGGGTATGCCGCTCTCGGAGGCGAGCGCACTGATGAACCCGTACAGACCGGGATCCGTGCCCTCGGGTAGGTCGAACGACTGACCGGTCGCCGCAGCCAAATCCCAGCCGTGCAGCGCCAATTCGTCGAGCGCGACCATCGCCACCTGGTCGTTGGGCATGACATTTCCAGCGATGGTCGACTCGCCTTCCCACGACCGGGGTTGCTCCCAGATTTCGACGTACCGAAACGCCATCGACAGGCCCAGCAGGTGATTGAGCAGCGCACGTCCCGAGAGTTCCGAACATGGCGTCAGAGCGCCCAATTGATCGTCCGATACTCCTGGGAGAAGCGCCTCCACAGCCATCGCCGCAGGCGCAGGCCGAATGGTGCGTCCACATCCCACATCCTGCCGAAGGATCGTGGGATATAGACCGAATCCGGCCGACTAATCCTTGAACAGCGGACGAAGAGTGTTGCCAATCAGTTCCACCACACCCGGGACATGCCCGTTTCCTGGCACGTTGAGTGTGACGGAGTCGATTCCCTGATCCAAGACTCGGGTTTGCACCTGCTCGGCAATTTCCTCTGGGCTGCCCACCACGGTGCGGCCGAGCACCTGCGTCCGGACATCCTCGGGCAGGGTCTCCAGGTCGAGACCGTTCTTACGCAGCTGGTCACCCGCCAACTTCCAGGCTGTCGCCGAATCCTCGGCGACGAACACCGAGAAGAAGGCCGAGGTTTCCAGGGTCGAAGGATCGCGGCCAGCTTCCTCACAACGCTGCCGCAGCACCGACAACTTGTGTGGGATCTCGTCCAGCGCGCTGAGCAGGTTCAGATGATCTGCGTACTTCACCGCTAGGCCGAAGGTCTTCTTCTCGCCGCTGCCGCCGATCATGATCGGGATGTTCGACCGGTATCGCGGCTCGTTGATGGCCGTCTCGGTGCGGTAGTACTTACCGCTGAATGTCGGCCGCTCGCCACGCAGCATCGGCGGGATGATTTCCAGTGCCTCGCTCAAGCGCTCGAAGCGGTCGGTGAAGGTGCCGAACTCGAAACCGAGCTGCTGATGTTCCAGCTCGAACCAGCCCGCACCGATGCCGAGGATCGCCCGTCCGCCGCTGACCACATCGAGTGTGGTGACTGCCTTCGCAAGCAGTGTCGGGTTCCGGTACGTGTTACCGGTGACCAGAGTGGAAAGCTGAATCGTGCTGGTGGCGCTGGCCAATGCACCCAGTGCCGTGTACGCCTCCAGCATGGGTTCCTCGGGGGCGCCGATCATGGGTAGCTGATAGAAGTGGTCCATCACAAAGACCGTGTCGAAGCCGGATGCCTCCGCCTCACGAGTCTGTCTGACGACGGTCGGGAAGAGCTCCTCGACGCCGGTGCCGTAGGAGAAATTGGGGATCTGCAAACCTAGCCGAATGGTCACCCGATCGACCCTACGCCCGAACTACCGATACGTCATTAGACGCTTGCCCCGCAAGGCAATTCGACCATCTAGAGCTGGAGTGCACTCCAGCTGCGATCAGCTAACGCCAGCGGGGACGCCGCGGCTGACGTGCAGGGTCTGACCAGTGATGTGGCGCGCCTGCGGGCTGGTGAGGAACAACGCCAGCCGGGCGATCTCGCCGGCGACCAGTTCCTGCACATCGTCGATGCTGTCGAGACCGTCGTAGTTGGTCTCGGCCGACTGCCCGGGCGCGATGGTGTTGATGGTGATCCCGCGGGTTCCCATCCGCTCGGCCTGCTCGGCGGTCCACGCCGACAGCGCGGCCTTGGCGGCAGTGGTTGCGCCCGACCGATCGCGGGTGCCCAGCGTGCATAGGTTGATGATGGCCGCACCAGAGCGCAGGTGATCACCGATGGCTTGCACCGTCAGCACCGCGGTCAGCACGCTGGATTCGTACCGTGACAGCCATGCCTCGCCGGTGTCGGTGAGAGTGCCCATATGCGGGCCCGGCTCGCTCCAGACGGGGTTGGGGATGTTGACGATGGCATCGAGATGCTGGGGGAACAGCTCGACGTTCTCCTCCAGGCTGTCCGGGTCGGCGTTATC
Source organism: Mycobacterium sp. (assembly GCA_050701835.1). Lineage (GTDB taxonomy): Bacteria > Actinomycetota > Actinomycetes > Mycobacteriales > Mycobacteriaceae > Mycobacterium. Next base: position 192,956 of record JBOGDC010000050.1, on the reverse strand, counting down.
GCACACAATGGCGTCGACCTCGAGCTCCTTGGCAGCGATCTCCAGCTCGTCCGCGTTGGGTCCAGTGATGACGACACGATGGCCGGCGTTGCGGAACTCCGCAGCCACCGCCCGGCCAATCTCGTTAACCGCTCCGGTTACCAGTACGTCCATGGCGATACCCTCCTGCAGCCTTCCAAGTCCACGCGCTGTTCGTGCACTTTTACCTACCGAACCAGCGATGATCCAGCTTGATCGTGACACAACCCGGACCTCATACCCCGGATTTCGCGGCCGGGTCGCACGGGTTTGAGGCCCAATATTACTGGACGGTAGCAATACCGTTGACGACCACACCGAAGTCGGGCGGCGGCTAGGGTTATCTCGGTGACAAGCAGACGGATCATGCGGCCACTGACGCTTCTAGCTGCGGTCCTCCTCGCGGGTTCGCTGACCATGTCCGGCTGCGGCTCGCGAACGGCCTCTGACAATGGCGCCGGCCCCGGGGGGACGCCCGACACCACCACTTCGACTGTCACGTTGCACGTGCTGGCCGCCGCGTCACTGCGGGGGACGTTCACCGAAATCGGGAAGTCGTTCGAGACTACGCACTCCGGGACGAAGGTCGATTTCACCTTCGCCGGTTCCTCGGATCTGGTCACCCAGCTCACACAGGGCGCCGAGGCCGATGTGCTGGCCACCGCGGACTCGGCCAATATGGACAAGGCGTGGAAGGCGCACGCCGTCGTCAACCCCGTCGACTTCGCAGCCAACACGCTGACGATCGTGGTCGCTCCGGGTAATCCCAAGGGCATTGCCACCTTCGCCGACTTAGCCCGTCCGGGCCTCGACGTTGTGACGTGCGCGCCACAGGTACCGTGCGGGGCCGCCACCGCGACGGCCTCCAAAGACACTGGGGTGCAACTAAATCCGGCAAGCGAGGAATCTTCGGTGACGGACGTGCTGAATAAGGTGATCGCCGGGCAAGCAGATGCCGGTTTGGTTTACGTCACCGACGCGAAGGCCGCGGGCGACAAGATCGCCGCCGTCTCATTTCCCGAGGCACGCACTATCGTGAACACGTATCCCATTGCGGTGACAGCGAATTCACGCAACACTGAGCGTGCAAACCAGTTCGTCGAGACCGTCACCGGGGACGTCGGACACAAGATTCTGGCGGCGGCGGGGTTCGCCGCGCCGTGACACCACCCCCCGGTCTGCCGCGGTGGGTTTATGTGCCGGCAGCGCTGGGCGCGGCGCTGATCTTGCTGCCGCTGCTTGCGCTCATCGTGAAGGCTGATTGGGCGCAGTTCCCGGCGCTGATCACCAGTCCAGCCTCACAGGCTGCGCTCCTGCTCAGCATCAGAACCTGCCTCGCGAGCACGACACTATGCCTGCTACTGGGGGTGCCGTTAGCCTTCGTTCTCGCCCGCGGGCCCGTTCAGCTGACCCTGTTGCTCCGCCCGATGATCCTGCTGCCGTTGGTACTGCCACCGGTCGTCGGCGGCATCGCGCTGCTGTATGCGTTTGGCAAGTTGGGGTTGCTGGGCCACTACCTGGATGCGGCCGGTATCCGGATCGCGTTTTCCACCACCGCGGTGGTTCTGGCCCAGACGTTCGTATCGCTGCCATTCCTGGTGATCAGCCTTCAGGGTGCGCTGGCCACGACAGGGGAGCGGTATGACCATGTCGCCGCCAGCCTTGGCGCGACACCCACCACGGTGCTGCGTCGCGTGTCAGTGCCCTTGGTGATGCCCGCGCTGATATCGGGCACGGTGTTGGCGTTTGCACGCTCGCTGGGGGAGTTCGGCGCCACCTTGACCTTTGCGGGATCCCGGCAGGGCGTGACCCGCACTCTTCCGCTGGAGATCTACCTGCAACGCGAGTCCGATGCGCAGTCGGCCGTTGCACTCTCGCTGCTGCTGGTGGCGGTGGCGGCACTCGTCCTTGCCGTGGTCGGCGCCCGGACCTGGCGCCCCAGCGGGTGGCAGTGATGAGCGCCTGCGCGAAGAACCGAAGGCAGTGATGAGCGAACTGCGATTCGACGCCGGGCATTCCGGGCGCGGTGTGCATGCCGCGTTCACCGTTGCACCCGGGGAGACATTGGCGGTCGTCGGGCCCAACGGCGCAGGGAAGTCTACGGTGCTCGCGCTCATTGCCGGACTGCTGCAACCCGACACCGGGGAGATCCAGCTCGGTGACCACGTGCTAACAAACTGTGCCACAGGCACTTTCGTCTCCACGCACCGACGGCGGACGGCGCTTCTGCTACAGGATGCGCTGTTGTTTCCGCACCTGACGGTGGCAGGCAACGTCGAATTCGGGTTACGCAGCCAGCGGCGACCCGGCCGCGGCCGAGCCGAGGTCACCGCGTCGCGGGATCACTGGCTGGAATCGGTCGGCGCGTGTGATCTCGCCGGGCGCAGACCGGGCGAGCTCTCCGGAGGTCAGGCACAACGTGTCGCCATCGCACGCGCGTTGGCGACCGAACCCGATCTGGTACTGCTCGACGAACCACTTGCCGGTCTGGACGCCGAGAGCGCCCCGGCCATTCGGACGCTACTGGGGCGGGTGCTGGGCCGCGACGGCCAAAGTGCCGTAATCGTGACCCACGACCTCATGGATGCCATCGCCATCGCTGACCGTGTGATGGTGCTGGACGCCGGACGCGTCGCCGAGGTAGGGGATACCGCCGCGCTCCTGGCCCGCCCGACCAGCCAGTTCGGCGCGCGGTTCGCGGGGGTGAACCTCGTCGACGGCACCATCGGCGAGGACGGCGCACTCGACGCAGGGGATGTGCACATCCATGGTGTTTGGGCCGGCGACGGAGCCATTTCGCACGGCCAGCACGCGGTCGCGGTGTTTGGGCCGCGGGACGTCGGCGTGCATCTGTTCCCACCGGGAGGCAGCCCGCGCAATGTCATCGCCGTGACAATCACGACGCTTACCGCCCACGGCGACAGCGTCGTTGTAACGGCATCCGTAGGGCCCACGATATTCACGGCACATATCACCGCGGCCGCCGCGGCCGAACTGAAGCTGGCACCCGACGCGCCGGCATACTTTGCCGTGAAGGCCCACGAGGTCATCATTCAGACGGCGCAATAGCTGGGGACGAGGATTTCGGTAGGACTCGAGAGGAAACCTATGTTTGCTTCTGGCCAGTCAAACCCCTTGCCACCGCGCCGAATCATCGTGAAGTGGCGCCGATGGCGTCTTTCGGCAAATTGGGCGCGCCGATTGCCGCTAACGCTTGCACGTGCCCGACGAGACGGTACCTTCATTAACATGCAGCAACCACGGGTCACTTCTGCAATAAAGCGCGCATCGCGGGCGCGCGTCATCGCAGCGGCCTTCGCTGTCGCCTCGCTGTCTGGGGCGGGAGCCATCACACTCTCCGCCTCGCCGCCGAACGAGGCACAGCCATCGGTCCGCACGGCGGATATCCATTTGGTGACCACCGATGCTCCGCCGCCGCCAGCCCCGGGCCAGCCTGCTCCGCCGGCCCCCAACCCTGAGTCACCCACCACCGTGACGACGCCGCCGGCCTCACCGCCGCCCGGCGCTCCCGCACCCGGCGCTCCGGCACCCGCGGACGCCGGCCGCGTCAACAATGACCAGGGTGGATTCAGTTACGTTGTGCCCGCAGGCTGGACACAATCGGATGCGCGCAGGCTCACGTATGGATCGGCACTGCTGACGAATCCTGCGGCGCCGAACGGCAGCATCTTGCTGGGTCGTCTGGATCTCAAGCTTTTCGCCGGGGCCGAGCCCGACAACCAAAAGTCCGCCCGCAGGCTGGCCTCGGATATGGGCGAGTTCTTCATGCCGTATCCGGGCAACCGCATCAACATGGAAGACCAGAGCTTTGACGTGGCGGGTATGTCCGCGGCGTCCTCGTATTACGAGGTGAAGTTCGATGACGCCGCCAAGGAGCCAGGGCAGATCTGGGCCGCGGCCATCGGCAAGGGCAAGGACCGTTGGTTCGTCGTCTGGCTCGGCACCTCCGCCTCACCCGTGGACAAGGGTGTGGCGAAGGCGTTGGTCGGGTCGATCCGCCCGTGGACACCGCCGACACCGCCGCCGGCCGCACCGCCTGCTGATCCGAACCAACCGCCACCGCCACCTGCTGATCCGAACCAGCCGCCTCCACCACCTGCAGATCCCAACCAGCCACCGCCCCCGGCGGCGGCACCTGGTGCACCGGCCGCCGAACCGGCCCCTCCGGCACCACCCGCCGCGGCGCCTCCCGCACCGGGGACGCCGGTCTGACATGAGCTAGAGCGACAGTTCGCGGATTCAGCATTCGCGGACTGTCGCTTTTGTGTGGTTTTCACCCGCTAGGCACGAATTCGTATGTGCGGACACGTATGCGAAGCCCCACCGCAGATTTGTCCTGACGGTTATTATCAACTCAGTTCACCATTCGCTCGGCAATTAAGCAGGAGGACGAATGATCGACATCGCGATGACGACAGAGCTTCTGGCACGGTCCACCACGACAACCAGCGTGGGCATTATCGGCTACTTGATCATTGGCGCGCTGGCCGGATGGATCGCCAGCAAGGTCATGGGCACCGACAAGCAGATGGGATTCCTTCTCAATATCGTTGTCGGCGTAGTGGGCGCATTCCTCGGCGGATTTTTGCTCAGTTTCGCATTCAACACCGCGTCCGGCGGGTGGTGGTTTACCTTCTTCACCGCGATACTCGGCGCGGTAGTACTGCTGTTCCTCGTCAAATTGGCCACCGGCAAAAAATAGCCAGGGTCAATAACCTCTGCGCGGCGCTGCTCGGTTCAATTCTGCTGAGCAGCGCCGGTTCGTCGACTGGCTAGCGTTTGGACGACTGTCCCGCGATGAACTTGTAAATAACCAGCAGAAGCACCGCACCAACCAGCGCACCGAGGAAGGCATGGTTGATCGGTGGGGTAAGCGTGAACTTATGCGGGGCGAACACCAGGCTCCCCAGCGTCCCGCCGACGTATCCACCGACAATGCCCAGCACCGCGGTCATGATCCAACCGAAGTTCTCCTTGCCGGGCACGATCAGTCGCGCGATCCACCCAACGATGAGACCAAGAATGATCATCCAGATGACGTGCAAAACCATGTCTAGCTCCTTCTGAAATATGTGTTGCTGGTGAAACGAGCGTCGACCCGTCGCTGATGCTAGTGGAACACCGGTTCGACGGCGCTGTTACGACCCGTTGTCAGGGAAGATGTCATCTCACACACCACCGATTCGGCCTGTGAGGACGCCGTGACGCCTGGATAACCTCTACGGAAGAATCCGGGAATCTGTCACGCGCACCATTGCGGGGTGACCGAAGTCAGCGCGCCGCCTACCGAGCGCCGTGCCGCGTGCTCGTATTGCGGTGTCGGTTGCGGTGTGGTGGTGCGTGCCGATGCAGGGCCGGCCGGGATCGGGCCGCTCACCATTGCGACAGTCGAAGGCGACACGTTGCACCCGAGTAACCACGGCCGCCTGTGCACCAAAGGCGCCACCCACACACAGCTGATGGCCGCCGACGGACGCATGACCACGGCACATATCCGTCCTGAACGCGGACAAGAGCTGGTCCCCACGCCGCTCGCAGCGGCGACCACCGATGCGGGACAACGACTGCGACAGATCCTCGACACCCACGGCCCCGACGCCATCGCCCTCTACGTGTCCGGCCAGATGAGCCTGGAAGCGCAGTATCTGGCCAACAAACTCGCGAAAGGCTATATCCGCACCACACAGATCGAATCCAATTCTCGGCTCTGTATGGCAAGTGCAGGCACCGGATACACGCAATCGCTCGGTGCGGACGGACCTCCGGGTTCGTACTCCGATATCGAGCAGGCTGACCTGTTCCTCGTCATCGGCGCGAATATGGCCGACTGTCACCCGATCCTCTTCCTCCGCATGGCCGATCGGTTGGCCGGCGGAGCGCGGCTGATCGTGGTGGATCCCCGCCGTACCGCCACTGCCGACCGGGCCGATCTGTTCCTACAGATCACGCCGGGTACCGACCTAGCCTTGCTGAACGGACTGCTGCATCTGCTAATCGAGAACGGTGATATAGATCAGGAATTCATCGCCGAGCACACCGAAGGCTGGGCGGGGATGCCGGAGTTCCTCTCCGCGTATCCGCCCTCGGCGGTCGCGGCCGTCACCGGGCTCCCGGAGAACGATATTCGCACCGCCGCCCGATGGATCGGAGAAGCGCGCGAGTGGATGACATTGTGGACCATGGGACTCAACCAGAGCACCCACGGCACGTGGAACACCAACACGATCTGCAATTTGCATTTGGCGACTGGGGCCATCTGCCGTCCGGGTAGCGGACCGTTCTCCTTGACCGGACAGCCAAATGCGATGGGCGGCAGGGAGATGGGCTATATGGGCCCCGGGCTACCGGGCCAGCGGTCCGTGAAATCCCCCGCCGATCGTGACTTCGTCGAGCAGCAATGGCAGCTGGCTCCCGGTTCCATCCGCGAGGAATTCGGGACCGGTACGGTCGATATGTTCACCCAGATGGCCGCCGGGACCATTAAGGCGTGCTGGGTAATCTGCACGAATCCCGTTGCTTCGGTGGCTAATCGACAGAACGTGATCGACGGCCTGCGCCAGGCGGAGCTGGTGATCACCCAGGACGCCTTCCTGTCCACGGCCACCAACGAATACGCCGACCTCATGTTGCCCGCCGCGCTGTGGGCCGAATCCGATGGCGTCTCGATCAATTCGGAACGCACGGCGACACTGACCAACCGGGCCGTCGAGGCGCCCGGCGACGCGCGGCCCGACTGGCGTCTGATCTGCGATGTCGCTGCTGCGATGGGATTCGGGCATGCCTTCGAGTACTCCTCGAGCGAGGAGATCTTCGAGGAGATCCGCGCATTCTGGAATCCACGCACGGGCTACGACATGCGCGGAGTGAGCTATGCACGGTTGCGGCAGGGCCCCGTGCAATGGCCATGTCCGCCCGAGGATCCGGGGGATCGGCATCCCATTCGTTATCTGAACGACGGCATCAGCCAGGACCTGCACATCGACGAGGACGGGAATGCCCCTCGCCTGGCGTTCGCCACCCCATCACGCCGGGCCGTGTTCCACGCCCGGGCGCACCGCGATCCCGCAGAGATCGCAGGCGATGGATATCCCATGATCCTGAATACTGGTCGTTTGCAACACCATTGGCATACCCTCACCAAGACTGGGCATATTAGGGCGCTCGATCGGCTCCACCCATCGCCCTTCGTCGAGGTTCACCCGCATGATGCCGCGACACTCGGGATCGTCGAGGGCGATATCGTCGAGATCGCCTCACGGCGGGGCCGTGCCGAGCTTCCGGCAGTGCTTAGCGACAGAGTCAAGCGCGGTACCTGTTTCGCACCCTTCCACTGGAACGACATCCAGGGGCCCGGCCTCACGATCAACGCGGTGACCAACGACGCCGTCGACCCTGATTCGCTACAGCCCGAGTTCAAGGTCAGCGCCGTGTTGTTGCGCCCCACCGGACGGACCATCCTCGATGCGGCAGCCGAAACGCAGGCACAAACATTGGGGGACATAGCAATTCTGTGGACGTCGCAGACCGGCAATGCCGAGACCGCGGCCACCTCGGTGCACAGGCTATTGGAAACAGCGGGGATATCTGCCACGCTCTCCGCGATGGATGATTGCGACCCTGCCGATCTCGGTGAGGTTCGCACGGCAGTGGTGATCGCCAGTAGCTTCGGTGAGGGCGGGCCGCCCGACAACGGCGCACGATTCTGGTCAGCGCTCAACGAGCTCTCGGAGACCACGAATCCCTTGCGGCACATGCGCTATGCGGTGTTGGGGTTCGGAGATCGCGCATATGCAAATTTCTGTGGCCACGCGAAGGCTCTCGACACTCGCTTACAGGAGCTCGGCGCCACCGCAGTGCTCGGCAGAGTGGACGGCGAGGCCGCCAACCGATCCCTCGTCGCGTCCTGGACGGCTGACCTGTTGGAGACAATTGGAGACGGGACCGCCGCCAGCATCGAGGCCGCCCGCCTATTGCGCAGCGAGGGACTACCCGCCGCCGCGGCGGAACGCTTTACCCGTGACGCCCCCATCCTGGCCGCGTTGTCACACAACGAGATTCTGTCGGCGCCGGGCTCCGATAAGGAGGTGCGGCGAATCGAGTTCGATCTTTCCGGTCACGATGTCGGCTATTCAGCGGGCGATGCACTCGGCATCTATCCCACGAACCGCGAGGAAGACGTCCAACGCTGGCTCGCTGCAACCGGTTTCGATGGAGAATTGCCCGTCACCATCGACGGGGGCGACCTCCCGCTGGCCACCGCCCTCACCAATCACTACGACATCTGCCGGGTCACCGACGACCTGCTGCGTTTCATCGCCGAGAGGCGCACCGACAAACAGGCGATAAAGCTTCTACGCGGCTATGGGAACAAGGCCAGCGCGACCCGTGAGCTCTGGCTGCAGGGCCGTAACGCCCTCGATGTGCTGCGCGAATTTCCTATCCGCGCCGATATCGAAGAGTGGCAGCAGGTCCTCATTCGGCTCACCCCGCGTCAGTACTCGATCTCGTCGAGCCCCCTGGTCAGCCCGAAGTCTGTCGCATTGACGGTGTCCATCGTCCGGTACCGCGGACCAGACGGATCGGCCCGCGGCGGTGTGGGGTCGACATTCCTGGCCGACCGCGCCCAGAGCCTTCCCGTTCCCATCTTTCTGCAGCGATCGCCGCATTTCCGCCCGCCCAGCACCTCGGACACGCCGATGATCATGGTCGGACCCGGAACCGGTATCGCGCCATTCCGAGGATTTCTGCAGGAACGTCGCGCACTCGGGCATACCGGACGCAACTGGCTCTTCTTCGGCGACCAGCACCGCACTCAGCATTTCTACTACCGCGAGGAGCTCGACGGATTCCTGCGTGACGGCTCCCTACGCCGACTCGATCTCGCGTTCTCGCGCGACCAGCACAAACGCATCTATGTCCAACACCGCATGCTGGAGCAGGGAGCACAGCTGTGGCAGTGGCTCGCGGAGGGCGCGCACCTCTACGTGTGTGGAGACGCCAGCCGGATGGCCAAGGATGTCGATGACACGCTGTTGACGATTGCCCAGCGGCACGGACGGCTGTCGGGGGAGCAGGCGCTCGAATTCCGTAAGCAGTTGGTGGCCGACAAACGCTACGTCCGCGACGTCTACTGACCGCCACGGTGCGGTATTCGACGCTATAGTCACATTTGCGCGATGGATCTCGCCGGGGCTTGTCCCGAACCGCCACTGATGGCTGATAGTTCCTGTGTTGGTGTGTCGTACCACGATGGGACCGAATGTGACCGATGGGCACGGCGAAAAACGCAGCGAGTCCATACAACCCCTACATCTGCGGCCGTCCGCGCTGCTATGGGTCTTCCTTGGCGGGATGTGCGGAACCGGGTTGCGGTACTGGTTCGAGCAGCTATGGCCGGCCAGCGGCGCCGCATGGCCCTGGGGGACGTTCGCGGCCAATCTATCTGGAGCATTCATCCTCGGCGCACTGCTGGAATCTCTCACGCTACTGGGCCCCGACGGCGGCTGGCGTCAGCGCTCCCGGTTATTTCTCGGCACGGGCCTATGCGGCGCGTTCACGACCTACAGCGCGCTCGCATTGGAGGTCAGCGCCCTCACACGCCACGGGTTCACCGGCATCGGTGTGGCATACGCCTTGATCAGTGTCACGGCGGGCCTGGCCGCAGCGCTGGCCGGAATAGCCTGCGCTGCACGTGCCCTCACCCGCTACCCGGGAGGGACCGCGTGACGGTCATTGCCGTGATCTTGGCCGGGGCGGTGGGTGCGGTATTGCGATTCGTGGTCGATTCGGCGATCAAGCATCGGCGGACTCATCAGTTTCCCTGGACGACGCTTCTCATCAACGTCACCGGATCGGCACTCATCGGCGTGCTGGCCGGATTGGTGATCTTCCACGACGCCGCACCGGGGATACTTGCCATCCTCGGGACCGGCTTCTGCGGCGGCTACACAACCTTCAGCACGGCCAGCGTCGAATCGGTGAGACTGATCGAACAGCGACAATGGTCACTGGCTCTCTACAACACGTGTGGCACATTGCTTGGCACCATCGGCGCATGCGCATCTGGGCTAGCGCTGGCATGGCTGCTGGCGTGAGGATGTATCTATGACCGAGTCGACGGTGGCGCATCTGGTGGTCGGATGGGACAGCCATCCGCCCAGCACCGCTGCGCTGCATTTCGCGGTTGATCTGGCCGGTCGGCTTGGCGCGTGTGTGCACGTCGTACACATCCTGGACATGGACGACGAGCCGCTGGATCTCGACACGGACAGCTGGGAATCGCAGTCACGCATGGCCATATCTGCTGCCGAAGCCGAGGCTCGCGAAGAGCTCGCGGGGCTCGACGTGGCGTGGGAGTACCACCGAGCACATGGACCCGCCGCCGTTCAACTTCTCGCTGTCGCGCAGCAGCACCAGGCGCTGATGATCATTCTGGGTAGTCCGCGGGGAGGCCCCGCATCCGCCCTCGACGTTCTACTCGGGCAATCGGTCTCCCACCGGCTGATTGGCGCGAAGAGGTTTCCGCTGGTCCTTGTACCCTGATCCGGTCCCGCGCCTAGCCGGATCGAGCGCGGCTACAGGCCTCGTCCAGGAGCGGACGAACGACCTCAACGAAGGTGCCCTCACTCGGATTGACCACACACACCCATTTGGCACCGCCGTATTCGGGATGCGGGAGGACTCGATCGAACTCCGTGTAATCGGCATCCACTATCTGGTCGCGGGAGGTCTGAACGGCCTTGTCAAAGGTGTCACCGCTGACGCCGATATTGAGCCGATACACCGCCGGCCGCGCCAGGTCCGAGTAGGTGTCGAATGCCTCGTTCGACATCAGGGTGATGACCGGCACCTGCCGCTCGACCCCGCCGAAGAAGAACCAATTGCCCTCGGCGACCTCGTGCCGAAGATCCGGGAAAGTCATGACGATGTACTCGATGACCGCTCCCTCATCCATGACACCGAATCTACCGGCCTAGGCTGCTGGGATGCTGCGAGCGGGAATCGTCGTCACGGGTACGGAGGTGCTCACCGGGCGAGTGGCCGATGCGAACGGCCCGTGGCTTTCCGAGCATCTACGAGAAGTCGGAGTGGACGTAGCGCACATCTGTGTGTGCGGAGACCGCAAAGAGGATCTGACGGCGCAGCTGGAGTTTCTCGCGGGCCAAAGTGTCGACCTCATCGTCACCTCCGGCGGCCTTGGCCCCACCGCTGACGATATGACGCTGCCAACCGTGGCCGAGTTCGCCGGTACCACAATGGTTTTCGATGCGGCGCTAGAAGAGGCCATCATGGATCGGTTGCGCCCGATGGCAGACCGCTGGGAGAATGTCGACTGGGAGGCGTTGCGTGTCGGTATCGCCAAACAGGCCCTCATCCCGGTGGACGGCGAGGTGCTGGACCCGGTGGGCACTGCGCCGGGTGCGGTGATGAACGCCGACAACGTGATCGTCGTGGTGCTACCGGGGCCACCGCATGAGCTTCAGCGGATGTGGCCCGCGGCCGTGGGCACCCGGCGCCTCCGCGAACTCCTTGGTGACGATCCCGCGGCCATCGAGCAGACGACCCTGCGCCTGTATGGGATCACCGAACCAGATATCGCCGAGACCCTGCGCGTCGCCGAAGCGCAGCTGGGAAACCTTGCCGCACTGGAGATCACCACCTGCTTGCGGCGTAGCGAGGTGGAGGTAGTCACCCGATTCGAACCGTCCGCGCGCCCCCTCTGGGTCCGCCTCTACGAGTTCATCGCGGCACGGCACGAGCCGGCGCTGTTTTCCACCGACGGTTCGACCATCGACGAGCTGGTGTCCGGGCTCCTGCGCGACAGGCGGCTGGCCGTCGCCGAGTCGTGTACCGCCGGGCTGCTGGGGGCGCGAATCGCCGATGTGCCGGGCTCCTCGCAGTACTTTCTGGGCGGAATCATCAGCTACGCCAACGATGTCAAAGTCGGCCAGTTGCAGGTGGATCCGGAGCTGCTCGCCGCCCATGGTGCCGTATCGCCGGAGGTCGCCGAGGCCATGGCGGACGGCGCACTAAAGGCACTGGGCGCCGATATCGCCGTGTCTACCACAGGTGTGGCGGGGCCCGGTGGCGGCACACCCGATAAGCCCGTGGGCACGGTGTGCTTCTGCGCCAAGACCGCAGCGGGGGAGAAGTCCGAGCTAACAGTCGTCATCCCGGGGAACCGCAACCAGATTCGTGAACGCGCGACCACCGTCGCTCTGCATCTGCTGCGCCGGCTGCTACAGCGGTAGACCTAGCCAACGCTAGTCGGCGAAGGGCGCGGCCTTGACGAGGAGCGGGAATGCCGCGTAGCGCGTCAACCACGCCGCGCGCCCGTTCGGTACGGCGGCACCTTCGGCCGCCCATGCCTTGAGCATGTGCCGCTTGAATCCCAATCGAGGGTGCCGCCTCAGCAGTTCGTCCACCCAGGCGGCGTCGAGGTCCGATAGCCGCAGTCCGAATACATCGGTTCCGGCACCGGCAGAGACGAATCCTCCTGGATCCGAGAGGTTTTCGCTGGCGCCCAGGGTGATATGCGCGGCGATGGCCGCGCCCACCGCCTCGGCGCGGTCATCGGAAGCGCCCTGATCCCTGACGAACCTCGCGGCACGCTCGCCGCCCACCACGGCGAAGCATCGCCCCGGAGTCGGATGCTCGAGCTGCAGATCGTGCAGCAGGCTCGCGACGTACACCAGCTCGTCGTCGACCCGTGCGCCGTCCATTGCGGCGAGTGCCTTTCCGAAAAAGTAGGTGCGATAAGAGTGTTCGAGGACGTGCGGGGTCACCGAGTCACGCGCCTCCTGTTCGGCCGCCAGTGCGAGCGCGGAATCGGGCACCGTGATCGATCCGAACGCCACCCGACCCTGACCGCGGCGGCCCATCCGGGTCTTGACCGCGTCGCCAACCATCCCGGGCAACGCACGAAATAGGCGTCCCAACAATGCCCGTCGCTGGGCGGTCGAGATCTCTCCGCCGGTGCGAGTCGCCCAGAACCAATCCAATTCCGTCGTCGTCATCCCGTCAGTTAATGCGTGCGCGGGGACACCTGCCAGTGGCATGAATGCCATAGATACTCGAATTCATGCCATAGTGAGTTATGGGCACCAAAGCGGTGGCGGCACTCGCGCTCGACGGAGTCATCACCTATGACCTGGCATGCGCCGTGCAGATGTTCCGGCGAGGGCCGGGGCGTAGCGGGCAGGCCGATGGTTTCGACCTGGTCACGTGCGGTCATAAGCCTGGAAATGTCTGGACGCCAGATGGTTTCACCCTTGACGTGGAATACGGCATCGATGCGCTGGAGACCGCGGATATCGTCGTCGTACCCGCGCGGGCCCCACACGACTATCCGCCGCCGGACGATGTGTTGAACGCTCTCGTGAACGCGCACCAACGCGGCGCGGTGCTGTTCAGCATCTGCCTGGGTGCGTTCGTTCTCGCTGCGGCGGGCCTATTGGACGGACGCCCCGCCACTACCCACTGGGAATACTGCGATGACATGCGCAGGCTCTATCCACTGGTCGATCTGCGACCCGATGCGTTGTATGTGGATGACGGGGACATCCTCACGTCGGCAGGCCTGTCTGCGGGCATGGATCTGTGCCTGCACGTGGTGCGCCGCGAGCTCGGAGCCATCGCGGCATCGGATTTGGCCCGCTGGAATGTGATGGCACCGCATCGCGATGGTGGCCAGGCACAGTTCATCCCGCCCTCCAAGACCTCACACGATTCCAGCGGCCTCGGACCGACCCTGAGCTGGGCGGCCGAGCGCCTGGCCGATGTCGATGATGTCTCGTCGCTGGCACGGCACGCACATCTGAGCTTGCGTACGTTCAACCGACGTTTCGGCGAGGAGGTGGGTACCACGCCCAAGCGCTGGCTCGACGTGCAGCGCGCCACCCGCGCGCGTGAGCTGCTGGAGAACACCGACATGACCATGGAATCCATCGCGGCGCAATGCGGTTTCGGCAGTGTGACGGCTATGCGGACGCACCTGCGGAAGGTGACCGCGACAACGCCGAGCGCCTACCGCCGGGCATTCCGGCGGTAGGCGACCCGCGCTCGCGTACCCCTATCGCACAACGTGGGGCATGAGGGCATCTGGCGGAATGGCACCGAATCGGCCCGCCTCATAGTCCTGCAGCGCCTGAATCAACTCGGCCTTGGTGTTCATTACAAACGGCCCGTACGCCATCACGCGTTCGCGAATCGGCCGGCCGCCCATCAGCAGCACCTCCAACGCCGGGCGATTGCCGTCCTGTCCATCGTTGGCCTGCACCGTGATCCGATCGCCTGGACCCAGCACCGCGAGCTGCCCCTGCGTAATCGGATGCCCCTCCGCACCGACCGTGCCACGTCCGGAAAGCACGTAGACGAGTGAGTTGAACTCCCGGTTCCACGGCACATTCAGCTGTGCTCCCGGTTCGATGGTTGCGTGCGCCAAGGTGATTGGTGTGTGCGTGCTGCCCGGACCGTGATGCGAGCCGATGTCTCCGGCAATGATCCGCACCAACGCGCCGCCGTCGGGCGAGCTCACCAATGTGGTTTCCGTACCCTCAATCCCTTGGTAGGCGGGAGTCAGGAACTTGTCGCGCGCCGGCAGATTGACCCACAGCTGGATTCCATGGAATATTCCGCCGCTCTCCACCAATTCGGCTGGGGGAGTTTCGATATGCAGGATTCCCGATCCGGCCGTCATCCATTGGGTCGCGCCGTCGTGGATGAGTCCGCCTCCGCCATGGGAGTCTTGATGCGCGAACCTCCCGTCGATCATGTAGGTGACGGTCTCGAAGCCGCGGTGAGGATGCCAATCAGTCCCGCGCGGTTCGCCCGGCTCGTACTCGACCTCACCCATTTGGTCCATGTGGATGAACGGGTCCAGCTCGGCGGATGACACGCCGCCGAACGCCCGCACAACAGGGAAACCCTCACCTTCGTATCCACGAGGCCCACTGGTGATCGACCGCACCGGACGTTCGGTATCGGCCGGTTCGGGCGCCGGGATGCGTGGAAGGGTCAGGGTATTCGCAGTAATGGCTGGCATGAAACCTCCTGGTGGTTGTTTCGATACCCGCTTCAACCGGACCGTGGTCCGGTTTATTCCGTTATCTATGCTCGGCGAGGGCGGCCGCCGCTGCCGCCGATACCGTTTCACCGGCGGCCCGCAATGGCTCGGTGCTGCGCAGCGCCCGACTCAGCACGAAAGCCCCCTCCAGGCCGGCGATGAATCCGATAATCAGGCTCCGACGCACCTCATGTGACAGACCCGAACCGGCGATACGTTCGGCGCCCTCCGCTATCCAATCGGTGAACACGTCGGCGGTGGCGATACGCAGCGTTTCGTCTGTGCTGGCCACCTCGAGGGCGATAGTGGCGATCGGGCAGGCATCGGCGTAATCCGTGGCCACCAACGCGTCGGCGGCGGCCGCGAATGCAGTCCGAACGGTCGCCGGTAGGTCGGGACCGGCTTCGTCGAAAATTGCCAGCACCAGATCCCGATACATCACACCGGAGGTCCGGATCGCCTCATCTGCCAGCTGCGCCTTGCCGCCGGGGAAGAAGTGGTAGATCGACCCGAACGGAGCACGCGCACTTTGTGCGATCTGCTTCAGACCGGTGCCGGTCATACCTTGCCGACGGAACAGCTCACACGTGGCGGCGACGATGCGCTCGCGGGTATCGGCCGGCATGGCGTCGCCTTTCAGAAAGCCTTGTATCTAGCTGCGACGCATTGTACGGTCCTGACTAGAACGATCTATCAACTCGGACCGCGAAGGACACCGACATGGATAAAGTGCTCAAGTACCTCGCGCTCCTGACCGGCTTCATTTGCCTGGCCATCGGCCTCTATCACCTCATCGGCGGACCCGCAACGGTGATCGGCGGGGGCGAGATAACCGCGAGTAACGACAGCCAGGAGCGGTTCTTCGCCGGCCTGTTCGCCGTCTACGGGCTGGCCTGGATCTGGGTGGCACGCCAGACGCCCATTCCCAGCCTCGCCATTCGGTTCCTGGCAGCCGGACTGCTAGTGGGCGGCCTCGGCCGGGTGGCATCCCTGATCGACGTGGGAAAACCTCACCCGTTCTGGATCGTCATGCTCGCCGTCGAAATCGCTATTCCCGCACTGTTTTTTGCGATCGCCGGGGCGGACGAGAAGGTCCGTTCGGTTCAATCCGGGTCCGCGTCTCGTTAGCAAAACCAATACGCGAGTTCAGATTTCGCGAACCGCTAGAGTGCATATTACCGACAGCATCGGCGCTGTCTTAGGGCTCTCTAGGAGGATTGCATGCGGTTTACCTTCGCCGAGGCGATGACCGATCCGTCGTACTACATCCCGTTGGCCCAGGCCGCCGAGGCTGCCGGATACCACGGGATGACCGTCGCCGACAGCCTGGCCTATCCCTATGAGTCGGATGCGAAGTATCCGTACACACCCGACGGGAACCGCGAATTCCTCGACGACAAACCGTTTATCGAGGCGCTGACGCTTACTGCGGCGCTCGGCGCGGTGACGTCGACCCTGCGTTTCAATATCTTCGTCCTCAAACTCCCGATCCGTCCGCCGGCGCTGGTAGCCAAGCAGGCTTCGTCCATCGCGGCGCTCACCGGAAACCGCTTGGGCCTCGGCGTGGGCACCAGCCCCTGGCCCGAGGATTACGAGCTCATGAACGTGCCGTTCGCCAAGCGCGGTAAGCGCATGGACGAGTGCATCGAGATTATCCGCGGACTCACCACAGGCGACTACTTCGAGTTCCATGGCGAGTTCTACGACATCCCCAAGACCAAGATGTGCCCGGCGCCCACTGAGCCGATCCCGATTCTCATCGGTGGGCATGCCGATGCCGCGCTGCGCCGAGCGGCACGGTGCGACGGCTGGATGCACGGCGGCGGCACCGAAGACCTGGATGAGCTGCTCGCCAAGCTCAACCGGTTCCGAGAGGAGGACGGCACCGCCGACAAGCCCTTCGAGGTCCACGTCATCTCCCTCGACGGGTTCACCGTCGACGGCGTGAAGCGCCTGGAGGACAAGGGCATAACGGACGTCATTGTCGGCTTCCGCATCCCGTACATCGTCGGCCCGGACACCGAGCCGCTGGCTACCAAGATCAAAAATCTGGAAAGCTTCGCCGAGCACGTCGTCTCCAAGGTCAACCCCTAGGCAAGATCTCCGCTTGCGGGGGACTGATCGCAAAAAGAGTCCGGAAAATCCGGAAGAACCGTTGACAGATATTCAACGCAAGCGTTAACTATCGACTATGAGCACACGTCCTAGCTTCGCCTCGGCCGTCGTCTACCAGGATCCTTCGACAGCTCTCGACTGGCTGGAGAAGGCGTTCGGATTCGAACGCTCCATGGTCATCACCGACACCGACGGCAAGCTCGAACATTCCGAAATGCGTTTCGGCGATTCGTATCTCATGGTCGGATCGGAATGGGACGCGAGCGTAGCCAGCCCCAAGTCTGTGGGTGGGCGGTGTACGCAGACGATCCACGTCCACATAGACGGCGATATCGACGCGCACTGTGAACAGGCCGAGGCGGCCGGCGCGACGATCTTGATGCGTCCTGCCGACCAGTTCTACGGCGATCGGGTCTACCGGGCCCAGGACCCGGAGGGACACGTCTGGACCTTCGGCCAAACGGTGCGGACCGTTTCGCGCGAGGACGCGGAGAAGGCCAGCGGCCTGAACATCGAGGGCTGGGTTTGACCCAACCTGCCAGCCTTGATCGCACCCTCAGCGCGCTGGCCGATCCCAACCGGCGCCGAATCGTTGAGCTGCTACGAGATCGGCCGTGTCGGGCGGGGGAGATCGCACAGGTCGTTGGCCTGAGCCCTGCGGCTCTCAGCAGGCATCTGCGCACCCTCAAAGCCACCGAGCTAGTCGAGGAGTCTCACCCCGAGTTCGACGCGCGTGTGCGGATCTACACGCTGCGGCCGGCTCCCATGGCAGAACTCAAGGCCTGGCTCGACGAGATCGAGAAGCTCTGGGCCACACAGCTTGTGGCCTTCAAAGAGCATGTGGAGCGGCCGTGACGTCACGGATATTGGTATCGCTGCGAGTACGCGCCACACCGGAACGTGCATTCGACGTGTTCGTCAACGATATCGGGATGTGGTGGCGGCCCAATACGCTGTTCCGATTCACCCGGCGACGGCGCGGCACGCTCGCCATCGAACCCAAGCCGGGCGGCCGATTCATCGAGGCGTACCCGGACGGGTCGGAGTTCGAGATCGGCACGGTGACGATGTGGGCGCCCGGCAGCCGTCTCGGTTTCACCTGGCGGCAGGAAAGCTTCGACGACGACCAGATGACCAGTGTCGAGGTGCGATTCGAGCCGGTAGGGGACGAGACCCGGGTGACGATCGAACATCTCGGCTGGGAGACGGTTCCGCAGGATCACGTTGCCCGCCATACCTTTCCCGACGGACTGTTCCTGCGCCGGCACGGCGAGTGGTGGCAGGAGCTCCTGGAAGCGCTGCGTAGCCGTCTGGCCTAATGGTGCGACATGCGCCATTCGAATCGGCATTCTCCAGGTTTCTATGCCAGGGTGATGGCCGTTCCCATCTCCCACCTGTAAGGAAAACCATTGTCCGCCCTGACCTACACCCAGGCCATCGTCATCGGAGCCTTACAAGGAGTCACCGAGCTGTTTCCGGTGTCCAGCCTCGGGCACTCAGTACTGGTACCGGCGTGGCTAGGTGGTTCTTGGCAAACTCTTGTGACTCAGGGTGATTCGGATACCGGTACCCCCTATCTGGCCTTCGTGGTCGGACTGCATGTCGCTACCGCGCTCGCACTGCTGGTGTTCTACTGGCGGGACTGGGTGGACATCATCGGGGGGCTCATCACGTCGGTGCGCACCCGCAGAATCGAGACGTCAGCCCAACGCCTCGGCTGGCTGATCGTGATCGCGACCATTCCCGTGGGGCTGCTCGGGCTCCTGCTTGAACATTCGTTAAGAGCCCTGTTCGCGAAGCCCAGCGCCGCCGCAGTCTTCCTTTTCATCAATGGGCTACTGCTGGCCGGGGCCGAGGTGTTGCGCAGGAGACAGGTACTGCAGTCCGTCAACACGCACAGTGCCGAAAACCCGAAGCAGATATCGGATCTCAGCTACGTCGACGCGGGAAGCATCGGGCTGGCGCAGAGTCTGGCCCTGCTGGCCGGCATCAGCCGTTCGGGTGTCGCGATGGTCGGCGGGCTGCTGCGTGGGCTCGATCACGAGGACTCCGCCAAATTCGCGTTCCTCCTCGCGACGCCGGTAATCCTGGCTGCCGGTGTGCTTAAGCTGCCTACACTCGCCGGTCCGCAGGGCGACGGCATCCTCGGCCAAGTTCTCGTCGGTTCGTTGGTGGCGGCGGTGGCCGCCTACTTGGCCGTTCGCTTCCTCACCAAGTACTTCCACACCCGCACATTGACCCCGTTCGCCGTGTACTGCCTGCTCGCAGGTGCGGTGTCCATGGTGCATTTCCTGTAGTACCGGATCAGCCGGTAGATCCTGGAGTCCGTATCTGCGCCGCCAGCCAGGGCAGCGCGTCCGAGAAGGTTCGGCTGGCGAATTGCCAGGTGTGTCCGCTGATCATTTGGTGAATCGAGCAGGAGATCTGCACCTGCTGCGCGGCGGTACACAGATCCTGAGCCGCACCTTCCCGATCGTCATCGGTGACCTCGTCATGCCCACCTATCCCGGTGGGAGTGTCGGCGGTAGGTCGTTTTCCAGCGCCGGGCTTCTTGCTGTCTGCGGGCGGTATCGCATCCTCGAACCAGCCCGCCATGCCCGTGTAGGGCCCGTGTTTGGCCATGACGGTGCGCGGGTCGAAGGCATCCCAGCGGGCGGCATCGCCGCCGTACAGTCGTTCGATCGTCTGTTGTTTGTTTCCCGCGGTGGGACCGTGGTCACCGGCGATATCGACAAAGGTGGAGAACAGATCCGGATGCATGACCGTCAGGTCGATGGCGCATGTCCCGCCCATCGACCATCCGACCACACCCCAATTGGCAGGATCGGTTGACGCGCCGAACTGCGAAACCATATAGGGGCGAACGTCTTCGGTGAGGTGATCGGCGGCATTCCCACGCGGCCCGTTGACGCATTCGGTGTCATTGTTGAAGCTGCCTGCGACATCGACGAACACGAATATGGGCGCTTGACCGCCGTGGGCCTTGGCGTAATCGTCGATCATCTGGGTGGCGTTGCCGGTGCGAATCCAGTCGGCGGGCGTATTGAACTCGCCGGCGATCATCATCACCACCGGCAGCCGGGGCGGGGCGTCCCCGGCGAACCAGGCCGGCGGTAGGTAGACATACTCGCCTCGATGTTTGAACCCACTCGCATCGGCGGGAATGTCCACCGGTACGAGCTTTCCGGTTGTCGGTTGTGAATTACGGAGTCCCGCAAGTTGACTCATATCAGTCTCGCCGGGAAGAGGCCCGGCAGTAACGGCGCCCCAGGCGGCCTGCACAGTGGGGTAGTAGCCCACCCAGCCATTCAGCGACACCAGTGCCGCCAGCAGCGTCAGCGGAATCGCAAGCAGCGACACACCGCGGCGCCACCACAGCGCGCCACGAAAGCCGATAGCGGCGACGGCAACCGACACGGCGAAAACACCGATCCATACCCAGAGCGCGAAGGGTGCCGGATCCGATGCGAGCCCCTCGGAGTTCGTGTAGATCCACGCCGCGAGGGCACCCAGGGCACCGACGACGATGCTGACGGGCACCCACAGCAGACGCCAGCGCCGCGTCCGCCATCCGATCACGACAAGCAGCACCACGACGGCCAACACCTGGACGGTGATGGGGAACCAACCGCCGAGTGCCGACACCCCGTGGCTGTACTGATGAAAATCGTTGGCGGGTAGCTGCGGAATCGGGGTGGGTGCCGGCGGCGGGATCGGCGTGGGTGTAGTCGGTGGCACGCGCCCAGTGTGATGAAGTTTCCTGGGAGGAACCTGGATACCCCTGATGAGTGAGGCGGGACAGCGCGGCCATGACCGAGAACTATCTGTCGGATAAGACGATCGCTGCCCTCTCTTCGGCGGAGCGACGAGACCTCATTCAACGGCTGGAACGCCCGCTCAGCGAGGTGGCGCCGCCGAATCTGGCCAGGTTTCGCGCTTTGCGGCTGGGGTTGATGATCGGCGGCGCGATCGCGTTGATCCCGTGGATCACCTATTTAGCGTTCACGCTGCCGGAAAACTACGTGGCACGGCGGTGGACAGCGACCTGGGTCGGATTCGACATCCTGCTGGTGACATTCATGGCGGCCACTGCGGTGCTGGGTTTGTTGCGTCGTCAGCTGCTGGTGCTGACGGCGTTCACCACCGGTGTGCTGCTGATCTGCGACGCCTGGTTCGACGTGATGACGGCCGGCCCGGCCGAGCTGCGCTGGGCGATCATGGCCGCAGTGCTGGCCGAACTGCCGCTCGCGGCGGTGATGATCCGGGGCGCGCTCTTGATCACGCGGTTGACGATGACCCGGCTGTGGGTCATCGACCCCGGCGTGCCGCTCTGGCGAGTACCGCTGCTGCCGTAACCGCTCACCAACAGTGGGCGAACCCGTCGCAGTACAGCGGGAAGCGGTCCACCGGAATGCTCGGGGGCGACAGGAACTGCAGGCTGAACGGTTTCCTGGTCAGGCCGGGTTGTCCACCGCACACCGCGCTGTGAATGGTGGTGTGCGTACCGGTCAAGGTCTCGTCGTTGAAGACGTACTTCTCCTGGGTGGGCGCGTAGGAGCCGTCCGGGCAGGTCATGCCCTGTGGCCGCGCGTTGATGAACGTCCACTGCTCGTCGGAGAGCTTCGCGGGGATGGAGTAGTTCTGGAGCTGGTCGCTGTGTTTGAGGATGTCTGGCGTCGAACTGGTGACGGTCAGTGTGCAGCCGTCGGCCTGGATGGTGGGGTCCGTGTAGTCGGACTGAATGCGGGTGCCCGAGGCCTGGACGCATACCGCGGATATCTTCCACGCAACCTCGCCGACGCCCTCCTCGATCAGCCGGTAGGTCCCGTCCGCCGGGGGAGCCACTGCCGATGCCGGGCCGGCGAATCCGACTCCGGCCGCGATTCCGAAGGCGAGAACCATTGGCAGGCGAGCTAGGCGCACGGTCATGCGCCAAGTATTGCAATGCGGCGCAGCGGTCATACCGGAACCTCAGGCATTGAACGCGGCGTCTACTGCGGAGACGATGAGATCGGCGACAGCGGTCATACCGTCTGCATTGGGATGCAGCGGCACTGCCCGCCACGGCCAAGGAATTCCGGGGCGTGCCGCCCACGGCTCCGCCGACCAGGCGTGATGATCGGAACTGGCCGCCGACGCTGCGATGATCTCGCAGCCCGCGGCCTGCGCCGCATCCGCGGTCACTGCGGCGAGTTCCGCCGCGACGCGTCGGCCAATGTCGGCTTCGGCCTGTGTATATGGCGGCGCGGATGTACCGGGCGGGGGCAGCAGCGTCGGGTAATCGATGAAAATCACCCGGGCGTGCGGTGCTCTATTCCGTACCTGCTCGCCGACGGCGCGCAGGGATCCGCCGACGATGGCGAGTGCCGCATCCCGCGAGGCGGGGTCGAGGAGCTCGCGTAGCGCTGCGCCGACGACCGGCAGACCAGACAGGATTCGCGGCAAGCATGCCGCCATCAAGAACGGCACGTAGCCGACATCGTTACCACCGATGGTGATGGTCACCAGCTCTTCGGTGCCATCGAGTGCCTCAATTTGGGGAGGAACGCTGTTCTGCGAGTCGGTCAGGATGTGCGCGGTGGTCGCCCCGGAGTAGGTGACGTCGACGAGTCGATATCCCTTACGCGCGGCAACCTGATGTGGGTAGTTGCGCACCGAACGCCCGGCTAATCGGGGCGAACCTGCCGCGCGCGGCATGATGCCCGGCCCCGATGCCATCGAACTTCCCAGTGCCACATAACGCCCCGCCATGCCGTGAGCCTATCTCCGCGCCAGGCTCGCGAGCTTGCGCAGTGACGAGCTCACCCCGCGCGGTCGCGGATCTTCCAATCGCAATATCGGCCAACCGTGCTCGGCCGCCAGGATCGCCAGCCTGCCACGCGGGTTGACCGGGCATGGTTCGCCGACGAGGGACATCAGATCAATGTCCTCCTCGCCATCCGCGTAGAAATAACTGCGTCGCAAATCAACGTCATTGGATTCACAGAACAGCGTGACTGCAGTCGCCTTATTGCGTCCCCACACGATGGGCTTGCGGATTCCGCCGGTGAGCAATCCACGGTCGTCGACGTCGAAGTGGTTGCACAGCACATGGGTTATCCCGAGATGGCGTGCCACCGGTTCGGCGTGAATTGTCAGCGCCGAGGAACTGAGCACCACGGTGTGCCCCTGATCCTGGTGGGCCCGCACCAGTTCGCGCATCTGGGGGTAAATCATCGAGGCGTTGTGCTGGTGGAAGATTCGTTCGCCGACGGCCTCGAGTTCGGCCAGCGAGTCGCCGCGCAGGTATCCGGCGGCACGCACCACGAAGCGCTCGAATTCCATGCGGCCCAGCTTGTATCGAAAGGTGGCCTCGAGAACACCGAGAACCTCGCCGACGCTGGCCTGTCCGCGGCGCATCCGGTCGCGGGCGTGTGCGGTGGGGGTGAATCCGGCCACGAGGGTGCCGTCCAGGTCGAAGAAGGCTCCGACCTGGGGCTCGCCGGGGCTGATCGCACTATCGGCTGCCGGATCCGGTGCCGGGCTCACCGTCATGTGGGTCAATCTACCGGTGCGCGACACGCCCGCCCGCCGAAGGCGACAAGATGGGGATGACCGACAGGAGGCCCGATGGAGACACCACCGCCGATTACCAGGCGTGCCGTGCTGTCTGCTGCGATGGCTTTGGCTCTTGGCGGATCGGCGATCGCAGGATGTTCGCGACCGCGCCCCACCGATGTCCCCGCTGGCCCGCGCTGGGAAGACCTACGCCGCAAGATATCCGGATCTCTAGTGGTGCGCGGCGAGGGAGGATCGGATGAGGCCGGTAGGGCATTCAATCCGCTGTTCGATGTGAAGCATCCCGGGGCGGTAGCATTCTGCGCCTCCGAACGAGATGTGGCGCATTGCGTGGAATTCGCGTCAAGCGGCGCGATCACCATCGCGGCACGCAGTGGCGGGCATAGCTTTGCCGGGTACTGCATCCCGAATGACGGGCTGGTCGTCGATCTGGGAAGCACGGCGCGGGTCTCGGTAGACGGGCCACGGGCGGTGGTCGGGTCCGGTGCGCGGCTTATCGACGTCTACGCCGGCGTCGCCGATGCCGGCCGGATGCTTGCGGGTGGGTCCTGCCCGACGGTGGGTATTGCCGGGTTGACTCTCGGCGGCGGGATAGGGGTTCTCACACGCAAGTTCGGGCTTACCAGCGATCAGCTGCTGTCCGCACGTGCGGTGACCGCGGATGGCGAGATTCGGACCGTGTCGCCGGATGCCGAACCCGACCTGTTCTGGGCCATCCGTGGGGCCGGCGGCGGAAATTTCTGCATTGCAACGGAGTTCACCTTCACCACCACGGCCGCCGCCGACCTTACGGTGTTTACCGTCGACTACGCCCCGGGCAACATGGCCACGATCATGCATCGGTGGTTGACACACATGGCCGACGCGCCCGACGAGTTATGGACGACACTGCACGCGGTGGGCGCTACCAGCCCGCAGTGCCGGATCGTCGGGTGTATCGCTGAGACCAGCAACCCGCACGCACTGATCGACGGGTTGTGCAGCGCCATCGGTATCAGCCCGGTGGACCGGTTCGATGCCGAGAAATCCTTCCTCGACGCGATGAAGTTCATGGGCGGCTGTTCCACACTTACTGTCGCGCAGTGTCATCCGTCGTGGACGGGCACTCCACCTGGGCAGCTGCAGCGAGAGGCGTTCGTGGCATCCTCGCGGATGGTCCCGCATGCCGGAGTCGACACCGTCAGGATCGAGGCGTTGCTCGTAGATAAGCCCGGGCTCACATTCATCTTCGACAGTCTCGGCGGCGCGGTGAGCCGAATTCCTGCCGGCGCCACGGCCTTCCCTCATCGAGACGCTGCTGCGTCGATCCAGATCTACCACGGGGTGGGCACGGACTCCGCGATAGCGTCCAGTCGGGTCGACGAGGCGCGCGACCGGCTCGGCGAGATCTGCGGCTCCGCGGCCTATGTGAACTACGTGGACCCCCGGATGCCTGATTGGGCCGAGGCGTACTACGGCGACAACCTGCCGAGGCTGCGACAGGTTGCCTCCACCTACGATCCGAACGGCGTTTTCGCCTTCGCGCAGGCCATTCGGCCCTAGTCGCGTCGCACGCTCTGCTGCGCCTGCGCGATGAGTTCCTGCCAGCGCCCGTCGGGAAGTTCGTACACAGCGGTGCCCCCGCCGTACGCACTGGAGATGACCACATCCGGCGCCAGGCCCCCGAGGAGTTCCAGGCTCGCCGATAGCTCGCCGGCATCGCCACGCCCAGGAACCAGGAAGGTCGACCACCGGCCGGTCTCGGCGGGGAACATGGTGTCTCCGGTGAAGAGGTAGTCCTGACCGCCGACACCCGTGACCAGATAGCAGGTGCTGCCTTTCGAATGTCCAGGGGTAGGAATCACTTCCACGCCATTACTGTCGGTGTGGCGCCGCCCGGTAAGGATGTCCACCTTCGTATGCTCGCCAATCTCACTCTGCTCGTTGATGGATGCGTGCAGTGCCGACCCGAATCGCTGCTTCACGACGGCGAGCATGGGGCCGGCCTCGTCCTGATGCGACAGGTACTGGTGCGCGACACCGCCAAGCTCGCTAATGGCCTCGAAATCGCCCTCGGTGGCCGGACTGTAAAACAGCACGTTCCCCTCCGGACGCGTCCATAGGTACGCGTGAGTGGTCAGCCCGGGGAAGGGGTTATCCGGCCGCGTCTCCCAGAGGTCGGCTCGGATCTGGCGCAAGTTCGATATCGTGGTCGTCATGAGCCCAGTGTTCATTCTCAAGTGAACTTGAGGTCAAGGGCATTCGGGAGTTTCTCTGCGAAGCGGCTCTAAGTGATCGGGGAGGACTCTGCGAGTGCGGCGAGTCTGTCCACCGAGGCCTGCAGCCGCTCCGAGGTGGTGCTGCGGGCACGGGGCAGCCTGTTCTCGTCGGTGAGGTTGGTCCAGTCGTAGGTATGCGTTACTCGAGTCCGGCGGTCGCCGAGCGGTTCGAGCTCCCATCGCCACAGGTGACCGGGCGGTCGCTTACCCACCTCCGAGGGCAACCAGGCGATCCGGCGCCCCTCGTCGAATTCGACGATGCGATTTTCCCGATCGGCGCCATTGGTCAGCGTCATGACGAACACATCACCGACCGCGTGTACACGTTGGCCGATGGCGGCATCGCCGAGATTCTCGTTGCCATCCCATTCACGCTGCCGCGCAGGATCGGCGATGAGTTCGAACAGCACCTTTGCCGGTGCATCTACCTCACGGCTCGCCGCAACTACCCGCGCATCCTCGGTCATGACGCCAATCCAATCAGAGATCGAGCGAGCTTGCGCGCAAGAATTATCGGCGCGACGGATCGCTCGATCTTTGAGCCCGTCAGCGCACCGTCGTAGAGCAGCTGCACCTGCCGGGCGATGGTCTCGGGACGCGGTAACCCGGCATCGCGCAACAGTGTCGCCACGGTGGTGCGCAGCCATTCACGATGCGCACGCACCGGTTCCAGTTCCACTCCGGGGAATTCAGTAGCGGCATTGGCGTACAGACACCCGCGGAAGTTTCTCGCCTTCGCCGCCGTGCTCGCCAGCTCGAAAAATGTCAGGATCTTCGCCATCGGATCCCGCTGCGTGGCCACGGCGTCGTTCCAGCGGTTGCGATCACCCTGATCCAATTCGTGGAGATAGGCAATGACGAGCGCATCCTTTGACCCGTAGGTGCTGTACAGGCTCGCCTTGGCAACCCCCGCCTCGCGCAAAATCTGGTCGATACCTACCGCGCGAATGCCTTGCGCTGCAAAGAGATCTGCGGCCGCGCAGAGTAGCCGATCGGCGGGCCCGAGCACACGGGGAGTGGACGCGGCCTCGATGGCCGACGGTGCGGTCGTAGGGCTCATGAAAGCAGGCTAACCCACAAGACCCTCATAGACAGACCGGTCTGTCCATGACACGGTCACGATGTTCTCCGATTGAAGAAGGAAGTGCTCCGTGACGCTGTACCTGTACGAGATCGCCCTGGACACCGCCGCCAATGTCGATACCACGCAACTGCTCAAGGAAATCGACGGCAGACTTCATCGCGACGGTGGCGAATTGATTGAAGCGCAGGTGACACGCGAGGCGCGCCGCGTCTTCGTCATCGCCGAATTCGACGGTGACGCATCACGGCTGGACACGGATGCGCTCGGCGCCGAGTCGGTCTCGGGGCCGCACGCGGTTCGCCTCGTGGGTGCAGATCTCGACCAGTTGAAGTCCGTGCGTCCGGCCGCCGGGTACCTGGTGGAATGGGATCTGCCCGCCGATCTGGACATGGAGACCTACCTGGCGCGCAAGAAGTCCAAGGCACCCCTGTACGCCGATGTCCCCGAGGTCAACTTCTTGCGCACGTACGTCCGCGAAGATATGGACAAGTGCCTGTGCTTCTATGACGCCCCCGACGAAGAGGCCGTGCTCCGCGCGCGCAAGGCTGTCGACACTCCGGTCAACCGGCTGCACGGGCTGGGGGATATCTCGTTATGACGGCCGCCGTGGCCAAAGATGTAGACACGCTGCTGCAGGGTGTCGGTGATGAAGTAGCCGCCCGCGCCGCCGCTCTCGACTCGGATCAGACGGATGTGCGTGCGGATATCGCGGCCCTCGGAGCCGTGGGGCTCTTCGACGCCGGTCTTGCCGGAACGGATCTGACTCTCATGGTGCAGGTGATCGAACGGGTGGCGACAGGCAGTCTGGCGGTGGGCTTCTCCGCGTGGGCGCACCGCATGACCATGGAGTATCTGAGTCTGGCTCCCGATGCCCTGCGCGTCGCACACCTGCCATCCCTGAGCATCGGCCGCCGCCCTGGAGTCACCGCGATGGCCGCCGGCCTCAAACAGGTTGCCGGGCTGGGGGAGGTGCCGCTGCGCGCCGTTACTCGTCGCGATGGGCTGACTATCAACGGCCCAATCCGGTGGGCTTCCAACGTGTTCCCCGAGGCACTGATGGTGCTTCCGGCATGCGGGGCGGACGGTGCCACCTATGTGGTCGCGGTCGATGTCAGCGCCAAACGAGTACGCATCGAGAAGCCACCGAATCTGATGGCTCTGACGGCGACGGCATCGACGTCACTGCATCTGGACAATGTGCACATCCCTGCGGAGAACGTGATCAGCACCGATCTGCCGAGTTTCGTCACCCGAATACGGCCGGCCTTTCTCCTGCTCCAGACGGCCTTCTGTGCCGGTGTCAGCGGTGCCGCGATCGAAGGTGCGCACGCCGCGCGCGGCCTACTATCCGGTCAGTTCGCCACGGAGCTGGACGACCTTGCGCGACGAAACGACGAACAGCGACAACGTCTGTACGCCTTCGCATCCACGCCGCCGGAAACGAGTATCGCCGATCTTCTTCGGCTCCGGCTCGACACTGCCGCACTCGCTGGCCAGGCATCGCGGCTGGAGGTCACGCTGGCGGGCGGTGCCGGATACGCCTTGGGTACCGCGGCCAACCGGCGGTTCCGCGAGGCCGCCTTCCTGCCCATTCAGTCACCCTCGGAAGGACAGCTGCGGTGGGAACTAACGCAGTACGAATAGCAGATGGCACCAGGCTTTTCGGGCCGACAGCGGCGTTCCGCGAGATCGACCTCCACGTCGCGTCCGGTGAGTTCCTGGCCATCCTGGGCCCTAGCGGGAGTGGCAAGTCCACTCTGCTGCGGGTGCTCGCGGGACTGGAGGAGCTGACCTCCGGTTCGATCTCTTGGGCGTCAGACGGCTCGCGTCCTCGCACCGGTGTCGTGTTCCAGAATGCCTTGCTGATGCCATGGTTGACCGTTGCGGAGAATATTGCATTCGCGAAGCGATTCGCACTGCACCGCAATGGATTCGACAACGAGTACGTGGACGATCTGGTCAGGAATTTCGGGCTTGAGCAACTCTCTGACCGATATCCCGATCAACTGTCGGGAGGGCAGGCCCAGCGGGTCGCGATATTGCGTGCGGCAGCGACCCGACCAAGATTGCTGTTGCTCGACGAACCGTTCAGCGCTCTCGATCCCGCGACCCGGGCCGGTCTGCAGGCCTGGCTGGCGAATCTGGCCGCCGAGTTGAGCATCACCGTCGTCCTGGTGACCCACGATGTGGACGAGGCACTGACACTCGCGCACCGAGTAGTTCTTCTCGGCGGCAACGGGCGGATACGCCAGGAGTGGACGCTCGGTGACGACGCCGCGACAGATCGCGACCGGATACGGCTGGAAATCCTCGCTCAATACCAATCGGTTGAGGCAGGGACCGAGTGAACGGAGTCACCTCCCGTCGCGCGGTCCTGGCGGGTGCTGCCGGGATAACTACCGCGGCCGGTCTTTACGGTGCCACCGAACTGATTCGTGCCGCGACATCCGACGCCACGAATACCAGTGGTCAACTGCGGATCGGGTACCTGCCGATCACCGACGCTGCTCCATTATTGATCGCTCATTCCTCGGGGTTGTATCCCGCGGGCGCGGTGAGTGCGGCCAAACCCGTGCTGTTCCGCAGCTGGGCGGCGCTGGCGGAGGCCTTCATGGCGCGGCAGATCGATGTCGCGCATCTCCTGATGCCCATGGCGATCCAGCTGCGGCATGTGCTGGGGCACGGCGTGCGCGTGCTGGGCTGGAATCACACCAACGGCTCGGCACTCACCGTGGCACCGAATATCGAGCACCTCGAAGACCTCGCGGGCACTCAGGTAGCCATCCCATTCTGGTGGTCTATCCACAACATCGTGCTGCAGCAGCTGTTGCGCGGTCATGGATTACGACCGGTAATCAGGACCACAGCATCGCGCGCACATCGCACCGTCGAGCTCGTCGTGATGAGCCCCTCCGATATGGTGCCTGCCCTGGCCAACCGATCCATCGGCGGATACGTGGTCGCCGATCCGTTCAACGCGATTGCCCAGATCAAGAAGATCGGGCGGATTCACACATTTCTGGGCGATGTGTGGCGCGATCATGCCTGCTGCGTTCTCGTCACCCGTGATGACGTCATCGCCGATCGAGCGGCCGCCGTACAAGGTGTCACCGACGCGGTGGTGGCCGCACAGCTGCGAATCGACGCCGATCGGAAGTCCACCGCACTCGCACTCGGCGGCGGTAAGTACCTCCCGCAGCCGGTAGCCGCGGTGCAGACCGCGCTGACCTACCCGAATCCGCCGTATCCGCTGAAACATCCGGATTGGCTTCCACAACGCTTGGGCTACCAGCCATTTCCGTATCGGAGCTTCACACAGCGGTTGGTTGAAGCGATGCACGACACCGTTGTCGACGGCGATCGCGGATTCCTCGACCGCTTGGACCCTGCCCGGGTGCATGACGACCTCGTTGACGACACCTTCGTCCGCAGGGCGATCGCCGCGCATGGGGGACCGAGCGCCTTTGCGATCGCAGCAGATTTCACCCGAACTGAACAGGTACAGGCATTGTGAGCATCATTGAGCGCACTCCTCCGATCGCCCCCGAGCGCGGGCCCGCTTCGCGGAGTCCACGGATGCTGTCCAGGATCTGGCCCCCGGCGCTTGCGATCGGGGCGAGTATCGCCCTGTGGTGGTTCGCAAGCTCGATGATCAGCGAACCCCATTCGCTCCTGCGACAGACGGCTCCGCACAAGGCAATTCCCGCGTTCGTTGAGCTGCTGAGACGTGGCGTGCTGCTACCGGATATCGGAATCAGCCTGTGGCGATTATTGATCGGCCTTTCACTCGGTGCGTTGGTCGGCATCCCGTTGGGTCTACTCCTAGGCGTAAGCACCACCGCCGAACGCGCCACACGTCCCGTCATCCAGTTTCTGCGGATGATCTCACCGCTCTCGTGGACGCCGATTGCGGTGGCGGTATTCGGGATTGGGAGCCAACCGGTGATCTTCCTCATCGCTGCCGCCGCGGTGTGGCCGATCCTCATCAATACCACCGCGGGCGTGCACGGCATCGAACCCGGATACCTGCATGTGGCGCGCTCATTCCATGCCACCCGCATCGAGCTCCTCACCGCGGTGATACTTCCGGCGATACGTGGGCATGTTCAGACCGGGATACGCATTGCGTTAGGCATCGCCTGGGTGGTCCTCGTTCCCGCCGAGATGCTCGGTGTGCGATCGGGTTTGGGATACCAGATCCTCAACGCACGCGATCAG
Source organism: Mycobacterium sp. (assembly GCA_050701835.1). Taxonomy (GTDB): domain Bacteria; phylum Actinomycetota; class Actinomycetes; order Mycobacteriales; family Mycobacteriaceae; genus Mycobacterium. Next base: position 161,620 of record JBOGDC010000050.1, on the reverse strand, counting down.
CTTGCCTACGACCAAGTCGTCGCGGTCATTCTCGTCATTGGGGGGTTCGGGTACGCATTGGATCTGCTGGCCCGGCGGCTGTTGGCTCCGCGGAATCGCGCGGCCGCCACGGGGTAGGCTCACGCGCTATATACGTACCCGATCTTCGGAGGTGTTCGGAATGAACATGCTTATGCGCCGGATCGCGATCGCTGCGGCGGGATCACTGCTTCCCTTCGCGGCGGTGGCAGCCATTTCACCGGCGGTCGGTTCCGCCGATCCAGAGCCGCTGATACCCAACTGTGAGAACGGGTGGTGGGATCCGGTGGCCAACACCTGCCGACCGGCCGTCTCCCCGACCCCGGGTGCATGCGATAACGGCTGGTGGTGGAATCCGGTGGGCAACGTGTGCAGCCCACCGGTGGTTCCTCCTCAGTAGTCACGTCACCAGGGCAGTCGTGGCTGCGGCGAACATCGTCGCTTTGATAGCGCCCAACGTTCCGCCGCCCTTGCCCACCAAGGGCCGTACCAGATCGACTGCGGCGCTGAGGACTTCGTGCTCGGAGGCGGCCTGGTCAGCCAGACCCACGGCAACTGCGGCGTCTCCGCCGTAGCGGTGTCCGGTCGTCATCGCGGTTACCGCGGTCTGCGGAGTCAGCTTCGCCTGAATGAGGCTCGCCATTCCGGGGGTGAACGGAATGTTGATATCGACCTCGGGGAAACACAGGTATCCCCGGTCTGATCGCATCACCCGGTAGTCGTGGGCCACGGCGAGCATCGCACCGGCGCCAAAGGCGTGACCATTGATGGCCGCGACCGTGGGCAACGGGAAGGTGAGAATTCGGCTGAGCAGCGCCTGCACGCGGCCGACGTACCAATCGGCTCGATCTCCATGAGCCGTAAGCCAATCCAGATCCAGCCCGTTCGTGTAGAACTTGCCGGCCCCAACAGTGACCAACGCTTGCGCGTGTTCGAGCACATCGTCGAGAAGACCGTCGATGGCATCAAGCCAGTCGGGGGAGAAGCGGTTCTCGTCCGTGCCGAGATTGAGCACCGCGATCGTATCCCGCAGTTCGAGGGTGGCAGTCATGGAGCACTTCCTTTCATGTTGGTGCACTGAGCCTTTGGGCGCACCGGGGGTGGATCGAGGGCAAGGATGGCTCGCACCGCGGCCTCCAATCGAGAACGAGCCGCCGCATCGGGTGCGCGACGGCCGCGAAGGAGGAGCCCGGTCGGCAATCCCACGATGCAGTCCTCAATGATCTGCACCGCGCGGCCATCCTCCCGGTTCCACAAAGCACGCGATAACCGGATGAACAACGCGACGAGCTTCGAGTCGATACCTGCGAGGGTGTCGACGACATCTTGCGACACGTCAGATCCGAGGAGATCTTCGCGCCGTATTCCGAACACGAGTCGCGCGGAGGCTGGGAAGCACTCCGTGAAGGCAGCCGGGGCATCGGCAGCGACGACGACAGCGTTCACCGCGGCGGCATCGGCCGGTCCGCCCGCCGCAAAGGCCTCATCCACTGTGTCCCGTTGCATATCGAGAAACCGTTGGGCGGCACGCAACCACGCCTGCCCAACCATCCCGCCGCGCGATCCAAAGGCGTGGTAGATGGCTCCGTTGGAAACCCCGGTCGCCTGCGACACCGCACGCACAGTGACCGCCGACGGGCCGTTTTCCACCACGATCCGCTCGGTGGCATCGAGCAGATCGTCGACGGAATGAATGCGCGGCCTCGGCACGCAGCGAGAGTAACAGAGCACTTGCTCTACTACTTAAATTGCCGGTTCGAAAAACATCGCCAAACCTACTACCGCAGGTAGTAATTACGTACTACCCTCCGTAGTAGGCATAAAGTCTCTTCCCCGAGGAGCAGCTATGGGTCAAGCAACGAAGCTTGCCGATGCGGTGGATTCGCGGTACCAGGCATCAGCAGGCCTGCGAAGACATATGAACAAGGTCTTCCCGACGCACTGGTCATTCCTGCTGGGGGAGATCGCGCTGTATAGCTTTGTGGTGCTGCTCATCTCGGGCACCTACCTGGCGCTCTTCTTCGACCCGTCGATGGCCGAGGTCACCTATAACGGCGTCTATCAGCCGTTGCGCGGTGTACAGATATCCAAGGCGTACGAAAGCGCTCTGAATCTCAGCTTCGAGGTGCGTGGCGGCCTGTTCGTGCGGCAGCTCCACCACTGGGCGGCACTGCTGTTCGCGGCCTCGATCGTGGTGCATCTAGCCCGCATCTTCTTCACCGGGGCATTTCGGCGTCCACGCGAAGCCAACTGGGTGATCGGCTCGGTTCTGCTGATACTCGCCATGGCAGAGGGATTCGCGGGCTATTCAATACCCGATGACCTGCTGTCCGGCACCGGGCTTCGCGTGGTCACCCAGGGCATGATGTCCTTGCCGCTCATCGGCACCTGGATGCATTGGGCGCTGTTCGGTGGCGATTTCCCCGGAAATGTGGTCCTGCCAAGGCTTTACGTCCTGCATGTGCTGCTGATACCCGCAATAATGCTCGCACTCATCGCGGTACACCTGGCCCTGGTCTGGTACCAGAAACACACCCAGTTTCCGGGCCCGCGCCGCACTGAGACCAATGTGGTTGGGGTGAGGATCGTTCCGGTGTTCGCACTGAAGTCGGGCGCGTTCTTCGCCGTCGTAACGGCCGTGCTGGCACTCATGGGCGGACTGCTCCAGATCAATCCGATCTGGAATCTCGGTCCCTACAAGCCATCTCAGATAGCGTCCGGATCTCCACCCGATATCTACCTCATGTGGACCGACGGTCTGTTGCGGCTCGTCCCGAATTGGGAGCTGTACGTCTTCGGGTACACGGTGCCCGCGGTGTTCTGGGGAATTCTGGGCATCATGCTCGCGTTCGCGGTGATTGTGGCCTGGCCATGGATCGAGAGACGCTTCACCGGCGACGATGCTCATCACAACCTACTGCAGCGTCCGCGTGACGCTCCGGTACGCACAGCCATTGGGGCAGCGGCCTTTTCGCTGTATATCCTGCTCACCCTGTCGTGCATGAACGACACCATCGCGTTCACGTTCCATATCTCGCTCAACGCGACGACATGGATCGGTCGCATCGGCATGGCCGTTCTTCCGGCTGTCGTCTATTACATCGCCTACCGGTGGGCCATTGGGCTTCAACGTGCCGACAGGGCAGTGCTACAACACGGCATCGAGACCGGCATCATCAAGCGACTGCCGCATGGCGAGTACATCGAGTTGCACCAACCACTAGCCGGAGTCGACAAGAGCGGCCACGCCATCCCGCTCGAATATCAAGGTGCGGCGGTACCCAAGCGAGTGAACAAGCTCGGACTGGCCGGCGCGCCCGGCACCGGCTCATTCCTGTTCGCCGATCCCGCTGACGAGCAACAATCGCTAGCCGACGCCAAACATGCGGCCGAGCGAACGGAACTGGCTGCGCTACACGGGAGGCCCCGATAGTTCGGTTACCATCCGCAGGAACAGGAGCTACGGCAGACACGTGCGGTACCGTCAGAGCGAACTCGTTCTCGATGAAGGATGGCCGTGTCGCAGCGTTTGGGTGTCGTGGGTGCCGCGCTCCTGGCGCTAGCGCTGATCGGCTGCACCCCGACAACCCCGGTGCGCGGCACCATCACTGTGTGCGCGCTATCGGACTTGCCTTCCGAGACCTCCAGAACCGTGCACCTGATCCGGGCCGGCGGACCGTTCCCGAATCCGCGAAATGACGGGGTGGTGTTCCAGAACCGTGAGCGGATCCTGCCGTCGGAGCCCCGCGGGTACTACCACGAGTACACGGTCCGCACGCCGGGCAGCAGGACACGTGGAACGCGGCGGATCATCACCGGTGGCACCCCGCTGAACAATCCGCCGCACGTCTATTACACGGGCGATCACTACCAGTCATTCTGTGAGGTGCACGGCACATGAAGACCTATGTCGTCGATGGCTCCCGTATCCGTACGCGGGCAGACTTCTTCACCGAACTGGGCCGTGCGGTAAACGGTCCGGGCGGCTATTTCGGCAGCAATCTGGACGCCCTTGTCGATTGCCTGCGGGGCGGGTTCGGTACTCCCGACGACAAACCGTTCCGGTTCGTGTTGCAGGACGTCACGCACATCAAATCCGCACTGGGGAAGAAGGACTGGGACGCTGTCGAAGAGATATTCGACGAAGCCGGAGTCTCGTTGACGACGCGGCCGTCACCCGGGGACGACTAGTCTTCGTCGCGCCGAGATGACACTGGCGCTGGCATCCGCTCGCGTGTCGCCCGCGTAGGTGTCATCTCGCCGCCGATACTGCGATGGCCGGCCCCCGAAGGAGCCGGCCATCGACATACGCGTAGTTAGACGAGATCGAACCGATCCGCGTTCGACACCTTCACCCATGCCGCGACGAAGTCCTTGACGAACTTCTCCTTGGCATCGTCCTGCGCGTAAACCTCGGCGAGAGCACGCAATTCCGAGTTCGAACCGAGCACCAGGTCCACGCGACTCGCGGTCCACTTCACGACGCCGGTGCCGCGATCGGTACCCACGTAGGTGCCGTCGTCGGCCGATGACGGTGTCCACTCCGTGCCCATGTCGACCAAATTGACGAAGAAGTCGTTCGTCAATTTTCCTGGCTTATCGGTGAGCACTCCGAGGGCCGAACCCTGGTAGTTGGCACCGAGCACGCGCAGACCGCCGACGAGCACTGCCAGCTCCGGTGGGGAGAGGGCAAGCAGGTTGGCCTTATCGATCAACTTGTATTCGGCAGGCAGCTGTACGCCCTTGCCCAGATAGTTGCGGAATCCGTCGGCTGCCGGCTCCAGGTATGCGAACGACTCGACGTCCGTCTGCTCCTGGGTGGCGTCACCGCGCCCTGGCGTGAACGGCACCGCGATATCGAATCCGGCGTCCTTGGCGGCCTTCTCGACCGCAGCCGTTCCGCCGAGTACGACGATATCGGCGAACGAGATCTTCTTGCCGCCAGCGCTGAACGACTCCTGAATGCCCTCGAGGGTGCGGATCACCTGGGCAAGCTCGTCGGGCTCGTTGGCCTCCCAGCCTGCCTGCGGCTGCAACCGAATCCGTCCACCGTTGGCGCCGCCGCGCTTATCGCTGTCCCGGTACGAGGCCGCCGCTTTCCACGCGGTCGAAACCAGCTGTGCCACGGTCAGTCCCGACGCAAGGATCTGCGCCTTCAACTCGGCGACGTCGTCGGGTCCGATGCTGGTGTCCGAGGCCGGGATAACGTCCTGCCACAGCAGCGTTTCCTTGGGGACCAGCGGACCGAGGTAGCGGCTGAGCGGGCCCAGGTCGCGGTGGATCAGCTTGTACCAAGCCTTCGCATACTCGTCGGCAAGCTCCTCGGGGTGGTCGAGCCAGCGCCGAGTGATCTCGCCGTAGATGGGATCGAATCGCAGCGAAAGGTCGGTGGTCAGCATCGATGGGTGGGTTTTACCCGAGCCCTGGGCCATGGGCACCGAGTTGGCCCAGCCACCGTCCTTGGGCTGCCACTGGTGGGCACCCGCGGGACTCTCGGTCAGCTCCCACTCGTTGCCGTACAGGATTTCCAGGAAGCTGTTGTCCCACTTGGTCGGGGTGTGGGTCCAGGTGACCTCAAGACCGCTGCCGATCGCGTCGTTGCCCTTGCCGGTGGCGTACGAGCTCTTCCAGCCCAGTCCCATCTGTTCCAGTGGCGCATCCTCCGGGTCCGGACCAACGAGTGCGGCGTCACCCGCGCCGTGCGTCTTGCCGAAGGTATGCCCGCCGGCGATCAGGGCCGCGGTCTCGACATCGTTCATTGCCATCCGGGCGAAGGTCTCGCGGATGTCGACCGCTGCCGCAAGTGGATCCGGATTACCGTTGGGGCCTTCGGGGTTCACATAAATCAGGCCCATTTGTACGGCAGCGAGGGGGCCTTCCAGGTCACGATCGCCGGTGTAGCGCTCATCGCCCAACCAGGTGTGCTCGGGGCCCCAGTAGACATCCTGCTCGGGCTCCCAGCGGTCCTCTCGCCCGAAGGCGAAGCCAAAGGTCTTGAACCCCATGGTGTCCATCGCGTGATTGCCCGCGAAGACGATGAGATCGGCCCAGGAGAGCGTGTTGCCATACTTCTTCTTGACGGGCCACAGGAGCCGCCGCGCCCTGTCCAGCAATACGTTGTCCGGCCAGCTGTTCAGCGGAGCGTACCGCTGCATACCGGCACCCGCCCCGCCGCGGCCGTCTGCCACGCGGTAGGTGCCGGCCGCATGCCACGACATGCGGATGAACATCGGGCCATAGTTGCCGAAGTCTGCGGGCCACCAGTCCTGGGAATCCGTCAGGACCTTCGTGACGTCCGCCTTGAGCTCATCGACGTCGATGGTCTGCACGGCCTTGGCGTAGTCAAAATCCTCACCCAGCGGGTTGGCAGCAGCAGGATTCTTCTTGAGGATTTGCAGGTTGAGCTGGGTGGGCCACCATTGACGGTTGCTGTTTCCACCCTCACTCGGGTAGTTCAGCCGACCACCGGCGACGGGGCAGCCGTTCTCGGCGGGTTGGACGTTTGCCTCTGCGATAGGCGGGTGTTCTTCAGGCACAGCGTTCCTTTCGGGAGTGGATGGTGATGTGGGCTGTGATCACGTATGTGATCCCGAAATTCGTGGGGTCGCTCCCGAGGAAGCGCAGTCGGGGCACAGGCCCCAATAGATGACCTCGGCCTCCTCGAGAACGAAACCGTTGTAGTCGGACGGGGTGAGGCAGGGCGCGGCTCCGACGGCGCAGTCGACGTCCGCGATGACACCGCAGGATCGACATACGACGTGGTGATGGTTGTCGCCGACCCGCGATTCGTAGCGTGCGACGGAACCCGAGGGCTGAATCCTGCGGACCAGGCCCGCTGTGGTGAGTGCCGCCAATACGTCGTAGACGGCCTGTCGGGATACCTCGGGCAGACCGGTCTTCACGGCGCCGAAGATGGTCTCGGTGTCGGCATGCGGGTTCGTTTCCACGGCTTCCAGCACGGCGACCCGGGGCCGGGTCACCCGCAGTTCGACCGTCCGCAGCAACGCCGCGTACTCATCCGATGTGGAGGGCACAAAACCAGTATGCATCAATTATCTGGAATGAGTCCAGGAATTCTCAAAACAGTGTGAAACCGGCCAGACCGGCATCAAGAAGCCGACAAATGTCATCAATACTGTTGACACTGAGCACTTTTACACCCGCGGGGGAGGTGAGCGTGGACTAGCTCACTTCGCTGACATCGCGTCGATAACCCCGCCCAGCAGCTTGCGCAGCTGGGTGCGGTCCTTCGCGGTCAAGTCCGAGAGAACCTCGTCGTCGTCCTCGCGAAGCGTCGCATCGGCACGCTCGAAGAGCTTCCGACCCTTGACGGTCAACTCGGTGGTCAGCACGCGGGCATCTGCTTCCCGCCGCGCACGACGCACCAGATCCGCTTCTTCAAGCGATCGTTGGACCAGGCTTACCGCCTGCGGTGTGATCCCAAGTTCGGCGGCGATCTCCACATTGGATATCCCGGGTTGTGCGTGGAGCACGGCCAGACACTCCATCTGCGGAACCGTCACACCGAAGTCACGCACGATCGCCGATGCTCTCGACCACAGCAGGCGGTAGGTCTGCGACACCAGGATGCCCATTGGAGTTTCCTCGTACGCGCTCATACCGGGTTAACAGTAGCGGAAATATCCTGCATTCCACCGCCCGAAGCAACGCAGCCGCGGCGGCGTGTCTAGGTATTCAAAGACGTTAATCAATTACCTTAACGGCGAATTCGGATCAGTAGGCGGCGAGCACGTCGCCCATATCGCCGCTACGCCGAGTCGGCGCCGGGGGCCCGCACCACCATGGGGACGGCGGGGAAGTAGGCGGCCATAACCGATCGAGACTTCCGCAGGGCGGCGGTGCCATACCCCTTCTTCCGATGATCGGGGTGAATCCATATCCGGACGTTCACCTCGCCGTTGACGAGCTCCCCAAAGACAATGCCGACCTTGCTGGGGCCCTCGATCGCCACGAACCAGGCAGCCTCCTCGTCATCGATGCGGGCCAGCGCCGCTCGCAGCTCATCATCCAGACCACCGGCCGGGGCACCCGAACCGTCACCTGCCTTACCCATTTCTTCGGTGCGCAGCGCGAAGATGTCCGTATCGGAATTTCCGGAGAACGGGCGCAGTTCGAGGCTGTCTCCCGAGCTTGCCGGGCGCTCCAAGAGCGTGAAGGTGAGCTGACTGTTGAGATCTTCGAGCTCCGCCGCATTCTTGCGGCGCTCGTCCTTGGTCAGATGGTCGAATGACATACCCATAACCGCTGCGCCGCCCAATTGCGAGGTCCCCAGCAAGGTAGCGATCGCGTCGATCGCACTCTTTCGGTCGTCGGCTTCCACAATCAGATCAAGCACTTCATGACGCCGTTCGAACGCACTCGTGAGTGCGTCGGCAATCTCGCGGCGGGTGGCAAGGCGGTCGTGATCTGTCATGGCGTCAGCCTACGGCCGGCACGCCGACGGCGCTCGAGAAACGTTGAGCGCAAGGGTTGACGCGCGACCATGCAGGGCCCCTCTGTCACCGTTCGGTCACGGTATGACAACTCATTGACCATGTCGCAGAACCTAATTGGGATATAACGCGCGTCGAAGGTACAAAGGATCCTGGTGGTCATCGCCGGCCGGAAGGAACCACCCGCGGGGTCATTGTCCACGGCCGGAGAGAAGCGACAATCGAATGAAACGCACTTACGCCGCCATGCTCGGTATCGCCCTGCTGTTCGCTACACCGGGGCTTGCATCCGCAGACGCCATCAAGCGTCCCGCAGACGGCCAGAAAGCCATCAACGCGGTGATCGCGCGGGGGTTATCCCAACGCGGCGTGCCCTTCACGTACGGGGGTGGCAACGCCGACGGCCCAACCACCAGTACCGACAACACTCCGGCCGCACCCACAGGGACCACCAGCCTGCTGGGCTTGATCCCCGCGCCGGCACCTGCCGCGACCCCAAAGGTACCGGGGTTCGACGCCTCGGGGCTCATGGTGTACTCGTACGCTGCTGCCGGAATCAAACTGCCCCGTAGGTCAAGCGATCAATACAACGTTGGACGGAAAATCCCTCCCTCACAGGCACTTCCGGGCGATCTCATCTTCTACGGGCCCGAGGGCAATCAAAGTGTGACGATGTTCCTCGGAAATAACCTAATGCTGGAAGCATCGGAACCCGCGGTGCAGGTGTCGCCCGTGCGATTCAACGACATGACTCCATATCTGGTTCGCGTCGCCGAGTAGGCGCATCGCGGCGTTCTGCGCAACTAGCGGTCGCGCAGAACGTCATCGATTCGATCCAGCACCGCCGGCCACCCCACGACACACAACTGCCTGAACCGCATCTGGTCATGATCTTCCGGATCAAACCCGGTCGCCTCGATCGCCAATCGCGTGCCATCGGCGTCCGGAATCAGGGACCACCGCGAATCGATGGCGATCGATCCGTCATGGGTAGCCAGCCGATACGCCAGCAGCTCGTCGACGATCACCTCGGTGAACCGGCCATCGACTTCGCCGACGAACCCACTGCCCACGAACGGGAAAACGTTGAACGAGAAGGAAACTCCTGTCTCGTACCTGACCGGGTCGAAGTCCTTGACCCACTGTCCGAAGAACGACGGCGAGGTCAGCACCGACCACACCGCGCTAGCAGGGGATGCATAGTGGTACTCGAAACTGATCGACGTGAGGTCATCAACCTTCTCAGCCACCCGACCCACCCCTTCGCGCGTTGCCGATAGACGAAGCGAACGCATACAACGTATCGCCAACACATAACTTGTGCAGCAAGATATGACACACCGCCATTCGCGACAGGGGAGGAGCGTCCGGTGAGCCAGGGGCCAACGTCACTGTCAGCCGAGCTGGCCTCATGTGGTCCGTTCTTCGCTGTCGAGACACACGATGCCGACGACGCGCCGGAAGCGCCGTGGCGGCCGATGGCCGAGTTGGCGGATGGATCGGAAGCGCTCCGCGCGCGAATCGATGCCGTCAGAAACGGCCTCGCCTCACGTATCGGACACCACCCCGATGTCGTCGACCTGCGAGTGGCCGCCTCCATAGCGCATCTCGGACTCATCGCCCGCATTCTTTCGCCAGTAATGGCGGCCGCGGCATGCGGTCATGTCCACATCGCGCAGGCATTGGATGATCTCTGGTGGCAGGACCAGCTGGGCGGGCCATTCCCGTTGTCCGTCACCGCGCGGTCCGGATCCGAAATCACCGGTATCGGGAGCACAGTCGAGGTGCTCACACAAGGGATCATCGACCACACCGGAGTGAGTGCTCGCGTTCTGTGGGGAAACGTCGGATCGGCCGTCAACAGCGCCGCGCGGCTCATCGCAACATCCCGCCCCGAGCTGTCCGATATTGCCCGCGGAGTGGCCGACATCTACCTCACCGATCCGCGCATCGACGACGGCGCCCTACGCGCGGGTCCAGAGTTCACGCGGCGCAGCTGCTGCCTCATCTACCAGCTCACCGACGACCGCTCCGCGGTGTGCGGTGACTGTGTTCTCCGGTAGTCCTCACGTAGTCCTCCGGTAAGCCCAGCGGAACCGGCTAGGCGAGCTGGTAGGCCTCCAGCGGGAACGACTCCTGCTCCTTGTAGGCGCTGGCCGTCGATGTCGGACGAAGGAGCGCGGCTTCGCCGTGCTGATTGAAGTAGTAGCTTCGCGCCGTCTGGCAGCTGCCGAGGTAGAACACCGAATTGTCCAGGTTACCGACCATGCGGTTCAGGAATTCGGTGTTGGCTTCGTCGGTGACCTCGAACGTTGCCGAACCGGTGCGAGCCATTTCTCCGAAGAGCCGCTTCATGTGACGCATCTGCGACTCGATGGTGTCGAAGTAGGACAACCCGCTGTAGGAGTACGGTCCGTTGAGCGTCAGCAGATTCGGGAACTTGGGGACGGCGATACCCTCGAAGGCCTGGAAACGGTTGTCCCGCCAGAATTTTCCGAGGTTGTAGTCCTCACGGCCGATCACCTCGAACGCCGGGAAGGCCGATTCCCAAAGATTGAAACCGGTGGCCAGGACCAGAGTGTCGATGACCGTCTTGCGGCCGTCGGCGGTGACGATGCCGTCGGACTCGATCCGCTCGATCGATGCCGTCTCGAGGCTGACGTTCTTCTTGGCGAACGCTCGGAAATACGTGTTCGAGAAGGTCGGGCGCTTGCAGCCAAAGTCGTAGTCGGGAGTGAGCTTGCGGCGTAGCTCCCTATCACGCACCTGTGCGAACAAGTGTGCCTTGGCCAGCATCGCGGCCCCACTGTTGGCCTGCCGGAATTGGCGGAAATGCAACACTCCGCCCACCATGATCACCTCGAGGATCGCCGAACCCACTGTGCGAGCAAGCTTTTGAGTCCGTGGCACCCTGGCGAAGAGTCTCTTAACCACACCAGGAACTTTCGCGTCGGCCTTGGGCACGACCCAGATCGGGGTGCGCTGGTACACGGTGAGGTGTTGGGCATCCTTGGCGAGTTCTGGAATCAACTGGACTGCGGTCGCGCCGGTACCGATCAATCCAATCTTGTGGCCCGCGGCGCGATAGCTGTTATCCCACTTGGTGGTGTGGATGATCTTGCCCGCGAACGATTCAATGCCTTCGATATCGGGCATCTTCGGCTGTGACAGGTATCCGGTGGCCGTGAGGAGGTACTTGCCGGTGACGGTGTCGCCGGCTTCGGTGGTGACGACCCAGTGCTGATATTCCTCGTCCCAGCGCGCACCGGATACCGGCGTATTGAAACGCATGTACTTACGCAGTTCGTGCTTATCGGCCACGTGGGTGGCGTATTGCTTCAGCTCGGAGCCTGGAGCGAACAACCGCGACCAGTAGGGGTTGGGCTCGAATGAGTAAGAGTAGGTGGCCGAGGGGATGTCGACCGCCAGACCGGGGTAGTGGTTGACATGCCACGTACCACCGAGGTCATCCTCACGATCCAGGATCGCAAGGTTTGTCAGACCCAGCTCCTTGAGCTGGATCGCCGCGCCCATCCCACCGAAACCGGCGCCGACGATGACGGCGTCAAACTGCGTTGTCATATCCCAATGGTAACGGCGGTCACCCTGAAATGGATGGGCCGTCTATATAGGCGGTGTTATTGCGGAATGAGCGGCAACCTTGCCGCCAGAACACCCAGCTCAGACGTCTGCGCCTCGGCGGGAACGCGATGGCCGGTACCTCAGTCCCTGTCGGATTAAGGCCATAGGGAACTGTCGCGGCGCTCCGTACGACCTCTAGTGTCGAGACTGTTCGGAATCAGGAGGCATCGGGTGAGAACTCATCCCCGCGACGAGGGGATCCAGGACACGCTGCGCGCAATCGAATTGCGGGTACTTGAGGACGTGTGGATGAGCCCCTTGCGGCGGAGAGTGGCACTGGTCGCAACCGTCGTCCTGGGTGTAGCCGCAGTGGGTCGTTGGTCCAATCTGGGCGCGCACGCCAGTCCGACCCTGCACGTCGATGCGGTGGCACCGGGTACGGCGGTGATGTTCCTGGTGGCCTGCCTGGTTTCCGCGGTCGCACTGCGATGGCGGTATTTCCGGTGGTGCTGTGCGGCGGCCTACACCGCGGCGCTGAGCACGGTCATCAGTCTGGCCGCGCTGTGGTGGCATCAGACAGCAGACGGGTCCGATCCGGTGGCGTGGACATTGGCCGCAACACTTGCCTCGGTCACCTTGGCGATTACGTGGCTCGTCACCATCATGACCCCGTTGAAGGATTCACAGCCCGAGATGCGCACTGCTGGCGCCTAGCCCGCTGACTGGGTCGAGTGGTCGCCGAATCGATCGCTCAGCGCCTCGAGCAACTGATCCAGGGCGGCCAGCTCTGCGCGCTTCGCACCGACGAGCCGATGCAGACGCGAAAGGCTAGACGGCTTGCCGCTCTGTCTTCGCCGCTCGAGGGAAGCGAGATGGTCGTCCAGCTCTCGCTGTGCCACCGACCGCAGCTCACCGAAAATATCCTGGTAGTACTGCGCCTGCCGCAGGTCCGCGTTCCGGCCGGGAAGAATCTGATCGACGATCTTGACTAGGTTGCTCACGGTTCACCGCCCATGTTGCGCTCTCCGGCTGTCGCTTTCATGCGCATACGCTAGGGCGGCACAATTTCCCGGACGCTGCCTCCAATTCACCGGGACATCTCAATCTGTTCACACGCCACCGGCTGCCCGCTGTGAGAAAGGGTCAAGATATCTGGCGCGCCGCCGTCAATCGCCCTCCGGTAGTGAGGCGATCATGTGTTCCCACGCCTGGTGAAGCCTGGCTGTGATCGGCCCCGTCTGAGTGATGGCGGTGACGCAACGATGACTGTGGTCGTACAACTCCACCGAGGAGGTGAGCCCCTGCGTGCCATGCGCCTGTGTCACCCAACTCTCCGCGATGAACACCGGGTCCATGGCGTACCGCGAGGCCCCGAAGATGACAGCGATATGTGCACCCGCCTGTTCGACCATCGCAGCATGGCCCCGATGCAGCTGGACACAGCCGCCTCCCGGAACCGCGATGGTGAATGGCATGTCCACATCCACGAGGTGGGCCAGGAGGTGGGGGACGACCGCGGAATCGATCCTGCGGGCACCGGTGAACGGGAGCACCCGATAACGCCCTGGGGTGAGCGCGTCGAGATGGGTGAGTTGATCGGTGTCACGCCAACTGACGTCCGACCAGTCGGTGACGGGAAATACTTCCGGGCCGGCCTCCGGCGCCAATTCGAGGGCGCTGATTGTCAGGCGGTCCGAGAGCGGTGTGAGATAGGCGCGGTGGGTACCGGTGTCGCCGACCATCGTCAGGCCGCGCGGAGCCAGGAACGCGTCACGGATGAGCGCCGGATTCAGTCGGAGCGCAATGTACTCGTCATCGCAACTGAGCGCCTCCCCGGGAAATGAGGGTTCAAGGTACTCGCCGGTGTGGCTCAGCAGGGCAGCATCGTTCGCGGTAACCGCCACCACCGTGCCGAGAGCGGGAAGTGCTTCGGCAATCGCGTTGGGCCCCGCCACGATCCGCCGGGCGGGGCAGTGCTCGCAGCGCCGGCCGTCAGTACACATCGCGGACGTACCGCTTTTCCCGCTTGAGGGTGTTGACGTATTCGGACGCCTCATCGGGGCTGAATCTGCCGTGTTCACCGGCGATCTCGTGCAGCGCCTTGTCTACATCCTTAGCCATACGCGTGGCATCGCCACACACATAGAAGTGCCCGCCGTCCTGAAGCCACGCGAACAGATCCTGGCCTTGCTCGCGCATCCGCGTCTGTACATAGACCTTCTCTGCTTGGTCGCGGGAGAAGGCTAAGTCGAGTCGATTGAGGAGGCCGGAAGCGTGCCAGCCGTCGAGCTCGTTTTCGTAGATGTAGTCATGGTCCCGGTGCTGGTCACCGAAGAACAGCCAGTTCCTACCGCTGGCACCGCGCTGTTCGCGTTCCTGTAGGAAGGCCCTGAACGGCGCCACACCAGTACCGGGGCCGACCATGATCATCGGCGCGTCGTCGTCGCTGGGCACCCGGAAGGACTTGTTGGGCTGCAGAAAGATTCGTGCATCGCTGCTGCGCTCGGCCAGGAAGGTGGAACACACGCCGCCGCGCTCTCGGCCCAGGCTCTGGTACCGCACACTGGCGACGGTCAAGTGGATATGGTCCGGGTGCGCCAGTGAGCTGGAAGAGATCGAGTAGGCACGGTGCTGCAGGGGTTTGAGGAGCCCCATGAACTCCTCGAGGCTCAGCGCATCCCCACCGATACGAAGGATGTCGAGGATGTCCTTGCCGTAGAGCCAGGTATCCAGCACCTCTTTGACCCCGCCGCGCAATGCGTGCGAGAACTCCTCGCTCTCCGCGCGGTTCTCCACCTCGCTCAACAGGTCACGCGAGGGAGTGCTGATCTCGTAACGCTTGCCCAGCAGCTCGCCCAGTGGTTCGCCATCGACCAGAGTGCCAGTCGAGACACGGAAGTGATCGGCGATCGCCTCGACGAGTGCCGGATTGTTCTCGGCGAAGACAGCAAGGGCATCGCCCGCCTCGTAGGCGATTCCGCTGTCGGCGAGCGCGAACTCGTAATGCCGAATCTCCTTGTCCGACCCCGCCCGTGAGAGCAGCCGGTTAACCCGTATCTCGGCGGAGAACGGGTTCTTGCGGGTCCACCCGGAGCGCGCCACGATGCTCGGCGGGGGAGTTCCCGGGCTGCCGCTGGCCCCGGCCAAGGTGACCAGGCTCCCTACCGCACCCTGGACCCACTCCGCGGCCTGCGCCTCGTAGTCGATATCGCAGTCAGCGCGCCCGACAACCCGAATCGCACCGAGTTGTTCGAGCCGCGTGTCGATAAGCTTGCCCCCCTGGCAGAAGCCGTCATAGCTGGTGTCGCCGAGCGCAAGGACACCGTAGGACACCCCTTCGAGCCGCGGTGCCAGCGTCGAAGATAGTGCTTCCCAGAATAATTCGGCATTATCGGGCATCTCGCCCTCGCCGTAGGTGGATGTGACGATGAGGACGTACTTCAGCCCGGCGAATTCATCGAGCGCTATCTCGTCGAGGCCGCCGACGGTGACGTCGAATCCCTGCGCCTTGGCGGCGGCCGCAATATCGCCCGCCATGCCCTCGGCATTTCCGGTCTGTGTGCCGAACAGGACCCGCAGCGGTGGGCGCGGGGCCGCCAGGTCCACGGTGGCCGCCGGGGGCGGCGCTGCCAGGTTCATGGCGAGGCGGGAGTGCAGCCCCGCCAGGAAGCCTGAGAGCCAGGCACGCTGGTCCTCGTTGAACGGTGCGTCTTCGGGAATGTAGGCGATTTTCATGGCTTCTTCACGTGGTCTGGAGGGACGGTCCGGACAGGGCGACGACAGGCAGCGCTTGATGCGCGAACAGCTCTTCGAAGGAAGGCAGACGGCCGATCTTGTCCAGGTTCTTGGCGCTCTGGTGCAGGATCCAGCCGTAGGTGCCAGGGCTGTCCATCGACAGGACATTGCGCTGGCTCAGCGCGTCCTTGTAGTCGGTGAGGCGCTTATCGGCGATGAGCACGGCCAGGTCCTCGTCCGTGTATCCGTCTATCGCCTGCCGTGCATACTTCTGCAGCTTCTGGATCAGGAAAAAGTCCTCGGTGAGAACGAGATTGCGTACCGCCTTGCCGATCCGCGGATCGGTCACGTCCGTAATATTCGGCATCCGGGAAAGGGCGAGCTGCTGTGCCGTGTTCAGCACCGTGTAGGTGTTGAGTAGCGCGTACATGCCCTCGGTATCTGTGTCGCCGTAGGCGGGTACCGTTCCGCCGAGGACATCGCGCTGGTCGCGGTAGGACAGCTTGAACTTATGTACCTGGTAGCCGGCAAGGGCGGCGGTGAGCTCGTCCAGCAGTTCTTTGCGCGTCTTGCCCTGCAAAATGGCGTCGGAATCCTGGTATTGCAGCAGGGCTCGTGACATCGTGTAGACCAGGTGCTCCCGGGTGGACCGCCAATCATCAAGCAACGCTTGACCTCTGGCCGATCCGGTGGCCGCCACATGCCACTGGAGCAGGATGCGCGCCGCGGCCTCATGGAACGGGGCATCGGTGACGGGTAGCACCAGCACCGAATCGCTGCTCACCTTGGACGGGAGTTGGCCCTGCGGGTCGTACTGGTATAGGAAGCCGCCACTCATTCCGTTCGCGACCCCCTTGCCGAAGCCACCGATATTGAGCACAGCGCCGTTAGTCATGTACTCGCACAGGAATTCACCGACACCCTCGACAACCGCCGTGGCACCCGAGTTCCGGACCGCGAAGCGGTCCCCGGCCTGGCCCTCGACGAAGAGCCGGCCGCCAGAAGCGCCGAAGAGTGCAAAGTTCCCGATAAGGACATTGCCTCCCGGAGCCTCCGAACCGCCGCCGGGTGAGCGCACCGTAATCGTGCCGCCACAGGCGCTCTTGCCGACACCGTCGTTGCAGGTGCCTGTGTGTGTCAGCACCATGCCGTCATTACAGAAGACGCCGTAGCTCTGGCCCGCCGAGCCGGTGGTGGTGACGGTGAGGCTCTCCGGAAGGAGGTAACGGCGGCCGCGCTCGTCGGCGGCGACGGCCAATCCACCCGCCGCCTGGTAGTTGAGCATCCGCTCGATATCGATCGCGAGCTGCCCGCCGACGCTCTTGTTCTGGTTGGTCAACTCCATGGGCGGCAGTACCGCACCGTCAAGATTGAGCTGGGCGGCGAACGTATCGTCCACCGAATAGTCCTTCTCCATATACACGGGGTTCTCGACTACGAATTCCTCTGCCACCGCGAGCATTCGGCGCAGGTCCAGGGTGCCGATGCTGGAGGGATGGTCCAGCAGATGGAGCAGATCGCTGCGTCCGCGTGCTTCGCGCAGTGACCTCAGGCCGAGCGCCGCCAGCATCTCCCGTACTTCGTGTGCAATGTTCAGCAGGTACTGGGCGAGCGCACGCGGGTCACCCTCGAATACCTCGGCGTTGGTGGTCAGACCGGCGGGGCACTTGATATTGCAGTTCTTGGCCATGACGCACTTGAGCATCATCAGTGCGGTGGTCCCGAACTCGAAACTGTCCGCCCCGAGCAGCGCCGACTTGATGACATCGCTGGCGGTCTGGTGCGCCCCCGAACAGCGCAGCACCACCTTCTGCCGAATTCCGTTGGCGCAGAGTGCTTGATGCACTTCCGCGACGCCGATCTCTGCCGACCGGCCGGCATACTTAAGGCTTGTCACGGCCGCCGCACCGGTGCCGCCGGTATTCCCGGCAACGTTGATGACGTCGGCTCCGGCCTTTGCGACACCCACCGCGATCGTGCCGATACCTTCCGACGAAACCAATTTCACAATCACCCGGACACGGGCGGCCTTGCAGTCGTGGATCAGCTGGGCGAGGTCCTCGATCGAGTACGTGTCGTGATGGGGCGGGGGAGAAACGAGCTCGACGCCCGGGGTCCCCCCGCGGGCCGCCGCGATCTGGACGGTCACCTTCGGCGCCGGAAGCTGCCCGCCTTCACCCGGTTTGGCACCCTGCCCGATCTTGATCTCCAGCTCCTGGAGCATCGGATCGGCGAGGTATCCCGCCCACACCCCGAAGCGGCCAGAAGCGAACTGCTTTATCCGGGAACCCCGGATAGTGCCGTAACGGCTGATGTGTTCGCCGCCCTCACCGCAGTTCGACAGGCCACCAACCAAGTTCGTCCCGTGGGCCACCGCCTCGTGCGCCGGGGCCACCAACGCCCCGTGGCTCATGGCCCCCGATGTCAGCGCGGGGGTGATCTCACTGGCCGGCTGCACCGCGGACAGCGGAACCGACTCCGGCGCTGTCCTGATCTTCGCCAGGTAGCTCGCCGCCTGACCCGTCGCCGTCAGCCTCAGCTCATCACCGGTGATTTCCTGGCCGGTGATCTCGCTACCGAACCGCACGCGCAGCGAGGCCGCAAGAGCCGCGAGCCGCTCATGGGTATGCGAGAGCCGTAAGACAAACTCGCCGTCCGCATGCCGGCAGGACAGGCCGCGCAACTGGAAGTCGTTATTTCCAAATCTCGCGAATTGGCCCATTTCCCTGCGGAATTCGTTGGCGGTGCGCACGAAGTTGACGTCGGCGGGTAGCGCCAGCACATCGCGCAGCGCGGCCGGGCGCCGGGTGCGCTCGGTGTTCATCGACCGGACGAAAGTCCGGTACCCGGGCGTGATGTCGAAGTTGTCGATGGCGCGTGCGGGCAGCTGGTCGAAGCTGTTGTTGCGGTAGGCCTCGTCGTCCAGGCCAAAGGCACCCTCAAGCTGGTGCAGGGGCAGCAGCCGCAGGTAGGTCGGATCGGCCATACCGGGATTTTCCGGCCGGCCTTCGTCCCCGAACGAGATCGCTTCCTCGGTCATATCCACGAACCCGCGCACCGCGGTCGTGCCGTACGAGTGGCCCGCACCTTCGGCGCGCTCCTTGAACAGGCCGAGCAACGGGACGTCCTTCTCTCCCGTCACCGCGAGCGCACGGGCATGCCAGTCGGCGACGGCGGCCGCCAGCGTGGAGAAGCCGACACCGGCAACCGGTGACATGACATTGGGGAAGTACCTGCGCAAGACCGGATCCGAGGTGTCCAGGTAATTCGGCTCGAAGAACTCGCCGCCGATATAGCTCTCGACGGTACAGAGCCCGACCCGTCCCATCGTCTTCATCAACGACTTCTCGGCCGCCTTGGCGAAATGCTTGAACGCCTTGTCGGCGTCGGCGCCGTACTTCTCTTCCGCCCGCATCTGCACCGCCAGCGGATACACGGCGGAGGCCCCGAACCCGAGTACGGCGGCCACATGATGCGAGGAGCACAGCTGCCCGCTCTCGGCGATCAACGAGACGCGCAACCGCAGGCCCTCCTCGATCAGCCGTTGGTTGATGGCGGAGATCACGATGATGAGAGGCATCGCCGCGCGGTCACGGGAGACATGGCGATCGGAAATCACCGCGATACCGCCCGCCTCCCGGGCGAATTCCTCTACCGCATTGCATAATTCATCGATCGCCTGCACGATGCGGTCGGCGTTCGCCACGGGATCGGACAGGTCGACCCGGTAGCGCATGCCAAAGCGCCGGACGGGGGTGAGGTCCTGCTCCCGGATCTTGAGCATGTCGAGATGCGTGAGGATGGGGGACTGCACCACAATCTGCGGTGCGGTCCGTGCGCCACTCTTGGGTTTCGCGCCGAGCGCGACGCGCAGGGTCATACCGTCGGCTTCGCGAATGCTATCCAGGGGCGGATTGGTCACCTGGGCAAAGCGCTGCGAGAAGTACTTCGCAACGCCGCCTTCCTGATTGGATAGCGCGTTGATGGCGGCGCCGTACCCCATCGCGGAGATCTTCTCCTGCCCGGTGGCCAGCATCGGGTCCATCAGGAACTTGAAGCTCTCCTGATTGAGTGAGTAGGCCACGTAGCGCTGATGGCGGTCGAGGTCACCGTCGTACCGCGCCGGTGACCCTTGCCCCACGGGCGGCACATGCGGCAAGTCCGAAATATTCACCCGGGCCTGCGCCAGCATGGCTGGGTAATCATGCTGCGCGGCAAGCATTTCCAGTGCCTCGACAGTGCCGTAGGACCGGCCCTCGGTATGGTCGTAGTAGCGCATGCCACCCGCCTCGATGCGCCCTCGCTCGAGCACCGTGTCGGGGTCGAAGTAGATCTGTCCGGCCTCGGACATCACGCCCAGGTACTCGGCAGTCTCGACGGTACGCAGGGGCCTCAGGCCGAGCCGGTCCAGGCGCGCACCGATGATGTTGCCGTCACCGAATATCAGCGCGGCCGGACCGTCGTTCTTCTCCTCGTAGAGGCTGAAGTACTCGAGCATGGCCATCACGCGCACCGACAGTGTCGTGTCGTTCTCCCACGCGGGCGGCATCATCGCGACGACTGCCGTGACGAGGTCGAGATCGTCCTCGAGGACACGGCTTTGCAGAGTCTGATCCAGTCGGCAGCTGTCCGATTGCCCCACTGGGCGGATGATTGCCCGGTTCCGTGCGCGCGCTATCGCGTTCTCGGACAAGCGGTTTTTCTTATCCGTATTGAGCTCGCCGTTATGTGCCATCAGCCGAAATGGCTGGGCCATGGTCGCGTTCGGTGCGGTGTTCGTCGAGAACCGCGTGTGGAAGAACATCGAGTGCACTTCCATACGGGGATCGGACAGGTCACTGAAGTAGGGGACCACTTCACTCGAATTGAGGCGCCCCTTGAGGACCTGGGTACGAGTGCTCAGTGAGAGTGGATACAGGCCCAGCAGTTCCGGACGTGTGTAGGCGGTGGCTTCGATCGCCATGAGAGCCTCATGGGTCTTGCGGTCCGAATCGGAGAGGAACACCCACTGCCGGATAGGCAGCTGGTATTTGACGGCTGCCGGGCGGATCGCGGCATTTTCCACCGGCACATCGCGTTTGAGCAGAATCGTGAATCCCTGCGCCAGCAGTGCCTGCTCGATCACTCCTTCGGCCTCGGCATGGAACGCCGGGTCGTTGGGGAGGAAGAAGTTGCCTACGCCGAACTGACCCGGCTGCAGGCCAGGGTTGCCCACCAGCTCGGAGAAGAAACGCAAGGAGAGATCGAGATTGACGCCGGCGCCGTCGCCCACACCCTCGGAAGACATTCCGCCGCGGTGCGGTACGGCGCACAGTGCCTCGTGGAGCTTACGGATGACATCGTGCGTCTGGATGCCATCCTTGCGGGTCAGGAAACCGACGCCGCAGCTACTTTTCTCCTGGTCCTGGTCATAGAGCCCGCTCAGCCGATTCTCCTCACCCAGCGCCGCGCACGGCGTATCCAGCGTGTGACGTTGGGTCTCTCGTTCGTTGAGCGAACCCGCCCTGACCAGCGTGACGCGTGGTCTCGAACCGACATGGCCGATGAGCCGGCTCATGGAAGTCAGTCAAACTAAGCCTAGCCTAAGCAGGCTTGTTCTGATAGCCGTAAGGACGTACGTCACACTCGGCGCCAGATGTGGCAAGCGCGTTCGGAATCCGCAGACCGAGCGCCGGGCCGGTCAGTAGTTACTGCAGGAGCCGGCGACCTGGTTGATCAGGACGGTGTATTCCTGAACCGCCGGCATGCCCTTGACCTCGTTGACCATCTGCTGACGCTTGACGCGCGGGGAGGCCACGAATTGCTGCAGCCATGCGCCCGCGATGGGGTTGGCGTTCACCTGCTGTGCCGCCTCGGGTGATTGCGCGTTGAGCGCCGCCATGATCTGCGGGTAGGTGCACGTGGTGTTGACGATGGCGCTCGTATCCGGCTCTGCGGACGCAATTCCACCGCCTGCAACCAGCGACAACGCCACCGCGCCAGAACCAACAATCAACTTCGCCGTCAAGGGCATTCTCGTCTACCTTCCGCCAGTTCCCCCGACGTCCATATCGACGATCGGCGAGATTCCGTTACTCACCACGCTAGCAGGACCCACAGAGTCGTTAGTCCTGCGAACTGCTGCACCTCGGGCCCCAAACAGTGGCTCCGCCAACACGACTGAACCCCGTGCAGCGTGATCCAGCACACCTAAATATGGCCGAAAGTCACTCAAAGTGGAGATATTGGTCCATAGGAGCCACGACAGATGGTCAATAGCGTCAGCGGTAGGAGCAACCGCCCTACCGCATCGGAGGAGCCATGACCACCGTAGCGCCGAGTTTCCATATTCTCGTGGGTGTCGACGGATCGGCATCCGCGTTACACGCCCTGACCTGGGCCGGCGGCGAGGCCGAGCGGCGGAACCTACCGCTCACTCTGGTCCATGCCGTCGACTACGGCAGCTTCGGGCATGGCTACAACCTTGGGGCGTCTTCGAGCTTCTTTCAGCACCTGGACACCGACGGGGCCGAGTTCCTCAGTCAGGCCAAGGATCACGTCTATGCATTGCACCCGAACGTTCAGGTGTCCACGGTCAGGGCCACCGGTAAACCCGTGGCAATCCTCCTCGAACTGTCCAGAAACGCAGCCTTAACAGTGCTGGGTTCCAGCGGACTCGGCGGGTTCACCGGGATGATGGCCGGTTCGGTGTCGGTGACCTTGGCCGCGAAGGGAAACAGTCCGGTGGTCGTCGTCAGGGAATCGGGGGCACCGGCAGACGGGCCGGTCGTCGTGGGCGTCGGCGACTCTGATTCCAGCGACGGCGCGATTGCGTGGGCATTCGAGGAGGCCGCGATGAGAGACGCCGAGCTGGTCGCGGTGCATGTGTGGAACAACATTCCGCCGGGGTATGTCTACGCCTACACGGCCTGGAGCGATACGGACCGGGCCGGTGAGGAAGTGCGTCAGGAGCAGGTCCTCGCCGAGCGTCTGTCGGGATGGCAGGAGAAGTACCCGGAGGTGGCGGTCCGGCGTGTCCTCACGGTCGGACATCCCGCCGACGTATTGCTTCGCCAGGCCGAACACGCGCAGTTGATCGTCACGGGAAGCCGGGGCCGCGGCGATGTCGCCGGCTTCTTCCTCGGTTCCACGAGCCATGCGCTGATACACAAGGCCACCTGCCCTGTGCTGGTGACACCCCGGCCGTAGTCTCGCTGTGTGACCGGCAGCCAGCTCGCGTTGAAAGAGTGGAGCGCTGCGATACACGGCATGCTCGATGGCCGGCAGACGATTCTGCTGCGCAAGGGCGGTATCCACGAGAAGCGTTTCACGCTGGCCGATTCCCGGTTCTTACTCTTCCCGACAGTCGTGCACGGCCACGCCGAGCGGGTACGTCCCGAGCACCATGATCTGTTGAGAGCCGCCGCAGCCGATAGCACCGAGACCGAAGTCATTGTGCGTGCTGGCGCCGAGGTTGTCGCCGCCATCGAAGTCAACCGACCTGATGGGCTCGAAGAGCTTGCACCACTGCATATCTGGACCACCGAATCGATACGTGCGGATCGCCTAGATTTTCGCCCCAAGCATCGCCTCACGGCGCTGGTGGTGCGAGTGCACCCGTTGGTTGCGCCCACGCGGCTGCAACGCAGCGAGGAACACGGCGGCTGTACCAGTTGGGTGCACCTGGCGATTGCCCCGGAGTGGGCGGCGCCGGTGCACGAAGAGTCGACGCTCGCTGAGATCGCTCAGCGGGTCCGCGACTGCGTCGGTGCTTGAGTGAGTTCGGGTGTCGGTGTTCCACCGATGGCATCGAGCCAACGCATACGCAGTGGACCCCAACGGCGGTCGAACGCCTGCGCCCGCTGCCGCGCTCGTGCGACCTTCTCGGCCGAGTAACGCCACCGCGCCCACGGTGACGTCGGACGAGCCAGTCGAGCGGCCGAACACCAAGCAATGGGAGCGATGAAGATTCCGATCATCGCGGTGGGGTACTTACCTTTCAGCGCGGTAATCGCCACCAGCCCAAGGTGAACCAGCAGTAGCATCACCGCGACCCCACGCGCAATCGCGATGACTCCGGTCAGGCCGTCCACGTTCAGCGGAGACACACCGATCGCGGCGAGGCCAATGCACGCAGTGGCGAGGGTGACCATGTCGACCGACAGCTGGCCCTCGTTGGACCAATAGACATCCTGCAGGTGAAAGATCATTGCAAACTCATCGAGCACCAGCGAGGCGCCGGTCCCCACCAACATGCCCGCCAGATATGTCCACGCTGACAGCGGTGGCGAACCGAGAGCCGTGAAGGCACCGACGATCAACAGCACGACACCCGGCACCGAGTGGTGGAGGTGGACACTGCCATCGGAAATATCGTGAAAGGGGCCCTTCCCCGCGCGGATGAGGCGGGTGATGGTGCGGGTCACCACGAAGGTCACCACGAACGCCACGAAGCCCAGTAACAGCGGACCCTTGTAACCATCCACCACGTCGTACTGCCACCAGGTATTCAGCCAGGCCACTCTCGGATATTAGCGGGTTCCTACGCGGCACATACAGGTAAAAGGGGGGAGCGTCCCATGCCCACCCCCCCACTAAAGTAAGGTCGCCCTTACCCAGCGCTGGGACGAGCCCCGCGCATGAGCGAGGGAGTGCAGTGACCGCCCAGTCGGATTTCTCGTTGATCGTCGGTTACGGGACCGATATGGGCAATGCCGAGGACGCCGCCATGTCGTTCGGCGAGGCGCTGGCCGAAGCCACCGGCATCAAGTCTGAGGCGATCGAGCTCAATCAAGTCGATATCGCGGACCTGCAATCGGCCACCCATTTCGTTGTGGTGGTGTCGACATTCGGCGACGGTGAATTTCCCGATAACGCGCTCCTGTTCTGGGAAGCACTCAGTGCCGAAACCGCCGATCGACTCGAGAATCTGAACTTCGCGGTGCTCGCCCTGGGCGATAGCAGCTACGAGTTCTTCTGCAATGCCGGCGTCCTGCTCGATGACCGCCTTGCAGCCTTAGGCGCCACCCGGCTTACGGAGCGGGTCGACGTTGACGGACCCTATCTAGGGCCGTCGAAGGGCTGGACTACCGATCTGGTCAAGCTTCTGGCCGCCGAGCACTCCAGTCCCGCGGCGCTGGCCATCGTGGCCGAGGCACCCGCAGCGCCTAAGCGCGACCGCAATGAACCCGTCGAAGCCCGGCTTCTCGCCAATCGGATGCTCACCGCCGCCGAATCCGACAAGGAAGTCCGCCACTACGAAGTGGATCTCACCGGCTCCGGAATCTCTTACGAGGCAGGCGATTCGATTGCGGTGCACGCCACCAACGATCCCAGTCTGGTTGCGGCGATCCTGTCTGAGATTGGTGTCACGGCCGACCATCGGGTAGCGGGTCACGATGAGCCGCTCGGTAAACTTCTGTCCGATCATCTGGAGATCCGTACCCCGTCGCGGACACTTCGAGCGTTGGTGGCCACCCGGACCAGTAATGCGGATGCCGCCGACGCGCTCGCGGGAGACGTGAATCCGGCGCCGGATTCATGGCTGTACGGCAAGGACGTGCTCGATCTGATCAAGCTGGGGGAGTTGACCGTTGACGATCTGGTCGACAACCTGCGCCCGCTTCAGTTCCGCGACTATTCCATCGCGTCGAGCCCGGTTGTCCACCCCAACACCGTGCACTTGACCGTGGCGACCATCAGGTACGCCGACGCCGACCGCGCGTACGGCGGTGTGGCATCGACCTTCCTGGCCGATCGCGGGCAGACGATGCGGGTACACCTGCGGCCCAATCACACCTTCCGGCTGCCCGCCGCCGATGTGCCGATCATCATGATCGGGCCGGGGACCGGTATCGCGCCGTTCCGGGGTTTCCTGCAGGAGCGCCAGTCCACGGGCGCTTCGGGGCGTTCATGGCTGTTCTTCGGCGACCGGCGTCGCGCCACCAGTTTCCTCTACGGCGAGGAGCTGCAAGGCTTTGTCGACTCAGGTGCCCTGACCCGGCTCGACCTCGCATTCTCACGCGATGGTTCCGACGGTGAGCCGAAACAGTATGTCCAGCACCGCATGTTGGACAACGGAGCAGAGCTGTTCAATTGGCTGCAGGACGGCGCCTACGTATATGTGTGCGGCGACGCCGACTAT
The DNA here is from genome assembly GCA_050701835.1 of Mycobacterium sp. Classification (GTDB taxonomy): domain Bacteria; phylum Actinomycetota; class Actinomycetes; order Mycobacteriales; family Mycobacteriaceae; genus Mycobacterium. The sequence goes on along the minus strand of JBOGDC010000050.1, from coordinate 135,709 downwards.
ATGGCCAAGGATGTCGATGCGACGTTGCACGACATCATTGCCCGCTGCGGCGAGATGGATGCCGCCGGAGCGCATGCGTATGTCAACGAGCTCATCAAGAGCCACCGATACGTGCGCGACGTCTACTGACGGCTCATTCCCGGCCCGCACGCCATTTGTCCAACATTCGCCGGTCCCGTTTTGTCGGCCGGCCCGTACCGCGATCACGTGCCGCCACCAGAACCTGAGGAAACTCGGGCCGGGCAGGCGTTCGGTCAAGGTAGCAGGTCACGGCATCGGCGGCACCAACCCGTTTCGGGATCACCCGCACCACCTTCACGATTCGCGTCGTGTCACCTACCACAGCGCAAACCTCGTCACCGGGGGACACCGTCGTCGACGGCTTCGCCGGTCGATCGTTAATCCGCACATGCCCACCTCGGCATGCCGCGGCGGCATCCGGCCGGGTCTTCGTCAGCCGGACCGCCCACAGCCACCGATCTACGCGGGACGACTCCATGACATCCATCATGCAGGGCCCAGGTGCCGAGTTTTCGGCGCATCATCCGTCGTCGCGGGGAGGACGGCATGAGCGACAGACGGCCGGGCGCTTTCCGGCGGGCCGTGGTGATCGTCGGCATCGCGCTCCTTGTGCTGGCGGCCGCCGGGGTGACGGCCGTCGCACCGGTTGACTGGGGCCGATTGCCGCTGGTCGGAGCAATGATCGATGAGCATGATCCGCTGTACAGTGCGCCGCGGCTAGACGGGGAGTTGTCCGCCACGCAGCGCGAGCTTTCCGGGCAGGGATTGTTCCGGGTGAAGATTTATCCGGCACACATTTCGATAGAGGCTCAAGTCGGGGACACCCAACAGCTCGATCAGCTCGATCAACGGCGCGGAGAATTCCGGAATCTCGGCCCTCAGACCGGGTATACATGGGCGCGAACGCCATTTCGGGTAGAAGAGTTCGTATCGTACGAAACAGCCCGCACGCAAAGACCTTTGACGCTGACAGTGTGGTTGCGACATGACCCCTGAGCACGATCGTGGATTTCGATCCGCGCACGGGCACCATCGTCGGACAGCAGTCCACTGAGACCGATGCGAATACCGTGCTCGGCGGGTGCTGATGCTAGCAACCTCCTAGTCGCGTAGCGACAGGATCTGCTCGATCTCGGTGTGAAGCCGTTCGTGGTGAAATGGCTCGAAACCGAGGGCGACTCCTGTTCGCGCCGCTAGTCGCGCGAACAGGTCCACCGTGCGACGTAACGCCGCAATGGTGTCGGCGGTGTCGAAATGGCTCCAGCAGCCGTTGAGTTCGTCGCGGATGTCGGCATCCATCCAGTTGTGCATCCGGACGCCCAGGTTTCGGATGTCATATGTGGCGCCGTACCGGACGCGGTGGTCCCATTCGATCACCCGCAATAACTCCTCCTTCAGGTCTTGGTCACGCAGCTTGGCCGACCAGAGTTCTTCACGCACTGCGGCTTTCGCGCACATCAGCGCTGCCGCGTAACCCCAATGCACGCTCTCCTCTAACTCGTCTTCTTCGGGGAGTTCGCCGTAGCCCGTTCTGATTGATGCCGGATCGGGCGCGCAGCCGTCCTTGTCAAGCAGCACCAGGAACGGCCGGTCGTGCTCCGACTCAGCGAGGTCCTCGGCGGGAATCAGCGTGAAATCGAGCTTGCCGCCTGCGTAATAGATCAGCCGGGTCGGGTATCCGAGGTCTTCGTCCTCCAGTCGTTCGACGACGAGTACCTCGCCCAGCGATGACCACCACGAGTCGTCATCGGCCAGCTCGTCGGGATCGGAGGCATAGATCTCGATATCGCGATCGGATAAGGGATGGGCGTCCCCGGTGGCCGCAGACCCAGTGACGATCACGGCCCGAACGACATCCACCTCAGTCGCCCACGCGACCAACTTCTCAAGCACCTCACCGTAATTCACACCCATATCCTTAGCGCCAACACGGGTGTGATCAAGACCTTTGTGCGGCACCTGTCATCTTTGGGCGGAGCGCTCCGGGCCATGCGCCAGCAGCATCTCAACTAGCTGCTCAATGAGCACATCCTCGCTCACAGCGACCTCCTGATGCAGCCACGCCGTGACAGCCTGCCCAACACCGCCAACGACGAAGTGAGCCAGCACCGGTAGGTTGCCGCGATCGTCGCGACGGAACCAATCGCTCAGGTGCTGGGCGAACAAAGAGACGAACATCGCCGTCGCTTCGAACCTCTTGCGGACCAAGACGGGGTTGACCTGGCTGGGGCTGTACAGAAGCTGCCCGATGCGGCGGTCGGCGTTGATGGCACGTACCACGCTGGTGATACCCGCTCTCACCTGCAGACGGGGTGGAGCTGCCGCGACCGCCGCTTCGACAGTCGACGCCAGTCCCTCGACGGCCCAGTCGAATATCGCCACGGCGTATTCGTCCTTGTCGGCGAAGCTTTCGTAGAAATAACGCTGAGCCAGCCCAGAGCGCTGGCACACGGCGCGCAGGGTGAGGTCTCCCTGTCCGTCCGGGGCTCCGAGGATGTCCAGACCCACCTCAAGCAGCCGCTGCCGACGCCGGGCCAGGCGTTCGTCGGCGGCGAGACCGCTGTACGAGCGGCCGGCGGAAGAAGTCACGTGCCCCAGTCTGGCAGGGCCGATGTTGCCTGGGGGCGAAACGGGCGGTAATCTGAATTCACTTGCATCCAGATTGACCGATTCGACACACCCCAACTCGACACATTGAGGCGCATATGGATCTGGCCTTCTCGGCAGAGGAAGAACAATTCCGCACGGAGGTCCAGGCGTTCCTGGAGGAGAACCTCACCGACGATCTGCGTGCCGCCGGGCGTCTGCAAACGAGCGTGTACAGCGATCATGAGGCCAGCATGCAGTGGCAGGCGATCCTGCACGAGAAGGGATGGGCCGCGCCCTCCTGGCCCGTGAAATACGGGGGCCAGCCGTGGAGCGTAGCGCAGCACTACATCTTCGCGGTCGAGTCGACCCTGGCCGGCGCACCCGCCCTCTCGCCCATGGGAATTCGGATGGTTGCGCACGCCATCATCAAGTTCGGTACGCCAGAGCAGAAAGTGTTCTTTCTGCCACGCATCCTGACGGGGGAAGTGTTCTTCTGCCAGGGATACAGCGAGCCCGAGTCGGGCTCGGACCTCGCGTCGCTGCAGATGTCGGCGGTGGCCGACGGCGATGACCTCATCCTCAACGGCTCCAAGATCTGGACTACCCACGCGCGCGAAGCGAATTGGATGTTCGCCCTCGTCCGCACCACCAAGGGACCGAAGAAGCAGCTAGGTATCACCTTTATCCTCATCGACTTCACCTCTCCCGGTATCGAAGTCAAACCGTTGGTGATGAGCTCCGGGGAGGAGGTGCAGAATGTCGTGTTTTTCGACAATGTGCGCGTCCCCACGGCGAATGTCATCGGCGAGGTCGACGACGGATGGACCGTCGCGAAGTATCTGCTTGAGTTCGAGCGCGGCGGTGGGGCGGCGGCTCCGTCACTACAGGTTGGGCTCGACAGGCTGAGCGCCGCCGCGCAGTCGATGCCGACTGAAAATGGCACGCTGGCAGACGATCCCGTGTTCTCCGCCAAGCTTGCCGATCTTGCGATTCGGGTTGACGTCCTGGAGGTGATCGAACACCGAGTGTTGGCGGTCGTCGCGGGCGGCGGTAATCCCGGCACGGCGTCCTCGATGCTCAAGATTCTGGGCACCGAGCTGTCGCAGGCGTTGACCACGCTGACGCTGGAGGCCGCCGGCCCGCGCGGTCGCGTCTACCAGCCGCACGTGACCAAACCCGGAGGCCCGGTGGTCGAGTACACACCACCCGACGACGGCTACCACAGCGGCGAGCTATGGCAGGCATTAGCGCCGCTGCACTATTTCAACGATCGGGCCGGGTCAATCTACGCCGGTTCCAACGAGATTCAACGCAACATCCTCGCCAAAGCCCAACTCGGCCTCTGATAGACGAAGAGCGAATATCACCATGGATTTCAGCCTCACCGACGAACAACAGCTCCTCAAAAACTCGGTATCGGACTTTCTGTCCAACCGGTACGCCCTTGATACCAGTCGTCGCGCCGCCCGGTCGGATGTGGGCTGGCAGCCACAGTTATGGAAGTCCTTCGCCGACGAGCTCGGTATTCTCGCGGCCCCCTTACCCGAGGACCGCGGCGGACTGGGTGGCGGCGCCGAAGAGGTTCTTGTCATCGCCGAGGTATTGGGGCGGCACCTGGTGGTGGAGCCCTTCATCGGCACTGTGGTGCTCGGCGGCGGATTGTTACGCCGATCGAATAGCGACCTGGCCGCGCAGCTTGTTTCCGGCATCGCAGCCGGCGACGTCATCACCGGATTTGCCGCTCTGGAGCCGACTTCCGGGCAGTCGTTCCACACAGTGCAGACCACCGCTCGCCGTGAGGGACCGGACTGGGTGCTCGATGGCGAGAAGATCGTGGTGAGCGATGCGCCGATTGCCACCCATCTGCTCATCACCGCCCGAACCTCCGGCAATCGTGCGGACACCACGGGCCTCACACTGTTCGCGATACCGTTCGATCCCGCCGATCCACCCTCCGGCGTCACCGCACACCATTACCGGACGATCGACGATCACCACGCCAGCGACCTCGTGATAACCGTTCTGCGCGTGCCGGATTCGGCACGAATCTCCGAGGTGGACGCCGCCTGGCCGGTAGTCGATGAGGCCCTCGACGAAGCAACGGCCGCGACGGTGGCAGAGACGGTCGGAATCCTGCGCAAGGTACTGGCCGATACGGTCGAATACACCAAGCAACGTCAGCAGTTCGGCGTGGCAATCTCCAATTTCCAGGCATTGCAGCACCGCATGGTGAACATGCACATCGAGGTCGAACAGTCGGTTGCGGCGTCGATTCTCGCATCCCTCAACCTCGATGGTCCACGTCGCGCTCGTGCGGTGTCTGCGGCCAAGGCGACGATCGCGCGTGCGGCCCGACTGGTCGGGCAGGAAGCCGTCCAATTGCACGGCGGAATGGGTATGACGGAGGAGCTGGCGATCGGGCACTATTTCAAGCGCCTCACCGCAATTGAGTCCGAATTCGGCAATCGCGACTTTCACACGGCGCGGTATCGCGCGGCGCGTAGCGGCTCTGCCTAACCAACGAGATTGATGACCAGGTTGATGGTGCACGCAATGATCACGGTGCCGTAGATGTAGCTGAACAGGCAGTGTTTCAGCACTACATCGCGGGTGTGTGAATCGGTGACGGCAGTATCTGATACCTGATATGTCATACCGAGATTGAACGAGAAGTAGTAGAAGTCCACATAGCGCGGCGGGACTTTGGAATTGAAGTCGATACCGCCGGGATCCCCCTGGTAATAGATCCGCGCATATCGAGCAGCGTAGATCGTGTGCAGCATCGCCCACACGGTCAAGATGGATCCGATGCACAACCCCGCGTAGGCGCCCTTATCCTCGTCATTGGCGGAAATCAGGAGAATTCCAATCGCGCACAGGCTGGCCACCAGGACCAGCAGCATCGCCAGGTCGCCCAGCTCGTCGTCCATGTCTTCACTGCTCGCGCGGGATCGCGTCTGGTCTGGGTCCATGGGCCACAACACAATCAGCGACCACACAACATTGACGGCGGCGGTCATGATGACGACTGCGAGCAGCGCAACCTGCCAGCGCTGCAAGAGCGTCCAGGTCAACACCCCGGCCGTAACTCCAAGCACCAGCGCGATCCAGAATCGTTTGGCGCCGGTCATGGGTCAAGTACACACGATCGGAGCCGTGGCGACGACGGGATTGATGTTCGCGGGCCTCCCTAGGGGTGTGACGAACTTGTCGTGGCCGACGGCGGTGTGCTTGACGACTGCGTGTCGTCATCCCGGTCCTGCCATGCGACGAAGAGCGCGGTGAACACGAGAGCCGAGAACACTGCCGCGACAAAGAACCAGAGGATGGGCCGTTGGAACCAGCGGACTGGCGCGGTATCGCGATAGTCGCCCGATCCGCGGCTGAACGTGACCTCGGGCCGAGCTGCGGTGGCCGGGGTGTTGTAGTCCTGGTACTCCTGCAGTTCCGGGGACGTGTCGACTTCTGACCAGGCCAAGCCTGCGGACTCGACGGTGGCGGCAGTAGCAGGACTCTTCGCCGTCTCTTCACCGGAGGGCACCGGCCGCATCATGGTCTGTTCGGGAGAAGGTATTTCATCCGGTTGACCGGCCATGATGGCCGCCCCAAGCGCGGCGGCCAGCTGGGACTGCGGCGCGGCGATGATCGGGCACCGAATATGCTCCGAAAGTTGTTGATTAACAAGCGGTATGGCGGCGCCACCGCCGATGGTGACAACGGCCGATACGCTGGCCGGCTGGATCCCGTTCTGTTCCAAGATCTCTTGGACCTTGACGATCAGCGCGGCGACCGGCTCCCGGATACCGTCCTCCAGGTCGCCCCGGGTGATCCGCACGTCGGAGCCGGTTCCCGGCAGCTCAACCGGGACAACGGTGGCGGTTTCGGTCGAGAGGTGTTCCTTGGCGGCACGGCAGCGATCACGTAAGCGGGTCAAGGCGCCCAGCGACGCCGTTCCGTCCGGGTCCTGATCGAGCCCGGCAAGAACCTGCGTCAGTAGCTCCTGGTCGATCCGCTGCCCGGAAAAGTCACGATGACGGACGGTGCCGCCTATACGCTCAAAATTTCTCGCGGCGTCGGCCAGCGTGATGCTCGTCCCGGTTCCGCCAAAATCGCAGACCACGATGACACCGTGATCGGGGACTCGATCACGCAAACTCACCAGCGCGGCCTGTGCGTCGGGCACCAGCGTCATGGGTTTGCCGCCGGGCGCCAAGGCCGGCACCTTGTCGATAGCGGCACGTAGCGTGGCGACCGAGTGCGCGCCCCAGTGCGCGGGCACGGCGGCCGCGAGCAGAGGCGGAGCGTCGAAGCGCGCGTCCACGGCCGCGTCGGCGATCAGGACACGGATGGCTTCGGCCATGGCCCAATCGGCGCTATGGACTGATCCGTCTGCGCCGACGATGCCCACCGGGTCTCCGACGCGGTCGACGAATCCGGTGAGGGCCAGACCGGGTTCGGTCGGGATGCCGACCTCGGACGGACGGTCCTCATGCAGCGTGAGTATCGAACTTCGCACGACGGGAACACCGTCGGGGTTGCCGTCCGTGGCAACCAGCTGTGTAGCCCCGACCGACAATCCGAGTGAGTTCATTCCCTACCTATTCGCCTGCTCCCTGGTAATTCTAGAGGTCGTTGACATCGACGATGGCGGCGGCGAACTCTCGGGGCGCTTCTTGCGGGACATTGTGTCCGATCCCGTCCAGTATCCGGTGGGCGTACTTGCCGGTGAACATCTTCCGATAGGGCGATCCATCCTTGGCGGGTCCGTCGAAATCGCTGCCGATCGTGATGGTCGGCACGCCGATGGTGGGCTTGGCCGCCAGCTTGGTCTCGATGCCGTCGTAGCGCGGCTCTCCTGGGGCAAGCCCCAACCGCCACCGATAGTTGTGAATCACGATGTCGACGTGGTCTGGATTGTTGAACGCCGCGGCCGAGCGGTCATAGGTTGCGTCGTCGAATTTCCATGTTGGAGAGGCGTTATGCCAGATGAGCTTGTTGAAATCGTGGGTGTTCTGACGGTAACCGCGTAGACCGCGGTCGGTGGAGAAGTAGTACTGGTACCACCACCCCAGCTCCGCCTGCGGTGACAGCGGCTGCTGATTGGCCTCGAGATTCACAATGATGTACCCGCTGACCGCGACAAGCGCTTTCACTCGGTCAGGCCATATTGCAGCAACGATATCTGCGTTGCGGGCGCCCCAGTCGAATCCGGCCAGGACGGCCGACGGGATCTTCAACGCGTCCATGAAATCGATGACATCGGTGGCCAGCGCGGCCTGTTGACCGTTGCGTACGGTGCCGCCGGACAGAAACCGAGTGCTGCCGTAGCCGCGCAGATACGGCACGAGCACCCGAAACCCCTTCGCGGTCAACTGCGGCACCACATCGATATAGCTGTGGATGTCATAGGGCCAGCCATGCAGCAGAATCACCGGCGGACCGTCGGGCGGCCCCTCGTCGATATAGCCGACGTCGAGCAGACCCGCATTGATCTGTTTGAGCGGCGGGAACTGCGCGCGCGACGGTGACGTCTCGACCGTCGGACCGCTCGAGCAGGCGGCCAGCGTCGCGGCACCGGCCGCCGCGGACAGCACCACCTTGGAAAACCCGCGCCTGCTGATCATCTGCCCAAACCTTTCAGACAGCGGCCCATCCGCCGTCGACACTGAGGATTGCACCGTGAATATTGGCGGCGTCGTCACTGGCTAGGAAGACCACAGAGGAGGCCACCTCTTCCGGAGTGCTCATCCTGCGCGAGGGTAACCGAGACAGCACAGGTTCAAGGTACTCGGCGAATTCCTGTTGGCGTTCGGTAGAGATCGGCCCCGGCGCAACGGCATTCACCCGCACACCCGCTGGGCCGAACTCATCGGCCCAGCTCGTGGTCAGGGAGTGGATGGCAGCCTTGTTGGCACAGTAGAGAGCCGAGCCACTGGCTCCTCGGTAACCCGTGATGGATCCGATGTTGACGATCGCCCCACTGCCCGCGGCGGCCATCTGTGGTGCGATGACGCCAGTCAGCAGAAACGGCGCGAAGACGTTGACTTCGAAGGTATCTCGGAGTGTTTGTGCGGTCACCTCGCCCGTTGGCGTAGGCAACTGCAGACTCGCCGCGTTGTTCACAAGGATGTCCAGATGCCCACCCGATGCCTTAGTTGCGGCGGCCGCGACTCGGAGTATTTCGTCCTCACCCGCCCCTAGATCAGCGGTCACGAAAACGGCACGTCCGCCCGCGACCTCGATATCTGCGACGACCGACTCGCCGCGAGATTGACTGCGGCCGCTCACGACGACGAACGCCCCCTCTGCCGCGAGTTCCTTGGCGATGGCGACCCCGAGACCGCCTGTCGAACCGGTAACCAATGCCGAACGGCCGGAAAGTCGCGTACCTTTTTGCTCCATGGGTACGGATGCTCCGCCACTCGAATTGGACCCACAAGTCCAGAATCTGACAGTCAAAGGCCGGGCCACTCGACAGCGAATTGTCGAAGGCGCGGCATCTGAAATCCGCAGTATCGGCGTCGCGATGATCACCCTCGAAGACATCATGGCCCGCACCCAGACCTCGAAGAGTCAGTTGTTCCATTATTTTCCCGACGGCAAGGATCAGCTGTTGCTGGCCGTGGCCGCGTTCGAGTCACTGGCTGTCCTCGACGACCAACAGCCATACCTCGGCGAGCTCACTTCCTGGGCAGCGTGGCAGCGCTGGCGCGACGCCGTGGTGGACCGCTATCGCAAGCAGGGCACCAGCTGCCCCATCGCGGTCCTCATGTCCGAGATCGGACGGACCACGCCGGGTGCCCAGACACTGACGGCGGGACTCATCACCAGGTGGCATCACCAGATCTGCGTGGGAATCCGGTCCATGCAACTGCAGGGCAAGATTGCCGCGGCCATCGATGCCGACCGGGAAGCCGCCGCATTGTTGGCCGGTATCCAGGGTGGGGTCGGCATCATGCTCGCCACTGGCGACTTGTCCTACCTGGAGGCCGCGCTCGATCAGGGCATCGCCGCGTTGCACCGCCACTGACCAGCGGCTGCAGATCGTCTATGCGACGATGATTCGATGGACGCAGCCAAGCTGTTCGTCGCTGGCGCGATCGTCGCCGGTGCCGCACTATCCCTGTCGACGCCCGTCGGAGCGGATCCTGTGGCGCCTGGGCCGCCACCCGGACCGTCGGCTCCGGATGCAGCTGCCCCAGCTACCGAACCCGTGGGACTGCCGCCACCGCCGCCCGGTCAGCCTTCAGTGCCTGAGGTCCCCAACCCCACCTACGGCTCGGGATCGGGCGGCCCGCTAGGGACTATCCGCGATCTCTGGCATCAAGCTCATGACGGCCCGCTCGACACGCCCGATGGTGTCGGTGGGCGCCCGGCTGGCGCGGGACCCGCCCCGCAGTTGCCGCCGGGATATATCTCGATCAATGCCCCGGAGTCCTCCAACCCGGGGCGGATACGCGACCCCTACGCCCCGGCGCCGTCTGGACCGCCGCTGCCACCGGGGTATGCCCCGTTGACGGGGCCTCCGCCGCCTGGCTATGAGCCGACCGGTCCTGCTCCGGACGGCCCCGCCCCGAGCAATCCTGCGACGTGAGCAGCCCGAAGGTGGCGGGGGGAGTGGTGCATACGTTGCCTGCCGACCTGCGCACGGCACTGATCGAGAACCCCACGGCCCTGGCCCTATGGCAGGACATCACGCCATTGGGGCGAAACGAGTTCATCTGCTGGGTCGAGGATGCGAAGCAGGACGCCACGCGGGAGCGCCGCATTCGGCGGACCCAGGAGGAGTTGGAGGAAGGCAAGCGCCGACCGTGTTGCTGGCCTGGGTGTAAGCACCGCGAGCGCACCGGCAAGTAGCCAACGAGATTGCCGTCACGATGTTTCGGTTGCAGTTTCGATTGCATTGTGCGGGATTTCGAGACGTGCCGGCGCGTGGCCTCGGGCACCCCGGCTATCCCATAGCCCTGAATGCGGCCACGCAATAGGAGTTCGCCCTGTGAACAGCACGCCGGAAACGCTCACGAGAGGGCTCTCCGCTCGCCATATCCGCTTCATCGCATTGGGTTCGGCCATCGGGACGGGGCTGTTCTACGGATCGGCCGAAGCGATCAGGCAAGCGGGCCCTTCGGTTCTGCTGGCATATCTGCTCGGCGGTGCGGTGATCTACATCGTGCTGCGGTCTCTGGGGGAGATGGCGGTGCGCAGCCCGGTAGCAGGGTCGTTCGGCGAGTACGCAACTCAATACCTGGGCCCGCTGGCCGGCCTTCTTACCGGCTGGACATACACCCTGGAGATGGTCGTCGTCTGCCTGGCCGATGTCACCGCGTTCGGCGTGTACATGGGGTTCTGGTTCCCGGGTGTGCCGCGCTGGATCTGGGTCCTGTCGATCATCTTCTTCATCGGCGCGGTGAATCTGCTCAGTGTCAAGGTATTCGGGGAAGTCGAGTTCTGGCTCAGCCTCGTGAAGGTCCTCGCCATAGTGTCGATGATCAGCGGCGGTATCGCGATCCTGTGGTGGGGGACATCTGCCGGTCACGGCGCGCAGCACGGCATCGCTAATTTGTGGAATGACGGTGGCTTCTTTCCCCACGGCCTGGCAGGTTTCGTGGGCAGCTTCATGATCGTCATGTTCGCGTTCGGCGGCACCGAGATCATCGGCATCACCGCGGGTGAGGCGGAGGACCCCGCACGCACAATTCCGCGGGCCATCAACACAGTCCCGGTGCGCATAATTCTTTTCTACGTTCTGACCCTGGCCGTCATCATGTCCCTGAATCCCTGGCGATCAATTGATTCGCACAGCAGCCCGTTCGTCCAGATATTTGAAGGACTGGGGCTCACATCGGCTGCGACCGTACTGAATGTCGTTGTGGTGACGGCGGCTCTGTCCGCGATCAACAGCGATGTTTTCGCCGCCGGGCGAATGATCTACGGGATGGCGCAGCGAGGACACGCTCCGGCGATCATGCGGCGGGTATCGCGTAACGGCGTCCCGTGGATGACCGTCGTCGTAATGACGGCGGCCTTACTCATCGGCGTGGTGTTGAACTATGCGATAGAGGAGCATGTTTTCGTCATCATCGCGTCCGTCGCCACCTTCGCGACGATATTTGTCTGGCTGATGATCCTTTTGTCCCATTTCAGGTTCCGAGCACAGACGAGTTCCAACGATGCATCGGCCCCGGCCTTTCCGGTACCGGGCTGGCCGTACCTGCAGGTGTTCGCCACCGGGTTTTTGGTGTTCGTCATGTTCTTGCTCGGCTTCAGTGCGGATACCCGCGTTGCGCTCATCGTCGGGGCGGTGTGGATGCTCTTACTCCTGGCCGGATACCGAATATCGCGCAGAACGGTGTGAGAGCGGCTAGCCCACTGCCGCGAGCGTCCGGCGGATCACCTCTAGCGTCAACGGGTCGTAGCCAATAAGCATGTGACCACTGCGGACCGCTGAATCTACATCTTGCAGAACGATATTCGTCGCATCACGGATTGCGGTGCTACTAGCGGGCGCGAACGCGTCGAAGTTGCTGGTGACGGTGGTGATAGCGGAACATCGATCGCCGACCGCGTTGATTTTGGTCAGATAGTCCGAACCACTGACGAGTTCAAGTGCCATCGGGCATACCACCGTAATTGCCTGCCGCACACCCGAAGTCCTGAAGAGTCTGCTCCAGATGCGCCGAAAGCCGTGGTGCTGACTACTGATGGTGATCGCTGACGGGACATTCATCGCGTTGCGCTGCAGAAGATCTCGGATGATGACACCACCGAACGACTGGCCTATGAGAACCACCTCGCTCGATCCGGTAGCACTCCTCACCCGTTCCACAAAGCTGTCCAGAGCGGCCACCATGACGTCCGGACCCCGGGTACCCCAACCTGGCAGGTTGCACGCGAAAACTGGATGCCCTTCCGAGATAAGCATGGGCGCGATCCGATGCCAGTAGAACTGACCCGGCACAAACGAGCCGGGTACCAGCACAACCGGTATGCGACCGTTCGGCTGCACACACGCACTCCAGTCATTGACCTGGGCCGGCCAGCGCCGGCCCGCTGATACGGGGTTGAGAGCGCGAACCACGCCGGCGGCCGCAGCGGCCACAACTGTTGCGCTTCGTTGGACTCTGCTCATCCCACTTCTCTATTCCTCGATGACACCCATGATTCGGCGCTGCTGAAATGATCGGCCAGAAACGCGAATCCAGCCTTGGCGAATTGCGGTGCGGCCGTTATGTGTTCACCAAAGCGGATCCGATGCTGCTGCACGTCGACACCCAGAGCGCGCCAGCGTTGGAGCAACAGTTCGACCTGGCGGTAGGGGATCACCTGGTCCTGTCGGCCCGCGCCCACCAGCATCGGTGCAGCGGGCGCCAGGTAGCCGAGACTGTTGTCGTGCAGTTGGGCAAGCCAATCCGGCTCGAGGAATGGATCCGCACCCACGAGGTATCGCTGCCGCTTCTTGGGCATGAGCAGGCCAAAAGCAATCGCGGCGATAATGTGGGTATGTCGAAGTAGCGTCGCGACGAACCGTCCGCCACGGTTGAGGTAGTCATGTAATCGCAGTTCCGGATAGGCACTGTCGAGTCCGAGCCCGGCGTAGAGCAACAGGAACGCGAACAGCCCACCGTCCAGGTCTGTGGCGAGTTCCGGGAAGCCCACCGGAGCGGCGCCAACGGCTACCGCGTTCAGCGGGATATCGGGGGCGTAGCTCGGCTGCAACTGGGCGGCCCATCCAGCGGCGTTCCCGCCCTCCGAGTAGCCGTAAATACCTGCCGGTCCCGCGACGTCAAGGCCCGCCTGCGACAGATTTCGCGCGGCACGCATGATGTCGAGCACCGCCCGGCCATTGCTCCTGCCAACGACGTACGGGTGTACACCGGGAGTACCAAGCCCCGGGTAGTCGGTAACGGCAACCACCCAACCGCGTCGCACCGCTGCGGCGAGAAATCCCGCCTCATACTCCACACCGAGCTCCAGCAGACGAGACAATGCGGCGGAGCGTGCCAGCCCTTGCGTACCGGGCGCGAATCCCAGTAGCGGCCTTGCCGCCAACGGGTTCGGGGTGTCTGGAATGAGGACGACCCCGGACACCGCGATCGGGTCACCTGTCGCGGTGGTCGACCGATAGAGCACTCGCCATGCGCGGGCCGGCATCGCCCAACCGGGAAACAGGCGGGCAGTCATCGGTGCCATGCGCAGCAGATCACCGGGGGACCCGCTGTCATCGAGATAGGGCGGATCGTAGAACCGGCTTCGCTGTCGGCGAGTGTGGGCCTGGGTATCAGACATCGTTGTCCTTGGTTATCGGTGACTTCTAGTGGGTTCCGGGTGAATGCAGTTGCGCACGAAGCACTTTCCCACTCGCATTGCGTGGTATCTCTTCGAGGATGACGAACTGCTTGGGCACCTTGTAGCGTTCCAGCCGCTCGCGGATATGGGCTTTGAGCGCATCGTCTGACGGCGTCGGGGCGCCGGCCACCGCGACCACGAAGGCCTGCAAAACCTGTCCGTATTCATTGTCGGGCACCCCGATAACAACAGCGTCCGCTACCGCGGGATGTGCGGTGAGGCGATCCTCGACTTCGCCGGGGAAGATGTTCTCTCCACCGGAGACGATCATGTCGTCAGATCGACCATCGATGTACAGCCGACCCTCGGCGTCGAAATGACCCATATCGCCGGTGTTGACGTGACCATCGACGACCTCCTTGGCCGCGGGGCGCGTCGTCTTTTCCGGCGTGTAGCCCTCATATTCGAGGCCGCCGCGAACAAAGATCATCCCCGTTTCGCCGGTCGCGGCTTCCTGGCGGTCGACCCGCAGGACGCGCACTGACACCCCAAGTGCCTTGCACCCCACGGTGTTCGGCGCGGCAACGAGGTCGGCGGGGGAGGCGATGGCCACCACACCGACCTCGGTGGATCCGTATCCGTTCACCAGGATCGGCCCGAAGACGTCCAGCACTCCGGAGACGGTGGCCGACGAGATCGGTGCTGCCCCCGTGAGGATCATCCGCAACGGCAGTCGCCGGGCGATATCGCGGCCGATATCGGGCACCGCAAGCAGCCTCTGCAGCATGACTGGCACCGCGATGAGCATCGTAATACTTTCCTGCGCAATATCTTCCAGGGCCTGCTTGGCGTCGAATCGTCGCCGGCAGAATACGGTTCCGCCGAGCGCCAGCGGCCCCAGCAACCCCACCAACCCGAATCCGTGGAAGAACGGCGGCGCCACCAGCACACGATCTTTCGAGCGCATCCGCACCATTCCCATTGCAGTCACACACATGAGCACTAATTGCCGGGGCTTGATCGCACGCGGCACCCCTTTGGCCAGGCCGGTGGTACCCGATGTCAGCAGTGTGAGCTTGATGGGGCGACGAACCGGCGGCGGATTCCGATGCTGTTGCGCGGCAAGCCCATCCAATGTCAGCTGCCCATCACGGGCGGCACCTTCGTGCCAGGCCAATACCCGCATACCTTGGTACTGCGCCTCCGCTACGGTGTTCACGTATTCCTCGTCGTAGACCAGCACATCGGGGTTATGACGCTGCAGGATCGCTTGTAACTGTGGCGGTGTCAGCTCGGTATTGATGAAGACCAGCTCGGCGCCGAGTTGGGCGCCGGCCAGCACGGCCTCGATGAACCCACGGTGATTGCGGCATACGATCCCAATCGACCGGGGTGCCGCGGGTGTCAGCGCATACAGGGACGCGGCTATTGCCTCTGCACGATGCTGTAATCGGCGATACGTGAGCTGACCTATGTCATCGATCAAGGCAACCCGGTCCGGGAATCGAATGGCAGAGGCCGCCAACAACATCGCGGGCGTTGGCCCGTACTGCCAGAAGCTCCGGAGCAATGCGGCCATGGCTCGCAGCCCCACCGGCGCGAACACTCCCGAGACCGCGGCCGCAGGTACTGCTGCGCCCCATTGCCGAAGGGCCTGCCTCATCTCAGCCACCATGAACATCAACCTTGTCGCGGGTGTTGGCGGGCGCGGACAGGGGCCGGCCGGCCGCCACTCTTGCCAGCGATACCTGTGTATCACCGAGTCGGCGGTAGATGAACCCGATGAGCGGTTCTAGCGGAAACCGCAGCACCGGAACCAACATGGCGAAGGGGTGTCCGTAAATGGGGGTCAACGTTCGTGGCTTCTCCACCACGGCGCGAGCAAGCACACGCGCGGCATCGCTCGGTGTCTGACCGGGTAGTAATCGCATCCACCTACTTGGCGCGCTCATGCGGGTATGCATCAGTCCCGCATAGAAAGTCGTGAGAGTCACGCCGTCGCCGCGAGCCTCCATCCCGACCGCCCGCATCCAGATATCGAATGCCGCCTTGGACGACAAATAGAAGCCCCACTTGGGCACAGCCCCGAACATCACGCCCACTGTCGACACGTTGACGATGTGCCCGCTTCCGCGGGCACGCATCCCCGGGAGTAGCGCCAGTGTCAGCCGCATGGGGCCCACATAATTGGCGCCCGATGTGGCAACGACATCCTTGGGACGGTCATACGAAAGATGTATCGAGCGCCGCAAGGACTTGCCCGCATTATGGATGAGGTAGTCAACCTCACCGAAGTCGTAGAGGACGGCCGCTGCGAACTCCGAGACTGACTGTTCGCACGTCAGATCGAGCCGGTAAACCGTTGCGTCGCCGCCATTCTCCGTGATCCGGGCGGCGATCTCCTGGAGTTGATCCAGTGACCGCGCGGCCAGCACCACGCGGGCCCCCGCCTGCGCGAACAGTTCAGCCGTTGCGGCGCCCAGGCCGAAGGAGGCGCCGGTGACGACGACAACCTTTCCGGCCACTTCAGTGCGGAGTCGGCCGATGTCACGTAGGCCGCGCGGCCCGATCAGATACGCTGCTGCGCGAGCGATCGGGTGGTGGACGATAGTGGAGGGCCCGGAGGGTAAAGGCGTTGACATCTCATCGCTTTCGATTACTTAGTGTTGATTGTTGAGGGGTCTCGCGGAGACAAACCCGCGAGCACGGACAGCAGCTCCGAATCCGGTAGCACCGCATCGATTACCCGCTGACTCAGCTCGATATCGGGGTCGGACCGCACGGCGCTCAGGACCGTGCCGAAGAAGTTGGCGATAATCAGGTCGCGAACTGCGTCGCGTGAGATCTCGTTGGTATGCATCCAATGCAGCACGATGCCCTCGATGAACGAGAGGCATCCACTGATGGCGGCACGTAACACCGGCGTCGCTTCGGTGCCGGTGATCTCGACGGCCAACGCGTGCGCCAGGCGCTGCCGATGTTGTTCGCGAATACGTCGAACCTCGGCATCGGACACATCGGCGAGTAGGGCCTCGAACGCACCTGGCTCCCGTTGAGCGCGGTCCAGGAACTTGCTTACGCCTTCGGATAGCCGTTCCAACGCGGGACCGCGCATCCCGACGAGTTCACCCCAGAATTCATCGGCCGCTTGTTCGACAACGGCGAGGTAGAACCCACGCTTACCGCCGAAGTGATAACTGATCGATCCCGCTGCCACACCGAGAGAGCGAGCTAGGTCCACGATGGACACCTCGTCGTACCGATGCTCGCTGAAGGCGGCACGACCGGCCTCCAGTAGGGCGGCGCGTGACGCCACGCCGCGCCGATTGCCGACCATCGCACCTCCAGTTATTGAATCTGATTCAGAAACTAGTGACCCAGCCGGCGGCTGTCAAGAAGTTTCTGAATCAGATTCAAATTCATTCGGAGACGCCCGATAGAACCACGTCGGCGACCATCCGGCGGGAGATAAGGGTAGCCTTACTCACGATTTACGGTTCGACACGGCAGCTGGACGACAGGAGTACGGCGATTGGCATCGGCAATCCGCCAATCGGGGGCGCCACCGATGACCGAATCGCCGACGCCACGCCGGACTACTCGGCGCCGACGCGGCACGGCCTCGAGAGTCCGGCGCATTCTGGTCCTCAGCCATCGCTGGATAGGTCTCCTTCTCGGCGTGCTCGTCGTGATCGTCAGTACCAGTGGCGCACTTCTCGTGTTCCAACCGGAGTTGGTTCGGGCCTTGAACTCCGAGATGTTCCGCACCACATTCACGGAAGAACCGATCGGGTTCGCACAGGCAATCACCACAGTCGAAACCCGCTATCCCGAGATCCACGTGGCGAGCGCGTCCCTCAAAGACGGGGTCTACTTCCTCCGGGCTTCAACCGGCACACACGACACATTCTTCATCGACGCCGGGACTGGCCGGCTGAACGGACGCACGAACCTCGGCGACGGTGTGCTGGGGTTTCTGACCAACCTGCACGACTGCGGACTCACCTGCGAGGGCTACAGCGGCCACGTACCCTTCCTCACTCAGCCGAGTCCGCTGGCGTCCCTTGACACATTCTCCGGGTTATCCTGGGGTGCAGCGCTTTTAACCCTCGCCGCGCTGATTCTGCTACTGCTCGTGATTCCCGCACCATTCATTTGGTGGAAGGCAATCCGAAAGCTAGGCAACGCCGTACGCCTCCGATGGAGATCTGGCCGATTCGCCCGCGATTTCGATATTCACGCGATCGTGGGCATCGTGGCGACACTCCCGCTTCTGATCTGGGCCCTCACTGGATTGCAGTTCGAAGTTCCCGGATTCAGCGACCTCTGGTATTCACTAACCGGCGGCCAGTCCTCAGAACGCGATTTCCCTGCCACCAATAATGCCGGGCATTCGATAGCAGTTGACGAGGCAATGACGTTAGCGCTCAAGCACTTTCCTCAATCCGAGGTGACCTGGATCGGAATGCCCGACGACAGCCAGCCCTTTTACCGGGTAGACCTACTCGACGGCAGCGGACCGGATTTACGGGCGTACGGCACCACGTATCACGGCAACCGTTCCGTCGGTATAGACGCCCACGACCCAGATCACATACAAGTCTTCCAGGGGCAGCCGCCGACTGCGTCGAACGCAATCGCGGACGAATGGGCCGGACCCGCCGCACATTTCGGACTGGCCGTCAATATCTACTGGCGCACACTCTGGTTCATCCTGGGCATGGCCCCATTAATCCTCGCGGCCACGGGCTTAAGCACTTGGCATTGGCGACGCCGAACCCGTCAACGACGCAAGAGCGAACTGGGGGCCCGCAATACCGGCCCGCGCGCCGACGCCCCTCCCACCTGACGATCGTCGGAGCCTAATGTTGATGGGGCGGCTACTCGCAAGGGAGTGGCAGGAGGAGTTCCCATCATGACCGACATATCCACCTTCGCCCAGCTAGTCGCGCTGGATCACGGACTCTGCGTGCTGAGCACGGTGCGCGGCGATGGCAGCATCCAGTCATCGGTGGTCAACGCCGGCGTCATGGCGCACCCACGAACCGATGAACCGGTCGTGGCGTTGGTGGCAGCTGGCGGCACCCGCAAGCTGCAATATCTCCGCACTGATCCTCGAACGACCGTTGTGGCCCGCGCCGGGTGGCAGTGGGCGACCGTCGAGGGAACCGCAGAGATCATCGGTCCCGACGATCCAGATCCCGGTGTCGACGGTGAAGGCCTGCGACTCTTGCTGCGCACCATCTTTCAAGCCGCCGGCGGCACGCATGACGACTGGGACACCTACGACCGCGTGATGGCGAAGGAACGACGAGCAGCAGTCCTCATTACGCCTCGCCGCGTCTACTCCAACCCGACGACCGGATAGTTCTCCTACTTCGCCAGTTCTAGGAGCGGCTTGTTCTTGTCGACGACGTAGGTTGCGAGTTCCGAACCCTCGTCGTCGCCGATGTTGCGGACCGAGTGGAAGGTCTCCGCAGGGACGAACAGTACGTCGCCGACCGTGACGGTCTTCGATCCCTGACCGTCGATGTCATAGACCAGCGTGCCCTTGAGCACGTAGATGATCTCCTCACCGGGATGCCTGTGGCGCGCGGCCTGGGCCCCCGGCTGGAAATCGACACGTGTCTGCAGCGCCTCGCGTCCAGGGGTGCTCAGATCGTGGCGCTGCAAGTCGGTGCGGCTCACCGGTTCACGCGACGGTTGAGTAACTGACCCGCACGCCACCGCCAATACGGAAAGGCCGGCGCAGGCCGCGATAGCCATGGTGCTGCCGATGTTCATGCGGTCAGTCCTTCCGAGGTGGTTCGAGTGCTTCGTCGGCCGACGGAAACGGCTCATTGTGGCGAATGCCGCGGTAAATACCGCGTCTGACGATCCAGGGTTGCAGTACCCGGTCGATCGACCAAGCGGGGAAGCGGAATGCATGGCCGGAGGGCGCGAAGACCTCCAGCCCGTCAGGCTGCATGCCGAACACCGAACCCCATCGGTATTTCGGCGGACGGTATGCACGCAGGGGCCGCCCAGAAATCCCGGCGCGAACGTTGTGGGCCACGAGCCGATCGGCGCGGTTGCGGGCAGATGTCCGCAGCGGGTCGGTGGCCGCCACATCTCCCACCGCGAACACATCGGGGTAACGCGGAACCCGCAGTTGCGGTGTCACTCGCACGAAGCCGTGCTCGTCGAGTATCTCGGCGGGGAGCCACTCCGTATTGGGCCGCGCACGGCCAATAGCCCACACCACCGCATCGGCGCACGCCGGCGACTGCCCCGAGCTCCACTGGACCGGCTCAGCCGTGATCCGGTTGCAGGTGAATCCGTCGGGAATCAGTGCACGATGCCCGGGATGCAGCCCAACGCGGAGTTCGTTCAGCCGCTCACGAATCCGTTCCCATACCTTCGGCGCATGCCGTGTCAGCGCGCGTTCGGCGGGGAAGTACAAATCGACGCGCAGATTCGGCCAGGTCATCGCCAGGTTGGCGGCGCTACTCACCGCGGCCGCCCCTCCACCGATGACGATTGCTGTGCGCGCGGAGGCCAGTTGCTCGTGCGCCACACGCAAGTCTGCAGCCACCTCGGTGCTCGACTGCAGAGTCGGCTGCCGCCAAAATCCGTTGCTCACACCGGTCGAGATGATCAACGTGTCAAAGGGCTCAACGAGTGCAGAACCGTCACCATTTTGAGCGAAAACTGTTCGGTCGCTTAGGCTCACGCCAGTGAGCGTCGCATGCACCGTGCGTACCCGGTCCAGCCCGTGGAACCGGTCGAACGGCACCCAGTAGTTCCGCGCCCAATCCTCGGGGCGCGATATCCGCACACCCAGCTCTTGCCCGCTGACCAACCCGGGCTTGACCGAAATCCCCACGACATCGCTATGCCGGGCCAACCGGATTGCGGTAAGCAGGCCACTGTCACCGAGCCCGGCGACAACAACCCGTCGGCGGCTCACTGCAATTTCCGTGGCGGGCGCGGCACAAAGCGTGACACCCGGGCGATCACGTCCCGATACGCCGGGCGCCGCTGCAGACTGCGCTGCTCCATCATTGGGACGCTGGAGCTCAGCAACATCCCCAACATCGCCGCGGCACCGAGCCACAACCACCATGCGTCCGCGGGGGATGCCGCGATGCCGAAGAGCGCCAGCGAGAGCCAGAAACTGAACTCACCGAAGTAGTTTGGATGACGCGACCACGACCACACGCCACGATCCATCACCTCACCGGCCCGCCGGTCGCGGGTAAATCGGTGCATTTGCGTGTCGGCAACCAGCTCCAGTCCCACCGCGGCGAGGCCGACGACAAACGCAACGGCCGTCAGCCAACCCAGGTCGCCGCCGGACCGCGTCACGGCGACATACACCGGCAGCATTCCGGCGAAAACCAGCAGCGTAGGAATGAGATGGATCGCCACAAGATCAGCCAGAAGGCCCCATCGCCCCGCACTGGCACGCAGCATGGGATAACGCCAATCCTCATGGTGCAGGCCAGGAAACGAATACACCCAGTTGGCGGTGAGCCGCACCGCCCACACCATGACCACTATGGCGATGAGCCAACAACGCAACTCATGTACCCCGGACTGACTCCACCAATAGATCATCAGCAGAGGGGGAATCACGCTCCAATACGCGTCGTAGAAACTCGAATTCCGGTACAGCCTGCTGAATGCGAATATCACCAGAGTGGCCAACACATCGGCAATCAAGGTGGCCAGCCACATATGTCCCGTACTCGGCCCCCACGCTAGCCAGGCGGCGCCCACTCCCACCGCGACGACGTACGCGACGCCGACCAACACCAGTGATTGCGTCTTGCCCCGAACGGCCGACTTGCCTTGCGCCTCAGAGTTCATCACGTGCGTTTCCCTTTCCAGTGCGCGCTCTTCACCGCTTCCAGGGCCCCGGTGAGGAACCAACCGAGCGGTTGCCGGTCGCCGGTCTGGCGCACCCATTGCCGAAATCCGTAATCGCCTGCGGCAAAAGCTAGCTGCGTCAGTAGGCCGGGACGCATGTCGGCTTGGGGGTCCACGCCCATCCGGACTGCGATGAGCTTCGTCGCCCGCTCCCTATCCGCCGGTGTGTGGAGCGTGAGTTTGTCGAGCAGTTCCGGGGCCACCAGGAGGGCCTGCCGCCACTCCTCGACGTCGGCATCGTCGAAGAGGCGGGTATGGGCCACGATGCAGTTGATTATCGCGGCGTCGGCTGACTCCCAGGCAGGCCTCTGTTCGAGGAGATCGACGATTGCCGCGCCGCCGTGGCGCACCGGCCCCAACAGCAGCTCTTCTTTCGTCGGGACGTGCCTAAAGAACGTACGTGCCGAAACTCCTGCGGCCGCGGCGATTTCATCGGTGGTTACCGCGGCGTACCCGCGTTCGACGAACAGTCGAAATGCCGCACGCCGGATATCCGCGCGAATCTGTGCTCGCTGCCGGTCACGCAAGGAGTGGCCGGGTTCGTCCATGGCGAGCCTCCCGTCGGCAGTGCGGTGTCGGCACCATATGACTGCATGGCAGTCACTGTCAATATCCAACGACTAGGAAGAACCGCCGCCCAAACAGAAGCGGGTGCAGGGATATAGGCGTGGCTACGCGGGTCGAAGCAGCGCGACGAGAAAGTCGGAGTTATCGGCGAAAGGCCGCAGTTCCCAGGTCGATAGCAGCAGATCCGGTGTGAGCCCGGCTTCGGCCGCGTCGTCGAGAAATTGGGCAAACCCGTAGTCGCGCCCGGCACCGAATCCGATGACCGCCCGGCCGTCATCCCGAAGATGGGCGCGAAGTCTTCCCAGCACGTGGACGCGGGTGCTCGGAGCAAGAAACGCCATGACATTTCCGGCCGAGACGATGACGTCGAACGGCTCGGTGATGCCACGTGCGGGCAGGTCGAGCTCGGCGAGATCACCGACGAGCCAGCGCGGCCCGGGATGATCCTGCTCGGCCGCTTCGATAAGCGTCGGGTCGACATCGACACCCACCACATCGTGCCCGGCCGCGGCTAAGAATCCGCTCACGCGGCCCGCGCCACAGCCGGCATCGAGAATGCGGGCGCCGCGCGGCGCCATCGCGTCCACGAGGCGGGCCTCACCGGCCAAATCCTCACCATCACGCGCCATAGAGCGAAAACGCTCGATGTACCACTGTGAATGGCCGGGATCGGCCGCGACCTTTTGCATCCAGAGGCTCTGCTCGACCATACGACCATTGTTGCAAGCGCCCCCTGCGCAGCCGTCTCCGCTGTGCGCAGGGGGCTATTTCTCGAGGTAGGGGATGTGGAGTTTGGGCAGGGTGAATTGTGCGATATCGATGTAGCCGGTGCGGAAGGCGTCGGCGCAGCCGGTGAGGTATTTCATGTAGCGGTTGTAGATGGTGTCGTCTTGGATGGCGATGGCTTGGTCTTTGTGTTCCTGCAGTGCGGTGGCCCACAGGTCCAGGGTTCGGGCGTAGTGCGGCTGTAGTTGGTGTATGCGTGTGCAGCTGAAGCCGGCTTTCTTGGCGTGTCTGGACACCATGTCGATCGAGGGCAGCCGTCCGCCGGGGAAGATTTCGGTGACCATGAATTTGATGAACCGCGCCAGCTCGAAGCTCAGCGGCAGGCCTTTGGCGATGATCTCTTTGGGGTGCAAACCGGTGATGGTGTGGAGCAGCATCACCCCGTCATCGGGTAGCGCGTCGTAGGCGAAGGCAAAGAAGTCGTCGTAGCGGTCAAATCCGAAGTGCTCGAATGCGCCGATCGACACAATCCGATCGACCGTGCCGTCGAATTCTTCCCAACCGTGCAGCTGGACGGTCTTCTCGCGCGTGCTCGGCGATCTAGCCAACAGCGCCTCAACATGGGTCTGCTGGTTCTTGCTCAGGGTCAAGCCGATGACATTGACGTCGTACTTCTCCAGGGCGCGATTGATCGTGGCACCCCATCCGCAGCCCACATCCAGCAGCGTCATTCCGGGTTCGAGACCCAGCTTGCCCAACGCCAGGTCGATCTTGGCGAGCTGCGCCTGCTCAAGGGTCATATCGTCGCGCTCAAAATAGGCGCAACTATACGTTTGCGTCGGATCAAGAAAAAGCCGAAAGAACTCATCCGACAAGTCGTAATGCGCCTGAACATCATCAAAATGCGGACGCAGACGGTGGGAATCTGACATCTGGAGCTGACTTCCGTTTGGGCTGACATCTCTTGGGACTGTCCGCATCTGCTGTGAGTACCCGCGAAAGCCCCGGGCAACACATGTCAATCGGTCTATCTGCGGTGCCGTGCAGCTCGACCCGGTGAAATTCCTGCCTAGCGTCGAAGCCCCCGGACAAATCTGCGCAGTTTGGGCTCCTGCCTGGCGGTGAGTGCGTCTACCTGCCTCAGGCCCTGGGTAGCCGCCTCAGCCAACTCGGCGCCTTGCTGTTGGGCAACCTTTGCAAGCTTGGCGCCTTGCGTCCGGGCGTAATCGGCAATCACGGGTGCCTTTTCGCGCGCCGTCTCGCTAAGTTCCGCGGCTTTGGTACCGAGTGTCTCCGATACTTCCTCCCACCGTTCACCGGCTTTTTCCGCCAATGCCTGGGTTGATTGCCCGATTTCGTGCGCCCGTTCAGCCAGCGGGTGCGAAGCCTGCCCACCGGAGGAGACAGCAGACGCAACGGCTGCCGCAACATCGCTTGTTGCACGCCGGGCCCGCCATGACAATCCGGGGCGTCCCTCGGTATCGATCCCGGCGATTATGAGACCGCCCAGAATCGAGGTGTTCTTCCAGAAATGGGCCTTTTGCTGAGCCTTGAGGACAGGATCGGATTCTCTCCAAAAGGGATGACTGGCCAGTGTGGCTGGCACAAGCGTGCCGGCGAGTACTAGCGAGGACAAGCGCGGCAGCTTTCCGCTTGCCAGTGCCAGTCCGGCAATGAGTTGCGTTGCGGAATTTATGCGTACATAGATCATCGGATCGCGGGGGAGGCGCTGGGCGAAAGAGCCAGGCAACGCATCCAAGGTTGCGTTAACCACCGGTTCGGAGGCAGGTGCGGCAAGACTCGGATTCCGTATCCCGTCGGAACCAGCAGTAATGAAGAAGGATCCCAACAAGGGCCGGGCCAAGCGTCGAACCAACATAGAAACTCCCAGAATCGTTCGAGACGGATGTTCGGTGCTCTGTCTGTTCCCGGATTTCACCTTCTCTGCACATAGAAAAGGGAGATATCTCGTATACAACGTATACTACACCGTAAACAAGTGGACGCCCGAAGACGACCGCCCCAGATCTCGATGGGGACAGCCGTGCGAGCCGGGATCATCGGACAGACGCCCGACAGCGACGCCGCGACGGACATGCCCGGACTGGAAGCGGGAACGCTCACTCCGCTTGAGCATCAACTCCGGATGATCGCCTGCTCGTACGTGCCGCAAGATCGCCGGGCAGTGAACCGACACTGGGCCGGGCAGATTTTCGGAAGATCCGATTCTTCAGGTTCGCGGCCCGCGTCTCCACCATGAACCAACTCGAGGCGGCGATCGGCAACGTGACTGCGGTCGCAAGGACAAAGAACACGAACGGGTTCAAACGAGCGAGCCCACAGACAACCAACATCTGCTGGATCGGGAATGCATAGATATACACGCCATACGAAAAGTCGTTCTGTAACCGTGCTTTCCGTACGAGGGCGCCCGAAACGATGACGGCGTAGGCCAGTGGCAAGGCGCCAATGAGTCGGTAGTTTTCCGTAAACCCGGACGCCACGACAAGGGCAACGCTGAGCGCCACCAAAGACCAGCGCGCCGGCACCTTGTCTTGGTACTGGTAGAACATGGCGCCCGCGAGAAACACTACGGAGAATCGAGCCAGCATCTGCGGCAAGCTGTACTCCGGGGGCGTGTACGAGACGTAGGCCGACCAACATATCGCCAGGACGAACAGGCCCGGAATCACCCAGCGCCGCTTCAGCAGACCGACAACGCCGAGTACAGAAACCATGACGTCGCAGACCAGGACGAAGAAAAGGGTCCAGATGGATCCGTTCCACACCCCCGGATATGGCACATCCATCGGGGTGCCGTCGATGCCTTCGTAGGCCACGTTGAGCAGAGCGTTGTTGACCACATACCCAATCTCTGACGTCAACGTGACCGAGGCGTGCTGAATCTTGGCGGCGATCGGAGCGATGACGAAGGCAATCACGAGCAGGCAGATCCATAGGCCCGGGAAGATCCGCAAAAGGCGGGAGGCCCAGTACTCCTTCAGATATGGGCGGCGGATCCACGCAGCAGTGATGAGGAATCCAGAAATGACGAAGAATCCATCGGCAAAGATATCGCCCAGTAGCCGCTCCGCTGAGTCATAGCTGATCTCGCGACCGGTAAGCGCCCAGGAATGCCAAAAGATCACTCCTATCGCCAGAAAGAGACGCCACAGGGTCAGAGCATTGTGATGGCGATCGAATACCTGCTTAAGCGTCATACCCCCCCTGGGCGCCGGTGTTTGATTTTGCTTTGTAAAGAAACATACTGCACATTTCCGGCCGGTATAGGTGCCCGCTGATCGCGAAATGCGTCCACTCCGATAATTCGGCGATATTGCGAACGCCGGCCGGCTTTTCTGAGACAGCACGGGCGAATTACCTTGGAGCACAAGGAGCTTTACTAATATGCATCCGCCGACAACGCGCATGTTTGATTATTCGGCATTCAACAAGCGCACGGGCATCGAGCGTGCGAATGCCACCATAAGCTTCTGTGCGTGATAGCGCATTTCGAGAAAGACGTGGCGTCGATGCATTCATTTGCTATCGGGGCGACTGAGGCGATCTCGGGTACGGTGACGGCTTGACGGTAACCCTGGGCAAAGGAGTGGGCCAATGAGCAGTCGTCGCCGTGAAGTGTCCATGGTGCTGTTCGAGGGCTTCGAGGTACTCGACGTCTTCGGCCCGATTGAGCTGTTCGCCATGGTCCCCGAGTTGTTCACGGTGACGGTGATCGGCCCCGAGTCTGGGCCCGTCCGCAGCGCCCAGGGCGTTGAAGTGGTTGCCACACAGAGTTATCAGAGCTCCGTCGCCGGAGACATCGTGATGATCCCCGGGGGCATCGGCACCCGGGGGCTCATCACTGATGATGCGTTCTTGTCATGGTTGCGAGAATTCGCGGAAGCAGCGGAATTGGTGACGTCGGTATGCACCGGATCGGCGGTGCTGGCCGCAGCCGGATTACTGAATGGCTATCGGGCCACGTCCAACAAACGGTCGTTCGGGTGGGCATCCACACACGGCCGGGACGTCACCTGGGTTCCGCAGGCACGGTGGGTGGCCGACCGCGACCGCTGGACCTCTTCGGGAGTGGCCGCGGGCATCGACATGACTGCCGCGTTGATCCGCTTCCTGTACGGCGATGACACCGCCGACGAAGCCGCCGCCGCCATCGAATATGAAATCCAGCGCGACCCCGACCACGACGTGTTCGCCGCACTCAACGATCTGATCTAATCCGGCAGCCTCGCGAGCCGGAGGCGGCAAATACAATCGACCGATGCCGACCACTGACCGCCTCGATGCGGCTATTCCATGTTAATCGGCATCGCGGCGGCGCTGCTCGCATGCGCCGGGTACGGGATTGCGTCGGTATTGCAGGGCTACGGTGCTCGTGAATCCGCGACGGCAGCCCAAGTGCCGCCCGGTGACCGCGCTCCGACGCTACGGTCGACCGTCGCCGCCGTGCTCGCCCCCGCGTTCATCGCCGGCATGGTTCTCGACCTCGTCGGATTCGCGGGCAGCCTGGTTTCGGCCCGGTTGATCCCGCTGTTTCTCTCGCAGACGATCATCAGTGCCAATCTGGTAGTCACTGCGGTACTGGGCATCTCGGTGCTGGGCGTGCGGCTGCATCGGAGGGACTGGCTGGCGATCACCGCCGTCGTGCTGTCATTGTGTGTGCTGGGTGTGACCGCGGGTCATCGCGGCGAGGAAGCCGTGGCGCCAGCTGTTCACTGGGGCGTGCTGATGGCCTCCGTGGCAGTGCTGGTCTCCGGTATCGCTCTCATTCGCGTGCTTGGGACTCGCGCCGCGATCCCTGCCGGGTTATTGGCGGGGATTCTGTATGGGGCAATGGCGGTCGCGGTACGAGTGCTGGACGGCATTGATCCGCTGCGCCTGAACGTTCTACTCACCGATCCCGCGGCTTACGCGCTGATCATCGCGGGAGTGGGCGGCTTCTACCTGTTTACCGTTGCGCTGCAGGTTGGTTCGGTCAACGGCGCCGCGGCAGCGTTGGTTGTCGGCGAAACCGTAGTGCCCGGTGTCACGGGCGTCGTGCTGTTGGGTGACACCGCCCGCCCTGGGCTGGACTGGCTGGTGACCGTGGCATTCCTCGTCGCGATCATCTCGGCAGTAGCGGTCGCTACGTTTGGCGCCGTCCAACACGCGCAGTCCATGGCGCCGGAGCGGGCTGGCTGACCGCTTAGCTCGAGACGCTCAGGATCTTGATCGCAAAAACGAGTGAGTCGCCCGCCTGAATTCCGGCCCTGGGCTGGCCGTTGGGGTAGCCGTCTGCGGAGGCCATTGCGACACCGACCGTGGATCCGACCTTTTGTCCCGAGATGGCCTTCCGGAAGCCCGGCACGACTCCGCCGAGCGGGAACTCCACCGGGGCGCTCCGTTCGTAACTGCTGTCGAATACGGACCCGTCACGCCCATTGACGCCCATGTAACAGACCGAAACCGTGTCCGAGTCCGCCACGACCGGCCCGTCGCCGGCACGCAGCGTGTGCACCTGGGTCTCGGCCACGCTGAACGGTGCGGTGACGTTGATGCGCGGCGCCGCTGTATCCGTAGATCCGCTGACGGCGACACTGCCCGTCGCGCCGGCAAGCGTCCACTCGGGTGTGCCACTGTTCTGCGGGGCTGCCGCTGG
The DNA here is from genome assembly GCA_050701835.1 of Mycobacterium sp. Taxonomy (GTDB): domain Bacteria; phylum Actinomycetota; class Actinomycetes; order Mycobacteriales; family Mycobacteriaceae; genus Mycobacterium. The sequence continues at coordinate 106,950 of JBOGDC010000050.1, read as the reverse complement.
GCACGTGCTCGGTGCGGCGACGGAGGACGTTGCCAGTTCTGAGACCGAGCGCGAGCTCGCCGATGGGGTTTTCGCGTCGGAGCCGCATGCAGCAAGCGTCACGACGAACGACGCTGCACAGGCCACAAGCGCAACGGATGAATACACACGCGAGGAGTTCACGCTCGACACGCTACAGCCGCTTTATCGAGTCCTTGCCATAGACCCTGCGGGGTTGGGTCAGCCAGCTGTCAGGTGTTAGTTGTCGGTTGCTCTGAAGCGGGGCCGATGAATTCGATGCCGGCGTTAATTGCCGGGCGATGCCGCAGGAGTCGGTAATGAGCCAGCCGCCCGAGCCCGCGGGTTGCCATCAAACGTGCGCCGGGCCACGACTGCGTCAGCCGTTCGCTCGACGAATAGGGCGTGTCGGGATCGTCGGGGTCATGGATGAGCAGCAGCGGGGGATGGCCGGCGCGGGCGCCGACCCGGACGAGCTCGGTATCGGACAGCACCATGCCGATACGCCGCTCCAGCTGCCGTTGTAGGCCCGCGCGTATCCGCGGGCCGAAGCCGTGGCGCACGGCGAACAAGTCAAGGTACAGAGGGAAGTCGCCCATCGGCGCTAGGTAAACCAAACGCCCCACGGATGCGCCCTGTGCGGCGGCGAATGTGGTTGCGTTGGCGCCGAGTGAATGAGCCACGACCGCACGGGCAGGCCCGTGCGTCTCGATGACGGCAGCGACCGCCTCGGCGCATTCGATGAGCGTGGTGCGTCCGGGTGCGAGCGCACCCGGGGCGGACTCGTTATGGCTGGGCAGGTCGAATGCGATGACGCGATGACCGGATTCGATCAGAGGCTTGATGAAGATCCCGAGGTGCGGGCGCTGCCCGCCCCACCCGTGCACCAGATAGACCGTTGGCCCCTCGCCCCATGATTCGCCCACAATCCGGTGACCATTCCAGTGGGCTTCCAGCGGCTTGCCGGGCGGCACACCAGGCGGCATGCGCAGGGCGGACTCGATGACCGGTGGGGTGCACCACAACTCGACCGCCCAGCGCGATCCGATTGCCGGCGCGACGCGCTCCAACCACCAGAACGCCCGGCGCACCCGCGCAGAAACCGGCGGTTGCACTCCGGAGCCGTTCGCCTCGAGGACAACCCCTTCGGCCTGGGTCGGAGCTGACTCGGTCTTGTCTCGTTCGGTCACGTCAAAAGACTCTATCGAGGTCCGCCATCAGGACCTCCGCATCCGGGCGTGAAAGCAGAAACGCCCCAGGCGGGAGACCTGGAGCGTTTCTGATTGACGTCTTGGATGCGGGTCAGTGCCGCCAGTCGTTATCGCGGTCATTGCCGCGATGGTCCCCGCGATCGTTACCGCGATGGTCTCCACGGTCGCCGTCACGCCAGTCACGGTGGTCATCGCGGTTGCGGCCGTCACGGCCCCACCCGTTTCGGTCCCAGCCGTCGTGGTCGCGGCCGTCGCGACCGAAACCGTCGCGGTCCCAGCCGCTGTCGCGCCAGTTGTCATCGTGACATTCGCGGTCGAACCAGTTCCAACCCCACATCGGATTCCAGAACTCGCCTGGGCACCAGTGATAGCTCGGCACTGGGAAGGCAGGGGCCGGCGCGGCGTTGGCGGTAGCCGCAAGCCCCAAACCGCTGGCAGCGATGGCTGCGGAAGCTGCAATACCTAAGAGAATCTTCACAAGTGTTGATCGCATCACTCGACATGATCGTTACACACGCTAATCACATACTTTGAGAACTTTTCGCGAGCGGCGTCCAGTTCTTACAGTCGCCCCGCGCAGGTTGTGAGGGGAGTTTTTCCTGCCCCTAACGTCGGCTGAAACCATTGGGAAACACTTCCTGACCACTGTGATGACATGGCTAATCCAGGGGATACGGGTGCGTCCACGCGCACAGCGTGCTCCTACTGCGGCGTGGGCTGCGGGATCGAGGTCCAGACGAAGGCCGGCCCATCGGGCCCGGTGATCGCACGAGTCTCGGGAGACAAGCTTCACCCGACGAATTTCGGCCGGCTGTGCACGAAGGGCGCGACCCACGCTGAGCTGATGGGGGCCGTCGATGGCCGTATGACCACAGCGTTGGTCCGACCCTCACGGGGCTCAGAGTTCGTGGCCACGCCCGTTGACGTAGCGGTCGCTGACGCAGGGCAGCGGTTGCGTTCGATTCTTGATGAGCATGGGCCTGATTCGATTGCGTTGTATGTCTCGGGCCAGATGTCGATCGAGGCGCAGTATTTGGCCAACAAGCTGGCCAAGGGATTCATCCGCACTGTGCACATCGAATCGAATTCGCGACTGTGTATGGCGAGTGCCGGTACCGGCTACAAGCAGTCCCTGGGGTCCGACGGCCCACCGGGTTCGTATACCGATTTCGATTGTGCCGATGTATTTTTCGTCATCGGCGCGAATATGGCCGATTGTCACCCGATCCTGTTCCTGCGGATGGCTGATCGGCTGAAGGCCGGCGCGAAGCTGATAGTCGTTGACCCGCGGCGTACCGCTACTGCCGAGAAAGCAGATCTGTTCCTGCAGATCAAACCTGGCACCGACCTGGCGCTGCTCAATGGGCTGCTGCATCTGTTGGTGGAGTCCGGCGATATCGACGAGGGGTTCATCGCCGAACACACCGAGGGCTGGACGGCGATGCCAGAGTTCCTGGCCGACTATCCACCGGCCGTGGTCGCCGAGATTACCGGGATCCCGGAATCCGATATCCGCGTTGCCGCCAAGATGATTGGCGAGGCAGGCCAGTGGATGACTTGCTGGACAATGGGTTTGAATCAGAGCACGCACGGCACTTGGAACACCAACGCGATCTGCAATCTACATCTGGCAACGGGTGCGATCTGCAGGACCGGAAGTGGCCCCATGTCCTTGACCGGCCAGCCCAACGCGATGGGCGGCCGGGAAATGGGTTATATGGGACCGGGCTTGCCCGGTCAGCGATCGGTGGTCAGCGCCGATGACCGGACATTCATGGAAGAGTCGTGGGGGTTGGCGCCGGAGACCATCCGCACCGAAGTGGGCCCAGGCACCGTCACAATGTTCGAGCGTATGACGGCGGGGGACATCAAGGCATGCTGGATTATCTGCACGAATCCCGTTGCGACCGTGCCGAACCGCGGGACAGCCATTACCGGGCTGGAAACAGCTGAGCTGGTCATTACGCAGGACACTTACGAGGCGACGGCGACAAACCGCTACGCAGACATTGTGTTGCCTGCCGCTTTGTGGGCAGAGGCCGATGCGGTGATGATCAACTCCGAACGCAATCTCACGTTGCTCCAGCAGTCGGTCGAGCCGATCGGCGAGGCCCGTCCCGACTGGCAGCTCATCTGCCAGGTCGCCACAGCCATGGGGTTCGGTGAGCATTTCGACTATTCGTCCAGTGAGCAGGTGTTCGACGAGATCCGACGATTCTGGAATCCCAAGACGGGCTATGACCTTCGCGGGGCCAGCTACGAGCGGCTGCGGGAGACCCCGCTGCAGTGGCCCTGCCCCCCGGACGACACGAATGACCGGCATCCCATCCGGTACCTCAATGACGGCGTCAGCCAGACCCTTTATGTAGATGAGAACGGCCACCAGCCGCGACTGGCGTTTGCAACCCCGTCACGCCGTGCGGTCTTCCACCCCCGCCCGCATATGGACGCTCGCGAACTGCCCGATGACGACTACCCGTTTATCCTGAACACCGGCCGCCTGCAACACCAATGGCACACCATGACCAAGACGGGCCAGGTTGCCAAGCTCAACAAGCTCAACAGCGATCCGTTCGTCGAGATACACCCCGACGACGCCGCCGAACTGAGTATCGCGGAGGGCCAACCCGTCGAATTGCAGTCACGACGCGGACGAGCGGTGCTGCCCGCGATCATCACCGACCGGGTGCGGCCCGGGAATTGTTTTGTGCCATTCCATTGGAATGACGAACATGGCGAGTATCTGGCCATCAATGCGCTCACTAGCGATGCCGTGGACCCTGATTCGCTACAGCCCGAACTGAAGGTGTGCGCGGTCAGCGTGCGTCCCACCAAGGCTGTCCACGCACCGGCCCAATCGCCGGTCCAGAAGGAGACGCCGTCCGTGCACCCCGTCGCTGCGGCGATCGGCCTGGCTACCCTCCCAACACCAGCGCTCAGCAGCGACGAAAGCCTCTATCTCTCTGGCTTTTTCGCAACTGTCGAGCAAGGGTCCACTGGTGTCCCGGTTTTGCCGCCTTCGGCACCGCTAAGCAAAGAGGTTCGGCTCTGGATTGACGGTGCTCTAGCCGGAATCTACTCGCGTGCCGACATTGGCGCCGTTGCACCTGTCGCCGTCGACTCACCTGCGCCCCTGGTGCTGTGGGCATCGCAAACCGGCAATGCCGAGGAATACGCCAGTAACCTCGCCGCCCAGCTCGAAACCGATGGTAGGCCAACACGAGTCATCAACATGGACCAATGCACTCTCGAGGATTTGGCCCAGGTGCGCGATGTGTTGGTGGTGACCAGCACCTTCGGCGACGGCGGCCCGCCGGATAACGGTACCGATTTCTGGAACCGGCTTCAGGGGCTGGAGGCAACAGCACTGAACGGCACGCGCTTCGCTGTGCTGGGGATCGGGGACCGCGCCTATGACAACTTCTGCGGCCACGCCAAGTCCATCGATGACCGGCTGGCCGGTTTGGGCGCCACCCGCCTGATGGACCGACTTGACTGCGAAATCTACGACGATGAACCACTCGCACAATGGGCACGCCAAGTCACCACTCTGATCAAGACACCGGAGCCCGACACAGCCCCGCCTGCCGTGGTCACTTTCTCTCCGCCGAGAGCGTCGACCGCACTGGTTACCGAGACGTTCACCCGGATCAATCCCATCGCGGCACGGCTGTGCCGTAACACGGTGCTGACAACTCAAAGCTCCTCTAAAGAGGTGCGGCACTTTGGCTTCGATATCTCCGGACACGGCTTGACCTACGGCGTGGGCGACGCACTGGGTGTCTATCCCACCAACAGCGATACCGCGGTCGATGCGTGGCTGGCCGCAACGGGCCTGAGAGCGGGGGAGACCGTCGAGGTCGACGGCACTGAGCAGACACTTCGCCACGCACTAACCACGGCCTACGACATCGCGCGCATCACCCCGAACCTGCTGAGCTTCCTCGCCGACACCACCAAAGATGGCTCCACAGCCAAGACATTACGAGCCGCACGGTCGGAACTGAAGGCTTGGGCCAACGAGCGAAACGGGCTCGATGTGATTCAGGACTTTCCAGTCCGTGCCGACGCCCAGCAGTGGCAGGATGTGCTGGTTCGGCTCACTCCGCGTTCTTACTCGATTTCCTCCAGCCCGCTGACCAGCCCGGAGGAAGTGCAGCTGACGGTCTCTGTCGTGCGCTACCGAGGGGCGAACGGAGCCGAACGCGGCGGGGTGTGCTCAACATTCCTCGCCGACCGCGCCCAAGAGTCGCCGATTCCGGTGTTCCTGCAAAAGTCGCCTCATTTCAGGCCGCCAGAAGACCCCGGCACACCGATGATCATGATCGGCCCCGGCACCGGCATCGCTCCGTTCCGCGGCTTCCTCCACGAGCGCCGTGCACTCGGCCACACCGGCCGCAACTGGCTGTTCTTCGGCGATCAGCATGCCGCAGAACATTTCTACTATCGCGACGACCTCACCGATATGGTCAACGAAAAGTTCTTGACCAAGCTCGATCTCGCATTCTCCCGCGACCAGAAGAAGCGGGTTTATGTACAGCACAAGATGATCGACAATGGCGCCGAGCTCTGGTCCTGGCTTCAAGACGGCGCTCACTTATATGTCTGCGGAGACGCAAGCAGGATGGCCAAAGACGTCGATACCGCGTTGACGAAAATCATCGAAACCCACGGACGGCTCTCGCCTGAGCAAGCGCACGACTACAAACGTGAACTTGTCGCCAACAAGCGCTACCTCCGGGATGTCTACTAGCGAAGCGCCATATGCACTGTCCCAACGCCTCTCGCAGCCTCATATCCGCATGGTGTGCAAGACTGCCGGTTATGGCTGAACACCCCGCCGCGCCAGACGGATTCCATTCAGTGACCGCACGGATTGTCGTTAGCGATGCGGACGTCGTGATCAAGTTTCTTCGCGAAGTGTTCGCTGCAACAGGTGCCGCCGAGCAGGACCGGCCAGCGATTCTCCGGGTGGGGGACTCAACCGTAATGGTGTCTCAGGCAGGAGAACGCGAGACATTTCCCGCATTTCTGTATGTGTATGTCCGTGACGCTGACAGCACCTATCGCAGAGCCCTCAGCGCGGGGGCTATCAGCATGGAGGAACCCTGCGAGACCGGTTACGGCGACCGCAGGGCGATGTTTCGCGACAGCTTTGGCAATTTCTTCCAGATCGCTGAATACAGGCCGTAATTCATGCCCGCTTCGGGTTGACTGTGGTTGAGGAGAGGTTTACAGTTCCGCTGTTAGCACCTCGCTAGGCGAGGCTCCTGTGTGAATACAGGCCACTGATCCGACGACGTCGAGAGACGCCCAGGGTTAGGACAGATCTCCCCGGATTAAGGGGTGATCCGAAGTGGCTTCCGGGTGACACCGGATCACGTCACGCAGTGCCGAAGCTCTGACGAGAGAGGTGTACGTCGACCCCTTCCCGGGTATCGATGCTCTCTTCATCTGTCAGCGCACCGCCTTATGTAAGGGCTAGCCCGACGATGACGCAAAGCGTCCTAGCGCAAGGAGGTGAGGGGACCAATATGAAGTCCGGCGATAGTCCGTATCCCAGTCCGAGTTCCCCATCGGCCCGCGCGAACCAGGCGTAACTGGCAGATTCTTACGTAATCCGTTCTGGCGTAAACCAGTTCAGGGTCTGCTCTCTCCCGACTCATTTCGCGGGGCTCTAAACTCCAGTTACGGAGTCTTGTTATGAGCATCGTGCTGCACCGCCTCGTCTTCCACCGTCACGTCATGGTTTCTACCCAACCAGGATCGGTGAGCGCACCGCGTCGGGCTGCGCGCTGGGTGTCCGCTCGCGTGAATGCAACCTCTCAGGAACGCGACAACTTCCGCAGGGCCTGCTCGCCGTTGGCTGTGATTGCTGACCTCTAGCGGGCCGCTGAATATACCAGACATTGCCGGCATGGTTTGTCGGTCCGCCTTTCCTCCAGGAACTACGAAAGGTATTTAACTGCAATGGCTTTCTTTAATGGCGTTCCGCGCGGGTACCTCCTCGTCGCAGCGATCCTGGTTGCTGTAAAGGTCGCTCAAACCATCACCGGATGAACTCGTGCTATCGACAACTTGCGCCCGCGGTCGTGCGTAAGTTCTATCCCCGTTTCGCATTGTTTACAGCAGGAGTCGCATCGTGTCAGTCAATACCCATGCCCGGGCATGGCGGGATCAGGCGCAGTGCCGTGACATGCCTATCAATGTCTTCTATGCACCGGATGGCGAAAGGGGTACCGCGTTGACACTGCGTGAAATGCGGGCCAAGAAGATATGTCGCTCGTGCCCAGTTCAACAACCATGCATCGATGAAGCACTGAATACTGTCGAACCCCATGGCATCTGGGGCGCGACGACCCCACAAGAGCGCCGCGGCCTGCGTTTACAGCAGAATCTAGGGCGGTGAGCCGGTGGACGTCCCCTTCTTCGGACCAATGACACTGTCTGGTTTCACCCACCCCTGGTTCTTTGTGCTCTTGTTGGTGGTCGCGGCGTTGGCGATGTCGTACGCAGTCGCACAATATCTTCGGAACCAAAGGGTCCTGCGATTCGCCAATACTGAGCTGCTCGACTCGGTGGCGCCGCGCCGGCCGCGCCGGTGGCGACACGCTTCGGCGATTCTGCTGCTGCTGGGCCTTGTCGTCCTGACCGTTGCACTGGCGGGACCCACCCACGATGTCCGGATTCCTCGCAACCGGGCTGTCGTCATGTTGGTCATCGACGTCTCTCCGTCGATGAAATCGACAGATGTATCGCCGACGCGACTGGGCGCGGTGAAGGACGCCGCCAAGGAGTTCGCGCAACACTTGACTCCGGGAATCAATCTGGGTCTCATCGCTTTTGGTGGGACTTCGACGGTGCTGGTTTCTCCAACGATCAATCATGACGCCACGGTTGATGCAATCGGGAAACTGCAGTATGTGGACCGAACAGGTACGGGCGAGGCGATCTTGACTGCGCTGCAGTCCATCGCAACGGTCGGCGCGGTGATCGGCGGTGGTGACAAGCCGCCGCCGGCGCGGATCGTGCTGATGTCCGACGGTAAGGAAACCGTTCCGTCCAATCCGGACAACCCAAGGGGGTGCTATACCGCTGCACGCACCGCCAAGGAGCAAGGCGTGCCGATTTCGACGATCGCGTTTGGCACGGCCTATGGCACCGTCGATATCGACGGACAACACATACCGGTGCCATGGGCTCCCGACATGATGGGCAAGGTCGCCGAACTATCCGGCGGAGACGTGTACACCGCATCTTCATTAGGACAGTTGAAGGACGTTTACTCGACCTTGCAACAGCAGATCGGATACGAAACGATCCAGGGCGATGCCAGTGCCAGCTGGGTACGCCTGGAGGGCTTACTCGTCCTTGCCGCAGGGTTCGCAGGGTTGCTCCTCAATCGCCGCCTACCCAACTAACCCACACGGGAAACGACGGTGACGAACGACTAAAGCCCTGTGTTGCGCCACTGCTTGGCGTTCCTGTTACCGCGGCCTCGCTGGGGAAGGAATACGCCATCGTCTGCGTTTCTCAGCGCAGTGAACACATTCACGGTTGGTGCCGCGACCGTCACCAGCTGACTGAGCTAGACGCGCAGTTTCCAGATTTACCGTTCTTCGCCGACAGCGATCCCACGAAAGGCATCGCGACGCGTCGTGCGCTACTTGGGCGCTGCGCCGACGACGGCACCAAGCTTCTGGCCGCGCACTTTCCCGCCCACACACCGCTGAGCGTCCTTCGCGCCAACAGCTTTCAATGGGCGAACTTCACCACGGACCGGCCTAGCGCCCGGTCGCTATAGTGGCTTACTGGGATTCAGACAAGGTATTGACCATCCCGAACAGCCAAGCCCCGATCTCATTGCAGGAAATCGGCAAGTAGCTTCTCCACGACTTCGCGCTGATCGATCATGACCATGTGGTTCGCATCGTCTATCAGCTCGATCCGCGCCTCGGGCAGCTGCTGCCGAAGCCGAGTTGCGGTCTTGGGCCCGTTGTAGATGGACTCTTGCCTACCGATTACCGCCAAAACCGGAGTTCCTGCGGACGCGAGCCGTGACAGATCGCAATCGTTATGCGACGGCCATGGTTTTGGTCGAGCATCGCTGAGTGATTTCTTGAAACCAACAGCACCGCTTACGAATTGCTGCATCATCAGACGATATGGCTCCTGTCGAAGCAGCGGGCGATTTGCCGGCATCACCATGCTGTCGAGGAACGACTCGACCTTCGACTCTGTTGTCCGGGCATACATCGCAGTAAGAGCGCGAATCCCAAACCGCAAACGTAGTCCGGGCGCGAGCCCGACCGGACACCAGAGTGCCAAGCGGTCAAGCCGTTCAGGGAACGTGCACGCGTAATGGGTGGCCATCCAGGCGCCACGCGAGGCGCCAACTATCGCCGATCGCCGAATGTCCAGAGCTCGCAAGGTCTCGTCAAGCCAAGCCACTATGTCGGAGATCTGTGTGGTCGGCTTAATGGCCGCGCTCTTGCTCGCTTCATCGATGGCGTCAATCATCACCACACGATGCGTGGCGGCTAGCAGGGGCAGGAATGGCACCCACGATGTCGAGCTACCCGACGACCCATGGAACGCCACAAGCGGAGGCTTCAATGGATCACCCGCATCAAGCACATGTGTGCGACCGTACGACGTCTCAACGTCGGATTCCGATATCGGGATCACACTGGCGGCAAGCGCGGCGTCATAGAGCCGGCAGTAGTCGACGCGTGCGCGGTCCGATCGAAAAGCGGAAACGACGGCCGTATCGTCCATGTGCACCCGCTACCAACGACTCGTCGGAACTTCCGCGGGCCGACAAATTGCGCTCCTGCCCGCGGGCCGCTCACAACCTTGCATCCAGGGCCGATTGGCCGCGGCGTTCGCACGCAATCGGCGATGCGACCGAAACGGTGTCTTTTTCATAGACCCATGGTGGCTCCACTACGAGGGGGGGACTTGACTCTGTGCGACATTCGTTTGACAACTGGCGACACATTGATCGGTTCAGCACCGGCCTTCGGTATGAACACTCCTGCCGTGTAATGGGCCTGAGCCGAGGGAGTCCCTCATCCACCCGCATAGCTGCTGACGGACTCAGACCCGGTTTCCTCAGGTCGCGTCGGCGATGGCATATCCCTGCCGTATCGCAGTCGGGCTGACGCCCCACCAACGTCTGCAGCACCGGGACAGAGCGGATTGTTCGGAGAGTCCGAGGAGTCCGGCCAGTTGTGTCAAAGGCATATCGCTGCCCGTCAGATAGCGGCGAGCGGTACGACGCCTGACATCGTCGAGGATCTGGGCGAACGTGGTGCATTCCTCGGCCAGCCGTCGTTGCAATGTTCTGGGGTGTATGGAGAGCATTCTTGCCACAGTGCTGACGTTCGGAGGCAAGGTAGCCAGTGACTGCTCGATCGATGTGCGGACCCGCGGTGTGAGGCGCCGTGGCGTATCCGCGGGCAATTGTTCGGCGAGAAACGCTTCGGCCAATTGGCGTAGGTGCGGGTTGCCCCCGCTGTTGACAGGCATTTTGAGCAGACTGCGCGGTATCCGCAAAAGGGCGGCGGGTTGATTAATACGTATCGGGGCTTCGAAGAAGCTTTCATAAGCATCCAGGGGAGCGGTCGGCTGGTAGGGCAGCTCAACTGATCGCAGGCCGTACTTGCCGCCGGCTACAGCGGCGAAATTTCTGTGCAAGAAGCCCAGTCCCAGGTCGACCGCTTGATAATGGGCCGATTCCCGGATCGGCGTGCCGTAGTGAAGGGCGATCACGCCGCGGTTTCGATAGGGGTCGTCCTGCAGGGAGAGCGCCACAATCGGAGAGTGCACCAACAAATAGCGGGAAGTGCAGGTGAGGAATTCGTTTACAGTGGAGCATGACTGTAGCGCCAGCGCGAGCAATCCGAGCATGCTGAGATCCTGCCGTCGCGCAACCCGCAGCCCGAGATCTGGACAGTCCAGCTTGACCGCCGTGTACTGCAGCACATCCACAAAGGCGGTGATCGGGATGAGCATGTCGTCTGTATCCAAGGCAGCGACCGGCAATCCCACGACCTCTGCGTAGCGGTCAACATCACCACCCAGCTCGGCAACCGTAGCGCGCAGGCCGCGCAGCGCCGCGGAACGGATGACTGTCACAGTGCGCATCGTGTGTCCGAATCCCGCACGCGTCAAGCCCCCGGATACAAGAAAGTAGATAACGCGTGCTGCTGCAGCTCAAAACCATTCAGGTCGCATGTCGAGCGTCGTCCGATCCAGGCTTGCCAACAGATCCAGCTGCGGCCCAACTTTGGGTAGTTCATAGTTGAAGAAATAGCGTGCCGCCTGACGCTTTCCGTCGTAAAAGTCACCTGTTGCGCCTTCGCAAACCACGAGCTGCTCCAACCACATCCATGCGATGACCAGATGTCCGAATACCTCTAGGTAGATCACGCTGTTGGCCAGTGCGACGCGGGTGTCGTCCGAGCCGAGTAACGCCGCTGTCACCGCGATAAGTCGCTGCCACGCCGCATCCAGTCCTGCGGCGAACTCGGCGAGCTCGCTGCCAACGGCAGCGGCCTCCGTCACTCGTTGAGCAATTGAGTCAGTTAGGGCGATGAGGCCGGCCCCTTGGCGTTGGGCGACCTTGCGGCCTAACAGGTCCAGGCTTTGGATCCCATGAGTGCCCTCGTGGATGGCGTTGAGCCGGTTGTCTCTGTAGTGCTGTTCGACGTCATATTCACAGGTGTAGCCGTACCCACCATGTACTTGAATCGCGAGGTTGTTCGCCTCAAGACACCATTGCGAAGGCCAGCTTTTCGCCACGGGTGTGAGTACGTCCAACAGCAGCGCTGCCGCATCACGCTCATCGTCAGAATCGGCGCTCTCCTCGATGTCGACGAGCCGAGAACAGTACAGCGCCAACGCCATAGAGCCTTCTACGTATGCCTTCTGCGCCAACAACATTCGCTTGACATCCGCGTGCTCGATGATCGGTATCTGAGGTGAGGCGGGGTCCTTGCACGTCACGTGCCGGCCTTGTGGTCGTTCGCGTGCGTATTCGACAGATTTGAGGTAACCGGTGTACCCGAGGGCGGTCGCACCCATTCCGACGGCCAAGCGCGCTTCGTTCATCATGTCGAACATGTAGGCAAGCCCATGATGCTGTTCTCCAACGAGATAGCCTACGGCGCCGGGCTTTTGGCCTGGGATGAACTTGCCCTCACCGAAGTTGAGCACAGTGTTGGTGATACCGCGCTGGCCCATCTTGTGGTTGAGACCGCCCAAGGTGACGTCGTTACGCTCGCCGATCGACCCGTCAGCTAAGACGAGGTACTTCGGCACGATGAACAGCGAGATACCTTTCGTCCCAGGTGGGCCGCCAGGAATCTTGGCCAACACGAGGTTGACGATATTCTCGGTGAGCTCGTGCTCCGCGCCCGAAATCCACATCTTGGACCCGAAGAGCCGGTAGGTACCGTCGTCTTGCGCCTCGGCCCGGGTGGCGATGTCGGCCAACGATGAGCCCGCCTGGGTCTCCGAAAGTGCCATCGTCCCGGAAAACCGGCCCGTGATCATCGGCTTCATGAAAAGCTGGACCTGTTCAGATGATCCACGCGCGGCGAGCAGATTTGCGTTGGCCACCGTGAGCCCCACGTAGCCGGTCGTACTGATATTGGCCGCCGAAAACCACGCGAGGACGGCTGCACCGATGGTCTTCGGCAACTGGGCGCCGCCTAACGCGTGATCCATAGTCATGCCGATAAGGTCAGCGCTCGCGAAGGCATCCCAGGCCTCCTTAACCTCCGGGATCGTCGTCACAGTGTTTCCGTCGAAACCGGGGACGTAAGCGTCGCCTCTCTTGTTGTGGGGCGCGAAGTAACGAGAAGCCAGCTGCTCAGACAGATCAAGCAGATCGTCAAACGCTTCCCGGGAGTAGTCAGCGAATCGCTCACATTTGATCAACTCGTCCGCGTGTAGCCACTCGAACAGTAAGAATTCAAGGTCGCGTCGTGACAAAAGATTTGACTTCATCCTCCATACCGTTCCGAGTGGTATGACCGATGAATCGTCTGAGTAGCGCTGCACTTCATTTCTCGCTCAAGACCGCGATCTGGCGATGCAGTCGCCGAAGCCCTCAACGACGGAAGGCGTAAGTTCTCCATCAACACATGGTCGCTCCAGCCACGCCGCAAAGACTTGACCGCGCGCGACATATGTATGACATTCGGCGACACGTGCGGGCGGATACTGTTCGATTCCTAAAGCGCAGATAGGGGAGTGCGCTTCAGGAAGACACGCGTTTTCGTTGGCCGGTATTTGTTCGCGGCAGGGGCATGGCCACCGCCGGGGTAGGACGAGAAATTTTGATGGCGGTCGCTTCCTCGCGGTCCTACGCTTGAGGATGATGATTCCAGTCAAAGCAGATCGAGAGGACGAAGGATTGCGCTCTGATCTCGTTGCGCGACTTCCCAAGGTCGAGTTACACGTTCATCTCGAAGGCACCCTGGAGCCGTCGATGTTGTTGGACCTGGCAGCGCGCAACGGACTCGCTCTACCGTGGTCGTCGATCGAAGAACTGCAGCAGGAATACCACTTCGACGGTCTTGAACACTTCCTGAAGCTGTTGTTCCTTGGCGCGGGCGTGCTTCGTCGGCGTCGCGACTTTCATGACCTGACGTATGCCTACCTGAGTCGGGCGAGCGCTGACGGGGTCACACGTACCGAGATGTTCTTCGGACCCCAGACCTTTCTGGACACTGGAGTTCCGATCGATGAACAGCTCGACGGCGTTTTCGAGGCGATCGAGCGGGCGCACACCGATCTGAACATCGACGCAGCGGTGATACTGACCGCGCAACGGCACCGGTCTGAGAGCGCCGCAATGGAACTCGTCACCATGACAGAGGCCTGGCATCGTCGAATCCTGGGGTTTGGCCTCGGCGGCGCCGAGCGGGGCAACCCGCCGGCGAAATTCGAACGGTACTTCGCGCGCTGCCGCCAGCTGGGTTTGCGCACCACGATTCATGCTGGCGAAGAGGGGTCCGCCGACGACGTACGCGAAGCGCTCGAGGTCTGCAAACCCGATCGTATCGACCACGGAGTAACCGCAGCCACCGATCCGGCCCTTATGAAACGGCTTGCTGACGAACGCATTCCATTGACCATGTGTCCGCTGTCGAACCAGCGCCTGCAGGTGACACCGGACCTGCGCGAGCACCCGCTACTCGAGCTATACCGCGCGGGTGTGCTTGTCAGCGTCAACTCTGATGATCCGCCGTACTTCGGCGGGTACGTGAACGACAACTATCGGGCGATCGGTTCGGCGCTGAACCTTGGCCCGGTCGAGATCGCCGGTCTGGCTCGCAACAGCTTCATCTCGTCCTTCGCCGATGCGCCGGTGATCTTCGCCGGGATGGCGGCGATCACCGACATCGTCGACGACTACGTGGGCGGAGCTTGAGGGGACGCAACAGTGCCGAGTCGAGCGCGCCGATCTGGGACACCCCATATTGCGCCGTGCATTTCGTACAGTGCTTCGGCATGACGCCAATCACGCACAGTCAGGGTTTTCCTGCCTGGGTAGCCACCCGCGATGGGCGACGCCTCTATACCCAGACGCTCGCCGGACCCGCCGATTCACCCACGGTTGTCTTCGAAGCCGGGTCGGGCGCCACGCGCTCCTATTGGGCCGCAGTGCAGCAGCCAGTTTCGGCCGTGGCCCACTCGATCGTCTATGACCGTTCCGGTTTGGGCCGCTCGGAACCCGATCCGGCGGGTCGGTCCCTGGACCGGATGGCCGATGACTTGGTTGAGCTGCTCGACCACTTCGGGCCCGGCCCATTCATCCTCGTCGGACACAGCGCCGGTGGACCCATAGTCCGTCTGGCCGCTGCTCGCCGACTACATCTGCTGGCCGGACTGGTCCTTGTTGAACCCGCCGACGAATCTTCAGATCTGCTGTTCAGCAAGATGTTCCGCCGAAACGAACGGATTGCCATCGGCGTGGGAAAGGTGCTTTCCCGACTCGGAGTTCTGCGGTATCTGTATGGCTCACTGCTGACGGCCGCCCCGGCTAACGATGTCCGCGAGGATCTGCGCCGAGAGGCATTCACGTACCGGGTGCTCCAGACGCAGGGACAGCAGGCTCGCACCTTCCTCGACGAACTGGCGGCATGGCGGAGCGCACCGCCCAGCGTCGGCGACCTGCCCGTCACGGTGATCTCCGGCGGCCTCGCACTGACCAAGGACGGCATGCCCAAGCACGTGCGCGCCCAGGCGATCGCCGCCCACAGTCACCGCGCGGCGCAATCGCCTGACGGGCGGCATGTCAAGGCCCAGCACTCCGGTCATGCCGTCCCGATCTCCGAGCCCCAACTCGTCGCCGACGAGATCGCGCGTCTAGTCGCCAAAACCCGGCACCAAGGTGACCGCTGATCACGGCAGCGCCAGTTGGTAGCCCCCCACACCGCACCTCGTTCAGCTAGCCTCGGTCAAATAGTGAAGTAGCATCACAAATTCCTGATCGGGGGTTTCTTTATGTCCGCAGCCTCACGGCCGGTGGGCCGGCCAGTCGTCTTCACCCGTGCAGACATCGTGGAAGCCGGTTGCAAACTCGGCCTACAGGGCCTACGGATCAGCGCGGTCGCCGCCTCCCTCGGCGTCTCCGCTGCAGCGTTGTACCGCCATATCGATGGCCGGTGGGAACTGGAACGCCTGGTTGGCGAGGAGTTGTTGAGCCGACTGCACATCGCCGACAACCCACAACACAACACGACCGAGCACCTCGTGTCCTTCGCCGTTGCACTCCGGGCCTTCGTCACCGCCCATCCGGGCCTTGCGTCCTACATGCTGGTGCTGTTTCCCCGCGGCGAGAGCAGCGCACGGTTAATCCGGGAACAGGTAACCGCGCTCGGGGGCCGCGGCTACCCGGTCGAGGTAGCGGTCACGATTGCGGGTTGCGTTGCAAGAGTGGCCCTTAGCCTGGTCGCGGCCGACGAGCAGCGCTCCGCCGCGAACGACGGCGGCGACTTCTTGGCCGAGAACGAAAAGGCGCACGAGGTACTCACCGCGCAAGGCGCGATAGGGCCGGCCTATGAACGACGATGGATGCTGACCGACGACGAGTACTTCACCATGCTGATCGGCACCGCGGTACGTGGATTTGTCGCTGCGGCACCACCGGGTAGGCCGGTGGATGAGGTGATGGCCGCCCTACGCGACCCGGGCACATCGTGATGCCAATCTGGATGGCGTTGCCTCCTGAAATGTCCTCGGCACTGCTCAATACGGGGCCGGGGCCAGGGGCATTACTGGCCGCAGCCAACGCCTGGCTCTCCTTGAGTGCCGAATATGCCGACGCTGCAGCCGAACTCACCACGGTGCTAGGCGCCGCGGAGACGAGCGCATGGCAGGGCCCGAGCGCTGAACGGTATGTCGCCGCACACGGCCCTTATCTCGCGTGGCTTTCGCGGGTCAGCGCCGATAGTGCGGCCGCCGCCGCACAACACGAGACGACGGCCGCCGCGTATGTGAGCGCGATTGCCGCAATGCCAACGCTGGCCGAACTGGCCCTTAACCATGCCGTCCATGGCGCGTTGATCGCCACGAACTTCTTTGGTGTCAACACCGTTCCGCTTGCACTCAACGAAGCCGACTACCTCCGCATGTGGCTGCAAGCGGCCACCGTGATGACCGGCTACGAGGCCCAGTCCGGCCTCGCGCTGTCAGCGATCCCGACAACCGGTCCCGCGCCTGCGATCATGATGCCGGGATCCGATGCGAGCACCATGAGCCTGTTCGCGGCCAACTCCGCCGCCAAGTCGACCGCTGCTGAGGCGGGAACGGCCCTCGACAGCAGCGACAACAGCAGTGGCGCCATCGATGGTTTCCCGTTCCTGGGAGAGGCGATCAAGGCACTCCGAGACTTCATCGCCAATCCCAACCCGACCAGTCTGCTCGCCCTCGTCGTCAACGGCGGATTGTTCACTGCCTACGTATCAACGAACATCCCCATCTACATGGCCTTCACGAGTCCGCTTTGGGGAGGTGCCTTGACCACGATCCTTGCCTCGATCGCGGCGGCGCCGCACGCCGAGGTCGATCAACCGACAACAGAGCAGCCCGGGCAGAGCCAACCGTCGCGGGAACCGGCCGTCAGGATGCACAGATCATCTCAACCGCTGCCAGCGGTAGCTATGTCCGCGCCGGTAAGCCCGTCGGCACCCGCCCCGACCTCCGCCGCGCCGGTGTCGACCGCGACGCCCGCCCCCGCGCCCGCCCCCGCGATGGCCCCGGCCTACCTGGTGTTCGCCGCTCGCGACGAACCACCGAACCATGGTGTCGGTCCGACATTCGAGGAGGGCTCTGCGGCACGCATGCCGGCGACTGGCGCCGCCGCGGTTGCCCACGCAACCTCCCGCAGACAGACTGCACGCCGACGGCGCACACGGTTGGCGAGCACGAGTCCGAAATTCATGGACATGAACGTCACGGTGGCTCCGGAGCCCAATGACCCGCCCGGCGTCCAGGCATCTGCGCGCGGTGCTGGACCGCAGCGGCGCGCCGGCACGGCTCCCGTTGCGTCAATGCGGCAGCCAGCCGGACTAGTCACACACGACTCCACCACCGGTTCTCTCGACGGCACCCGTACGACGCCCATGCTGCCGCAGACGTGGGAGCGCGATCACTGAAACCTAGATCCGGCTTCCTTGCCCCGAGAGGTCCGTGATCCCCAATGCAGATCGGACCCCGACCGCGGCACCGTTGTGGTTTCGCAGCGGGGTCCGATCCCTTGCCAGCGTTATTTAGTTGGTCCAATTCGTGATCGAATCACGTTGAATTACAGCGGAATCCATACTCCCATGAACCAGAATCCCCACTGGTTGTAGCCGTTGTCCCACATGGGATTAACCGTCTGTCCCCAGTAGTCGAACGGGGGAGGCGGGGGGCCGTCCCGGGGAGGCAGCGGGTCGTCCCATATCGGGGGCGGCGGCGGACCACCAAATCCCCACGGGTGATCTCCGTCCCATCGGTGACCGTCCGGGCCACCACCGCGCCAGTTGTTGGGTCCACCGGGTCCACCCGGGCCGCCGTTCCAGTTGTTCGGCCCGCCAGGTCCGCCGGGGCCAGGACCGCCAGGTCCACCGTGCCCGTTGTTCGGCCACCAGGTCCGCCAGGCCCACCGGGGCCGGGGCCACCAGGCCCGCCAGCTCCGCCACCCGGGCCAGGCCCTGGTGGGCCCGGCGGTTGAGCTGGCTGTTTGAACACTGCATGAGGCGTGGTTGGTAGTGGTGCCGCATTCGCTACGCCGGCGCCGCCGAGGATCCCCAGACTCAGCACGCCGAAGCTGAGGGCTCCGACTATCAACCGTCGAGTGTTTCGATGTTCTGAGTTCATCTCGTCGCACCTTTCCGGTCGGAAACTTCTACCTGTGCGACGGTAAGACTCGATCTTGGACACTCACTGTCAGCATTCGGTGAGTTGACTGCCAAGTCAGACGCATCTGTTCGCGTGGGGGCGTCTCTCGTGGTCGAGGTCAAGGGCCACGGGAAAATGACTGCCGCGTCGATGTTGAGTCGTTCACTCGTCGGCAGTGGGTGCCGACAGACCCCTCATGAAGATGTCGAGTAGCCGGGCGGCTTGTTCGCTGCTGCTGGTGATCGGGGCCACCGTGAAGATGCCGACGAGGCTGGCCGCGACATCTTCCGAGTTGGCGTGGGCGCCAATGTCCCCAGCGGCACGGCCGGCGGTGAGAATTCTGTCGATGGCGGCCAACAGTTCGGTGCGGGTGTGACTAGAGCCGAGCTGCTTATTTTTGATCATCGCCCGCAAGGTGTCGAGCATGCCGTTCTTGGTCGCCAACCACTCGGTGAACAGGTCCATCCAGCGGCGCATGGCCTGTGCGGGTGGGTAAGTCGCTAGAAGATGATCGGCACCCTCGGTGAGGCGACGCACCTGGTCCTGGTACACGGCCTCGACCAACGCCTCGCGCGAGGGGAAGTGCCGGAACAACGTACCGACGCCTACACCGGCCTCGCGGGCAATCAACCGCAGCGAGGGTTCGTCGCCGCCACCTGCCGAGGCGAACAGCCTGCTCGCGACCTCGATGAGCGCCTGACGGTTGCGCGCCGCGTCACTGCGAACAGGTTGAGCCATCACGTCACCGTAGCGGAACATGCTCCGGTTGTGTAACCTCGCCAGCATAAACGGAACGCGCTCCAATTAGCGTGCGGGGGAAATTTCATGCATGTGTTCATCACCGGAGGCTCCGGCCTCACCGGCCCCGCTGTCGTATCGGAACTGCTGTCGGCGGGCCATCGGGTTACCGGGTTGGCCCGCTCGGCCGCCTCGGCAGATCGCCTGACTCACCTGGGAGCGGAGCCTTTCACCGGCTCACTCGACGATCTCGACCGGCTGCGCGTCGGCGCGGAAGCCGCCGATGGCGTACTGCACATGGCTGCCGGCGGCGAGCCCGGCGATTGGGCCGGCATCACCAGACGTGACGTCAACGCGATCGAGGCGCTGGGAACCGCGTTGGCTGGTACCGACAAGCCGTTCGTCTCCACTTCCGGGACGATGGTGATGACTCCGGGACGGGTGAGTCTGGAGACCGATGCGCCCGACAGTGACGCGTTCGCCGCGTATCGGATCCCTGGCGAGCAGAGCTGCCTGAGCTACGCCGATAGGGGAGTGCGCTCCAGCGTGATCCGTCTCGCCCCGACGGTGCACGGCCCGGGCGATTACGGGTTTGTTGCGATGTTGGTCGCGACCGCCCGCAAAACGGGAGTGTCGGCCTACGTCGGGGACGGGGTAAACCGGTGGCCGACGGTCCATCGTCTCGACGCGGCCACCTTGTTTCGGCTTGCGCTGGAGAAGGCGCCGGCCGGAGCTGTGCTTCACGGAGCCGCGGAAAGCGGTGTCCCGCTTCGAGACATCGCCGAAAGGATCGGTCGCGTGCTAGATCTGCCGGTGGCGTCGGTTGGATTGGACGAGGCCGCGTCGCACTTCGGCAGCGCGGCTCTGAGCTCTGTGTTCGCCGCTGACGTCCCAGTCTCCAGCGCGCACACCCGCGAGCTTCTCGGCTGGAACCCGAGCCACTACACGCTGCTCGAAGACCTCGAACATGGCGACTACTTCACCATCGCGGACGCCCGTTGAGCCTGGGGGATCGGGGCTAAATTTCATAACGGTCTCAGTTGGGCAAAGGTACGGCAGCGTACCTGCGATGCGAGGGCCGACATCGCGCTTCTGGCTTTAGTGTTGGCCATTATGGCTGGACTTGACAATTACGTGAAGCGTTGGCGCGCAGCATTTTACGTAATCCTGTCGGCGTTGATGCTTGGCATTCTCGGACTGCCCGTCGCGCCTGTAGCTCACGCGGCTGCGGCCACCGCGACGTTGTCGGTGACATCGACTTGGCAGACCGGTTTCATCGCCCGCTTCACCGTCACCAACTTGAGTACAGTGCCGCTCACCGATTGGAAGCTTGAATTCGACTTGCCGATGGGAGAGTCCATCCAGCACACGTGGAGTAGCACCCTTGCACAATCTGGCACGCACTACGTTCTCGGCCCCGCGAATTGGAATCGCACCATCGCACCAGGTGGTTCGGCCACAGGTGGCCTGAGAGGCGTGCTGAGCGGTTCCTACACACCACCGTTGAATTGTGTGCTCAACGGGCAATACCCTTGCAGCTAAGGCCGATTGCGCGGCAAGGCTCGACCATGCAACTCGCGCGAGCCCTCGGAGCTACGAAGACCGCGATCGCCTTGCATCACTCAAGTGGTTCGGTATAGTCCGGCCGGGCGGGGGTTCAGCTTCAACGTGAACCACACCACAGGAAGACGCGAGAGGAAGTCCATGACCACGATCGCACACCGGAACACGGCACTCGTCGGCCTAGCCGCCGTCGCACTGATCACTGTGGCCTGCAGTAATGGCAAGAGCGTCGACGCGTCCGCGCCGCCTCAGGTCGGGTTGATCGGAACCTCCACGTCTCAAACCCCGGCGCAGCCCACCGAAGTCAAGCTCATCGGGGAGAGAGGCGTCGAAGTGACGCTGACCGGCCCGATCGCTGCCAAGTACTCGTCTGCAACCGAGAATCAGAAGCAAGCTCTCGGCGAGCCACTGACAGGTGACCACAACGCCGGAACACGGGAGAGCGGCGCGGTGTTTCAGCAGTTCCAGCAGGGCGCGATCACCGCCAAGAACGACGAGGCAGGCACGCCCGCATATATCACCCTGGGCAAGATTCGGGAGGCCTGGAATATCCAACGCGACGCAGATGGCGTACCTGCGATCACCGGCAATAACGGCTCGGCAGGTCCGCTGGGACTTCCCACCAGCGACCAGAACGCCGTCGGCGATCTGCTCGTGTCGACGTTCGAGCACGGCAAGATCGAATACAACGCGAAGACCGACCAGGTCGCGGTGACGGTCAACGGCAAGGTCGTACCTTCCGGGCTGTAGATGGCGGTGACGATTAGTGCTGAGGATGGGCGACATTGGTCAAGCCATGTAGCAACGGCGACATTGCGCCGAGTATCGCGTATGCCGCTGCGGCGCTTGCCGCGGAGAAGACGCTGTAGCTCAGCGGTGCTTCCACACCCAGCGATATCGCCATCGCAGTCCCAAATGTTGTGAGCAGCAAGCACGTCGCTGTGCCGACGAGTTTTGGCTTCCACCCGATCAGGAGCATGACTCCCAAAATCGCCTCGGCGGCGGTGGACGCCCACACAATCACCGTCAACATCCATCCAGAAGCAAACGGAATCAGCTGATTGACATAGTTGGCGAAGGAAGCCATGTTTCCCCAGGCGCCCTGCCCAAACGGCTCCCACCACCCGAATCGGTCGGCAACAGCGGACAGGAAGGCCGTCGCGAGCGACACGCGTAGCGCTATCTCGACGAGCCGGATCGCAAATTGTTGATGCCACACTGCGCGAACCTTTTTCATCTCTGACTGGCCATCGCATGTGTGGTGTCGTCGATGGTGAGTGGGCCGTCTCCGGTATCGAGCAGGAAGACTGCGAGTAATTCCGCAGGTTCTGTGGTGCTGGCATTTTCACCAATCGTGTGGTGCGCCCCCGGAGCCTCATGCCAGGTTTCCCCGGCGTGATACACACGCACGGGCTCTCCGTCGACTTGGCTGCGGATCGCCCCGGATATCACGTAGGCCATGATGAAGGCTGATTTCGCGTGACGGTGAGCCTCACTTTTTGTGCCCGGCGGATAGCTGACGGTCACGGATATCAATGATTTGCCCGGAATGTTGGTCGGTTGATCGAATACCTGGCGGACGACAGGGCTTTCACCCTGGTTCGGTGATGCAGGTTCGGCGCAGGCGGCTGGTGCGAGCATCACAGCGGCGCCGAGTGTGGCAAGCAGAATTTTCGGGGCCATTGGGCCTCAACCTCTTTCGGATCGGGATGGCGAGCTGAGAGCGACTACTCGGACGATCGTCTTGCCGAGAGTTTTGCGGTCAGGATCGAAGGCGCTTGGCGCATCCTCAAGGGGGAGTACTGATCCGATGTTCTGGCGTATTCTTCCCTCGCGCAGTTTGTTTCCCAGAAGACCGAGTTGTGCGCGGTCTGCCTCTACGACAAAGAAGATCGCGCGCGCTCCCGCGGGGATAACACGCGGGGGTTCGGCGATAGTGACCAGCGCGCCTCCGGCACGCACCAATTGCGCTGAGCGATCAAGGATCTCCCCACCAATCACGTCGAACACGACATCGACCTGGCCGATGTCTTCGAGCGTGTCAGCGGTCAGGTCAACGAAATCATCGGCCTTGAGGCCCAAAACCTGATCACGTTGGCCGGCGCGTCCGGTGCCGATGACGTGGGCGCCGGCCTCGTGCGCAAGCTGCACGGCAACGGAACCGACCGCGCCTGCCGCACCATGTATCAGCACGCTCTGTCCTGCAGCGAGCTGGCCGTGGACGAATAGTCCTTGCCACGCCGTGAGGCCGGAGACAGGTAGGGCCGCCGCAGCTGTGTAATCGACATCAGCCGAGAGCGGTGCCAGGTTCCTCGCTTCCACTGCGACGTACTCCGCCAGAGTTCCATTCCGCGTCCAGTCCGTGATACCGAAAACTCGCTGTCCGACTGTCAGCCCTGTTGTGCCGTAGCCCAGTTCGGCCACCACGCCCGACACTTCATGGCCAGGGACGCTAGGGGTGCGGGCCCGGCCCGATCGATCAGCCCAGGTTCCCGGCCAATCGAGTTCACCGGGCGTGAACCCGGCGGCATGCACTCGAACGATGACGTCATTCTCTGCGGCATGGGGATAGGGCACGTCCGCCAAAGACAGCCCGGTGCCCTCGGCACCTTGTTCGGCAACGATCGCCTTCATGACGTTCACCCTTTCGTCGGTCTTGTGCCTCCATCACAGCCGCCGCAAGCCATCTAGTCCAACGGATACTTTTGATATGTTCCATCTACCAAATAGATGAGGTGTGGGATGGAACTTCGGCAGTTGGAGCACTTCGTCGCCGTTGCCAGCGAGATGAGCTTCTCCCGGGCCGTCCAACGAGTTCACGTGGTTCAGTCCGCGCTGTCCACATCGGTGGGCAAGCTCGAGAAGGAACTTGGGGTCGAACTGTTCGACCGAACGCGGCAGCAGATCCGATTGACCCCGGCCGGAGAGTTATTTCGTGAGCACGCCATCCGCGTGATTCAGGCCGCTCGGTATGCCAAAGATTCCATCGGCGATTTCCGCGGTGAGCTGACCGGCACGGTCGATCTCGGTGCACTCATTTCCTTCGGCCCATTGGACGTGCCCAAGGTGCTGGGACAATTCCACCGCGACTATCCGCTCGTTCAAATCCGCTTGCGGCAGAGCCAGTCTGGCTCGAACGCATATCTGTCGGCTATCGCCGACGGCACCCTTGACCTTGCCCTCGTCTCAGCGCCCGATCGATTTCCGGCCGGTATTCAGATGCGGCTCTTATGCCAAGAGCCCATGATGTTTGTGTGCCGACCCGACCATCGGCTTGCGGACCGAAGTCACGCTGCCATCACCGAACTCGTCGATGAACACCTCATAGGCTTTCCGGCTCAATTCAGCTTGCGCCGCTTAGTCGAGGACGCTTTCACGGCCGCAGGCGTCACCGTGTTTACGCCGCATGAAGTCGCCCTTGAGTATTCGATCGCCGCGAGCTTGGTCCAACACGGTCTTGGCACGATCTTCATGCCCGAAAGTGAGGCCGCACGGTTTCCGCACTTGCGCGTGCTCGCCGTGCGCCCCGCCATCATGTGGAAGATCTACCTCGCCTCGGCCGAACAATCTCGGCTCGGACCGGCAAGCGCCCAACTGGCTGGGCGACTGGTCGCATCGGCGCACCTTCAGCCGAATTTACACAAGCAGTAGGGAAGTGGCGGTCGAGGCCAGTCTCAGCGCGGCCTCGACCTCACCGACATGTGAAGCGATTGGGTCCAACACCAAACCGGGGCGGCCACGGATATTCGCGCTTACAGGGGGAGGGCAAGTCCTAAGGTAACTGCCTGTCCAACTGCTGATTTCAGAAGTTGTGACAGTTGTTGACAGCTCTGCCCACTGGTCCGGAAGACGAGTTCATGATGTCATTGCTAACGCCCGACCATCGTTGGTGGCCGAGCATCTGCTCAAATGCGTTTAGTTCCTGCTGACGCTGACCGGGCGGAGCAGCCAAGAGCCCGGCAAGCCCAACCCGCAACTCGTTCTCCAGTTTTGGATCACCGTTGATCTTCCGCCAAATCAAGGGGTCATTCTGCTGCAAGGACGACATCACCTGCTGTTCAGAGCACGTGGTCGTGTTCAAATCGTCAGCATGCGCCTGGCCGGCGACCGCAACGGCAAAACAGGTAAAGCCTGTCGCCAAACCCAAATACAAAAGCCCGCAACCACTCTTACTCATTCCGCTCATGGCGAGATTCTAGTGATGTCGAGATTCTCACCCATGCCGAATTGTCAAACTCGGCATGGCCCGGACGCTGAAAAGCTGTCTTTTGGGCCTGATCCCCGAATACGCCGTCTCTTTCTCTAACGAGAAGGGGCGATAGGGAAGCGGATTGACTCATCCAATGCAAATAACCTGACCTTTTACCTAGTATCCCGCCGTATTCGATTCAGCCGTATTCAGTTCGAAGGCGAGTTTTCGCCTCCGGCAAATGCATGGCTGCCAACTGGCGAAAGTCGGACATAGGCGGACCGGCCCAGGTCAACCAAAGTCGGTGACCTAGGTCTGAACACAGACGTCGTGGCCAGCAATTTGAGCCGGGTGTCGCTCGAGTCGTGTACCTCGTAGTGCATCCACAGCTCGCCTGGCTGTGTAGGTCCCATCAGTCGTGTTTCGCCGCGTATCGCAGCAGGACCGTGCCGTCCGGGAAGATGCGATTCTCCAACAGTCGCAGCGAGATCCATGACGGCAGTGCTGGGAAGAACGGGGTGCCGCCGCCGACGGCGGTGGGCGCGACCACGATCAGGTACTCGTCCACCAGTCCGGCCTGCACGATCGGTGCGGCCAGCGTCGCGCCGGCCACCTCCAGCCTGCCGTCGGTTTCAGCTTTCAGCTTTGTCACCACCTCGACCGGATCGCCGCGTTCCAGGCGGGAGTTCCAGTCGACCGACTCCAGGGTGCGCGAAAATACGACCTTAGGCATGTCGCGCCAGATGTGGGCGAAGTCGACGATCAGAGGGGTGGCGTCCGGGGCCTTGTCGGCGGTCGGCCAGTACGCGGACATCAGTTCGTAGAGCCGCCGCCCGTAGAACGACAGGGCGGTCTCCCGCTCGAAGTCGTTCCAGTACTGGTGCAGTTCTTCGCTCGGATCGGACCAGTCGATGTTGCCTTGTGCATCGGCGATATACCCGTCCACCGACACGTTGAAGCCATAAATGAGTTTGCCCATAGAGTTCAGACTGCATCGGAGGGCAAAACTGATCGCGACGCCACAGGTATCGCGGCGTCGGTGAGCCCGATGCGCGGGTTCGTGACCTGCAGAGTCTGGCCGCCGGCGCTAGATCTGAGCCACGCAGTTATACTGTAGTGCCCCAACAGCATTGGTGACAGCTTGCACCTTTGGCCCGGCCGCTCCATGTGCATTCGCGGTGTCGTGCAGATCATGTAGGGAATCGACGAGTGTTCGCGCATCGGGCCGCGTGTCTATGACCCCCGAGCCGCATCCTCCGAAAACCACACAGTCGCCGCAACCTCTCTCAATCGAGAGTGTTGCGACGACCGTGTGAACCCGAGTCGGGAGGAGGGCGCCTTTCTGAGTGGGGCGCGGGTTAGTGCCCCCACCTGTTGTTGTTGCCGCCGCCGTGGTCACCACCACGGTCACCACCGTGGTCACCACCCCAACCGTGGTCGTGGCCGCCGCGATCGTGGCCGCCGCGATCGAAGCCGTCGCGGCCGAAGCCGTCGCGGCCGAAGCCGTCGCGATCGAAGCCGTCGCGGCCGAAGCCGTCATCACCCCAGTTGTCGTCGTGGCATCCGCCGTCAAGCCAGTTGAGGCCCCAAAGTGGATCCCAGAACTGCCCGGGGCACCAGTGGTAGCCGGGTGCGGGCATGGCCGGGACGGGGGCTGCGTTGGCGGTGACGGCGAGGCCAACTCCGCTAGCGGCGATTGCTGCCGATGCTGCGATACCTATCAAAATCTTCACAGCCAGAAGAAAACCACATGTGTGTCCCGGACCACAGGGGTGCTTGCTGTCAGTCTCCTGAAGATGTGCGGTAGGTAGCGCCGTCACCTCACCCAGGCGCACCCACGTGCTGTGGGCGGCAAAACGTGCCGAGGCAGCGGGGCATCGCGTCGAAACTTTTTACGCAGGCGGGTCTCGTAGATGGTGACGTGCCGGTCGGTTTGGCATCATCGCGATTCGCACCGCATCCAGCTCCGGGACCGCCATGGTCGTTGACCATCGCAGTAGGCTGTCACCAACGTACCGAGCCGGATATAGGCGGTCTCGCGCGCGTCAGGCCCAGGTTGGCATGTCGTAGCTGCCGCCGGGGTGATCAGAACAAACAGACCCAGAGAGGCTGTGTATGTCAACGCCGTCAGCCAGTTCCCCACGCGTGCCCAGCTTCGCCAAGCTCATTTCTTTAGCGGTGCTCGTCGTCGTCGCCGCCTGCTTGAGCGTCGCCTTGTATTGGTTCGAACGCGACAGGGGCGATCGTGCGACTGTGCTCGGCGAGACTGGCAATCCTGACCATATGACCGTGACGCTCCTCGTCCAGAAGGTGGACCCGTCGACGGCGCGGATAAGCGCCCAATTGCAGCTGCGCGGCGAGGGCGACTTGGTGGACGAGCACCACAATCTGAAACAAGATGCCACTCTCGTGAGCAACGCCGTCACCAATCCCACGGTGGTCGCGAAAGCCAACGAACGCCCGGAGTATGTCTCGGTCCAGTTCGCGCTCCGCGACGGGGTCATCACGGACTACCCATTCGACAGTTACACGTCGAATTTCGTTTTCCGCGTGCTCGTCGGTGACGGACCGAACCGGCACACGGTGCCGGTTCGAGTCGTCTTCAACAACATTGATGCGTTCTTCAAGATGGCCCCTTCGCAGGAGGAGTCCATCCAAGTACACAAGGGCAACGGGCAAGTGAAGACCATTACGCCGCCGCAGTCGGTCTTCGTGGCGACGACAGCGGTCGAACGCTCCTCAAGCACGCTCGTCTTCGCGGTTTTCATCATGGTGTTCATGTGGTGCTTGACCGTTGCCGCGCTCATCGCCGCGTGGTACGTCGGCAGCGGCAAGCTGGGCCTGTTCTGGTCGGCCCTCGGTTTCCTCGGCACCCTGCTGTTCGCGCTCATACCGCTACGAAATGCCGTACCCGGAGATCCGCCGATCGGCTCGCTCATCGACTTCGGCGCGTTTTTCATTGCCGAGGGCGTGGTATCCATCTCGATGATCATCACGGTGCTGCACGGATATCACATCGAGGTCTCGCGTAAACAGAAGGAAGACACCGCGCCGGATGACTGACGGTCGCGTCGACCCTAGCTCGGTGCCGACGAGACGTGGGTCGGACTACCCAAGCCTCACTCGGCAAATTGGCCCTTATCGAATACGAGACCATCATGAACCCCACCCAGGTCCTCGCGGCCTAAACCAAACTGTCACCTATTCGTACAGCAGACCCGACGTAGCGGCGGCCAGGATCTAGCCAGTCGATACGGATGTTTTGGGCCGACGCCGGGTTGCAGGACTAGGGACGGGCCGGTGCAGCCGTGCTGTCACATAGGCCGCGTTCGTTAGTGGGGGAGCAAGGCGCGCCGCCGAGGAGCACCGGTTAGTCGGTTCGTTACGGGGACTGTCCGGTTGCACCGACACCTGCGGATGGTCGGTCTGCAGTCCTGCCGCCGCCAACACGCGGGCGCCGGTGCAGACAGACGCCGGGCGTCGGGCGAGACGCGGCCCAGATCCGTCAATGCGGCGGCGTTTTCGGTAAACCGCTCGACCCCGAATCCAACGACGACCAGCAGTGTGTCGGTCCTGCCGCGGCCGGCGTATCCTGCATCTGATGCAACCATGATGGCAATACCGCTGAGCCCCAATACAGTTCAACATTCGCACCCCGGCTCAATGGCCCGCCAATAGCCCCAGATCAACCGCTGAATCTCGCAAACGGGCAAGCCACCAGCCGGGGCAGGGGACGACGATCGTGCATCCGCTGCTGCAATAATCGGACTTCTACTGGTAACCCGCCATATTCGATTCCGCCGTATTCCCCCGGTGTGCAGAGGTGAATCTGTACCGGATGGCCTGGGCTTCGCGGCTGGTTCAGTTGTCGGATTCCGACCGCGTCAGCGGGTCTGCCGTTCACCCGAGTCGTCGTCGACCGCATCGATCCGGCGGCGCACACCGCGGAGCTGACCATCACTGATGACGCCAGCGATTAGCACCTCGGGCTCAGACGTTCACTCCAATGGCTCGGGCGTGAAGGTGACGTCGACTCCGCCTACAGTCATCGTCACCTGACCTTCGATCACCATCACCTGTGCCGAGACCCGTCGATCGACAGTCTGGGCCAGTTGCTGCACCGATGCGTGCGGTATCTGCACCACCGACAGGTTCGGCAGCCCCGCCACCTTGGGGCCGACGGTGCGCCACCAGGTGGCCACGCCGGCGGCGAACGGGAAGAGCAGCACCTGGTCGGCCTGGCTGGCCGCCTTGCCCAAGGCGCGTTCGTCGGGCTGGCCGACGTTGATCCACTCCAAGATCCGGCCGGTGTAGTCGGCGAGCCGCAAGTCCGGTACGCCAGGGGTGGACAGGCCTGCCCCGAACGCCAACTCGCCGTCGACGTCGCTGAGTCGGTGTGCGCGAAGCCCAAAAGCCAACAACCGCACCACCATCCGCTCATCGGTCTCACTGGGGTGACGGGCCACGGTCAGCGCGTGATCGGCGTAGTAACCGTGATCGACATCAGAGACGCCAAGTTCGACTTTGAATACTGTTGCAGAAAGGGCCACGTCATAGTGTCCACCCTGGTGGTGCTCCCCGAGAGGGCGGTCCAAGCCCTGCAAGACAGGAAGTTCTTATCTCGACGAAAAAGCAGCCAGGCGCGCCGATTAGTTTGTTCGAGCCAGGCGAGGAACTTGATGGTCTCGGTAATTTCTTGTTTCGCGGAACGCTTTGGACCGTCGGAGGATTGGCCGGGTCGTGATTCACCTCGGAGCCGTCGGAGATGGTGCCAGGACTGCGGATTCATCCAATGAAAACGGCGACGTTTACTGGTAACCCGCCATATTCGATCCCGCCGTATTCCTCGCGATGCGCAGCTGTGAATGGGGGATGTGACAGGGGATAGGTGCGGACTGCTGGCCAGATCGCCACCAGCGGCCGGACCAGAACTGGCATCGCTCTGCGGCTTTAGGGTCGCTGGGGTCCGCTCGCGGGATCGGCGCGTCGTGGGGGAAGGTCTTCGAGGGACTACCTCCGGGTGGTTGCCGGACCCCGCCAACCACCCGGTGTTCACCCTGGCCGCGTTGTGACGGTTCACGCGACACTGCTGGCGATCGCGATAACCAGCCCGCCCAGAGTCAGCACTCCGACCATCACCGCGGCGGCGGTCGCCCGGCCCCGTCGGTGCCGGCGTGCGTCGAAGATCGCCACCGCGATGCCAGCGAAGATCAACGCTGCATAGGCCGCCAGCCCCACCGTCAGCGCCGCCGTTGACGCTGCGTTGGCCAGGGTCACGTTGTGCACGCGGTGATCCTGCGGCGCGAACGGAAGCATCGCTCCGTCAGTCAGTGCAGGTTGGCCGACTAACGGCAGAGCAACTCGTTGAGGTCGCGCGGGCAATGATGGCATTCCTCGGCCTTGCTCGATGAATGAATGTGAGGCGGCGATCCAAGGCTTACGCGCAACCCGCTACGGCAGGGTCGCGTAGATTCTTTGAGAACAATCCGAGCACCCAGCGCAGCATTCAACGAAGGCCATCATGTCCGAGGATCAGAACACAGACGTTCCACCGAATCACCTCTCCATCGATCCGCGCAGCGCCTTCTATAGCGAAGAGGTGCTTCGCCGCGACGTGGGTATTCGCTTTAATGGCGTCGAGAAAACCAATGTTCACGAATACAACGTGGCCGAGGGTTGGGTGCGTGTTGAAGTCTCCACCGCGAAGGATCGCCGCGGAAATCCGATGGTCGTCAAGCTCAGTGGCACGGTTGAACCTTTCTTCCGCTGATCAAAAGGCGGACGCCCCTGGATTTCTGGCGCGGCTGTCAACCGGCCTGGGCGGTCGGCCCGTGACTCGAGCGGCAGCGAGCAAGCTACAACGAGTACCTGTGATCAGTTGAGTTGCGACGGGGGAGAAACGCCGTCAACCGTCCGGCGCGGGGGTGGGCGTCTCGCGGTGGATTGCTATAGGGGCGGCCGGAGCGATTGATCGGGTGAACTAACAACCCAGATACGCTGGCAACCCAGCATATTCGATTTAGCACTATTCCACGCGGACCGGAGAGCGGACCACCGCCGAACCAACTCCGGTGGTCGGCGACTTCCGGAACCGGATAAGCCGAAACCAGGACAACGGCCTGGACACGGGCAGAAATGGCCTACCGGCGGCGAATCGCTCAGGACCGGGCACATCAGTGCTTAGACGCGTACTCAACCTTGGTGACGATCCACCGGTTCTTCTGGTACTCGAGAGTGGTGGCCCAGGCCCCGTGCGTGGTCTGCGGTGCAGGGTTTCTAGGTGTCGTTACCGACCAAGCGATCTGTGACTCAACGCGGGCGTTGGTGCCGGAGCACTCGACCTGCTTGCTGGTCAGCTCGGCGATATGCGAGACGTATCGATCTGAGCCCGGAATCGTACTGACGGAGCGGAATGCCTGTTCGGACTGTGTGAAAACCTCAGGGGATGCACGCTCTTTGAGCGCGGGCAGGTTCTGATCTGCGAGACCGGTGAACTCGAAGCTCAGGTGGGCAACCTCCTCGGCGGCGGCGACCGTAGTGTCGCAGTGGTTCGAGGCGCGTCGGATCACGAAGTAGGCGGCGGTGCCCCCCGCGATCACTAGTACTGCGACAGCTGCGACTACCGCCCATCGCATCCGGCGGTTCGCGGACGCCGCGGCTGAAGGCGTGGGTGCCGGCAAGGTCGAGGCAGCGTTCTCCGATACAGCAGGCTGTCCAGACTGTACGCCCGGCACTGCGGGTCCACCGGCAGCCAGCGGTGCAGCGAGTTCTGCTACCAGCGTGCGCAGCTGGCCATCGTCGTCGAGATCGATCTGCTGCTTGAAGGCCTGGTCGGCCACTGCCATCACCTGGTTGCGGCTGATGGTTTGCCCCGTCAGCGCGGCGATCCGCTGGGAAAGCTCAGCGAGCCGGTCGTGCACAGTCATGCTCGCTACCCTAACCACTCCTTCACCGTCCCTGCGGCTACCGGGACAGCCGGGGCAGGGGTCGATCACGCATCCGTTGCAATAGCCAAACTATTACTGGTAACCCTGCATATTCGATTTCGAACTATTGCTCGCAGGCAGTCGTCCTGCGGGCGGGCAGATCTACGGTGGACCGATGGAACCTCGGGCGCAGGCTGGCTGGGATGACTTCGAGCAGTTCGAGGGGGTGGTCGCGTTCTCCTTCGCCCTCCCGTACGTGCTCCCATTGGATTCTGGCGTTGTTCCCATTGGAGTCGATGACGAGTATCTACAGATCCGGGGCGCCTCACCTTCCGACTTCGATGACGCATGGATGAATACCCCGTTTATCTGCTCGACTTTGTGGTCGGTTGAATCAACCGGGACTGACCCCGTCCTTGAGAGCACCACGTTGGCGTCCACTGTTCTGGCCCGGCTTGCCGGGCAGGAACCGCCACCGCCTCGAACTAAAGACAATAGCCATGAGCAGTCAGTGGTCGTCGTGCTGTTGCCGGTCAAGAGTCGTGTTGCCGCCCTTACTCCGCCCCATGACGGCAAGGTGGACCCGTTGACAGTCGCTCATTGGTTGATCGCCGATGTCGTCCGATCACTGCGGATCGTTGCCGCAGCGCCATTGCCCGAGCTGCACTACCGGTCCTTAAATCCAATCGTGCCAGCGGTATTCGGTTCTGTCAGCGAAGATGGGCGGATCCATTTCAACGATCGCCAAACCGCTATCCTGCTGGATCACCTACCTGCGCGGCTCGCCAGTTCGTCATTGATCGATCACGCAACAGCGGGGAACGTGTTCGCCCAGCTCACTCGCGGCAGCATTAGCGCTTTGATTCGCGACCACTTCAGCCGCGCTACAGCAGAATACGCGGCCGGTGACCGAAGAGCTGCGGTCCTTAGTCTCGCCATCACTTGCGAGCTCATGCTCGACAGCGTTCTTGCCGGGATTCTATGGGAGGAGGAGAAATCCGCCGCTCAAGCTGCACAACAGTGGGCGAATGAAAGCTCGATCACCCACCGCGTCAAGCGCCTATACGCGGAACGCCTTGGGGGGAACTGGCACCTCGACGCGAGCGGCCCTGTCAGCAACTGGCGACGGCACGTTGTCGATGTTCGTAATAGCGTGATCCACTCCGGCCGAACCCCGTCTGAGGTGGAGTCCCACCTTGCCGGAACGGCTACGTCCGAACTTCTCACGTTTGTGACCAAACGTCAGATCATCAAATGGAAGACTTACCCGAAGACACTCGCACTGCTCTGCGGACCAACATCAGTCACGCAGCACGCCTCCAAGAAACAGCGGGATGCGATCCTCGTCGCGCTGCAGCGCTACTCTCCATTTGCTGTCGCGTTCCACCGCTGGCGCGACGACTGGCTCAAGGAACGTGCATTGCTATGAGGGGATGGGGTCTGCGGTTAATCGGAGAGGGTACATGCACGTTTCAACCCAAATTGGCATCGCCTGCAACGTAATCACGCCCTCCGGCGTCGACGCGGTATCCTGACGATTGGATTAAGGCAATGCCTGTTAGGGCATTCGGGCATTATTGGTCGAATGACGGCTGGCCCCGCTGCTGACGACGATCATTGGCGTAAAGAAATTCTTGATCGGATGAGCAAAGCAAGCTCCGTACTGGACCGTATCCAAACTAACCAGCCATATTTGGTCGAACCAGAAAGCGACCTTGCGGGGGATCGGGGCCAAGTGCCTGATCTATGGGTCGACACCCTTGCGGTTAGGCGACTTAAGGTAGCCGTGGATTTTCTGGCCGGCATACGCGACTTGTTGACGGGCGGCACGCACATGTATGCACCGTTCCCTCTCATGCGGGCGGTGCTAGAAAGCAGCGCGACGGCTGTCTGGCTGCTGGAGCCCGACGATCGGAGGAGCCGCCTCCAACGACTAGTTGGATTGCATATCGACGACACTAGCAACAAGAAGGCGGTGCAATTCATGATGCCGGAACATCTTCGCGATCCATTCGATCATGAACCCGGCATCAAGCAGATGGTTCGAGATTCTGGATCGCCGCGCGGGAAGTGCAAGGTCCCGGACTACACGTCCCTAATGAAGAAGGTAGACGATCTGCCGGGAGAAGGGGCCTCAATGCTTCTCGCGTGGCGGGTATGTTCCGGCTTCTCGCATGGCCTTAGCTGGGCGACAACCGGCCTCATGCCGCAATCAAACCGCGAACAGATTGGTCCGACCCTACATCGAGTAGAGACTGCTCCGAACTACCAGTTGGTTTCATCGTTGACCGGAACTGCTGTCCGAACAATTGAACGCGCACACTGCCTTTTCGAAGTCCGCCGAACCACACGACCGCATGGGATCAGGTTCAATTTCAACCGGAACTAGGAATTAGCGCGTCGGCACGCGAACCACTCCACCAGGTATTTGTCGATTTCATCCACTTCGCGTGTGCTACCTCGCGTTCAGCGAGCGCCAGATCCTAAGTCATGGTTGTAGGATCTTTCGCCGCATAGCGCGACCACGCCTGGCCGGCCTTCTGTGCGTGCAGATGGGCGACTTGGTAGCTGTAGCCGAGTAGGTTCGGCGCCGATCGTCTGCTGCAATAATCAGATCTCTACTGGTAACCCCGCATCTTCGATTCGTGCATATTCGCTTCGAGTGAATGCCGGATCAGTAAGCGGGCAGGCCGGATACCCCATCAGCTGGCCAAGGGCCTAGGTGGACGGCTTGACTGTGCTCCAATTGACGTTGTGCCTACGCCCGGTGATGTCCTGCATCTCAAAGCCGCTGCTTGGAC
Organism: Mycobacterium sp.; assembly: GCA_050701835.1. Taxonomy (GTDB): domain Bacteria; phylum Actinomycetota; class Actinomycetes; order Mycobacteriales; family Mycobacteriaceae; genus Mycobacterium. The sequence continues at coordinate 72,125 of JBOGDC010000050.1, read as the reverse complement.
AGTCCGGGAGGAGGTCTACTCGCGCGTCGGTGGATTCGGAACACTTTATGTGGTCGACAGCCTCGAACGCCCCGAAGCGATCGCAAAGCTCGTGGAAAAGACGCCCGGAGCAGAGCGCGAGCTACTTATCAGTGAGTCGGTGAAGGCAGCCAGCTTCCGCAATGTGGTCCCGGTTTGGGACCAGGGCGAGACCGTTGATCACTGGGTGATCGTTATGCCGCGTGCCACGCATTCACTTGCAGACCACCTCGCCGATCGAGGGGCGCTTGGTCCTGACGAGGCAGTACCGATACTGGTCGACATCGCCAATGCACTCGCTGACATCGACGGGGCGATAGTGCATCGAGATCTCAAGCCCGACAATGTCCTACTGCTCAACCGCACTTGGTGTTTGGCCGATTTCGGGATTGCACGCTACGCGCAAAATTCCACCAGTGCTGATACCCATAAGTTCAGCTGGACACCGTCCTATGCGGCACCAGAGCAGTGGCGTCACCAACATGCCACATCTGCTGCCGACGTCTACGCCTTCGGCGTCATCGCCTACGAGACGGTTACCGGCAGGGTTCCGTTCCCTGGCCCTTCTAGTGAGGACCTTCGTGAGCAACACCTTGGCGAACGAGCGCCGACCATCCCAGTCGGGCCCACCCGGTTCCGGCACCTCATTGAGGACTGCCTAAACAAGGTTCCTGAAACCCGGCCCGCACCTACAGAGCTGGCGCGACGGCTCGGGCAGGTCCACATTGAACCGATCTCGGCCGGATTCCAGAAACTCGCCGACGTTCACCGCGGTGAACAAACCCAGAAAGCTGCGGAACAGGCGGCGGCGATCGCGCAGCAGGAGAGGTCCGAGCAGCGAGATCTACTGCACCACAGTGCGTTAGCTGTGTTCGACCGGCTTATTACACCGATATTGGATGCAATCACGGAACTTGCACCCACTGCCAGCATCGAATACGACGTTGGCGGCGGCAAAATGCTGTTTGTTGCCACACTCAAATCAGCGCGGATTGGCCTCGCGCTACCGTACCCCTGCGAAACGGACTGGTCGATGCCGTTTACCGTGATCTCGGAGTCAGTGGTCTCTGTCAACCTCCATGACTACCAGTTTCCAACTGACTACCGCGGTCGCGCTCATTCACTGTGGTACTGCAATGCAACCCATCCTGGCCGATTCGCTTGGCACGAACTGGCATTCATGGAATTCGCACTGAACCTCCAACCGTCGATTGTTCCCTTCTCCATGCTGGCCGATGAGCGCGCCCGTCAGATCGTCGACCCGAGTTATCAAGTTGTGGGTTCCAGGCAGCTAGCCCGTCCTATCCGCGAAATCGACCTTGACGATCCGCACGAATTTCTCGACCGTTGGCTGGGCTGGTTCGCCGACGGAGCGATCGGTCAGCTCCACCGCCCCGGTCAACTCCCCGAAGAAATGTAGACGGCCCGCCCCAAGTTGGCACGGTCTGGATTCGTCGGGAGCCGGTGTTCCCGAATTGCAACCCTGGAGTCCGTTGCGATGGGCAAAATGGTCGACTATGACACGATTTGGAATTGACCTCGCCGCGTGGTTTACCGGTCACGCCGATAAGGTCCGCCAAGACCTGCAGGGTTATTTCGGCGGCGGCACAGAGTCATTCACTGGTCGCTTGTTCGATGATTTTGCCGCGATCGGGGATCCGAACCGGTTCGAGGGCTCGGATGTGCTCGCTGTCGAGGCCCTCAGTGTCGAGGTGCCCTCCGAGGCTGCAGCCGCGCTCCTGATCACCGATACCGAACGCTTCAACGCACTGTTGCGACAAATCCCACGCGAACAGAACCTGTGGGAGGTGCGACGCCTCGACGTCAACGCGGGCAGCCCAGCCGATGACCTTCATCGAGAACTGCGAGCGCTTCGAGGAATTGACTGGGTGGTCGCTGGCAAGCTGCTGGCCGCCAAACGGCCCAAACTCCTGCCCATCCTCGACAACGTCGTCAATGACTACCTGAAACCGCCCAAAGAACTCTTCTGGGTGACCCTGCACGACGAGCTATCCGACGTCGATCGGCGCGAAGCCATTGCAGAGGTCTGCAAAGTCGCGCCGCCACACGTGGGCCTGCTCCGGCGTATCGACGTCGCCCTGTGGCGCGCTGCTAGACGCGAGACCTCGTCCAGCCGATCAGCAACAGCGGAATGATCGAACCGCTCGCGCCGCAGGTTCTCGACTTCCGCTCAGTTAAGAAATCGGCGTTCGATTCTGCAGGCGCCGGTTCGGATATTGCGACCACGGCTGGCCAGCTTTCTGGGCGTGTAGGTGGGCGACTTGGTAGCTGTATCCGAGGAGTTCGGCCACGATGGGCGGTGGTGCTTCCTTGACCAGGTTCTGTAGGGCCGAGTTTCGGGCGCCGTGCAGGTTGATGCCAAGAGTGCGCAGACGGTGCATGATGCTTTGCGGGTCGATGTGGTTTCCGGCCCGATGACTGGGGAACAGCCACGGTGTTTCCACGGTGCCGCCAGCGGTGCGCAGGTTGGGTCGATTGGCCAGGTGTTCACGGATCAGCGAGGCGAACGGCTCTGGAACCGGGGCTGGTTCGGTACCGAGGCTGATGCGCAGCTCTTCGGGGGCCAACACGATAGATTCCATGGTGAGCGCGGCGATCCGCGTCGGGAGCTGCCCGTAGAGAAGCAGCAGCGTCCCGGCGACGCGGTAGGGAAGAGACTCCGATTCCCCGGTCAGCAGCTCTTGAAGCCAGTGCAGACATTGTTCCTGGGTCAATGTCGATGTTGTCTTGGCGACTCGGTGGCCGATGACAACGGTGCGGTTGATGCGGCTCTTCCCAGCCCAGATAAAGAAGGTGCGGATCAGGTGTCGGGTGGTGGGCCCCGATGCCAGGTATTCGTCGACATCTTGTTGTCGACAGGTGGAGGCGGTGCGCTTGTGCGTTTTGTGCAGCCAGGTAAGGAACTTGATGGTTTCAGTGATTTCTTGTTTGGCCGAACGCACCGGAGCATCGGAGTTGCCCTCCGGTGTGGAGTTGGCTCTGATCCTGGACAGGTGATGCCAGCGGGCGAACTGTTCAACCGGGCCGCGTACCGACTTGGCGCGGATGGCGGCAAGTTTCATCTCGATCCAGCCCTCAAAGACCATGAGTCGTTCATCGCGGCGGGGGAGCAGGCCGTGATGAACCAAGATGCCGCGCAGGTGCGAGACGTGCTTTCCTGGCTCTAACGCATCGAAACTCTCATGACTACAGGTGATTTCACCGCAGCGCAGCCCGGCGAACAGTTGTTGGACCTTCTCGGATCGTTTCCACGTCCCGATGCTTTCGGGCCGGTCGACGCCGCAGAGGATGTCGATGAGCTGCGCCATGAACGCCTGGCCGCCGTCCCCGCCACGTAGCAGCTCGTCAAGATCACCGCGCAGCACGCAGCGGGCACATTGGCCGGCACGCATGATTTCGCCTTCGATCCCACAGGTGCGACATTGGTAGTTGCCCGGGATACCCGCACAGCCCAGACAGACGGGCCGCTCATCAGTACGGTTGGCACGCCCCGGCAGCACCCCGTCATGACCACAGCGCGGGCAGATGCCGTAGGTGCGCATCGCGGTGTAAAAGCAACTGTTGCACAACCCGTCACCGGGCCACTGAATACAGAGCTTGTTAGCGCTGCGGCCGCAGCGAGTGCATCGCTCATAGCCGTCGGTGACTTTGGGACGTCCCCGCACCCGCGACCGCGCCGGTCTAGGCATCGTCGCTGATCACCCTGGCGCGGCGCGGACGCGCGGACTTGTTCATCTCGATAACGTTGGGGGAGGACGCGACCTTGCGGCGCTGTGCATCGGTGGTTATTACCGTGATCAGATCTTCTGGGCCGCAACCGAATATGTCACAGATCGCACTGATGAGTTTGAGTGAGACGCGTTCGGGCTTGCTAGTCACGAGGCGGTAGACCTGCGAGGCCGACAGGTCGATATCACGTTCACGCAGATAGGGAATTAGGTCGGTGCTGTTGTGCATGCCGCGGGCGGCCATCAGCTCCGGAAGGCGCCAGCGGTAGTCGATCTCGCGTCGCATCGCTATTCTCCGCGGTTCAAGGCCTCGTTGAGCGTGGAATCCAGCGCCCGGCGCAGCGTACTAGTCCGGAAATCACTCGACACGCAGGTGTACAGGGCTGTCGTGGAAGCGTATTCGTGGCCCAGCTGGTGCTGTACGAACAGCGGATCCATACCCGACTCGATCAGGTGCGTCGCATAGGAACGACGCAACGAATGCAAGTCCAATCCCTCTGAGAGGGAAAGGTCTTGGCAATAGCGCCGGAAGCGGCGCAGCAGCGTTGGCTCAGACACCAGCGTTCCCCTTTCGGTCGTGAACAGATCCAGCCCGCAGCCGTCATGACCACGGTCGAGCCATTCCTCGACAATGTCGCCGGACCAGTCGAACACCGTCAGGACACTGCGGGCCTTGGGCGGCGAGCCGCGCATCGCCTTGCCGAACCGCACGTGCGCGACGCCGAAGCGTCCGAACTCACGAGCGTGCGGATTGCGGGAGAAGTCCACGGTCTGTATATGGCTGGTCTCGTTCATGCGTAAACCCCAGGCATAGGCGGTCTTGAACATCACCGAATCCCGCATCGCGGATATCCAGCCCTTCCGATCCGACTCGGCGATCCGCGTCACCTCATCGTCGGCACGGTCGAAGAAATCCTGCAGCTCGCGGCGGGTGAAGGCCCGCTTCTTCGGGCGTCGTTCGCAGTCCTGGACATGGCGAGCGCTGTTCCATTCAAAGCAAACCTGCGCCGGAAAAGCACTAAATAGCCTCTCGCACAGCCCATCCCAACCATAATCGGGGTGGCAGATATAGCTGCAGAACATGCGCAGCGCGTTCTGATAGCAGCGCAACGTCGAATGCGCCGATCCACGCACAGCCCGCTGGTCACCGAAAAACTCGTCGACATGCGCCGCTGACCACTGCCAGGGAACTCGTTCACCGACGCCTGAAAGCGGCGCACCAACGCGAGCCGCTGCTCGATAGTGGAGAAGGCCAGGTTGCGGCTCAACTGCTGATTGCGCCAGCCCTCCAGCATCTCCTCAAAGACCTGATCAGCAGGATTGAGATACCGGACGCCCGCGAGCTCAAGCACGCGGCCAGCGTTGTCAACAGCCACCGAACCTCCCGAATCAGGCGTTCATCAACTGCACATATCCTGCATCTGATGCAACCAGCGCGGCAATACCACTGAGCTGCAATACAGTTCAACATTGCATATCCACAAGATGAACAGGAACGCCATCCGTGCCGCGACCCAGCGCCCGCAGATAGCCGCAAACCAAGCCCTCATATCGGCCCCATCAGCCAACAACCAGGGCAGGGGCAGATCATGCATCCGTTGCAATAATCAGACTTCCAACTGACATAATGTGTCTTATCGGCGTTAGATATATGCGGGATAGATAAGGAGATGGTGTCCACGTGCGCCGATGACGCACTCGCCCCCACCCCCCGAGCGCACCGTTGTGGTGGCGATTGTCGTCGACAGACAGCGCCCTGACCGCAGCCGGCGTCGCGCAGTGTCAGTGCATAGTCTGATACCCACCGACTACTTGGATTCCAAATCCTCTCGTGTGCAACTCAATTCGCAGACTAGACCGCTTTCGGATGCTCCCGCCCATACGGCCACAAACCGTCACTGTGACGATATGCCAACATTGAGCTGCTGCGTAAGCCCAAGCCGCCTGATAATCGTCCGATTCGGAGCAAGCGCGGAATGACGACTCAGCCGGGAAAGGCATCAACACGCAACGTTTTCGCGATTCCAATCGCCTTCGACAAGCCCCGCGGCGACTCGCCCGCCGCCAACAACGTTCCGTTGTACCTGCTGAACATTTCGAGTAATCGCGCTTGATACTTGTCGTACGCGAGTCAATCCGTAAACCGAAGCTTGCGCGACCGCGTAAACCGTCGCAAAACTACGCTACCCCACCGTCGGCGCTCCCCCTCAGACCCAGTGGAATTACGTCACAGTGACAAATAGCACTGCCCCGCAACGTCTTTGGCCTGCCCAAGTTTCAACGGTATGTGGAAGCCTCGGATGCAAAACGTACGCTCTCACTACTTCGCGAACGAACCTCCGACAGCCACGACGCAGCCGTCCGTATCTCCGCCTAGCGACACACGCTCACCATCCGGGGCCTGGAAAGCCAAACCCGATGCCAAGTCCGTAATCACCCTGCCAGTCAAAGTCCCCGTCATCGCGGCCCTGCACACATGCCGAATCAGGACCCAACCCACCAGAAAACTGGCAATTGGGGTCAGCACGGGCCATCGTAACCCCTGATGGCGGAATAGCGGCAATTACCAATATCGCTGCGATGTAACAGATTCCGGACATTTCGTACCCTTTCCTTGCCGCGGCCGAATACCGAAGAGAAGGACGTGTGCCGCCCGGACTATCCGCAGCGTTCTTTGAAATCGGCTGCTGGTTGCCGGATAGCTTGAAGATCCTCTTTGACTTGGGGGTTGGCCTCGGCGTAGTCCGCCATTGCGGCGCGGATCTGGTCTTTGGGTCGTCCCTTGAGTGTCGTAAAAAAGTCATTCACCTCAGGGTGGGTGAAGAGGTAAGCCGAAGTGGCCGCGGAGACACCGGACATGACGCCAGCCAGATCGGCGGCAGTGCAGTTCGGAGGCGGGTCGGCCTGAGCGCTTATCGCGGTGCCGATCAACAGGGCGCCGGTCGCTGCACCGGCTGTGAGCGCTCCGACTGTGCGGAGCACCGGACGGGTTGGCTGCATCTTGATCACTCCTTATCGAATTCGATTGGTGTAAAAGATATTTCGTATTTCTAGAACGCAGGTCAGCGTGGCCCGATTCCGCTGCCCCCTCCGCCAGGACGGTTGGGTCCACCAGGCCCACCTGGACGGACCGGTCCACCGCCCGGAGAGGGCGGCCGCACCGGCGGATTTACCTCGGTGATGACGCTGAGACCCCAATCGTCGCAGTACCAGTCGTACTCGCAGGGATAGGGGATCATGGGGCCCTGAGGTCCAGGCCCGCTCCCCCCGCCAGGGCCGCGCACATCACCCTGTGCACACAGAGTGCCGCCGTTGGTGTTGACGCATTCCGCGGAAACCTGCGGAGCAGTCACGATATCGAACGGCGCGACGATAGTTACCAGTCCCAAAAATAGGTGGCGATGCATTCGCATTGCTTTCCCCTCTCACTGTTGCAACATCAGAAAGGGCGGAACTTCGTTGTCAGCACTTTATCTCCTAATAGGCGAGGCGGCGGTGGAAAACTGCAGAGGCCGAGAATCACCTCAGCCATGGGGCTACGAGAAGTGGCACACGGCCTCGATTTGAGCTAACGACTTCCCGGTGGGCTGGCCGGTGTCGATGAGATACGACGCACGTGACGTACTAGCGGCGGCGCCCCAGGCCCCGAGTAAGGAATTTTGTGCGCGTTCTGTAGCGCGGACTCCTACACCGCCGCGGCGTTCTGCGCCTCGCTCCCTCCAGCTGTCGGCGTACGGTATCGGTTGAAATTACCTGCGCTCCCATTCTTTCCGAGAGCACATTGGCCAGCATTGTCTTTCCAGTGCCTGGTCCGCCGCCGATAGCTGTCATGTCAATGCCATTGACATGACAGCTATGCGTACATACAGTGAGCCGCGTGACTACGACGGTGCTGATTACTGGAGCCAACAAGGGACTTGGCCGTGAGACGGCACGACGCCTTGCGCTGCAGGGCTGGAGTGTTGTTCTCGGTGCCCGTGATGCCGAACGAGGAACCCAGGCGGTGAAGGGTCTGGCAGATGATGGCCTGACGAATGTCGAGTTCCTCGAGATCGACGTCACCTCTGAAGAATCGGTTGCTGCCGCGGCAGTCTCGTTCTCGCAGCGTCATGACCATCTCGATGTGTTGATCAACAATGCTGGCGCGGGTGGGCAGCGGTTACATCCATTGGAGACACCAGCTGCGGCGTTCAACGAAATCTACGAAACCAACGTCTTCGGTACCGCTCGTGTGACACACACCTTCCTTCCGCTGCTGCAGAAGGCCCAGAATCCACGAATTGTGATGGTGTCGAGCACATTAGGGTCCTTTCATACGATGACCGCACAGGACGGCGGCGGGTACGAATCCACTTTGTTGCAGCTTGTCTATCCCTCGTCGAAAGCTGCGTTGAATATGCTCGTGACTCAGTACGCCAAGGCATTTCCCGATATCAAGATCAATGCAGCGAACCCTGGATTCACTGCGACCGACTTGAACCACAACACGGGACGGCAGACGGTCTCAGAAGGAACCGACGCCATCGTGAACCTCGCCTCGATCGGGGCTGACGGACCGACCGGTGGATTCTTCGATCGAAACGGACCAATCCCCTGGTAGCCGACGTAAGTCCGGTATGCGCACGATCTGGTCAGGGAGTTTTCTTGAGAGACTGTTTAGGGGGTGACGGACTAATCACCGATCCGTGTTTCCCCACAACACCTTTCAGCGATGACGTCAAAACCGTTCCCGCACACAAGCCGCCAGCTGAGCGTCGTAGGCCACTATGATCCCGACGGCCCGTGCCAGTTCCGAATCGCCGACGCGAATTGCTCAGGTGCGTCGGAAGGGACGAAGTGGCCGGCGCCTTTGACGATGACGGTCTTGTGATCGGTGAAAATCTGTTGCCAGCGCCGCAGTTCAGCGTCGCCGAATGCGAAATCGCCGTCGCCCCAAAGGATCAACGTGGGCAACGCCGCGAGGTCACGCAGCCCGGCTTCTATGTCGGCGAGGAAGGCGCGACTGGCGGTGATTTCGCGGGGAAAGACAGCCGAGGCCTCCCGCCGTGCGGGGCTGTCGAGGGCCTTTTGGTAGTGGGCCATCTGTTCGTCGGTGGGCTTGGTCAGTCGGTGCCCGATGGGGATCATGACATTGACAAAAAGGTTGAGCTGCCGGATCAACAGACGTCCAATCGGGCTGCCCATCACATGCGACATGATCCGCACCAGCGGGGTGCCGATTGGCCACGCCCACGTGTTGGTGAGGACTAGTCGGTCAAAGGCTTCCGGCCGTTTCTGCACTGTCGCCAGCCCGATCGGACCGCCCCAGTCATGGGCCACCAGCGTGATCTCGCTCAAGCCGAGCGCTTGAACGAACCCGGCTATCACCTGAGAGTGTTCGACGGGGAGAAATCGGTATCCCGGCGCCGCCACGGACAGCCCAAATCCGGGATAATCCACCGCGATGCAACGGAATTCGTTTCGTAGTGAACTGATGATTTCGCGATAGTCGAACGACCAGGTCGGGTTCCCGTGCAGGAACAGAAGTGTGGGGCCCGATCCTTCATCCACGTAGTGGATGCGGTGTCCGTCAATGTCAACGAATCGACTCTCGAACGGGAACAACTCGTCACTGACCCAAGCCGGTCTTTCCACGACTGCCATGGTCACCCCTTCGTCCAGTTCAGATGATATAATCATGTCAACTTTATATTTGCAAGTGGATAGGTGATGAGTCGAGACTACGGTCAGTACTGCGGACTTGCCCGGGCTCTGGATGTCGTGGGCGACCGGTGGAATTTGTTGATCGTCCGCCAGCTCCTGATAGGACCCGCCCGTTATGGCGAACTCCGCGACGGACTGTCCGGGATCGCCTCTAATCTGCTGACTGACCGGCTCCGCAACCTTGAGGCCGCCGGTGTCATTGAGCGGCGTCTGTCCGGTGACGCCAACGCGATCACCTACACCCTCTCCCCCTGGGGTGCGCAGCTGCGCGCACCCATTAACGCCCTTATCCGCTGGTCAACACCACTGATGATCCGCGGACCTGAAGGAGATGAATTCCGCCCCGACGGACTACTCGTAGCGCTTCCCGCCTTGCTCGACGGTCGCACCCCCAAAGATCAATCCGTGGCCGTGGGAATCACCGTCGACGGCACCACCGTCCAACTCCGAGCTACCGAGTCCGGTATCGACGTAGCTACACCCGACGGACGCGTGCTTGATGCAGTGCTCACCGCCGAGGCGCCACTTGTCCTCGGACTCGCGTCGGGCGTGCTGAAACTGGGTGACATCGCTGCCCTCGTCCACGTCGACGGCGACGAATCCGCTCTACGAAACTTCTTCGACGCACCCGTTCGAACATCGGATCGCGTCGGCTCCCTTGATAGCTGATGATCAATTTCGAGCATCGTTGACGAAATATTCATCCGGAACTCAGAAGAACAGCGAGTTTATGACGTTGCAGCCACTGCGTCCTGGGATGAGGAACCAGTGGCCATTGCCCGCCGGACGTAGGCTCGACGTTCTTCGATCATCCGGCCGAACTCATGTAACAGCAATGGGTTTCGATGTACCAGCATCTCTACCTGTTCCCGTTCGATCTGCACAACGGTGACCTCACCGATGGCATAGGCGCAACCGATTACGGGTTGACGCGTCAATGTGCTCTGTCCGAGAAACGAGCCCTCGTCGAGGGTCGACACCGAGATCGTCGAGCCGTCCGCTGCGGTCGCGGTCAAAAGCACTCGCCCAGAGACGATAAACGTCATCTGGTCCGGAACCTCGCCCGAGCGCTGGATCATCTCGTCGGCACCAAAGCGCTCCAATGTGGTGTGTGAAACGAGTTCTTCTTGCTCTTCGCGGCCTATGCGCAGCGTTGGGGCGACGACTGTCCGTATCGCCTCGCCAACCCGTTCGGGTGTCGAGAACACATCCTCAGCCTCGTCGAGGTGGAGGCCTTCACGCCGTGCGGCATACCAGATCCACCGCAAGAAGGTCGCTTTCGCGTCGCCGTCATCGGCCACTGACTTCAGCGGGATACTGGTCCGATATTCAAGACAGCCCAACGGGACTGCGGACGGTGTCGCCTTCGCCCGGAGTTGCGGCAATTCAGCTGCTAGTCGAGCGAGCATGGCACAAACCTGATCTGGAGGGTCTTCGAGCGAAAAGATACTAGTGATCACGATCTTGTGCTTATTCTCGGGCCGGCTCAGGTTCGTGAACGAAGCGCTTGCCAGGACGGAGTTCGGCGTGATCTGAAGCCCAGTGCCGGTCTGCAGATGGACTGCCCGCCAGTTGACTTCGACGACGTGGCCGTGTGCCGTTGGAGTGTCCAGCCAGTCGCCTATGCGGAATGGCTGCTCGAAGAGCATCAATAGGCCGGAGATGATCTGCCCGACCGACTGCTGCAGCGCCAGCCCCATCACTATGGATGTCACACCGAGTGCTGTGAAGAGCCCGCGCACATTCGCACCCCAGATATAGGAAAAGATCATCCCCAGACCCACGGCAATCACGGCGAAACGTCCCACGTCGATGAAAATGCTCGGGACACGTTTACGCCAGGTGCCCTCGGGAGCGCCATGGAAGACGGTGGCGCTCACGCCTGATAACACCAACACCAGCACCACGAAGGCGAACAGGGTGCCGACTACGCGAACCGACGTGGCCGCGGGCGGAATCTGTCTAGCTTCGACCAGGAGTAACAGCAGCGCACCGAGCGGGAGCAGATAGTTGCGCATGACTGTGACCGGCCGCGCGAGGACGCTGCTCCTACGGCGCAGCGCCTGCTGCCACTCGGTGAGAACAATAAGCCCGAGTGGCAACCCGAATGTAATACCGATGGCCCAGTAGAACCATGAGGAGCTGAAGATGTCGGCCATCAGTGACGCTCCGATAGCCGCCAGATTGGTTGCTCTTCCCCGTCGACGGTGACAGCACCGGCAGAGGTGAAGTCGAATATTTCGTCGAGCGCTTCCTGAACTCGCGCCGTCACATAAACCCCGGGCTGCGGTGATCCGGTCTTCACCTGGTAGGCGAGATTGACTGCCGCACCCCACATTTCGTAGACCATGGTGGGGCGCCCGAGCAACCCGCTGCTGACCGTGCCTGTGTCGATACCTGCGAGCAGGCTCAGGTTGTGGCCAGTCTCAGTGTTGAACCGCTCGATGATCCGCTGGCATTCGAGCGCGAAGTCGGCGACCCTGCGCACATTGTCCAATCGAGGGACATTGAGACCGCAACTGCCGAGGTAACCGTTGCGTGCCGTTCGTACCCGTTCGATGTCGAGCTCGTCGGATGCTGCGTCGAGCTGTCGAACCAGCTCGTCGACGAGCGCAAGCGAATCCTCTGATGCCAGTTCGGCTTGCAGCCGATCCAGGCCGACGATATCGGCGAATATGACGGTGACATCATGACGCTCGGTGGCTATTAGCTCCTCGCCTTGTCGGTATCTTTCGGCAATCGGCTCGGGCATCAGCGATCGGAGCAGCTGGTCATTCTCTTGGCGCTGCTCGTTGAGAAGGTCCTCCTTGACGGCCAGGCTCCTGCTCATCTCGTTGAATGCTTTTGTCAGATCCGCGATTTCGTCACGTGTCTCGATGGGTATCGCGGTGGTGTAGTCGCCGGCACTGATCCGCTGCACGCCGGCTTCCAGTCGTCTGATCGGTCGCACGAACAACTGAGCAAAGAACGCTGCCGCCAAGCAGACGAGGAAGATGATGCCTGTAGTCGACAAGACAATCGTCCTCGTGAACGACAGTTCGCGTTGAAATGCCTCTGCCGTATTGACCTTGGCGACTATGGACCAGTGCACATCCGAATCCGGCAGCAACAGCGGGGCGTATGCCTGCAACGTCTCGTGCCCGAGGTAATCGGTCCCGATAATTGTGCCCGTCTGGCCTCGTTGTGCATCGAGTGTGGCCGCCGAATCCACTGGCTGCACAAGCGTTGTGCCACCGAGACGGATAGCCCTATCGGCTACGCCGGGGGAAGTTCCGGCCGCCACGACCTCGTCCTTGTACTGTTGCGGCGCCTCTAGGAACAGCCGTGAATCCGAACGCATCAGAGCGTCCGAGCCCGCCAGAAAGGCTTCACCGGTGTTACCCATTCCGGCGGCCTTCCAACGCTTGTCGAAGGTCATCAGCCTGTTGATCTTCGATACCGGGAACTGCAGGGCGAGGACGCCTTCGACCCGACCATTGCCGGCGACAGGTGAGACCATCCACGCGGTGGGTTCGTTCTCCGCGGGCTGGTAGATCTCAAAATCGGTGAATCGCACATAGTCCGAGGAGTTGGACGTCAGCGCTTTCTCGTAAGCGTCACGTAACTTGGACCCGCTGTAAGGCCCAGTCACAATATTGCTGCCCAGATCGACATCCTTGAAGGCCGTGTAGACGACGTTCCCGTGCGTATCGAGCAGCAGTGCGTCTTGGAATTCGAAGCGGGTGGTGATCTCGCGAAAGAAGTCCTGGTAGCGAGCGTTGGCCGCCGACCACGCGCTGCCGTCGTGGGCATCGTTGATGGTGATCGCCACGTCATCGGACTTGCGTTGCGCGGTGTAGACGGTTTGCAGGTATCGCTGCGCATTGGTCGTGGGCAGAACGGCGTTGATATCGAGCTTGATCCCACTATTTTGCTCGGTCTGCTTGAGGAAGTTGTTGTTGTAATAGGCGACGAGGGACTGCCACTGGGCGGGGTCGGCGGTCGCGTTGGAAAGTTGGTTGAAGCCGTCAGTGAACGCTTCAAGGGCTTGAGCGGTAGTCGTTCCGTGGCAATAGACGGCCATGGAGTTCTTGAGATCCGAGAGCTGCCCCATCAGCTCTCGCGATTGTGAGTCACGCAGTTCGGTGAGCCGGGTGAATACCGCTGTACGTAATCCGTTGCGGCCGACCTCAAAGGCGATGGCCCCGACCACGGCCGCCGCTAAGATGGTGCACACCACCATCATCGCCATCAACTTCGATTGAATGCTCACCCGAGATAGCAGGCGCCGCCGCAGCGGTAGGAACCTCTTGCGTTCGTTGGCGCCGCGTGCCGACTTCGATTCTTCCGAGTCCCGGGCAAACGCTCGCGTCATCGGCTTCCCTTCGACAGTGTGGCCCGCGCACAGCAGACGAGTGTTCAGTGTGTCAGAGCCATCGCCGCTATATCTGTGATCCGTTTTCTCGGTGTGCACAGCGCCTTTCACCCGAAACCGCAGCGGCACACAATGGCATTCAAAAACTTCTGTCATTCTCAGCGAAACCTAAGCGCCTGGTCGGCATTCTTAGGTCATGTCCAACCCCGACACCTTGAGCAACGATCGAGAATCGTCTTACCGGCGAAAGGTAGCCGATGACAATTGGATGGTTGCGAAGTCGATGATGTTCTGCGGCGCGGCGACAGCAGTTGTCGCGATTGCAGGCTGGATGGCTGAATCAGCTCTGCTATGACAATGACCGGTACCCAATGCCTTCTCCGCGGTTTTAGTCCCGGGCCAACTCGCGTAGGTCCGGTTCCGGGTCACCGTCGGCTGTGGTGGCACGACTCTTGCGGTATCCGAAGGCGATACCGACGATGAGCACGGCAAGCAGCGCAGCCGAGGTACCCCATGTGCCGAGCGCCAGCCCGCCCTTCTCCAGCGGTTTGGATAGGAAGTCGCCGACGGTGGCGCCCAGGGGTCGGGTCAGGATGAACGCCGCCCAGAACAACAGCACGCCCGAGATGTTGGTGAGGTAGTGGGCGGCCAAGATCGTTGCCATGATCGTGGCGATGAGTGCTGCGCTACCCCAGTAGCCCAGCCCAGAGCTGTCCGCCAGGTAGTCGCCCAGTGAGGTGCCCAGAGTGTTGGACAGCAAGATGGCTGCCCAGTAGAGACCTTCGCCGCGCAGAGTGCTGATGTTGGCGACGTCGAAGGTTTCGCGAGTCAGTTTCCAGACGAGGAACACGACAACGAGACCGCTGATCAACAGGATCGCGCCAGTCCCATAGCCCAGGCCGCCGTCGGTGTCGGTGTCCGAGCCGGGTCCCCGATTGATCAGATCGGACATGGTGGTGCCGGCGGTACTCGTGGCGGCAATCACCGTCCAGTACAGGCCCGGATGGAACTGATGGGCACGCAGCTGGGCAAGCAAACTGACGATGAAGATCGCGATGAACAGGACCGAGGCGGCGGCATAACCGAGACCCAAGGTCTGGGCGATCAAATCGCCGCCGGTCTCCCCCAGCGTGGTCGCGGCAATCTTCAAGACCCAGAACAGGGCTGTCACCTGGGGCAACTTGTAGCTCGATGCAGCCATGAACCCGCCAAATCTGTCGTAGGTGTCAACGATTTCGGCCCCACCGTAGCCTCTGGGCGCTGAGGATCCGCTGAGAGTCAACGGCTTATCGACGCTCAGCGTCCTCACAGCGGCCGGCTGCCAACCTGATGTCATGACCTGGGCGATTCGAGCCCCGGATTACCCAGTAAGTCGACGGAAAGGCCCGATTGTGACGAGCGCTCGGCGAGAGACAGCGACCCTGATCGTTGGCGCTCTGATGCTGTTCGGTGCGGCCGCGACGGTGGCCGAAGCCCAGGAGCGGGCACACGAGCGCGCGACGATCTCAGTAAGCGGTCCTGCGCCGAGTACCACGCATCCCAGGCTGTAAGACTAGCGGCGGCAGCCAGAGTGGCTGGCGGAAAGGTAAATGGTGCGGGTTCTGATCGTCGAGGATGAACCGCTGCTCGCCGAGACGGTGACGGCCGGTCTTCGGGCCGAAGGGTTCGTCGTGGTGACGGTCGGCGACGGGGTCGACGGACTGTGGCAGGCCACCAACGAACAGTTCGACGTGATCGTGCTGGACATCATGCTGCCGGGGCTCAGCGGCTACGAGGTACTGCGCAAGCTACGGGCCGCGGAGGTGTGGACCCCCGTGCTGATGCTCACCGCCAAAGACGGGGATTACGACCAGACCGACGCCTTCGATCTAGGTGCCGATGACTATCTGACCAAACCGTTCTCATTCATGGTGCTCACCGCCCGCCTGCGCGCTCTGGTGCGCCGCGGAGCACCCAAGCGCCCCGTGGTGTTGACCGCCGGCGAGATTTCGCTGGACCCCACCCGCAAGGTTGTCGAGCGGGCCGGCACCCCGGTGTTATTGACACCGCGCGAATACGGATTGCTGGAATACCTGCTGCGCAACAAGGATGCCGCGGTCACGAAAACCGATATCCTGCAAAATGTTTGGGATAGCCACTACGACGGCCCCGACAACGTGGTCGAAGTCTATGTCGGGTATCTGCGCCGCAAGATCGGCGCCCACTTGATCGTCACCGTCCGTGGTGCGGGTTACCGGCTTGATTCGGGTGAGTACTCCAACGGCAACTGAACCGTGACCGTCGTCCCACCACCGACGCGGTCTCCAACGACCACGGTGCCCTCATGGGCGGCCACAATTTCGGCGACGATCGCCAACCCGAGCCCGCTGCCACCGCCCTGACGGGAACGATCGGCATCCAGGCGCACGAACCGTTCAAATACCCGTTCCCGTTCGGCGAATGGGATACCCGGACCGTCGTCGCACACCTGCAGATATGCGCTGCCGTCATCGGCGCGCACCGCAAGGGACACTTCCGTTGCCGCATGCCGGGCCGCATTGTCGGCGAGATTGCGCAGCACCCGCGCCATCCCGAGCGTATCCCCGGTTACCTTGACCGCCGCCAGTGTCGCGGAAATCTGCAGCGGGGTTTCACGTTTGAGACGCGCCACCTCGGCTGCGGCAAGATCATCCAAATCGATTTCGGTGCGGCGCATCGGCAGTCCGTGTTCATCGGCACGCGCAAGCAGCAGCAGATCTTCCACCAGCGCCTGCATGCGATGCGCTTCGGGTAACAACGCCGTCTGAACCAGGGATTTGTCGAACACCTCGGGATGGGTCTGAGCGATCTCCAATGCCGAAATCACCGTCGCCAACGGGCTTCTCAACTCATGCGAAGCGTCCCCGACAAAGCGGCGCTGCGCGGTGTGCCCGGCCTCAATCCGGCTGAGCATCTCGTTCATCGTGACCGCCAACGCCGAAATCTCATCGGCACGATCGGGCACCGGCACCCGCTCACCCAAATCAGAGGTACTGATCTGGGTGACCCGGGAACGGATCACATCCACAGATCGCAACGATCGCCGCACCAACAGATATGTCACCGCCGCGGCCACCACCGCCACAACCGGCGCCGTGATCCCCAGCATCGTGGCCACCGTCGACACCATCGACTCGATCGGCTCGATACCGCCGCCCACCAGCACCGTGTACTGGCCCTTACCGCCATCGACCGTCGCGGCGGCGACCCGAATATCGTCATCGGCGGCGGACGGCACACCCGCCCGTGCGTCACCAGAATTGTTGCCCTGCAGTGGGATCAGTGGATCTTTGGGCGCCGATTCCGAGCGCCGCACCACCTCACCACTGGCATCGACGACCTGGACAGCCACGATCCGCTGATCAGTGGCCAACAGCACCGATTCGAGTTCCTTGGGTGGTTCCTTGTGCAGCCGCTCGGCCACCGCCGCCGCACGGGCCGTGGCCGCATCGTCGACGTCGGTGCACATCGAGCGATATAGCAGCACCACCGATACCGAGCCCACAATCACCAGGCCGGCAAGTACTACCACCCCCGCCGTCAGCGCGGAACGGGTCGCGATCCCACCACACCAGCGCCGCAACCGCCCCAATACCGCACGCATGAATACGCAGACCTTCACCATCGGCCCAACGCCTGCTCCGGGATACCCGGATCACGCGTCACGGGTAGCGACCACATCCCGCAATCATCGCAGGTCTACGCCCGCCCAGCGGCCGGCGGTGCTGGAATGGGCGCCACCGAGGAAGGGGCGACCGACCGGTCACCATCGTTGGGCTTGCTGTCGCGATCGCTGTGTCGTTCGGTCCCCTCGGAGTCCCGGTTTCGACCTTCATCGCCCTCATCATCGTGATCTGAATCGTCGTGGTCGCGTGAACGAGACTCACTATGGCCATGGCTATCTCGTCCGTAGTCATCGCCGAACTCACTACTAGCCCACACACCCGCACCGAAAGTCAGCGCCAGCACAGCCACAACAGCTGCCGCCGCTCCGGCAATAGTCAGCGAGCGCACCAACAGTTCACGCTTACTCGTATCAGGCGCTTGATCGGCAGCCGGTTTCGGTTCACCGGTATCAAGATTCGAGTCGGTGGGCGGCTCAGGCGATTGGTTCACATCATCAATGTTCGACATGCCCCGACAATGCCTGCCAGGCGCTGAGACTTCGCTGAGAACAACAACTGTGCGTCGCACCCCGCGAGAATTGGCCCTCGCCACTGATGGGGCTATAGGTGACTAGGCCCAGGTTCCCTTGCGCCCGTGGGCAAACCCCACCGCCTCGAAGATCGGCTTCATGAAAAGTCGCGACACCCGGTAGGGCACGGTGAAGTGGCCCTGGAAATCCTCCAGCGCTGTCCGGAAGTCACGCTCGCTCGCCCGATACTCCGCGAAGACACGATCCAACACCGCCTCGTCCCACGGCTCATCTTGCGTGGCTGCGCATAGCTCTTGATAAACCACCGAGAGCCAGTCCATCCCGAATGGCTCTGTAACCGGGCCACACCGCCGCTGGCGATGAAGACCCTGTTCAAGAAACTCCTCGACTGCGCGACCCTCACCGACGTCGAGACCGACGGGCAGGATGTTGGAAACCCGCGTCATTTCCCGGCGCCAATCGCCAAGAACATTGGCATAATCGACGAACACGCGCGGCAAACCCCGCGTGTCCCTTTCGGCTAAGAGGTTGTACTTCAACCACAGGGCGCTTGAAAGTTGCGGTGAGGCCCGCATGAATTTGGACAGCGACGCCGCGACCTCCTGCGGGTTCCGCACTGCGATCACCGCCGCGACATCGAATCCCGCCAGACGTGCCGCCTCGAACCACATATGGGATAACAGAGATATATGCAGGACTTTGATGACCACGAGCGGCGCCGCCGGCAGCGTCTGAAGATACGCCCTGATCTTGCAGGTGAATGCAGCCTTCTTTTCGTCGGCTAACGCACCCTCTTCCTGAAGCCGCAGCGTCGGGTCGAAATAACTACTGCCATGGCGATACAGGAATCGCTCATTCAGGTGGAGGGCGGCACGCGGCTCCCAGTAGCCACGCGGATTACCAGCATCGGCCCCCAGCATCCCGGGAGGGAGTGTGGCTCCGCATAACGATAAAACCCGCGTCAGGGCCGACGTTCCGGATCGGCCCATACCCAGCACGAACACAACAACCGGTCGCGCTGGGGTCGAAACTTGCTCGGCATCGGAAGTCATGAACAACACTCCGCGCTCGATCTCGCGCGCGGCAGAAGAACGCCACGCTCGACGAAGAGATATGTGAATTGGTCAGCAGTGTATTTCATCGATACCCCGATCTGATGTTTTCCCTGACTGCACCGGCCGCCGCCATATGCGAAGGCAGATGGAACGCTAAAATCATTGGTATCCAACGCGATAATTGCACAATGTTCGACTGACCGCTCAAGTTCTGCTGCTCGTCGGAACACTAGGCAGTAGCTGTGAAACCGTTGTGAATACGCCTCGGCTTAGCTACAACGGCGAGATACGTTGCCTACCAACTTCTCCGAGAGCAACGTCAGCGCCCGCAGATCTAATACCGTTGCTCTGCAATATGTTTAGCAGTGTCTGCAGCCGTATTTGATCGGCTATTCTTATTGAAAATTGGATCTGTCATACGAAGTCCACGAAGGCGACCGTCAACGTCAGGCCTACCGCGATGCTGTGCGTCCTTCGTAAGTTCTGTACATACTGTCTAGTTTTCCGCCAAGATGGAGGTATGGACGCCCCGGAGAGCGCGCTACCTGCGCTCGTAGACTCCCTGCTGCTGGAGTCCGCTCCCCCGCGCCCTCCGCGGCCGCCTTCGCCACCCGTGGATTCGTCGACACCCATTGGACGAGCGATCGCAGGCTTCTATCTCGCCATCGAGGCCGTCGACGAATCCGACCGAACCCGCGAGGTCGCCGACTGGTGGGACCGGCAGAATGCGCTCCTTGAGTGGCGTCGGAAGGTTGTCGACACGTCAGCATCCGAGCAGGAAGGCCTACGGCAGCTCATCGAGCACAGCGGGCGGGTCGCGCCGTATGCCAAGGAGTCCCGCCGCAAGTACATAGCGATCGCGCATGGAATCACGCATGTGGAGACTGTCCGTCGCCATGCCCGGAGCAAGCTGGGCGAAATCGCCGCTACCGCTACACGTACAAGGGAACTACTCGAACGTTGCGAGGAGAGTCGTCCGGCGGACATCAACGCCGCCGTTCACGTCGCCATCCGGCGTGAAGTAATTGCCGTCACCGAGGCTGCAGTCCGGCAAATCAACGACCAGACCCGCTTGGTCCTGAACCTCGACCGAACGACGGCCACAACGGCCGTCGAAGACTGGCTGGCACGCCATGATCTGGTCGACTGATCCGTAACAGCGATGACAACCATACCCTTCCGTGAGGGTAGGGTTGCGCTGCAGTAGGCCGGTACCGAGCTTTCCTGGCACCAGTCGTTAATGGCCATGCAGCGCCGCATCGGCCAAATCCTGTGTTCACCCGCTCCAGGCGGGTGATTTTGTGCTGCAACGTGAATGGAGCCGAAGATGACTTCTGGACAGATCCGTGCCGGGTCGGGAGTCCGCGAGGCCGGTGACCCGAGTACATCCGTGTGGGCGGCACTGCGGTCCTGGCCGCGGATGCGCACAGAGGTTCTAGCCGGGCTGGTGGTGGCGCTGGCGTTGATTCCCGAAGCGATCTCGTTTTCAGTGATCGCTGGGGTCGATCCGCGGGTCGGCTTGTTTGCGTCGTTCACGATGGCAGTGACCATCGCCATCGTCGGTGGACGCCCGGCGATGATCTCGGCGGCCACAGGTGCGGTCGCGTTGGTCATCGCGCCGGTGGTCCGCCAGTACGGCATGAACTATTTCATCGCCACGGTCATCCTGGCCGGGATCATCCAGGTGGCGCTAAGTGGGCTGGGGGTGGCGCGGCTGATGCGGTTCATTCCGCGCAGCGTCATGGTCGGATTCGTCAATGCGCTGGCCATCTTGATCTTCACCGCCCAGCTGCCGCACCTGATCGGTGTGCCCGCGCTGGTGTACCCGTTCGTCGGGGTGGGTCTGCTGATCATGGTGTTCCTGCCCAAACTCACCACAGCGATACCGGCGCCGCTGGTGACAATCGTGACCGTGACCGTGACCGCGGCAGTGATTGTGTTCTCGCTTCATCTGCCCAATGTCCGCGATGAAGGCGCCCTGCCCTCAAGTCTCCCAACGGTATTCATTCCCCATGTGCCCTGGACCATGCACACCCTGGGAATCATTGCCCCGTATGCGCTGGCGATGGCGCTGGTAGGGCTGTTGGAATCGTTGATGACCGCAAAGCTGGTCGACGACATCACCGACACTCACTCCAACAAAACCCGGGAGGGCTGGGGCCAGGGTGTGGCCAATATCGTCACCGGGTTCTTCGGCGGCATGGGCGGCTGCGCCATGATCGGCCAAACCATGATCAACGTGAAAGTCTCAGGCGCCCGCACGCGCATCTCCACCTTCCTGGCCGGTACTTTTCTTTTGGGATTGGTTGTTGGACTGGGCGATATCGTCGGCCGCATCCCCATGGCCGCCCTGGTCGCGGTGATGATTATGGTGTCCGTGGGCACGCTGGACTGGCACAGCATCAACCCGACGACCCTGCGCCGCATGCCCCGCAGCGAAACCCTCGTCATGGTCGCCACCGTGGCCGTGACCGTCATCAGCCACAACCTGGCGTACGGCGTCATCGTCGGTGTGCTCACCGCCATGGTCCTGTTCGCCCGCCGCGTCGCCCACATGGTCACCGTCCACAAATCCGAACAACCCCAACAAGACCCAGCGGACACGACGGTGGTGTACCGGGTAACCGGAGAACTGTTTTTCGCCTCCAGCAACGACTTGGTCTACCAGTTTGACTACGCGGGCGACCCCGACCACATCGTCATCGACATGACCGACTCACACATCTGGGACGCTTCCACCGTCGCAGCACTGGATGCGATCACCACCAAATACCGGGCCAAAGGCAAAAATGCCGAAATCATTGGCCTGAACCGAGACTCGGCCACCCGCCACGACCGGCTCACTGGGCAACTCGGTGGCGACCATTAGCGGATCGGAGGTGCGCCGCAAGATGACACACGCAGACAACGCCAATATGCAGATCGGGCAAGTCGCCGCCCGCACCGAGCTGTCGATCCGCACCATTCGCCACTACGACGAAGTCGGCCTGGTGACTCCATCAGCACGCAGCACCGGGGGTTTCCGCCTCTACACCGAATCTGATGTCGAACGGCTTCTCCTCATCCGGCGCATGAAACCTCTCGACTTCACCCTCACCGAAATGAGAGATCTCCTCGACGCCATCGACACTCTCAACAGATCCGACGCCACTGCAGCTCAACAGACCGCCGCAGCCGACTACTTGCACCAATGCCAGACCCGAACTCACGACAGCATCGACCGGCTACGCAAACATCTCGCCTACGCCGAAGAGCTCGACCACACCCTCACCACATGCACGCGAAAGCGATAGCTAGGAAACAGGATTCGGAGGACCATCGGCCCACGTCCTGACTCACTGGCAGCACGTTGGATCTAGCACGGCGCATAGCGCCGTCAGGGCATCGGGTACGGGACGATGAAAGACATTCATACCGCGCCGATCTGATTCCACCAGTCCAGCTTTGCGCAGTTGGCCCATGTGGTGGCTGACCGTCGATTCGGTGAGCCCGAGCATCTCGGCAAGATCACCGCTGATGACTTCACCCTCCGGTGCACTGAACAACTGCGACATGATCTTCACCCGCGCCGGATCGGCGAGCGCCTTCAGCCGCAACGCCACCTCGAGAGCCTGTTCATCACTCATCGGACCTGCCGCGACAGGCGCACAGCACACGGGTGCGGAGATGTCTACCGCAGGGAGAGCCTTGGGCATAGTTCAAGCATCCCGGATACTTTGACATATGTCAAAGTAGTGGCACACTGGGCGCAGCCGACTAGTTCGATAAATATCTCATTAGCCCCGGAGGTAGCGCCACGTCCCGCGTGCAGCTGGCCCTCAACGTCGACGACCTTGATCTAGCAATTTCCTTCTATTCCAAGCTCTTTGGCTCCGATCCGGCCAAACGTAAGCCCGGTTACGCCAACTTCGCGGTCGACGAGCCGCCATTGAAGCTGGTCCTGCTGGAAAACCCCGGTCAGGGCGGCACCATCAACCACCTCGGGGTGCAAGTGGATTCCAGCGAGCAGGTACACGCCGAGATCGCCCGGCTGTCCGAGGCAGGAATGTTCACCGAGGAGGAGATCGGCACAACATGCTGCTTCGCCACCCAGGACAAGGTATGGGTCACCGCACCCGACCGGGAGAAGTGGGAAATCTATACGGTGCTGGCCGATTCCGAGTCATTCGGAGCCAGCCCGCAGCTTCTCGTCCAAGACGGTGACATCAGTGAGGCCGGGCCCGCTTGCTGCGCACCGCAATGAGTCAACCAATCAGCGACGCCTCGTCGCCGGGCAAGCTCTCTACGCTGGACCAGTTTCTGCCGGTATGGATAGCCCTGGCGATGACCGCCGGAATAATGCTGGGCCGCTGGCTGCCGAGCCTGGATTCGGCGCTGGAAAAGGTTCAGGTGGATGGGATTTCATTGTCAATCGCCATCGGGCTGTTGGTGATGATGTACCCGGTGCTGGCCAAGGTCCGCTATGACCGACTCGACAGTGTCATCGGTGATCGCAAGCTGCTGATCGGCTCGCTGGTACTGAATTGGGTGCTCGGCCCGGCATTGATGTTCGCCCTGGCGTGGCTACTACTCCCCGATCTGCCTGAATACTGCACCGGCTTGATCATCGTTGGACTGGCTCGCTGCATTGCCATGGTGATTATTTGGAACGACCTTGCCTGTGGGGACCGGGAGGCCGCCGCCGTCCTCGTCGCGTTGAATTCGGTATTCCAAGTTCTGATGTTCGCGGTACTGGGATGGTTCTACTTGTCGGTGCTGCCCGGCTGGCTGCACCTCCCCCAAACCACCGTAAACACCTCACCGTGGCAGATCGCCAAGTCGGTGCTCATCTTTCTTGGCATCCCACTGACCGCTGGGTACCTTTCCCGCCGGCTCGGCGAGAAGGCCAGGGGCCGTCAGTGGTACGAATCCCGGTTCTTGCCGACCATTGGGCCCTGGGCGCTCTGGGGCCTGCTGTTCACCATCGTCGTCCTATTCTCACTCCAAGGCGCCCAGATAACCTCCCGGCCATGGGATGTGGCCCGTATCGCGCTACCACTACTGGCCTATTTCGCGATCATGTGGGGCGGCGGCTACCTACTCGGTACCGCCCTCGGACTCGGCTACGCCCGCACCACCACGTTGGCATTCACCGCCGCCGGGAACAACTTCGAACTAGCCATCGCGGTGGCGATCGCCACCTACGGCGCCACCTCTGGTCAAGCTCTCGCCGGCGTCGTCGGGCCGCTCATCGAGGTCCCTGTCCTGGTAGCCCTGGTGTACGTGTCGCTGGCACTACGACGCCGATTCAATCCTGCACCACAGCATGATTCGTCTAAGGAGATGGTCCGATGACCGATAGCACGGTAGCGGGCCGCAAGCCGATGGTGTTGTTCTTGTGCACCCACAACGCCGGCCGCTCTCAAATGGCACTCGGATTCTTCAACCACCTGGCCGGGAACGCCGCGATGGCCTGGTCGGGTGGCTCCGAGCCCGGCGACGAAATTAACCCCGCCGCAATCAAAGTCATGCATGAAGTGGGTATCGACATCACCGCTGAGTACCCCAAACCGTGGACCGAGGAAATCGTGCGGGCTGCTGACGTCGTGATCACCATGGGCTGCGGAGACACCTGCCCGGTCTTTCCCGGGAAGCGCTACGAAAACTGGGATCTGCCCGATCCCGCGGGCCAATCCGTAGATGCGACCCGACCTATCCGCGACGACATTGAGCAGCGTGTCCGCAATCTGCTCACGGAACTCGGTGTCGCCGTTGACCGGTGACCGGTCTGCGCTAAATCGTCAAGTTGCCGCCAGGTGCTTGCCGAAGAAGGCGAAGACTCGTTCCCAGGAATCCGTAGCGGCCTCTTCGTTGAACGCAAAGCCGGCTAGCCGTAGAAAGGGTTGCGCGGGAAGCTCATTGGCGAAGGAATGACCTGCACCGCGGTAAGTCACGATGTCGTTTTCCACCCCGGCGCCGTCCAGGATGCGTTGCAACTTCGCGCCGGAACCGATGCCGAATGGATCCCTGCGTCCGAAGCTGGCGACCACCGGGCAACTGCCTTGCAGGTGCTTCTCAATACGGGGTGGCAACGGGGTGCTGTAGAACGGCGCCGCCGCGTCGTATCCGCGCGAGGCGACAAGTAGCGCGAACCTGCCGCCCTGACAGAAGCCCACCACTCCGATGGCCCCCGTGCATTCCGGCCGTGCGACCAGGGCCTCACGTGTTGCGGCCAGATCATCGAAACTGACGCCCGCGCCAACCATTACCTCGCGCATCACCCGGGTGATACAACGCACCTTGCCGCCGCGGTACAGATCCGGCGTCGCCACGATGTAGCCCTGATCAGCGATGCGCTGAGAGATGCGGATGATGTCTTGGTGCACGCCTAAGAAGTCGTGGATGGCGATAACACCGGGCAGCTTGCCGCCGGCGTAGCCGGCCGGCAGCGAAATCAGCACGGGGACGGCGCCATCGGCAACGGAAATTTCCGTCATCGCTTGATGCCCACCGTGATCCAGTCGACCGACACCAACGGCGGCGTGACGGGGCGTTGAACCGGGCGTTGCGTAGTGACGTCGAATCCGGCGTTCTCGAAGAGGGCCCGCATCTCCTGCGGAGTGGGCATATTCGCGGGAACACGGTTGCTCACCAGTTTGTGCAAACGCGGCAGCCGATGACGCCGGGGGCTGATGGTCGCCACCGCGGCGAAACCACCCGGAGCCAAGACCCGATAGAACTCGGCGACGGCCGCCGGCTGATCGAAGAAGTGAAAGGCCGATGTGGACAGTACGGCGTCGAGGACGCCATCCTCGAATGGAAGATGCTCGGCTGGCGCAACTTGCCAATTGACCAGTGGCGAGCGCGTCTGGGCTTGAGCCAACATGCCCTCGGACATATCGACGCCGTAGACCTGCGTGGACGCAAGTTCCGCACTCACACGAGACGCCAGGATTCCGGTACCGCAAGCAATATCGACGACGCGTCGAGCGTTGTGTTCGCGCAGCTGGGCGAGCATCTCGTCCTGCGCCGGCTGGTATATCCATCGCTGCAGCGGAGCCCAGTCGTAGGCCTTGGCGGCCACACCCCAGAATCGGGTAACCGTGTTGTTGAATGCTCGTCGTTGAACCGTCGTCATCGGCCCAACGTACGCCGGTTATCGACGTGCGCCCAGATGGGTGGCAAAGGTAAAGCCCTTAATCAGGCTCACACCCCAAGAGGTTGGCGCGACCTTGTGACCTGTCACTTCGACGCTGCTAATGCCGCCCGCTCGACGCTCAGCAGGCTTTCGGCGCGATGCTCCTCCTCGTATGCCTTACCCCCGCCATTGAGACCAAACAGCCTCTTGCTCCACAGCAGCCAGATCACCGCGACGACGTTCACCAAGAGGGCCAGAATTCGCAGAACGGTCTGCTTCTCAATGAGCTCGTACATCTCCAGCGGCAGAAAGATACTCGTCGCAATGACGGCGAAGTATTCGCCCCAGCGCTTCATCAACCACAGGCCGATCGCCTCGATGAACTCGACCGCGGAGTATGCGGCAAGGCCCACCGCCACCCACATCAGCGTCGAAGAAGACAGCGAGAACGCGTCGCCGATATGGCGGACGATCTTGGAGTTATCCGGGTTCCACCCAATTTGATCGGCCAGCGGGCGTATCAGCGGTAGATCCCGTTCGAAGACCTGCTGCAGATGTTCGCGTGAACCGCGGACCTTCACCACCCCAACGGCGAGCAGAACGAAGACGAGACCGCGGAACACGCGCTCGACGGCCAGTAGGCGCATCAAGGTCCGATCGCGGAGCAACCGCCCCCGCGGGATCTCGGGCGCCGTATCGGCATGGCCTCGGTAGCGCGGCTCCCCCACAACAAACGTCTCGCACCGCAGGCACCGCCAGGCCTCCCCCACGGGTGTATCGACCCTGAGCCGCTCAAGCAGCTGCTGTTCGTCGGGAGCGAATGTCGCGTGCCCCCTCAGGCCACACGATCGCAGAGCAAAGTTGATCACGAGAGAACGGTAGCCCGACACCGGCGGCAGCGCCGCAAGAAGTCCCGGTTACAGCGATACCCTGGCGTGGTGTTCGATCGCCGACGTTTCCTCGCGCTGCTGGCCGGCTGCGCGGCGGTAGGCACCGGCATGTTCGAATCCGCCTCTGCGGCCGCGGACCCCGGGGTCTTGACCGGTCCGTCTACAGTCACTGGTCTGACCCGCGTTCCGCTACCCGGCGGCGGTGCCCTGACCGCCCTCCCGGCGCGCACCGATGGTCAGCGGTTATTGGCGCTGACTCTGGACGACGGCACTGATCCGGACGTGATCGCCGCCTACACGCAGCTGGCACGCGATACCGGAATTCGCTTGACCTACTTCGTCAATGGCGTGAACGCGGGCTGGACACAGCATGCCCGGCTGCTTCGTCCGCTGGTCGAGGCTGGGCAGATCCAGTTGGGCAATCACACCTGGTCCCATCCGAATCTGACGACGTTGACCGCCGACCAAATCACCGACCAGCTCACCCGTAATACCAAGTTCTTGACCAATACCTACGGTGTCGATCCGGCACCCTTCTTCCGGCCGCCCTACGGAAAACGCAACGCGGCAACAGATTCCGTCACTCAGAGCCTCGGCTACGGCCCGCCAGTGCTGTGGTACGGATCGCTGTCGGATTCCTCCGTCGTGACACCGCAGTACATCGTGGAGATGGCCCACAAGTACTTCAACCCGCAAGCGATCGTCATCGGTCACCTCAACCACCCACCGGTGACCACCGTCTACCGTCAGCTGCTCGATGTCATCGCCGAACGCCAACTACGTACGGTGACGCTGAACGACGTCTATCAGCGCTAGTTCGCCAGCCGGAAGGTTGTTTCTGCGCGGCCTGTCAGACAGATTGAGCGCCCTGCTCCAGGAGCCGTTTGGGATGCATGCCGTCCACTTGGCCGATAAACGGCGGGTGAATGCTGTAGCCCAGCATCCGGCGGATGTCCTCGGACACCGCGCGTACCGTGTCTCGGGTCATCGACAGCGTGAACGCCTCTTGCGGACGCAGCCACGGTTCGCAGTACTGAGCAGTCAGGGCCAATCGGCCGGCATCGGATCGGTTCGCACCACCCCCGTGCCACAGCGTGCCAGGGAAGAACACACAAGATCCTGCCGCCATCACCACGGGTGCACGCTCGGCCTCTTGCGGCATGCGTTGTCCCCAAAGGTGGCTTCCAGCAACGATATCGGTGGCACCATTGTCGGCGGTGAAATCATCGATCGCCCAAATCGTTGCCGCACCGAGGGCGGCGCGGGGCCGCGGCATCGGATAGAAGCTGTCATCGGTGTGCAACATCTGCGCCTGCTCGCCGGGCAAGATGTTGATCACCTGCAACATCGATAGCAGATAGTTGGGCAAGAACAGCCGATCCAACAAGGCCAGTACCCGCGGGTGATCCGCGATGCGGTCGCAGGCGCGCGTCTTGTTCAGCACGCTGTACAACCGCTGTGTCGTATGCCCTTCGAATTTGTTCCGGCCGTACAGATCCAGCAGCGGCACAACAGCTTTCCTGATTTCGTCGAGCTCTTGCGCGGAGAGTAGATCGGGCAGGATCACATACCCATCGCGCCGTACTGCCGCCAAATCTGCCTCCGCGATGGCCGCATCGACGTGACCACCGCTACTCGCCGTCCGCCGATAGGTTCCGGCCAAGTCGCCACCCAGATCTACCAAGGACGAAACTTCCGCGCTCATCACATCTCCTAAACATAAGATAATTATGTTTTGTATAATCACATGATGGCACGCTCCCCGATCGGCCGTCAACAACTCCTCGATGCCGCGCGCGACGAACTCCTGCGCGGTAATGGCGTGATGGATCTCGGCGGGTTGACCCGTCGGGCCGGCCTCAGCACGGGCGCGCTCTATCACCACTTCGGGTCCAAAGGCGGCCTACTGGCGGTCATTTACGACGAGTTCTACGAAGGCCTCCTGCGAGCGATTGCCGACACTCATCTACCCATGGACACCGACTGGCGCATCCACGAACAGGAGCGCACCCGCCGATTCGTCGACTACCACATCGCCAATCCGCTGACACCAATCCTGTTTAACCGCGCGGCATTAGATTCAGAACTCGCGGAGCTAGAGGCAACCTATCTCCAACGCATCAGCCACAACGCCGCCAAGAACATCCGCCACGGCCAGCGGCTGGGGCAACTACCCGCGGACTTAGATCCCGATAGCGCCGGTGCCTTCATTATTGGGGGCATTAGACACGGGATCGCCCAGCAGCTCCGCCTGACCCCGCTCCCCGATTCGGGGGTGATCACCGAACGGCTGTGGCGCCTCACCGGTGCCGCCCTGGGCGCGGGCTGACAGGGTCCCGCGCCGAACACCAAGTTGCCCCACCGCGACGGTGAATGCGCGATACTCCTAGCCAATAGTGAGCCTTACCTGCTAAGAGAGGATTCGCCCGTGCGTTCTGTGCACATCCGCCGTATCGCAGCCCTCGCCCTGGTCTTTGCCGGCGCAGCGCCGTTTACCTGCTGGCCCGCCTCGGCCAATCCGGCCCCCTCGGGCGAGGTCGCACTGTGCTTCGACGGAGACGTACGCGTAAGTGCGTGGCAGGCAAGCCAGGCCGATGAACGCCATGAGCTGATCCCCGGCACCGTGAACCTGAATGCGACCGACGGCCTCGCGGGGCCCAAGCAGGCGTACTTCCACTGGCGGAATCTCACCACCGGATTCACCGGGGATGCGTACGGCACTGGCAGTGGCACGGCCGGAGCCTCCGAATCCAACGTCGTCACCGGACCCGGGCAGGTCGAGATAACCACCGACTACGGTGGCCGATCAGGCTCATTCTGGAGCGACGAGAATATCGGCCATTGCACCGGAACCGTCACCGTTGTCTAGGCGGTGGCCTGCCCGTCGGCGTATTGACGACTGCGTCCACTAAACCACAAGGAATGCAACTAAATACCGCATCCCTGGCACGGCAAGTGACAGATCAGGGGATGTTGGCGCAGCCCACGTTATCGACACATCCGCTTCCCCCGCCCGGTCCACCGCTACCACTGCCAACTCCGGGAACGGTGCCTCCGCCGCCCTCGGGTCCACCGCCGCCCGTTGCGCCGCCAGGCACACTGCCCGCACCGCCACCGGGTCCTCCACCGCCGGTCGGACCACCCGGCACGCTCCCGCTACCACCGGGCGCAGGGGGCATCTGGGACGTTGGGGTGGCTCCCGCATCCCGTGATCCGGGCACATCACCGGCGCAACCGACCAGGGAAGCAACTACCGCCGCAGAACCGACGGCCACACCTACATAGTTTCTTATTGTCGAATACATGCTTGGTCCGTACCCGGGCGTCGAGCGGCTCAAACCTTTCGCGGTCTTCCCGATCACAGGTTCACGGGGGATCATCGACATGTGGACGTTGACCACCCGGGGGACGACCAGCAATGGGACAAGTCGGAGCGTGACGAGACCGTCACCGAACGGCTCGACCGAAATTGGACCAGCCTCCTGCAGGAGCTGCGGGTCGTACAAACCGGTGTGCAATTGTTGACCGGCCTGCTCCTGACCCTCCCCTTCCAGCAGCGCTTCAACATTCTCGATCACCCGATGCGGATCGTTTACCTCGCCACCGTGACATGCTCGGTCGCCTCCACCGTGCTTCTCGTCGCCCCCGTGGGAATGCACCGAATTCTGTTTCGGCGGCATCGACTTGCCGTGCTCGTTTCTTCGGCGCATCGCTTGGCATACGTGGGCCTGCTGTTCCTCGGGCTCGCGATGGTAGGGGTTATCGACATTATTTTCGATACAGTCTCGGGACGACAAAGCGGAATTGTGTCTGGGATCGTCGCACTCGCCGCTTTCGGTCTGTTCTGGCTTGCACTGCCGCTCCTGCTTCGCGCCGAGGCGGTAACCAAGGTGCTTCACCCACCACGATTTCCTTTGTAGCTCAGCATCTTCGATCGACAATGCGGGCCATGTTTGTCGCACGGTCGACGGGGTACCCCGCGTCAGCCCGTTTCGTGCCGCAGAGGAGACCATCGTGGACAGCACCTCGAATCCCAAACAAGAACAACTCGACAATTCGCGGGTGGATCGTGGTTCCGGATACCTCACCACTCAGCAGGGCGTCCGTGTCGACCACACCGATGACGCGCTCGCGGCCGGCGCCCGCGGACCGACACTGCTGGAAGACTTTCACGCTCGCGAGAAGGTGACCCATTTCGATCACGAACGCATTCCGGAGCGGGTCGTCCATGCTCGGGGCGCTGGAGCGTATGGCTACTTTGAACCCTACGACGATTGGCTGTCGGACTTCACCGCCGCCAAATTCCTCACCACGCCACGCCTACGGACACCGGTGTTCGTCCGATTCTCCACCGTGGCGGGCTCGCGCGGCTCGGCCGACACCGTCCGTGACGTGCGCGGCTTCGCCGCGAAGTTCTATACCCAGCAAGGGAATTACGATCTGGTCGGTAACAACTTTCCCGTGTTCTTCATCCAGGACGGGATCAAATTCCCCGACTTCGTTCACGCGGTGAAGCCGGAGCCAGACAACGAAATCCCCCAAGCTGCCTCGGCACATGACACCTTGTGGGACTTCGTCTCCCTGCAGCCAGAGACACTGCACGCGATCATGTGGCTGATGTCCGATAGGGCGCTGCCGCGAAGCTACCGCATGATGCAGGGATTCGGCGTGCACACCTTCCGCCTGGTCAACGGCGCCGGAGAGGGGGTCTTCGTCAAATTTCACTGGAAGCCACTGTTGGGCGTTCACTCCCTGCTGTGGGACGAGTGCCAGCAGATAGCCGGCAAGGACCCTGATTTCAATCGAAGGGACCTGTGGGACTCCATCGAAGCCGGCCAGTGCCCCGAGTGGGAGCTCGGCGTACAACTCGTACCGGAGTCGGACGAGTTCAAGTTCCCCTTCGACCTGCTGGATGCGACGAAAGTAATTCCGGAGGAACAGGTTCCGGTGCAGCCTGTGGGCCGAATGGTACTCGACCGCAATCCCGACAACTTCTTTGCAGAGACCGAGCAGGTCGCCTTCCACACGGCCAATGTCATACCCGGCATTGACTTCACGAACGATCCACTACTGCAATTCCGGAACTTCTCCTACCTGGATACCCAGCTGATCCGGCTGGGTGGACCCAACTTTGCGCATCTGCCGATCAACCGGCCGATCGCCGATGTCCGCAACAATCAACAGGACGGCTTCGGCCAGCACGACATCCCGCAGGGCAAGTCCAGCTATTACCCGAACACGCTCGGCGCAGGCTGCCCCGCACTCGCGCATGACGACGTCTTTCGCCATTACACAGAGCGGGTCGACGGCCACAAGATCCGGCAGCGGGCCGAGAGCTTCAAGGATTTCTACAGCCAGCCAAGGATGTTCTGGAAGAGCATGTCGAAGGTCGAGGCTCAGCACATCGTCTCGGCATTCGCCTTTGAGCTCGGCAAGGTTGGGCCGGCCACCGATATACGGCAGCGCGCCGTCGCGCAGCTCAACCTGGTCGATCACGGGCTGGCGTCGCAAGTGGCCGCTCAACTCGGGTTACCCTCCCCCGCAGAGCAATCGATCGAGGACACCCTGCCGCCATCGCCTGCGTTGTCCCAACTCACCACCACACGTGACACCATCGCCACCCGCCGCATCGCTGTTCTGGCGGCCGACGGTGTCGATGCGCGCGGTGTCAACCGCATCAGCGAGGCGCTGCGCAAGAACAACGCCATCGTTGACGTGCTCGCGGCCACCGCGGGCGGGGTCCTTACCGGGGAATCCGGCGATGAGCTCGCGGTGGATCGTGCCATGACAACCACGGCGTCGGTCCTCTACGACGCAGTTATCGTTCCCGCGGGGGCGGCATCTGCCGGGCATCTGTCTCGTAATGGCTTTGCCGTGCATTTCGTGTCCGAGGCGTACAAGCATCTCAAGCCCATTGCCGCGTTCGGTGCTGGTATCGACCTGTTGCGCTCAGCATCCGTCGTGGAAACGTTGGCGACAACCGCCGAGGTCGTGGTGGATAACAGCGTGGTGACAACGACTGCCGAAGCCGATTCGCTGCCCGCCGAGTTCGCGGCCGCCTTCGTCAACGCACTCAGCAGGCATCGCGCGTGGGACCGCGAGACCGCGATGGTGCCGGCCTAAGCCTGGTCGGCCACGCCGTCCCGCAGCACGGCGACCTGGCTTGTGCAGCGCATGGCCCGCCGAATACCCTATGGGTGATTCGTTAACACCTCTGGGATGTATCCGTCCGCAAGACCGGATGATGTACCGGGTGCCGCTAGAACGGTGAGGTGTGGCATGTCCGACGATTTTCCCGAAGTGATGATTCCTGTCCCTCTTGAGCAGGCGCTCGCCGGCGGGACACCCCAACACGTCGGCTGGTTCCGCTTCTACTTTGCCGACGAACGATGGGAATGGTCCCCACAAGTCGCGCTTATGCACGGCTACGGGCCCGAGGAGATTCAGCCGACGACGGAAATCGTGCTCTCCCATAAGCATCCGGACGACTACGGGCAGGTCGCCGCGACCCTCGACGAAATACGCCGCACCGCCCAGGCCTTCAGCACCCGACACCGCATCATCGACCTGCAAAATCAGGTGCACCACGTTGTCGTTGTCGGCGATCGGCTCTACAACGACGGTGGAGAGGTCGTAGGCACTCACGGTTTCTATGTGGACGTCACTGCATCGCTGCGCCAGGACCGCGAGGACTCGCTCACCATCGCGGTAAACGAAATCGCGGAAAATCGGGGAGTCATCGAGCAGGCGAAGGGGATGCTGATGCTCATCTACCGCCTGAGTGCGGACTCCGCCTTCGAACTGATGAAATGGCGATCTCAGGAAACCAACGTCAAGTTGCGCGTCCTGGCAGAACAGATCGTCATCGACTTTCTCGCCCTCGACTACGACAAGACGCTTCCTTCCCGGCCCGAGTACGACCGCCTGCTTCTGACCGCACATCAGCGAGTTTCTCCCTAGCGTTTGGCGCCACGGCTTCGCGGGAACACCTTCCTCAGACGAGGGACGGAGCGCAGTGATGGCCGACTTGCCATGAACGCACCGATGTATAGCGACCCTGCCAGAAAACTCAGGGACAAAAAGACTCTCACTCAAGCCATCCGGTATAGCCTCGCGGTTCTTGCCCTCGCAGCGATCGCGTTTGTCACCACCGTCGCCTGGATTGGGCGGTGTTCGGTGAGCCTGGACGCCGACACCGCCGCGTGCGGGCGCGACGGGGTGCCAGTAGTCACCCTCGTTGCACCGCTGATCCTGCTCGCCGGAGGCATCATCGCGTTCGTGCAGACCTATCGGGTCTGGAAACGACGCGAAAGTTGGTGGATATGGCAAGGTGCGGGCTGGTTTTTGCTGCTACTCATGGTTGCAATTTTGATACTGGCCCAACCGAAGATGACCTGACCAGATCAGATTGGTTTGATCGCCGACGCGAAGGGTAATCCAGCCGCGGATAAGTAACCATTTCGGCGAAAGGGAGATGCCATGGGCGAAAAGACTCGTGACCCCGTGGATCACGCCCGTACCTTCCGACCACATGCGGGCGAGTGGTTGATCGATCGGGCGTCATGGCCCGGGCTTGCGCTTATCGCGCTGGGAGTTGCATCCCTGGTGTCGTGCCTGGCAGCGGGTGCGAACCAGATCCATGGCTGGATGCTTGTCACCGGAATCGCATCCCTCGCGCTGTTCGGAATCGGTGCGGTCTGGCTGTCACTCGAACGCCGGCGTGTCCGCGCGGTCGAAAAACGTTGGCATGAAGAACATTCGACATCGCAGCACGATTAACGTCTGCGGCACGAAAAGGCCGTCTATCCTTCCGAAGTCGGCGACCACGTCTCGTCATTCGACAGGTTCGCCACAGCCATGTCATCGCGTGTCTCGGAACCGTGGTTCTTCGTCGCCTGCTTGCTCTTGGTGATTACCTGGGCACCAACGTTCCTTCTCTTCAACATCGATACCTGGCAGTTGATCATCAACACGCTCACCACCATCATCACGTTCCTGCTGGTGGCGCTGCTGCAGAACACGCAAAGACGGTCGGATGACGCTCTGCAGCAAAAATTGAACGGCATTGCGGACGCGTTGGGACAAAGCAACCCCGAATTAGCCCCTCAGCTCGCCACCGACCGCAAGGACCTCCCGGACGCAGTGGGGCTCGAGGAGCATGAGAGCGCCGAATCCCAATAGCGAGAAGCGCTGTTACCACGCCCGGTTTATCCCTGGCATGCAAGATGATTGAGGCGACGATAAGTGGGTAGCTCACACCTACCATGAACGAACAAGCCCGGACCGCCGAGATCCAACGGTGGCAAGTGTTGGTTGCCTACCGACTATCCGGGTAATCTCCATTAGGGCAGGAAGCATTGGGAGAGATTATGACCGAGGCTGAGGGCACTCAATTGAGCAGCCACATCGACGATCGATCACTGACACTCGAGATGAGCGCGCGGCTAGACAATCTGGCAATGTTGCGCACAGTGGTCGCCGCCGCCGCGTTCGATGACCTGAATATGGATGCGGTCGCCGACTTGAAGCTGGCCACAGACGAAGCGTGCACGCGGCTGGTCCGGTCGTCGGTTCCCGGCGCAACGCTCACGATTCGGCTGGAGTTTCACCCCGACAAGACGGTCCTCAGCGCCCACACGCACTGTCAATCTGCCGAGGTTGTGTTTCCCTCCGACAGCTTCAGCTGGCATGTTCTCAGCACGCTTGCGGACGCCGCCGAGACGTTCGAGCGAGACGATCCCGACGATCCACTCGGACGCGTCGTCGGCATCACCATGACAACCCGACGAGATGCTGCAGCTACGGTGCGTGTCGCGCACGGATAACTGATCCAGCCAGTCTCGTACTACGCCAACTTATTCCATAGCCCCGGTACCGAGTTCCCGAGGGGGAAGTTCCTACCGCCGCTGATATCGAGTAGCCGCGTGACGGCCTTACTCGGCACTACCAGCCAGTCGACACCTTCTCCCGCGCAATGCCTCTGAATTTCATTCAGGGCTGCGAGGCCGTCCGTTCCAAAGAACTGTAGCCCCTGCAGATCCAGGATTAGATTGCGATGGCCTTCCAGATGGCTTGTCGCATACTCAGCGAGATGTCCTGCGTTGACGGCGTCAATCTCTCCAGAGGCAGTGACGAGAACGGTAGACGGACGTCGCCATTGGGCGGTGAACCGTGCTGTTTCGTCTACTGATGAAAAGAGTGAAATGGCACCAGCTTTGGCTCCAGCGGCTGAACGCAGTTCATTTTGGTCAATGACAGACATATGACTCCATCAATCGAAATGTGCATTCTTCTTCGACTGGGATACGTCAACACCGGCCGCTCAGGGCTACAAGTCCCTGCTCTGCACCGGCTATAGCGAATCCCGTGCGGCTGTGAACTCAACCTGCCGATAACGCTACGCCAACCCCCATCCCGGCACAACGTCTGCTATCCCCCGACCGTCTGCGCGCAAACGGCGCCGTATGTTGTCACCTCTACCTCATACGTCAGGGCTAATTCGGATGACGTTGAGCCGCACCGACATTTTCTTCTTCTTCGCCCGCACGGGGCACGAGTGCGAGAAGCGCACAGTGCCCATACACCGGCGCGTCTCGCGGATATCAGGCACGCACGAACCGAGCGAAACGTCGCACGAACCACCATGCGCCCATCCCAGCCTCCAGACCTTGCACCCCCTGCGCACTGGTCATACCCGGAACGGCGCCTCCTCAAGCGGTCGCCGACTACCGCATTTCTTCCCGCAGATACCGCAAGGTGTCGGCGAGGATGCGTGACACGTGCATTTGGGATACACCGATGCGCTCCGCTATCTGACTCTGCGTCATGTCCCCGAAGAATCTCAGCTCCAGCACCACGCGTTCTCGCTCGGGCAGGGCCGCCAGCAGCGGGCGAAGTGCCTCCCGGTTGGTGACGTGCTCCAGCGCGGGATCCCTACCGCCAAGCACATCGGCGAGTTGCTTGGATTCCTCGTCCCCTCGCGACAGGGGGGCGTCGATCGATTGTGGCTGATAGGCGTCCGCGGCAACGAGGCTTGCCACCACATCCTCACGATCGAGATTCAATTCCTTCGCCAACTCGCTGGCCGTGGGAGCCCGTCGCAGCGACTGTGTCAGATCCGCTGTAGCCCTTGCGATCTGGACATGTCTATCGCGGATTGCGCGCGGCACATGCATCGACCATCCATGGTCACGGAAGTATCGACGCACTTCTCCCATCATGGTCGGAACGGCGAAACTGAGAAAACTTGATCCCTTGTCCGGGTCAAATCGATTGACTGCGTTCAGCAGACCTACGCGCGCCACCTGAATCAGGTCTTCGAGCTCTTCTCCGCGGCGATCGAAATGGCGCGCGACATTATCGGATAGGGGAAGACATCTCGTAACGATCCGCTCACGCTGAGTGCGGTATTCGGCCGATCCGCTGGGTAGCCCGGCGAGAACCTGGAACATCTCGAGAACGTCTGTGTAGTTGTCGCCAGTCCGACCTTCAGTTGAAGCGGCCTGTGCGCGTTCAGTATCAGGTACATCTATGGACGATTCCATTCGTGAACCCTCTCAACAGCTGTTCACGACGCAACTCGCTTCACCACAGCCGACATTTTCTTAGTCAGCTAGCTGCGCCTGCCTTCGATGGTGGCCCGTCCCCCACACTAAGTGGCCGCGGGTAAGTGCGCCACCCTCCGACAGCGGCTCGTCGAGGTTTAACCGCCCCTGCCAGTGGGAACTCCGCAGTGCACTGCTGCAAACCGAAGAAATAGAACCCAAATTGCTTGACCGTCCTGAGGACCGCGCAGTTGATGTCGATTCAGGTGTATATGCACCACAAGATGATTCGTTTCTGTTGATCGATGCCATGCTGCAGGTCGCTCCCCCAACTGGGCTCGATGTGGCCGGACATTCGAATTGGTCCTCGCCGGCCCGCAAACCTCACGGCCCGTGGCCGGCGCTGAATCCTTTGACATCGCAGAACGTCACGTAGCCCGTGACATCAGGATTGGGGCTGACGGCGATCGGCGACAGCACGTGGCCTATGTGATCCCCCAGTTCCGTTCTCGTCAGCACAGTACCGACAAACCACGCAGAGGCACCTTCCAGTATCGGGACGCCGTGAGGACCTTGCCGCCATGAGCAGTACGCAAACTTGTCGATCTCATCACCGGTGTGCTCCCCGAAGAGCCGCACCAGATCCCCCTGCGCCCTGGGGATTACATGAACGGCCAGGTGCGTCGACTGCTGTGAAACCCCAAGGGTGTGGTTCTGCTTCGACAATCCGACGAGGAATAAGGCGGGGCTGATACTGACCTGACTAGCGAAGCCGACCAGGCAGCCAGATGGCCCGTCGGCTCCACGCACGGTCACCACGAACATCGGATAGTCCAGCTGCGCCATCAGCCGATCGAACTGCTCGCACACCTCGGGGCCCGGTGAGTTGCGGTCAGCCATTCCGTTCTCCGTTCAGTCCGACGCCACTAGCCCGAAATCTGGGTAGCGAGCCGCGCGAACGCGGCGCTGTCATGACTGCAGAAGGCGGTCACTTCCTCGGCGTGGTCGGCGACGAGCTCGGTCAGACGGCGCATGTTATGTAGTTGCGCGCGTGGGTAACTCGGATGTGCAGTGATCATGTGCATCGCTCGGCTGACGCGGCTCAGTGGCCCCGTACCGATCGCGTGCGGCTCCGTGTAGGCATCGCCGGCGTGCAGTAACCAGCCATCACCGCAGTCAATGGCGATACCAACATGACCGCGGGAGTGGCCATAGAGCGGCACCACCAACATCTCCGGGGGCAGGCCGTCGATGTTCCGCACAGCGTCGAATCCAAACCAGGGTTCACCGCCGTCGATCTCGTTGATCTGCCAGTTCACGCCGTGACCACACAATTGCTCTGTGCGGTAACGGATTCGATCGACCATGGTCGGCTGGCGGCTCGCACGGTGCTCGGGGCCATGCACGTGCACCGTCGCCCACGGAAAATCCGCAAGACCGCCTGTGTGGTCGTAGTCCAGATGAGTCAACACAATGTGCCGCACGTCAGCCGGGTCGTATCCCAACGCCTCGATTTGCCGCACTGCTGTTTCCGCCTCACGCAGCACCGGCCCGATAGCATGCCGTGTCCACCCGAGTAGTCGAGGATTCCGGACGCAGTCGACACCGAATCCGGTGTCGACTAACACCAGACCGGAGCGGGGCGTCTCCACCAGCAGACAGTGATCAACGAATCCGAATGCCATTGTGCCGCAATTGAGATGGTGCACCTTCATTGGGCAAAGTCCTCACATCGTCACTGGCGCGGGCACTGCGGCCGAGCGTACTCCGATCCCACCGGGGAATAGCCGATTCGCGACGCGAGTTCGTACAAGAATGGCCACTGAACAGCAGTTCGACCCGCATGCCCTCCTCGCGGAGAGCCGCCTCGGCGTCCTGGCGACGATCAAGTCCACCGGACTACCGCAGCTTTCCCCCGTCACCCCGATTTACGACCACGACAGCGGGGTTATCTATGTCTCGATGACGGATGGTCGCGCCAAGACGGTGAACCTGCGTCGCGATCCCCGCGCCGCACTCGAGGTCACCCGTTCGGACGGCCGGGCGTGGGCGACGGCCGAAGGAAACGTCACCCTCACCGGCCCGGGCACGGATCCGCACGGCCCGGAGGTCGAGGCGCTCGTCAACTACTACCGTGTCGCGGCCGGCGAGCATCCGGACTGGGAGGAGTACCGATCGGTCATGGTCTCCGACCGTCGGGTCCTCATGACATTGAAGGTCGAACGCGTATACGGCGAAAAGCTCGGCTGAAGATCAGACCTGCCCTGTCGCGTCATAGACCCAGCTCATATCGGCGTTCGCGAAGTCTGCCATCCAGGAGGACGGCGCGAAGTTCGCCAGCGCACCCATATCCCAGTAGTCCTTCCACACCGTGATCTTCCCATCGACCACTTTGTGCACGGTGACGAACGGGAGCACTGCGGTCTCACCAGTGGTCCACGTCCAGGTTTCGGAATGCTCGAATATGACGTCCTCGCCGTTGGCCACCAGGAGGCCCGGGTGGTTCACGTACCCCTTCAGCGGTTCCAGTCCGATCTTGAGCCGCTTCACAATGTCCTCGGGTCCCCGTGCCGCGGCAGTCGGCCCCACCGGCACATCCAGGTAGATGCACTCGTCGGACAGAAAGGGCTCAATCGCCTTCCAATTCCTGTCCGACAGTGCGAGCCACATACCGAGAACCACCGACGCTGATGACATCCCCACAACTTTCCTTCCCCCGAAGTAAGCACAACGAGTCGAGATCCTACGATCTGCGCACCCCCGGCGGGTCCGATCCGGACGATTAGGCTCAGCCCATGCCCGTCGCAAAGTCGATCCTCTTGTTCGCGGTCGCCGCGGTCCTGGAAATCGGCGGCGCCTGGCTCATCTGGCAGGGAGTGCGCGAACACCGCGGCTGGACCTGGGCAGGACTGGGCATCATCGCGCTGGGCACGTACGGGTTCGTGGCCACCCTGCAACCCGATGCGCACTTCGGCCGGATCTTGGCGGCTTACGGCGGTGTGTTCGTCGCCGGATCACTGCTGTGGGGAATGGCCTTGGACGGGTTCCGCCCGGACCGCTGGGACGTCTTCGGTGCACTCATCTGCCTGGCTGGGGTCGCAATCATCATGTACATGCCGCGGGGCGCATGAGCCGCGATTCGTCCGGCTCGCTTCGGCGGGAGTTGGGCACATTCGATGCGGTAATGATCGGGCTGGGCTCGATGATCGGCGCCGGAATCTTCGCAGCGCTGGCACCTGCGGCCCACGCTGCCGGATCCGCGCTATTACTCGGCCTGGCCCTCGCCGCCGTGATCGCCTACTGCAACGCGACGTCCTCGGCACGACTGGCCGCGGTGTACCCCGCCTCGGGCGGAACCTATGTATACGGCCGCGAACGTCTCGGCGAGTTCTGGGGATACCTGGCCGGGTGGGGATTCGTGGTCGGGAAGACGGCGTCCTGTGCAGCGATGGCATTGACGGTCGGCCTCTATGCGTGGCCAACGCATGCGCACGCGCTCGCGGTCGCGGCGGTAGTGGCATTGACCGCGATCAACTATGCGGGAGTTCAGAAGTCGGCATGGGTGACGCGGGTCATTGTGGCAATCGTGCTGTCGGTACTGGCGGCGATTGTGGCTACGGCATTCGGATCCGGCGGCATCGGCTTCGCGGCGCTCGATGCCTCGGGCGCGTCGATCACCGGAGTGTTGCAGGCAGCCGGTCTCATGTTCTTCGCGTTCGCCGGGTATGCCCGCATCGCGACATTGGGTGAGGAAGTTCGCGAGCCCGCCCGGACCATCCCCCGTGCGATTCCGATTGCCTTGGGAATCGCCTTGATCGTCTATGGCCTTGTCGCCGTGGCGGCGTTGACGACACTGGGTCCGCAGCGACTGGCGGCGTCCGCGGCTCCCCTGCTCGATACCGTCACCGCCGCAGGCCTGCAATGGATGGAACCGATCGTGCGGGTCGGCGCCGTCGGGGCGGCGGCGGGTTCGCTGCTGGCGCTCATCCTAGGGGTATCGCGCACAACCTTCGCGATGTCTCGCGATCGCAATCTGCCTCACCTGCTCGCGGCCGTGCACCCCAAGTACGGTGTGCCATACCGCGCTGAACTCCTTGTCTGTCTTGTGGTTTCAATTCTCGCAGCGACCGTGGACCTGCGCGGAGCGATCGGATTCTCGTCCTTCGCCGTGCTGGTCTACTACGCGGTGGCCAACGCTTCGGCGTGGACGCTCGTCCCTGCCGAGGGGCGCCCGCTGCGGATAGTGCCAGCGCTCGGCCTCATCGGATGCGTGGTGGTCGCGTCGGCGTTGCCGCTGCCGTCGATCATTTCCGGCGCTGCGGTGCTGGCGTTGGGCACCCTCGGCTACACCGTCCGTCGGATCAGTGGCCCGGATAGGCGTGGATGAGAGCGGTATCGAGCTTGGGAACCGCATGGGTCAGTTCGTGTTCGGCCTCGTGCGCAATACGGTGCGCCTCGTCGAGGCTGATGTCGGGGTCGATATCGAGCTCGGCGTCCGCGTGCAGCCGATGCCCAATCCACCGCAACCGCACACTACGCACCGTCCGCACTCCCGGTTGAGCCGCCAGAGTCGTTTCGGCAGCATTCACCAGTGCAGGATCTACACCATCCATCAACCGCCGAAACACATCTCGCACCGCTGTGCGCAGCACCGCGAGAATCGCCACCGTGATGACCAGCCCAATAATGGGGTCGGCCAAGGGATACCCCAGTGCGACACCGCCGGCCCCCAGCACGACCGCCAGCGAGGTGAACCCATCCGTGCGTGCATGCAGACCATCGGCAACCAGCGCGGCCGAACCGATCCTTCGCCCCACCCGGATCCGGTACAAGGCGACCAGTTCATTTCCGACGAAACCGGCAACGCCCGCTGCCGCTACCCAACCCAGTTGGCCAATCGGCACCGGATGGATAAGACGCATCACCGCTTCGTAACCGGCGATCGCCGCAGACAGCGCGATCATCAACACCACGAACAGACCCGCCAAGTCTTCGGCGCGTCCGAAGCCGTAGGTGTATCGCTTTGTCGCGGCGCGTGTTTCCAGCACGAAGGCCAGCCATAGCGGGACCGCAGTGAGTGCGTCAGAGAAGTTGTGGATGGTGTCGGCCGCCAACGCCACAGAACCGGAGATCACCACGATGGACACCTGAAACGCCGCCGTCAACATCAGTGCGGCAAGGCTGATCTTGACCGCCCGGACGCCCGCGGCACCGGACGTCAGCGCGTCGTCGATGCTGTCCGCGACGTCATGGCTGTGTCCGTGACTCATTGAGCGCCACCATGTCTCACTGTAACTACGGCTCGCAGGTTCCCTTCGGAACGATGGTGCAACGGAATTCCGGGGCCCGCGTGCTCGGCGTTGTAGACCGCGTCGGTCACCAGCTGCTCGACGTGTTCATTCTCCAGGCTGTAGTAGACCGTGGTGCCCTCGCGGCGCGTTTTGACCAGTCGGGCCATCCGCAGCTTGGCCAAATGTTGCGATACCGACGGCGCCGGCTTACCGACATGGTCGGCGAGCTCGTTCACGGACAGCTCACCACCGGTGAGAGCCCACAACACCCGAACGCGCGTGGCATCGGCCAGCATGCGGAACACCTCGACTACTAAGGCGGCCTGATCGTCGCCCAGAGGTGATCTATCTGCATTCATACGCAGATAGTAGACCACATGCGCGTGCTAGTCCTCGCAGCAGCCGCAGTGGTCGCTACTCACCTCCCGCGTGTCCACGACAAGGCCTGGCGCACAGCATGGTTCGCCCTTCCAGGCATTCAGACCTTCTCGTATCGCGATGGCCGCGATGATCAGGGCGGCCATCGGATCGGCCCACGACCATCCGAGCAGACTGTTGACGAGGAGCCCCACCAGCAGCACCGCGGACAGATAGGTGCACAACAGCGTCTGCTTCGAGTCCGCCACCGCGGAGAGCGATCCCAGCTCACGGCCGGCGCGGCGTTGCGCCCAGGACAGCACCGGCATGATCGCCAGGCTGAAGGCGGCCAGGATGATTCCGATCGTCGAATGCCTAGCCTCACCGAATCCGGTCAGCGCGCGGATCGATTCCACCGTGACATATGCGGCAAGCGCAAAGAAGGAGAATGCGATTGCCCGAAGCGCCGCCTTCTCACGCGTCGCCGGATCCTTGGCGCTGAATTGCCAGGCCACGGCCACCGCCGACGACACCTCGATGACCGAGTCCAGGCCAAAACCGATCAGTGCCGACGATGACACCCGAGCACCCTCGGTGAGGGCGATGACCGCTTCGATGACGTTGTAGGTGATGGTGGCGGCGACGAAGAGCCGGATCCGACGCGTGAGCACATCGCGCCGCTGCGAGGTGAGCACCATCAGCAGCAGCCCTCGTCAACCGGGCAGCATGCAGGATCCACCGCGAGTACCAAGTCGACAAGGTCGCCGAGCGCGTGCGCTATCCGCTCATCGG
The DNA here is from genome assembly GCA_050701835.1 of Mycobacterium sp. GTDB lineage: Bacteria > Actinomycetota > Actinomycetes > Mycobacteriales > Mycobacteriaceae > Mycobacterium. The sequence goes on along the minus strand of JBOGDC010000050.1, from coordinate 28,081 downwards.
CCAGCTCATATCGGGTGCGACGGCCCTCGGAGATGGCAATCACCAGCCCGCAACCACGCAGACAGGCAAGGTGATTCGAGGTGATCTGCCGCGATACCCCTAGCTCCTCGGCGAGCTCCGCCGGGTACCCGGGCCGCGATCGCAGGCTCAGCAGGATCGCCGTCCGCGTCGGGTCCGACAGGGCACACCCGAACCGCGTCAGGGCATCACGATGAACCAGTGTTTCCATGCACCCGATAGTACAGATCCCGCTGTACTAACCGGCAGCGGCCATGTCCCCCCGGGAGACTGCACGGGTCTGCTCCCCCGCGCGTAAGAAGCTGCCGGTCCGTTCCTGCCCGAGGAGGCCGGTGGGCCGCCCGTCGACCACGACGGCTTGGCCACCGATCAGCACGGTACTGACAGTCGCATCATTGCGATTGACCATCCGGGATAGACCCCCGTAGGCATCGACCGACTGCTCGGCGTATTCGGTGAGGGTTCCGTCGAGCTTCTCCGGATCCATTACGAAAAGGTCTGCACGGTCGCCGATCCGGAGGTGCCCGGCATCTACCTGGTACCAATCCGCGAGTTCCCCGGTCAGTCGGTGCACGGCCTGTTCGATGGTCATGAACGGCTCTCCGGCCTGTTGTGCATCACGCACATGACGCAACAGCCGGAGCCCGAAGTTATAGAAGGCCATATTCCGGAGATGTGCGCCGGCATCAGAGAAGCCGAGCTGGATACCGGGATCTCGCGCCAGCTGCTTGAGTACCTCGGGCCGATGATTGGAGATCGTGGTCCGCCAACGGAGGCCAGTACCGTGTTCGAGCACCAGGTCCAGGAATGCGTCCACGGGGTGCAGCCCACCACGCTCCGCGCCGACCTGCCCGAAGGACTTTCCAACCACCGACCCGTCGGGACACGCGACAATTTCTGCATCGAAAAAGTCTCTGTGCCAAACCCTTACACCGAACTTACTCTCATACTGCTTACGGAACTGGCGGCGATACTTCTCGTCTCGCAGCAGCTCGTTGCGCTCCACCTCGTTACGCAGATGCAGTGCCGCGGCACCCGCACCGAACTCTTCGAAGATCACCAGGTCGATACCGTCTGCGTAGACCTCGAACGGTACCGGCAGATGTTGCCAGCGAAAGTTGCCGCCGAGTTTGTTGACCAGTCGGGCGACCGGGCCCATCGCACGAATCGCATACTGATTGGCCTTGATATCGGCGGCAGAGAGCAGCGAGGTCGACAGGCGCTTGCGCAAGATGCCCAGCGACTGAACGGCCTGGGATAACACGTTGAACGGATTCTCAATGTCCGGGCCCGACTGCAACGCCCGATTACGTTGACGCAGCTGCGCTTTCAACTTCCGCAGTTCGCGGGGTTTCGCATAGGTAGACGGCAGCGTCCTGGAACGGCACACCTCGCCGTCAAGCTTGTCGAACAGCAGCTGTTGAGACGACATGCCCACGAACCCGGCATCCAGCGCCTCGGTCAGCCACCGGTCCATCTGAGCCTGCTCGCCGGATGTCGGTCGTTCGGACTTACGGGTCGCGCGGTCTAGCCCCATGACCGCCGCACGCATATCCGAGTGCCCCAGGAAAGTAGCGATATTCGGCCCCAGGGGCAGCGACTCCAGAGCGGCAATGTACTCGCGGGCGTTCGTCCATGTCTTGTTCTTGTCGACGGCACCGATCACATGCTCACGCGGTATGGCCTCCACCCTGCCGAAGATGTCGCCGGCATCGATGCCGTTGATATGCACGACGGACAGGGAGCAGGAACCCAGCAGCACGGTCGTCACACCATGACGGACGGACTCCGACAACCCAGGCGCGGCCAACACCTCGACGTCGTAGTGCGTGTGAATATCGATGAGTCCAGGAAGTACCCATTTCCCAGTGGCATCGACGATGTTCGGACAGTTCGTCTCGTCGAGAGCATCGACCGAGATCGCGGCGATATGGCCGTCCCTGATGCCGATGTTTCGGACGGCGGATGCCGAGCCTGCGCCGTCGAACCATCGCCCGTTGTGAATCACCGTGTCGAACTGGGCATCGTTAGGGAAAGCCATCTCAATTCCTACCTGTCCTTGAATACGGTTATTTCACGGGCGCAACGCGAAGCGCCGGTAAGACGTAACGCCGGAAGTGGCGTCGCAATGAGGCCGGGTCATCCGGGTCGATGCAGTTTCCGGGGACACTGCCCAGGCTGATCATCACGCGGGCGATCCACTCGCTGGCTTCCTCGATATCCGTGCGCACGTGGATATCCCCGGTGTCACGTGCGGCCTCCACGTAGGGCCGCCAAAACCCGGCGAGGTCGGGCACGAGGCCCTGGACACCCGCACCAGCGCATGCGTAGAACTCCTCCGGCTCTCGCACGCGCAACCGCATGAGCAGGGTGCCGGGATCGTCGTAGGCGCGACGGCCTATCTTCACGCCGGCTACCAGCTGCGCCTCAAAGCCGTCAATGTCCGAGAGTTCGGCGGCGGACTGTGCCCAGCTGATCTCGATCAGCCGGATGATCGCCCCGCCCACCAGCGCCTGCTTGTCCGGAAAGTGGCGATAAAGCCACGACCGTGACACTCCCGCTTCCTCTGCCACATCGGTCATCGTGGTCGCACGAATACCCTTGTCGGACAGTAGCTTCTCGGTAGCATCCAGTAGCCGCGCGGTCACCGAATCGCTATCGGAATCAGGTATCGAGCCTTCGTCGAACACCGCAGTCATGCCCTCAATCTAGACAATGCGTGGACACATTTCAAGATCTGTGTACACTCCGAATGCACAGATCTTCAGAACTGTTCACAAGCGACCGCATCGCCGCAGCCGTACCTCAAGGAGTGCCATGTCTCGACCCCACACCGCGATCATCGGTGCCGGCATCAGCGGGCTCACATCCGCGAAGATGCTGTCCGACTATGGAGTTCCCTACACGTGCTTCGAGACCTCGGACCGGATCGGCGGAAACTGGGCATTCGGCAACCCCAACGGCCACAGCAGCGCTTACCGCTCCCTGCACATCGACACCTCGCGGCATCAACTCTCATTCCGCGATTTCCCGATGCCCGAGAGCTACCCACACTTTCCCCATCACACACTCATCAAGCAGTACCTCGAGGACTACGCGAGCGCCTTCGACCTCAAGCGCAGTATCGAGTTCCAGAACGGCATCGTCCACGCCGAACGGCGACCGGACGGCGGATGGGAACTACTGACACAGAGGGGTGAACTTCGACAGTTCGACCTCCTCGTCGTCGCCAATGGGCATCATTGGGACCCCAGGTATCCTGACTTTCCGGGCACGTTCACCGGAACCACGCTCCACTCACACCACTACATCGATCCGCGCACTCCCCTGGATCTCATGGACAAAAGAATCCTGGTGGTCGGCCTGGGCAACAGTGCGGCGGACATAGCGGTGGAGCTGTCCTCACGGGCCACCGGAAACACCGTCACCCTCTCCACGCGATCCGGCGCCTGGATCGTCCCCAAGTATGTCGCAGGGCAACCCGCCGACAAGTATTTCCGCACCAGCCCACACATACCGATGTCCTGGCAGCGCAAGCTTTTTCAGATGATGCAACCGCTAATGTCCGGGCGACCCGAACAGCTCGGGCTGCCGGTGCCGAATCACAAATTTGGCGAGGCGCACTTCACGCAGTCCGTGGAACTCCCCTTACGACTTGGTTCGGGCGACATCACCCCGAAGCCCAACATCAGTCGGCTGGACGGTGAAACCGTGCATTTCCAGGACGGCACATCCGCCGACTTCGACGTAATCATCTGCGCGACCGGATACAACATCACCTTCCCGTTCTTCGACCCAGAATTCATCAGTGCCCCGGACAATCGGATCGACCTCTACAAGCGAATGTTCAAACCGGGGCTGGACAACCTGATCTTCGTCGGTCTGGCACAAGCGGTTCCGTCATTGTTCCCATTCGTCGAATGCCAGGCGCGGCTGGTAGGCGCATACGCGGCGGGCAAGTACCGGTTGCCTTCCGTTGAGGAGATGCACGCGGTGATCGAGGCGGAACACCACAAGTACACCGGGCATATGTTGGATCGCCCGCGACACACACAACAGCTCGACTACTTTCTGTACGAGCACGATATGAGAACCAAGGAAATCCCCCGCGGATATGCGCGGGCGGGAGGGGTGGCATGAACCGCCAGAACATCCGATTCAGCAGCAACGGTATCCACTGTGACGCATGGTTTTATCCCGCGACGACGGCGGCAGAGTCGGCACCCGTCGTCGTGATGGCTCATGGCGTAGGCGGCACCAAGGACTCCGGACTTGAACCATTCGCCAAGCGGCTGGCCGGCGCGGGAATGCACGCCTTCGCCTTTGACTACCGTGGCTTCGGATCCTCTGAAGGCTTTCCCCGGCAACAGATTTCGTTTAGCCATCAGATCGGCGATTACCACGCGGCCATTGCCACCGCATCGCGACTCCCTCAGGTTGATCCGACACGCGTCGTCTTATGGGGCGTTTCCCTGGCCGGTGGTCACGTGTTTGCGGTCGCCGGTTCGCGCAACGATATCGCCGCTGTGGTCTCGGTGACTCCACTGGTGGACGGCATTGCGGCGGCACGAGTCGCGTTGGGAGAGCACAGCGGCGCGATGCTGCTGCGTTCCGCGCTAACCGGAATTCGCAGCCGGGTGGGCCGCGAGCAGCGCACCATCCCGATCGTCGGACACCCGGGCGAAATGGCCGCGTTGACATCGGAGGGGTTCTACGAGGCACATATGGCGATCGCCGGACCCACGTGGCGCAACGAGATCGACGCAACGGTGGGCAGCCAGCTCGCCTCGTACCGACCCACACGACATGCCGCGCGGATCAACTGCCCCACCCTGGTTCAGATCGCAGACTTCGATCGTGCCGCGCCGCCGTATGCGGCCGCCAAGGCCGCGTTCAAGGCACGTGCGGAGGTACGCCATTATCCGTGCGATCACTTCGGCGTGTATCAGGGACAGGAATACTTTGAGTCCGTCGCATCACACCAAATCGGCTTCTTGCAAAGGCATCTGCGGGTTACAGCGGCGTCACTGACCGAAGCAGTCCATGGCTGAAACCATTCAGCAGCTCGTCCGTGCTCGTGCCTTTGACGACAATGTCGCGCTCGTATACCGCGGCGAGAAGTGGACCTGGCGGGAACTTGTCGCCGAGGCGGCGAGCCAGGCCGCGGCACTGATCCGGATGGCAGATCTGGGTCGCCCCCTGCATGTTGGCACCCTGCTGGGTAATACGCCTGCGATGGCGACGGCCATGGCCGCTGCCGCTCAAGGTGGGTACATCCTGTGTGCCATCAACAACACCCGCCGCGGCGAAGGGTTGCTGCGCGACATCCGCAAGGCGGACGTCCAGATCCTGCTCGTAGACGATGAGCATCGGGATCTGCTCGAATCATTGGATCTGTCCGGCATATTGGTGATCGATGTGGAAGGCGCGGATTGGCACTGGGAGGTGAGCGCGGACGTAGAGCTGCACCCGTACCGGACGCCCGGTGCGCTCGACCCGTTCATGATGATCTTCACCTCGGGGACCAGTGGGGACCCGAAAGCCGTTCTGGTGACGCATATGACGGTTCTCATCGCGGCTCAGTCGCTGGTAGCCAGGTTCTCGCTCTCCCCCGCCGACGTGTGTTATGTGTCGATGCCGCTGTTCCATTCGAACGCGGTGCTAGCGGGTTGGGGCGTCGCGGTCGCCGCGGGAGCCACACTTGCCCCCGCGAAGTTCTCCGCATCGGGCTTTCTCGCCGATATTCGCGAGGTTGGCGCCACCTACATGAACTACGTCGGCAAGCCGCTGGCGTATGTACTCGCCACCGAGCAACGGCCCGACGACGCAGCGAATCCCCTCCGAGTGGCATTCGGCAACGAAGCATCCGATCATGACATCGCCGAGTTCGCGCGACGATTCGACGTCACGGTGTACGACGGATTCGGGTCGACCGAGAACGCCGTCATCATCACCCGGGAGGAAGGTACGCCGACCGGATCCATCGGTAAGGGGTTCCCCGGAGTCGCCATCTACGACCCCGATTCACTGACCGAATGCGCGGTGGCCAAGTTCGATGAGCATCGACTGCTGACGAACGCCGACGCCGCGGTCGGCGAGTTGGTGAACACTCAAGGCGCTGGCTTCTTTTCCGGGTATTACAACGACGACGATGCCACCGGTGAACGGCTGCGTCATGGCATGTACTGGTCTGGCGATCTTGCCTATCGGGACACTGACGGCTGGATCTACCTTGCAGGGCGGACCACCGACTGGATGCGGATTAATGGTGAGAACCTGGCCGCCGCACCCGTTGAGCGGGTGTTACAACGGCATCCCGCGGTGAGTCAGGTGGCGGTATACGCAATCCGGGCGGCGCAGGGCGGTGATGAGGTGATGGCCGCGCTGGTCTTACGCGGTTCATTGACGCTGTCGGAATTCGCTGAATTCCTTGCTACACAAGACGATATGCCACGTGTTGGCTGGCCGCGATATGTCCGTCTGGCGCAGAGTCTCCCCTCCACTGCGACCAACAAGATCCTCAAACGTGCACTCGCCTCGGAAGGCCTTGAGGTCGGAGGCGATGTTCTCTGGCAGCGCGAGGAACGCGGAACGGAGTACCGGCCTGTGTTATCAGAGTGACGCAAGTTGCTTGCGAAATCCCTTGCACGGCATCCAGATCGACAGTATTGTCGAACGTATGTTCGATACTCTGAGCGACGCAGATCTGATCGATGTGATCACGTCATCGCAGCGCGCAGAGGCACAGGCGGCATCGCGTCGGCTCTCAGCGATTGGCGTTCTGGTCGACCGACACGCGGACCCCGCTCACGAATCAGAACGTGATCGTTTCGTGGTGGACCGCTGGGATGAGGTGGCCGCGCAGGTGGCCGCCGCCCAAGGCATCACCCACGCATTGGCCTCCCATCAGATGCGCTACGCGTACGTACTGCGGCACCGCCTGCGCGCCGTGGCCCAGCGATTCGCTGCCGGAGACATCGACTTTCGCACCGTGGCCCTGATCATCGGGCGCACCGAACTCATCGAAGACGACGCCGTGGTTGCCAAAGTCGACGCCGCGATCATCGCTGCACTGCCCCGTTGGGAACGCTGGTCGATCAAACGCATCACCGCCGCGCTCGACGCGCTGGTGTACCGCCACGACCGTGATGCGGTGCGCCGTACCAATACCGCCACCGATGACCGGCACATCCAGATACGCCCACTCGATACCGGTGACCCGCTGGCCGAGATCTGGGGCGTACTACAGACCCCGCACGCGGTCGCACTCGATAAACGCCTCGACCAACTCGCCGCCACCGTCTGCCCCACCGATCCGCGCACCAAGGTTCAGCTGCGCGCCGACGCCATCGGCGCCATGACCGCAGGTCTCGATCAGATGCGCTGCAGCTGCAACAACCCCGACTGCGCCGGCCGCGATATCGCCGACACCCAGGTGATCGTGCATATGGTGGCCAACCAGTGCACATTGGAGGACTCCGAAAGCACCGAACCAGCGCTGATGTCGGGATTCGGGGTGATCACCAGTGTCCAGGCACGCCATATCGCCGCCTACCCCGGCACCCGAATCCGCACACTGGAACCCCAGAGCACCGATCGGTACCGGCCCACCCGCACGCTGGACACCTACGTACGGTGCCGCGACCAGATGTGCCGCTTTCCTGGCTGCTCGCACCCCGCCGAGACCGCCGACCTTGACCACAGCATCTCCTACGCCAACGGCGGACGCACCACAGCTGCCAATCTCAAAGCGCTATGCCGCAAGCATCACCTGCTCAAAACCTTCTGCGGCTGGCGCGAAATCCAGGAACCTGACGGCACCATCACCTGGAAAGCGCCCACCGGACACACCTACACCACCACACCAGCCAGCGGCCTACTGTTCGCCAACCTCACCCGAGCACGCACCCGCGCACAGGAGCGCCAACAGCGCCGAACCACCGAACGAAACCTCAACCAACAAGACCGAATACGACGCCAGACAGCGGCCGCCGCCCACGCCCAAGCCAACCCACCACCCTTCTAACAGTCACGATAAGAGCTGGAGTGCGACACGGTGGTATCAGCGCGTAAACAGCGAAACTTCGTTTCCGCGCCCCTGCCCGAAAGACACGGGCAACGAAAGGTATCCATTTCCGTGGTCACGAACATAGTCGAGATAATTGGTAGTTCCGTTTTCGGCGAGCACCAGCGCATTGGGCCGCAGATGTGGTTCTAGCAGTGTGAGCACCGGTAAATACAGACTGAACGCGCCGTCGAGGTGGACAAGGTCGATGGGGCCCTCAACGCCATCGCGCAAGGTATCTAGGGCATCACCAACGCGGATCTCGACGATCTCGGCGAGCCCTGCAGCCTCCAGATGCTCCTGCGCCCGCGCGGCTTTGGTGGCTTCCAGTTCAGTGCCGATGACGGTGCCGCCGCCATTGTCACGGAGCGCGCATGCCAGATGAATCGTTGAGATACCGAACGAGGTTCCGAATTCGACAATACGACAGGCATTTTGGGTCCGAGCGCAGATGTAGAGCAGCCGTCCGAATTCCGGGGTGACATTGAGGAAGTTATCAACCGCCTCGTGGTAGAGCTTCTGGTAGTCCCGAGCCTCGGCCTCAAGCATGCCGAACATCGGGTTTACGCCCGCTGCGGCGTCCTCGAGTATCCGGGAGATCATTGGCCCGTCGGCGATTTGCGCCTCGTGGAACAGCCGGCTGAGGACATCAGCAACCGGTGCGGTAGTGAGTGAGTTCATCGAAAACAGCTCCTTGGTTTGAGGGACGTCTCTCCGCTTATGCGGCGGCGTCAGCTCAGCCCGGTACGTCCCTGTGCCCAATATGCACGTGCTTTGATCCTCGGTGCGAGGTGAGGCCAGCGCCGCGCGCCGCGGCGCACCGCATTGACCGTGGCGGCATCACCGCTGACAATGAGGTCGTATGGCCTTGGGCTGGACTCCAGGGTCTTGCGAAGCTCATCGAGCAATGTGGCGCTGTCGGGAGACTTCGCAACTACCAAAGTGTTGTCATTCAGCTTGAGCATCGCAAGCAGTGCGCATAGTGACGCGATGTCGGTTGCCTCGTAAATACAAACGGCTGCCGGGACAATAGAGCGCAGTGCATGAGCCAAAGCGACGCTGGTTTCGTCGCCGACAAAGACAGTCGAATTGGATACCTTCGTAAGATCGAGAGAGCCACTTGGCCCGACGACGTCACAGTCGGTGCCGACAGTCACGTCGTCGAACCATCGAGCCCCTAGTCCGTCGCCATGCAGGAAGGCGAGTAGCTCTGTTGAGCCCTCGCGGTTGTCCCAGTTCATCGGCGTGTAGGCGCGCACGTGCAAAGACCCTCGCCGCGTCCGCAGTTGCAGCTTGTCCCCCGGGGTCCACTGTGCGCGCTGGAACGCCGGGCTCGCGATGCGTATTTTGACGAAACACGTGGCGAGTTGAGTGGCTTCGATGACATGCACGGGCGTGAACAGAACATCAGAGAGCATGTCGGACAATCGTGACGCAATGGCAGCCATGGTTTTCTCCTTCTCACCGACATAGCGGCAGGTTCAATTGGTCGTGCAAGTACAGGATCTGGAGATGACGGGGGGTTACGGCGCAGGTGCGTCGTGATGAGGTGGCCACGTACCGGGCATCAAAGGCTGTACCAGCATCTGTTCGGCAGGCCGCTCAGAGCCCAGGTCTACATAGCCCCGCGGCAATGCGCCTTGTTGCGTGATGACTCCGCCGCGACCTGATATGCCCGCCCCGTAACGAGATGTCGATGCGACAGCCTGCCTAGCAACTGCGGATTCCGATTGGATTGGGGGCGTGACCTGTTCGGCGGGAACGTCAAGAAACTCGTGGACGTGCATATGGCCTTCGGCGGTGCTGACCTGCCGTTTGCGTCGTCGACGTCGTGCGGCAGCGGATGCCTCCCGGCTGGTTTGGGCGGCCGCGGCCGCGCTGGCCTGGTGTGAAAGTTGTTTCCTGGGGCCCTCATTGCGGGTGGGCGTTCTTGGGGGTGGCGGGTACCCTGCCCCGGTGATGGCATACCAGAGGCCAACCGGCGCAGATGGGCTAGTTGGTGTTGGCGTGGCTGTGGTTGTTGGTATGGCGGGCGTCGTCGGCGCACCGGCAGGTGCAGGGGTGGCGCTCGGTATTGGCAGGACTACCGACTCGGCGCTGCGAGCGTTGGCGGCGGGAGCAGTACTGGCAGGTGCCGGCGTCGGTGGAGCCTCGATCATTGCGGCTAGACGCTGTGGGTCAGACAGAGCGATGGCCAGCGGGATGGCCAGGGCAGGGCCGAGAATCATTAGTGCCGAACCGATCTGCAATATCCATAACGTCACGCTGGTGGCTACGAACTGTGCAAAACCCAACATTGCCGCCAACAACGGCGCGAGCAGATTTATTGCGGCCGCAGGGTTGGTGAGCAGCAAGATCAGCAGCTGTCGAAGGTCGAGATTCGCGAGCTCTTTGAGAATATCGGCGAATCCGGGCAGCAATGTTTTGAGGACGTCTTCCAGAAGCGACTGGATAGTCTGACTGTTCTCCAGCGCCGTCCCTGAATCGGCTGCCTGCAGTTGCGCGGCAGAAGTGAGTGTTTCAGTGCCGAACAGCGAGGCGGAGCATATCAGCGGAGCAGATAAGGATCGCGGTGCGGCGACCTGAATGGCGCTGGCGATGCCGTCGTACACCGCCATGGTGGTCGCCGCCTGGATCCACATACGTACATAGTCGGCTTCGTTGAGGGCGATCGGAATGGCGTTGATACCAAAGAAGTTCGTGTCGACGAATGCTGTGTGCGTGGAGTGGTTGAGTGCGAGTTCGGCCAGGGTGGGCATGTCCGCCAGCGCCGTGGAATAGGCAGCGGCCGCCTCTCCTAGTTGGGCGGAGTTCGTTGCGCTGGATTCTGCGGTTGCATGGAGCCAGCTCAGGTAGGGCCAGTGTCCGGCAAGGTACTGGTCGGCGCTGGGGCCTTCCCAGCTGCCGGCCCTTACCGCGGCGAGCAGCTGGCGGACTTCGGCTGCTGCCGTGCGGTATTCGACACTCAACGTGTTCCAGGTAGCGGCCGCTGCCACGAGGGCTCCGGGGCCTGAGCCGGCGAACAACAGGGCCGAGTGCACCTCCGGCGGGGACGCGAGCCATATGGGTGCGATCATCGCGACACCGCCACGCCCCCCGCAGCGGGCAAAAAAGGCGAGACACACATGTAGGGACTCCTCACTTAAGTTGCACCAGGCGATGCAGGCACCACGACGAGCCGACCGCCGGGCCGTAGGGCCTAAGACCGGGCGAAGGCGTGCGAAAAGGAGTTCCCGCCAGCGATCCGACTAGCCGCCTCCCGCATTGTTGATGCAGGTGGGCATGTCAATTATTCTGCGGCAGAAACGAATTCGCTACTCGCATTCATGAGGTGACGAGTTGTTGATGCCGGGATCGGACCGACTAGTTGAGATGCCTGCTAGCGGGCCGCGACAGCATCGCGACGCTGCATACGCAAGCATGTGCCAATCCCCCATTACTCGCGTTTGGCTGCGTCTTCACCGGCTTGGCATGGCTGAAGGGACATCAGCACGGGGTACGTGGCCGGTCTACGCTGGCGGCGAGCAACTGGGAGGTCCGGCAGCGATGAATGAGCATGAGCTTCAGCCACGTAAACAGCCCCGCCAGCGGCGGTCCGAAGACACGCGGACGCGCATTCTCGAGGCGGCGGTGGAGGTGTTCGCCCAGTACGGCTACATCCGTGGCACGACCAACCGTATCGCGCAGTGGGCCGATATATCGGTCGGGTCGCTCTATCAGTACTACCCGAACAAGGATGCCATCGTGGTGGAGCTGGCCGCACGCCACCTCGACGGTGGTATCGCTGCGGCCAAAGAACTCCACCGCGCCGGGGCACCCGAATCTGCGGAAGACCTCATACGCTCGATTGTGGCTGCCGCGGTTGACAATCACCGACACGACCCGCAGTTCCTGCGGGTGCTTATCGAGCAGGCGCCGCGCTCAAGTGCGCTCATCGCTAGGGCGGCCGAGCTGAGGCGCGCTGCCATCGAAGAGATGCGCCAACTCCTCGCCGGATGTGCCGACATAAACGTTGCCAATGAGGACGCGGCAGCCCAGCTGGTGGTCACGACGGTCGAACTAGTCGTGCACCACATGTTGGCCGCGTCTGAGCCCATCGCGATCGCTGATTTCGAGAATGAACTAGTCGCGATGCTCTCGCGCTACCTCACGGCGGGTGACGCTGAGAGGTCCTGACCCAGAACAGAAAAGCGAGCTTGCCGCTTTGGCGACCTGATTCGCTTAGAGGTCGAGGACGGATCCACACATGTCGGAGATCTGTTGGCGCCCCAATCGACGGCGCTGAGGGTCCCTTCAAAAACGAGTAGAAAAGCGGGCCGTTCTCGTTGAGTATTTGGGTGACTTTCGGAAGTCATCTGTTGGAATGCAATTGGTGCTGAAGTGATCTCACGCTGATGCTTGCCAGTCGCAGAGGTCACAAGTAGATCCTTGAAAGGACCAATAATGAGGCGTGTTTTCGCTCGTCGCGCTCCCGTGGAGCAGGCGGCAATGTTCGCAGCTGGAGCGCTATGTAGCGCAGCAGTTCTGGGCGCAGGCGGTGCCTACGCGGATCCGGCGACTGCTCTGCCATCAGCCGATGAGTTGAACAAGCAGGTGTCGGTGATCTTCGACGGCACAGCGAGCAGTGCGCAGCGAGCCTCCTACCTTGAGGGCGGTAACGCGGCACTCCCGGTCGCGAATTCGATAGGAGGACCAATTGCCGAGCATCGTTCGATGGTGTCATTACAGGTCGAGAATCCCACGCTCGAAGGCGATCACGTCACCGCGCAACTGGTGATGTCCGTGAAGGGCATGGGTTCTCAACGCCGCGCAATGAATTGGGTCGAAAGAGACGGCACGTGGAAGTTATCGAACGGTTCTCTCTGTAGCCTCTTCGACGAAACCAGCCATGACAACCGCTGTCCGCTGTGACAGCAGCAGTCGGCGACATAGCCCGGAGGGTTCCCGAACCGCTCGTAGCAGACTTCGTTGGAGCCTATCCCCCACAGGGTTTCACCTCACACATCCGGCCAAGTTCCTGAAGTCGTCGAACGCCTCAGCGACTCCAGGTGTCTTCGAGCATCCGCGGCTGGCATGCCTGATAGGCACCCACACCCAGCACGGTGATCGCGAGAAGCAGCAGCCCGAACGGCGCGTACCAGTCGCCGGTCACGTCATGCAGTACACCGAATAACACCGGGCCCAGGCACGCGACCGCATAGCCAACACCTTGGGTGAAGCCGGACAGTGCCGCCGAACCGGCAGCGGTGCGGGTACGCAGGTTCACCAGCGTCAGCCCGAGCGGGAAGGTGGACGGCCCGAACCCGAGCACGATGACCCACAGCGCGGTCGCCTTCATCGGCATCCACAGCAGTCCGCTGAATCCAATCAGGAAGCACGCCAGGCACACGATGACAACCGGCATCGGGTTACGCATTTTGGCGGCCAGCGGCGGAATGGCCAGCGTGCCAAAGAATCCCACACCCGAGAACAGGGCAACCATCACGCCGCCGAGCGCCTTGCTACCGCCGGCCGAGGTCAGGATCGCGGGGATCCAGGTGAACATCGAATACGTCACAAGTGATGTCATGCCGAACATGCCGGCCATCCCCCATGCCAGCGGCGAACGCCAAACCTGTCCCACCGCAGACGAATCCGCATGCGGTTCGGCTGAGTGATCTGCGACATCATGGCCACGGCGGGCGATGATGACACCGATCCACGGCAGCAGGGCCGCCACTGGAACGAGCACCCAGGCCGCCAGCGAGAATCTCCACCCATAGGTATCCGCGAGCGGAACCGCCGTCAACGCCGGAACCGTGGTGCCGATCTGCAGCACCGTCAGGTAGGCCGCGCTCATGAGCGCGACGCGATGCGAGAAATACCGCTTGACCAACGGCGGGATCACCACGTTGCCAATACCCATACCGAGCAGCGCCACGCAGGACAGCACCAGCAGACCGCCGGTCGAGTTCATCGCGGGCCGCGCCGCCATGCCGATCACGGTGGCCACCACGGCGGCCAGCGTCGTGCGCTCGAGACCGAACCGCTCGGTCAACGCGGGCGTTATCAGGCCCGCAACGGCGAACATGGCCGTCGGCAGCATCCCGAACACACCGATCACCGCGGAACCGAACCCGACATCCCGAGAGATCTCGGTCAGGAGCGGGGTCAGCGAGGTGACGGCGGAACGAAGGCATAGCGCGAAGAGCAGGATCGCGACCAGGACCATGAGGCGCCCACGGCGCAGCGCGGCAGCCGATACCGCCCGCATCGAATCGTGCGTAGCGGTCCGGGAATCGTGCGCGGTCACGGTCAACGTTCCTCCTCCTGAGCAGGGCCCCGCAAATCATAGGATGAATGGATGAATGAGTACAACGTGATTTCCACCGCACGCTACGATGAGCCGTCATGCAGCCGGTCCGTCGCCAAACACTGATTGGCCAGGTCACCGAGCAACTCCGCGAGGAGATTCAGTCGGGACGCTGGGCCATCGGCGCGCGCATCCCCACTGAACCTGAATTGTGCGAGCTCACGGGTACCTCCCGCAACACAATTAGAGAGGCCGTTCAGGCCCTGGTGCACGCCGGAATGCTGGAACGACGACAGGGCTCCGGCACCTATGTGTTGTCCCTGGGCGGAAGCGGTTTGGCCATCGCCGACTACTTCGCCGCCGCGAACGACCGCGATCTCATCGAACTGCGGCAGACCCTCGAAGTGACCGCTGCCGGGCTCGCCGCGCAGCGGCGTGATGAGGATGACATCGAGCAGTTGCGCGCCCTGCTACGGCGGCGCAACGAATTGTGGGCACCCAATCAGGTTGCGGCCCAGCACGTCGAGGAAGCCATTTCCACCGATATCGCGGTACACCGCGCCGTGGTGGCCGCGAGCCACAACGCCCTTTACCTGGAGCTTTACGACTCGCTGCTGGGCTTGATGGATCACTACATGCGCGGCAACCCGATCGGTGCGGAATGCTCTTTCGAGCACGAACACACCAGGCTCGTCGAGGGTGTCATTGCGGGGGATATCGAGGTCGCCAAGTCCGCCACCGCGCAGCTGTTCACCGAGCTGAGCCTGCGTCGAAAACTCCCGGCCGGAACTTTCCCCGTCGTCCGCACGACTAGCTGAACGTGAAGATCGTCATTCCGGCAGCGGTCGCGCTGTCGCTCCTCGCCGGCTGTTCAGCGCATGAGCCCGCACCAGCCCAACAGGCCTCTGAGATCACCATTACCGATCAGTGGGCCAAGTCCGCCCCGGACGGATCGATGACCTCCGTATTCGGCACCCTGCACAACACCGGCACCGGCGAGGCACGCATTGTGTCCGCCACTTCACCCTCCGCCCGCTCGGTGGAGCTGCACGAGGTGACCCCCGGCGGGATGATGCGGCCCAAGCAGGGCGGCGTCGTCATCCCCGCCAACGGCGAACACAAGCTGTCCCCGGGCGGCGATCACGTCATGCTCATGGGGCTGACCACTCCCCTGCGTCCCGGTCAGGACGTCGTCATCACACTGGCCTTCCAAGACGGCTCCACGAAGCCCGTCACCGCCCAGATCCGGGATTTCGCGGGCGGTAACGAGAACTACCAGCCCTGAACATGACGCGTCGTTCCGTGTCCCGGCGAGGACTCATTGTCGGCGGTGGCGCCGCCGCTGCCCTCACTGCGGGCGCCGGACTATCGGCGTGGTCGGCCCAATCCGGGGCGGCACGGTCCGACAGCGCACCCGCGGTCGAGCCTTTCTACGGGGAGCACCAGGCCGGGATCGCCACCTCGCCACAGTCGCACGCATTGTTCCTCGCGCTGGATCTGCTCCCCACCGACGAGCACACGGCCCGCGAGAACCTGCGGTCGATCCTGCGCCTATGGACCACCGATGCGGCCCGACTGACCCAGGGCCTGCCCGCGCTGGCCGATACCGAGCCGGAATTGGCCACTCCCACCGCACGATTGACGATTACCGCCGGCCTCGGCCCCACCGCGTTTACCAAGACCGGCCTGGCTGACAAATGCCCGGTATCGGCTCGCGACTTCCCGGCATTCACCACCGACCGGCTCGACAAACGTTGGTGCGGAGGCGATCTTCTGCTACAAATTTGTGCCGACGACATGCTTCTGGTGGCCCATGCCGCGCGGGTCCTCCTCAAGAACGTGCGCTCGCTGGCCACCGAACGTTGGCGTCAGGCCGGATTCCGGACACCCCGCGCGGAAGATCCGTCCGGTGGCACGATGCGCAACCTCATGGGGCAGGTCGACGGCACCGTGAACCCCAGCAGCCCCGAGTTCGACAGTCTGTTGTGGCACCACGGCGAAGACCACGAATGGCTCAGGGGCGGATCGCTTCTCGTCCTTCGACGGATCACCATGAACCTGGACGGGTGGGATCAACTCGAGCGCAAGCTCCAGGATCTGGTGATCGGCAGACGCGCGGACAACGGCGCACCGCTCACGGGCCAGAAGGAATCCGATGAGCCCGATCTGGAGATGACACGCGGAGGCATCCCCGTGATCCCGGCAACCGCACATATCGCCCTCGCCCGGCACCGCACGCCGCGGGAGAAGTTCCTGCGGCGCCCGTACAACTTCGACGGCACCCCGCTGCCGGGTGCATCGTCGAACTCCGGCCTGATTTTCGCTGCATACCAACGTGATATCGCCACCCAGTTCGTCCCGGTGCAGCGGCGCCTCGCCGAGCGAGATGAATTCAACCAGTGGAACACCGCGGTCGGTTCCGCCGTTTTCGTCATGCCACCCGGGACCACGGAGGACGGTTATCTCGGACGGTCGCTGCTCGGCTAGCCGGCCGCAAGCACCTCGCGTGCAGCACGCTCACCTGCCTGGACGGCGCCGTTCATAAAGCCCATCCACTCGTCCGCCGTCTCCACCCCTGCCCAATGGATCGGTCCGACCGGAGCCTTCAAAAGCGCGCGCGCCGTGGTGAGCGCCGATATGCCGAGTCCACCTTCGCATCCGAAGCTGTATGGCTCATCCCTCCACAACTTCTCCGAATAGTCCATAGGCTCTAAGGCTTTCGGTCCGAACATAGCGGCGAACGTCTCCAACACCCGAGCGCTCGGGGCAACCACCTCGCCGGTCGCGTAGCACGCCAGCACGCCGACCGACCCATCCGCCGGAGAAGCGTCAAGCACACCCGGGGCGGCATCCACATCGGTGAGTGCCGAACCGGAGAATCCCTCGGCGCGCCAGAAGGGCTCGTCGTAAACGGCATTGATCTTGCGCCCGTGCACCGGCTGCCACGCGTTGTGCAGGAGTCCCGTCGCTTCCGGAAGCCCGGGACGAAAGTCGATGCGCTGGCAGGCCGCCGGCCCTACCGCAATGACTGCCCGGCTGGCTTCATGTACCGCCTCCGTGGTGTGGACGCGGACACCATCGACATCGTGTTCGATGGCGATGACCGGCGATCCCAATACCACCTGCTCTCCCAGTTCCTTGGCCAGAGCAAGCGAAAGCGACTGCCCCATCGGTGAACCGGAGAACACTAGATTGCCCTGACATCAGCGCGCCGATACCGCCCCAGGTGTTGAGCAAATGAAGCACGAATAGCAATGACGTGGTGGGCGGAAAGTAGCCGAACAATGACTCGACCACCTGCCGCGCCCTCGTATCGCGGACCGTCTCCGCAAGCCAGGAACCGATGGTGCGATGGTCGAGAGCCGTGGCATCGGGTGCGGTCCACGGCGCGGCATGCGGAACTGTCGCCGCCAGCCGATCCAATTCACATAGTGCCCCTGCTATTTCCACGAGTGCGGCGGGCTCCATCGGCAGGTGCGTCCATCGCGACGCGAGGGTCAGCAGTCCTCGAAGTATCGGCCGCAGCCGCCGTGCGCCCCAAACCCCGAGACCACCGGTCTTGCTGA
Source organism: Mycobacterium sp. (assembly GCA_050701835.1). Lineage (GTDB taxonomy): Bacteria > Actinomycetota > Actinomycetes > Mycobacteriales > Mycobacteriaceae > Mycobacterium. The sequence goes on along the minus strand of JBOGDC010000050.1, from coordinate 10,140 downwards.
AATCAAATGCCCCCACTGCCCCGTCGAGATAACACAGAAACTTGCCCTCTCCCCCGGACTCGAACAGCCGGATACCGAACCGATCGGCCAATCGACGGACATGGCGATGCGACGGGTAGATGAGCGTCGCGCCCTCGTCTACGACCACCGGTCCGAGAGCCGCGTTCAGAGTGCGGCCACCCACGCGCGGCTTGGCCTCCAGCAGCTCAACCGATTCCAGACCGGAGTCGACGAGGCTCACCGCCGCCGAAAGACCTGACAGTCCAGCACCTATCACGATCGCGTCATATTTCATGTGCACCCGCCTCCATGTTCACCGTACGTTGTACGGCCTAGTAGAACACTGTACGGTGAAGGCATGCAACCCCCGTCGACCGAATCGGTGTGGTTACGCCCCGCCAAGGCCATGCGTGGACAACCGACGCTGACGCGCGACCAGATCATCTCCGCGGCAATGCAGATCATGGATTCTGAGGGCATCTCCGGGCTCACCATGCGCAAGCTCGCTGCGCGCTTGCGGACGGCGCCCATGACGCTCTACGGACATGTCTCCACCAAGGACGACCTCCTCGAGTTCGCCGTCGACGGAGTCTTCGCGGAGGCTCTGCTCGACGGCGGCCCCCGCACTTGGCGTCCGCGGCTCACCGCGATCGCCCGACGCCTGTTCGACACATTCCTGGACCACCCCTGGGCTCCGACGCTGCTGGGCTCCAAACCTCCCATGGGGCCCGCGGCGGTGGCCCATTTCGGGTCGATGCTGAACACCTTGTCCCAAGCGGGATTTGAGGGCGAATCCCTGACGTCGGCCGTCACCGCCTTCTACTATTACGTGCTGGGTGCGGCAACCGCCGAGGCGGCGTGGGTACAGGCGGGACGGCCGTTCGCCGAGGTCACTCCAGGGGATCTGGAACGGCTGAAATCAGCAGACGGCGGTGACAACGCACCCATGGTGGAGCTCTACCGCCATCAGACCGCTAGCCAACCGCATGACCGCTTCGAGATGGGATTACGTCACGTCCTAGACGGCCTGCGCCCCTAAACCGGCACGATCTCGATGAGGCACATGTCGAGATCAGTTCCGAGGAGCACCACATCGGCCAGCGCCAGGCCGGCCTTGACACACAGCTCCTCGAACTCCGATCGGGTGCGCTCCTTACCACCGTACAGCACCAGCATGCTCAGATCCGAGAATGTCGGATCATGAATCTCGACAACGGATTCGGCATCCGGCAACACTTGTTCGACTACGAGCAGGCGAGCATGAGCGGGCATCGCCTTCCGAATGTTCCGCAGAATCGTCACAGCCGATTCGTCGTCCCAGTCGTGCAATATCCACTTCATGAGGTACAGGTCGGCGCCGCAGGGAATCGACTCGAAAAAGTCGCCCACCACCACATCGGAACGTTCCGATAGCCCCACGGATGCGAAATGGTCGGCGGCCACGGAGGATCCCGCCTCGGTATCGAACAGCACGCCAAGGACTTCCGGCCACGCTCGCAACACCTCGGTCAGTAAAGTGCCGTCGCCACCACCGACATCGACCACCTGACCAAACCTGCCGAAGTCGTACCCGGTCGCCACCGCCGACGCGAGGCTCTCGGTCAAACTACCCATGGCGGCGTTGTATAGAGCCGTCAGATCGGCGTTGGCGGCGAAATACTCGAACACCGACGCCCCGAACACCTCAGCAAACGAGGGGCGGCCGGTACGCATGCTGTATTCCAGGCTGCCCCAAGGTAATAGCGCGGTGGGATGGGTGCCGAGGAGCGCAAAGTCGCGCATTGACCCGGCCGCATCCGAGCGCAACAGCTGCCCGATCTCACCCAGCCCATAGCGGTCCGGTCCCGCACGCGTGACAAGACCCAGATCCGCCAGCGCGCGCAGCAGGCGACGCATGAGTGCCGGGTCAATACCCGAGGACAGCGCCACCTCGTCGGCGGATTTCACCTCGTCACCTACCGTGTCGGCTATGCGAAGGTTCGCCGCCAAACCCACGAGGTGAGGCACGCATGCGGCGGAAAGCAGTTGCATGAGCCGCCTGCGCGGATTGTCGTGAATTGCAGCCACATCAGCCATACGTACTCCTTGCAAGTTAGGGTTACCTAAGTTTCAATGGTGAAGTGAACTTGATGTCAAGTCCCGTATCCGCGGTGCCGACGGTGAACATCGGCGAGGCCTCTGCCCTTTACGGCCTGGCCCCATCGACACTGCGGTGGTGGGAGAAGCAGGGTGTCCTGAATTCGCCGACGCACAACAGCGGCCGCCGCACCTACACCGAGCGAGACCTCCGGCGTATCGGTATCGCGTACCTGTGCTGCATCACGGGGATGATGCCGCTGCGCCAGGCGGCCGTCGTCACATCGCATACGACCCAACCCGATACCTGGCGTAACGCGGTCACCGAACAGGTCGCGGACATCTCCGCTCGGATCGACCGCCTCGATCGTGCACGCGAGTATCTCGGCCACCTGCTCACCTGCACTAACGAGGACATCGTCGATTGCCCCTACCTCGACGGCGAGCTCCGCATCCGCACCCCGCGCGGGCGGGCGGGCGGCACGGATCTGGTGTCTGCAGCACGAAGTGTTTGTTACGAATCGACCCCGGTGCGTGACGAAACAGCAGCCGGCGGCCCCACGACCTGCACCTTCTGCGGATGCCAACTCACTACCCACGGGAAGGGACGGCCACAGCGCTATTGCTCCCCCGCCTGTAAGCAGCGCGCCTACCGGCAGCGGCACGGTATGAAATGACGTGTGACCCCGCCCGCGCCTGAATCACCGGATCCCCTTCCGCAGATTGCCCGGGCCCGCTCGATCCTGTTCTCAACCCCACCGGCGGGACGGCGCTGGAGCATCGGATTACGCGCCGCTGCCGCGGTCGCTATCCCCGGAGCGTTAGTAGTCGCTGCCGGATACCCCAATGCCGCGATCTATGTGACCTACGGGGCGTTCGCAGTCCTGTACGGAGAGGGACGCCCATACCGGGTACGTGCCGCCGTCGTGGCCACCGCGGGTATCGCCCTGGTGCTCATCGCGGCACTCGGCTCGGCGGTAGGCACGACGGTCGGCCTCCACGATCTCGGCGGGATCGCGAACAAGGCGGCGATCATCCTCACACTCACCGCGGTCGCGGTGCCCGTGGTCTATACGGTGGATGCACTACGCCTCGGGCCGCCGGGCGCGTTGTTCTTCGTCCTGGTGTGTGGGGGCGCCCTCGGCGCCACCGAATGGGGCGTGGATCCCATACAGATCCTCACCTGCGCCGGCCTCGGAGCCGTTGCAGCGGTGATCGTTTCGATGACCGGCGCTGCGGTCGACCTTCACAAGCCCGAACGCGTCGCGGTGCAGCGGGCCGTCGATGCGGTCGAAGCGTATGCGCAGCCAGGAAACGCGACCATCGATGCCCGACATGCCGCGGGCGCCGCGATCTCCTCGGCGTGGACAGCCCTGCACGACGCCGGACTTTCCAACAGTTCCGATTCGCCGTTGGTGACGACCATGCTTGATACCCATCGCCGATTTACCGAGACCGCGGTGGGCGCCAAGATGGTGCTAGACCACCTCATCCCCGGCGACCACGTTCTCGTAGTGCGGCCCAGCATCTGGTATCGGATGCGCCGCTCGGTGCGCTTCCGTTCGCACGCCACCATCACGGCGGGACGGGTCGGTATCGCCTGCCTCGCAGCCGGGGTTCTGAGCGCCGCGGTCGGTCTCACGCGGCCGCAATGGGCAATTCTGAGTGCCCTCGTCATCGTGCACCTAGGCCCGGACCGGCTGCACGGCAACGTGCGCGGGCTGCAGCGCTTTGCGGGATCGGTCATCGGAGTCTGCCTCTTTGCACTGCTGTACCACCTGTCCCTCGCCGGGTACGCGCTCATCGCCGCCATTGCGACATTGCAGTTCTGCACCGAGATGTTCCTACCGCGCAACTATGCGGTCGCCGTCGTGTTCGTGACCCCGATCGCGCTGCTGTCCGCCGGCGTGGTCACCCTGCATGGATCCGTCACGTCGATCGTGCGCGACCGGCTCGCCGAAACGATGATCGGTGTCGCCGTGGCGATGGCCTCGATGTACCTGTTCGCGCCGCGTGCGCATCGCCGGACCTTCGCCTTCACCGAGGCCCGGATCCGGAAGGCGGCCCTCGGGCTCGTCTCTTCCGCGCGGATCAATCCCGCCCATGACGCCGCATATGCCGAGGCCCGCGACCTGTCGTTCGAACTCGAAGGCGCGATTCGCGCCGGGGTGGACAGCGCACACGATGAACCCGAATGGCTGCAGGTGCGCTGGCCGGCGCATGCCGCGCTCATTCACCAGGGTTATGACCTGGTGGCGGCGTGCTGGGCGACGCCCCCGGGCGAGATGCTTGTCGATGCCGACCACTGGGAGCGTTGCTTCAACAACACTGCCTGAGCGTTGCCCGGCAATCACGTATGCACAGTCATCAAGATCTCGTCAAGTTCGCGTGGCATGCAAAAATGTGATGAGCGTCACATCATGTGTATACCCTCGGCAAACGCCGCGAGTTGACCCGGATCGCCACCACCCGTCCTGGCTATTCGGGTGCCCATGTGGTTACGGTCGAACAGAACGAAACCCGAATTGATACGAAACACACCCGAGTGGATACGAAACACGTTGTGGTTATGGTGATTAATAGTGGTCGAAACTGAATTGCAGAGTGACTCAAGCAGTACCGCCGTGTGGTCGATTAGCCACCCGACACAGACGGACGCTCGTCACATGTGGCGCATAGCCCGCGACTCCGGCGTTCTGGATGTCAATTCTTCTTATGCATATCTGTTGTGGTGCATCGATTTTCCGTCCACATCCGCTGTCGCCCATGTCGACGGTGAACCCGTTGGTTTCATCACCGGATATGTCCGCCCCTCCGGTTCACTGATGATCTGGCAGGTCGGCGTCGATCAGGCGTATCGTGGCAAGGGACTGGCCGCCAGCATGCTGGCTTGGCTCGCGGACTCTCTCGCGACCTTGCAGGGCGAACCCCTCGTCATGGAAACCACTGTCACACAGTCAAATACCGCCTCGCGCGCGTTATTCGCCGGATTCGCCCGCCGGCGGGACATGGAACTCACCGAATCCTCCGGTTTTGGCGTGAATCTGTTTCCCGACGCACATGAGGCAGAGCCGCTTCTGCGGCTCACTCCGCACGATCCACATAAACGCGCCCAATAGACAGTGCCTAAAAACATTGGGTCGAAAGGGGATACACACATGACCGCCACCTTGCCCGCTCAGGAAGCTGGGCTTCCGAGTGTCATCAACGAACGTGAATCCGGGGTGCGGAGCTATTGCCGGACCTGGCCCACTACCTTCGCTTCCGCATCCGGATCCTGGATGACGGATACCACTGGTGAGCGCTATCTGGACTTCTTCGCCGGTGCCGGCGCACTCAACTACGGCCACAACAACCCGGTGCTCAAGACCGCGCTGATCGATTACCTGACGACTGACGGCGTGGTCCATGGCCTGGATATGGCCACGGTGGCCAAGCAGCAGTTCCTCGAGGAATTCGAGCAGACCATCCTGCTGCCCCGCGGCATGGACTACAAGGTGCAGTTCCCCGGCCCTACGGGAACCAATGCCGTCGAGGCCGCGCTCAAACTGGCACGGAATATCACAGGGCGCGAGTCAATCATCAGCTTTACCAATGCATTCCATGGGATGACATTGGGATCGCTTGCCGTTACCGGTAATTCGATGAAACGCGCCGGAGCCGGCGTGCCCCTGGTGCATTCCACCCCGATGCCGTACGACAATTACTTCGGTGGTGTCACCGAGGACTTCCAATGGTTTGAGAAGGTCCTCGACGACGAGGGCGGCGGCCTCAATCGGCCTGCCGCGGTGATCGTCGAGACCGTACAGGGCGAGGGCGGCGTCAACGTCGCCCGTGCCGATTGGCTGCGGGCGCTCGCCGACCTGTGCCAGAAGCGGGAGATCATCCTCATAGTCGATGACGTGCAAATGGGCTGCGGCCGCACGGGGGCCTTCTTCTCCTTCGAAGACGCGGGCATCCGCCCCGATATCGTGACGTTGTCGAAGTCCATCAGCGGCTATGGCTTGCCGATGGCTCTGACCCTCATTCGTCCGGATCTCGACCAGTGGGCCCCAGGCGAGCACAACGGCACCTTCCGCGGAAACAATCCAGCATTCGTCACCGCAACCGCAACGCTGCAGAAGTATTGGCAGGACAGCACATTCAGCGATGACGTACGCCGCAAGGGCGACCGTCTCCATGCGGAACTTGCCGGATTGGTGGCCGATGACGACTCGGTGACGGTACGCGGCCGGGGCATGGTCCAGGGCATCGCTTTCGCCGATACGGAACGAGGCTCCCGAGTGAGCCAGGCCGCGTTCGAACGGGGTCTGCTGGTGGAAACCTCCGGCCCCAAGGATGAGGTGGTCAAACTGCTGCCGGCCCTGACCACCACCGATGAGCAGCTCGATATCGGCATCGCCACCCTGCGGGAAGCCATCGCGGAATCTGTCTAGGTCCGTCCAGAACCGAATCTGCAGAGAAAGGAAGTATCTTGATCGTCCGTACTACCCAGCAGATCACAGGTACCGAGCGCGATGTCAGCGGTGAAGGCTGGCATAGCAAGCGGATAGTGCTAGCCGATGACGGTGTGGGGTTCTCCTTCCACGAAACCACCATCGACGCCGGTACCGTGCACGTCTTCCACTACCGTCACCACATCGAAGCCGTGTGGCTGACCACAGGAACCGGCACGCTGACCAATTTGGAGAACGGCGACGTGTTCGCCTTAGGCCCGGGAAGCATGTATTTGCTCAACGGGAATGAGCGGCACCAGCTTTCCGCAGACACCCAGATGCGCATGATGTGCGTGTTCAATCCTCCCGTCACCGGGCAGGAGGTCCACGACGAGTCCGGCGCATACCCAGCCGCGCCTGCCCTGTCATGAGTGCCCCCGCGATCACCGATCGCTACCCCAGTCGCCTCGAGACCGAACAGGCACCGATCGACAGATCCGAACCGGTGGTCTGGGGCGAAACAGACGAGGGTCCGCTAGCTCCACCCGCGCTCACCCAGATGTCCGATCAGGGCTTCTTGATCCGCCCGAGCACCGTCTACGACGCGACCGTCTCCGCACTGCGCAACGAGATCGACAGGGTGCCATCGCAACTCGGTGATGATCCCAGGATTATCCGAGAAGCGGGATCGCAGGAGGTGCGGTCCATCTTCGAGGCACATTTGCTCAGTCCGGTGGTCATGGACGTGGCGTGCTCGCCGGGTGTACTCGACGTCGCCGAGCAGCTGCTGGGCGGACCGGTGTATCTGCATCAGTCGCGTATCAACGCCATGCCTGCGTTCAGAGGGCGCGGCTTCTATTGGCATTCGGACTTCGAGACCTGGCACACCGAAGATGGGCTTCCCCAGATGCGCACGGTGTCTTGTTCGATCGCATTGACCATCAACGTCGCCTACAACGGGACGCTGCAGGTCATGCCGGGCACCCATCGCACCTTTTACCCGTGCGTCGGGGCGACCCCGCAGGACAATCATCGGAAGTCTCTGGTGGAGCAGGAGATTGGCGTGCCATCCACCCAAACTCTTTCCGAAGCCGCACTGACGAGCGGTATCGAGCTCTTCCTCGGGCAACCGGGTGACGCGCTGTGGTTCGACTGCAACCTGTTGCACGGGTCGGGGTCGAATATCAGCCCCTATCCCCGGTCGAACGTCTTCCTGGTGTTCAACTCGGTGGAGAACGCACCGCAAAGACCTTTCGCCGGGTCGGAGCCGCGTCCCGAGTACGTCGCCGCGCGGACCGTCAACCCGCTGACCCCCCGATCGCCAGGCACACGCTGATGACGAACGCCGACCCCGCGGAGGGCGACACGGAACCTCCCCCGGTCCCGCGACCGGATTTCGAGTCTCCGGAGGGTCGGCGGCTACTTCACCGGGCCATCGCGGCATCGGCGATGGGTAACGCCACAGAGTGGTATGACTACGGCGTATATGCCGCCACCACAACGTTTCTGACGCAGGCGTTCTTCCCCACCCTGGGCACCGCGTTCACGATGCTGGGATACGCGATCTCCTTCCTGCTACGCCCGCTGGGTGGCATGATCTGGGGCCCCCTGGGCGACAGGGTGGGCCGCAAGAGCGTCATGGCCATCACCATCGTGCTGATGGCGTTGTCCACCACGCTGATCGGCGTGCTGCCCAGCTGGGCGACAATCGGTGCCGCGGCCCCCGCGTTAATGATCCTGCTGCGTGTAGTGCAGGGCTTCTCCACCGGCGGTGAATATGGCGGAGCCGCAACATTTATGGCGGAGTTCGCGCCGGATAAGAAGCGCGGAAAGTACGGGTCGTTCCTCGAGTTCGGCACCTTGGGCGGGTTCGCCACCGGTGCCGCGTTCGTCCTTGTCCTCGACGCGACGCTCGGCGCCGAAGCCATGCAGTCCTGGGGCTGGCGTATCCCGTTCCTCCTCGCACTGCCGATGGGACTCATCGGCTGGTACCTGCGAAGCCGTCTCGATGATCCGCCCCTGTTCGTCGAGATGCAGCAGCAAGAGCCGGAAGTCCGTGAATCGGCACTGAGCCGCCTGCGTGATCTGGTGCGTGACTACCGCCGACCCATGATCGTGATGATGCTGCTGGTCATCGCCCTGAACATCACCAATTACACCCTGCTGAGCTATCAGCCGACCTACCTGAAGACCCGACTCGGGATGACCGAGACCGAGGGCCAGATGGTGATCCTCATCGGCGAGATCGCCATGATGGCCTTCATCCCCTTCTGCGGCGCATTCTCCGATCGCGTCGGGCGTAAACCCATGTGGCTGTTCTCCCTGATCGGCCTGCTCATCCTCGCGTTGCCCATGTTCTGGCTCATGGGCCAGGGATTGGGCTGGGCGATCGTCGGTTTCGCGGTTCTCGGGTTGCTGTACATACCGCAGCTCTCCACCATCACCGCGACCTTCCCCTGCATGTTCCCCACCCAGGTCCGCTATGCGGGATTCGCGATCTCCTACAACCTGTCCACCGCGGCGTTCGGCGGTACCGCGCCGTTGGTGAACGACCTGATGGTCGACAAGACCGGCTGGGACCTCTTCCCTGCCGCCTATTTGATGCTCGCGTGTGTCATCGGATTGTGTGCGCTGCCGTTCCTCATCGAGACGGCCGGGGCATCGATCGCGGGAACCGATATCCCCGGTGCGGATCCCGAGGGGGCCGAACCGGCTGCCTCTGACAACGTCCTTCGCGCCTAACCCCATTTCACCCTAGGTTAGGATGGGCTAAGTAGCGGCCCGGATGTATCGCCCGGGGCCACGTCCAGCACGAACAAAGGTCACATCACTATGGGTAGAGGGATCCAGGGTGCGGTGCTGCGCGGATTCGGGGCGCGCGACCACCTGGCCACCGTCGTCGGGACCACGCACGTGTCGCCGAACTGCGTACGCATCAGGATGTCGTCGCCGACGCTGTTCGAAGATCTCCTACACGCCCCCACCGAGTGGCTCAGGTTCTGGTTCCCCGACCCTGCGGGTAGCACCACCGAGTTCCAGCGGGCGTACACCATCGTGTCGACGGATACCGATGCCGGCGAGTTCACCATTGATGTCGTAGTTCATCAGCCCGCAGGCCCCGCCTGCCAGTGGGCGACCACCGTCCAACCGGGTATGACGATTCCAGTGGTGTCCTTCGGATCCTCACGTTTCGAGGTACCCGAGGATCTCCCGGCCGGTTTCCTGCTCATCGGTGACTCCGCATCCATCCCCGCGATCAACTCCATCCTGGCCGCCCTACCCGCCGATGTGGACGTCGAGCTGTACTTGGAAAGGCACAGCCCCGATGACGATCTGATCCCCCTGGCCGATCATCCCCGGCGCCGGCTGCACTGGGTGGACCGCGCCGACGAAACATCGCTGTCCTGCGCACTGGAGGACAGAGACTGGTCCAACTGGTACGCATGGGCCGGCCCCGAGGCCGGGTCGCTCAAGCATCTGCGTAAACGACTCAAGGACGAGTTCGGATTCCCGAAGGCCGATCTGCATGCGGCGGCGTATTGGACGTTCGGCCGCGCGATGGGAAGCCGCCGCGGGGATACCGAGACGCCCGCACCGAAGACCACCGCGGCCAAGCCTGCCGCGTCTA
>JBOGDC010000049.1:0-1674 GCA_050701835.1 Mycobacterium sp. | reverse complement strand
AGGCTCGCCCTGCCGCCCTGGCAACTGCCGGGAGCAGCCACGTCAGTGGAGTTCGAGCGTTTCGGGCCCCATAAACCATCTTCGTACGATGACGAAGGCCCATTCCCTAGGTTGCGCCGCGACCACGCGGAGAAGCCCGCACCGCAAAATCCGCCCGCGGAGCCGTTGAACGAATCCCCGGCGGGCCCGGTGACGCGCGATGCACCGCAGCCGCCGATGCAGGACCCGCGATTGTCTCCACCCCCTCTACCGCCAGGATGGAAGCAACGCCTACCACCCCCGCCGCCGGGATGGCGTCCCCCGCAGCCTCCACCGCCGGGATGGCGTCCCCCACAGCCTCCACCCCCTCCGCCGGGTTGGGTGGCCCATCAACCGAGTCCGGATGCCGGTCATCCCGGCCCGCCTGGACCGCCGCCGCAGGCACACCGAGCAGCGCCTCCGGCGAATTATCGCCCCCCGCAAGCCTTTCGAGTGCCCACGCCACTAGAGGAAGCGGAGCTGACGGGGCAGCATCCGAATGCACCGCAATCCGGCTGGCGACGCAGGGTGCGTATGGCCACGGGTGGTCACGTCAACCCTGGGCTGTCCCGTCGGGATCGCCTACGGCAGGAACTCGAGGAACAGATCCGGCAGCCGATCGTCGGCGACTTCCGTATCGCCGTGCTGTCCATCAAGGGCGGGGTTGGCAAGACCACGACCACGCTTGGGCTGGGGTCGGCACTCGCCATGGTGCGACATGATCGTGTTATCGCTGTCGACGCGAACCCCGACCGCGGCACTCTGGCAGAGCGAGTCCGCGACGAGTCGACGCGATCAACTGTGCGCGACCTGTTGTCGGACCCCAACCTGCACAGTTACGCCGATGTTCGCAACCACACGCTGATGGCAACCAGTCGGCTGGAAATTCTGGCAAGCGAACAGGAGCCAGCGGTCTCAGAGGTGTTCAGTGAGGGCGACTATCGGCGCACCGTCGATATTCTGCGGCACTACTACAACATCATCCTGACTGACTGCGGCACCGGCATCATGCATTCGGCGATGGCGGGGGTTCTCGACCTGGCGCACACCATCGTGTTGGTCAGTGCGCCCGCGATGGATGCTGCCCGGAGCGCATCGGCAACGCTGGACTGGCTGATGCAGCATGGTTATTCAGGGTTGGTACGGGGCGCGCGCGTGGTGCTCAGTACATCGCGTCCGGGATCGGCGAACTTGAAAATCGACAAGCTTTACGAGCACTTCGAGTCGCGGTGCCGGTCGGTGCACACGATTCCATTCGACCCGCATCTCTCCGAGGGCGCCGATATCGATTTCGGGCTGCTCCGACAGCAGACTATGGACGCCTACCTCGATCTGGCGGCTGCGGTTTCAGAGGATTTCGGCCGACTCCGAGGCCCCGCGGAACGACCGTAAAACCATCATTGCCGCTAGCCAACTAGCACCGCGCGTGCGTAGATAGCGTCAGGGGAAGATGTCAGGAGTCCAGATCGACGACGACGGGTGCGTGGTCGCTGGCGCCCTTGCCCTTACGTTCCTCGCGGTCGATGTGAGCATCACCCACTGTCTTGGCGAACTCCGGTGAGCCGAGGACGAAGTCGATGCGCATCCCGCGCTTCTTGGGGAAGCTCAGCTGCGTGTAATCCCAGTACGTGTACACGCCCGGACCGGGGGTGAACG
>JBOGDC010000048.1:0-273573 GCA_050701835.1 Mycobacterium sp. | reverse complement strand
GTATGGGAACTCGGCGTCCGTAGACGTGTTGGATGAGAGGCGTCAGCCCTCGATGAACTGCTCCAGCTGGGTGCGCGCGATATCGTCGGGCAGCTGCTTTGGCGGGCTCTTCATCAGGTAGGCCGAGGCCGGCAGGATCGGACCACCAAGGCCACGATCCATCGCGATCTTCGCCGCGCGCACCGCGTCGATGATGATGCCGGCCGAGTTGGGGGAGTCCCAGACCTCAAGTTTGTATTCGAGGTTCAGCGGCACATCGCCGAAGGCGCGGCCTTCGAGGCGGACGTAGGCCCACTTGCGGTCATCGAGCCAGGCGACATAGTCGGACGGGCCGATGTGCACATTCTTGTCGTACACCTTGTCGGCCAGCGAGCCGCTGAGGTTCGACGTGACGGCCTGGGTCTTGGATACCTTCTTGGACTCCAGGCGCTCCCGCTCGAGCATGTTCTTGAAGTCCATGTTGCCGCCGACGTTCAGCTGGTACGTGCGGTCCAGCGTGACACCGCGATCCTCGAACAGCTTGGCCATCACGCGGTGGGTGATGGTGGCGCCCACCTGGCTCTTGATGTCGTCGCCCACGATCGGCACACCGGCATCCTCGAACTTCTTGGCCCACACCGGGTCTGAGGCGATGAACACCGGCAGTGCGTTGACGAATGCGACCTTGGCGTCGATGGCGCACTGGGCGTAGAACTTGTCGGCCTCTTCCGAACCCACCGGCAGGTAGGACACGAGGACGTCAACGTTGTTGTCCTTCAACGTCTTCACCACGTCGACGGGGTCGGCGTCGGAGACCTCGATGGTCTCGGCGTAGTACTTGCCGATACCGTCCAGGGTCGGCCCGCGCTGCACGATCACATCGGTCGGCGGCACATCGGCGATCTTGATGGTGTTGTTCTCGGAGGCGGCGATGGCCTCGGAGAGGTCGAAGCCCACCTTCTTGGCGTCCACGTCGAAGGCGGCGACGAACTTCACGTCGCGCACGTGGTACTGCCCGAACTTGACGTGCATCAAGCCGGGGACGTTCGAGTTCTCGTCCGCATCCTGGTAGTACTGCACACCCTGGACCAGTGAGGACGCGCAGTTGCCGACGCCGACGATGGCGACCCGCACCTCAGATGATGTGTTGGACATGGACGGTTCTCCTTTACCGATGGACATACTTAACGCTCCTCGACCCGTGCCTGCGCTGTGCGCTCGGCAGCGATCAAGTCGTTGAGCCACTTCACTTCTCGTTCGCTGGATTCCAGACCTAGCTGGTGCAGTTGCTTGGTGTACCGGTCGAATGAGCTGCTTGCTCGTCCGACGGCCTCGCGCAGGCCCTCCCGGCGTTCCTCTACCTGACGGCGGCGGCCTTCGAGAATCCGCATCCGGGCCTCGGCCGGGGTGCGGTTGAAGAACGCCAGGTGCACGCCGAAGCCGTCGTCGGTGTAGTTCTGTGGGCCGGTGTCCGCCACCAGCTCGCTGAAGCGGGCCCGGCCTGCGGCGGTCATTTGGTACACCCGCTTGCCGCGCAGTAGCACCGTGGTTCCGGCAGGAGCAGCGTCCTCTTCGATAAGCCCGTCGGCCTGCATGCGTCGCAATGCCGGGTACAGGGAACCGTAGGAGAAGGCGCGGAAAGCTCCGAGCAACCCGGTCAGGCGCTTACGCAGCTCGTAGCCGTGCATGGGTGATTCAAGCAGCAAGCCAAGGATGGCTAGTTCGAGCATGAAGTCACCTCCCAGGACCGAATATGACGCCGGAGCATTTCTCGTGCACCGATCGGACAATAGTATCGCCGCGATATATGCGGGCGCCACACGGGGGCGGTTTAACTCCCGGACGGGTAGCTGGTGCGAATGGGGGTGCCATCAGGATTGACGTAGATCGATCCGTTCTGGAATTCACCGCTTACCGAAATATCGATCTGCACGGTGTCCGGTGGCGCGGTCTTGTCCTCGGAGGGCTTGATGAAGAGGTAGGTGTTCTTCACCTCGCTGGCCTTGATGCCGAGGGTTTCGGGTGCGCCCCGCAGGATCCCGATGATGGTCTTGACGTCGAACTTGGCGAGGTCCACCACGTGATCGGCGTGGCTTCCGGACGAATCGTCGGGGTGGTCCCAGCCGCCTCGATAGTCATAGCGCAGCGTCCGGCGTGGTTCACGGGGGTCGGGCCGCGTGAGAATCGCGTAGTCCCCGTAGATATTCAGCTCGTATCCCGTGGTGTCACCGAATTTTTGGCGCATCTGCTCAAACAGTCCCGTCAGACCGCCCAGTGACATCAGTTGACGTGGCGGGGTCATCACGATAGGTGCCACCCCGTCCGGCTTGGCGCCGGGATCTACGGTGAAGTCCAACGGGGAGCTGGTGTTCCCGTACGCGCCCCAACCGATGAGGACGCCGACGAGGACCAGCGCGATGGTTACGGCGGCGGGCACGTACCACCGTCGACGCCAATTGAGCTCCGGTCGCTTGAGCACCGGCATGTTCGCGGCCGATTTTGCGTTCTGCAGGTCGGAGACCAGCGAGCTGAGCTGCGCCAGTGTGGGCGCGTTGGTCGCGGAGGTGACGCGTTCCCGGTGCTCTTCCATGGACAGCTGCCCGTCGCTCAGTGCGTCGTCGAGGAGCTTGCAGGTGTCGTTGCGGTCGCTGTCCTTGGCCCGGATGCCTATCGCCATGCGAGGAATCGTAGAGCGGCCCGGATCTTGGTGGTTAGGGAGCGGGCGCAACTTCCTTGGGTTCGCCGCTGCCCGCGAGGACCATCCGCCCGGTGCGGTCCCTCTCGGAGACCGTCACGGTGATGTCGACGCCGTCGTCACTGGGGCGGATCACCATGACGGTGCCGCTGTCACCGGCGTTGGGCACGTTCAGGGTCTGCGGTGCTCCGCGCAGCACGCCGACGATCTTGGAGGGATCGAAGCGACCCAGATCTCCGATTCGTACGTTCCGCCAGGTGCCGGGCATCGGACCGCCGTCGCGGAACCCGCCCTGATACGGGTAGGTGATGGGCAGGTTGGGATCCGACGCCTCGATGCGGACCAGCGCGGCATTGTTCGAGCGCACGGTCAGCTCGATGCCTGTGGTGTCGCCAAACTTCGTGTGCATCTGGTCCAGCAGGCCGGACAGCCCCGGGACGGAGAACAGTTTCGTCGGGGCGATCACCACCGGTGCGACGCCGTCGGCGACCGCGCCGGGGTCCGGCGGGACCGGTCGCGTTGCGTAAGCCCCGGCCCCGGCTCCCACGGCGGCAGCGACGACGGCGGTGAGCACGAGGGCCGGCCAGCGTCGCCGCCGAAGCTGTGGTGCGGGTAGTGCGACCGGAAGGGCGGAGATCTGCAAGTCGGAGACCACCCCGTTGAGCTCGCCGAGAGTCTGTGCCTGGGTGGCGATGGTTATCCGCTGGCGGTGTTCTTCGGTGGAGATCTGGCCTTCACCGAAGGCGTCGTCGAGCGCCTTGCAGGTGACGTCGCGGTCGGTGTCTTTGGCTCGGGTCGCCATGCGAGGAATCGTAGAGCGGCTCGCAGCGATTCACATCGCCGCGGCGTCCGCTTCGAGCAGTCGCTTCGCCCCGTGGGCCATGCGCAGATGGGCGGCCTTGGCGGTGCGCAGCGTGTAGGCGAACAGCAGGCTGAGCGTTGTCACGGTCACGGTGACGTCGATGTGTGTGATGCCGTCGCCCGCGTCGGTGATGTGCACCCGGCTTAGCAGTGTCGTGGAGGGGCTCTGCCGCGCCCGGGTTGATATGTGACGGTCATCGGCTTCCAGCAGGTCGGCTCGGTAGGTGAGGTGGAAGCGCAGCGGGCCGAGTGCAAGCCGGTCGGTGACGGCATAGCTGTGCAGTGCGTCGGGGGCCGCGGGCAGTTCCCGGGTGCCGATCACCAGTGGGTGGACCGACGCTAGACGGGGAATATCCGCGAACAGTGCGGCTGCGCTATCGGCGGGGCAGATCACGTCGATCGAATACCGGTACTCGCCTTGCCGCATCGCGATCCTTGGTCCGAGGCTCTGGGCGCCGTCAGCCCCAGTACGCGAACTCGCAGACCGGGTTCGGTTCGTTCTTGAACGACACCAACATGGTGCCCATCGTGATCGTGCAGCCGGTGGTGCCGGTGCCGTCGGCCCTGATCTCGGAGCTTGCCTCGGCGATGACGTCGATGGTGTGCTCCCAGGGCAGCGAGACATTCTTCTCGACGTGGGCCGGGCCGCCGTTTTCTTTCCAGGTGACGGTCGCCTGCCCGTCGCCGCTTACCTTCAGGACTGCGGTCCCGACGATGTTGCCGGTCCCCATGACACCGTTCCGCGAGGGGGCGATTGCTGCCGGGCTCGCCGCCGGGGCCGACCGTGTCTCCGAGGTGGCGGTCGAGGTGGCCGCCGGCGTGGACGGGGTCTCGGCGGGCTTCCCGCACCCGGAGGCGGTGACGGCGATGACCGTGAAACCGGCAAGCACCAGCGATCGACGGCGAGTTGTCACTTTGCCCCCTCGTCTTGATTGGTGGCCAATCGTAACGAGTTGAACGCGGACAGACTTCGGGTTTGCAAAAGGACAGGCTGACTGGGTGGGCAGACTCGGGCTAGTGCCGAATCGGACGTACTCTGGTTACCGTGCGATTGCAGAGACAGGTGGTGGATTACGCGCTCAAGCGGCGATCCCTGCTGGCAGAGGTCTATTCCGGGCGTACCGGCGTGGCTGAAGTCTGCGACGCGAACCCGTACCTGCTCCGGGCGGCTAAGTTTCACGGCAAGTCCAGTGCCGTGGTGTGCCCCATCTGCCGCAAGGAGCAATTGACACTGGTGTCATGGGTTTTCGGTGAACACCTTGGCGCGGTCTCCGGATCGGCGCGTACGGCCGAGGAGCTCGTGATGCTCGCCACTCGGTTCTCGGAGTTCGCCGTGCACGTTGTCGAGGTATGCCGGACCTGCAGTTGGAATCATTTGGTGAAGTCGTATGTCATGGGCGCCCTGCCGGCGCCGAAGGGGACCCCACGTCAGCGGACATCACGTGCTCGGACGGCCAGTGAATAGGCCGGTGGGTGAGGGCGGAGCGGTTGGCGATCAGAATCCGGTAGGTCCCGGCAGCCGCTCAGATTCGCCGCGTATCCCCAGCACGGATGATCGTCCGACATCGATCCTCGACCCGATCGAGGAATTGCCGTTGTACCGGCGCGACGAAGAGGCTGTCGCCGCCGCCCGCGCGGCGCTGGAACGCGACGATGACGACCACGATGTCTACGGAAACCCGACGCCCCCACCGTTGGGTCCGCCGGGCGGCCCGCCGCGTCCGCCGCGGCGCCGTCGTAAGCGAAAGAGCGACGGCTGGAAGATCTTCCGCCGCGTCGCGATGGCCCTGGTTGTGCTGGCGATCATCATCCCGCTCGCGACGTTCGGCCTGGCATATTCGGTGGTCGACATCCCGAAGCCGGGGGATATCCGCACCAGTCAGGTGTCCACCATTTTGGCCAGTGACGGCACCACCGAGCTTGCGAAAGTCGTTCCGCCGGAAGGTAACCGGGTCGATATAAAGATCGATCAGGTGCCCCAGCACGTGCGCGCGGCGGTGATGGCCGCCGAGGACCGCGATTTCTACGGCAACCCGGGCTTCTCCTTCTTGGGTCTGCTGCGTGCCGTCAAGAACAACATGTTCGGCGGCGATACCCAGGGCGGGTCGACGATCACCCAGCAGTACGTCAAGAACGCGATGGTGGGCTCGCAGCGCGCCGGTTTGGGCGGTCTGACCCGCAAGGCTAAGGAGATCGTCATCTCCACCAAGATGTCGCAGTCTTGGTCCAAGGACCAGGTGCTTGAGGCTTACCTCAACATCATTTACTTCGGACGCGGTGCGTACGGCATTTCGGCGGCGTCGAAGGCCTACTTCGATAAGCCGGTCGAACAGCTGACGGTGTCCGAGGGTGCGCTGCTGGCGGCACTGGTCCAACGGCCCTCGCGACTGGATCCCGCGGTGGACCTGCCGGAGTCGACGAACCGCTGGAACTGGGTGCTCGACGGCATGGTCACCATCGGTGCGCTCTCCGCGCAGGATCGCGCCGGTCAGGTGTATCCGGCGACGGTTCCGCCGGAGCAGGCCGCGGCGCAGAACGCGACGACAGGTCCCAACGGCCTCATCAAGCGTCAGGTGATGGCCGAGCTCACCGACCTGTTCAACATCGACGAGCAGACCCTGAACACCGAGGGTTTGCAGATCACCACGACCATCGATAACAAGGCGCAGCAGGCCGCCGAGAATGCGGTCAACAGCACCCTGCAGGGGGAGAACCCGGACCTGCGGACGGCAGTGGTGTCCGTCGACCCGCGCACGGGGGCGGTCAAGGCGTACTACGGCGGCTCCAACGCACAGGGCCTGGATTACGCACAGCAGGGCCTGCAGACCGGTTCATCGTTCAAAGTGTTCGCCTTGGTGGCGGCATTGCAGCAGGGCATCGGCCTGGGCTATCAGTTAGACAGCTCGGAGTTGACCTATCAGGGCATCACCATCAAGAACAGTGAAGACGCCTCGTGCGGAACGTGCTCGGTGGCCGAGGCGCTCAAGCGCTCGCTGAACACCAGCTTCTATCGGCTCATGCTGAAGCTGAAGAACGGCCCCGACGATGTGGCAACGGCCGCGCACAGCGCTGGTATCGCCGAGAACTTCCCCGGGGTGTCGCACACCTTGTCCGAGGACGGTCAGGGCGGACCGCCGAACAACGGTGTGGTGCTGGGCCAGTACCAGACCAGGGTGCTCGACATGGCTTCGGCGTATGGGACCTTGGCGGCCACCGGTACCTACCGCAAGCCGCATTTCATCCAGAAGGTCGTGAACGCCGACGGTCAGGTGCTTTTCGACGCCGGTTCCTCAGACAACACGGGCGAGAAGCGCATCTCCGATGACGTGGCGAATAACGCGATCGCGGCGATGAAGCCGATCGCCGCCTACTCGCGTGGGCACGGGCTTGCCGGGGGACGCGAGAGTGCCGCCAAGACCGGTACCGCACAGTTGGGCGACACCAAGGACAACAAGGACGCCTGGATGGTCGGTGTGACACCGTCGCTTTCGACAGCGGTCTGGGTGGGAACCGACGAGGGCAAGGCGATCCGGAACAGTTGGGGCGGACCCATTTACGGTTCGGGTCTGCCTTCGGACATTTGGAAGAAGACCATGGATGGTGCGTTGGACGGCACCAGCAAGGAGACCTTCCCCAAGCCGGGAGCCATCGGCGGTTACGCCGGCGTGCCGACGTATGTGGCGCCCCCGCCGTCTCCGGATGGTCCGCCGGGACCTCCGCAGCCAGGCGGCGCAGGAGATATGACGACCATTCAGCCGACCATCGAGATTGCGCCGGGAATCACCATTCCGGTGGGGCCGCCCACTGTGGTTCCGCGCGGTCCCGCGCCACCACCGGAGGGTGACGCACCGCCCCCACCGGGGCAGTAGGCAGGTGCCAGCCGAAGCCCGGAGCCGCACCGCCGGTGAGGTTCAGCGTGCGACGGTGTCGCCCGTAACGCTCGCGGATGATCTGAGCAGTGCCGACAACCGAGATTTCCCCAGTCGCACAGACGTTATGGGCTCGGAGCTGGCCGAGGTGGTCGGAGGGCCGGTCGGCCGGCACGCGCTGGTGGGCCGACAGCCGTTCTGGACGCCGCTGCGGGTCGTATTCATCATTGCCCTGGGATTCCTCATCCTGGGGTGGACCAGCAAGGCCGCCTGTCTGCAGCAGACCGGCACGGGCAATGGTGCTCACCGGGTAGCGAATTGGGATAACAACCGGGCCTACTACGAGCTCTGCTACTCCGACACCGTGCCCTTGTATGGCGCGGAGCTGTTGAACCAGGGACGTTTTCCGTACAAGTCGAGTTGGCTGGAAACGGACTCGGGCGGACACCAGAAGATCCAATACGACGGCACCCCTGCTGTCCGGTACATGGAGTACCCCGTTGTCACCGGGGTGTACCAATACGCCGCGATGGCGCTGGCGAAGACGTACACGCAGGCCAGCGATGTACTGGGGTTGCCCGTCGTTGCCGAAGTGGTGATGTTCTTCGACATCGTGGCCTTCGGCCTGGCGCTGGCGTGGCTGGTAACCATTTGGGCCAGTGCGGGATTGAGCCCGCGCACACGCCCGTGGGATGTGGTGATGATCGCGGCGTCCCCCATCGTGATATTCCAGATCTTCACGAATTTCGATTCTCTCGCAACGGCTTTCAGCATGACGGCGCTGTGGGCGTGGGCACGCCGTAAGCCCTGGCTCGCGGGTGTGCTGATCGGGTTGGGGGTGGCCGCCAAGCTCTACCCGGTGCTGCTGTTGCTTCCGCTGCTGTTGGTGAGCCTGCGCAGCGGCAAGATGCACGAGTTCTCCAAAACCGCCGCCGCCGCACTGGCCAGCTGGGTTGTGGTGAACGCTCCGGTGGCGATGCTCTTCCCGCGTGGGTGGGGGGAGTTCTTCCGGCTCAACACCCGTCGCGGTGACGATATGGACTCGCTGTACAACGTGTTCAAGTCCTTCACGGGATGGCAGGGCTTCGACGGCCCGCTCGGTTTCTGGGAGCCGCCGGTGATTCTGAACGCGGTGTCGGCGCTGCTGTTCGGCATCTGTTGTCTGGCGATCGGATATGTGGCGCTCACGGCACCGCGCCGCCCGCGTGTGGTGCAGCTGGCGTTCCTGGTGGTGGCGCTGTTCCTGCTGACCAACAAGGTGTGGAGTCCCCAGTTCTCCCTGTGGCTGGTGCCGCTGGCGGTGGTGGCGCTGCCGCATCGTCGAATTCTGTTGGCGTGGATGGCTGTTGACGCGCTGGTGTGGATTCCACGGATGTATTACCTGCTGGGGATGGATAACAAGGGGCTGCCCGAGCAGTGGTTCACCGGGACCGTGCTGGTACGCGATATCGCGGTGATCGGATTGTGCGCGCTGGTTGTGCGCCAGATCTATCACCCCAGTGAGGATTTGGTGCGCACACACGACGACGATCCGTCGGGCGGGCCGTGTGATGGCGCCGCCGATGACGTCCCGGGATGGCTGCCGAGCTGGCTGCGGCCCCGTAAGCCGGAACCCCATATCGCCCGCGCCTAGCGGGGCGCTGGCGGCGACGATTTCGCCGGTCAGGGGGCTGTGCGGTAGCCTGGGCCGGTTGCCGACGCAGGCGACTCTCCTGCCACGGATACGCCGTGGCCGCAGTAGACCACAGGAGGTGATGAGTTTCTCATGCGTCAGTACGAAATCATGGTCATTCTCGACCCCACCCTTGACGAGCGCACCGTAGCTCCATCGCTGGATACGTTCTTGAACGTCATCCGGAGCGACGGCGGAACCGTTTCGAAGGTGGAGGTCTGGGGCAAGCGTCGTCTTGCGTACGAGATCGCGAAGCATGCCGAGGGCATCTACGCGGTGATCGACGTGGTCGCCGAGCCCGCCACCGTATCGGAGCTGGACCGCCAGTTGGGACTGAACGAGTCCGTGCTGCGGACCAAGGTCATTCGCACCGGAGCCCGCTGAGGTCCTACGGAAGTCAGTCGACTTCCGTAGGCTGCCGTTAACCACGCCAGCTGACAGATACGAGGAGGAACCGTGGCAGGTGACACCATCATCACGGTCGTCGGAAACTTGACCGCCGATCCAGAACTGCGTTTCACGCCAGCTGGGGCGGCCGTCGCCAACTTCACGGTGGCGTCGACGCCGCGGATCATGGACCGCCAAACCAACGAATGGAAAGACGGCGACACGC
Organism: Mycobacterium sp.; assembly: GCA_050701835.1. GTDB lineage: Bacteria > Actinomycetota > Actinomycetes > Mycobacteriales > Mycobacteriaceae > Mycobacterium. The sequence goes on along the minus strand of JBOGDC010000048.1, from coordinate 263,884 downwards.
TGTTCATGCGGTGCAGCATCTGGCGTGAGGCTGCCGAGAATGTGGCCGAGAGCCTTACTCGTGGTTCCCGTGTCATCGTTACTGGCCGGCTCAAGCAGCGGTCGTACGAGACCCGTGAGGGCGAGAAGCGCACCGTAGTGGAGCTTGAGGTCGACGAGATCGGCCCGTCTCTACGGTCTGCCACCGCCAAGGTCAATAAGGCCTCGCGTGGTGGCGGCGGTGGCGGAGGCTTCGGTGGTGGCGGTGGCGCAAGCGCCCCCCGCTCCAACGAGCCTGCCGACGACCCGTGGGGCAGCGCCCCGGCATCGGGTTCCACCACGGCGGCCGACGACGAACCGCCCTTCTGATTCGGGCGACTTACTTACTTACCTAGCAAGAAAGAAAGAGATTCACCATGGCCAAGACGACTAAGCGCCGTCCTGCCCCGGAAAAGCCGGTCAAGACTCGCAAGTGCGCATTCTGCACGAAGAAGGCGCTCAATATCGATTACAAGGACACCAACCTGCTGCGCACGTACATCAGCGAGCGCGGCAAGATCCGTGCTCGCCGGGTTACCGGGAACTGCGTGCAGCATCAGCGCGATATCGCGATCGCAGTGAAGAATGCCCGCGAGGTTGCGCTGCTGCCGTTCAGCTCGGCGACGCGGTAAGGCCGAGAGGACACATCTGATGAAGCTGATTCTGACGACTGAGGTCGAGCACCTCGGCACTGCCGGCGACACCGTTGAGGTGAAGGATGGCTACGGACGCAACTACCTGCTGCCACGTGGGCTGGCGATTGTCGCCACCCGCGGTGCGGCACGCCAGGCCGACGACATCCGTCGTGCGCGCGAGGCCAAGGAGATCCGCGGTGTCGAGCACGCCAACGAGATCAAGCAGACCCTCGAGGGTCTGGGGTCCGTCCAGCTGGGCGTGAAGACGGCCGGCGAGGGCAAGCTGTTCGGTTCGGTGACCGCTGCCGATGTGGTGGCTGCCATCAAGGCCGCCGGTGGACCGAACCTGGACAAGCGGACCGTCACCCTGCCGAAGGCACACATCAAGCAGCTCGGTACCTACGTGCTGGACGTGCACCTGCACGCGGGCGTGGGCACCAAGGTCAACGTGGATGTAGTCGCCGAAGGCTGATCGATCCGAAATACTGCCGGGTCAACGGCGTCGCGGGTTTCCGCGGCGCCGTTGCCGTATGTACTGGCGAATGTATTGGACGAGTGTGCCACTCCAGCGAAGCTACCTCTAGTTAACCTAGAGGGTTGATGTAGGTAATAGAACACGCCCGAGTACGCAACCTGAGGCGACACGCCGAACGGATTCCCATCCACAGTCCTGTCAGCCGGATCACCGGCCGCTATCTGGGAAAAGTGCAGGAATGTAGGTAGCTATCCCCAGGTTGTCCCCAACCCCCTAACACCATCGTGGACAGTAGTCCACATGCCATGTACAGGCTCATCCACAGGGGTGCTTGGCAGGGCCGCTAGCAACATCTAACGTCTACCGCGGCGCGCCGGGGCGAACCGTACTTGTCGGACCTCGCCGCGATCATGTGTTCGACTTGATTTGATTAGGAGGACCAGCGCGCCGTGGCGATAGTCGACGATCTGGGCCAGTCTGGCTCGGTTGCACCTCCCGAGGAGGAGTTCGGCCGTCAACCCCCCCAGGATCTGGCTGCCGAGCAGTCGGTACTGGGCGGCATGCTGCTGTCCAAGGACGCCATCGCCGATGTGCTCGAGAAGCTGCGACCGCACGACTTCTACCGACCCAACCACCAGAGCGTGTATGAGGCCGTCCTCGACCTGTACGGCAGGGGAGAGCCCGCCGACGCGGTAACGGTGGCCGCCGAGCTCGATAGGCGCGGGCAGCTGCGCCGCGTGGGCGGTGCCCCCTATTTACACACGCTGATTTCTACGGTGCCGACGGCCGCCAACGCCGGGTACTACGCGGGAATCGTTGCCGAGAAGGCGCTGCTGCGTCGCCTCGTGGAGGCCGGGACCCGAGTGGTGCAGTACGGGTACGCCGGAGCCGAGGGCGCCGATGTGGCAGAGGTGGTGGACCGGGCGCAGGCCGAGGTCTACGACGTCACCGACCGGCGAATGTCGGAAGACTATGTTCCCCTCGAGGAACTGCTGCAGCCCACGATGGACGAGATCGATGCGATCGCATCGGCGGGCGGTATCTCCAAAGGTGTGCCCACCGGTTTCACCGATCTGGACGAGGTCACCAACGGGCTGCACCCGGGCCAGATGATCATCGTCGCGGCCAGGCCTGGTGTCGGCAAAAGCACGCTGGGTTTGGATTTCATGCGGTCCTGCTCGATCAAGCATCAGATGGCAAGCGTCATCTTCTCGCTGGAAATGAGCAAGTCCGAGATCGTCATGCGACTGCTTTCGGCCGAGGCGAAAATCAAGCTCGGCGATATGCGTTCGGGCCGGATGAGCGATGACGACTGGACGCGACTGGCGCGTCGGATGAGCGAGATCAGCGAGGCACCGCTGTACATCGATGACTCGCCGAACCTGACCATGATGGAGATCCGGGCCAAGGCGCGCCGGCTCAACCAGAAGGCCGGACTCAAGCTGGTGGTGGTCGACTACCTGCAGCTGATGAGCTCCGGTAAGAAGCACGAATCTCGTCAACAGGAAGTCTCGGAGTTCTCCCGAAACCTGAAGCTGCTGGCCAAGGAGCTTCAGGTTCCCGTGGTTGCGATCAGCCAGCTGAACCGTGGACCAGAGCAGCGCACCGACAAGCGGCCGATGGTGTCGGACCTTCGTGAATCAGGCTCGCTGGAGCAGGACGCGGACATGGTGATCCTGCTGCACCGGCCAGATGCGTTCGAGCGGGACGACCCTCGCGGTGGTGAGGCCGACCTGATTCTCGGTAAGCACCGAAATGGTCCGACGGCGACCATCACCGTGGCGCACCAACTGCACCTGTCGCGCTTCACTAACATGGCGCGCTAGCTGAAAGCCGCAGCGGCATCCGTATGCGCGCTGGAGGTGGCTACGACCTCATTGATGGAGGTTCCACTGGCCGACATCCTGGGCCAGAGCGTCGCTGACATCGACTTCGAGCCCGCCGACTACCGGCCCTGGGTTCGACGCGGTGCTCACGATGCGTTGGTAGAGAACCGCGGCGGGAAAGACCTGGCCGCGAGACCATGACCGGGTCTGCCAGGCCCACACACGGCCGGGTGAGCGCGAATTGCCGATCACACCATCGGCGGCGGCCCACTGACACGGATTGACACCCCCATAGATGCCGGTGCGCTGCACTCCCAGCACCGAATTGATACCCCGAAACCACTGCAGCGCAACGTCGTTCCAGGTATCGCGGTTGATGTCGTCGTCGACGGAGAAGAAGACCGGTGCACTCTGGCCGCCGCCGGCCGCTGTATGCAGTTGCCAGGCTGTGCGGGCGTCGTCGACACCACCGGCGAATCCGCGGGTGAAGTCCGAAGGCGCTGTCCCGCCGGGCTTTCCGTATTGGAAGTTGCTGACGATCGCCAACCCGGCCGCGGCGAGCGACTGGGCGTAGGGCCGGGTGATTGGCTTGGCACCCATGGATGAGCCGGGGCGCGACGTTGAGACGTAGTTGATCACCCCCGCGTGTCCGGCGGCCTTGATGTGCTCCGCTGGTATCTGGCGCATGGCGAAGTCAATCAAGGTGGGAGCGGCCGCCGCAGCCGTCGGCACGCCGACACCGACTGATGCCGCACCTAGCCCGGCCAGCGCGGATAACGCGGTGGCGTAGCGGAGCGCGTCACGTCGGGTTACCGGACGTGAGGAGTGCAGACGACCGTTAGTCCCCGACGAGTCATGCATCGCAGGATGTTAACAATGTGGCTGTTGTTAAACATGTAGCACTCGCCAGTGCTTTCGATAACACTCTTGTATCAGAGTGAAAGATCTCGTGATCGGCACGGGCTCAGGCGTTTTCGACTGCGCTCCCACTAATTGCTGTAGAGCTGCAGTACTTGTGCCGCCGTTGTCGCGATATCGCCGCTCAGCCGCACAATAGGTGGACCGCCGCGCTGATGGATGACGTTCGCCAGAACGATCACGTATGTGTCCGACCCCGGGTCCATCCACAGTGATACCCCGGTGAAGCCGGAGTGGCCGAAGCTGCCGATGGGAAAGAGCATTCCACGCGGTTTCGACAGTTCGGTATCGATATCCCAGCTGAAGCCGCGGAGGTTCTGTCCCGCAATTGCCGGATAGCTCGGTGCAAGCAGGGGATCTGTTGGGTTAGAGGTCTTTTCGATGGCCTGGCGGGTGGCGTTGTTGGCCGCCTCGAGTTGCGCGCCGGTATGGCCGGGCTGCTGCGGACTCGTCATCAATTCAAGGGTGGATTGTTTCAGCGGGAACAGGCTGGGGCGCCCGGCAAGCCGATCGAGAAGTGCCTGGCAATACCGGCCGATGTCGTTGGCCGTCGAGAACACACCGGCACTGCCGGCCACGCCGCCCATCCGGCGCGCCGTCGGGTCGTGCACGGTGCCGCGAAGCAGATGGCCGTAGTCGGGGTTGATGCCCGGAGTGTCTTCGTCGCGAGCCGTCGGCGCGATGCGTGTCAACAGATCGGTGCTCCAGGTACCCGCCGAGCAGGGCGCAGCAGCAGGCGCGGCCTTATCGAAAGCAATCGCCGTACCGATGATTTGGCGGGGGCCGCATGCCTTTGCTGCGGGAAGGTACCGAGTTTCGGCCATGCCCAACGGCGTAAAGACGTTGTCCTGCACATAAACATCTAGGGGCTCGCCGCTGATCTTTTCGATGAGTGCACCGAGGATGATGAAGTTGATATCGGAGTAGTGGAACGTCTTACCCGGGTCGAACTCCAACGGAGCGGTGAGCGCGCGATGGATGCCATCTGCCTTGTCCGCCTCGGTCAATCCCCACGGGCCCTGATGGCTCAAGTCGCCTCCGGCGCCCGAAGTGTGCGTGAGCAGCATGCGGAGCGTCACCTGGGCGCGCCGCGGGTCGTTGGCGGGGTTGAAGTCCGGCAAGTATGTCTGCACGGGTTCATCGATCCGAATCAGGTCCCGTTCATACAGCTGGAGAAAAGCCACGCTCGTCGCAAGGGGTTTGGTCAACGACGCCAGGTCGAAAATCGTGTCTTCGGTCATCGGCTCGGCGGGTGCGGGCGACCCATCCAGGCCCGGTTCGTCCGGGAGCTTGCGCCACCCGAAAGCCTGCCGGAAGACAATCTTGCCGGCGTGCCCGATGTGAACCACCGCACCGGGTAGCCGAGGTGCTGAAACCGCATCGTTCACAAGGCGGGTGACGGGCGCGAAAGGGCCGTGGGGAACCACGCTCGGCGCAGAGATCGGATGCGCTGAATGTCCGCACGACGGTGCCCCCGTGAGGGCCAGTAAAACTGTTCCCACAGCGCAGACCCGGGCGACGTACGATCCGGGCACCTTCACCAGATCGACGGTAGTTGAGCACGTCATGGGTCGAGGATTCCGCCGTCGGCCAACACGCGACCGTTCAGCCGATGCGGTGAGATCGTCCCGGGTATCGCGATGAATGGCACAGGCCACGGACCGCCGGGTCAGCACGGCGACATTCGGGCTTCCGGCTGCGACCATCGGCCCGTAGTGTCAGATCGTCGAATAGCGGTGTTTACAGGAGGAATACGATGCGTCTGTCAACGCGTAATCAGCTTTCGGGGACTGTGACCGAAGTAAACCTGGGCAGTGTGATGGCGACGGTGAAGGTACGTCTTGACGGTGGCGGGCAGATCGTCACGGCATCTATAACGAAGGAAGCAGCCGAGGAGCTTGGGCTCGCTGCGGATAGCGCCGTCACCGTCTTTGTAAAGTCCACCGAGGTAATGCTCGGGGTGGAGTGACTAGTGTGGTGCGCTGAGCGCGCCCTGTAGTCCCGGTCCGCGATTCGCGTGCATCTCCGCTGTCGCCTCGACGGCGGGATTCTGTTGGTAGCGGACTCACCGCGGCGAATGATTGCCCGCAGATATGTGGAATACCACGCCGGCCACTACCGGCTAGCAGGTAGACAGGTCACCTGCTAGCAGTGATGCCGCAGGTCCCCAGCTCACGAAGACTTTCACTAACGCCGTGAATAGCGGCATTGGTGAAAGGAATGGGCCGTGCTGCCTAACAACGTTTCTGGGAAGCATCCGATTCTCCGTCTTCCTCAGAGTCGCACTTGGTTGGCGGCGGCGATGTTCGCCACCGCGATCGTCGGGGTCGGCGAGGTCGGGCTGACGTCAGCTGCGGCGGCAATATCCATGGCGGAGTCGCACAGCGTCACATCGGGGACAGCGACGGATTATCAGACGGTGCCCGTTCGGATCAGGTTGGCGAGCAATGACTCCGGGCCGAACAACCCGGATTCCGACGTCAGTGGACCCTACGACTCGGACGAGACCAACGTTGCGCCGAAGGCGCCAAGCAGCGGTACCGGAATGGAATGTGAGGACCAGGGGGTTGGCTGCGATCACGATCAGAGCGGGTCGGTTCTGACGTCAGATAACGACGAGGTTTAGATTTCGGCGGTGGTTCGCGCGATCGTGGCCGACACCGGCGTCTACAACGCGGAACTACAGCGTTGCGTCGAGATGCCCGAGCCTGTCGGTCAGGCGCAGATTCTCGGAGTAGTCGACAGGACAGGAGATCAGAGAAACGCCATCGTCGGCGAGCGCGGCGTTCAGCGTCGGCAGCAATTCGTCGGCCTGGCTGATCTGGTATCCCTTGGCGCCGAAGCTCTCCGCATAGGCCACGATGTCAGGATTTCCGAATGAGACGTAATGGTGCTCGCCGAGTTCGAGGTCCATCTTCCATTCGATGAGGCCGTAGCCGCCGTCCTCCCAAATAAGCACTACCAGCGGAATGTGTTCGCGTACGGCGGTTTCGATCTCCTGGGAGTTCATCAGGAATGCGCCGTCGCCCACGACGGCCAGCACCTTGCTCTGGGGTTGAGCCAGGTGCACTCCCAGCGCGCCGGGCAGGGCGAAGCCCATCGTGGACAGGCCGTTGGAAATCAGACACGTATTGCGTTCGTAGGTGGGATACAGGCGGGCCATCCACATCTTCGCGGCTCCGGTGTCGACAAGTACGACATCGCCGCGTCCCAGCGCCGCGCGGGTGTCGGCGACAATGCGTTGCGGGGCCAAGGGATATCTTGAGTCTTGTTGTCCTCGGTTGAATTCATCGCGTAGTAGTTGGCATCCGGGCGCGGTGACGGCGCTGTCGAAACGCTGTCCGGTGAGCGCGTCGGCGAGCGCATCCAACGATGCGCCGATATCGCCGATAATGCCGACAGAAACCGGATAGTGCATGTCCACTTCCGCAGGGAAGCGGTGGATGTGGATGATCTCCTTGTCGGCGTCGGGATTGATTCTGGCCGGGTCGAACTCCTGCAGTTCATAGCCGACCGCGACGATGACATCGGCGCTTTCGAACCCGAAGTTGACGTAGTCGCGCCGCATGAAGCCGACGGTCCCGATGCTGTTGGGATGGTCATCGGGGATGACGCCCTTGCCGTGAAACGTGTTGGCGACCGGAATCCCGAGCTGCTCAGAGAGGCGAATCAGGGCCTCGGTGGCGTTGCTGCGTGCGGCCCCATGCCCGGCGAGCACCACCGGGCGCTTCGCGCCCGCCAAGATGTTGACCGCCCGCTGCACTTGAGCTGGAGATGGCGCCTCGGCCTGTACTACATTGCGCGGCAAAGGCTTTAGCTCGTAGTCGGTTTGGTCAGCGTCGATGTGTTCGGGCACGGCCAGATAGACGGCGGCCGGTCGTTCGGTCTCGGCGAGCTTGAAGGCCTTGCGAAACATCTCCGGGATCGCCGCGGGGGTGGGGATACCGTCGGCCCAGCGGGTGATCGGCGTGAACATCGACACCAGGTCGACGTACTGATGCGATTCCTTGTATTCGCGGTCCTGCCCGACCTGAGCGGAGATCGCGACGAGGGGAGTGCTGTTGGTCGTCGCGTCGGCAACCCCGAGTTGCATATTGATCGCTCCCGGCCCGAGCGTGGCTGACACCACGGCGGCGCGACCAGTTACCCGGCCATACATTTCCGCCATGAATGCCGCGGCTTGTTCATGCCGGGTCAGCACATAGCGGATTCCCGAGGCCGCCAGTGCCTGGACGAAGCGGATGTTCTCCTCGCCGGGGATCCCGAAGACAACGGTAACCCCTTCGTTCTCCAGGCACCGGACCATCAATTGTGAAGGTGTGCTCATCTCTGCCAGGTTAGTGGCACGCTGGATTTCACAGAGCATTACAGAATCAGCTATCGGAGGGATCAACGTGTCCATCGCCACGATCAACCCTGCAACCGGAGAGACCGTCCGCACCTTCGCTTCAGCGACCGACGACGAGGTCGAGGCCGCGCTCGCCCGCGCACGCAACGCATATATCGAGCATCGCCGCACGACCTTCGCGCAGCGCGCCGACTGGGCCAACGCGACCGCTGACCTGCTGGAGGCGGAGGCAGACGAAACCGCGGCGATGATGACACTTGAGATGGGCAAGACGCTCTCGTCAGCGAAGGCGGAAGTCCTCAAATGTGCGAAAGGTTTTCGCTACTACGCAGAGCGTGCCGAAACAATGCTGGCCGAAGAACCTGCCGACGCCGAGGCAGTCGGCGCATCTAAGGCATATGTGCGGTACCAGCCGCTCGGCGTGGTGCTAGCTGTGATGCCGTGGAACTTCCCGTTGTGGCAAGTGGTGCGCTTTGCCGCTCCCGCGCTGATGGCCGGCAACGTCGGCATCCTCAAGCATGCGTCGAACGTGCCGCAATGCGCGCTCTACCTCGCCGACGTGATCGCCCGTGGCGGCTTTCCCGTCGGCTGCTTCCAGACCTTGCTCATCCCGTCGAGTGCAGTCGAGGCGATCCTGCGCGACCCGCGGGTGGCTGCAGCCACGCTCACCGGCAGCGAACCGGCGGGCCGCTCGGTCGCCGCGATCGCCGCCGACGAGGTCAAACACACCGTGCTGGAGCTGGGGGGCAGTGACCCATTCATCGTGATGCCGTCGGCTGATCTCGACAAGGCGGTCGCTACGGCCGTGACCGCGCGAGTCCAGAACAATGGTCAATCCTGCATCGCAGCAAAGCGATTCATTGCCCACACGGATATTTACGACGAATTCGTGTCCCGGTTCGTCGAGCGGATGAATGCCTTGCGCGTTGGCGATCCGACCGATCCGGACACCGAGGTGGGTCCGCTTGCCACCGAGCAGGGACGAACCGATGTCGAGGACCTCGTCGATCAGGCGGCTGTCGCTGGTGCGGTGATCCGTTGTGGTGGAAAGCGACTGGACCGGCCCGGCTGGTTTTACCCGCCGACAGTGATCACCGACATCACCGTGGACATGCCGATCTTCACCCAGGAAGTCTTCGGGCCCGTCGCCTCGGTGTATCGAGCAGCCAACGTCGACGAAGCCATCCACATCGCCAACGCCACGCCGTTCGGGCTCGGTTCCAACGCCTGGACTTGCGCAGAATCCGAGCAACAGCGCTTCATCGATGAACTGGCCGCTGGCCAGGTATTCATCAACGGCATGACAGTGTCGTACCCCGAATTGCCCTTCGGGGGTATCAAGCGCTCCGGCTACGGTCGAGAACTCTCCGCACATGGCATCCGCGAGTTCTGCAACGTCAAGACGGTGTGGATCGGGTAACCAATCCCGCCGGCTTACCTGCGAGCACTCAAAACCACACCTTGCGGCCCGCTACCGGTCTGCCTACCGCCCCCAGAATCCACAGGACGGCCCCAGCCACCACAAGGATGATGCCCACCGTCTGCAGAATCGGAACGGCGAGAAAGTATCCCAGGACGGCCAGCACAATACCCAAAATGATCATGACGCTGCTCTCCTCGCTCAACGCTCGTAGCGGCCGTTTACGGGCCACGCCCAGGGGATATACCCGCTCGACGTGGTCTCGAAACACCTGCGCGCCCTGAGATCAGTGGGTCTCGGAGCCGCCATCCGTGGCGTTCCAGGTTCCCGGCAGCATGGGGTTGATTCGTTGATCGGATGAGTTCGTGGTGGATGTGGTCAAACCGACCGCGTCAGTGGCTGACGATGTTGCGTGGATGCCGGCGAAGCCGAGCCTCCCGGTCCCTGTGCTCGAGGCAGTAACCGTGGTCGGGTCATCGGGAACGGCTGGGTCGCCGCCGTCCATGGTGGCGTACTCGTAGCGGTAGCCACGATCCTGCGTGGTTCCGCCACGGCGCCTGCGGCTCTTGGATTTCCCGGAGCTGCGGGCCAGGGCAGCAGCAGCGGCAGCTGCACTGCTGGCCGGTGCGTGGGCCACGGCCCCCGTGCTGTGGCCCATCGTCGGCCCAAACCCGAATCCGGGACCGCCGCCGCGAATGGCGTACCCGAGCCCTTCGGCGCCCGCAGGTGGCGGTGGGATCGCGGGGGCAGAGGCGGGCGCGGCCGTGGAGCTGGTGGGCGCGGTCGGTGTGGCCGTGCTCGCTGCGCTTGCCGGGCCACCGGACATCGCGACCGCGTTCGGCTGGTCGGCAGGAGGGTTGATGACGATGGCCGGCTGGTCGGCTGGTGGGGCTTCGGGCATCTGCGACAGCCCGGCCAGGGTGATTGCGAGCGGGATCGAGATCCCCGCCGCGGGGCCCAAGATGGCCGCGTAGATAGGCGTCCCCATTACGGCGAATGTTGCAGCGTAGGCAAATACGTAGAGCAGCGGCGTCCACGTGACGATGGCTGCGGCCGGGTTGGTGGAGAAGTCGATGACGATCTGGACGATGGTTCCAACTGGGTCGGTGATCAGTCCCTTGAGCGCGCGGTACATGCTCAGGAAGTGTTCGGAACCCGATAGCCACTCTTCAATGGGATCGTTAAAGGCCAGTGCGCGCGCCGATTCGGCGGCCATTGTCTGGGATCGGGCCTGTAGCGCGGTGGCCGAGGCGTCACCCGCCTCGCCTGCGCCCGGCGCGAGCAGCGCCGGCGACGGAAGTGTCGGTGGTGCTGATGTCAACGAGACTTCGGAGACGGCCTGGTAGGTGCTCATCACCGTGGCGGCCTGGACCCACATCCGGATGTAGTCGGCCTCGTTGACGGCGATCGGAATGGTGTTGATACCAAAGAAATTGGTAGCGATCAGCGCGCCGTGCATTGCGTGGTTCGCGCCGAGTTCGACGAGGGTAGGCATGGTGGTCAGCGCCTGGGTATAGGCCGTGGCCGCGGTCTCGGTCTGGGCGGCTACCCCGGCGCTGACGGTACTTGTCTGTTGCAGCCAACTCAGGTAGGGCATGTGCGCGGCCTGGTATATCTCCGAGCTGGGTCCGTTCCACGAGCCAGCCCGCACTGAGCCCAGCGTCGTGGTGAGTTCTATTGCTGCCGAGGAGTACTCGGTGCTCAACGAGCGCCAGGCACCGGCCGCGGCGAGCAGGGGTCCGGGTCCGGGGCCGCTGCTCAGCAAGGCCGAATGCACTTCGGGAGGGGCCGCCATCCACACGGGAGCCGTCATCATCTGCTGACCGCTATGCCGGTTGGACCGATTGTGGGGGAAGCAGTTTCGCAACTCATCATCTGACCGGTTTCCAGGACCCGGCGCGCGGGTGTCCTGGCGTCTCCTCTCCAGTGCTTGCTGGGCGCTTACGAATTCGGCCAGCCAACGTAGGTTAGCGTAACCTTGGTTCGGTTGGGGGTGTCCCTTCGCGTGGAACCGGCTCGGTGCGGTGATGGGACGATGAACCCATGACCGCAACGCTTGTCGCGAAGAGTGTGGCCGGCGGATACGCCCACCGCACCCTCTTCGAGGGGCTTGACCTGACCGTGGCCCCGGGCGACGTCGTCGGAGTTGTAGGCGCCAACGGCGCCGGTAAAAGCACACTTCTGCGGATTATGGCCGGGGATCTCGAGCCGCTCGACGGTGTGGTCAGCATCGCGCCGGCAGATGCGTTCGTCGGATGGCTGCCGCAGGAGCATGAACGGGTCCCCGGGGAAACGGTCGCCGCCTATATCGCGCGCCGCGCGGGATGTACCGCAGCGACGGAGGCCATGGAGGCAGCGGCGGCGGCCTTGGCAGACCCGGCTCACAGTCCCGCGGACGTGGATCCGGCAGACGCTTACGCTGCGGCGCTGGATCGTTGGCTCGCCTCTGGTGCGGCGGATCTCGACGAGCGGTTGCCGGCGGTCCTGGCCGACCTCGGCCTCGGCTCGGGTGCGTTGCGACCGGAGTCGACCCTGATGACGTCCCTGTCGGGTGGGCAGGCGGCGCGCGTCGGATTAGCGGCGCTGGTGCTGTCGCGGTTCGACGTCGTCCTGCTCGATGAGCCGACCAATGATCTCGATCTCGACGGTCTCAGTCGGCTGGAGGGCTTCGTCCGCGATCTTCGTGGCGGTGTGGTGCTGGTGAGTCACGATCGAGAGTTCCTCGCGCGCAGCGTGACTCACATCCTCGAACTGGACTTGGCCCAGAACACCACCACGATCTTTGGCGGCGGTTACGAAAGCTATCTGGAAGAGCGTGAGGTGGGTCGCCGGCATCGGCGCGAACAATACGATGAGTTCGCCGAGAAGAAGGCTGACCTGGTGGCGCGTGCGCGCACTCAGCGGGAATGGTCGAGCCAGGGCGTCCGCAACGCGATGCGCAAGGCTCCCGACAACGACAAGATACGGCGACGCGCGGCCTCCGAGTCCAGCGAGAAGCAGGCGCAGAAGGTGCGTCAGATGGAAAGCCGGATCGCCCGCCTCGAGGAGGTTGCCGAACCCCGCAAGGAGTGGACGCTCGAGTTCACCATCGGAGCCGCGCCACGATCGAGTTCGGTCGTCGCGACGCTCGACAATGCTGTTGTGCGACAAGGTGAATTCGTGCTGGGCCCGGTGTCATTACAGGTTGATGCCGGTGAGCGGATCGGTATCACCGGTCCCAACGGCGCAGGAAAATCGACCTTGTTGCGGCTCCTGCTTGGTCACCGGCGGCCCGACGAGGGCCGCGCGAGTCTAGGGACCAACGTCGCTATCGGCGAGGTTGACCAGGCCCGTGCCGATTTCGCGGGTCCTGGGCGGCTCGTCGATCGCTTCGAGCAACGTGTGCCGTCGTGGTCGACCGCCGACGTGCGCACTTTGTTGGCGAAGTTTGGTCTGCGCGCCGACCACGTGGAACGCGCGGTCGACGAGCTCTCACCCGGTGAGCGAACGCGCGCCGGGCTTGCTCTGCTGCAGGCATGTGGCACCAACGTGCTTGTTCTCGATGAGCCGACAAACCATCTGGACCTCGCCGCTATCGAGCAGCTTGAGCAGGCACTTGAAACCTATGACGGTGCATTGTTTTTGGTGACGCACGATCGCCGGATGTTGCAGAACGTCCGGTTGGACCGCTCGTGGCTGGTCGACAATGGGCGTGTCGCCGAGTTATAGCCGGGTAGTTGTGGCGCGTGCGATCGGCATCATCGCTCCCGGTCGGCGTGGACGTCGGCGGCGGTCTTGAGTAGTTCGTCCACCGACCACTGGTCGTAGGCGTGGTTTCCGTATTTGATTGCCGCGACACGGCCGTCGGGAGCGATGAGCAGATCGGCGGGCAGCCCCAGGTTCCCGTTGGTGGGGTTGGCCGGCATGGGTGCGCGGCGCTTGTGCAACGAGGTCTTGATGGCGTTGCGCCAGCCGCCTGGAAGTGCGCGCCACGCGCCGGGTTTCAGGATGGACTTTGGGGATGCTTCCACCCCAAAGCGTTGGTAGAGCGTCTTCTCCGGGTCACCGATCACCGGGAATGGCATGTCGTCTTGGTACTTGCGCAGTTCTGCGGGGGTGGAGTGGAAGACCACGACTTCATGGATACCGGCAGCGGCGATCTCGTCGATGCGTCCGCTGACCGACCTTAGGTGCAGGTTGCATACCGGACAGCCCGCGAATCGGCGAAACTGTAAGTGTGTCAAGGCGCCGGCGGGATCGGGCACCGTAACGGGCTCGTCGTCGAGCCCCTTCATGTTCAGGGTGGGGAAGTGGTCGCCGACCTGGACGCGCGATACGGGTGGTTGTGTCCTTGGGGCCATGGTGTTTCCTCAGTGTGGGGTGGGGTTTAGGTGACTCGGAAGCCGCCGTCGGCAAAGCATTTATCGCACGGCGGCAACGAGTTTGGCGAGCGTCGCCCAGGAGGTACCAGGGGTTTTGTTCAGACAGAAGTAGCTGATTCCCAGTTCCTCGTGTAGCTGCTGGATACGTTCGGCGGCGGCTGGGACGGGTCCGTTGAGCACGGTGACCAGCGAGCGGATCTGGTCCTCGGGTGCAGTGGGCTCGAGCAACCGGATCACCGACAGATCGCTGGGATCGTCGATGGAGACCTGGAAGAACCCGAACTGCAACTCGATGTCGTCGATTCGGTTGCCGGCCTTGTCGTTGACCAAGGCGACCTTGGCGGCGAGGTCGGCGTGATCGCCCAGCGAGGCGACCGCCACGATGTCGGCCTGTTCGGCGGCCAGGGTGAGCATCTTGTCGCCTTGGGCGGCGACCATGATCGGTGGCGGGGTCTGCACCGGCGGCGGGACATGGCCGGGATCCGACAGGAGGCGGCGCAGCTCGCCTATCGTCTCGGCGACGATCTTGACTCGGTTACCCGGGCTAGGGAAAGGGATTCCGGCGGCGTCGAACTCGGCTTCGACGTAACCGGTTCCCAGCGAAATGATGAGCCGACCGCCGGTGACGGAGTCGACTGCAGCGAGGTCGCGCGCTAGCAGCGCCGGTCGGTAGAACGACGAGTTGAGCACCATGTTGCTGACCTGCACGCTGGGCGCGGCCGCGGCGATGGCCACCAGCGGTACCAGCGGAGCGGTGAACCCGAGATGATCGGGCAGCAGCACTACGTCGAAGCCGGCGGCCTCGGCCTGACGGGCCTCTTCGACCAATTCGGGGATCGGGTTCAAACCGACCAGGGTGGCGCCGAACTTGATGGGACGTGTCGTCATGAGTGAAACCTCCTGAGCGTGGGATGCAGTCTCTCGAGCATTGGGTCGCGGTCAATTGACCATACTCACAGTATGATGAAGTGACCGAGAGTCTGATTAATTCCCGACGCGCGAGAAGGGTTCGATCTGGCCGCCAGTACGCTCAATGCATTGGAGGTCCGATGAATCCCCAAGCGGAGAAGAAGAGCCCGTACCGGTCCCGTATCCGGGCGGCGCAGGCCGCTACCACCCGTCAGCTTGTGCTCGACACCGCGACCGGTCTGTTCATCGAGCGCGGATACGCGGCGACCTCGATAGACCTGATCGCCAAGACTGCCGGCATCGGTCGCTCAACAGTGTTCGCGGCGGCCGGAGGCAAGCCGTGGCTGCTCAAGACCGCCTATGACCGCGCCGTCGTCGGCGACGACGAACAAGTGCCGCTAGCCGAACGCCCGGAATCGCGTGAGCTTTTCGCCCTAACCGATCCCACGCAGATCGTCACCACCTACGCGGGCATCCTCAGCGTCGCGGCTCAGCGCCTATCGCCCATCTACGAAGTGGTGCGTTCAGCTGCCGGCCTCGACCCCGACGTTCGACAACTGTGGGTCGACATCAGCGCCCAGCGACTCACCGGCGCCCAAACAATGGCCACCCTGTTGAAGAAACGGAGGGGCTTACGCAAAGGCTTCACGGCGGAGCAGGCCCGCGACATCATCTGGATCTACAACGACCCAGGACTGCACTACGCCCTCGTCAATGTGCGTGGTTGGAGTCAGGACCGCTACGGAACCTGGCTTGTTGAAACCCTGCGCCAACAACTCCTCGCGCGCCCCTAGTGGGATGAGCCGTTATCGACTCACATCCCACTGCCCAAAATCTGCTGCCAGAACGTCGTCGACATCGACATGTATATCGCCGATCAGCGGACCCGGGTTCGACGCCGTGTTGACCGCAGTCTGATACAGCACTGCTGCGGGCTCTCGTGCACCGCCAGACCACGCTCTCGTCTGCCATGCCCACCGGTGGCCTGCAGTGGAGGAGTGGCCGATGACGCCGTCGTTAATTGCCCAACTACACGCTCGCGCGTGGCCGTAAATGCCGGTGCGGCCGACGCCCAGAACTGAGTTGATCCCGCGAAACCAGTTGACCGCCATGCTTTTCCACATGTTGGAGTCAATGTCCTCGTCCACACTGAAGAAGATCGGCGCGGAAGCTGGGCCCCCGGCCGCTCCGTGCAGCCGCAGAGCGGTCTGCGCGTCTGCCACTCCGCCGTCGTAGCCGCGGGTGAAGTCCGACGGGGTGGGCCAGCCGGGTTTGCCGTACTGGTAACAGCTGACGACGTGCAGCCCAGCGGCGCGTAGTCCGTCGGCGTATTCGCGGGTGACGGGCTTGAAATCGAAGTCTGCGCCCGGACGTAACTCGGACACATAGACGAGGGCTCCGTCATAGCCCGCCGATTTGATCTGATCCGGGGTGACCAACCGCTCCGTGAAGTCGATCAGCTTCTGGTTGGCTGCCGATGCTTTCGGTGCGCCGAGCGTCGCAGCGGCCGCTGGAAGACCCAAGAGAACAGGCGCGGCGAGGGCATATCTGAGGGCTTCGCGTCTCGAAACTGACTGGTGCGATGGTCGACCCGGAGCCGGCGTGTGGTGCATTGCGCGATGGTAGCGAAATTGATGTGCCGCGGCCCCGCATATTGGGGTGGACGGTTCATCTAAACGGCTGTCGCCCTTATCAAGAGCTGCTAGCGTCCAGGGTTTAGGAAGCCCGGCTTCTCGAGATTGGCCCTCGCTTCCGTACCAACGTTCCGCCCGATAGCAAGGGGACGTTTATGAGTACCGCAGCCGAGCGTGCGTCACGACTGGATCTTGTGGCGCGCTTGAAGTCTTCCTACCCGGAGATCGTGGATGCGCCGACTCCCGATCTCATTGACCACGCCTACTTCACCGCCTACATGAAGACGTCTCACGACGTCGGTGGTGAGCCGGATGCGCCCATCAAGTACGAGAACAAGCAGTACGAGAAGTGGGAGGAATTGACCTACGTCATGTGCGAAGTCCTGGCGTGGCGCGGGATTTGGCTCTCGGAGGAGCGTCGCCGGATCGGGAACGTCGATGTGGGTCGCGCTATCTATCTCGGGCTGCCGTACTACGCACGCTGGCTGTGGGCGGTTGGTCGGGTCTTGGTCGAGAAGCATCACATCAGCCTGGGTGAGTTGAATGACCGGATGCTGGAGGTCAAGACTCGGTACGCCGGCGGCCTGGACGGCAGGACCCCGGAGGCCCAGCCGAAGAGCGAAGGTGATGGCGCACAGGTAAAACGCAATGCCCATCACATCGAGGCGGTCGGTAAGGGCGATCCGCAGGTTTATGCCGGGCAGGCCGGTAAGCCCAAATTTCAGGTGGGCGACCCAGTCGTTGTGCGTGAGGAGCCCGCCCTGTTCTACACCCGCACCCCTGAATATGTCCGGGGCGCCACGGGCGAGATCGCGGCGATCGCCTACGAGACCCCGGCCGCGGAGGACGAGACCTGGGATCGCCCGGACGCCAAGACTGAATGGATGTACATCGTGCGGTTCAACCAGTCCGAGCTCTGGCACGGCTACACCGGGACTGCGAGGGACACCCTGCAGACGGAGCTTCCCGAGCGCGCGCTGAAGGCAGCCGGCTAGAACGAGAGGGATCAGTCACATGACCGATGACCACGACCACACGCGCACCGTCGCCCCGATGGTGGACGAGATCACCGACTTCGAGGTCCTGGAGATCGCGTTGCGCGAATTGTGTATCGAGAAAGGGATTTTCACCGCCGAGGATCACCGTCACTTCACCGAGTTCGCCGAGCAGATCGGACCCACCCCCGCCGCGCGTCTGGTTGCCCGAGCGTGGCTCGATCCGGAGTTCAAGGAGCTCGCGCTCACCAAACCGATGCAGGCCAGCAAGGAGGTCGGCGTTGATTGGTTCGAACCGACCGGGTGGGGTACGCCCAGCGACTTCATGGCATTTGAAATACTGGCGAACACACCGACCCTGCACCACGTCATCGTCTGCGCGTTGTGTTCCTGCTACCCGCGACCCATCCTGGGGAATTCCCCTGAGTGGTACCGCACGCCCAACTATCGCCGACGCCTCGTGCGCTGGCCGCGCCAGGTGCTTTCCGAGTTCGGGCTCAATCTGCCCGACGACGCCGAGGTCCGGGTGGAGGATTCCAACCAGAAACATCGGTTCATGGTGATGCCCGTGCGCCCGGAGGGCACCGAGGGCTGGGATGAAGACCAGTTGGTCGAGATCATCACCCGCGACTGCCTGATCGGTGTCGCACTGCCAAAGGCCGGTGTCACCACCAATGTCATCGTTGACACCCGCCCGGCCGTACATCCGTAACCGACCGAGGGCCAAACAGATGGAAACAGAAAATTCGGGCTTGGTCGAAGGCGTCACCGTTGCGCCCCTGCAGGACATTGTGAAACGCCATCAAGTCTGGCCGGAAATGGCGGCCAAGTACGGTGTCGAGAATCCCACTCCGCCGTGGAAGACCAGCTTGGACGGTCTTTGCGACGCTCTCGACCATGCGGCTTGCGGCGCCGACGTCCCCACCTTCACACAGCGGCGGGACGAGGAGGAC
Organism: Mycobacterium sp.; assembly: GCA_050701835.1. Classification (GTDB taxonomy): domain Bacteria; phylum Actinomycetota; class Actinomycetes; order Mycobacteriales; family Mycobacteriaceae; genus Mycobacterium. Next base: position 245,393 of record JBOGDC010000048.1, on the reverse strand, counting down.
GCGCTTTCGGCAACCGTCTACTCCAGCCTGCCGTATCCCGAGAGCCAGCTGGTATCACTCGCGCACTCGCTGGTCGCGCACGGTGTCATCAACGACGCCGAGCTTCAGTGCCGACTCGCCAGCATCCGGGCTCGGCTGGAAGCCTGACGCCGTCGATCAGGATCGCCAGGTCAGCTGAAGCGGATGTTCATCGTCGCCAGGCCGAAGATCTTTCGGCCCGCAGCCTTCGCGGTGATCAGGATGACGCCGGTGCGGGTTTCCGGGTCCAACGACTTGATCTTGCCGCCGAACTCGATATCCGCACCCTCGGCGGCTGACACAACTGCCGGCTGGGATAGCCGCGCCGCGTAGCGGGTGACCGCGCCGGGGTCACCCGACCATTCCGCGGCGAATCCGGCACCTAAACCCATGGTGAGCATTCCGTGGGCTATCACATCGGGCAGGCCGGCCAGTTTGGCGATGTCCTCGTCCCAGTGGATCGGGTTGGCGTCGCCGGCCACGCCGGCGTAATTCACCAGGTCGCCGCGGGACAGTCGGGTGTGATGCACCGGGAGCTCGTCGCCGACCTTCAGCTCATCGAAGGACGCCGTCCGGGGCGGGCGGGCCGTGTCCTCGGCCATCCGAACCTCGCCCTCGGGGCGCACCGTCTTCTGGTACTCGGCATCGGATGCACCGATCCCGGAGAAGTCCACGTCGTGCATCATCGCCTTCTGCACCGCCGCCATGGTCCCCGGATTGATGTCGTCGGCGGTGACACCGACGACGGTGGTGTGCAGGGTGTGTACCCGCTCGCCGGCCGTATCGGTGAAGGTGTTTGTCACCGTAATCAGGTCCCGGCCGGCAACTCGGCGTACCGACGTGAGTTCGACGTCGATGTGCAGTTCGTCGCCGGCGACGATCGGGCGGTGCTGTTCGAAGACTTCTTCGGTCTGCAGGTAGGTGTCGTAGCCGACGACGACGGATTCGAACATCCTGCGATTGCAGGCCATCGCCGGGGTCGAGGTGAACGTCAGCGGCGCAAGCAGACCTGAGTAACCCAGTTCCGCGGCGGCAGCGACATCCCAGTGCGCTGGGTGGTAGTCCTGCACGGCGCGGGCGTACTCACGTAACTTCTCACGCCCAACCCGGTAAGAGTCGTCCATCTGGTAGTAGTGGCCGACCCTCGATTCGAGTGCGGACGCTTCTGCTGGTGCCGTCATGGCGTTTCTCAACTTTTCTATCGGCCTGTTCGCTGAGGCCGACGGAAGCACACTAGCGCGCGGGCGCCGTAGTAATACACGCCTGTGCGCTTTGCCGGTTTGTGCTCGACGGCATGTCGGTGGGCGCTTCCATATGCGAGTAGCTAGGACTGACCGGCCTGGGGCCCGCGGAGAGCTGGCAGATTGTCCGAAAGAGTTAACTGGATGTCCTCATCGGCCATTCAATCTTCTACCGTCTCCCGTTAGCCTCGTGCTCATGGAGTCGGGCGGCATCCGCCGGAAGGTCTCCGCTGCGCCGCTTCCATACCGGGGAGTTCACATCGAACGCGGAACTGGCCAAGGGGGTGCCGCTCGAGATCATCCGGCCACACGGGCATCGTGCGCCATTAAGCCAGGTTGGCCAGGCCGTTGGCTCTCGGCGGTGCACCGGCCCATGGGCGGATACACGATTTAGGCAGGCCTGGCCGGGCGTTGCTGCAGGACGGCAGAGTTGCCGGCTGAGGCTTGCGGCACTGGTCATTAGAGCATCTCGGGAGATAGATGAACGATTACCATGTGGGCTCACCGCACGGCTTGGCTGGCTTTCAGACGGGTTGCCGTTGCGGCAAGTGCTTTTCCGCAGAATCCGCTAGAGCCAGGCGGATAGCGCGATCCGAAACATTGCGATGGACCCGTATCAACGGGCAGGCAGACCGGCACTGGGACAGAAGAAGCCGAGAAGATGAGCCTGAGCGTCGGGAAAACGAGCACAAGCGTTGGACTCGCGACGACATCGAATTGGCGCTGGATACCTCGATCTCCGCGGCCGACAGCGCCGCGATCCTGGGTAGGTCGATAGACGCCGTCGAAACCGTACGCAGGCGCGTACCGCAATGATCGGACTCGAGTAGGGGTCTAACGCGCACTGCTACAAGGTCTTCACGTGTGGTGGTGCATCGGTGATCTCGTCATCGCCCGCGGCAATCTGCGCGTGCCGCTAGCCGGTGGACACTGCTCCGCGCGAGTGGCCGGTTACGGCCTGCCGGAGGAATTGTCCTGCAGTGCGGACGCTTTCGTATGCTTCAGGTAGTAATGCTGGCGCCATCCAGAAGCCATGAAACAGTGCGGGCCATACGAATTCGGTACACGATCCGCCTGCTCGGTTGACATGTGCTGCGAACTTCTCGGCTTCTGATCGCATCACTTCGAGGCTCCCGTAATGCAGCTGGATCGGTGGAAGATGGTTTCCCGGGGCGTTGAGAACGGAAAGCTGGGGGTCGCTGACATCGTGATCGCCGATGTACAGCCTGAGAATCCGTTGACCCGCTCTGGGACTGAGAGGACTCCGCCGAGCGCGTTTGTCTGCCATGGCTGTCTCGAAGGAGGGATCGATCAGTGGCCCAAACAATACGAGGGCGGCCGGCGTCGGCAGGCCTTCTTCGCGGGCAAGCCGGGCCACGGCTATCGCGAGATGCCCACCGGCGGAGTCACCGACGATCGTGATCTGAGTCGATGAGTAGCCTTGCCGCAGTAGCCACCGGTATGCCGCGAATACATCGGTCTGTGCGGCTGGAAACCGGTGCTCGGGTGCAAGTCGGTACTGCGGCACGAATACCGGCAGGCCTGAATGGCGAGAAATATGCGATGCGAAACCGCGATGTGTACGCGGTGAGCAGAACGCGTATCCACTGCCATGCAGCAGAAGTACTACTCCCGCGGCGTCGTCCGTACCAGGAGCGCGAACCCACTCCCCGGCCATCTCGGCCGGGCCACTCTCGATAAGCGTCCCGCGTACCGGCGCGATTGCCTGGCAGAGGATCCGGATCCCGAGCCGTATCAGCGCCACACTTGTTCGGTTGGCTGGCAAGACCGCCGAGAGGGGCCGAACAACCGTGTACGCGAGCACCGCGAGCGCTCTGCTCCGAATACTGGCTTGGCTCATGCTGGAGAACGCTAGGGGCCAGACGGCGTTCCGGTGAATGACCTTGGCGGACGGTTGGGCGATGTTTTCGGACATCCATTGGATATCGGCGATGGTGTTGAAGCCACAGGGCGGGACACGCGGACCGGACATCTACGCGGTGTTGAGTGCTTAAGCTGGATCCGGCTTGGGCGACTTCACGGTGGGCACGTAGTGGCTCGGCGGCACGCCGTGCCAGCGGGTGAAAGCCCGTGAAAAACTCGATGCCTCGGCGTACCCGAGCCGTTTGGCGACTTCCTCGACGCTCAGGCCAATCTCAAACAGGCCGGGCGACAGTGCTGTCCGTGCCTCCTCCACAAGGGTGCGAAAGGACGCGTCCTCGGTGCTGAGCTGACGCCGCAATGTGCGCGGGTCGACGTGGAGTTCCGCGGCGATCTCTGACATGGACGGTATTCGGCCTGGATCACGGAGAAGCCGGGCCCGTACCTGCTCGGCTAGCCCGCGTCGGTGGGTACGAGCCTGCAATAAGTCTCGGCATTGAGCCCCCAAGAGTGCGGCGGTGTGTGCGTGCGCGTGGGGTGGCCGGTTGTCGAGTACCCAGCGGGGAAAAGTGAGAACTGTGGATGGCTGGCAGTACTTCACGTTCACACCGGGAATCGATGCGCCGATTCGGCTGCCGCGCTCGGAGCCGAGCTTAAGGTCCAATTGGTACTGGCCCAGGAGGGCCTCGGTGCTGCCTCTGAAGAGAGTGGGCAGCACGGCAACGATGGCCGTGACCTCCCGTTCTAGCAGGAAATCGTGTACGTCCGGGGGAATGTCGGCCGTATCGAGGCGAATCATCGCCTGCTCTCCCGACTCTTCGAACGTGATGTTCGAGAACGCATCGGATAGCTGCAGGTAGCGGCATCCAATTTCGATTGCCGACCGGACGCTCGGGCTAGAAAGCACGGCGAAACCCAAGAGCCCGCTATTGCCCAGAGCGGCCCTGCCGCCGACTTCCATACCGAGACCGGGATGATCACCCAAATGCGCCAGGATGTTGCGAATAACTGTCAATTCTTCGGAGGCTTCGATCTCTGCGGTGGCGTCGTTTAGGTCGCCGATAGTGATCGATGTTCCGCTCAGGCAGGCGGCGTGGTCGAGGCCGCGTTCCACCGCTGCCTTTACGAGTGCGCCGACGGTGAAATTGCTTCTCGTGTGGTCCCACCGGGGACTTGCTGCCATGTGTCAGAAAGTATCAAAACCCAGCTTCTAAAGGGCATTCAAGATTTTTCGGTCTTTCGCGCCGTTAACCCGTGAAGCACAGCATTGGCGTAGCAAGTCGCAGGCATCGAGTGCTTCGATGACATCCGTCCAGTTTCCGTGGAACCTCGACAAAACTCGTTGCTTCTCATATATCCGGCCTGTCATGGGAATGCTTTGTGGCCGAACCAGCCGGTATTGGATATCGAGACCTCATTCAGTCATAAAGTTATAAAGTGAAAGACCTGCCTCGAGCGTTTCAGGAAGTGAGAACGAGATCGAGGCTGTGCCCACAGAATGAAGGGAGGGCACGATAGTGGCCATCATTCGAAGCGCTGCCGCGGCGGCCTTTGCTGTAGCGATCGCCGGTCTCTACCAAGTTGCGGGCCCGGCTGTGCACGCGGCGCCCGCAACTCACGTGATGTGCGAGAGGGTCAACGAAGTCGGCGATTGCGAACAGGATCCTCCTAACCAGCAGGACAGCGGAGATAACTGCGTACTCGTCAACGTGTTGGGCGCTTGTGAAGACAAGCAGGAAGTAGACAATCCTCCGCACACGATGGATAGGTAATACCGAGCATCGTCCACTGGGCCGACTGGCGATCATGGACGTGCTACCGCTAGTTTTCTGAGGTGATGTCCTCAGCTGCTGGTGTCCTCGCGCGACGGATCGCCCCCTTCCTGGCTGTTACGTGTCTGGGTCTGTTTGTCGGCCCGGTGGCCAGGGCGGACAACCCGTTGGACGGTCAGGGGTTCTACGTCAATCCGAACTCGGCGGCCATGCGTGCCGCCAACTCCAATCCGGCGAGCCCCGAGCTGACCGCCATCGCCAACACGCCACAGGCGTACTGGATGGACAACGTATCGAGTCCGAGTGTGGACGCGAAGTACATCAGCGCGGCACAGGCTTCGGGGGCCACACCGCTCCTGGCCCTCTATGCAATCCCGCACCGTGACTGCGGGAGCTTCGCCGCCGGTGGGTTCGGGTCGGCCGATGCGTATCGAGGGTGGATCGACGGCGTCGCCTCTGCCGTGGGTTCCGGGCCGGCGGTAATCATCCTTGAGCCCGATGCGCTTGCCATGGCGGACTGTCTGTCGGCCGACCAACGGCAGGAACGCGTCGATTTGATGCGCTACGCCGTCGACACGCTGACCCGCAATCCGGCCACTGCCCTCTATGTCGACGGTGGCCACTCGCGTTGGGTGAGCGCTGATGCCATGGCCGCCAGGCTCAATGAGGTCGGTGTCGGCAAGGCGCGAGGCTTCAGCCTGAACACCGCGAACTTCTTCACCACCGATGAAGAGATTGGGTACGGCGAAGCGATCTCGGGTCTCACCAACGGGGCGCACTACGTGATCGACACGTCGCGCAATGGAGCCGGCCCCACCGCTGACTCGCTCTACTGGTGCAATCCCAGCGGTCGGGCACTGGGCGCCGCGCCCACCACGGCCACCGCGAGCGGAAATGTTGACGCCTACCTATGGGTCAAGCGTCCCGGTGAATCCGATGGATCCTGTGATCGCGGCGACCCGCGGGCAGGCACCTTTGTGAACCAGTTCGCCATCGATCTGGCCCACAACGCGGGCCGGTAGGTCCACGCGCAGATCGCAAACTCCGAGTCTGACATGGGGCCACCACTCAGCTGCTACCCGCTGTTGCGCAGCGCGGCGGCCAGGCCGCGCATCGTGAGCAGTATGCCGCGTTGGACTAGCTCGGCCTGGTCGCCGGAGCGATACCGCCGCAGCAGCTCCACTTGCAGGTGATTGAGCGGCTCAAGGGTACGGAAAGCGGTTGAACACCGACCGTGCCAGTGCGGGGTTGTCGGCAAGCAGGTCCGCATGCCCGGTGATCAGCTGATGCATGGCAATGGTTAGGTGACGATGAACGTGATGGCGGTGACCGCTGACACATAGCTGTGGGTCAAACTATTCACCCGTCCACTGGGGTGAACGGCGCTCGAAGAACGACGCGATCCCTTCGGCCATATCTGCGGACTGAAGCACCGCCGCGAATGCTGTCTCGGTGTCCTCCCACCCGGCATCGTCTGCCTGGCGGAACGACTTGTTCATCGCGACCAAGCTTTCCTGCACGGACACAGGAGAATTGAGCACGATCCGCTGGGCGAGCGCCATCGCGGAGGACAGTGCCTCCCCGTCTTCGGCAACCTCGTTCACCAGCCCGAGCTGGTGGGCACGATCGGCGGTTATCGGATCGCCGGTGAGGAGTATCTGCCGTGCGATGTTCAGCGGCAGCGCTCGCTGCGTCCGGAACAGCCCACCGCAGGTAGCGATGACTCCCCGCCGCACTTCCGGTAATCCGAAAGTTGCCGAGGATGACGCCACCACCAGATCGCAGGCCAGCACCAGCTCCATTCCTCCGCCAAGGGCCATTCCCTCGACGGCAGCAATCAGGGGTTTACATCGCGAACGCCTGATCAGGCCGTATTCCCCTCCGCGGTCGGTACGCGGGCCCGAGGACTCCGCGAGATCGGTCCCGGCAGAGAATCCGCCGCGGTAGCCGGTCAGCACGGCGACCCACAGACTGGCGTCGTCCTCGAACTGATTCAATGCGGCGTCCAGCGCCAGTGTCATCTCCGGGTTGATGGCGTTGCGCTTCTCCTGGCGGTCCATCTGGATTACGCAGATCTGTTCGTGTCTCTCGATCGTGACAGGGCATACCGATGAGCATGCCTAATGACGTAGGTACTGAAGGTAAATACCGCCTAAAACGAAGGATCCGTTCTTCAGTATTCTGAAATACCGAAAGCTCCTATCGCTAGAAACCGTTGGACCTGCGGTTACTGGCGGACATACGGTTGGGTATCCGCACCGAACGCACTAGGTGCAACATCCGAGGAGCTGCAAAATGACTCTGGAAACTCGTCTGACCCAGGCGTTCGGCATCGAGCACCCGGTGGTTCTCGCGCCGATGGATTACGTCGCCGATGCGCACCTGGCGGGCGCTGTCAGCTCCGCCGGAGGCCTTGGCCTCCTTGGCGGCGGCTATACCGATGAGGCGTGGATCCGCCAACAGTGTGACCGGATTGCCGAGCCGGTGGGATGCGGTTTCATCACATGGACCCTGAACGGCAAAGAGCCTGTCCTGGACTATGTACTCGATCAACGGCCCGCAGCGATCTTCCTGTCCTTTGGTGATCCCGCACCGTATGCGCCGCGCATCCGGGCCGCCGGAGTGCCGTTGATCTGCCAAGTCCACAACATTGAGCAGGCCGCTCGGGCGGTCGAAGTTGGTGCTGACGTCATCGTTGCGCAGGGAGGAGAGGCCGGTGGCCACGGAGCGGGGCAACGCGGGACATTCACCTTGGTGCCCGAGGTCGTCGACTTCACCGCGAAGACCGCTCCCGACGTGTTGGTGCTCGCTGCCGGCGGAGTGACGGATGGCCGCGGTCTGGCGGCTGCGATCGCCCTGGGCGCCGACGGCGTAGTGGTCGGTACGCGATTCTGGGCGGCCCGGGAAGCAGCGATCTCTCCTGCGGCTCAGGAGTGCGGCCTGCTGGCTGGCGGCGATGACACCATCCGCCAGCGCGTCTATGACATTGTGCGAGAAAAGAATTGGCCCCGCGGATACAGTGGCCGCGTCCTGCACAACGACTTCGTCCACAAGTGGCACAGCCACGAAGCCGAGCTCGCCCAGCGCTTGACGGAGGCCCGATCGGACTACGAGGCGGCAGTGGACACCGAGGACTATGCGATCGCGAACGTGATTGTCGGCGAGGGCATTGGGCAGATACGGCGAGTGGAGAGCGCGGCCGACATCGTGCACTCCATGGCGGCCCAGGCCGCCGCCATTCTTCATTGAGTACCGCACATATCTGACATCAAAGGAGTCAACTCATGCCATTGGTGCGCATCGACCTCACCGCAGATCGGTCACCCGAAAAACGGCGCGCCATCGCCGACGCGATACACGATGCCCTGGTGTCGATCTTGAAAATCCCTGTACGCGACCGGTTTCAGATCATTACTGCGCACGAGGCGGCCGATATCATTGCTGAAGATGCGGGACTGGGATTCCAACGTTCGGGCAGTGTTGTGATCGTGCATATCTTCACCCAAGCTGGCCGCTCGGTAGAGACCAAGCAGCATCTCTTCGCCGCGCTGGCCGACAAGCTGTCTGCAGTAGGAGTGGACGGAGCGGACCTCTTCACGGCCATACATGAAAACGACGCGCAGGACTGGTCGTTCGGCTTTGGTGTCGCGCAGTACGTCACCGGCGAACTGGCCGTCCCCGCTCCCGGAAATGTGTGAGGCGCCTGTGGCAGCATTATGATGCCGCGCTGGAGATTAACGATCCGAGGACGTCATGGAACTAAGTGGCATCATCTACTTCTTGGCGGTTGCCGAGACCGGTGGTATCTCGCATGCATCGAAGAAGCTTCATACCGTGCAGTCCAACGTCAGTACGCGTATCAAGTCGTTGGAAGACGAACTCGGTGTCGAGCTGTTTCGGCGGCATGCGCGTGGAGTGACGCTGACCAATGCGGGTGAGGCTTTTCTGCCTTTTGCAGAACGGATTACGGGCCTCATGAGAGAGGCCGCTCAAGTGGTCGGCGACGAGGCCGAGCCCACGGGCACCCTGGCGATCGGGGCTATGGAGACCACAGCCGGCTTGCGCCTGCCCGGCACCCTGGCTGCCTACGCTGCCGCGTGTCCGCGGGTTGACTTCACCCTCATCACGGGGACCACCGCCGAGTTGACCGACTTGGTGATCGAACATCGACTCGACGGCGCCTTCGTCTGCGGCCCAGTCGAACAGGATGCGCTTACCGCATATCCGGCATTCGTCGAAGAACTTGCACTGGTCACCGCCCCGCGCTACGCCGACATGCACGATGCCTTCGACGCATCACCACGAATGCTTGTCTTCCGCAATGGTTGTGCCTATCGAGACCGGCTGCACCAGGTCTTTGAGGACCACGGGGTCGCTGATCCTCAGGTCCTGGAGTTCGGCAGTATCGAAGGCATCCTTGGTTGCGTCGCGGCCGGAATGGGGGCCACACTGCTGCCTATTGCGGTGGTCACTGCCTCGTCGCGTGCCTCGGCACTTCGCGTGCACCACCTTCCCGCCATGCAGGCGCGAGCCGAGACTGTATTTATTCGCCGCGCAGATTCGGTTCTCACACCGGCGATGTCTCAGTTCTTGCGTCACGTCCAGCGCGCCGATGCGCCAGTGATTCTGCGATCGGTAGCGCCCTGACGGTGGCGGGGCCGACTGACCGGAAGGTGTTCGCCGAGGTTGGCTAGGAGAAGGCCACGATCAGCGGTATTGCGGTATCGGCCGAGGTGGACAAGTTGTCTGTCATCCAATATTTCGGGATCAAGAGCAACCTCTTCCGTGAGGCTGTCCACTGGACGATTCCTGTAGATGAATCGACCGGGACCAATCCGGCGGAGACCGCTGAGAACTATCTCCGTGGGTTACTTGCCGGCGGGGATGCTCGCATGGCCGTGCTGCTGCGTAACAGCATGACCAGTCAGGATGCCTTGGATCTGTTGCGCGAGAAGGTGACTGATCAGGCAGTGGCTTCGGTGGCGGCCGCCACCGACGCGCCCGATGCGCGGCTGCGCGCTGCGCTGCTGAGCGCCGTGTTGATGGGGATCGCCAGCCAGCGTTATTTACTGCGCCTGCCGGATCTGGCAGCGGCCAGCGACGACGAGATCGTCGCGCTAATTGCTCCGCTGTTGACGGCACTCATCTCTCCGAAAAGCTCCCCAGCGGTATGACTATTTGGGGTGTGCCTGAGACCAGTTAGCGGACCCGTTCAGCAGACTTTTTCGTTACCAAACTGTGGGGAACGCGTGACCGAATCGTCAAGCGCGCCCGTGAGTTCGGGTGTTGATACGTCCCTACGATCACATCGTTCATGACGAATTTGTCATCCTAGAGGGGTCGGGTCGATGCGGGCAGTTGGTCAGGTTGTACTCGCGGTGGCAGTGTTCTCCGTGGCTGTGGTGGGACGCGTTACTGACGTCGACATCACCGCCGCCAGCCTGCCACTGAACTCAGATGTCGTCTCCGTCCTGCCGTTGCGGGACAAGCCGGTGGGTATCGCCCACCCCGTGGTGGTGACCTTCAACGGGCCCGTCGCCAACCGTGCGGCCGCCGAACATGCCATGGGAATCACGTCGTCGACACCGGCCATGACCGGCAAGTACGAGTGGCCCGAAGACAATGTCATGCAATGGGTTCCCGACCGATTCTGGCCGGCGCACAGCACCGTGAAACTGTCGGTAGGCAACACGCCGGTGGAATTCCAGACGGGCCCGGCGCTCATTGGCGTTGCCAGCATCTCGCAACACACCTTCACGGTGAGTTATGAGGGGGTGTGGAAGGGAGCATCGAGTGGAATCCCTGCACCGCACCACCTTCCGCATCTTGGCGAGGAGGGTGTCTTGCCGGCGTCGATGGGCCGCCCCGAGTATCCGACGCCCGTCGGGACCTACTCGGTCTTGTCCAAGGAGCGCTCAGTGGTGATGGACTCCAGCAGCGTCGGCGTACCCGTCACCGATCCCGATGGTTACCTGCTGACAGTGGATGACGCCGTCCGTTTCACCAACCGCGGTCTCTTCGTGCATTCAGCACCGTGGGCCGTACCGGCGATGGGTGTCGAGAATGTCAGCCACGGCTGCATCAGCCTGAGTCCGGCGGCGGCCGAGTGGTACTTCAACAACGTCAATATTGGCGATCCGATAATCGTGCAGGAGTAACAGCGCCACCAATACGCCGAATTACGTTGTCCTGGTGGCTCTTTTGGTAGGGTCAGGCGCGGTCGTGGAGTGTGATCTGGTAACCGTCGGGGTCGGCGAAGGTGAATGTCCGACCGAAGGGGCCGTCGATCGGCGGGGAGACGATGGTGTGGCGGTCGGCGACGAGAGCATCGTGGATGGCCTGGACGTCTGTGGCGTGGAGCCAGATCGCGGCACCGATGCCGGGCTGAGCGACGGATGTGAGATCGGTGCCGGGTACGACGTCACGGAGTGCGAACACGATCGGCTTCGTCTCGAAGACGACGGCGTGCGGAGGTCCGGCCTGCGACCGGACGAGGCCGAGGTACCGCTCGTAGAACGCCTGTGAAGCGCTGAGATCGCGCGCTTGGAGTGAGATGAAGTCGGGACCGGTCGCGGGCATGAAGATTCTCCTTTTTTGGCATGTCAGCTTTCTGACACGCACCAACGTATGTCAGAATCCTGACATGAGTCAAGACGGTGTCGGTGTCGACCTGGAGACGTCGCTGGGTTACCTGTTGAAAGAGGCGTCGAGCGTCCTACGCGCAGCGATGGAGGAGGTGCTGCGGCCGCTCGGGATGAGCGTGACGCACTACGCCTGCCTCGAGCTGCTGGCGGGGCGGCCGGGCTTGTCGAACTCCGAGCTCGCGCGGGGTGCGTTCGTGACGCGGCAGTCGATGAACGTGTTGCTGCAGGTCCTGGAACGAGAGGGCTGCGTGACCAGGCCTGTGCAGGCACCCGTCGGAAAGGTTCTTCCCACGCGGCTCACGCCTCGTGGCCGACGGAGCCTGGAGAAGGCGACGGTAGCGGTCCGGTCCGTCGAGGTCAGAATGCTGGCCGGCATGACCGGGGCCGAGCAGTCGGGCGCATTCCGGAGCCTGCGGAGCATGATCCATTCCCTGCGCGACGGCCACACATGACAAAACCCATATTCCGACGTCGTTGACGGAATATGGGTGACTGCGGCGTGCGGTCGGGCGATCAGCCCTGGGGGCCGGCCGGAATGGGGACACCCGGCGTCGGACCACCGGAAGCAATGGCACCGATGGGTACGCCCTTGCCCCCAGCGACAACGGGCCCCGCGGCCACCGCACCGTCGAGGGGCGCTGCGGCCGGTACGACGACGGGTGCTGCCGGAACTACCGGTGCTGCGGGGACAACGGGGGCTGCGGGCGCGACGGGAGCGGCGGGAACGATAGGAGCGGCAGGTGCTGCAACGGGTCCCGGCAGGATCGGCACTCCGGCCACGGGTCCTGCTCCGGCGGCGGGGGCGACAATCAGAGCACCCTTACCCGAGCCGTTGGCCCCATCCTCAACTGAGTACTGGCCGCCGATCGTCGGGGCGGCGGTTGCATGGGGGCTCGACACCACGGCGGCCGCGCATAGTCCCGCGCAGGCAATTACCTGAATAGCTTTTCGATCAAAGATGACCGCCACCGACCCGACTCCCTAGCTTGTGCGTGTAAATCACGCGGATGAAATTCACTGGCTGAACTTTATAACGCCCCCAAAATGGCGTCCAGCCGACGTTCAGGTTGGTTATGAAGTTGATGCGGAAAAGAAAGTGCGCCCGTGATCTAACAGGGGCACGGCGGTGATCAGATATTCGCCGCCGGTACGGTCAACGGGCATGTCAGAAGGCACATCTCGATATGATGGGCCGTCGGTTTAAGCGAGATGGGACCGTAATGGAAACGTATGCGATACGAGTTTCTTATCGTGTAAAAGGGTTAGCGCCTACGTAACGCCGTATCGCTCAGATTTATGCGCGGATGGTACGGAATTCACGGTCCATAAAAGGCATGCGAAATGAACCAGATGTACAAATTCGTGCTTTGGAATTCAAACACACCCGTTACTCAAAATTGGAGTGGCGAAACTCCTTGGAGGGACTAGAGGTTCCCGGCCGCACCACGGCGTGCCGCCTCACGCCGCGCCCCGACCACGAGGCTTGACATCGACTTACGCAATACCCAGACCATCACCGCGTCGGGTACGGGGATCAGTGGAGTGGACTCCATCGAGTAATGCACCGCCGTGCCCTTCGGGTGGTCGGTGAGCGTAATGGTTCCCACGTGCGAGCGCACCGGCAGGCCGCCGACGACCCTGTACTGAATACGTTCCCCGTCAACCAGTTCGACGATCTCCTCCTTGACACCTACTGGCCCCACACCGATTCGGTGAACGGCCCCGACACCCTGCCGTTCGGCAGTTCCAGGGCGGACCAGCTTGGTGGTGAAGGGCAGGAACTCGCTATAGCCCTCGCGGTCGGCGAGCAGCTGGTAAACGGTGTTCCGTGATGCTTCGAAGATCGTCTCTTCGACGTACTGGGCCATGTGCTGTCCTTTTGTTAGTAGGGCTCGTGGACTACCGTTTTCGCGCTCGCACGACGTGCGAACCCAGCCGGGAGAATCCCTTGACTCGTACACCGCGTAGATGACGCAGCACGAACTCGTCATGATCGCCTAATGCCGCTGCGGCACCATCGTCGAGGAGGACCGTGCCCGGTCGAGCCACACCAGTCAGCCGTGCGGCGGTGTTGACCACCGTGCCGTAGAGGTCGCCGAAGCGGGTCAAGACAGGCCCGAACGCCAAGCCGACACGAATTTGGGGCATGTCCGGAATCGTCTGTGCCGCTTCGGTGATCGCCGTATTCATTGCCAAGGCGATACGGACACCCTCGTGCGCGCCGGCGGCTGCGAACATCACTTCGTCGCCGACGTTCTTGATCACCCACCCGCCATGCGCGGTGATCGCTTCGGTGAGGGCAGTTTCGAAGGCTTCCAAAAGGTTGGTCAGCTCCTCGGCCTCCAGGTGGCGGGAAAGGCGGGTATAGCCCACCATATCGGCGAATCCAACGAGCAATTGCCTTGTGGTGCCGCCAGATTCGACGGAGCGCACGAGCGCCGCGGCCAAATGTCGCTGCCAGGCGTACTCCTGCAGCTCGGTAAGCGTTTCGATGGTTCGCGCGACGGCATTGATGTTCAGCTCGGGTGTGGGTTCGCTGCCTTCGGTGGCGATACGGTTTTCGATCTCCTGAGTGATCAGGTCTGCCTGCCATTCGGCTAACCGTGCCATCGCCTGACCGAGCGTTCGGGCCGCCGCGATCTGGCTCTGCTCGCCGGCCGCTGCCACTGGACCTAAGGCCGCGAAGGTGCGCACCGCGGCGATATCGGCGTTGGTGAATGCGACCTCATCATCGCCCGAGGCCGCGGCAAAGCCCAACGCCACCCATAGTTTCCGTGCGCGCTCGATAGTCACCCCGGAGAGCTCGGCCACTTGCGTGCGGGTGTACTGGCGCGGTCCGCCGAGTAGGGACTGTTCGATTGTCGCGTCGACCACCTCGCTCAGCTCGCCAGGTTCGACCATCTGGCCAGTACAGCACATGTACCGCGCGCTCTTTGGCATAACCCAATGAGCGGCAGGCAGTGTCAGGATCCTTGACTTGGCAGTGGGAAATCCCGCAGTATCTGCGGAGGATTCCTCGACTGCGAGGCAAAGGAATGGCGCGATGAACTGGAACTTCTTAGGGCATAACTGGTACCTCTTCGGGTGCCTGGCGATACTTGCCTTCGTGGCGCTGCTGGTCTTCGCCACGTGCATGTTCGTCTACACCACGCGCCTGAGAAACCAAGCGTCATCACCGCTGGCGGATCGGGTCGGCGGCTACCCATTCGTCCTGAAGAAAGTGCGCAAACGCGAGCCGATGTCGTCGGACGAGCTCCACTTCGCGCGGCAGGCGATCGCCGACCGGGGATCGTTGTGGGCGCTGTCCATCCCGGCCACCATCTTCAGCCTCGGCTGCTTCTACGTGCTGGGCAGTCTTGAGCAGCTGCACGGAGCTACGCCCTCCGAGCGCACGTTTCTCGGGGTCATCCCCATGATCTCGTCCATCAACATCACCGCGCAGGTACTCAGGATGAGGCGGTTGAAGGGGCGTCTGCCCCGAGCGTCGTGACCGTTGAAAGCGTCCGCTCGCATTCCCAGGTTGGGCTGCTAACATTTCCCACCGTGCCCATGTCAACAGCATTGACATACACATGTCTTTGCGCCCGTACGTGGGGTGAGAACACGAGGTCCGGGACTGGATTTCGAAAGGTGGTCGGGTGAGTCCACGTTCGGTAGGCATGACTGTCTTGGCGCGCGCCTGGATGCCAGTCGTCGCAGTCATTGCGCTCGGTGTGGCCGGGGGCTCGATGTGGAAGGTGCACGAGATGTCCGCCCCGGGGCCGGTTCTGACTGTCAATCCACCGCAGGCGCCGCCGGAGTTCACGCCAAAGACGCTCACGTACGAGATTTTCGGCTCGGTCGGCAATGGCGGGATGTTGAGCTACGTCGATATCGATGGTCATCCTCATCAGGTTGACCTGACCACGCTGCCGTGGTCCCACACGGAGACAACGACTCTCACCGTGGTGTCGGGGAGCATCTCGGCGCAGGTGCATGGAGGTCAGATCGGCTGCCGAATGCGGGTGAATGGCGTTATCCGCGACGAACAATCCGACGACCATCCCGATGCGAACGTCATGTGCAGGGTGAAGTCGGCATGAGCGAGCACCGCGTAAAGCCGCCCTTCTTCGCCCGGATGGTCCGCATCCTGGCGGTACCGATCATCGTCTTCTGGGCCGTTCTTGCGGTGACGACGAATACGTTTGTGCCGCATGTGGAAGATGTCGCCGCGGAGCTCGCGGGGCCGATGGTCCCTCACGATGCCCCGTCGCAGCGGGCGATGTTGCAGATCGGCGAGAAGTTCCACGAGTCCACGTCCACCAGCCTGACGATGCTCGTGCTGGAGGCCGACCGGCCGCTCGGCGAGGCGGATCACCAGTATTACGACGATCTGGTGCGCAGGCTGAAGAACGACACCGAGCACGTGCAGTACGTGATGGACACCTGGGGGAAGCCCATCACGGCGGCCGGGGCACAGAGTCTCGATGGCAAGTCTGCGTTTGTATTGTTGCGGTTGGCGGGCGACATCGGCCAGATGCAGGCGAACAAGTCGGTCGACGCAGTGAAGGACCTGATCGACAAGGACACACCACCGCCTGGTCTCAAGGTTTACGTCAGCGGTGCGGCGCCGCTCGCCTCGGACACGCTGAGTATCGCGACGTCGAGCCTGAACAACATCACGATCGTGACGATTTTCCTCATCATCTTCATGTTGCTGATGGTGTATCGCTCTGTCACCACGATGCTGGTGCCTTTGTTCGGAGTCTTGGTCGAGATGTTGGTTGCGAGGGGAGTTGTCGCCACTCTCGGGCATTTCGGATACATCGAGCTGTCCTCCTTCGCCGTCAACATCGTCATCTCGCTGACGCTGGGCGCGGGGACCGACTACGGAATCTTCCTGCTGGGGCGGTATCACGAGGCGCGGAACGCGGGCTTGAGTCGCGAGGAGGCCTTCTACTCGGCGTATCGCGGCGTCTCTCACGTCATCATCGGCTCGGGATTGACGATCGCGGGGGCAGGTCTCTGCCTAAGCTTCGCGCGGCTCAACTACTTCCACACCATGGGGCCGGCCGTTGCCATCGGCATGCTCTTGACTATCGCGGCGGCGCTCACCCTCGGGCCGGCCATGTTGAGCCTGGGCAGTCTGTTCGGGCTCTTCGATCCCAAACAGAGGGCCAAGGCGCATCTGTATCGGCGTATCGGCGCGAGCGTGGTGCGCTGGCCCAAGCCGATCCTCGTGGCCAGCGCCGCTGCCGTTTTGGTTGGCGCGGTGTTCGTGCCGACCTACCGAGTGAACTACGACGATCGCGCCTACCAGCCATCGGATTCCCCATCCAAACAAGGGTTTGCAGCGGCAGACCGGCACTTCCCGCCGAGCAAGCTCTTCACCGAAATGCTGATGGTCGAGTCGGATCACGATATGCGTAACTCGGCAGACTTCATTTCATTGGACAGAGTGGCCAAGGGCCTCGTGCGGCTTCCCGGCGTCGCCATGGTGCAGAGCATTACCAGGCCCATGGGGCGAGCGCTCGAGCATGCCTCGCTGCCCTATCTTTTCACCACGCAGGGAAGTGGGAACGGCCAACAGCTCCCATTCACCAAGGCTCAGAACGCCAATACCGACAAGCAAGCAAAGATTATGGCGCACTCCGTCGCGGTCCTGCGGCAAACCGTCGACCTGACGCAAGAACTAGCGGACGAAATGCACAACACCGTCGTGACGATGGAGGACATGCAGCGGGTCACCACGGACATGGACGAGAAGGTCTCGAACCTCGACGACTTCTTACGTCCAATGCGCAACTATTTCTATTGGGAGCCACACTGTTTCGACATACCGGTGTGCTGGTCCTTCAGATCGTTGTTCGACATGCTCGACAGCATCGACAAGCTGGCAGCCGATATCAAAGATGCGGTGGGCTCCCTCGAAGCCGTTGATAAGTTGCTGCCGCAGATGGTGTCGCTACTCAAACTCACCGCCAACGATCAGGAGGCCTTGCAGGCCCTCATCGTCAACACCTATGGCCAGACGAACCTGCAGGCCACGGCCACTGACCAGACCTTCGATGACATGATTAATGTCGGTAATGACTTCGACACCTCCCGCAGTGACGACTTCTTCTACATTCCGCACGAAGCGTTCGACAACGAGGACATCAAAACCGGTATGACACTGATGATGTCACCGGATGGCAAGGCCGCCCGTTTCATCGTCACCCACATGGGAAATGCGATGGGGCCGGAAGGTATCGAGCACGTCAACGATTTCCCCGACGCCATCACCACGGCGCTGAAGGAGACCTCGTTGGCCGGGGCCAAGGTGTACATCGGCGGTGCAGGCTCGAATAACAAGGACATCAAGGAATACGCCGCATCCGATCTTCTCATTGCGGCGATCGCGGCCTTCACGCTGATCTTCTTGATCATGATGGTCATCACACGAAGTCTGGTGGCGCCCTTCGTGATTATCGGCACGGTGGCCTTCTCGTTCGCCGGGGCGTTCGGGCTGTCTGTGCTCATCTGGCAGCACCTTGTCGGGCTGCCGTTGCATTGGCTGATCTTGCCGCTGACGTTCATCATCCTGGTGGCCGTTGGTTCGGACTACAACCTGTTGTTGATCGCCCGACTCAAAGAGGAGACCTACGCCGGCTTGAATACCGGGCTTATCCGTGCGCTCGGAAGTACCGGTGGCGTAGTGACATCCGCAGGTTTGGTCTTCGCCTTCACCATGTTGGCAATGCTGTCAAGCGATCTGCGCACCATCGGTCAGGTGGGCACCACCGTGTGTATCGGGCTGCTGCTCGACACACTGATCGTGCGGTCGTTTATCGTGCCATCGCTCGTCCGGCTCTTGGGGACGTGGTTCTGGTGGCCGACAAGGGTTTTCGCCCGCCCGCAACCAGATCGACTTACGCGGTAGGTCTACGCAGGATGGTGATCGACTCGTTGATCTTCTTGAACTTCGAGAAGGTCTCCGTCGGCACGCCGAACACCGCCGCCAGCACATCGGGTGGGAGCTTACTGATCGATGCACCGATCCCGATGTCGTCCTTGCCTTCTGCGGTGCTGGCGTTGAACACGATGAGCAGTTTCAGATCGTCCGTGCCCTTGTTCTCGAAATAATGCAGCGACCCTTGTGGCGCGAAGACCACATCGCCGACATGGGCATCGAAGCTCTCGCTGTGCCCCTCGGGGTCCAGTAGCGTCCAGGTGGCGACGCCGCTGGTGATGACGTTGATTTCCCAGGCGCTGGGATGCCAGTGGGGTTCTCGGATTCCACCCGGCTGCAGGGTCACCATGACAATGCTGGCTTGCTGTCCGGTGAGGATGGGGAAGTTGCCCTCGTGAGCCTGCCGCAGGTTCCCGCCGTCGAAGTTTTGTGGCGGCAGGGCAGCGAGATGGAACAGGTGCGGTTGGGCGGTGTTCAGTTCGGCGGGGAGTCGGGGGTCGCCGAATCGGGCGGCATCGTCAGTCACGGTTATGTCCTCTGGGTGGTCATGGAAGCGGGGAGGAGACAGGGCGCGATCAGCGCCCGCACCGGCAGCGGCCGCGACCCCTGCTACGCCGACGCCGCCGAGCATGGTGCGTCGATTGATGGGCTTCATGACTCGACGGTATGGCACGATGACTGATTGCAAAAGGTGATAGAAGCGATTACTAGTAACGAATATCGCGATCAGTGAGTGGTGCTGAATCCTCGCAGCACGGTATCGACGATCAGCCGTGCGGTCTGTTCATCGAGCGACACACGAAGACTGATGATC
Source organism: Mycobacterium sp. (assembly GCA_050701835.1). GTDB lineage: Bacteria > Actinomycetota > Actinomycetes > Mycobacteriales > Mycobacteriaceae > Mycobacterium. The sequence continues at coordinate 226,092 of JBOGDC010000048.1, read as the reverse complement.
CGGAAATGCACTGGGGCAGTAATCAGTTCGAGAAGCAGCGCCGGGTTAGCGTCCTGGGGCAGCTCGCCCCGTGCGATCGCGCGCTCGATCATTACCCGCGCAGTTTCGAACCGGGACTGCCAGAAGTGATCGCGCTGTGCGGCAAGTTCAGTGCCGTCCTCCACGGAGACCAGGCCGCGGACCAGCATTCTCCCCGTAGGCGAAGTCATGTAGTCCGCCGTCCCGCACATGAATGTCACCAGGTCGTCTCGGAGGCAACCGGTATCGGGAATGGGCAGGTGCTCATGGCTTGACGCAAGGAGTGCGTCGAGCACGACCGCATCGACCGTGCCCCAGCGCCGGTAGATCGATGTCTCGTGCACACCGGCCTGGCGTGCGATGGCGCCGATCGAGAGTTGACCGACGTTGTGCTCGGCCAGGAGCTGCATCGCGGCATCAAGGACAGCCTTGCGCACGGTCGCGGACCGACCCCCGGTGCGACGGCGGATCTCGTTGTCTGCCACCCCCCGCAATCTACTGCAAAATCCTTGCGTTAATCAGGAGCGTGCCGCTACTGTCCACTAACGCATGATTACTGCATTAAATATGACGGAAGGCTGCCTTTATGTTCACCTTCGAACTCGACGCCGAGGCGCTCTTCGAAGAACGTGCCAAGCAGTTCATCGGTGCGTGGGGAATCCCGGAGCCAATCGTTACGCGGGCCCGGGCCCGAATTCACGATATGTGGAGTGATCAACCCGGCGGGTGGACGCCGGAATGGGCGAAGGAAGCCGAGGCCGCCGAGGCGGGAGGCGATTGGCTGCTCGCCGCGCTCTGCTGGGGTGCCGCCAAGTTCCCGGTCATCGCGACGCCGATACGCGCCGAAGCGTTCCGGCGCCAGCTGGCAGCCTATGAGCAGGCTGCGCCGTCGTTTCCGGTGTCCTTCGAGCGTCGGTGCCTCACCGTCGAAGGTCCCGCCGGCGCAGCGGAAGTCGCCGCTCATATCTTTCAACGCCGCAGCTTCCGTCGCGACGGATTCCTCGTCATCTGTGGTGGCGTAGACACCTGGAAGATCGAACTCCACAGTGCGGCTGTGCGAATGGCTCGCCTCACAGGCTTTACCGTCGTTGCCCTGGACAATCCGGGAACCGGAGAGACCACGGCGCCGATCAGTCCCCACGCCGACAGCATCATCGCCGAAACAATCAAGGCCATCGCGGCAGGGAGCGGTCCGATCGGGATGCTCGGGGTGAGCTTCGCCGGTCTGTGGTCGGCCAAGCTGGCCCTCGACGGAAGTGTCGACGCGGCAATCAGCCTTGGCGGCCCGGTCGGTGCGGAGATCATTTCCGACGTGGGTGTACTTCCCAACGGAATGCCCGGCATCCTCGGCCACTCAGCACATTTGGCCGAGCTACCAGCAGCCCAGGACTACCACGACTTCATCGCCGAATTCTCGCTCCGGCGACAGGGATACTTCGAGCGCCCACCGGGGGCGCCGGTGCTCGCCGTCAATGGCGACCGTGATCACTTCATCCCGCTCGCCGACACGACTGTCTTCACCGGCCTCCCAGGTTGCGAAGCCTGGGTGGTGCGTGATGGCACGCACTGTGCGCCCGAGAAGCTCTCGACGGTCATGCCTCCCGCGGTGATGTGGCTGATTGCCCGAATGACGGGAAGCCCGCTGGACAAGGCGAAGGCCGCTCTGCTGAAGCCCCTTGCCATTCCATTGCTACGGCGCGACCTCGGATGACTCAGGCCCAGCGCCCTTGCGCCAAGACGGCGCCGCCGAGCCAGCGTCTGAGGAAGTGGCGCAGCTCGTCCCGGGATCGAGTCGGCTCGTTAGGGGACACGAAGAACGACAACATGATTCGCAGTGCGAACTCGACCAGCTCGCGTTTGGCGACGTCGTCGTAGCCGTACTGGTCCCATTCGACATCGAATCGGCTGAGCATGCGTAGACCGAATGCCTGTGCCTCGTCGGAAGTCATATCGCTGGTATGCGAGTGCGCGTACGGCTCGGACATCATGATGCCCAAATGCGGTGTGCGCTTGACCTCTTCGAGGGTGTAAAGCACACCCTCGGTGAGAGCGTCGGCGGGATCGGTGATGCCGCGCACGATGTCGGTCAGCCGGTCTAGGAAGCCGTCGACCGAGGCAATGGAGGCGGCGTGCATGAGCGCCTCGGCGGTGGGGAAGTACCGGTAGACCGTCTGCCGGATGACGCCGAGCTCGGCGGCCACCTCGGCGAGGCTCACCGCCTTGCCCGTTTCACCGATCAGCTTTACCGCCGCGGTGACGATCCGTCCGGAGGCTTCTTCGTCGGTGCTGGGCGGTTGTCCGTCCCACCCACGTCTACGCGCCATCGTTGAGTCCCCTGGCGACCGACATCACTGCAGCATATCGCCGTTGACATCCGCTACCCGATGAAGTAATCATACAGAAGAACAGTCAAGTGTCTTATTGTATGTTTCGAATCCAATCGAGGTGCCTACATGACGGAACTCATCGTGCGCAAGCTGCGGTTTGCCTTCGCCGACCACCACGTTCCCTTTCTGTGGAACGAGTCCAACCCCGCGTTTTCGAGCATGGCCAACGCGGTCTCGTTCCTGGCGATCGCGTTCGAGAAGATGATCGGGCAGATGATTCCCGAGGCCATGCCGTCGATCACCGACCACACGATCGCCGAGGAAGCCGAGGCCTTTGTGCGGCAAGAGGGCCAGCACTCCATGGGTCATCGTCAGCACGCAAAGGGTCTGATCAAGAGCTACCCGGGGCTTAAGGAGACCCTCGACGAGGTGATCGCGGCATTCGACGATCTGACCGCCAACACGCCGATGAAGTACCGGTTGGCATACACCGCAGACCTGGAGGCGACGTTCACCCCGGTCTTCAAGCTGATGCTCGACCACGACGACACCCTGTTCGCACCGGGGGATGACCGGGTGGCATCACTGTTCCTGTGGCACTTCGTCGAAGAAGTCGAACACCGAAGCTCCGCGCTGATCATCTACGACGCGGTGGTCAACGATCCGTGGTACCGCATGCGGGTGGCGCCGTCGATCTTCAAGCATGTCTGGGCAATGCTGCGCATCGCGTGTGAAGGCTTCAACAAGCACGTGCCGCTGGAGGACCGTAGGGTGGACGCGCTGTCGATGTTCGGCGTGCAGGCTCGTAAAAAGACACTGCTGCAACATCTTCCCTTTGTCGATGCCCCCTACGACGGCCCGATCGAGAACGCCTTCAGCACCCTGCCGGTACGCGAGGTGCTGGTCGCGATGGCGGGCGCTGTACGCAGCCAGATTCCTGGGCACAATCCGGCGCACGAGAAGCTGCCCGCACTGGCCAACGAATGGTTCGCGCGGTACGAGGCGGGCTATGAAGTCACTCAGTGGTACACCGCCGACCAAACGGTAAAGGCCTGAACATGTCTGATCTCTGCGCGCCGACGTTCGCGGATCTCGCGGCACGACTCGGGTTTTCCTGCGATACGGCCGGAGGCCTCGTCGAGTTCCGCAACCCGTTCTCGTTGGAGAACTGGACCCTGCCGGTCCTGGAACTGACCGTGATCGTCGGCGCCGTGCTGGCGTTGGTGTACGCGATTGCTCGCTATCGCCGCCACAACGATCCGACGAATCTCGTGGTCTGGTTCGGCGCCATCGCCTACCTGTTGATCATCGAGCCGCCGCTGTACTTCCCGGGACCGTTCGGCATCAGCGAGCACGTCGACACGATGTTCGCGCACAACGTGTTTACCGTTGACTTCCTGTGGGGGCGATTGCCGCTCTACATCATTGCGATCTATCCGATGATGGCTACCGTCGCCTTCGAGATCATCCGGACGCTGGGAGTATTCCGCCGCTACGGCACCCTCGTCGGGGCAGTCTGCGTCGGCTTCGTCCACCACGCGTTTTACGAGATCTTCGATCATCTCGGGCCGCAACTGCGGTGGTGGGAGTGGACGCTGGACAACCCGATGAACAAGCCGTTCTTCGATTCGGTGCCAATGGGCAGCGTGGTGGTGTTCGCGGCGCTGTGGCCGATGTCGCTGGCATTTTGTGTACAGCTATTTGTCGGTCGTCACGTCGACAACGGCCAGTCCTTCACCGGCGTCCAGATCCTCTGGCGCACAGTCGTCATCGGTGTCTTGGCCTCGATCGGCACCGCGGTGTTGCCGTTGCCCGCCACCATCGCGGGCGGCGTGTCGGGCAGTACCACGGTGACCGGCATCGTCTATGCACTGCTGCTGCTCATCCTCGCGGCGGTCGCCGCATTCGTGTTGATCAAGCAGTGGCGCACCATTCGCAGTGACGGTCCGCCCGCCGGGTACGCCACCCGTCCGGCGATCCTCGTCTATGCGGGGATCTACCTGGCCGTCATGACCGTGCTGTGGGCTACCGCACTACCCGACTACTTCGGCGCGACGAATGGCCTTACCGCCAAAGGAGATCCGGCTGGAAGCCTTTGGTACACGGCTGCCTGTCTGGGTGTCGCGGCTGCATGTACCGCTGCGGCCTGGACTGTTGTCTCACGGGACAGCGCAAGCTAGCGATCGATGCCGCGGAACGCGATGACCGATCTGGCTAATTCACTGGTGAACGCTATCCAAAGTGGCTATCGCGCAGCGGAGGCTTTCAGTTTCAGACTCGATGGGTCGCCCCGTCGAGAAGTCGAACAGACGCTCCTCGGATGGCGATAGACGAGGAGGCGCTGGATGGCACCGATACCCACCCGCGAGCATGCGGGCCGGAACTAGGCCGTGACACGACCAAAGTTTCGTGGCGCGGAAGCGGCTTTCCGCGAACTGGAATGGCGTGTGAAGGCAGTCTGCCGCAGTCTGCCGACCGATATCTTCTACCACGCCGAAAGTCAGCGCGGTGTGTCACGGAAAAAGCACGAAATGCAGGCGAAGCGGATCTGCAACGAATGCCCGGTGTGCAGGCAGTGTGCCGCCCATGCCATAAAAACTGATGAACCACACGGGGTTTGGGGTGCGATGACCACTCGGGAACGCCGGCGAGCCGCGACGCGGTCACTGCGTAAGGTGGGCCCGTAGAGCAGGTTGCTCGGACCCTTTGCGACGAGTCGGCATAGACGGCTCGGCTCACATCTCCGGAACGTGTCGGTCTAGATGGGGCCGCTACTGGAGTAGTTGTCGGTTGTGTCGGGGCGTGGGCCGTAGCGCTGGGCGTAGCTCTCGTGAGCGCGGGCGTTCTTCTCGCGGCTGACATTGTCGGCAAGCTTGGGATCCAGGTCGTGCACGGCGAGGCGGTGGCGACGCCAGATCTTATTGAGCGCGTGAGTCATCAGGATGGCCCAGACGTAGATGGGCAGCGTGATCGCGGTATGCAGCAGTAATCCGCCGGGGAGCAGCCAGAACGGGGCCAGGATGAAATGCGGTGGGATCACATAGCGAATCATGTGCCGCCGGACGGCTCCGGGTCCCGCGAGGTCGTTGGCCACCCAGGCCTGCATAGAGTCGGGCAACCGTCGCCCGTACGAATAGGTGACGTACTGCAGCATGGTGGGCCGATCGTTGGCCATGTAGCTCCTACGAATTCGTGGTTACGGGTGCCTGATCACATCTTGATCGATGGCAGTAGCCGGGTGAGATTCCAGAGCTGATTGCGCCGGGCCGACAGGCTGGTAATCAACAGTGCTCCCAACCAGATACAGATCAGCGTGATCACCGCCTGCCACAGCCGGCCGTCGATGCCGCCGAGTATGAGCTGGCGTAACCCATTGACGCCGTACGTCATTGGGTCATACTTGTGCAGAATCTGGAATGGCCTCGACGTGGTCTCCACGGGATACATACCGCCTGCGCTGACGAGCTGCAGCATGAGCAGGGCCATGATCAAGACACGGCCGACGGCCGCCCCCACCAGCGCGTTGATGGCCTGTGTCGCAGCGACGAATGCGAACGAGATCAACACCATGAAGGCCAGCATCGCTGCCGGATGTTCGGCATGCATACCGAGGGCGAACCGCACCACGCAGTACAGGATGATCGCTTGGAAGATCCCGATCGTGGCGGCCGGCAGGAAGCTTGATAGCGCCACTCGAAGAGGCAGCACTTCGGCTGCGATTGCACGGTTCTGCAAGGGACGCAAAACCATCCACAGCACCAGTGCCCCGAAGAACAATGCGAGCGTGACGAAGAACGGCGCCATGCCCGTACCGAAGTTGGGTGCAGCGTTCTCGTGCGAGGTTTCCAGGTTGACCGGACCGCCGATGGTGTTGGCGATGGCGTCCTTCTGCTGAGCGCTCCAGCTGGGCACCTGCTTGGCGCCCTCCGCGAGCTTGGTCGACAGTTCGGCCGAACCCGTACGCAGTTGCGCGGTGCCCGATTTCAGTTGCTGTGCACCGTCATCCATTTGCGCGATGCCGCTGGCCAACTGAGCGTTTCCGGTGGCGAGCTGTTGTGCACCATTACGCATTTGGGTGAGTTTGTTGGTGAGTTCCTGACCCTTGCCGCCGACCTGGTCGAGCGCGGATTTCAGCGGACTGCCGGGCCCGCGCAGCGTCTCGGTCATCGCGATCGACGCGTTCTCCGCGTCGGTGAGCCCCTGGCGGATTTGGGGTGTGAACTGCTGCTCGCGCAGCTGGTCCTGTATCCCGCGTAGCGTGTTCGCGGCCGGATCCTGGCGCGCGGCAAGTTGATCGATTACGGCGGTGAGTGAGTTGGCTGCGTTCTCCTGTGCGGTCGCGATGCCATTGATTCGATCGTTGGCTTGCCGGAGCGCCTCGGTGCCTTGTTGCAGTTTGTCGGTGCTGCCGCCAATCGCTGCGACCGCTTTGGACACCGTCAGGAGGGGGTCGGTGGCCTGGTTGATGCCGTCGGAGAGTTGCTTGGCCCCGGTCGCCAATTGCGCAGATCCCGGCCGGGCGGTGTGCAGTCCGTTGGCCAGCTGCCCCACGCCGTCGTCAACCTTGACTGCGCCGTCGGCGAGTTGTTTGGCGCCGTCGGCCGCTTGCTGAATACCTGCGCCGGATGAAACCACTACGGACAGCACCTGGTTGACGGCTTGCCCGGAGATGCGGCTCGAGACGGCATTGAGTACCTGGTCAATGGCGGTGCGGCCGATACTCGACGAGATGTAGTTGTTGGCGTCGTTGTAGACGGCGACCAGATTGGCCTGTTTGGGTTGTCCGGTCAGTGGTGAGGCGATAGCCTCGCTGAAATCGGGCGGCAATTCGAGCATGAAGTAGTACGAGCCATGATCGACTCCCTTGCGCGCCTCGTCGAGGTTGACGACGTGCCAGTCCATGCTGCCGTCGGCGGTGAGGCTCTTGGAGATTTCCTCGCCGATGTTCACCTGTTGTCCCGAGACGACGGCGCCCTTGTCGGCGTTCACCAGTGCCACCGGCATCTTGTTCACGTGGCCGAAGGGATCCCAGTACGCCCAGAGATATAGCGCCCCGTACACCAGCGGCAGCAGCATGAGCACCACGATCGCGGCACGGGTCATTCGGCTGCGGCCGAAGCGCTTTATTTCCGAACCGTATGCGAGTCCAGCCAGCATGGTTAGTCCCTCCCAGTGAGGATGCGGTGATCGTGCAGGTCGTGGACGGGCGCGTCGGCGCCCAGTGGGTTGGTGACGCCGACGACGACGGTGCGTTGTTCGGCGATAACTCCCAGCCGTTCGACGGCGATCGTCCGTCGTGCGTTGTCGCGGACCTGTTCGAGGTCGCCGACGATAAGGATCGGACGATCCGAGAGCAGCGCGAGGGTGACCCGGAGCAGGAACAGTTCGAGGTCGGACAGTTCGACGATGAAGGTCTCATCTGACGGCGGGGCAAGGTCACCGAACACCTCGCTGAGCTTGCCGCGACCAATGTCTTTGGGAACTCGTGAGAACCATGGCGCCAGCCAGTTGCGTTGCTCGGCGAGGACGGTCTTCACCGTCACGGTCTCCTCAAGCTCGTCAATGTCGGCGAATGCCGCGATGGCGCAATGCTTACGGATCGCACGGGGGTCGGTATCGCCCATCACGGTGACGGTGCCGTGGCTGGCCTTGAGCCGTCCCGCCAGCGTCAGCAGTAGGCAGTGCTGCCCGGGCCCGCCGGGCATCTGGATGGCGTGAAACCCAGACGTGAGTTCAAGATCGATGCCCGCGAAGAGCGGGCCGTGCTCGCCGTCCACGCCCATACCGGTCGCGGTGATCAGCGCCGGAGGGGTTAAGGACTCCGGCTCGGATTCCGACGGCTCATGGAGAGCCGCGGTATCTGGCTCTTCGGGTACGGCGGTGTCCGATTCGTCCGGCGTGGTGTCCGGTTCGTCCTGTGCATCCATGGTTGCTCGTTTCAGATCGCGGACTGGCAGGCCCCATTCGATCAAACACCATGCTGCCAGGGGAAATCAGTGTGACGCCGCACGCTGGTGTCGCAGCGAGTGACGCCTCGGAGTTCCCCGGGTCACTACCTGGCCGTAAATCTCACGAAAACCGGCCCGGAGCGTCTACACGGCGTGTCTTCCACGACGTGCGTGCGGAAGCTCAGATTTCACAGAGGCGTAAGGGGCCCGTCGAATTTCTCGAGGGTGACGAATTCGTCGACGGCGTTGCGCTTCAGCTTGGTCAGCTGCTTGACCGGCTTGCCGATCGGTAGCACCGCAGCCACTGCATGGGTATCGGGAATGCCGAGCAGTTCGCGTACTTTCGGTTCTTGTGCCACGGCCATGGTCGTCAAGGTTCCGCCGAAACCCTCCGCACGAGCGGCGAGCAGGATGTTCCACACCAGGGGATAGATCGAGGCTCCGCTGATCACACCGATGCGATCCAGCTCCTGATCCGTCGCGGCGACCAGCCGCAGATCCAGGCATACGACCAGGACCACCGAGGCGGTGCGGAGCGGTTCGATGAACGACTCGGGCACCGCGGTCGCCGCGATGGTCTCTGCGGCAACCCGTGTGGGGCTGACCGGATTCCATGGCGCCTCACCCGCCGTGATCTGCGCGAAGTATCGGCGTGCACCCGGTTTGGCCGCCTCGGCAAGATGCTCACGCGTCTCGTGGTCCCTGACCACGATGATGTGACCGGCCTGTCGGTTACCCCCGCTGGGCGCGAATCGAGCGTTGTCCAAGATGCGGCCTAACACGTTGTCGGGCAGCGGCTCCCCGGTGAACTCACGTGCGGCGAAGGTTGTGCGCATGACGTCGTAGAGCTCCATGGAGCCACTCTATTTGGCCGGCCGATCAGCGTTCTGAGTCGAGGACGACCATCTGTGCGGCGGGATAGCGGTCCCCGGCCACCTCGTCCGTCGGGACTGCCGCCACAATCCTGCCCAGCTGGCCTTCTGACAGGGAGAGGTCCGCGGCGCCGAGTGCCTCGGTCAGACGCGTGCGGTTGCGCGCGCCGATCAGCGGCACGATGTCGGTGCCCCGGGAGATAACCCACGCGATGGCTGCTTGAGCGACCGTCACGCCAAGCTCGTCCGCAACGCCACGCAGTGTCTCGACCAGGGCCAGATTGCGGTCCAGATTGTCGCCCGCGAACCGCGGGCTTGCGGTGCGGAAATCGCCCTGTCCACCACTGGATTTCGTCCAGTGCCCGCCGATCAATCCGCGGGCCAGCACCCCATACGCGGTCACACCGATGCCCAGCTCGCGGCAGGTGTCCAGGATGTCGTGCTCGATACCGCGGGACACCAGCGAGTACTCGATCTGCAGGTCGTTGATGGAACGGACCGCCGCTGCCCGCCGGATAGTCTCCGATCCCACCTCCGATAATCCGATGCGACGCACGTACCCGGCGTCCACCAGCTCACCGATCGCGCCGATGGTGTCTTCGATGGGCACCGCCGGATCCAGGCGTGCCGGGCGGTAGATGTCGATGTAGTCGGTGCCGAGCCGTTGCAACGAGTACGCGGCGGCGGCCTTCACCGCGGCGGGACGAGCGTCGAATCCGACCCAGGACGTGTCGGGGCCGAGCTGCCCGCCGAACTTCACGCTGAGCTGATAGCGATCCCGGGGCACGGAGCGCAGCGCCTCACCGAGCAGCAATTCGTTGTGACCCATGCCGTAGAAGTCGGCGGTGTCCAGCAGGGTGATTCCCGCATCGAGCGCGGCGCGCACGGTGGCGATGGCTTCATCGCGGTCGGATGCGCCGTACGCGCCGGACATGGCCATGCAGCCGAGACCTAGAGCCGAGGTGGTCAGTGTGCCGAGAGTCGTGGTCTTCATGCAGTTCAGTGTTGGCGGGATCCCGCGGAACGGCCACGACGCGTTGAACCAGGGACTGCCAGTCCCTGGCTGCACGTGACCGCCACGGCAACAATGGTGCGATGGATCGAGAGTCGCTCGCGGACTTCCTGCGCCGCCACCGTGAAGCGGTGCAACCGGCGGAGGTGGGGTTGCCCGCGGGCTTGCGCCGACGCACCGCGGGCCTGCGGCGTGAAGAAGTCGCGCAGCTGACGGGGATGTCAGTGGACTATTACGGCAGGCTGGAGCAGGCACGCAGCGCGCAGCCGTCACCGCAGATGCTGCGGGCTCTCTCGCGCACGTTGCGGCTGACCGAGGACGAGACCGACCACCTCTACCGACTTGCCGGACACACCGCTCCAGATCGCGTCACCCCCGCGTCGCACGTCCGCCCCGCCCTGCTGTTCGTCCTCGACCAGTTGCGCGATGCGGCGGCCTTCGTCTGCTCCGATACGGGCATCATGCTGGCGCAGAATGAACTGGCCAAGCTGTTGACCGGCGACCTCGCCACGGGCGAGACGGGTTTGCAATCCAGTCTCACCTGGCAGTGGTTCACCGATCCCCGGAGACGCGAGGTGACGCCCGAGAAGGATCATGACGAGCACAGCCGGACGCTTGTGGCAGACCTGCGCGCGGCATGGGGGCGTAGGCGCTCCGATGCCGACATGCGTGAACTCGTCGACGGTCTTCTGAAGCGCAGCCCTGAATTCTCCGAGTTGTGGGAGCGGCATGAGGTCGCCTCTCGTCGGATGCAGCGCAAGACATTCCTGACGCGGGTCGGTGCCATCACACTGGATTGCGAGGTGCTGGTAACCGCCGATGGTCAGCAGTTGGTGGTTCTCACACCGCCTGCGGGGTCATCGGCGTTGGAGAGTTTGCGTCTACTGGGAGTGGTTGGCGGGCAGACGCTCGAGTAACTGGCTCCCAGCTATTCGACGAGCGACTGGGTTCCGAGCACGACGGCGAGGGCGAGGCGTTCGGCATCTTCGGTTCCTGGCTCGGCTGTGTACAGCATGATCCGCAGATCATCAGCGGCGACCATCAGCACGTCACAGTCGAGAGTGATGTGCCCGACGTCGGGATGGTTAATTGTCTTGTGTCGTCCCGAATCGTGTGGGGTCAGGGGATTCTGCGATTCCCACAGTTCGACGAAACGTAGGCTGTGCGTGGAGAGTTCGTGAATCAGCTGCCGCAGCCGATGATCTGCTGGATATCGGCTGGAAGTCAGCCGTAGGTCGGCGACGATACTGGCCTCGAAGTCGGCGTGCTCCTCGGGCGTGTGTATCACGCGGGTTCCGGGACCAATGATATTGCGCCAGATGCTATTGCGTTCGATTCCGTGCCACGTTGTGGTGGGTCCCATCAGCGCGTCGTAGGGCGCGTTGGCGACGACGAGCGTCCAGGTGGCGTCGTACACGGCGACCGGGGTGTAGGACAGGCGGTCGAGTAGACGTTGCACGCTCGGGGTGATGCGTGTGGAGACGACGTCGCGCCCGGGTGGCGCATGCCCGGCGAGCCGGAACAGCTGATCCCGTTCCGCGTCCGCGACACGTAAGGCGCGGGCGAGCGCCTCGACCACCTGCGCAGAGGGCGACGTGGCGCGTCCCTGTTCGAGCCGGGTGAGGTAGTCGACCGAGATCCCGGCCAGACCCGCGAGTTCTTCACGGCGCAGCCCGGTGGCGCGGCGCCGCGTTCCGGTGGGAACACCCGCCGATTTGGGGGAAATGCGGTCACGCGCGCGCCGCACGGTGGGGCCGAACTCCCAGGATTGCACCCGTCAACTATGCGCGTGCCCGTCAGCGTTGTCCTGGTACTGCCAGTCCTACGAAAACCGGACGACTGCCTGAACGTCCGGTGGAGCCCAAGACTTGGTTCATGACAACGACATCGAACGCAATCTCGACGGGAACGGTGCTGATCACCGGACCGACCGGCGGACTCGGGCGGGCAGCGACGTCGGCGATGGCCGCGCGTCCAGCGGCGAGTCGTCCCGATCTGCTGTTGGTTGGCAGACCCGGTGACGCGCTCTCCTCGGTCACGGGTGAGGCCCGCGCTGCGGGCGCGAACGTGCACGCGGTCGGCGCTGATCTATCTCGGCTGGCCGATGTGCGCGCGGCGGCACAACAGGCCAAAGATCTCTTGACAGCAGGCGCGGTGCGCCCGCTGCGTGCGCTGGTGGCCAACGCCGGAATCTCGGTGGTCGACACCAGTGCTGCCTCCGCGGACGGCTACGAGCTGACCTTCGCGGTGAACCATCTTGCGCACGCACAGCTCATCGGTGACCTGCTCGACTCGTTAGTGACGTCCGCACGGATCGTGCTGTTGGGCTCGAACACCTATCACCAGAACGTATTTCGGCGAATCCTTGGCGTGCCGCCGGCGCACTGGCGCGACCCGATAGAGCTTGCTCAACCTGGGGCGTCGGATGGGGGAGTCGCCTATTCCGACTCCAAGCTCGCGATCCTCTACTACTCACACGAGCTGCAACGTCGCGCCCCCGCTGGAGTTGATGTATCGGTATTTGAACCGGGCTTCATGCCGGGTACCGGCATATCGAGGGAGATGAGTCCGGGGATTCAGCGTGCAATGCGCGCCGTGCAACACATTCCTGGTGTCTCCACACCCGCTAAGTCCGGCCCGCTGCTCGCTTCCGTCGTCCTCGACGATCGCTGGGCACACTTGCGCGACGGCGCCTTTGTCGTCAAAGACGAGGAACGCGACGTCAAGGCCTTCGCGGAAGATCGCATACGTGAGGCACGGCTATGGGAGGCCACAGCCAAACTGCTCGCCGCTGCCGGCTAGTCCGCTGGACGCGGCGGGACCAGCCGTCGCTTGATCTCGTTCTGGACGGACACGATGACGCCGCGGACTGCCGATTCGGTCACGACCACCGGGGTGAGCACCGACTCTGCCAAGCCGACAATCCGCTCGACACGGGTCATCACGTTTTCCATGCGCTCGACGACCACCATCATGCGCGGCGTGAGTTCCCCGATGACGCCCAGCGTCTCGTTCATATCGATAAGAACAGCGGACATATCGGTAAGCACGGTGTCGAGCTGTCCGACGGTGACGTCGGCGTTCAGCGCCGCTCGCGCGAGCTTCTGAATGCGCTCCCGCCCCGTGCGTGACCCGGGCTGGATGTCTTTGTCCGGGGCGTCATCGACCACGCGGCCAGTATTGCAGCGGGGGCGATTATTCGTGTAGATGTACCAGCAAATCTGCCTGGTTGATCTTGAAATGCGGCAGGGTCAACCATCGGCGCGTCTGCTCACGTGCACGTCCGATGAGCTCGGCTGAATGCGAGAAATCCACGGGCGAGGTACGCACCGGACACAACGGCGGCACCACCCGCAGATCGACGGTGCCCTCGAATCGCTTCACGTCCGCCACCATGCGCTGGTTGATGGCAAGTGTCATCGCATGCAGGGCCATGGCGACGGCACCCCTGGGCGCTTCGGGCAGAGCGCAGGCATATCCGGTGGGCAGTACCCAGATTTCGGTGGCGCCGAGCGCGACGGCATGTGATAGCGGTGTGTTGTTGACGACCCCGCCGTCCATGTAGTCGTGCCCGTCGATCCTCACGGGTGGCAGTACCGCGGGGACCGCGGCGCTGGCGGCGATCGCGTCGACAGGATCCCCGTTGGAGAGCCGGACATCCTCGCCCGTCAGCACCTCGGTGGCGACGACGTGTAGGGGGATCGGGGCATCTTCGAGCCACTGAAACTCCAAGTTGTTCTTGAGTAGACGCCGAAGGCCGGAGTCTGAGACGAGGCTGCGCCGACGCCCGATGAATCCGAGGAAGCCCGTCGCCAGGCTCGGGGGAAATACATCGTTACGGGACAACGACCGCCACAGATCTGCGAGCCCGTTGATGCCGTCGACATCGGGCCGGGAGGCTATCCACCCGCCGTTCAGCGCGCCCACCGAAGTGCCGACAATCAGGTCCGGGCGTACTCCAGCCTCGGCCATCGCCAGCAGCATTCCCACCTGAATCGAACCCAGGCTGGCACCCCCGGACAGCACGAACGCCGTTGTCATGGACCCAACACTAGTAATCCGCGGCTTAACGTCTGCCGGATCCATTCTGGACAGGTGTCCGATTATGGGCAATAGTGGTGATGGTCCAACCGGTGGATGCAGGGCGTCCGTCTGTGTGGCGTCCTTCGAAAGCGCTGAAAATAGCCAGTTTATCCTGGAGATGATTGCGTGGCTGTACCGATCGGCAGACTGGACATCTGTCTACATTGGAGGTTGATGTGACCGACGAACGAGTTCTGGTGACCGGCGCATTCGGCTTGGTCGGGTCTGCCGTCGTTGCCGCTCTCGCGGCGCAGGGTTGTGCAGTGGTTGCCACCGACCTCCGCACTCAGGCGAACCTTCGGAGCGCGCAGCGTCTTCCGCACGGAGTCGAGGTGCGGTGGGCAGACCTGACGTCCCTCTCCGAGGTGGCGTCGTTGGTTGGGTCCACGAAGCCCAGCGCAGTCGTTCACCTTGCTGCTGTGATCCCGCCGTTCTGCTACGCGAATCGGTCGCTGGCGCAGAAGGTCAATGTCGACGCGACGGGCTCGTTGGTGGCGACGGCCTCGGAGCTGTCATCTCGGCCACGGTTCATCCTGGCCTCCAGCGTCGCCGTCTATGGTGCCCGAAATCCGTTTCGCGACAAGGGATTACTGACCACAGACACCCCGCTCGATCCGGAAGACCTGTACGGCGCGCATAAGGTCGCAGCGGAGAAGCTGGTGACGGAGTCGGCGCTCGAATGGGTGGTGCTGCGGCTCGGCGGCGTGTTGACGGCGGCTCCCCGCTGGAGCATCGATCCCAACCTGTTGCGGTTCGAGGCGGTGCTTCCGTCCGATGGCCGCATCCAGACCGTCGACGTGCGGGACGTCGCGCAAGCCTTCTGTGCCGCGGTAACCACACCTCATACGCGTGAGGTGTTTCTGATTGGCGGCGACAGTTCCCACCGCACCACGCAATCCGCGGTCGCGGCGGAGACGGCCGCGGCAATGGGGCTCGCCGGCGGCGTCCCGACAGGACGCCCGGGCGATCCTGATGATGATCGCAGCTGGTTTGTCACCGATTGGATGGACACCGACCGGTCTCAGGAAGTCCTTGCTTTCCAACGGTATTCATTGCGTGCCATGCACGCTGAGACCAGTGCCACGGTGGGGTGGAGGCGTACACCGATCCGATTCGCCGCGCCGATCGTCCGGACCGTGCTCAAGTCTCAGTCGCCGTATCGGGGGATGGGCGGTCGGTTCGCAGATCCGTGGCGTGCCGTGCAGCGGTGTTGGGGCGATCCGCGACCTGGTTCGGCGTACTAGGGGAAGACTCCGCGATACTGGGGCAATGCGAAAGGTCGATGGATGAGTGGCATTGAGCGGGTCGTCACCCGCGGAACCTTTGAACTCGATGGCGGCAGCTGGGAAGTCGATAACAACATCTGGCTGGTCGGCGACGATTCCGATGTGGTGGTCTTCGACGCCGCGCACTCGGCGGAGCCGATCATCGAGGCGGTGGGCGGGCGCAATGTGGTGGCAGTGGTGTGCACCCACGGTCACAATGACCACATCACCGTCGCCCCGGAGCTGAGCCAGGCGCTGGACGCACCGGTACTGCTGCATCCCGCCGATGAGATGTTATGGCGAATGACGCATCCAGACAAAGACTTCCGTAGCGTCGAGGACGATATGGTGCTGCGTTCGGGTGGTTTGGAGCTGCACGCCTTGCACACGCCGGGACACTCCCCGGGATCGGTGTGCTGGTATGCCCCCGAGCTGCGTGCGGTCTTCTCGGGAGACACCCTGTTCCAGGGTGGGCCGGGCGCCACCGGCAGATCGTTCTCCGATTTCCCCACGATTCTGCGGTCCATCTCGGGACGTCTCGGTCCTCTTCCCGAGGACACGGTCGTCTACACCGGCCACGGTGACACCACCACCATCGGCGACGAGATCGTGCACTACGACGACTGGGTGGCTCGCGGCCACTAACGTGCGGCAGTGCGAAACCGGTCGCGGTAGGCCTTGGGCGAGACGCCCAGCTCGTTGACGAACACCCGGCGCAGGGTCTCCGCGCTCCCGAACCCGGCGATCCGTGCGGCTTCTGTGACGGTACGGCCCGCGTCCAAGGCGCCCCGGGCGGCATCGATTCGCGCCAGCTCCACGTATCGCGCAGGGGTGGTGCCTAATTCCGTGTGAAAGAGCCGCGTGAGCTGTCGGGTGCTCAACGCCGCACGGGAGGCGAGCGTGGCGACGCTGTGATCGGCGGCAGGGTCGGCCGCGATGGCGTCGGTGGCGGGGCGTAATGCGGAACCCGGCGCCGGGGCGGCTTCTATGAAGACAGAGAACTGCGACTGCCCGCCCGCGCGCTTGAGGTAGACGACGAGTGATCGCGCCACCTCCCGCACGATGTCGGATCCGTAGTCGTCCTCGACCAACGCCAGCGCCAGATCGATTCCGGCGGATACTCCGGCGGAGGTGTACACGTTGGCGTCCCTGACGAATATGGCGTCGGGCTCGACGGTCACCTTCGGGAACGCGCGTTGCAGGAGACCAGCGTGACGCCAATGGGTTGTGGCACGACGGCCGTCGAGTATGCCCGCCTCTGCCAACCGGAATGCGCCGGTGCAGATGGATGCGATGCGACGGCAGCGCACCGGAATCCGGGCCACAGCGTCCACGAGCGCGGGATCGAGTGGTCTGCCGATCAGCACATCGCCGCCCGCGACCAGCACAGTGTCCGCGGATTCGATCGAATCGATGGTCTTGGTCACCGAGAACGGCGACCCGATGGACGTCTCCACATCACCGCCGTCGACAGAGACGACCACCAGCCGGTAGTGAGCGCCGAAACGGTTGGCCTCTGCGAACACTTCGGCGGGCCCGGCCAGATCCAGCAGCTTCATGCCGTCGAATACGACGATCGCGACGAGCGGCTCCTCGGACATGGTTTCAGGATCGCAGATGCGCGGCGAGACACATGTCCGGATCCGTGGGATAGACGGCACTTGTGCGCCTCCCCGTTGCACCGCTCCGCGACGGAAACTCGAAGTCGAACCAGTCGACAAGGAGAGGACATGCCATGACTGAAATTGCCGGAATCGAGATTCCCGACACCCCGCTGGCCCGCGAGATCACCGAGTACATCCGTGACACCGAGGACGATCTGCTCTTTCACCACTCTCGCCGGGTGTACCTGCTCGGGGCCTTGCAAGGTCAGCGTCGCGGTGTGAAACCGGACCTGGAACTGCTCTATGCCGGCGCGATGTTCCATGACGTCGGGCTCACCGATGGTTACCGGCGTTCGGAGCTGCGGTTCGAGGTCGACGGGGCGAACGCCGCCCGGGACTTCTTGGTCGAACGCGGTGTGAGCGAGGAAGCCGCACAGAATGTATGGCTTGCGATCGCACTGCACACCACCCCCGGCGTGCCCGAGTTCCTCAGTCCAGAGGTGGCGCTGGTGAACGCGGGTGTCGAGACAGATGTGGTCGGCATTGGGCGGGATGGATTGCCCACCAAGGACTTAGACGCGGTGACAGCTGCTCATCCACGGCCGGACTTCAAGAACAGGATTCTGCAGGCCTTCGCCGATGGCAATCGACACCGCCCGCTCAGCACCTTCGGGAACATGAACGCCGATGTGCTTGCGCACTATGACCCATCGTTCACGCGGGCTGATTTCGTCGAGATGGTTCGCGGCAGCAGCTGGCCGGAGTGAGCCCGCAGGCCTCGGTCAGTATCCGGTGCGGCGTCACCGGAGATGCAGGCGCGCACCGAGGTTCGTCTTGGCGAGATCGATGAGTTCATCGCCACGCCCGGAGAGCAGAGTCCTTGTCGCCCACAACGAGAACCCGGCCACCTGCGCCGCCGTGATGGTCGGCGGCATCGACAGCTCTTGGCGCGCGGTGAGCACTTCCACCAAGGCAGGTCCGGGGTGGCTGAACGCCGCGGACAGTGCGGCATCCAGCTGGTCGGGTCGATCCACGCGGACCCCGTGGATTCCCAACGCATTCGCAACGTCGGCGAACACCGGATTATCCAGGGTAGTACCGTAATTCACGATTCCCGCGGCCTTCATCTCCAGCTCGACGAAGCTTAGGGCGCCGTTGTTGAACACGATCATCTTGATGGGTAGTTGCGACTGGGTCAGCGTGATGAGATCGCCGAGCATCATCGCTAGGCCGCCGTCTCCGGACAGGGTGATGATCTGCCGGTCGCGATGCGAGGCTTGCGCGCCGATCGCTTGGGGCACCGCGTTGGCCATACTGCCGTGATTGAAGGAGCCGAGGAGTCGTCGGCGTCCGTTCATGGTGAGGTATCGCGCCGCCCAAATAACCGGTGTCCCCACGTCGGCGATGAAGATGGCATCCTCGGCGGCCAACTCGTTGATCCTTCGCGCCACAAGTTCCGGTCGGATCGGCGCCTGGTTGCGGTCATCGACTGCCAGGCGGTCCAGCTGTGCGCGGGTGCGGGTGTAGTTCTCGCGGGCCCGCTCGAGGTGTCGGGAATCCGAATGAGGAAGCGCCGTCGTATTCAGCTGCTGCAGTGTGTCTTTGACCGCTCCGACGAGCGGAACGTCGACGCGTACGCGGCGGCCGATGTGGGCACCTCGGATGTCGAGCTGGATGACGGTGGCCTTCGGCGGATAGAACTGCCGGTATGGAAAGTCGGTGCCGAGCATGAGTAGGACATCGGTGTCCTCGAGCGCGTCGTACCCGGAACGGAAGCCGAGCAGGCCCGTCATGCCGACATCGAATGGGTTGTTGTACTCCACGAACTCCTTACCGCGCAAGGTGTGCACGATAGGCGCCTGCAGAAATCGGGCGGTGGCCAGCAGCTCGTCATGAGCGCCTTCGCAGCCAGCTCCGGCAAGGATGGTGACGGCGCTGGATCCGTTCAGGATTCGTATCGCCCGTTCCAGGGACGCGGTGTCGGGTAATCGCTGGCCGCTGGCCGCGACAACCGGCGCGTTGGGCGGCGCGACATCTACCTTCGCGCTCAGCACGTCTCCGGGGATCGTGAGCACCGCGACGCCGCGTTGATCGATGGCGGCGCGAATGGCCGTGTCCAGGATGTAAGGCAGCTGTTCGACGGTGCTGACCAGCTCGCTGTACACGCTGCATTCGGCGAACAGGTTCTGTGGGTGTGTCTCTTGGAAGTAACCGCTGCCGATCTCGGCGCTGGGGATATGGGAGGCGATGGCGAGCACTGGCACACGGCTGCGGTGAGCATCAAAGAGCCCGTTGATCAGGTGTAGATTTCCGGGCCCGCAGCTCGCGGCGCAGACCGCGAGGGTGCCGGTCAGCGCCGCCTCCGCACCGGCCGCGAATGCGGCGGCCTCCTCGTGACGTACATGCACCCATTCGAGTGTTCCGTCACGCCGCAGTGCCTCCGTGAAGCCGTTGAGTGAATCCCCGGGAAGCCCATAGATACGTTTGACTCCAGCGGCTTTCACGGTATCGACGATGAGTTGAGAGACGGTGCGTGCCATGGTGCACTCCCGGAGATGGAGCCGCGCGAGCGGGCTGTGGGCGATCGACGGTCTTGGATCGATGCTAGCCGCGAGTCGGGAAGTGGTGGCTGTGGATCAGTCCGAGGCGGGACGGTGTGCGGTGGTCACCTAGCTCACGTTGCGTAGGCGTCGAGAGCGTCGGCGGCACAACGACGTCCGACCTCGATTACCTCGGCGGCGCGGTGAAAGTCGAGGCTGCGGCTGGTTGCGCGGGGTACTTCGATGAGGACATCGGGTGGGTGTGCGGCGTACTGCATTCGGGCCAGGGCCGATTGCATGACCTCGATAGTCCGGTTCATCACCTCGAAGCTCGTGAGCTTGGCGGAGGGGTCGGGTTGGTCCGCAGTTGCCG
Organism: Mycobacterium sp.; assembly: GCA_050701835.1. GTDB lineage: Bacteria > Actinomycetota > Actinomycetes > Mycobacteriales > Mycobacteriaceae > Mycobacterium. The sequence continues at coordinate 206,050 of JBOGDC010000048.1, read as the reverse complement.
GGTCTTCGGAAGGCTCGTCCGCGAGGCCGATGGCCTCCGCGGTCTGGCTCGAGGCACCCAGGCGGGCCCGGAGCGCATTGGCTGTGTCGGTCTCGAAGATCGCCGAGGTGCTCCGCAGTAGCCGGTTCAACCATTCGGCGGTGACGCGCGGTTCCTTGGGCTCAGGGGCGCGCAAGTCGTCACTGCCGCTCAGACTCACCGCCACCCGGAGCTCTGCGTGCACCCCGGCCAACGGAGCCACCGCCAGTGAATCGAGGATCCCGCCGTCGGCGAGCACCCGCCCGTCCAGCACGTGCGGCGAAATCATCCCAGGTATCGCGATGGAGGCTCGGATGGCGGAGGTTAGCGAGCCACGCTGCAGCCACACTGACTTCCCGGCGATCAGGTCGGTCGCCACCGCGGTGAACGGGATGGGCAGGTCCTCTATTGCGATATCGCCGAGTAGCTCGCGCACCACGTCGAGAATCTTCTCCGCGCGGAAGAAGCCCGGGCTGGTCCATGTCGGGTCCAACAGTCGAAGCACCGCGCGTTGCGTCAACGAGGTTGCCCACGAGGTGAATTCGTCGAGGGCCCCGGCCGCTTCCAAGCCGCCCACCAGGGCGCCCATCGACGAGCCGGAAACCCCGGAGATCTCGTAGCCCCGCTCGCGCAACTCCTGGATCACACCGATATGCGCATAGCCTCGGGCTCCGCCGGCGCCCAGCGCCAGCGCGATCTTGGTGCCCGATCCGTCGACACCCACTTCGTCAGTCATTGCGCCCATCCTCGCAAGTGCGGGCCCAGACATCCAGGTGAAGTGCGCGACACCCCGCCCCTATTGGCTGTGCGGGTCGGACGCGTTGAGCGTCGCGACGACTTCGTCGTAGTTGCCGCGGGCCTCGCCGTAGCGGAGGAATTTCACGCGTTCTACCTGGATCTCTGTGGCATCAGGTTGGGTATCCAGCAGCGTGATCACCTCATCGACGAAGTCCTTCAGCGGCATCGCGAAGTCGCTGTCCTGCTGGCCCGGGAGCAGGTCCGTGCGCACCGCGGGCGGTTGGAGTTCCTTGACCTCGACGCGGGTGTCCGCGAGCTGTAGCCGGATCGACTCGCTGAGCATGTGGATGGCTGCCTTGGAAGCGTTGTAGCTGGGTGTGACCTTCAACGGAGCGAAGGCCAGCCCAGAGGACACCGTGATGACAGTGGCCGCTGGCCTTGTCTGTAGGTGTTCGATGAAACGGGCAATCAAGCGAATTGGACCGAGCACGTTGGTGGCGACGATCTCCTCGGCCGACTGGAGGAACGATTCGGGATGGTGCCAGTCCTCGATCCGCATCACCCCGGCCATCGCGATGAGGACGTTCAGGTTCGGATGCTCGGCGAGCACATGTTTCGCGGCGGATTGGATGCTCGCGGGGTCGGAGATGTCGATCTGTACGGCGGAGATACCGGGATGCTCAGCGCTGATTTGCTTCAGTAGCTCGGTGCGACGGCCACCGATGATCACGGTATTGCCCTTGGCCTGCAAGGCTATTGCCAGTGCCAGGCCGATTCCGCTAGTGGCGCCGGGGATAAACACGGTATTGCCCGAGATCTTCATTGAGTGGCCCTCCTGCGGATTATGTGTACGATTCGTACATATCGGTAATGTACGGTACGTTCACATAGTTGGCAAGAGGCGGAAGGCGACGATGGCCGGTTCAAGCCGAGGTGACGTGAAGCCGCCCCGCCGCGGGCGTCGGCCGGCGGACGAGGTGCGTGAAGACGTGCTTCAAGCGGCCGGCGAGCTGCTATTCGCCGAGGGGATGAAGGCGTTCACCATCGACAAGGTTGCGGCCCTCTCCGGTGCGAGCAAGGTGACGATCTACAAATGGTGGCCGTCCAAAGGGGCACTTGCGCTCGACGGCTACTTCCGGAAGGTCGAGCCGGACCTGGCCTTCCCCGATACCGGCGAGATCGAACCCGATCTGCGCAGCCAGTTGCACGCATTTCTGGGCGTCATAAGGGATACCTCCGGCGGCGGCATCATCGGAGAGCTCATTGGTCAGGCGCAGACCGATCCGGACCTCAAAGCAGCATTCCTGCAACGGTATTCAGGACCGCGCAGGGCGCTTTCGGTTGCGTTGATCCGCCGCGCCCAGGAGCGAGGGCAGCTCCGGCAGAGTGTGGACCCCGAAGTTGTCGTGGATCAACTGTGGGGTGCCTGCTACCACCGGCTGCTGATACCCGATCAGCCGTTGACCGAGGAATTCGTGGATGCGCTGTTGGACAACTTGTTCAACGGCATTACACCGGGAGGGGAATAAGTCGGACCGATTTCGTGGTTCGACGCGGCATGCCACGACAGTTCAATGAAGCCGAACGCCAGGAGTTTCTCGAAGCTAAGCATGTTGCGGTGCTGTCTGTCGCCGCAGGTGAGCGGCCACCGGCGAGCGTGCCGATCTGGTACGACTACACCCCGGGTGGGAATATCCGTATCAATACCAGTGCGGGCAGGCGCAAGGCGCGGCTCATCGAGCAGGCCGGGGTGGTGACCCTGACTGTCCAGCACGAAGAACCGCCATATCAATACGTAATTGTCGAGGGAACGGTCGTGGACACAGCTCAGCCGGCCCCATCCGACGCGCGCGAGGAGATTGCGATCCGGTACCTCGGTGAAGAGGCCGGACGGGAGTTCGCGCGCAGCTTTGACACCGCCGATACGGTGCTCTTCACTATCCGGCCGGATCGCTGGTTTACCGCGGACTTCTCAGAGGGTCTCTGAGCTACCAGACCCGTATCCAGTCGACCAGCATGTCGACGGGATAGGTGCCGCCGCGAGGGTCGCCGCCACCGGATCCGGCCACGGCCAGGTTCAGCACGGGAAAGACGCGGTGGCCGGGGTTGTTGAACGGCCAGTCCGCCAAGGAGTTGGCCGGGACTTCGAAGTATGGGGCGGCGCCGTCGGTGTAGTCCCGCCAGAAGCGAATTCCCTTGTCATCCCACTGGGTGCGCCAGGTGTGCCAGGCGCTGTCCAGGGACAGATTGTGAGTTTTCCATTCCGAGCCGTTTGCCTTGGCGTGCACGGTGGTTGCGGCCGGCCAGCTGCCATTGCCGTACCACTCGACGATGTCGATCTCACCGTCTTGGTCGCTGCCGAGCCAGAACGCGGGCCAGGCACCTGGGGTCAGGCAGTTGAGCTTGATGCGTGCTTCCCAGGTGTAGCCGATACCGAGTTCGGTCGTGCTGTAGATCTTGCCGCCGTAGTAGGTGTTGCCTTCTTTTGCGGCCTTCAGGACCAGGTTCGAGTTGCCGTCGAGGAAGACATTCTTGCGATCGTCACGGTACTGGCCGACATTTTCGGGCAGCTCCCAAAGTGTCGGGTCCTTCATGGACTCGCGAGCCTTCGACACTGCCCACTTCGAGGCATCGGGCGCCGAACCGGCTGGGCCGTCGAACTCGTCGACGAAGATGTATTTGCCGGTGGGCGGTGCCGCCGGTGGCCGATTGGGCGGATTCTGCGGAGACGGTTGCGCCCACGCCTCCGGCATGGAAACCGCTGCTGTCAACATGCCAAGCCCTGATAACGCCATCATGCGGCGCCGATCTATGTTCACCATCGACGCCGACGATAACAGGATTCGCCGAACGCGGTCCGGGAGCGACTAGTGGGAGGTGCGTAGTGCTGCGCGGTCTGGCGACAGCATTGCCCCGGTCAGGCCACGTGTGGCGAGATCGCCCGGAACGGGGTGGTCTGTCGCAAGTGCGGCTCCCACACGGGAAAGGGCCGGCGCCATCTGGATGCCATAGCCGCCCTGGGCGGCGTACCAGAAGAAACCGTCGATATCCGGGTCTGCGCCCACCACGGGTGTGCGATCGGCGGTGAACGAACGCAGCCCCGCCCAGGCGGAATTCACTGTCCGGATACCGAGAGTGGTCGCCTCGTTGATCATCCCGATCGCCCGGGCAATCTCCAGTTCGTCGGGCCGGGGATCTCCCGGCTGCTGGAGCGTTTCGTCGGCCGGGGAGCAGAGGAACTGGGCCCCGTCGGGTTTGAAGTAGAAGGTGTCCGATGCGTCCAACGTCATGGGAAGCGAGCCGATCGAACCGTCTTGCGGGGCCGACACCATGAACGCGGTGCGTCGAAGGGGCTGAATTCCGACCGGCCGAGCTCCGAGGACTTGCGCCAATTCGTCGCACCATGCACCCGCCGCGTTGACGACGGTCGATGCCTCGAAGGTGCGGCCGGAAGAGTCTCGCAGGGTCCACCTGTTGTGGCGGCGGGTGGCGCTCACGATTCCCGCCGATTTCACGATGGTTCCACCGCGCTGGCGTACACCGCGTACGTAACCCTGATGCAGTCCGTGGACGTCCAGTTCCATCGGAGCGAGATCAACCACCGCCAGTCGTGTGTGCCCGGGGCGCAGTAAGGGATTGATTTCCTCGGCGACGGCGCCATCCACCAACTCGGTGGGGGTGCCCTGTTGAGGGTCCGTCTGATGAAGCTCCCGGAGTGCGTCCGCGTGCGCATCGTCGGCGATGACCAACAGCGGCAACGGCGTTGCGAGCGGACCGTCGAAACCCTCTCGCGGCGAGGTGAAGAAGTCCCGGCTCGCCGACGTCAACATCCGGATGACCGGATCTCCGTAGTTCTCGACGAAGGTGGCCGCTGACCGCCCGGTGGTGTGGAAGGCGAGCGTCGATTCCCTCTCCAGTAGCGCAACGGTGTGGTGCTCGGCCAATTCGTAGGCGATCGAGGCACCCGACATCCCGCCTCCGACGACGAGGGTGTCGACGGAGACGTCAGCCTCGGTGAGGTAGCTCAAGCGGTCTCCAATGAATCTCGATGGGCGGTCTCCTCATCCGAGGGTAGGGACAGCAGATCGCCGTATTGTCGGAATGAGCCGCACAATCACATAGTGGAGGGGCCGATGACGATCACGCTGCCCGAGAACTGGGCCGACACGTTGGGGGATTTGGCCGGCTTCTATCGCGACCTGCACGAGCACCCGGAACTGTCTTTCCAGGAATATCGCACCGCGCAAAAAGTTGAGGAGGCCATCGCGCCACTCGGGCTCGAGGTGACACCGGGTGTCGGCGGTACCGGAGTGGTGGCGGTGCTGCGTAACGGATCTGGCCCGGTTGTCTGGTTACGGGCCGACTTCGATGCACTACCGGTGCGGGAGCAGACGGGACTGCCCTATGCGAGCACCGCCCGCGCCACGAACCCCGACGGCAAAGAGGTGCCCGTCATGCATGCGTGCGGGCACGATATGCACACCACCGCGCTTGTGGGCACTCTTCGGCTGCTGCACGAGCTCAAGGAGTCGTGGTCGGGAACGGTGGTCGCGGTTTTCCAACCCGCCGAGGAGGTGGGCGGCGGCGCGAACGCGATGATCGCTGACGGCATCCTCGATCGGTTCCCCAAGCCCGAGATTGTTCTCGGCCAGCACGTCGGCCCGCTGCCTGCGGGGATGATCGGCTACAAGACCGGCACAGCACTGGCCGCCTCGGACTCGCTGAAGATGCAGCTGTTCGGGCGGGGTGGTCATGGCTCGCAACCGGAATCGACAATCGATCCGGTCGTGATGGCGTCGAACGTGGTGCAGCGCCTGCAGACCATCGTGTCGCGTGAACTGTCTCCGTTCGAGCCCGCCGTGGTCACCGTCGGCTACCTGCACGCCGGGGCGAAGGACAACATCATTCCCGACGACGCGGAGCTGGGGATCAACGTCCGCACCTTCACCGAGGAGGTCCGGAGTAAGACATTGGCGTCGATCAACCGGATCGCGCAGGCCGAAGCGACCGCGTCGGGGGCCGACAAGGAACCGACCGTGACCTCGATGCACACCTTCCCGGTCACCGTCGTCGACGATGCAGCAATGCAGGCGATTGCCGCCGTGTTCCGTGAGCACTTCGGTACCGACCGGGTGGTGGAGTCTCCCAGCCCGCTTGCCGGGAGCGAGGATGTCGGATTCTTCGGGACAACCGCCGGCGTCCCCACCGCGTTCTGGTTCTGGGGTGGGTATGACCAGCAGCGCTTCGATGACGCCGCAGCGGCCGGAAAGCCGGTGCCGTCCAACCATTCTCCGGAGTTCGCGCCTGTGCTCGAACCCACGCTGAGTACCGGAATCGAGGCGCTCTCCGTGGCCGCACTGTCACGACTGGGTTCCTAGCGGCTACCGCGGAATCTTGCTCAGCCAGTCGGATTCTCCGTCAACGGGCTGATTGTCGATGGCGACAAGTGGGACACCGGATTTGGGGAACTGGCGCAGAATCGGCAGATTGTTCGCGGCGATGGCGCGCGCGTCGAAGGGGATCGGAAGACCAATTCTGATCTGATCCTGTGCGCCCTGCGGTGCATTCACGCGAGCGGCCAGGTCGGCGAGTTGGTCGTTACTCAGGTCCGAGTCGCCTTCCTCTTTTGGCTGTTGATCGGCTGCGTAGATCTGCTGAATGAAGCGCCAGGTGGTGTCGCTCGAACGCGACTGGTCGGCGACAACGTACGTCGCATAGATCGCTCGGCTGTCGTAACTGCCACTGGCGGAATACTTATCGAGAAAGTCAACGAATCGAAGGTTGATGTGCAGCTTGCCGGATTCGATGCGCTTGCCGATCTCAGCACCCTGGTCCTGCACCATCTTCCCGCTGTAGGGGCACAGGGGATCCAGGTACAGATCGATCTGCCCGGGAGCTGCCGGGTCGCCTATGGAGAGCACGTCTCCGGCGGGATACGCGTCGGCGGCATGGGCCAGGCCGGCGTTGGGCCCTAAGACCAGTACGGCGGCGACAAGACCGATGAGTGTTGTGAGACGTTTCAGTGCGCGCATCAATCCATCATGGCGTAGTCACACATGGTCGAGTTCAAGGCCAGTGCTGCGGGGACCGAAGAGTCCCACGTCAAGACACAGAAGAACGATGAGCATGGCCGAGCCGGTGAATACCGCAACCGGACCGAAGGTCGCGAGTGCCGGCACCGCCACGAAAGGCAGGACTGTCGAGGTCGCGCGCGAGAGCGAATAGGCCACGCCACCTGCCGTGCTGCGTATCGCGGTAGGGAAGATCTCGGCCTGATAGATGTGATAGCTGTTGGAGAACACATTGGACACGGCGGTCAGCAGAAACCCCGCGGTGACTATCGTCACGACGTTATCCGCGGCGGCAAAAACTATGCCGCACAATGCGATTCCCAAGGCCGACACGATAATCAGGTACTTGCGTTCAAACCGTTCCACCAGCTGGACGGAGAGCAGTGAACCCAGCGGGTACCCCGCGAAGCTCAGTGCCGCATAGCCCAGTGATTCGGTGATGGTGAATCCCTTGCCCACCAGTACCAGCGGCGCCAGCGTCCCAAATCCGTAATAGGCCGCGGTCTGGAGCACCTGGAAGGCCAAGAGCATCAGGGTACGAGTGCGGTAATCGCGGAAGGCGATGGTGAGAACCTCGGCGACGCTCGGAGCGGCGCGGGCATCCTCGCCGGTGGTATCCATCGCGGGGATGGCGGTGCCGGGAGCAACCTTGGCCACCAGGGCGGCGACCACCTCACGCGCCTCGGCATGGCGGCCGCGACTCTCCAGCCAACGGGCGGACTCGGGCAGCACCCTGCGTACCGCCAGTACAAACACCGCGCCGAGCCCGCCGAATACCAGCAGCCATCGCCAGCCGTCGATACCCAGCATGGTGTGGCGTGCGACCAGCTTGCCTCCGAGTAGCGCCGCCAGGGGCACACCAAGGAACCCGATTGTGTACGCCCACGCGGTCATTCGTCCGCGGACCCTGGCGGGAATGAATTCGGCCAGGTAGGTGTCGACGAGCACCAGTTCGGCACCCAGTCCTATACCGGACAGCAGGCGCAGCACTAGAAAGGTCTCGATGTTGGGCGAGAATGCCGCTGCCAGTGAAAACAGTGAATACATCAAGAGATTCAGCATGAATATGCGTCGACGCCCGAACCGATCGGAGGCCATCGAGAGCATGTTCGCCCCCAGGAACATTCCCGCGAACCCGGCGGCGATTACCGCCGCCTTTCCCGTTGCGTCGAGCTGGAATTGCGCGGCGAGCACCGGCGCGAGCACCCCACCCAGGAACACCTCGTAGAGATCGAAGAACGACCCCAGGCCGACCAGCACCACCAGCCGCCAGTGCCATCGTGTGATCGGAACTGTGTCCAGGACCGACGATGCCGGCGGTGGTGTGCTGTTCAGTGGGCTGCCTGACTGTCCGTGAGTCGACTGTTGGGGCCGAGTCTAGGACCGATAGCGTCAGACCTTGCGGTTCTCCGAGGCGATCAGCCAGGCCAGCTTCTCCAAACCGTCGATCAGCTGATGCAGGACGTCGGCTGTGGTGGGATCCTCGTCGTCCACTGCGTCATGCACGGCGCGGAGGGTGTTGACGGCCGCATGGATTCGGGTGCTGACGAGATCGACTACCTCGCCGGTGCTGTGCTCGTAGGCGGGGAACTGCGGCAGCGTCGTGGTGGCAACCACCGTGTCCGAGCGGCCGTCGGGCACCGCGTAGATCGCCCGCATCCGTTCGGCGATGGTGTCACTGCCTTCCCGGGCGAAGTCGACGAGTTCGTCGAGTTGCAGGTGCAGATCGCGGAAGTTGCTTCCCACGACGTTCCAGTGCGCCTGCTTACCTTGTAGGTGCAGTTCGATGAGGTCGACCAGGACACGCTGCAGGTTGCCGGATAGTGCGGGGGAGGCCTGGAAGGGTGCGATATCGGATTCTGGGAGGCGGGCTGTGGTGGTCATGTTGGGTGCAACCTCGTCTAATTTGGAACTATTCCAAATTAGATAAACTGACTGCGCCTTACAGCGGGCCCTTCCGTGCGGCCCCCACTATCGGCACCAGGTATCGCTGTGCGAATGCCCGCGACTCGTCGTCGGTATCGAGGGGCAGCACAGGTGTGGGTGCCATGAGAAGCGTTGCGATAATACGAATGACGATCTCGACGGCTTGTTCGGCGGCAGTTTCGTCAATGGTCGAGTCGTGGAAAATCCCGACGATCGCTGAACGGACGAGCCGACGCTGGCTGTCTTCCTGACGGAAAATCCCGCCGGTCAGCGCGTCCGGGTCGAAGTCTCGCAGGGCACGGACGAGCTCGTTTGTGCGCGATTCGCCCACGCCCAGCACCCACGCTTCCACCATGCGGTCCTCGGCGGTGGCGAGGTCTTTGGTGGCCGCTTCCAATCTGTTGAACGCCTGAAGGACCTCGCGGGTCACCACTGCGGAGACGATCTCGTCTTTGGTCCCGCAGCGCCGGTAGAGCGTCGATGGTGACACACCCGCGCGTCGGGCAATGGCTGCGATCGATGCCTGCCGCAATCCGTGTTGGCAGAACTCCGTCCGTGCAGCATCCAAGAGTCGATTGCGCTCGGCATCGGCATCACGTGGCCGGCTTGTCTTGCTCGGCAGAACGTCAGCCCCGGTCATGCACCGATCTTACGGTTCCTGCCGCGTGGCACCCGGCCGATTGGTGATTGTTTGAACGATTTTTCAATCAATCTTGCAATAAGGACCGGAACGGGCTTACGCTCTGCCGTAGACCGACCCCGCTCCTCCGCACGGAAGGGACGATTCACCTTGTCCACCAAAGACATTTCGACACGGCGCAGCGCGGCCCTCGATCGCCGCGATCCACCGGCCCTGCCACGTGCTGCGGCGATGCGACTCGGCATCGGTTGTCTTACGGACCCTTTGCGACTGCCCTACCTGTTTCTCGCCAAGGCCGCCGTCGAGTTCGGCGACGTGGTCCGGCTGCACACGTCCCGTCGTCCGGAATTCACGTTCACGCTGATCAACCACCCCGACCACATCGACCACGTCTTCACCCGACACCACGATCGCTATGCCAAACATGAGATGACCGTGGAACTGGTGTCCGGTGAGCCGGTCGCACTTCCGCTCCTCGAGGGCCAGGAATGGAAACGCGTCCGTTCGGCCTTCAATCCCTACTTTGGCGAGCGTGCGTTGGCGGCCGCGACCCCCTTGATGATGGAGGGCATCACCGAGCGCGTGAAGGCATGGTCAGTGCACGTCGCCGCGGGCGAATACGTGGACCTGGAACATGAATTGGGATCGGTCGTGATGGACGGGCTCCTGCGATCGATGTTCAAGGTCACCCTGAGTCCTGCGGAAATCGACGAGGCGGTCGAGGGGGCTCGTTGCTACGGCAGGTATGTCATCAGCCGGGTGGCGCTGGGTTTCTTGCCGAGTCGTGTGCCAAATCCCCTGCGCCGCAGCGGTGAGAAGGCCAAGAACGAGTTGTTCGGCGTCCTGGATCGTATCGTCGGAGAACGAGCGGGCTGTCCGGTGTCGGAGAGCCCGGATCTCGTGGACACACTGCTCGGACTCGAGTTCGAGGGTTGCCCCGAGATGCAGGAACGGCGGCGACGATCCGAGGCCGCGGGGCTCGTCTTCGCCGGGTTCGAGACCACCGCAGCGGCATTGGCATGGACCATCGCCCTGTTGTGCCGCAACCCGGCCGCCCTCGGCAAGGCCTACGCCGAGGTCGAGGCTCTCGGAGGCAAACCCTTGGAGTATGCCGATCTGGAGAACCTGAAGTACCTGCGCGCGTCTTTCGACGAGGCGCAACGATTCCAGGCGGCGCCCGCCAATGTTCGTACGGCGCTTGAGGACGACGAGATCGGTGGGTACTTCATCCCGAAGGGATCACAGGTCATCATCACCCCATATGCCCTGCAACGGGATCCGCGATTTTGGAAGGACCCGGAGATGTTCAACCCGGATCGCTTTCTTACTGACAAGATCAATCGGAATGCCTTCCTGCCATTCAGTATTGGGCCGCGCAAATGCATGGGTACCCGGATGGCCTATATCGAGGGTGTCCTCGTACTGGGGACCATCCTGCAGCACTACGCCTTCCAGACCCGGGACGGCTGGACACCGCGACACCGGGTCCGCGTCTCCACCGGCCTTGCCGGGGGACTGCCCATGCGCCTCATTGCCCGTAGCTCCTGACATCAACACAGAAAGAAGAACAAGAATGCGAACGCTGAAAGACCTCGGACCATCGCCCGAACATGCGAAGTACCAGGCCCTCATGCCGGAGTTCTGGAAGAGGGTTAAGCAGCAGGAGGCCAACGATATCGAGCGTGGCCTTCCTGCTCAGGGCAGGACCGAGTTCGCGTACGAATGGTTCGATGCCTGGGCAGAACAGGACATCAAGAAGATCGACTATTGCCTCGCCGAGGAATGCAGTTATATCGACAGCACGACGTTCCAAGAGAACAGGCTCGGGCGGCAGTTCACCATCGACAACTGCCAGTCCGCATTCGACGTGTTCCCCGATTTCGCGTTTTACCCGCAGGACGATGCGATCCGGTCGCTGCCCTACTGGGACTATTTCGACGGGCAATGGCGGGTAACCATCCCGTGGCGTGGGATTGGCCGAATGATCGGCGAGACCATCGAGCCGAACACCGGGGCCAAGCTGAAGGGGACCGGCCGCTGCTTGAACTTCATTGGTATTGACCGGTATACGTTGACCGACGATTTCAAGATCAGCCATATCGATACCGACTGGGACATGCTGTACGGGGTCCTACAGCTCGCTGGTCTGGGCCCGTTGGCGAGGAATCAGTCTCTACAGAAGCTCGGGTTACGCGTAGCGGGTCTCGTGGTGCCGGCCTTCCGTGCTCTCACGCTGCTTACGGCACGGTGAACCCCGGTATGGCCTACTGCTAGCATCGCAAATGTGCTGACGGTGGTGCGTGTGACAACGCCGTTGCAGCCCTGCGCTATTCGTACTCAAGCTGTGCATTGGACAGTTATCGTACTGACCGGGCTCTTGGTGACGTTGTTACTCGTGCACTGTCCTCGGGGCATTCGCGACGTCGTCCTCGCAGGTGCGTCCACACAGCATAGTTCGGTCATGTCACACGGTGTGGGTGGCGGAGATTCGGCAGCCTCTGCTGTTGCAAAGCCGGGAAAGCTTTGTGTTATAGGAAATTCGGACGCTTCGTTCAACGATTCGGCCGAAATGGGTCGGCCGGGTTTACCGGCGCCGGTACACGTGGCCGAGCCGGTCACACTCTGGGCCTATCCGGTGGTTGCGGCAGGTCGTTCACCACCATCTCGAAACAATCACCATGTTGCCCGCGGTGGTCGCACACTTTTACACCTTCTCTGCGTGATTCGACGCTGAGAGTTCCTTTTTCGATTCGTGACGTGCACATGCGCGTCATCCCTGCCGTCACATCGGCGCCGGAATCGAGCTAAGGAACTTGCAGATGAAAAACTACGTCAAGCGAAATCTTTTCGAAATCCCTGATCAGGCAGGGCTTGTCGCCCTTCCTGTTCGCCTGGTGATCGGCTGGGCGTATTTCTCCGCCTTCTGGCGGCGGGTTGCTCTGGAGAACAAGCTAAACCCCGACATGCCCGGCTACATCGGGGAGAAGTTCAATCATTTTCTACCGAACGCACTGGGTATCAAGCCGGTCATCGGCTACCTGGTAACCCACCCCGATCTACTCAGGTGGTCGATGATCACCTTCACCATCGTCGAAGCGGTTGTGGGTCTTTGTCTGATACTGGGACTCTTCACGAGGCTGATGAGCCTTGGAGTGCTGGCCTTGGCGTTGGGCATTCTGCTGGGGTCGGGCTGGCTCGGCACCACCTGTCTGGATGAATGGCAGATCGGCATTCTCGGAGTGGCCGGTGGTTTCACGCTCTTCCTGACCGGTGGCGGCACGTACTCGATGGATCGACTCCTTGCATCGAGGGATCTTTGGTTCGTGAAGTCATGGTGGTTCGCGTGGTTGGCATCCGGTTCGGTACCTATCAGCACGCGATTCGTGCTTGCCGGCACTGCGGTCGTGATCACCCTGACGTTGTTCACTAATCAGTACTTTCACGGTGGGGTGTACGGGCCGCTGCACAACAAGTCGGTCTCACCCAGCATCGAGGTATCGGAGGCATCCCTGGCCGATGGTGTACTCCGCTTCACGGTGTACCGGACAGAAGGTGTCGATGTATACGGTTCGTTCTTGATCGGTGTGACCGTGGTCGATGAGGCGAACCAGATCCCAGTGCTGAGTGTGGACGGCCAGCAGCTGAGCGCACTGCCCGTCCAGGACATCGCCAATCATTATGTGGCCAAGGTAAAACCGGGAATGCACAGCCTCGTCATACCGCTCGGCGCCAAGGCCCGAGTGACGATCGATGCGAAGCACACACATCTCGCGCCGGGGCGGAGATACACAGTCGTGCTCACCGATATCAGCGGTGCGACATGGTCGAGCGGGATCGCGTAGCGCTGGAGTTCACCGATGAAGCCGGTGGGTGCTGGCGATAATCGCATCGCAGAGCGCCTGCTCGGGCTCGGATAGCACACTGCGACGGCGCAACAGCACAAACTCCAGCTCGCCCAGGTCGGGCAGGCTGTCGTCGGCCACGGTGACAAGCCCTGCGGGCAATAGCGATTCGGCATGCGCGACGACGCCCATCCCGGCCAGTGCCGCCGCCCGCAACCCCAGCTGGCTATCGCTTGCGCAGGCGATACGCCAGGTGCGGCCCTCACGCTCCAGTGCGCGCAGGGCCGCATGCCGGGTCAGGCTCGGTGGCGGATACGTGACGATCGGCACCGGATCGCGCACATCCTGTGTGCCGGGCCGTCCCGCCCACACCAACCTGTCGCGCCACAGCAGCTCACCATGCTTCTCGCCGGGCAGCCGCTTGGCGACCATCAGGTCCAGTTCGCCGGCGGCCATACGTGTTTTGAGGTACTCACTCAGCCCGACGATGAGTTCGAGGTCCACGCCGGGATGCGAATTCTGAAACTCGACCAGGACGTCGGGCAGCTCCCGCGCCACCACATCATCGGAGGCGCCGAGCCGAATGAGGCCCGTCAGCTGTGAATGCGCGAAGTAGCGATCGGCTTGGGTCTGGGCGTCGAGGATGGAGCGGGCGAACCCGACCATGGCGGCGCCGTCGGCGGTGAGCGCGAGATTGCGCGTATCGCGGCGGAAGAGTTCCCGACCGACGGACTGCTCCAGCCGTGCGATGTGTCCGCTCACGGTGGATTGCCGCAGCCCGAGGATGCGCCCGGCCGCGGTGAATCCCTCGGCGCGCTCGACGGTCAGAAAGGTCCGCAGCAGCTCGGGATCCAGCACATCAATCACGATACTCGTTTAGAGATATCGGTTCTATCGGCTTTCATAATTAGTACCGGGGCTCATACGGTGGCGTAGTGACATGGCTGGCCAAACTCCGCATTGATGGATTCCTGCTGGGACTTTTCGCGGCCATGGGGGTCGGTCTGCTGCTTCCCGCGCGCGGCGGCGCCGCTGACGTTCTCGAGGGGGCCACCAAGATTGCCATCGCGGTGCTGTTCTTCCTTTACGGGACGCGGCTAGAACCTCGCGAGGCCGTCGAAGGTCTACGCCATTGGCGTTTGCACTCCACGGTGCTGGCCGCGACCTATGTGTTGTTCCCCCTGCTTGGCGTGGCCATGCGGCTGTTGGTGCCTTCGGTGCTGACCGACGACCTCTACACCGGTGTGCTCTACCTGTGCCTGTTGCCGTCCACTGTGCAGTCCTCGATAGCGTTCACCTCCATCGCGCGCGGTAACGTCGCGGCCGCAGTCGTGAGTGCCTCACTATCGAACATGTTGGGCGTCTTCATGACTCCCGTGCTGGTGATGCTGCTGATGCAGACCACAGGGGAGGCGACGGTCTCGCCCACCGCGATCCTGGAGATCGTGGCGCAGCTGCTGGTGCCCTTTGTCGCGGGTCAACTCCTGCGGCCCAAGCTGTATCGGCTGCTCTCGCACACCACGCTCACCAAGGTGGTCGACCGTGGTTCGGTCTATCTGGTGGTCTACGCGGCGTTTAGCGCGGGCATGGTCGAACACGTCTGGCAGGGCCTGCAGATCTCTCGGCTGCTGGCGGTGGTGGCGGCGAGCGTTGTGCTGTTGGCGGTGGTGCTGGGCGTCACTGCAGGAGTCGCCAGGCTGCTCAAATTTGACCGGGCCGACCGCATCGTGGTGATTTTCTGTGGGTCCAAGAAGAGTTTGGCGACCGGCTTGCCCATGGCCACGGTGCTATTCGCCGGGCACCCCGTGGGCCTGATCGTGCTGCCGCTGATGATCTTCCATCAGATCCAGCTCATCACCTGCGCCGCGCTGGCGGGACGATGGGGCCGGGCCGCCGAGGCGTCCGAAGCAGCGGAGGTTCCGGCAGCGACACCGTCATGACCCGCGCCACCGGGCGTTATCGGCTCGGATGTCTGTGGCTTGCTTTAAAGTTCGCCGCGTGACGTTGCGACGGTGGAGGCGTAAGGCCGGCCGGGTGCACCGTCGCATAATGCGTGTACTTGTTGCGCTGATGACCGTCGCGCTGATCGTCTGGCCGACCGTCGTGGTGTACCTGCACACGGGTGACGGTCGCCTCACCGCGATAGTGCAGCTGGCATATCTGGCCGCGCCGGTGGTGCTCTACCTGAGCCTTCGAGGTATGGGATGGGGGCTGCGAGGTCTCGGCGAGGCCATAGCGCGCCGCCGCTACGACTCCCAATTACGCAGGTACGCAACACTATCTGGGCTCGCCGAGATTGACGAAATGTCCGGCAGAGACTTCGAGACGTTCGTGGCGGTCCGGATGCAAGGCGCCGGATGGCATATCGAAACCACCGCAGCATCCAACGACTACGGCGTAGACCTGATTGCCACGAACCGCCGTGATGTCGTTGCTGTGCAATGTAAACGGTACTCCAAGGCGGTGGGCGTCAGGGCCGTGCAGGAGGTCGTTGCAGGCGCGCGGCACTATGCGTGCACCCGCACTATGGTGGTTAGTAACCAGGACTTCACCCGTCAGGCGCAGGCGCTTGCCGCGACCAGCAAGTGCGAGCTCATCGGCCGCGATCGGCTACCGCGGTGGCTGAATCAGGGTTAGAGGCTCGCCCCTTCGAGCGTCGAGCCGCCCACACGACGACCAGCAGCGCCACACCAAAGAGCGGATACCCCATCGCGATGCGCGTAACGGCGAGCCAGCCGACGGAGTCTGCGGTGTACAACCATTCCTGCACAACGAATCTAGATGCGAAGACGGCCGTCATCGCCATGGTTGCGACTGCGAAGGCAAATCGTGTGCGTCTATCGTTGCGCCAGTCGGCGCCCATGCCGGTGAGGCCCTGCCAGATCACTCCGACCAGCGGCCAGCCCACCAGCACCGACGCCCCGAAGAGCACGGCGACGAGATTAGTCCAAATGCCCATGAGGAAAAATCCTTTGGCCGAGCCGATCTGGTAGGCGATGAACGCCGAGATCGCGACGCCGAACAGACCGGATACCGCTGGCTGCAACGTCTGATTGCGCAACCACCGCCAGGCGGCGATCGCCACGGCGGAGGCGAGCGAGATCCAGATCCCGCCGGCCAATCCAAAGGCGCTGTTTGCCAATGCAAATGCCACGCTCGGTAACCCCGCGTATATGAGGCCCGGCACCCCGCCGGCTTGATCGAGCATGGTGGGCTTGCGCTCGGCTTCGGCGACGTGGGTCACGACACGTGCCGCCCGCCCAGATGCTGGGCCAGGAAACGTTCCGTCGCTCGATACAGATCAATCTGGTTCTCCGGGTTGAGGAAGCCGTGCCCCTCGTCCTCTTTGACCATGTACTCGACCTCCACACCACGCGCGCGCAGCGCTGCCACGATGTTGTCGGATTCGGCCTGGACCACGCGAACATCGTTGGCGCCCTGCACAACCATTAGCGGGGTACGGATTTGATCCACCCGGCTGATGGGCGATCGGGCCAGCATGTCGGCCTCCTGCTCCGGATCGGCCGGATCGCCGACATAGCGGTACCAGTTGTTGGCCAACTGGGGTCGCACGAACGGCGGCAGGGTCCGCATGAAGTTCGCGAGATTCGAGATGCCCACGTAGTCGATGGCCGCCGCGAAGACATCGGGAGTGAAGGTGACCCCGACCAGCGCCGAGTACCCGCCATACGATCCGCCAAAGATCGCCACCCGACTCGGATCCGCGTAGCCCTGCTTGACGGCCCAGTCGACGGCGTCGATCAGGTCGTCGTGCATTTTGCCCGCGAATTCTCCGATCGCGGCTTTGGTGAAAGCCTTTCCGTAGCCGGAGGATCCGCGGAAGTTGACCTGCAGCACCGCGTATCCGCGGTTGGCCAGGAATTGCACCGCCGGATCGAATCCCCAGCTATCGCGGTGCCACGGACCACCGTGAACCACCAGCACCAGGGGAAGCCCGGCGGGCTCCACGCCCACCGGCAGTGTCAGATACGAATGCAGACTGAGGCCATCACGCGAGCCGATGGTCACCGGAGTCATCGGTGCCAACGCGGCAGGATTCAGGTGCGGGTACGGACGGAACAGTTGACGGCTGTCACCGGTGGTGTGGTCGTAGAAGAAGGTGACGCCGGGGTCCCGATCGTGGGTGAAACTGACCACCCAGCGCTGGCCGGCATCGTCGGACGAGATCTCGGCCAGATCGCCTTCTGACAGCCCCGTGAGCTTGTCGAGCACGGCGGCGAAATGCGGATCGAGGGCGTGGATCGCCTGCCGCTCGCCCAGGTACCGAACTCCCAGTAGCTCGCCAGTGCGTCGATGTCGAATGAGGGTCGGTGCCAGGCCGAGCGCTGCGGAAAGGTCATACGTAGGGTGGCTGTCGACCTCAGACTCCTGGCCGGTGGACAGATCCAGTCGCACCAGGCGGGTGCGGTCAGTGTCCCTGCTGGAACCCATCCATAGCCCCGTGCCATCCGGTGTCATCTGCGTCGGGTGCGTCCCCACTGGGTAGTCCGCGCCGTTGTAGACCACGAGGGATCGCAGTTCTCCGGATTCGAAGCGGGAGAACTCGATGTCTCCCTCGGGAGTCAGCGACTGTGTGAAGACTTCGTGATTGGGGCTGCAGAACCAGGCCATGACCTTGCCGGGGTTCTGCGCCAGCATGGTGAGCTCGCCCGTGGTGATATCGAGTTCGTAAAGGTCGATCTCGTCGATCTTCCGGTGGTTGAGCTGGACGAATGACTTTCCGGGCCGTCCGTGGGGCTGCTCGAAGCCCAGCAGCCGCACACCGGGATACGGCGTTAGATCGACGGCTGCCGCATCGGGGTCTTCGAGATCGACCCGGTACAGGTGCCAGTTCTCGTCGCCACCGGCGTCCTGCACATAGAGGAGCCAGCGTGGGTCATCGGCCCAGAAAAAGCCGGTGACGCTCCGTGTTTCGTCGCGGGTGACGCACTGTGGATCGTCCGATCCGATGTCGGATGTCGCCGACCCTGGGGCTCCGATCTCCTGCACCCAGACGTTGAGCCGGTTCTTCCGCGGTGCCAGGTAGGCGATCTTGGTTCCGTCGGGCGAGATCGAGGCGGATGCGCGGACGGGCGGATCGAAGAAGTCCTCGGCGGTGATGAGCTCCGGTAGTGGCATAACACCAGGAAAGACTGTGCCGTTACGGCATACTCAAGGAAACTCCAGGGTGATCTGGGTCACCGCCAGTTTCTCGCCGGATTGACCATGCCGTAGCGGCATAGTGTCGAGTGGCGGTATGTCAGTCGATGCGGGAGGAATGGCTGTGGGCTGGAGTACCCGGGAGCTTGCCGAGCTTGCGGGTACCAGCCTGCGCTCGGTGCGTCACTACCACGACATCGGCCTGCTCGATGAGCCCAAACGCCGTTCCAATGGATACAAGAGCTACGGCGTCGCGCACCTGGTCCGGGTCCTGCAGATCAAACGCCTTGCCGGGCTGGGCCTTTCCTTACAGCAGATCGCCGATATGGACGAGGCCAAGGAGGACCCCCAGGTTGCACTTCGCGCGCTCGACTCGGAGCTGGGCGCCTCCATCGAGCGGCTCCAACGAGTCCGCGCGGAAATCGGACAGATTCTCTCCAGTGAGGCGGTAGCCGATCTGCCGCCCCAATTCGCTTCTGTGGCAGTCAATATGGACCTATCGGACACAGACCGCTCGCTGGCATTTGTCATGTCGCGCCTCCTCGGGCCGGTGGGTATGCAGGCATACATCGGGATGTTCCAGGACCAGCAGGACCGCAGCCTCGACCGCGAACTCGAGGCCCTGCCCGTCGATGCCGATGAGCAGACGCGTGCGGAACTGGCGGATCGGTTGGCCGCGCAGGCCCGAAAGTTGTACGCAGATCACCCTGGGATGCTCACGTCGACAGCGGATGCGCCACGCGGTCAACAGTTTGTCGAACGTACGGTCGGCCAGGCACTGCTGGACATGTTCAATTCGGCCCAGCTCGACGTTCTAGTTCGTGTGGGCTCCGCGGTGCGGTCCGATCCTCACTGAGCGGTGAGGTGTTAGGGGCTGGGTTGGGGGATATTGCAGTGCGTGACTGTTGGATTGAGGCCGGCATAGTTAAGCGGGCCGGCGACAACAGTCAGGGCGATTGTTCCCGCGCTCGCGCAGGTTTGTGGGCTGTCGGTGAAGTATCCCCGTTGAAAGACGGCAATCGCTCCCACAATCAGCCACACGACCAGCAGCAGTCCTGCAATGCGCATGATGGTCCTCCTCAGTAGTAGTGGGGACGGCCGCCGACGGCGTGTCCCATCCGGCCCGCGACCATCAGGACCAGGCCGATGACTAGGAGTACCAGTCCAGCGGTCCACAACATCCCGATATTGAGCAGGAACCCAGCGAGCAGGAGGATGGCTCCAAGGATGATCATGGCGCTCGCCTACTTTCAGTGTGAATGCGCACGCACGCTGCATTGTTTACAACGTCAACGGTACGCTGCGCCCCGCTTTGGGGCGAGGGTATTCGTAGATTGCCTACCTGCAGGAGCGGCGCTGTCAACGCCCGCTGATTAACCGGGCTACTCCGCGCATCGCGGAGCGGCTGGCAGCGTGCCGCAGCCGTTGCGTGGGTGACTCGGCAGCATTCTGAGGTGCGTGACCAAGCCGGGGAAAGAGGCTGAGGGCATTGGTCCGCTCGATGGCATCGAGCCCACTTCGCCGAGGCCGGCGCGAACGGCCAGTCCGATCCAAAGGTGATGTGCCCGGGTTTGGCGGAAGGCCAAGAGCGATGGGAGCGCCGCCGCACTGGAGGACAGCGCAGTGTCGAAGTAGAAACCCGCGAAGTCATCGAGGCTGTCGGCGGGGCTGCGCCCGGTGTCGCTGAGGATGGCAACCGCCATGCGGTGCGAGGCATAGGGGACGAATCCCCCGGCATGGCTCAGAATGAACGGGATGTTCGGATAGCGCTGACGAATCCCGTTACGCACCAGTAGGTATGCCGCGCGGGTGGTGTCGAGTAGGAAGTCCGCCGCGAACGGCAATACGCCCGGAACCTCGGGACCCGGCAGGTCGGCGGGGTGAATGAAGACAACGGCCGAGCGCGCGTCGAGCGCCGCGAACAACTCGTCCTACCCGGCGTCGACACCGACAAAATGGCGGTGCCGATTCCGAGTTCGGACATGGTCCCCAGAGCCGCCTCTGGACTCCACTCCGGAAGCGCGCGACCGCCGCAGCATGTATTAAGGATCGCTTATTGCAGGTGTTTGAGTGCAGTGTTTGCGGCGTGCACGCCGCACATTCCGTGTGCGCCCGGTCCGGGGGGAGTGGCCGCCGAGCAGATGTACATGCCCGGCGCACCCAGGCTGTACGGCGTCAACGCCACCCGTGGGCCGAATACCAGCTGCCGGATGTCCTTGGCACCGGTCATGATGTCGCCCCCGACGTAGTTGGCGTTATAGATCGACATCTCGGTGGTAGAGCGCACCGCGATAGCGACGATGCGCTCGCGGAACCCGGGCGCGAATCTTTCGATCTGTCCGATGATCGCTTCGGTGGCATCCCCGGTGTAGCCGAAAGGTACGTGCGCGTACGTCCACAGCGGATGGGTATTGCCGGCCGAGCGTTGCGGATCGGCCAGATACTGCTGTCCGACAAGGACGAACGGCCGCCCCGGCATCACACCGGCGTGGATCTGACGTTCCGTGGATGCCACCTCGGCGTAGGTGCCGCCGAGATGCACCGTGCCGGCTCGGTGGGCCTCGGGATTGGTCCAGGGCACCCCGTCCTCGACAGCGAAGTCGACCTTGAACGCCCCGGGGCCATGCCGGAAGTTCTTGAACCCACGAGTGACTCGTGGGGGCAGGCGGTCTCCGAGAATGTCTGCAACAGCAGCGGGTTCGAGGTCGAACAACGTCAGATCGGCGTCGGGAAGCGCAGCGGCGGTCCCGACACGAACCCCTGTCTCGACCTTGCCGCCGAGCTCGGTCAGGGTGACGATCATGGCATTGACGAGCGAGCCGGTACCGCCCGATACGACGGGCCAGCCGTGCCGGTGACCGGCCGTCATGATTCCCAGGCCGACGGCCGCCGTCATCGGATAGTGCAATGGCCGGAAGGCATGTGCGGCGACACCGCCGTACAGTGCGCGGGCTCGTTCCGTGCCGAACAATCGAGCGACCGCCGAGGCGGGTAGCGCTGCGGGTAGGCCGAAACGCGCCATCTGGACCGGGTGGCGGGGAACACGTAACAACGGCGCTGTGATGTCCTCCACGAGGGTGTCGAAATGTTCTGAGGGATAACCGAACAGCGCCCGCCAACGCCCCCCGTCTCGACTCATCAGCGCGGCGGTGTCATCGACCGACCGATACAGCACCCCGGCGGTGCCGCCATCCAGCGGATGCACGCAGTCGATCTCGGGGAGCAGCCAGCGGACACCGTGACGAGCCAGGTCCAGACTCGCCACAAAGGAAGATCCGATGGCCATCGGGTGAGTGGCCGCGCAGTGGTCATGGATGAGACCGGGCGCGAGCAGCTCCGAGGAACGGCATCCACCACCGGGCTCGTCCGTGGCCTCCAACACAGTGACCGAGATCCCGGCACGCGCGAGGGTAATTGCTGCAGCGAGCCCGTTGGGCCCGCTACCGACCACCGTCGCGGTGCTCACGGTACCGCCGTGACGTAGCTGCACGCGCCACGAAAGACGCAGGTAATCAACGAATTACCGGCAGGCTGCACCGCGACATCCACCTCCGTCAGGTCCGACACCACAGTCTACAAACCGAAGAGGGCGTTTCTTGGCTGGACGCCAATCGCGCCGATTCGCGGTGGTTGACGAAAGTGTGAACGGTGTGCAAATTTTGTCCCGTGGCGGTGGTCAGTGAGCAGGTCGGGATCGGAAACCTTGTCGATCAGCTACAGGTCCGGTATCCGGGTCTGTCGCGCGATGTCGTTGACGCTGTGGTGCGCGCCGAGCACTCCCGCTTTGCCGACAGTCCGCTGCGTGACTATGTCCCGCTGCTGGTCGAGCGGCGCGCCCGCGAGGAACTGGGACTGCTCGGGATTTAGCGGCTACCTGTCGGGTAGTGCTCCCGTCCCGTTGATCGCGGCGCGAATCGCGTGCTCCGCGGAGCTGTTGGCGACGAACAGCATCTCGTCGCCGGCCTCAAGGACATCCTCGGGTGTCGGCAGCACGACCGTCCCGCTCCGAAGCACGGTGACTAACGCGGTGTTGGGTGGCAGCGCCAATTCCCCGACTCGCTGTCCTACCAATGGATTGTTCTCGGGCAGAGTCAGTTTTGTGAGATCCGCGCGGCCCCCACGGAGCCCCATGAGGCGCACCAGGTGGCCGATGTCGATCGCACCCTCGATACCCGCCACCATGGCACCGGGTGTGGAGACCGCGACATCGATACCCCAAGCCTGGCCGAACAACCATTGGTTGCGGATGTCGTTGATACGCCCGATCACCCTGGGCACACCGAACTCGGACTTGGCCAGCAGACCCACGACCAGGTTGGCTTTATCGTCGCCGGTGGCGGCGACCACGACATCACAGGTTTCGACACCCGCATCCTCGAGCGTGTCCAATTCGCAGGCGTCGCCGTTGAGCCAATCCGCCCCAGACACCGTGTCCGGTTCGAAGTTGCTGCGCTCGCGTTCGATCAGCAGGATTTTGTGGCCGTAGTCGACCAGTTCGCGCGCGACGGAACGGCCGACCTTGCCGGCGCCGGCAATCGCGACCCGCATCTTCCGTTCCACCACCCCGTTATCGTGCCCTATCCGGGTTTGATTGAACCCGCCGCTTGATTTACTGACTGCGCACCTGAGTCGACCGAGTCCAGAATGGGAACCACGTGAGCCTGCACCAGCTGTACCTGGCCTTGCTCATCGGCGGCCTCGTGCTGCTCGCCAGCATCGTCGGTACCCGCGTGGCCACGCGCATCGGTTTTCCCAGCCTTTTGTTCTTCCTGTTGGTCGGCGTCGTTCTCGGTGAGGACGGGCTCGGCCTGGAGTTCGACAACGTGGAATTGGCCAGGAATGTGTGTACTGCGGCGCTCGCCGTGATCCTCGTCGAGGGCGGTTTGACCACGCGGTTCGCCGATATTCGCAAGGTGCTCGCCCCTGCCGGCGCGATGGCCACGGTCGGCGTGGTCATCAGTACGATGGTCACCGCGGTCGGCGCGCATGTGTTGTTGCGGATGGATTGGCAGCTGGCATTGTTGCTCGGCGCGATCGTGTCTTCCACCGACGCCGCCGCGGTGTTCTCGGTCCTGCGGGTGCTGCCGCTGCCACGCAGGCTGGCGGGACTGCTCGAGGCAGAATCCGGTTTCAACGACGCGCCCGCCGTGATCCTGGTGCTGATGTTCAGCGTGATGCCCTTCGTTTTCGAGCCCAAAAGTGCAGCCGTTCAGATCGTCTACGAGCTGCTGGCCGGTTCGGCGATAGGTCTGGGGGCCGGATTCCTCGGGGCGATGGCACTGCGCCGCGTGGCCCTGCCCGCGTCGGGGCTGTACCCGATCGCGACATTCGGTCTGGGCCTGGTGGCGTTTGCCGCCTCCGGAAGCGTCCATGCCAGCGGCTTCATTGCCGCCTACTTGGCCGCCGTGGTGCTGGCCAATTCCGGTCTGCCGCACCGATCTGCCACGAGGTCCTTCGCCGAGGGGTTGGGCTGGCTCGCGCAGATCGGTCTCTTTGTCCTACTTGGCCTGCTGGTCAACCCCACCGATTTGTTGCGAGACCTGGTCCCGGGGATAGTCATCGGCCTGGTCCTTTTACTGGTGGCCCGGCCCCTGTCCGTGGTGGGATCGCTTGCCGGATTTGGTATCCCGTGGCGCGAGCGAGTTTTTCTCTCGTGGGCCGGACTGCGTGGCGCGGTCCCTGTGGTGCTGGCGACCTTTCCCATCGTGGAGGGTGTACCCGATAGCTACCGCCTGCTGAACATCGTGTTCGTTCTGGTGGTGGTCTTTACTCTCGTGCAGGGGCCGAGCCTTCGGCCCGTAGCGCGCCTGCTGGGGCTGATCACCCGCGAGGCGACCCGTGAAATACAAGTCGAGGCAGCACCTTTGGATGTGCTCGACGCTGAGCTGCTCACCATGAAGGTGCAACCGGGATCGCGGCTGCGCAATGTGACCATGCTGGAGCTGAGGCTGCCCGATCCGGCCGTCGTCACTCTGATCATCAGGCAGGGCAATACCTTCGTCCCGCTGCCTGACACCCGGATCGAGTCGGGCGATGAACTGATGATCGTCACCACCAGCAAGACCCGGGCGTTGACTGAGTCGCGGCTCCGCGCGGTGAGTAGGCGCGGAAAGCTCGCATACTGGTTCGACGAATACGGGGAAGTCTGACTATCGAGGTGCACATGACGAATTCGATCCCAGCCCCAGAGGAGGTCGTCGTGTACTGGCGACCGGGTTGTCCCTACTGCATCAAGCTGCGGACGCAGCTGCGGTTCACTCGGTTGCGCTACACCGAGGTGAACATCTGGGAATCGCCGGAGGCTGCCGCGTATGTGCGGTCCGTGGCCGACGGCAACGAGACGGTGCCGACCGTCAGCGTCGCGGGGCACCCGCTCGTGAACCCGTCGCGACGACGGCTGCTGTCGGCAGCGCGTAAGTACGCCCCGCGCGCTCTGCGACAGTGACTCTCCTCACGCCGAGATGACATCCATGCTGGCAATCCCGGGCCGGACCAGCATGGATGTCCACGCGGTGGGAGGTGAGTAGTCGCGACCACTAGGGAATAGTTAGCTTAGGTATGTACTTTTTCCTTATAGACCGTGTGGCCCCTAAATGACACCAATCTTTCGAGTTATCGAGGTATTAGGCATGACTGAAACAATCACCACAACAGTTGTAACTACGACGCCGGATTTCGAAGAGCGGGCGCGACAACTCACCGCGGAGATCGTGGCCAACGACCCGCAACTGCGTGCGCTCCTCCCGGACGGGGCGGTCACCGAGGCTGTCAATGAGCCCAACCTCCCGCTTGTTGAGGTGATTCGTCGGCTTCTCGAGGGCTACGGGGATCGCCCGGCCCTTGGACAGCGCGTGACCGAGTTGGTCACTGACGAGACCGGCGCGACCAGCCTCGCGCTCAAGCCCGAGTACGTGACCGTCTCCTATCTCGAGCTGTGGAACCGTGCCCAGGCCATCGCCGCCGCCTGGTACGACAACGGAATCCGCGACGGCGACTTCGTCGCGCAGCTCGGATTCACGAGCACAGACTTCGCCGCCCTGGACGTCGCCGGACTACGGCTCGGCACGGTCTCGGTGCCGTTGCAGACCGGCGCATCGTTCCAGCAGCGCAACGCCATCATCGAAGAAACGCAGCCCTCGGTGTTCGCCGCCAGTGTCGAATATCTGGACGCGGCAGCCGAGTCCGTCCTGGCAGCGCCCTCGGTGCGACTCCTTTCCGTCTTCGACTACCACCCTGAGGTGGACAGCCATCGCGAGGCGCTACGCGCCGTGCGCACCCGACTGGAGGACGCCGGCCGGGCGCTCACCATTGAGACCCTCGGTGAGGCCATCACTCGGGGACGCGAACTGGCACCGGCACCGCTGCCCAGCGAGGACCCTGAGGCTCTGCGCCTACTGATCTACACCTCCGGAAGCACCGGAACCCCGAAGGGTGCGATGTACCCGCAGTGGCTGGTGGCCAACGTGTGGCAGAAGAAGTGGCTCACGGACGACGTGCTTCCCTCGATCGGCGTGAACTTTATGCCGATGAGCCACCTCGCCGGGCGCCTCACCCTGATGGGCACCCTCTCCGGCGGGGGAACGGCGTACTACGTCGGCTCCAGTGATCTATCGACATTCTTTGAAGACATCGCGCTCATCCGCCCCTCCGAGGTGCTGTTCGTGCCGCGCGTGGTCGAGATGGTTTTCCAGCGCTACCAGGCAGAGCTGGACCGCGCTCTTGCTCCCGGTGAGAGCAATGCCGAGATCGCCGAGCGGATCAAGGTGCGGATTCGCGAGGAGGACTTCGGCGGACGGGTGCTGAGCGCCGGATCCGGTTCGGCCCCACTGTCTCCGGAGATGACCGAGTTCATGGAGTCGCTGCTGCAGGTGCCGCTGCGCGACGGGTACGGCTCCACCGAAGCCGGTGGAGTGTGGCGCGACGGCGTCCTGCAACGTCCGCCGGTTACCGAGTACAAACTCGTCGACGTTCCCGAACTGGGCTATTTCACAACGGATTCCCCGCATCCCCGGGGCGAGTTGCGGCTGAAGTCCGAGACCATGTTCCCGGGCTACTACAAGCGCCCGGAAACCACCGCCGACGTGTTCGACGAAGACGGCTACTACCTGACCGGCGACGTGGTCGCCGAGCTGGGCCCTGACCACCTCAAATACCTCGACCGGGTCAAGAACGTGCTCAAGCTCGCTCAGGGTGAGTTCGTCGCGGTATCAAAGCTCGAGGCCGCCTACACCGGCAGCCCGCTGGTGCGGCAGATCTTCGTATACGGCAATAGTGAGCGTTCGTTCTTGCTGGCTGTTGTGGTGCCCACACCGGAAGCCCTTGCACGGTATGCCGATTCGCCGGATGCGCTCAAGCCGCTGATCCAGGATTCCCTGCAGCAGGTCGCCAAGGACGCGGAGCTGCAGTCCTACGAGATCCCCCGGGATTTCATCGTGGAGACCGTAGCGTTCACCGTTGAGTCCGGCCTGCTTTCGGATGCGCGCAAGCTGCTGCGTCCGAAGCTGAAGGACCATTACGGCGAACGGCTCGAGGCTCTGTACGCCGATCTGGCCGAAAGCCAGAACGAGCGGCTGCGTCAGTTGGCGCGGGAGGCGGCAAGCCGTCCGGTGCTGGAAACCGTGACCGATGCGGCGGCGGCCCTCCTGGGCGCGTCGTCTTCGGACCTGTCCCCCGATGTGCGATTCATCGACCTGGGTGGCGACTCGCTGTCGGCGTTGTCGTACTCCGAGCTGCTGCACGACATCTTCGAAGTCGAGGTACCGGTGGGCGTCATCAACAGCGTCGCGAACGATCTCGCGGCGATCGCTCGTCATATCGAGGCACAGCAGGCCGGCGACGCGGCGGGGGCGACATTCGCCTCGGTGCATGGCAAGGATGCGACTGTCATCAACGCGGCCGAGCTCACCTTGGACAAGTTCTTCGACGAGTCGTTACTGAAGGCGGCCAAGGACATTCAGCCGGCGACCAGCGACGTGAAGACGGTGCTGGTGACCGGTGGCAACGGATGGCTCGGTCGTTGGCTGGTGCTTGACTGGCTCGAACGGTTGGTGCCCAACGGCGGGAAGGTGTACGCGCTCATCCGCGGTGCCGATGCCGAGGCCGCCCGTGCCCGGCTGGACGCCGTGTACGAATCGGGTGACCCCGCACTGTCGGCGCATTACCGCCAGCTGGCGGACCAGGGTCTCGAGGTGCTCGCCGGTGACTTCGGGGACCCGGATCTGGGCTTGACGCAAGATGTTTGGCACAAGCTCGCCGGTGAACTGGACCTGATCGCGCACTCCGGTGCACTGGTGAACCACGTCCTGCCGTACAAGCAGCTCTTCGGCCCCAATGTGGCGGGCACCGCGGAGATCATCAAGTTGGCGATCTCGCAGCGGCTCAAGCCGGTCACCTATCTGTCGACGGTGGGCATCGCCGACCAGATCCCGGTGACACAGTTCGAGGAAGACTCCGATGTCCGTGTGATGTCGGCGCAGCGCCAGATCAACGATGGTTACGCCAACGGCTACGGCAACTCCAAGTGGGCGGGTGAGGTCCTGCTCCGCGAGGCCCACGACTTGGTCGGGTTGCCGGTGCGAGTGTTCCGCTCCGACATGATCCTGGCCCACAGTGACTACCGCGGCCAGCTCAACGTCACCGACGTCTTCACCCGCACCATCCAGAGCCTGCTGCTCACCGGTGTCGCGCCGGCCAGCTTCTACGAACTGGATGCCGACGGAAACCGTCAGCGGGCCCACTATGACGGTGTGCCAGGCGATTTCACGGCGGCTTCGATCACCGCGATCGGCGGTGTGAACGTCACCGACGCCTATCACAGCTTCGACGTGTTCAACCCGCATCACGACGGCGTCTCCCTGGATACGTTCGTGGACTGGCTGATCGAGGCGGGCTACAAGATCGCGCGGATCGATGACTACGGGCAGTGGCTTGTCCGGTTCGAGACAGCGCTTAAGAGCCTGCCGGAGCAACAGCGCCAGCAGTCTGTGTTGCCCCTGTTGAAGATGTACGAGAAGCCACAGCCGGCGATCGACGGATCCGCATTGCCGACCGCGGAGTTCAGCGGAGCTGTACGTGCAGCGAAGGTCGGTGACGGGGGCGAGATCCCGCATGTCACCAAGGACCTGATCCTCAAGTACGCCGCAGATATCAGCCTGCTGGGTCTGATCTAGCCGATTCCTCCGCCGAGAGGCCTTCCGCGTACGCGCCCTGTCGGGAATTGCGCGCATGGAGGGCCTTTCGACGATGGATAGAATCCGGATTGTGACCAGTGCCGGTGACGAGCAGCGTCTACGTGACCTGGCGCGGCTGCGGCGGGTGCGTGACCGGATCGATCGCGAGTATGCGCAGCCGCTGAATGTCGAGGCGCTGGCCCGCGACGCGCATATGTCATCAGGGCACCTGAGTCGGCAGTTCAAGAGCGCCTATGGGGAGTCGCCGTACTCCTACCTGATGACGCGACGCATCGAGCGGGCCATGATGCTGCTGCGCCGCGGGGACATGAACGTCACCGAGGTCTGCTTCGCGGTGGGCTGCTCGTCGCTCGGCACATTCAGTACCCGGTTCACCGAGCTCGTCGGTATGCCGCCCAGCATCTACAAGGAACGATCCGACGAGCACGTTGCGGGCATCCCATCCTGTATTGCCAAACAGGTCACCAGACCGATCAGGAATCAAGAAGCGACTGGCTCCAGGCGGCCGCTAGCGTGACCGACATGGACATCACCATCAACGCGAGCTTCCTTCCGCATACCGATCCAGAGGCCTCCTTGGCGTTCTATCGAGATGCTCTTGGCTTCGAGGTCCGTAAGGACGTCGGATACGAAGGGATGCGGTGGATCACCGTGGGACCGGCCGGGCGTCCCGAGATGAACATCGTGCTGACGCCTCCCGCCGCCGACCCTGGAGTCACCGACGTAGAGCGTCAGACCATCGCCGAGATGATGGCCAAGGGCACCTACGCCAGCATCATGTTGGCGACCGACGACCTCGACGGACTTTTCGAGCGGGTGCAGGCTGCGGGTGCCGAGGTCATGCAGGAGCCCACTGACCAGCCATGGGGTTCACGAGACTGTGCCTTCCGTGACCCGGCGGGGTGTACCGTCCGCATCCAGGAACTGTCCTGAATGACCAAGAGTGCCAGGACAAGCGAACATCATCCGGCCGACAACCATGATCTGATCCGGGTGCACGGCGCCCGTGTCAACAATCTCAAGGACATCACCGTCGAGTTGCCGAAACGTCGGCTCACAATCTTCACGGGTGTCTCGGGTTCGGGTAAGAGCTCTTTGGTGTTCGGCACCGTTGCCGCCGAATCCCAACGCCTGATCAACGAGACCTACAGCGCCTTCGTGCAGGGATTTATGCCCGCACTGGCGCGGCCCGATGTCGACGTGCTCGACGGGCTGACGACGGCGATCATCGTCGACCAGGAACGTATGGGGGCCGATCCACGGTCCACGGTCGGCACGGCAACCGACGCCAACGCGATGCTTCGCATTCTCTTCAGCCGACTCGGCAAGCCGCATATCGGTTCGGTTCAGGCCTTTTCGTTCAACGTCGCATCGATAAGCGGCGCGGGCGCGGTGACGGTCCAGCGTGGCGCACAGCCCGTGAAGGAGCGCCGCGAGTTCAGCATCACGGGCGGCATGTGCCCGCGGTGCGAGGGCAGAGGCTCCGTCAATGACATTGATCTGACCGCGCTCTATGACGACAGCAAGTCGCTCAATGACGGCGCTCTCACCGTGCCCGGTTACAGCATGGACGGGTGGTATGGGCGTATCTACCGTGGCTGTGGATTCCTCGATCCAGACAAGCCAATTCGCAAGTACACCAAGAAGGAACTGCACGATCTGCTCTACAAGGAGGCGACCAAGCTCAAGGTCGACGGGGTTAACCTCACGTATCTCGGACTGATTCCGCAGATCCAAAAGTCGTATCTCGCCAAGGACGTCGACTCCATGCAGCCGCATATCCGTGCATTTGTGGAGCGAGTCGCCACCTTCACCACCTGCCCGGATTGTGGTGGGACCCGGCTGTCGGGGCTGGCGCGATCATCGAAGATCAAGGGTAAGAGCATCGCCGACGTCTGTACGATGCAGATCAGCGATCTCGCGGACTGGGTAACTGATCTGACGGAACCCTCGGCGGCTCCGTTACTGGAAAAGCTGCGGCATACTCTCGACTCTTTTGTGGAAATCGGGCTCGGATATCTCTCCCTGGATCGGCCCGCCGGGACATTGTCTGGGGGAGAGGCGCAGCGCACCAAGATGATCCGTCATCTCGGCTCCTCTCTGACCGATATCACTTACGTCTTCGACGAGCCGACCATCGGGCTTCATCCCCATGACATTCAGCGGATGAACAATCTGCTGCTGCAGCTGCGCGATAAGGGCAACACCGTGCTGGTGGTGGAGCACAAGCCCGAAACCATTGAGATTGCCGACCATGTCGTCGATCTGGGCCCAGGCGCGGGAGCCGGGGGTGGAACCGTCTGCTTCGAGGGCACCGTCGCGGAGCTGCGATCCAGCGACACAGTAACCGGACGCCACCTAGACGATCGCGCCTCGCTGAAGGAGTCGGTACGAAAGTCACTTGACTCCTTGGAGATTCGCGGCGCGAATACTCACAACCTGCAGAGCGTTGACGTCGACATCCCCCTCGGTGTGCTGGTGGTCGTCACGGGGGTGGCGGGGTCAGGTAAGAGCTCCTTGATCGACGGTGCGGTGTCCAAGCTTGACGGGGTGATCGCCGTGGATCAGGCCGCGATCCGCGGTTCACGTCGCAGTAATCCGGCGACATACACGGGGCTCCTCGAACCGATCCGTAAGGCATTTGCCAAGGCGAACGGCGTCAAACCTGCTCTGTTCAGCGCGAATTCTGAGGGGGCTTGCCCCAATTGCAATGGTGCAGGCGTCATCTACACCGATTTGGGGATGATGGCCGGGATCGCCACCACCTGCGATGTCTGTGAAGGCAAGAGGTTTGATGCTGCCGTGTTGCACTACCACCTCGGTGGGCGTGATATCAGTCAGGTGCTGGCGATGTCCGTCGCCGACGCTCGGGCATTCTTCGGCGAGGGCGACGCGAAAGTACCGGCTGCTCTCAAGATCTTGACTCATCTCAACGATGTCGGGCTGGGGTATATCAGCCTGGGCCAGCCCCTCACGACGCTATCGGGCGGGGAGCGGCAGCGCCTCAAACTCGCAACCCACATGGGTGCCGATGGCGGCATCTACGTCCTGGATGAGCCCACTACCGGCCTGCATCTCGCCGATGTCCAGCAGCTCCTTGAACTGCTGGATCGATTGGTGGACTCCGGAAAATCGGTGATTGTCATCGAGCACCACCAGGCAGTCATGGCACACGCGGACTGGATCATCGATCTGGGTCCGGGTGCTGGGCACGACGGTGGCCGGGTGGTGTTCGAAGGAACACCTGCGAATCTTGTCGGGGCCGGGACGACGCTGACCGCGAAACACCTCGCGGAGTACATCGAAGCCTAGGGTCGTTTCGCTGGTGTCCGCATCGTCCAACACCAGGCGCGCGGGTCCTCTCCACCGTCTACCCTGTCCTGAACGCAGGAGGTAACGCATGGCGAAGAGGCCCGGCGCTGTTCTTGGAGGAGCGGCACTTGCGAGTGTGGGGACTGCGGTGGCCGGGATCGCCGGCTCGGCGGCGGCCCTGCGTAGTCCCTCGGTGGTACGGCGGCTCAATGGCTGGGCGGCGGGCAGGTTGACCGACACGCAGCGCGCCGATCGCCATGCGGCCATCCTTCCGACCCCGATCCCGGGGCCCGGCTTCTACGCCCATCCGGGCGCCCTTACCGACCGGGTCAACGGTGAGCTCGTGCGGAACCAGCAGGTACTGCCGCGTATTCCGTTGCCGGGAACAGTGATTCAGCGTTTTATGGTGCGCTCTACCGATACTGCGGGCAATGCGGTCCCCGTGACAGCCACGCTGATCGAGCCGCACCGGCCTTGGCGGGGAAGCGGTGCTCGTCCCGTGGTGGTGCGCAATCAGCCGATTAACTCGCTGGGTCTGAAGGCGGCACCTTCGTTCCGGATTGAGCGTGGCGTATACGTCGATGTGCCACCGTTGCTGCCGTTACTGCTGGCCCGGAACTATGCGGTGCTCATACCCGATCATGAGGGTCCACGAATGGCGTACTCGGCAGGCGTGATGGCCGCGCATGCCGTCTTGGACTCGGTGCGAGGGATGCGAAGTATCAGCCCGGATCTCGTCGAATCACCCATGGTGATGGACGGGTATAGCGGCGGCGCCATCGCGACCGTGTGGGCCGCGCAGGAACAGCCGACCTACGCACCGGAGCTACGGTTCAATGGGGCCGTCGCGGGTGGGACGCCCACTGACTACGCACTGTTGTATCGCAGTATGAACGGCGCCTTGGGATCTGGGTTGTTCGCCGCGGCGACCATCGGGCAGGCGCGCGAATACCCGACCATGGTGGAGCTCTTCGGCGACTTCGCGTTCTATATGACAACACTGATCAAGGACCTATCCCAGCCGCCATTGGCGGCGGCCGGGATGGCACGCATCGACCTGGACGTATTGGCCGCTTTCCCAGAGCCTTTCGAATCCGAGATCGCGCAGAGTGTGATTGCCGCGAATAAGCCGGGCGGCGCCGCGCCCACCATGCCGACCCTGCTGTACCACGGCACGAAGGACCGATTCCTCGGTGACCAATTCATTCCCGAGGAAGGCGTTCTCGAGCTCGTCGACAGCTGGCGTGCGAAGGGAGCGTCGGTGGATTATCTACCGGTGCCCGGTGAGCACCTCATTGCAGCGGGCTGGGCGATGCCCAGTGTCCTGCGTTGGATGAGGAGCGCACTGGGGGACCAGTAGCCGACCCTGAACGCCGAATCAGGATGTGAGTCAGGGTTTTCCCGGAGGCGTGGAGCCCGGTCCGATCACTAGGCTCGCTGGCATGACAACCGCTGCGCACGAACTGCCCGGCACCGCTGAAGTCGAGGGACCCGAGCTAACGGCGCGATGGACCCAGTGGCAGAAACTCGGCTTCCGCCTGCTCTTCACCATCGGCGGCGGCATCCTGGTGCTTTCCGTCTACGACAACCTCGGGCTGTTCGATCTGTTCGAGCCGGTGCTCTGGCTGACGGCCCAGATCGGTAGTTTTCTCATCCAGGGGCGCGGCATCGAATTGAGTACCTCCGCGGGCGGTGACCTGATGTGGATGTGGTGTTACCACCTGGGATGGATCGTGATGGCCCTGGTGATCTCCGCACTATGGACGACGCTGGACCGCCACCGCCCGAACTATCGGCGACTGGCTGCCTCGCTGTGGGTCTTCGCGCGGTTCGGTCTTGCGATGTCGATGATCACCTACGGGATGGCCAAGGCCATCCCGACACAGATGGGATTCATGGCCCTGCCTGATCGGCAACTTCAATTGGTCGGTGACACAAGCCTATTCAATACCCTGTGGGGATTCATGGGGGCCTCGGATCCGTATTCAATAGCCACGGGACTGGTGGAATTGGTCTCTGGGGTGCTGCTGTTGTGGAACCGCACTTGGGTATTGGGCGCATTGGGCTCGGTATTCGCGATGGGGCAGGTATTCCTGCTCAACATGACGTACGACGTGCCGGTCAAGCAGGTGTCCGGTGAGCTCTTCGTGATCGCGGTTGCGGTCACCGCACCGCTGTGGCCGAACCTGGTGCGGGTGGTCTTCAATCGCGAGACACGACCGATGCAGCTTTGGCCGGCGCTCGGCGCGGACCGTCGGTGGCTGTCAAAGACAGGCATTGTGCTGAAATTCGGGGTGGCTTCGGTCATGACGGTGCTCATCGCGTATCAGAGCGCGGTGGTGTACTGGACCTACAGGACGCCCACCTCGAGTCTCGACGGCATTTGGCGCGCAACGACATTCACCATCGATGGACGTGAGGCCACAGTGAACCAGGGTGACCCCTCACCATGGCCCAATGTGGCCATTTCTCACCGCGACAAGGTGGCGGAATTCAGTGTGGTGACATTCGTTTCCCAGACGCCCGACGGTCGTACCTCGGAGTGGATGCTGGAGGTCACCGGCGATCGGTTGGAACTGCGTAAGCGCGAATCCGATCCGCCGCAACAGATACTTCACGCGCATCAGCCCGATCTGGACCATCTGATACTCACTGGAGAAGTGGATGGCAAGAGGATCGAGGGCGCTTATGAGCGTCGGGTCATGGAGCGGGGTAAGTCCGGATTCCGTTGGGTCCAACCGGAAACCGATCCACAGTCGGTGGACGCCGGAGGCTAGTCCGCGAGGACGTAACAACCCGGGCTGCGCCAGGGAATCCGAATGGGGTTCGGCCGTAACCAGATACAGCACGTGCCTGAGCTCGAAGGGCAGATTTCTAGACGAGCAGTCCGTTACCAAATGCGGACCGGTATCTGCCTAATTGTCAAGGCATTAAGGCGTTTCCGGCCAAGATTCGGGTTTGTGCCGTTCGTGGAGTACCAGCGTGATTTACTCATCGCGATCGGGTCGCGCGCGACGAGGCGTGCCGTATGTCGGCGGTGCCTCGTACACGACCGAGCCAGGAGTGCCACCGCATTCGAAGTTCGGTTATCTGTCGTGTTCACATCCGATCTGGAGACGAGTGTTTGTGCAGCTGACATGCTGCCGAGCAGGGAGACAGTCGGAGGGACTCGCGATTTTCAGGATTTTGAAGCGGCTGTGGATTCCGCTCGTGTTAGTAGTGGTGGCGGTCGCAGGCGGATTTACCGTGTCACGGCTGCACGGTGTCTTCGGAAACGACCATCGCCCCGCGTACGCCAACACCGAACGCGAGGAGAAGCGGCCCCACGACCCCAAGTACCTCACCTACGAGGTCTTTGGTCCCCCGGGCACGGTGGCGACCATCAGCTATTTCGACGCCGATGCCGAACCGCAGGTCATCAGGGAAGCGACGCTGCCATGGTCGGTGGAGTTCCCGATCAGCGAAGCGACGGCCATGGGAAATATCACCGCACAGGGCGACACCGACAGCATCGGATGCCGAATTATCGTCGGCGATAAGGTCAAAGACGAGAAAGTCCGGTACGGCGTGAGCGCATTGACCTTTTGCATCTTGAAGGCTGCATGAGCACGCCCAACGATCCGCCCACAGAGCCGTTGCCGATAAGTGACCGCCCACCATTCCTAGCGCGGATGATCCGAAGGCTGTCAGTGCCGATCATCCTTGGCTGGCTGGCGATCGCCGTCATCTTGACCATGAGCGTTCCATCGCTCGAACAGGTCGAGAAAGAGCATGCGGTAGCAATGAATCCCGATGCGGCCCCGTCATTTCAGGCGACACAGCGCATGGGTGAGTTGTTCGGCGAATCCAATTCCAGCATTGTGGCGATGATCGTCT
This sequence comes from Mycobacterium sp., assembly GCA_050701835.1. Classification (GTDB taxonomy): domain Bacteria; phylum Actinomycetota; class Actinomycetes; order Mycobacteriales; family Mycobacteriaceae; genus Mycobacterium. Next base: position 170,277 of record JBOGDC010000048.1, on the reverse strand, counting down.
TGGAGGGACAGCAACCTCTCGGCGACGACACACACCACTATTACAACGAGTTGATTCGTCAATTGAAGGTCGATACTGCGCATGTGCGGCACGTCCAAGATTTCTGGGGCGATACGATCACGCAGGCTGCTGCGCAAAGCGTCGACGGTAAGGCCGCGTATGTCCAAGTGGCGCTTACCGATCCCCGGGAGGGGGCCTCGGCGAATCAATCTGTGGAAGCCGTCCGGGGCATCGTGGAACGAACGCCACTGCCGCCAGGGGTCAAGGCCTATGTCACGGGGCCGGCGGCGTTCGCTGCAGATCTGGGTCCGGCGGGTAACAGGACGGTTCTCCTGGTCACGGGGCTAAGCCTCGCGGTGATCTTCACGATGTTGCTTCTCGTCTACCGATCGATCGTTTCCGTCATTCTCATGCTCGTAGTTGTCGGAATCGAGTTGACGGTGGCTCGAGGTTTTGTGGCGCTACTCGGCGACCTTGGGCTTATCGGTATTACGACCTTCGTCGTCAATCTGCTAGTGGCGCTTGCTATCGCGGCTGGAACGGACTACGGCATATTTTTTACCGGGCGATATCAGGAGGCGCGTCAGGCCGGCGAAGATCGGGAAACTGCCTTCTATACGACCTTCCGCAGCGTCGCCAAGGTGGTGTTGGGTTCCGGTTTGACGATTGCCGGCGCTGTCCTTTGTCTGCACTTCACCCGGCTTCCTGTTTATCAAACTCTGGGTTTCGCCACCGCCGTGGGTATGGCCACTGCAGTCGCGGTGGCCATCACACTCGTTCCGGCTGTTATTGCAGTAGGCAGCCGTTTCGGACTCTTCGAGCCCAAGCGCAGGGTCATGGTCCGGAGATGGCGACAGATCGGCACGGCGATCGTTCGGTGGCCCGCGCCGATTCTCGTCGCGACGTGTGCGGTGGCACTTATCGGGCTATTGACCCTGCCCGTATATCAACCGAGCTACAACGACCAGAAATATATCCCGCAAGATATTCCCGCCAACGTGGGCTATGCCGCCGCTTCACGACATTTCCCCCAATCGTTGATGATGGCACCGGATATTCTGCTGATCGAGGCCGATCACGATATGCGCAATCCCATCGATTTTCTGGTGCTAAATAAATTGGCGAGGGGCGTCCAGTCCGTCCCAGGTGTTTCTCGGGTCCAGGCGGCGACTCGGCCCGGCGGAGAGCCCCTTAAGCACACCACGATACCGTTCATGCTCAGCATGAGCAGCGCGAGTCAATCGCATTTGATGCCTTTTCAGAAGAATCGAATGGACGACCTATTGGTCCAGGCCGACGACATGCTGAAGACGATATCCATCATCAAGCGCATGCAAGCGCTGACGGAGCAGATGGTGGGCACGACTCACGACATGGTCGCCACCACGCACGAGCTGGAACTAATCATGAATGAGTTGCGGGACCATGTCTCGAATTTTGACGACTTCATTAGGCCAATCCGAAATTACCTCTACTGGGACAAGCACTGCTACGACATTCCGGTCTGCCAAGCAATTCGATCAGTCTTTGACACGCTTGACGGTGTCGACGAGGTCTCCGATAAATTGGGTGATCTAGTCGCGAACCTCGATAGGCTCGATGCCATTCTGCCGGAAATGGCAAAGCAATTTCCGGTCATGATCGAGACCATGGAGTCCACCCGAAAAATGATGCTGTCCATGCACAGCACCATGTCCGGGATCTTCGATCAGATGGAGCAGACCACCAATAACTCCACCGCGATGGGGAAGGCTTTTGACGCCGCCCAGAACGACGACTCGTTCTACCTGCCTCCGGAAGTTTTCGAGAACGAGGACTTTAAGCGCGTCATGGATATCTTCCTGTCACCGGACGGGAAGGCCGCGCGCCTGCTGATTTCACAGCGGGGTGACCCTGCCACAACCGAGGGCATGTCGTTGGTAGGACCGATAGAAACTGCGGCTGCGGAAGCGCTTAAGGGCACTCCGCTACGAAATGCCAAGATTTATATGACCGGCACTGCGGCGTCGGTGAAAGACATAGTGGACGGTTCTAAATACGATCTCTTGATCGCGGCCACCGCGGCGCTGTGTCTCATTTTCGGCATCATGCTGCTTATGACGCGAAGTTTTGTCGCGGCACTGGTCATCGTGGGCACAGTGGCGCTGTCGCTGGGCGCGGCATTCGGGCTCTCGGTGCTCATCTGGCAGAGCCTTCTCGGCATCCCATTGAACTGGGTGGTGCTCGCGATGTCGGTGATCATCCTGCTGGCGGTCGGTTCTGACTACAACCTGCTGCTGGTATCCCGGATGAGAGAGGAAATAGGCGCCGGGATCAATACCGGCATCATTCGCGCCATGGGCGGCACCGGCAAGGTGGTGACGTCGGCGGGTCTGGTGTTCGCCTTCACCATGTTGTCGATGGTGGTCAGCGATCTAGTCACCATCGGGCAGTTGGGCTCCACCATTGGTATCGGTCTGTTGTTCGACACGTTGGTGGTGCGCGCGTTCATGACACCGGCAATTGCTGCGCTGCTGGGGCGGTGGTTCTGGTGGCCGCAACGGGTACGCCAGCGCCCCGCCAGTGCATTGGGACGCTCGGCGGGGCCCCGCCCGTTGGTGAAATTCCTGCTGCAGAAGGAAGAGCGCTAACCGCAATGAATGCGTTTACCTTCTGCCTGGTGAAGGCCGCGTGAGTACCCACCGGATGACCAACCATCGAATGACCGGCCGGCAGCCGTTCATCGCTGGTCTGATCCGTCGACTGTCGGTGCCGATCATCCTTGGGTGGTTGGCGATCATCGCCGTCGCGACCTTCGCTGTTCCAACGCTGGAACATGTTGGGCGAGAACGGTCGGTGTCCTTGGTTCCCAAGGACGCGCCCTCGTTCCACGCGATGCAACGCATGGGTGAGCTGTTCGAGGAATCCAACTCCGACAGTGTTGCGATGATCGTGTTGGAAGGTCAGCAACCCCTCAGCGACAGTGCACACTTCTACTATGACGATCTAATTCGTCAGTTGAGAGCCGATACGGCGCATGTGCAACATGTCCAAGATTATTGGGGCGACCCGCTCACGGCGACGGGTGTGGAGAGCGCCGACGGTAAGAGTGTCTATGTCCAGCTGAATCTCGCGGGCAACCAGGGCCAAGCGTTGGCGAACGAATCCGTGGCAGCCGTACGGGGCATCGTGGAACGGACGCTGCCACCGTCGGGGGTCAAGGCCTATGTCACGGGCCCGGCGCCGTTGGTGGCGGATATGAACCATGCCGGTGACACATCTCTTATCAAAATCACCCTCGTGACACTCGTAGTGATATTCACGATGCTGCTTTTTGTGTACCGGTCGGTTGTCACGGTCATTCTCCTGCTGATCATGGTGGGAATTCAGGTACAGGCGGCCCGCGGCATGGTCGCATTTCTGGGTGACCATGGAGTTATCGAGCTCTCAACTTTTTCGGTTAACCTGCTGATTTCGCTCGGAATCGCGGTGGGCACGGATTACGGCATATTCTTCATCGGGCGATATCACGAGGCGCGCCAGGCCGGTGACGATCGAGAAACGGCTTTCTACACCACCTATAGCAGTGTCGCCAAGGTGGTGGTTGCCTCCGGCCTGACTATTGCGGGAGCAATTTTCTGCCTGAGCTTTACCCGGCTGCCCTATTTCCAAACGATGGGCATTCCAGCCGCGGTCGGAATGGCTGTCGCGGTTGCCGTGGCTGTCACGCTGGTTCCGGCCGTTATTGCGGTGGGCAGCCGTTTTGGGCTGTTTGAGCCCAAACGGAAGATGTTGGTCCGTCGGTGGAGGTGGGTCGGCACGGCGATTGTGCGGTGGCCCGTGCCCATCCTTGCCGCGGCGTGTGCGGTCGTGCTTGTCGGGCTGCTCGCGCTGCCGGGATACAAGACCAGCTATGACGATCGGTTGTACGTGCCCCAGGACATCCCCGCCAATGTGGGGTACGCGGCCGCTGAGCGACACTTTCCGGAGTCGCGAATGACGCCCGACATACTGATGCTCGAGGCAGACCACGATATGCGCAATCCGGCAGATTTCGTGGTTCTGCATAAACTGGCGAAGGGCCTCTTCGCCGTTCCAGGCATCTCGATGGTGCAGAGTATAACTCGGCCTGAGGGAAGCCCTATTGAACGTACTTCTATACCGTTCCAGATAAGCCTGCAAAGTGCTGGAATGCTACAAATCCTCCCATTTGGGAAAGATCGAATGAACGACATGCTGAATCAGGCAGACGGCATGGAAAAAATGATCAACCAAATGCAGCACACCTATGAACTGATGCGCCAGATCTCTGAGATCACCAACGAGACGGTGATCATGAATAGGGAGCTCACGGCGACAGTTGATCGGCTGCGGGATTACATAGCCGATTTCGACGACTTCTTTAGACCCCTCCGTAACTATATGTACTGGGAAAAGCACTGCGACAATATTCCGCTGTGCTACGGAGTCAAATCCGTATTTCAGGCACTCGATGGCACCGATCAACTCAGCGCTCGCACGCATCAAATCTTGGAACGCGTCGAGGAAATGAATGGGTTCCAGCGGGAGTTGATCACCCTGTTCCCGCCGATGATCACGACCATGAAGGCAATGCGCGCCATGATGCTGACCATGCACAGCACCATGTCGGGGATCTTCGCTCTGATGGACGAAACGGCCGCAAACGCCACCGCGATGGGAAAGATTTACGACGGCGCCCAAAATGACGATTCGTTCTATCTGCCTCCCGAGGTTTTTGAGAACGAGGACTTCAAACGCGCTATGTCCCTCTTCTTTTCGCCGGACGGGAAGGCTGTCCGGCTGATCCTGACGTATCGGGGCGATCCCGGGACGCCGGAGGGTCTTTCGCGGGTTGACGAGGTGCGGACGGCGGCCGAAGAGGCGCTGAAGGTGACGCCGCTGGAGAACGCCAAGATCTACCTCGCCGGGACCGCCGCGACATTCAAGGATCTGCGCGACGGGTCCGCCTACGATCTCTTGATCGCCGGCGTTGCGGCCCTGTGTCTCATTTTCGGCATCATGCTGCTCATGACGCGAAGTTTCGTCGCGGCACTGGTCATCGTGGGCACAGTGGCGCTGTCGCTGGGCGCGGCATTCGGGCTCTCGGTGCTCATCTGGCAGAACATCCTTGGCGTCGAGCTGCATTGGCTGGTGCTCGCGATGTCCGTGATCATTCTGTTGGCGGTTGGTTCTGACTACAACCTGCTGCTGGTGTCACGGATGAAAGAGGAAATAGGCGCCGGGATCAATACGGGCATCATTCGCGCCATGGGCGGCACGGGCAAGGTGGTGACGTCGGCGGGTCTGGTGTTCGCCTTCACCATGTTGTCGATGGTGGTGAGCGACCTGCGCGTCATCGGGCAGGTGGGTTCCACCATTGGTATCGGTCTGTTGTTCGACACGTTGGTGGTGCGCGCGTTCATGACACCGGCAATTGCTGCGCTGCTGGGGCGGTGGTTCTGGTGGCCGCAACGGGTGCGCCAGCGCCCCACTGGCACAACTCTGGGCACGGGCAGTACCTGGTCCGCGGACGACGAAACACACCTAAGTCCTTGTCAGAGTTGACATATGGTGGGTTGAGTAAAGCGTGGGTGAGTTTGGGCCCGGCCGATTAGGGTCGGGATGGTCGAGGAGTAATAGTAGGAAGGAACTGCACATATGTTTCGTCTGTCATTGGTTAGTTTGGCTATCGGGCTTGGGGGAGCGGCGTTCTCGCTGAGCGCCGGCGCCGGGATCGCATCCGCGGACCCCGATCTGGATTCGGCCATCAACACAACATGCACGTACCCCCAAGTGGTGGCGGCGCTCAATGCGCAAGACCCGCAATTTGGCAAAGCATTCTCTCAATCGCCGATCCTGCAGCGCGGCCTACGTGAATTCCTTGCGGCCGGGCCAGAAAAGCGGGCACAGACTGCCCAAGACGTGGCGGACGCTCCTGCTTTTCAGCCGTACCTTGGCGCGATGGAACAGGCCTACCACACCTGCCATAACTTCTGATTTGCGCTGTGCGCGAGCCTCATTGGTTGCGCACGCCCAAGATGATTTGTCAGTGGATCTCACCGGTCAGGCCGAAATCAGCCAGCGTGTGCGTCGCCAGCTCACGCAGGGCCTCGTTGGTATTCGTCGCACCCGGTTGGTAGGCGCCGACGCTGATGAACATTCTGCCGTTGAGGCGCGCTGACAGAATGAACATTCGACCGCCGGTTCGTTCAAGCAACCGTCGTTTTTCGCGCTGCCCGGTTGCACGGGCATTCTGGAAATCGGCGATTGGACCTGCGGGACAGCCGATCATCGAGCTGAGATCGCCAAGATAGGAACAGAACACCGACTGATCAGGGTCGGCGGGCATCCTGTCGACCATCCGTTTCAGTGTCCGCTTCGGTGCGAACGACGGCAGCCACAAAAGCTGATGCGACTCATCGGATGTCTCCTTCAGGGTCTTCAGCGTCTGCTTGACGGCGGCCCGGATGTCACGCAGATCGGTTGTGAGGGGAGTCGGATCAATGCTGACGCGCGCGTACGACAACGCCATTGCCCGTGTGTCGTCCTCCGTGCGGTCGCTGATCGGGATTTGCAGTGTGACGGCACCGTCACTGACACGGCGACGCCCGATCCGCTCCCCGAATTTCGCGGCGAAGGCCGCGGCCAACGTGTGACTTGCTCCGCCAAGAGCCTGGGCGCTGGCATCCCAATCATTCAGGTCGACATAGATCGTGAGGGCCGGCACGAGCACGACGTCATCGGCGACGGCTGCGTTGACGGCAACCTGTCGCGGGGCCGGTGAACGGCCATTCGCTTCTTTGGAGCGGACCTGCTCTCGGGCTAGTTTTGCTGCCACCACAAGCGCTCGGGCGGCCTTGGGGACGTCCCGCGCTGTTTGTCGCGCATCCTGCCCCACGGCGCGTAACCGACTGCGTGCCAAAGGCGGTGGATACCCAAGATCGCGCGTCTTGCCTAGGACCGCTTCGACAATCACGAGGGCGAGCCCGAGGCCGTCGATCAGGTTGTGCGAGAGCACCAGGCTTATTGCGGTCATACCGTCATCAAGGGGAAGAACACCGAGATGCCAGCCAGGTCCCGACTCGACATCGACGGCCAATTGTGATCGCTCGTCGACCCAATCGCTGAATTCGGCTCTGGGGCGGGCTCGCTCAGCGATGTGGATGTCCGGCGTACCCTGATCTAGAACCCATCGATGCCGGGCGATCGGCAGCGCCGGACGTTCGATGCGCCGTCCCAACAGACCCCTACTGAGATTGTCACGAAAACGCCGGAGCTCCTCGAGATCGAAAGCCTGCCCGTATAGCCACGTAACCTGAATGATCACGTTCATGCCGGCGGCATGATGTTCCGCCAACAACGCTTCGTCCGCCAAAGCAAGCCGATTATCGAGCGGCGCGGCATCTTTGGATGCGCCGCGCCTGCTCAAGGATTCGCGCACGCGACGTATCTGCCCAGGCACTAATCGGACTCCTTCGTTCTCAGCCGTCAGTTGACGGGCCGAATTCGGAACGGGCGGGTTCTGTCGCAAACGGGATCTATCGACTGCTGCACCGGGCCCGTATTGACCGAATAAGTCGGGAGCCTAGCTGCTCTATGGGCAGCGGGTGGTGGAATCTGTTCACCGCAGCCGCACGCCAAACTGACTGACGAGTGGATCCAGATCTGCCGTGAACAACCTTGCAATGAAATCTTTCTCACTGCATCGGCAATATGGCACCCGATTCTACTTCTGCAGTTTGGGCGGGTGTGCTCGGCGATTGACCCAACCCGAGTCGACCGTTGTCGCGTAGATTTTGCGACTGTCATGTCGGGTATCACCGCCGTGATCCATGATGTTCTACGTGGAGAAGAGAGCCCGCGATATTTCGAGTATGCCCCGGGGCGGTCCGGATGCCTCCTGGTTGGACCGGCGATTGCAGACTGATCGGCTGGAATACCTTGACCGCGACGACGTCGACGATCTGAAGTACAAGGTCATGCATTCGCTCGACCGCGCTGGGCGGCGACGAAGGATCGGCGTTCACGAGAAATGTGCCCGGCTCGCACTTCGCGAGGTGGCCGATGTGCGCTCACCGAAGATCCTCGAACTTGGTGCGGGCCTTGGTGGGTTGTCCCGCAAGCTACTGGAGCAACACTCCACCGTCGAGGTGACGGTCACCGACATCGATCCCACTTTTGTGGCAGCTGCGACCGCTGGCGACATCGGCAGTCACCCGCGCGCCACGGTGCGAGAGATGGATGCCACCGCAATCGATGCACCGGACGGGCACTACGACCTCGCGGTATTTGCGTTGTCGTTACACCATCTGCCGCCTGAGCTCGCCGCCCAAGTGTTCGCCGCAGGGACCAGGGCCGCGAGGAAGTTGTTGATCGTCGACCTCCCCAGACCGCCGGTGCCCCTTCACATCGCGTTGTTGGCGGCGGCGCTTCCGCTCACCAGGCTGTCGCCATTGCAGCACGACGGGTTTATCAGCTCTCTCCGCGCCTACAGCCCGTCGGCGTTGCGTGCGCTCGCCTATCACGCCGATCCGGCCATTACTGTTGAGTTCCGGACCCGTCGAGGACTGGGACCGACCGTGGTGGTTGCCAGTCGGGCTAGGCAATCCGGCTAAAGCATCGGCAGGATCGTCCGTAGCACGGCCGTTACCACATTGCGAAAAGCAAAGGCCGCCATCGGAGTCGGGCCCGGCGCGCCTTAGGCAATCGACCCGATGTCGTCACATGTGCCGCATGCGCATGATTCAATGTGCGACATTCAATTACGCCGCGAAAGTGGTTCCGATCGGATGTATCGCCAGGACCGAATCGGTCTATCGTTGGAGGATCCCATGGTGCAGCACCGCGCTTCTGCGCTGAGTGCGATGTCGTGCGCGAAGTTGTGCTCATGACCCCGGACGGGCAAGCCCGCCCGGTCGTTCTGTTCGTATTGGGTATGGCCCGGTCCGGAACATCGGCGATTACGCGGGCTCTCTCACTGTGCGGCGGCACGCTGCCGTCCGCGCTCGCAGGCGCCAACCAGGCGAATCCGCGTGGCTATTGGGAGCCGCGCAAGGCGATCATTCTCAACGAGAGAATCCTGCATCGCAACGGCAGCTCCAGGTTCGACACGACATTGCGCCTGCAAGAAGAAGGTGCGTTCGACGCCGAGGAGAAGGCCGCCTGTGTCGACGAGATCCGGGCGTTTCTGACAACATTGCCGGCTGCGCCACTGATGATTATCAAGGACCCCAGGATTAACCTGCTGTCCGGCATGTGGTTTGAGGCGGCGCGCCTGGCGGGATTCGATGTGGCGACCGCGATAGCGGTGCGCCACCCAACCGAGGTGATCGCCTCGGTTTCAGCGCAGACCGCCGCCTCATCGGAGTTCTCGAGTGCTTTGTGGCTGAAATTCAATCTGCTGGCCGAGGCCGAAACACGCGATGTTCCGAGGGTGTTCGTCGGGTATGCCAACCTTCTTGAGGACTGGCGCAGAGAGGTAAAACGAATTTCAGTGGCGCTCGGGATCAACCTCGATACCCGGGACGAGGCGGCCATCGAGGAGTTTCTCGAAGCGGATCTGCGGCGCCAACGATACTGCGGCCCAGTCACAGAGCCGTTCGGCACGGATTGGATTTCCGTGGTCTACGAGGCACTGTCCGCGGCCGCGCGCGACGAGTCTTTGGACCAATTGGCGCTGGACCGTGTCTTCGAGTCGTATCGGGTAAGCGAACGCGGTTTCCGGGCGATGTTTGAGGATTTCCAGCGTCTCCAGAAACTCAGCCGGCGCACCCGCCCGTCGATGATGAAGCTGGTTTACGAGGTCATGGCGACCGCCAACGGGCGCCGGGGGACTTGGGCTTAGGTCACCAAGGCGGCGTCGGCGTTGCCCTTCAGGCGATCCCGTTGACCACCTGAATGAGCCCGGCTACTGAGAAGATAGTGATCAGCATTTGCCGTCGGTGCGCCAGCGCCCAGTCATGGAGCGGTCGCAGTATCGCAAGGGTTTTCGCGGGTGCGGCGAGATAGCTGACGAGGGTGATTTCGACGACCGTGAACATCCCGAAGACGAACAGGATCACCGCGAAGATCTGTGTGCCGATCGGGGCACCAGAGGCCACGATGGGTGTGAGTACGAACAGCACCAACATTGGTGGCGGAAGGCCTCCGAGCCCAAACACGAATGCGACCCACAACGCCCCGTTCTCCCAAGCATTTTGGAGGCGCCCGAGTAGTCGACGGAAGATGGATCCGCCCTCCGCTGTCGCGTCTTGTGGGTTGCCAAAGGGCGACGTGATGGGATTCGGCGTATCAGAGTCCTGCGACAGGGCTGAGGTGTTACCAGCCGCTACCAGTACCCGAGACCGCTCGCGGACTGAGCGCACCACCATCAGTGTTGCGATGGAGAGCATGAGAATCCCCATGCCGAGGTTGACAAACCGGGTGGTGGTGCTGTGACCCGGCGACGCCATATCCTCCGCAAAAGTGCGAAATGCCGGTGCCACGTGCAGCACCGCCAGCGGAATGAGTAGGCCCGCAAGACTCACGATCATGCTGCCAAGCCAATAGGCCGCCAAGTTCTGCAGTGGCCGAGGCCGCGAGATCATCAGGACGATGATGGCCAGTAGTACCGGATTGACCGCGAACATGATCGCCATTGCGAGCAGTAGACCCCACACGGCCCGGAACACTACCTAGGCGGCGCCCATTTCTGTGGGGAATGAGGAACCAAAGCCGCCAGCAACGCCGACTGTCAATTTGGCGAACCCTTGTGCCCGAATGAGTTTCGCGCAAGAAGCTGGGCTTGAGTCGTCAGACGCCGGCAATACCGTGGATCAGAAGCGATACCCCAGCCACTATGCACATGGCTACCAAAATCTTTCGGCGGTGCGCCAACGCCCAGTCATGCAACAGTTGCACGACCGCTTGGGTTTTCGTGGGCGCAATGAGGTAGCTGACGAGGGTGAGTTCGACAATCCCGAGTACACCGACCACAAACACGGCGGCGACGACGATCTGCGTCCCGATAGCGGCGCCGGAGGTTACCAGGATTGCGATGAGGAACAGCCCCGCGTCGGGCTCGACCCCGCCAAGTACCAAGCCGATCAGGAACGCGACCCACAGGGATCCGCTTTCCCAGGCAATGGTGGCCCGGCGCAGCAGCCGCCGGAACACGGAACCGCCTTCGGTTGCAGTGTCTTCGGTGCGACCGAGCAGCCGTGAGATGGGACTTGGTGCCTGCTGATCCAGCACCAAGGTGGAACCGTCACCGCTCGTTGCCGGCAGCTGTGCCCGTTGGCGACGGAGCATCAGCGAGCGAACCGCTATCAGTGCGGCGACCAATAGCGCGAGCACACCCATCCCGAGTTGAATGTGCCGAATGGTGGGGCTGCCTGCCAAGCCCTCGGCGAAGGATCTGAACATCGGTGTCACATGCAGCAGCGTCAGTGGAACCACCACCGCGGGGATGCAACCTATGAGACAGCCTGCCCAGTAGACGAGAAGATTTTGTACGGGCTGTGGTCTGGAGATGACGAGCAGCGTGATTCCGAGACGTATCGGGTTGAGGGCAACAAGTACCACGAGCGCTAGTACTGAACCCCACACGTTCGGACACACTACGCGGTAGGTTCGTCCTCTGTGGTTCCTTTGAAAGTTGTTCTGTGGCGGTCGGTCACGGGCATGTGACCGGTGTAGGGGCGGCTACGCGTTGAGCGGGCACGCGGTTGGCCTTTTTGGCATCAAATTCTCGTAAAGGAGAGTTGAATGAATGCGGTTACCAGTGAGTGCCGACTATGCGACTCGACTGGTCCCCATCAAACGCTCGAAGTTCGCGAGATGATGTTCGGAACTCGAGAGCTGTTCGAATATTTCAGATGTGCCGAGTGCGACACGTTGCAAATAGTGAGTGAGCTCGAGGGTGAGGAGCTCATGCGGCACTATCCGTCGACGTACTATTCGCTTAACGGTGCAGGTCAGCCCAGAGTTCTCCGATGGCTGGTGACACAACGCGACCGGTTTAAATTGCGAAGCGGCGGTTGGATATTCGGGTATCTCATGACGGCGCCGGTGCCAGAAGGCATCTTCCGTGTGCTGCTCGGTGGGGACGTTGTCAGAATGCTCGCTCAGCTTGGGGTTGAGCGGGGCGCGCGAATTCTGGATGTGGGCTGTGGAAGCGGTGCCTTGCTGGACCGATTGGCGAGAGTCGGATTCAGTAGCTTGGCCGGGGCCGATCCGTTCATCGCAACCGATGGCGAGTCACGTGAACACATACCGCTGATGAAGCGGTATTTGAGCGACGTGACAGGCGAATTCGATCTCATCATGTTCAATCATTCGCTTGAGCACATGCCCGACCCGGTCGCCACGCTCGAGGTGGCAGCCAAGAAGCTTGCGCCGGGAGGTATGTGCCTGGCCCGCGTACCCACGACGTCGTCCGAGGCGTGGAACATCTATGGGGCCGACTGGGTACAGGCCGATGCGCCTCGGCACATGGTCATCCCTTCACGTCAAGGAATGGCACTGGCAGCCGAGCGGGCCGGGTTGCGAGTCGAGCAGACATTTGATGATTCAACTTTTGGCCAGTTCACCGGGAGCGAAGCCTATCGGGGTGATGTCGCGGTAACCGATCCCAAGATCCTTCGGATGTTCCGCCCCAAGCAGATATGGGAGTGGGAGAAGCGCGCGAGACGGCTGAATCGGGAGGACCGGGGTGACCAGACCGGTTTCGTCCTGCGGTCCAAGTAACGACCCGGGATGTGCTGGAGCGGAGTGAATGTCACGGATCGCTCGAGGCTGAATACACGCAAGATCGTCGATGGTCAGCCACAGATTCTTTATTTACCAACGTGATTCGTCGTCACCGTAGCTCGCCCGTCGAGCGTTGATGGTTGTGGATCGGCGTCGAGATCCGGTCGCTGAGGGTTCTCCCGCTCCGGTCGGTGCTGTCGGCGTTCGCCCAAAACTCTTGGATTTCAAGTCAATACCGCAGGTATCGGGTTATGCTGCCGGGCGGCCGAGCCGTGGCGCGGCTCCTGCTTTCATTCCGCAGGCCCAGGGGAAGTGAAGGGCTGAGATCCGCGATGAAATTTGTACTGTCATTCTATGGAACACGGGGCGATGTCGAGCCCGGAGTCGCCGTGGGCCGTGAGTTGTTGCGTCGCGGGCACGACGTGCGCATGGTCGTCCCGCCCGATCTTGTTGGCTTCGCCGAGGCGGCCGGGCTTGCGGCGATTGCCTGCGGGCCGGATGTGCGCGTATGGCAGGACGTGAATCGCGACTTCTGGGCACGGTTTTTGCGGAACTTCTGGAAGAACTTCTGGAGGATCGGGGATCTACGCGAGCTGTTGCGCGAAGATTGGCGCCTTCTCACCCAGTGCTGGCAGGACGTCAGCTCTACGCTGAGTTCGCAGGCGAAGGACGCCGACCTGCTTTTCACCGGTGTCCTCGGAGAAGAGGCAGCCGGCAATGTAGCCGAGTTGTACGACCTCCCGTTCGCCACGCTGCATGTGTTTCCGATTCGTGCCAACGGCCAGCTTGTTCCGGGAATGCCGGCGCGCTTTGGCCGCTCCCTCATGAGGATGTCCGAGTGGCTGGGTTGGCCTCTGTTCAAAAAACTCGAGGACCCGCAGCGACGCGAACTTGGCCTGCCCAAGGCCACCCGGCCCTCACCGTGGCGGATCACCGAGCGTGGCTCGCTGGAGATCCAGGGCTACGACGAGGCGTGCATGCCGGGGCTCGCGGCCGAGTGGGCAGAATATGGCGATCGTCGGCCCTTCGTCGGTGCCCTGACATTGGACTTACCAACGGATTCCGATGACGAGGTGTCCTCGTGGATTGCCGCGGGCACGCCGCCGATTTGCTTCGGCTTTGGCAGCATGCCGGTCGAATCTGCCGCCAAGACGCTCGCCATGATCAGCGCGGCCTGCGATGAGATGGGCGAGCGGGCTTTGGTATGCGCCGGCGGGAGTGACTTCAGTCATGGCCCCCTTTTCGATAACGTAAAAGTCGTTGGTGTGATGAATTATTCGGCCGCCTTCCCGGCCTGCCGGGCGGTCGTGCACCACGGCGGCGCGGGCACTACCGCTGCGAGTCTGCGCGCCGGGGTTCCCACGTTGGTTCTTTCGACGGATCTCGATCAGACGCTGTGGGGAGCTCGGGTCAAGCGTCTGAAAGTGGGTACTGCTCGGCGTTTTTCGGCAACAACCGAGCAAACGCTGGTGGCGGACCTGCGCACTATTCTTGATCCGCAATGTGTGGCCAGGGCGCGCGAGGTCGCCACCCGGATGACCAAGCCCGCCGAAAGCCCGTTGACTACAGCCGATCTGCTAGAAAAATTCGCCCGCCACAAACGGGTTGCCTGATGGCAGCAGACGTAACGGATGTAACAGGACAGAAGCGGCAATGAAGTTTGTGTTGGCAAGCTACGGGACTCGTGGTGATATCGAGCCGTGTGTCGCTGTCGGCCGCGAGTTGTTGCGCCGAGGGCACGAGGTGCATATGGCCGTCCCGCCTGACCTCATTGACTTCGTCGAGGCGGCCGGGCCCACGGCGGTCCCGTACGGACCCAATCTGCAGGCGGTTCTGGATGCGCACCGCGACTTCTGGACGCACTTCTTCCGTAATTTCTGGAAGATCCGGGATCTCATCAGGCTGCGGCGCGAAGTTGTGGAGCCTTTTCTCCAATGCTGGAAGGACATCGTCGCCACGCTGACATCGTTGGCAGAGGGAGCGGACCTGCTCTTCACCGGCGTGAATTTCGAGGACGCCGCGGGCAATGTCGCTGAGTACTACGACATTCCGCTGGCCACGCTGCACTTCTTCCCCTTGCGGTCCAACGGCCAGTTCGTACCATTCCTGCCCGCGCCGTTGGGCCGTTTGGTTATGAAGGTGTCCGAGTGGCTGGCGTGGCAGAACGCGAAGAAGGTCGAGGGCATACAGCGCAGTGAACTCGCGCTGCCGAGGGCAACAGCGCCCTCGCCGTGGCGGATCACCGGACGTGGTTCGTTGGAGATTCAGGCATACGACGAGGTGTGTTTTCCTGGGTTGGCGGCCGAGTGGGCACGGCATGGCGACCAACGGCCCTTCGTCGGTGCCCTGACATTGGACTTACCAACGGATTCCGACGATGAGGTGGCCTCGTGGATTGCCGCGGGAGCGCCGCCGATCTTCTTCGGCTTTGGCAGCTTGCCTGTCGAATCTGCCGCCAAGACGCTCGCCATGATCAGCTCGGCCTGTGACCAGCTGGGCGAGCGGGCATTGGTGTGTTCCGCCGGGTCTGACTTCAGCGGCTTCCCTTATGCGGAGAACATCAAAGTGGTCGGCGCGATGAACTACTCGGCCGCCTTCCCTGCCTGTTGCGCGGTCGTGCACCACGGCGGCACCGGCACTACCGCCGCGGGCCTGCGCGCTGGGGTTCCCACGTTGGTTCTTTCGACCGACCTCGATCAGACGCTATGGGGAGCTCGGGTAAAACGTCTGAAAGTGGGTACTGCCCGACGTTTTTCGGCCACGACCGAGAAGACACTGGTGGCTGACCTGCACGCCATCCTCGATTCGCAATGTGTGGCCAGGGCGCGCGAGGTCGCCACCCGGATGACCAAGCCCGCCGAAAGCCCGGTGACCACAGCCGATCTGCTGGAAAACTTCGCGCGTCATAAGCGGCGGTGAACAAAGTCGAATCAGCGCGGTCGCCTATCGCCGATGCGAGTCGCTTGACTGTCCGGTGCTGTGAGCGCCCGCAGGGCATTGCGGTGTCACGCCTGCCTGCGCGCAGTCCTTGATCGCCCGAACTTGGATGTACCCGCCACGATGCGGCACGAAGGTGACGTGCTTTGCCTGCTGCTTTTCATCGGCTGTAGTGGTGGTGTTCAGCTCGACCCGGCGCAGGATTTCGCGCAGCACAACCCGCATCTCCACCATGGCGAAAGTGGCACCGAGACAGCGCCGATTGCCGCCGCCGAACGGCAACCAGGTGGTAGGGCTCAGGGTGACGCCGAGCATCCGATCCGGGTCGAACCGATCCGCATGCGGGTACACCTCGGAGCTCGCGTGCACCAGCCCGATCGCCGGGTCGACCATGACACCGGCAGGTAGCCGATACCCGCCCACATCGACAGGTTCCTTCAGAACTCGGCCCGAGCTAAAGATCACCGGACGGATTCGCAGGGTCTCCTTGACCACTGCGTCGAGGTACTCATCGCCAGCCGGATCGCCCGCGGCGCTTGCATCGGCGGCCTGCACTGCCTTGGCCAGCGCGGCCGGATGGCGGATCAGTCGCTCGAGCGCCCAGGACAATGCCGTTGCTGTGGTTTCGTGCCCGGCCGCGATCGCCGTCAAGAGATGGTCGCGCAGTTCGCGGTCGGAGATTGTGCGGCCGTCCTCGTCGGTGGCACGGACCAGCATGGCCAGTACATCGGTGCGTTCAGCCAGGTCCGGGTCGGCGCGACGGTCGGCGATCTCCGCATAGAGCAGGGCGTCGGTTTCTGCCATCCGCCGTCCGACCCCTCGCCACGGGCGATGGCGGCGCAGGCTGGGCTTTGTAATCGCCGGCGTCTCCCACGGTTTCATGTAGAGCAGTCGCGGCACAACCTTGCGCAGCGCGGCTAGCCGTACCGGGTCGGTTGCGCCGATAACAGTTCGCAGGATTACCTCGAGCGTGATTTCGGTCGTCATGGGCGCAACGGGAAAGTCCTTTCCGACAGGCCAACCAACGATGTTTGCGGCAGCGATCTCGGCCATCTGGGCGGCCTGGTGCGCGACCGCGTCACGATGAAACGCTGGCATGAGCAGACGGCGCTGCTCATGGTGTTCTTCCTCGTCGAGCACGAACAGGGAGCTGTCACCGAGGAGGCCGCGAAAGAACCAGTGCGCTTCGCCGGAGTGGAACACCCGCGGGTCGCCGGCGTATACCGTCTTGATATCGGCGGGATCCGCGAGGTAAACGACCTTGCCCGACAATGGAATACGTAGTGTGAACATGTTCCCATAGCGGCGCTGACAGCCGGCCAGAAAGCGCAGACCGTAACCCGCCATCAAAATGGACTGCACCACCAGGGGCAGCGGAGGTCCGGGCGGCAGTGCAGTTTTCGCAGTTTTGCTCACGGTGCGTGATCCTCATTGCTAGACGGTATGACAGCTCACATGCCGACCGCCCTGGGTGCAAGTGACGCGAGTTTGCTTGTCTCGAAAGAACACTCACCCCGGGGTCCTACGGCGCGTCCCAACGTTACGAGTGTTGGGTCGAACGTGCGAGTGCTTTCGGCGGTTGGGCATGTCGTCGAGGGGAATCGAGTCGGTTGAGCGGGTCAGGGTTCCTGCCGGAGTTTTCACCGGACAAATCTGGTCACAGTCGATACCTCGTCGAATACCGCACGATACGTGCCACGTCCTATACAGCAAACTTTGGTAGTTCCAGCGTCACCCGTGCGGCAGCTGCGGCGGTGAGCTGTTCACGCCCGGTTTGGTAACGGTTAGCAGCCACTTTGGCGTTCAAGAAGTGGTTATGCCGAGCAATCCTGCACCGCGCACCGCGTGCTGCCCCATGCAACAGCAAGTATTGATGATTTTTCTAAAAACGCGCACCGACGACGTTGTTTGGATTAGTTTTAGAACAGGTTCCACCTATGTTGCGTGGATGGTTTCGGGAGATCTGTTGAGTATCAATCCATTTGACGATGACAATGGCAGCTTTTTCGTTTTGATCAACGATGAGGAGCAACGCAGCTTGTGGCCGGCCTTTGTCGATGTTCCAGCTGGTTGGCGGGTGGTTTACGGCGAGGCGGACCGTGCCGCGTGCCTGGACGACATAGAGCAACACTGGGCCGACATTCGGCCGAAGAGTCTGCGCGAGAGGTTGACACAGGGTCTGACTGTTGATCAGTAAGTGGCGGGTGATCAGTAAGCGGCGGGTGGGGACCAATGGAATGTGATCATGGGGCGCATCCACTTACGCGCGGCCAGTTGGACATTTGGCTGTCCGAGGAGACCGGTCGCGCCGGTGTCAAGTGGCAGCTGGGGATGCTTGGGCGACTTGAGGGTGCGATCGAGCATGACCTGCTCGAACGGGCGGTGTGTCATGTGGTGCGCGAGGCCGAACCGCTCAGAGCCTCGTTTTCTGAGGTAGACGGCCAGGTTTTCCAGGAGCTGGTGGATTATCCGAACGTCGAACTTGTCCGCCATGACCTGACGGGCTCTTCGGATCCCGTACGTGATGCCTACCGGACGGCGTCATCGATCCGACGAACGCCGATGTCGCTCAGCGGCCCGCTCTTCAAGTTTGCGCTGATGCAGACGCGGGCCGATGATTTCTATTTCTTCGTGTGTTGCCACCACATAGCGACAGACGGAATCGGCATGGCACTCCTCTGCCACCGGATCGCCGCTGTCTACTCTGCAATGGCCACGGATGCGGCCGTTCCTCCGCCCATCTTTGGATCGTTGAAGAGTCTCATCGATTGCGAATCGGAGTATGAGGCCTCCGATGACTACCTTGACGATGAGGCCTATTGGTCCAAGGCTGATCTGCTCGCGAGCGAATCTCACCATGGTGCGGCGCCCGGTGCCGCAAGCCACATCGGCGAGTATGAGCCTTCGGCACCAGTCCAATTGGATCCTTCCGTCGTCGCCAAGACCCGTGAGTTATCGCACGCGTTGGGGGTGCGCCGAGCGGCGGTCATCACCGCGGCATGCGCGCTACTCGTGCATAGCGAGGTCGGGGGCGCCGAGGTGGTGCTCGACTTCCCAGTGAGTCGGCGAGTGCGCCCAGAGGCACTGATGGTGCCCGGGATGATCTCCGGGGTTGTGCCCTTGATATTGAAAGCGTCGCCGCAGACCACGGTGGCGGCCTTTTGTGAACATGTCGATGTACGGATCCAAGAGGCGTTGCGGCATCAGCGGTTTCCGTTACGTGCCATAGAGAGCATGACGCGATTCCAGGCCGTTGGGCAGGCATCGAACCGCGCGGCCATCAATTTCATTCCGGCGACTCGCTTGGCGGATTTTGCCGGTGCGGCCGGATCGGGGACCGTGACCCACACGGGCCTCGTGGATCAGTTTGGGCTGGTCTTTATCAAGAATGACGAAGAGCTTTTCCTCAGCACTTCAGGTGTTGGGCAGTTGTTCGCGGGCTGCGATGCCCGCGCTCTCGCGGACCGGTTCGAGCGAGTATTGATGGCCATGACCGCCGACCCCACTCGGCGGTTGTCGGCGGTCGATGTCCGTGATACCGATGAGCGCGCGGAGTTGGATGCGAGGGGCAACCGGGGAGCGTTGAATCTGCCCCGGCCACGGGCAGTGTCGATTCCGACGCTGTTCGCCGAACAAGTGGCTCGTGAACCCGGGGCGGTGGCAGTTAGTTCCGGCGAGGGCTCAATGACGTATCGCGGTCTGGATGCTGCGGCGAATCGTTTGGCGCACTTGTTGGTTACTCATGGTGTGGGCCCGGGGCAGCGGGTGGCGCTGCTGTTCTCACGTTCGGTCGACGCAATCGTGGCGATCATGGGCGTACTGAAAACTGGTGCGGCATATGTGCCGATCGATCCGGCCGTGCCCGATGCGCGGTTGGAATTCGTGCTGGCCGACGCGGAGCCGATTGTCACCGTGACCACCGCCGATCTGGTGGATCGGTTGGGTGGGCGTGGATTGACGGTGATCGATGTCCACGACCGTGCGGTGTACCGCCAGCCGAGTACGGCTTTACGGACGGCCCCGGAGCCCGACGATATCGCGTACCTGATTTACACCTCGGGCACTACCGGCGCGCCGAAAGGTGTTGCCATCGCGCACCACAACGCGACGCGGCTACTGGAGGCGATCGACGCAGAACTGGAACTGACACCGGGGCAGGTGTGGACGCAAAGTCATTCGTTGGCCTTCGACTTTTCGGTGTGGGAGATTTTCGGTGCCCTGCTCCATGGCGGGCGGCTGCTGGTGGTTCCCGACTCGGTAACGCGGTCACCCGAAGAGTTCCATGCCTTACTCGTCCACGAACGCGTAAGTGTGTTTAGCCAGACGCCGTCGGCGTTTTATGCGCTGCAAGCCGTGGATACGGCTCGGCCGGAAAGCCAGCAGCTCGGCCTCAAGGCGGTGGTGTTCGGCGGGGAGGCCTTGGAGCCGCAGCGTCTGGGGACGTGGTTGGCCGATCATCCGGGGTTGCCGCGGTTGATCAATATGTATGGGATCACCGAGACGACGGTGCATGCCTCGTTCCGGGAAATCACCGCCGTCGATGCGGAAAGCGCTGCGAGTCCGATCGGGGTGCCGCTGAACAACCTGGCCTTCTTTGTGCTCGACGCATGGTTGCGGCCGGTGTCAACGGGTGCTGTGGGCGAGTTGTATATCGCCGGTGCGGGTTTGGGCTACGGCTATGTGGGCCGAGCACCGTTGACGTCAACGCGGTTCGTGGCGTGTCCGTTCGGCGAGCCCGGTACGCGTATGTACCGGACCGGGGATTTGGTGTGTTGGGGTACTGATGGACAACTGCAGTATGTGGGCCGTGTCGACGAGCAGGTGAAGATCCGCGGGTATCGCATTGAACTCGGCGAAATCCAGTCGGCATTAACGGCTCTCGATGGAGTCGAGCAGGCAGTCGCGGTCGCGCGCGAGGATCGTGCCGGCGATAAGCGGCTGGTCGGCTATGTCACCGGGGCGGTCGATCCTGCTGAATTGCGTGCGGCGCTTAGTGAGGGGCTGCCGTCGTACATGGTCCCCGCGGCGATCGTGGTCCTGGAGGCCATGCCGTTGACTGTCAACGGCAAGCTTGACAAAAAAGCCTTGCCAGCACCGGAATATCAACACATCGATCAGTACAGAGCCCCGACCAACCAGGTCGAGAAGACTCTGGCCGGTATCTACGCCGACATCCTCGGCCTGGACCGCGTCGGCGTCGATGCGTCCTTCTTCGAGCTGGGTGGGGACAGCATCCTGTCGATGCAGGTGTCCTCACGTGCTCGTGCAGCCGGTCTGGTGTGTCGCCCGCGCGACATCTTTGTCCAGCAGACTGTGGCCCGACTGGCGCAGGTTGTTGCGGTGGCAGATGGTGTGGATGAATCCATCGACGAGGGTCTGGGGCCGGTGGTGGCCACCCCGATCATGCGGTGGTTGAAGGACCTGGAAAGTACCGGCGGCCCGGTCGACCAGTTCAACCAGACGGTCCTTCTGCAAGCGCCTGCGGGTGTTACCGAGGCTGACGTCATCGTCGTGCTGCAGGCCCTACTTGATCGGCATGGCATGCTCCGATTACACGCCAGGAACGATGGCGTGGGTGGCTGGTCTTTGACTGTGCCCAAATCGGATTCGACACATGTGCACGAACTCCTGCAATCGGTGAACACCCTGACCGATGAGGCGCTGGTGGCGGCGCGGTCGCGGTTGAACCCGGCCACGGGGGCGATGCTGAGCGCGCTGTGGGTAACTTCCACCAGCCAGCTGGTGTTGATCGTTCACCATCTCGCGGTTGATGGGGTGTCCTGGCGAATTATGTTGGAGGACTGCAACATTGCCTGGACCCAGTTACGTGGCGGACAAACCGTCGCGCTGCCGTCGGCCGGAACGTCATTCGCCAGCTGGGCGGAGCTGCTGACTCAGGCTGCGCGGTCCCCGCAAGTCGCGCAGCAGGAGCAGGTCTGGCGACAGGTAGCGGCGACCCCGGCGGCCTTGCCTGCGGTCCGCACCGAGCTGGATACCTACGAGACTGCCGGTCAGTTATCGGTCTCCCTGGACGCAGAGACCACCGGCATGCTGCTCGGTGAGGTACCGACGGCGTTTCACGCCGGGACACAAGACATTCTATTGATTGCGTTCGGGCTGGCGGTCGCTGAATTCTCGGGCGCCGGTGACGCGCCGATCGCCATCGACGTGGAGAGTCACGGGCGGCGCGAAGAGCTGGGCGGAGAGGCCGATCGAAACATTGACCTGTCACGAACCGTCGGATGGTTCACTGCCAAATACCCCGTGATGTTGGCGTCGGGCGGGTTGAGCTGGCCCCAGGTGGTGGCCGGCGATGCGGCTTTGGGTGTGTTGATCAAAGACGCCAAAGAACAGCTTCGGGCTCTGCCTGATCCGCTGACCTACGGGCTACTGCGCTACCTGAACCCGGATGTGGATCTGGCCGGACCCGACCCGGCGATCGCATTCAACTATCTGGGCCGCCTCGGCGGGAACGCGAGCGACGGATCCGGCGACCTCTGGCGGATCTGCCGTGAAGGTCTGTCGTTGAGCCGCACCACTGGTGCGGTTTCTACGCAACTAGGGCATAGCGTGGAGCTCAATGCGGCCACCGTCGACACGGACGCCGGCCCGCTCCTGAACGTCGATTGGACTTGGGCGTCTTCGGTTCTGGACGAAAGCCAGATCAGCCGACTCAGTCAATTGTGGTTCGAGGCTTTGGCCGGAATCTGCGCACATGTGCGACACGGCGGTGGTGGATTGACTCCGTCGGATATCGCCCCTGCTGAGCTGAGTCAGCAGCAGATCGACGAGCTGAGCCAGCAGCATCGGATCGCCGACGTCTTGCCGCTGACGGCGTTGCAGCAGGGCCTGCTCTTCCACGCCAGCACCGCGCAGGACTCAGACGACGTGTATGCGATGCAGCTCGATATCGCGTTGAGCGGTCCGGTCGATCAGAGCCGGCTGCGCGATGCGGTGTACGCCGTGGCTGCGCGGCATCCGCACCTGGCGGCCCGATTCTGCTCACAGTTTGACGCGCCGGTGCAGATAATCCTCGCCGATCCCGTGGTGCCCTGGCAGTGCATCGAACTGGACGGCGTCTCCATTGACGTCGACGAACGGGTCCGGGGAATTTGCGCCGCCGAACGCGCGGCGGTGTGCGACCTCGAGAGGCAGCCCGCCTTCCGGGCCGCTCTCATCCGCCTCGCGGACGACCGGCACCGGTTGGTACTGACCACTCACCACATCGTGCTCGACGGCTGGTCGATGCCGATCCTGCTGCAAGAGATCTTCGCCGGCTTCAGCGGGCAACGGCTGCCCCCTGCCACGCCCTATCGCAGCTTCGTGACGTGGCTCGGGGAGCGGGATCATGATGCCGCGCATACGGCATGGCGCGAGGCATTGGCCGGTTTTGACACCCCCACGCTGGTGGGTTCGCCCGGCCGAGAGAGGTTGGGGCAGAGAGGCATTGATGTGTTCCAGCTGCCCGAGGAGATCACGCGGTCGCTCGGCGAGCTGGCGCGCTCGCAGCACACCACCGCCAACGTCGTGCTGCAGGCAGCCTTTGCGCGGCTGCTGTGCGAGCTGACCGGCCAGCATGACGTCGCATTCGGCACGACGGTCTCGGGTCGCCCGGCCGAGGTAATGGGCGCAGACTCGATGGTGGGCCTGCTGATCAACACGGTGCCGGTGCGGGCGATCCTCACGCCGACCACCACCACCGCAGAACTCTTGGATCAGCTGCAAGGTGCCCACAACGACACCCTCGAGCACCAGCATGTGGCGCTCAGCGATATCCACCGGATTACCGGCCACGACCAACTTTTCAACACCCTGTTGGTGTTCGAGAACTACCCGATTGACACCGCCGGGCCACTGGGCGTCGACGGCCTGTCCATTACCGAGTTCGACTTCCGCGAATCCAACCACTACCCGCTTGCGGTGCAGGTGTTGCCGGGTCGTGAAATGGGACTGCGTGTCGAGTACGACACCGGCGTCTTCGACCTGGCCGCCATCGAGGCCTTGATTGATCAGCTGAAGACGGTGCTGGCAGTGATGACCGCGGATCCGGGGCTGCCGTTATCGTCGATCGATCTGCTTGACGAGGCCACGCGCGGCCGCCTGGATGAGTGGAGCAATCGGGCCGCGTTGACCAAACCGGTGACGGCGGAGCCGCTTCCGACGTTGTTCGCCGCGCAAGCGGCGCGTACGCCGGGCGCGCTGGCGGTGACGTTCGAGGGCCGGTCGATGACGTACCGGGAGCTCGACGAGGCTGCTAATCGGTTTGCGCATGTATTGGCCGGTCAGGGTGCGGGCCCGGGCGAGGTTGTGGCGCTGCTGTTTTCCCGGTCAACTGAGGCCATCGTGGCGATTCTGGCCGTGCTGAAAACCGGCGCGGCCTATGTGCCGGTCGACCCCGCGCTCCCGCTCCCGCGAATCGAGTTCATGGTGGCAGATGCCGCACCGATCGTCGCGGTATCCACGGCCGAGACGCGGTCCCGCCTGGTTGGGCTTGGCCTGCCCGTCATCGATATCAACACCCCCGCCGTCGATGACCAGCCCAGCGCTCCACTGCCTGGCCCGACCGCTGATGACATCGCCTACATTATCTATACCTCGGGCACCACTGGTCGCCCGAAAGGTGTTGCCATCCAACATCGCAACGTACCCGGGCTATTCGACTTGCTCGACGCCAAGGTGTCGTCGGGGCCGGGGCAGGTATGGACACAGTGGCACTCGTACAGCTTCGACGTCTCGGTGTGGGAGATCTTCGGAGCGCTGCTGCATGGTGCGCGCCTGCTGGTGGTGCCCGAATCGGTGGCCGCGTCGCCCGACAGCTTTCACGAGCTGCTTATTGCTGAACATGTCACGGTGTTGAGCCAGACCCCATCGGCCGCGGGGATGATCTCGCCGCAGGGCTTGGAGTCTGCCGCGTTGGTGGTGGCCGGCGAGGCCTGTCCGCCTGAGCTGGCGGACCGCTGGGCACCGGGGTGCGTGATGATCAACGCGTACGGTCCCACCGAGGCCACGGTGTACGCGTCGATCAGCGCACCGCTCACCACGGGGTCGGTGGTGCTCATCGGCACGCCGGTGCCCGGGGGAGCCCTGTTCATATTGGATACCTGGTTGCGTCCGGTGCCGATCGGGGTGGCCGGTGAGTTGTATGTGGCCGGTCGCGGTGTGGGCGTTGGGTATTGGCGCAGGCCAGGGTTGACGTCGTCTCGATTCATGGCCTGTCCGTTCGGTGCGCCGGGAGCAAGGATGTATCGCACCGGGGATCTCGTGCGGTGGAGCGTCGACGGGCAGGTGCAATATCTGGGGCGCGCCGATGAGCAGGTCAAAATCCGCGGCTATCGCATCGAACTCGGCGAGGTCCAAGCTGCCCTGGCCGGACTCGACGGGGTGACCCAAGCCGTGGTGATCGCCCGTGAGGATGAGCCCGGCGACAAGCGCGCCTTACGCCTGGTCGGCTATGTCACCGGCACCGCCGACCCGGGCCAGATCCGCGCCCAGTTGGCCGAGCGGCTCCCGAGTTATATGGTGCCGGCCGCGGTGGTAGCGATCGACGCGGTGCCATTGACGGTCAACGGAAAGCTCGACAGACGTGCCCTGCCAGCACCGGACTACGTCGACGGCGATCACTATCGCGCCGCAGCCAATCCGGTCGAGGAGATCCTGGCTGATATCTATGTCCGGGTCCTTGGCCTGGACCGCGTCGGGGTTGACGACTCGTTCTTCGATCTGGGCGGGGACTCGCTGTCCGCTATGCGTTTGATCGCCGCGATCAACAAGTCGCTGGATGCCGGCATTGCGGTGCGCTCCTTATTCGACGCACCCACGGTGGCCCAGTTGGCGACACGTGTCGGCGGGGGAGAGATTCGGCTGGAGCCGTTGGTTGGCGGTGAGCGCCCAGCGGTCATCCCGCTGTCATTCGCCCAATCTCGGTTGTGGTTCCTTGACCAATTGCAGGGGCCCTCGGCGGTGTACAACATGACGGCCGCGTTCCGGATCAGTGGGACGTTGGATGTTGACGCACTGGGTGCCGGACTGGCCGACGTGGTGGCCCGGCATGAGAGCCTGCGCACCCTGTTCGCCGCGACAGATGGCATTCCCCGCCAGGTCATACTGGCATCTGGAAGCGTCGACTTCGGTTGGGAAGTCGTCGATGCCACCGCGTGGCCGGAAAGTCGGCTGCAGGAGGCTATCGTTGCCGCCTCGCGGCACGTATTCGATCTGTCCGCCGAGATCCCCTTGAGGGCACGGATTTTCCACGTTTCCGAAGACGAGTATGTGCTAGCGGCGGTGGTGCATCACATCGCTGCCGACGGCTGGTCGATCACTCGGCTGGTGGCCGATCTGGGGGTGGCGTACGCCAGCCGTTGCGGCGGGAATGCTCCCGGCTGGACCGATCTGTCGGTGCAGTATGCCGATTACACGCTGTGGCAGCGCGCGCAGCTCGGAGATCTTCAGGACGGCCGCAGCCGTATCGCGGGGCAGCTGGCCTACTGGCAGGACGCATTGGTCGGGATGCCCGAGCGCATTGCCTTGCCCACCGATCGGCCGTATCCACTGATGACCGACCAGCGGGGTGCGACGGTGGCGGTGGATTGGCCCGTCGAGTTGCAGCAGCAGGTTGCCCGCGTGGCGCGTGAGCATAACGCGACCAGCTTCATGGTGGTACAGGCCGCCCTGGCGATGCTGCTATCCAAGCTCAGTTCGAGTTCCGATGTGGCGGTGGGCTTCCCGATTGCCGGTCGCCGCGACCCGGCACTGGATGAACTGGTCGGGTTCTTCGTCAACACCTTGGTGCTGCGAGTCGACCTGGCCGGTAATCCGACCGTTGCCGAGGTCCTGGCCCAGGTGCGCGCGCGTAGCCTTGCGGCCTTCGATCACCAAGATGTGCCGTTCGAGGTCCTCGTCGAGCGCCTGAACCCGACCCGGTCCCTGGCGCACCACCCACTGATCCAGGTGGCGCTGGCATGGCAGAACGTCGCCGGACACGACATCAACGATTCAGCTGCCGGGATGGCGCTCGGCGATCTTCAGGTCACCCAGATCCCGGTGGAAACCCACACGGCCCGAATGGATGTGAACTTTTCGCTGGCCGACCGCCGGACGGAAACCGGTGAGCCGGCCGGAATCGGCGGGACGGTGGAATTCCGCACCGACGTGTTCGACGCCGGCACCATCGAGACGTTGATCGCCCGGCTACAGCGAGTGCTGATGGCTATGACTGCAGACCCGACGGCGCGGCTGTCATCGGTGGATCTGCTCGATGACGACGAGCAGGCGCGCCTCGCGTCGATGGGTAATCGGGCGGCATTAACCGGTCCGGCGCCCAGGCCGGTGTCGGTTCCGGCGTTGTTCGCCGAGCACGCGATGCGGGTGCCTGATGCGGTGGCAGTAACCCACGGCGAGCGATCGTTGACCTACCAAGAACTCGACGAGGCCGCGAACCTGCTGGCGCACTTGCTGATTGATCAGGGAGCCGGGCCCGGGCAGCGTGTCGCGCTGTTGTTCCACCGGTCTGCAGAGGCGATCGTGGCGATCCTGGCCATCCTCAAAACGGGGGCGGCGTATGTGCCTGTCGATCCGGCGGTGCCTGATGCACGGTTGGAGTTCGTACTGGCCGACTCCGGGGCGGTAGCCGCCGTCACCACCGCCGAGCTGGCCGAGCGGTTGGAAGGAAATGGCTTGGCGGTCGTCGATATTGGCGATATCAACGTCGCCGCCGTCGACATTCAGTCCCGTAATGCGCTGCCGGCGCCGCGCGCAGACGATATCGCCTACCTGATCTACACCTCGGGTACGACGGGTGTGCCCAAGGGCGTTGCGGTCACCCACCACAACCTGACTCAATTGCTGGAGACGCTCGACGCCGGGCTGCCGCACCCGGGCGTGTGGCCGCAGAGTCACTCCTTGGCCTTCGATGTCTCGGTGTGGGAGATCTTCGGCGCACTGCTTCGTGGTGGACGGGTGGTAGTCATCCCGGAGGAGGTGACGGTTACACCCGAAGATTTCCATGCCTTACTTGTTCGCGAGCGCGTTGATGTCCTTACTCAAACACCTTCTGCAGTAAGGGCCTTACCGCGCGAGGGCCTGGAGTCGGCGGCGTTGGTGGTGGTCGGTGAAGCCTGCCCACCCGAGGTGGTCGATCAGTGGGCTCCCGGGCGGGTGATGATCAACGCCTACGGCCCCACCGAGACGACGATGTGCGTGGCGATCAGCGCGCCCCTGATACCCGGGCTGGGGGTGCCGATAGGCTCGCCGGTCCCCGGTGCCGCGCTGTTCGTGCTCGACGAGTGGTTGCGCCCAGTGCCTGCCGGTGTGATCGGCGAACTGTATGTGGCCGGTGCGGGGCTGGGCTATGGCTATGTGGGCCGGTCCGAGTTGACCGGTTCGCGCTTTGTTGCGTGTCCGTTCGGTGGGTCGGGGATGCGGATGTATCGCACCGGGGACCTGGTCTGTTGGCGCCCCGATGGACAGCTGCAGTATCTGGGACGGGCTGACGAGCAGGTTAAGATCCGCGGCCACCGCATCGAACTCGGTGAAGTGCAGGCCGCTTTGGCCAGTCTCGACGGTGTCGAACAGGCGGTGGTGATCGCCCGTGAGGACCGCCCAGGCGACAAACGTCTGGTCGGCTATATCACCGGGTACGCCGATTCAGGTGAGCTGCGTTCTTCGATGGCCGAACGGTTGCCCGCCTATATGGTCCCCGTCGCGGTGGTGGTGCTTGAGGCGTTGCCGTTGACGGTCAACGGAAAGCTCGACACCCGTGCACTTCCCGCTCCCGATTATCTCGACAGCGATCGGTATCGCGCCCCGGCAGATGTGGTGGAAGAGGTTCTGGCCGGGATCTACGCCCAGGTTTTGGGGCTGGAGCGGGTTGGTGTCGACGACTCATTCTTTGATCTGGGCGGCGACAGCATTCTGTCCATGCAAGTGGTGGCCCGAGCCAGGGTTGCCGGCCTGGTGTGCCGTCCGCGTGATGTTTTCGTTGAGCAGAGTGTGGCCCGGTTGGCGCGAGTGGTCGACGTGTCGGGTGGCGCGCGCGGGCCGATCGATGAAGGTGTCGGGCCGATACAGGCCACCCCGATCATGCGGTGGCTATATGGACTGGAAAGCGCCGGGGGCCCGATCGGCGAGTTCAACCAGACGGTGCTGGTGCAGGCCCCCGCGGGTGTCACCGAGGCCGACGTCGTCATCATGTTGCAGGCCTTGCTGAATCGGCACGCCATGCTGCGGCTGCGCCTCGACGACGACGGTGTCGGTGGCTGGTCGTTGTCTGCCCCCGAGCCGGGTTCGGTCGATGCAGGTGAGTGCCTGCAATCGGTAGACATCCTGACCGATGAGGCGTTGGTGTCGGCGCGGTCGCAGTTGAACCCGGCCGCCGGGGCGATGCTGAGCGCATTGTGGGTTACCTCCACGAACCAGCTGGTGTTGGTCATCCACCATCTGGCTGTCGATGGCGTTTCATGGCGAATTATCTTGGAAGACCTGAACATTGCGTGGGCTCAGCTCCGCGGCGGACAACCGGTAGCCTTGCCCCCCGCCGGGACGGCGTTCCAGCGGTGGGCGGAGCTGCTGGCCGAGTATGCGCGCGACCCGGAGGTCGTGGGGCATGCGGCGGTGTGGCGACAGGTGGCGGCGCTCCCGGCGGTGTTGCCCGCGATGTGTGCGGAGGTTGATACCCACGAGACTGCTGGTCAGTTGTCGGTGTCGTTGGACGCCGAGACCACTGGCATGCTGCTCGGCGAGGTGCCGACGGCATTTCATGCTGGGACACAAGACATTCTGCTGATCGCCTTCGGACTGGCGGTGGCTGAATTTTCGGGGAATGGTGGCGCGCCGATCACCATCGACGTCGAGGGGCACGGGCGGCATGAGCAGCTGGCCGCGGAGGTTGACCTGTCGCGCACGGTGGGGTGGTTTACCGCCAAGTACCCGGTGTCGCTGACAGTAGGTGAATTGTCCTGGGAACAGGTCACTTCGGGGCAGGCCGCGCTCGGTTCGGTAATCAAGGATGTCAAGGAGCAGCTTCGTTGTCTGCCCGAGGGTTTGACCTATGGTCTGCTGCGGTATCTGAATCCTGACGTCGACCTGGACGGGGCTGATCCGACGATCGGCTTCAATTACCTGGGCCGATTTGGCGGCGCGGCGACCCAGATGTCTGATGGCCTGTGGCGGATGTCCGCGGAAGGGCTTTCGTCGATCTCGGCGGCTGCGGCGATACCGATGCCGTTGACCCACACCGTGGCACTCAACGCCGGGACCCTCGACACGGACGCCGGCCCGCACCTACAAGCCAACTGGACGTGGGCGTCTTCGGTTCTCGATGAATCCCAGATCAGCCGGCTCAGCCAACTGTGGTTGGAGGCGCTGGCCGGGATCTGCGCGCACGTGCGAGATGGCGGTGGCGGCTTGACGCCGTCGGATATCGCACCCGCCCGGCTGAGCCAGCCGCAAATCGACGAGCTAAGCCAGCGGTACCGGATTGCAGATGTGTTGCCGCTCACCGCATTACAGCAGGGTCTGGTATTTCACAGCAGCACCGCGCGGGGCACTGCTGACGATCTGTACGTGGTGCAGCTGGACATCTCGGTCACCGGCACGCTCGATCAGCATCGGCTGCGGGATGCCGTGCAGGCAGTGGCCAACCGCCATCCACACCTTGCGGCCCGATTCTGCGACCAGTTCGACGAGCCGGTACAGATCATCCCTGCTGACCCCACCGCGGGGTGGCGGTACATCGCGTTGGATGCCTCCGCATCCGAGGAGCAGATCCAGCAGGTGTGCGTGGACGAACGCGCCGCGGTCTGCGACCTGGCGCATCCGCCGGCTTTCCGGGTGGCGTTGATTCGCACCGCGCCCGATCGGCACCGGATTGTGCTCACCAACCACCACATCGTGCTCGATGGTTGGTCGCTGCCGATCCTGCTACAGGAGATCTTCGCCGGTTATCAAGGCCAGCGGCTGCCCGCGGCCACCCCCTATCGCAGCTTTATCAGCTGGTTGGCGGATCGCGACCTTGAGGCCGCGCATGCGGCCTGGCGTGAGGTGCTGACGGGTTTTGACACCCCCACTCTCGTTGGCCCGTCGCAAAAATCGGAGCTGGGGCGGCGAGGCGTGCGGGCCCATCGCGTGTCCGAGCGCACCACCCGAGCGCTCGGCGATCTGGCCCGCTCACATCACACCACCGTCAACATCGTGTTGCAGGGCGCCTGGGCACTACTGCTCAACTCGATGACCGGCCAGCGTGACATCGCCTTCGGCACCGTGGTCTCGGGGCGGCCGGCCGAGGTGCCCGGCGCGGAATCAATGGTGGGCCTGCTGATCAACACGGTGCCGGTGCGTGCCGATATCACCGCGACGACGACCACCACCGAGCTACTTGACCAGCTGCAGGGTGCAATCGCCAAGACCCTTGAACACCAACACCTCTCACTCAGCGAGATCCACCGCACGACCGAGCACGACCGACTGTTCGACACCCTGTTCGTGTACGAGAACTATCCGGTGGACAACAGCGCGTTGTCAGGCGTCGACGGCGGGCTGGAGATCACCGAGTTCACCAGCCACGAATCCACCGACTATCCGCTGACGATGCAAGCCATGCCCGGTGACGAATTGCGCCTGCGTCTGGAATACGACGCCGACGTTTTCAACGCAGCCGATATCGACGCCCTCATCACGCGGATTGAGGCGGTGTTGGCGGCAATGACCGCCAATCCGGATCGGTCGCTATCGGCGCTGGACCTGCTCGACGACGCCGATCGTGCCCGCCTCGAACGGTGGAGCAACCGGAAGGTCTTAGCGCGGCTACCGCAGCCGGCGTCGGTGCCTGAGGTGTTCGCCGCGCAGGTGGCGCGCGCCCCGGAGGCGGTGGCGCTGGTCTGTGGGGACCGTTCGGTGACGTATCAGGAACTCGAGGAGGCCGCGAATCGGTTGGCGCACTTGCTCGTCAGTTACGGGGTAGGCCCCGGCGAGCGGGTGGCGTTGATGTTTCCCCGTTCGGCCGTGGCGATCGTGGCGATCTTGGCGGTGCTCAAGACCGGCGCGGCCTATCTGCCGATCGACCCGGCGCTGCCAGAAGCCC
Source organism: Mycobacterium sp. (assembly GCA_050701835.1). Lineage (GTDB taxonomy): Bacteria > Actinomycetota > Actinomycetes > Mycobacteriales > Mycobacteriaceae > Mycobacterium. The sequence continues at coordinate 138,536 of JBOGDC010000048.1, read as the reverse complement.
GAGTCGAGTTCATGCTGTCCGATGCCGCCCCCATCGCCGCGGTCACCACTGCTGCGTTGGTCGACCGATTCGACGGGCATGACCTGACGATCGTCGATGTCGATGACCCTGCCGTCGCCACCCAGCCCAGCACCGCATTGGCACCGCCGGCCCCCGACGATATGGCCCACATCATCTACACCTCAGGCACCACCGGGTTGCCCAAGGGAGTGGCGGTGACCCAGCGCAACGTGACGCAGCTGTTCGACTCGTTGCAGATCGGCGTGCCGCTGGAGCCCGGACAGGTCTGGACGCAGTTCCATTCGTATGCGTTCGACTTCTCGGTGTGGGAGATCTGGGGTGCGCTGCTACACGGTGGGCGGCTGGTGGTGGTGCCCGAGTCGGTGACTCGTTCCCCGGAGGAGTTTCACGCCCTACTTGTGCGTGAACAGGTCACGGTGTTGACGCAGACTCCGTCGGCGGTAGGGGTGCTGGCGGTGCAAGGCTTGGAGTCCGCGGCGTTGGTGATTGGCGCGGAGCCCTGCCCGCCGGAGCTGGTGGATCGCTGGGCGCCGGGCCGGGTGATGGTGAATGTTTATGGCCCTACCGAGACCACGATGTGGTTGTGTGCCAGTGTGCCGCTGGCGGCGGGATCGGGGTCACCGCCGATCGGCGCGCCGACAACGTGGGCTGCGTTTTTCGTACTGGATGAATGGCTGCGCCCGGTCGCTGCTGGTGTGGTGGGCGAGCTGTACCTGGCCGGTGCCGGGGTCGGCATCGGGTATTGGCGTCGCACGGGGTTGACTGCGTCGCGGTTCATGGCCTGCCCGTTCGGGGAGCCCGGTACACGTATGTATCGCACCGGCGATCTGGTGCGCTGGCGCGATGACGGGCAGCTTGATTACCTCGGCCGTGCCGATGAGCAGGTCAAGATCCGCGGGTATCGCATCGAGCTCGGTGAAATCCAATCGGCACTGGCTGCACTGCCCGGGGTGGATCAGGCGGCGGTGATCGCCCGTGAGGACCAGCCGGGCGACAAGCGTCTGGTCGGCTACATCACCGGGACCGCCGTCCCGGTCACCGCGCGCGCCGCGTTGGCCGAACGGCTGCCGGGCTACATGGTTCCCGCCTCGGTGGTGGTGTTGGCAGCGCTGCCCATGACGGTCAACGGCAAGCTTGATGTGCGGGCGCTGCCGGCGCCGGACTACCTGGATGCCGACCATTACCGCGCGCCGGGCAGTCCGAACGAGGAGATCTTGGCCGGAATCTACGCTCGGGTGCTGGGCGTCGAGCGGGTCGGAGTCGACGACTCATTCTTCGATCTGGGTGGGGATTCGGTCTCGACGATGCGCCTGGTCGCCGCGATCAACGCCACCATGAATTCCGAACTTGCCGTACGTGCGGTGTTCGAAGCGCCCACGGTTGCCCAGCTGGCGTTGTGTATTGACGAGGGCGCGGGGGGAATGGAACCGTTGGTCGCCGGTGTGCGTCCCGCGGCGATTCCATTGTCGTTCGCGCAGAATCGATTGTGGTTCGTCGACCAGTTGCAGGGGCCGTCCCCGGTGTACAACATGCCGGTCGGTCTGCGACTGCGTGGGGATCTGAATGCCGACGCGATGGGTGCGGCGCTGGCCGATGTGATCGCGCGTCACGAGAGTCTGCGCACGGTGTTCGACGCCCCCGGCGGCACACCTCGGCAGGTGGTGATGTCCGACGATCGGCCCGACTTTGGTTGGGAGGTCGTGGATGCCACCAATTGGTCGGCGAGTGCGGTGGAAGACGCGATTGGTGCCGTGGTCCGTCACGCTTTTGACCTGGCTGGCGAAATCCCTGTGCGGGCAAGACTTTTCCGTGTCGCCGAGGATGAACATGTGCTGGTGGTTGTGGTGCACCACATCGCCGCCGATGGCTGGTCGCTGACTCCGCTGGTACGCGATCTGAGTGTGGCGTACGCCAGCCGGGTTACGGGCCAGGCTCCGGACTGGGCGCCCTTGACAGTGCAGTATGTCGATTACACGTTGTGGCAGCGCGCGCAGCTGGGCGATCTCGAGGACAGCGACAGTCCGATCAGCGCGCAGCTGGCCTACTGGGAAGACGCACTGGCCGGAATGCCGGAACGAACGGCGCTCCCGACGGATCGGCCTTACCCGCCGGTCGCCGATCAGCGCGGCTCCTCCATGGCGGTGGATTGGCCGGCCGAGTTGCAGCGGCAGGTAGACGCGGTAGCCGGTGAGTACAGCGCGACCAGTTTCATGGTTATGCAGGCCTCGCTGGCGGTACTGATTTCGAAACTGAGTGCGAGTTCTGATGTGGCCGTGGGCTTCCCGATTGCCGGACGTCGTGACCCCGCACTCGATGAGCTGGTTGGCTTTTTCGTCAACAACCTGGTGTTGCGGGTGGATCTAGACGGGGATCCCACCGTCGCGGAATTGCTGGCCCAGGTGCGGACGCGCAGCCTGTCCGCCTTCGAGCATCAGGACGTGCCCTTCGAAGTTCTGGTCGAGCGGCTCAATCCGACCCGGAGCCTGACCCGTCATCCGCTGGTGCAGGTGGCGTTGGCCTGGCAGAACCTTCCTTGGCAGGGCACCGGCCCCGCCGACGGGTTGAGCCTGGGGGATCTACAGGTCACGCCGCTGCCGGTGGACACCCAGACCGCCCGCATGGACTTGACCTTCTCCTTGGGAGAACGCTGGACCCAGGCCGGTGAGCCGGCCGGGATCGGCGGTGCGGTGGAATTCCGCACCGATGTGTTCGACGCGGACAGCATCGCGACACTGATCGCACGGTGGCGGCGAGTGTTGGCCGCGATGACTGCTGATCCCACCCAACGACTTTCGTCCATCGATCTGCTCGATGAGGCTGAACATGCCTGCGTGGATGGGTGGGGCAACCGGGCCGTACTCACCGCCCCGGCCCCGGCTGCAATGTCGGTCCCGGCATTGTTCGCGCAGCAGGTTCTGCGCGCCCCCGGGGCGGTGGCGATTAGTTTCGATGGCCGCGCCATGACCTATCGTGAGCTGGACGAGGCCGCGAATCGGATGGCGTACAAGCTAATCGATCACGGTGTGGCTCCTGGTGGCTGCGTGGCCTTGCTCTCGGAGCGTTCCGCGGACGCGGTCGCGGCCATGCTCGCGGTGCTCAAGACCGGGGCGGCGTATCTGCCGATCGACCCCGCATTGCCCGACGCACGAATCGAATTCATGCTCGCCGATGCCGCGCCGACCACCGCGATTACCACCACCGACCTGGCTGATCGACTCGCCGGGTATGACCTGGTGGCCGTCAATGTCACTGATATTGGGGCACCTGCGACGGAACCTGTACTACCCCTGCCGGATCCGCATAATATCGCCTACATCATCTACACCTCGGGTACTACCGGTGTCCCGAAGGGCGTGGCGATCACCCACCACAACGTGACCCAGCTGATGGGGTCGCCGGATACGTTCCTGGCGGGTCAGGCGTGGACGCAGTGGCATTCCTATGCCTTCGACGCTTCGGTTGAGGAGATCTGGGGCGCACTGTTACACGGAGGCCGGCTGGTGGTCGTGCCCGAGTCGGTGGCGCGCTCACCCGAGGACCTCAACGCCTTGCTGGTTGCCGAACAGGTGAGCGCGTTGAGTCAAACCCCCTCGGCATTGGCGATGCTCTCGATCGAGTCTTTGGGCGCGGTGTCGTTGTTGGTGGCCGGTGAGCCCTGCCCGGCCGAGCTGGTGGACCGATGGGCGCCCGGACGCGTGATGGTCAATGCGTACGGCCCGACGGAGACCACAATTTGTGCGTCCAGGACTGCGCCATTGGTGGGCGGGTCGGGGGCGCCGCCGATCGGTGTGCCGGTGTCAGGGGCAGCTCTGTTCGTGCTGGACGGATCGTTGCGTCCGGTGCCGCACGGTGTGGTCGGGGAGTTGTATGTGGCCGGCCGCGGTGTGGGCCTTGGGTATGTGGGCCGGGCGAATCTGACCGGGTCGCGGTTTGTGGCGTGCCCGTTCGGGGCACCCGGAACCCGGATGTATCGCACCGGGGATCTGGTGTGCTGGGGTGCCGATGGACAGTTGCGGTATCTAGGGCGCGCCGATGAGCAGGTCAAGATCCGCGGCTATCGCATCGAGCTCGGCGAAATCCATTCCGCCCTTGCCAAATTGGACGGAGTCGAGCTGGCGGCGGTGATCGCGCGCGAGGACCGCCCCGGTGACAAACGACTGGTCGGCTATGTGACGGGGACAGCGGACCCGGCCAAGTTGCGCACTCAGCTGGCTGAGCAGTTGCCGGCTTATATGGTTCCGGCGGCCGTGGTGGCGTTGGCAGCGCTGCCTATGACGGTCAACGGCAAACTGAACGCCCGCGCCTTGCCTGCACCCGAGTATCAGGACATCGATCTTTACCGTGCCCCGGCCACCCTCACCGAGGAGATCCTGGCCGGCATCTACGCCCACGTACTTGGTGTGGAGCGCGTCGGTGTGGACGACTCGTTCTTCGATCTGGGTGGGGATTCCCTGTCCGCGATGCGTCTGATCGCCGCGGTCAACGTCAGCCTCGATGCCGGTCTGGCAGTGCGCACCGTGTTTGAGGCACCCACAGTGGCCCAGTTGGCCCCCCGGATCGGTGGAGAAGAGGCTCGGCTGGAGCCTTTGGTGGCCGGTGAGCGGCCCGCGGTGATTCCGCTGTCGTTTGCCCAATCCCGGTTGTGGTTCCTGGACCAGTTGCAGGGCCCGTCGCCGGTCTACAACATGCCGACTGCGCTTCGAATCAGCGGGGCACTGGATGTCGATGCGCTGGGTGCGGCGCTGGGCGATGTGGTGGCCCGCCATGAAACCCTCCGCACGCTGTTCCAGACCGTTGACGGTATCCCGCGGCAGTTGGTCATTTCGCCCGAGCGCGCTGACTTCGGTTGGGACGTCGTCGATGCCACCGATTGGACGGCGGGCAGGCTGCAGGAGGCCGTCGGCGACGCGGCGCGGCACACATTCGACCTGGCTGCCGAAATCCCCTTGCGAGCAAAGCTTTTCCGCCTCGCAGACGACGAACACGTGCTCGCCGCCGTGGTGCACCATATCGCCGCGGACGGCTCGTCGATGACCCCACTCGTGGTAGATCTTGGCGTGGCTTACGCCAGCCGGTGTACCGGTCACGTACCGGGCTGGGCCGAGCTGGCGGTGCAGTACGTCGATTACACGCTATGGCAGCGCGCGCAGTTCGGTGACTTGCAGGACGGTGACAGTCGGATCGCTAGGCAGCTGGCCTACTGGCAGGATGCGCTGGCCGGGATGCCCGAACGCACGGCACTGCCCACCGACCGGCCCTACCCACCCGCCGCCGATCAGCGCGGCGCCACGATAGCTCTTGACTGGCCCGCGGAGCTGCAGCAGCAGATTTCCTGCGTGGCCCGTGAGCACAACGCGACCAGCTTCATGGTGGTGCAGGCCGCCCTGGGGGTGCTGCTGAGCAAGCTCAGCGGGAGTTCTGATGTCGCCGTGGGGTTCCCGATCGCCGGCCGACGCGACCCTGCGCTCGATGAGCTGATCGGGTTCTTCGTCAACACCTTGGTGCTGCGTGTCGATCTGGCCGGGGATCCCACAGTGGCGGAGTTACTGGGCCAGGTGCGGACACGCAGCCTCTCTGCCTACGAGCACCAGGACGTGCCTTTCGAAGTACTCGTCGAGCGGCTCAACCCCAGCCGATCCCTCACCCATCACCCACTGATCCAGGTGGCGCTGGGTTGGCAGAACGTACCCGGACCGGGCGGCGATGCTTCGGGTACCGGGCTCGCGTTGGGCGATCTACAGGTCACCCAGATGCTCGCGGACACACACACCGCCCGCATGGATTTGAGCTTCTCCTTGACTGAACGTCGAACTCCCGCCGGCGATCCCGCCGGAATTGGCGGGACGGTGGAATTCCGCACCGACGTATTCGACCCGGCCAGCATCGAGACGCTCATCAACCGCTTTGAGCAGGTCTTGGTAGCGATGACCACCGACGTGGACCGTCACCTGTCATCAATCGACTTGCTTGATGCCGACGAGCACGCCCGCCTCGACGCTATGGGCAACCGGGCGGCGTTAACCGCCCCGGCCCCGGCCACGTTGTCGGTTCCCGCGTTGTTCGCGGCGCAGGTCACCCGATCCCCGGAGGCGGTGGCGATCACCTGCGGCCAGTGTTCGTTGACGTACCGAGAAGTCGACGAATCTGCAAATAGGTTGGCGCACAAGCTCATCGAGCAAGATGCTGGCCCCGGGCGCTGCGTAGCCCTGCTGTTGGAAAGATCCACGGAAGCAATCGTCGCGATGCTGGCGGTGCTGAAAACCGGGTCGACATATCTTGCGATCGACCCGGCGGTGCCGGCGGCCCGGATCGAGTTCATGTTGGCCGATGCGGCGCCCATCGTCGCGATCACCACCAGCGGCCTGGCCGACCGGCTGGAAGGTCATGAATTGGCGGTCATCGATATCGATGATTCCGCGGTGGCCAGTCAACCGAGCACCGCGCTGCCTGACCCAGCCCCCGAGAACATTGCCTATCTCATCTACACCTCGGGAACCACGGGTGTCCCCAAGGGTGTGGCCGTTACCCACCACAATCTGACCCACTTGGCACGGTCAACGCCAGAGCACCTGCCGGGGGACCAGGTCTGGACGCAATGCCATTCCTACGCCTTCGACTTCTCGGTATGGGAGATCTGGGCTGCGCTGCTGGGCGGCGCGCGCCTCGTGGTGGTGCCCGAGTCGGTCGTGACTTCGCCTGACGAATTCCATGCCCTCCTGATCAGCGAGCAGGTCAACGTGCTCACCCAAACTCCTTCCGCCGCTGGGGCGTTATCCCCGCAGGGATTGGAGTCGGTAGCGCTGCTGCTCGGCGGCGAGGCCTGCCCGGGCGAGGTGGTGGATCGATGGGCGTCCGGACGGACGGTCATCAACGCCTACGGACCCACCGAGATCACGGTGTACGCGTCGATGAGCGCGCCACTGACGCCCGGGTCTGGGGCCGCGCCTATCGGTGCGCCCGTCTCGACCTCGGCGCTGTTCGTGCTCGATGAGTGGTTGCGACCGGTACCTCCCGGGGTGGTCGGCGAGCTGTATGTGGCCGGTGACGGTGTGGCGTGTGGGTACCTGGGCCGGTCGGGTCTGACGTCGTCTCGGTTTGTGGCGTGCCCGTTCGGGGCTTCCGGGTCCCGCATGTATCGCACCGGTGATCTGGTGAGCTGGCGCGCTGACGGACAGCTCCAGTATCTGGGGCGGGCCGATGACCAAGTCAAGATTCGCGGATACCGCATCGAACTCGGCGAAGTGCAAGCCGCGCTGGCTGCATTAGAAGGAATCTCACAGGCAGTAGTGATTGCCCGCGAGGACCATCCGGGCACCACTCGCCTCGCCGGCTACGTCACCGAAGCAGTTGCCGGGACACTGGATTCGGCCGGGATGCGCAGTGCGTTGGCCGATCGCCTGCCCTCGTACATGGTTCCGGCGGCGATAGTGGTATTGGAGGCATTGCCGTTGACGGTCAACGGCAAACTCGATACCCGCGCGCTGCCGGCACCCGACTACCAGGACTTCGAGCGGTACCGCGCGCCGGAGACCCCCGTCGAGGAGATCTTGTCCGGCATCTACGCCCAAGTTCTCGGACTCGAGCAGGTGGGCGTCGACGACTCGTTCTTCGACCTGGGCGGAGACAGCATTCTGTCCATGCAGGTGGTGGCCCGGGCCCGAGCGTGCGGCGTCACCTGTCGGCCGCGCGACATCTTCGTGGAGCAGACCGTGGCCAAACTGGCTCAGGTGGTCGGGGTGGCCAGGGACGACGACGGCCCAGTAGACGAGGGTGTGGGCCCGCTGCGATCGACCCCAATCATGCAGTGGTTGAGGGGCGTTGACGGACCGATTGACGAGTTCAACCAAACGGTGGTGATCCAGGCCCCGCCGGGAGCCACCGAGGCCGACGTGGAGATGGTCTTGGCCGCCCTGCTCGACCGACACGCCATGCTGCGCCTGCGCGCCGAGGACCCTATCGATTCCGCCGGGGACGCCGGAGATTGGTCGCTTCTGGTACCCGTAAAAGGCTCGGTCCGAGCACACCTACAGTCGGTGGACACATTATCCGGCGAGGCGTTGATGGCGGCGCGGTCGCGGTTGAACCCGGCCGCCGGGGCCATGGTCAGCGCGCTGTGGGTGGCGTCCACCGGGCAGTTGGTATTGACCATCCATCACCTGGCCGTCGATGCGGTGTCCTGGCGGATTCTTCTCGAAGACCTCAACATCGCCTGGGCCCAGCAGCGCCACGGCCAACCAGTTGCACTCCCCACGACGGGTACCTCATTCGCCCGGTGGGCAACCTTGCTCAACGAATATGCTTACGACGCAACGGTGGTGGATCAGGCCGATAGTTGGCGGCGAGTATTGGCGACCCAATCCGCGTTGCCTTCGGCGCGTCCCGAGCTGGACACATACGCCACCGCCGGCCACCTCACGGCGTCACTGGACGTCGAAACGACCCGCGCACTGCTCGGCGAAGTCCCGGCAGCGTTCCACGCCGGGGTTCAAGACATTCTGTTGATCGCCTATGCGCTGGCGTTGACACAGTTCCTGGGCATTAGCCTCCCCGTCGCCATCGATATCGAGGGTCACGGTCGCGTCGAAGACATGGGTGGAACGGTCGATCGAAATATCGACCTGTCGCGCACCGTGGGCTGGTTCACCACCAAGTACCCGGTGGCATTGACAGTCGCGGGGCACACCGGACGATCTCACGGCAGGCTGCGCTGGGACCAGGTGGTGGCCGGAGATCCGGCGCTCGGCCAAGTGATCAAAGATGCCAAGGAGCAATTGCGCGCTCTGCCCGAGGGAATCACCTACGGACTGGTGCGCTACCTCAACTCCGATATCGACCTGTCGGAAGCCGACCCGACCATCGGATTCAACTATCTCGGCCGACTGGGCGCGACCGGCGCTGCCCAATCGGCGGACTTCGCCGAACTGTGGCAGGTGAGCCACGATGGTGCGGCGGTTGCCGCCGCCGCAGCGGCAATACCCATGCCACTCGGTCACGCCGTGGAACTCAACGCGAGCACGGCCGAAACAGCATCCGGGCCAAGCCTTTACGCCACCTGGACCTGGGCAACTTCGGTGCTTGACGATGCGCAGGTCGGCCGACTCAGCCAGCTTTGGTTCGACGCCCTGACCGGGATCTGCGCACACGTCCGCCGGGGCGGTGGTGGTCTGACACCGTCGGATATCACCCCCGCCCGGCTCACCCAGCAAGAGATAGATGAGCTGAGTCGGCAACACCGGATCGCCGATCTACTGCCCTTGACCCCCCTGCAACGGGGACTCCTATTCCAGGCCAACACGATTCGCGCCAACGACGACGACCTCTACGCCATGCAGCTGGACGTGACCGTGACTGGTCCGCTGGATGCCCATCGGCTGCAGGACGCGGTACGCACGGTGGTCAACCGTCACCCCAACCTGGCCGCCCGGTTCGACAAACGATTCGACGAACCGGTGCAGATCATTCCGGCCGACCCCAGCGTGCCCTGGCAGTACCTCGACATGTCCACCGAAGACATAGATGGTGCCCGTCGAGAAGGACGGATGCAACGGGTGTGCGGCGAGGAACGCGCAGCCGTCTGCGACCTGCTGCACCAATCGGCTTTCCGCACGGCACTGATCCGCAGCGCCGGCAACGAGCACCGATTCGTCATGACTTACCACCACATCGTGCTTGACGGTTGGTCACTGCCGATCCTGCTGCAGGAGATTTTCGCCAGCTACTACGGGCAGCGCCTTCCAGCCGCCGGGTCCTACCGCAGGTACGTGACATGGCTGGCCGATCGGGATGTCGATGCCGCCCGCGCCGCCTGGCGTGAAGTCCTGGCGGGATTCGACACCCCGGCGCTGGTCGCCCCTAAGGGCCGGACCACACCGGGACGACGGGCTACCGAGTCGTTCCGATTGCCCGCCGAGACCACCCGGGCCATCACCGAGCTGGCCCGCTCGCAACACACCACCGTCAACACCGTGCTGCAAGCTGCCTGGGCGCAGGTGCTCATGTGGCTGACCGGCAGACACGACGTCGCGTTCGGCGTCGCGGTCTCTGGCCGATCGGCAGAGGTGGCGGGCGCGGATTCGATGGTCGGCCTGCTGATCAACACCGTGCCGGTGCGGGTCGCCATCACCCCGGCCACGACCATCGCCGACCTGCTTGACGGCCTGCAGCGCCGTCACAGCGACACCCTCGACCACCAGCATCTGGCGCTCAGCGAGATCCACCAGGCCGTTGGCCACGATCAGCTGTTCGACACCCTGTTCGTCTACCAGAACTATCCGGTGGAGACAGTGGCGTCATCCATGGCCGACGGGTTGGCCATCACCGAGGTCAGCGGCCGCGAGTACAACCACTACCCGCTGACCCTGCAAGCCATGCCCGGCACCGAACTAGTTCTGCGTGTCGAATTCGATACCGGCGTATTCGGCGTGAGCCGCGTGCAGAAAGTCGTTGAGCGGTTCCAGCGCGTGCTGGAGGCCATGACGGGGGAGGTGCAGCAACAGTGACGGCCAATGTCACCAGGCGTTTGTTGTCGATGGATCTGGGCGATGCGGATGACCGCACGGAGCTGGATGAGTGGGGTAATCGGGCGGCGTTGGGCGGTCCCGTCACCTCGGCGTCGATTACCGCGTTGTTTGAGGCGCAGGTGTCGCGTAGTCCAGAGACGCTGGCGGTCAGCTTCGACGGAGTCCACCTGACGTATCGGGATCTCGATGATGCGTCGAATCGGTTGGCGCACTTATTGGTCGGGCGCGGTGTGGGTCACGGCCAGCGGGTGGTGCTGCTGCTTTCACGGTCGGTCGAGGCGATCGTGGCGATCTTGGGGGTGCTCAAAACCGGTGCGGCATATGTGCCGGTTGATCCGTCGGTGCCGGATGCGCGTTTGGACTTCGTGCTGGCTGACGCCGGACCGGTTGCCGCGCTGACTACTGCCGATCTGGCTGACCGTCTGGACGGTCGTGGGTTGGAGGTTATCGATGTCGGTGCTGTCCCGGCCGATGCCGAGGCTCCTGCGAATGATGGCTGGCAGAGCAGCGTGCTCACGGCCGTGGGTGGGGACGCCGTTGCGTACGTGATCTACACCTCGGGCACCACAGGTGTGCCGAAAGGTGTTGCCATTCCCCACCACAACGTGACGCGATTGCTGGAGGCAATCGACGCCGATCTGGAGCTGACACCGGGGCAGGCATGGGCCCAATGTCATTCGCTGGCTTTCGATTTTTCGGTGTGGGAGATTTTTGGCGCGCTGTGCCATGGTGGGCGTTTGGTGGTGGTTTCTGATGCGGTGGTGCGCTCGCCGGAACAGTTCCACGCCTTGCTGGTCGATGAGCGCGTCAATGTTTTGAGTCAGACACCGTCGGCGTTCTATGCGTTGCAAGCCGTTGACACGATGCAGTCCCAGCCTGCGGATCTCCTCAGTCTTGAGGTGGTGGTATTCGGCGGGGAGGCGCTGGAGCCTCAGCGTTTGACACGGTGGATGGAGGATCATCCGGAATCACCGCGGTTGATCAATATGTACGGGATCACCGAGACCACGGTGCATGCCTCGTTCCGCGAGATCACCGCCGCCGATGCCGAGTGCGCGGTGAGCCCGATCGGTGTGCCGTTGGGGCACCTGGCTTTCTTCGTCCTGGACGAGTGGTTGCGGCCGGTATCGGTTGATGTGGTTGGCGAGTTGTATGTCGCCGGTGCGGGTTTGGGTTACGGGTATGTGGGACGGGCGCCGTTGAACGCCACGCGATTTGTGGCCAGTCCGTTCGGCACCCCGGGCACTCGGATGTATCGCACCGGAGACCTGGTGTGCTGGGGGCTCGACGGGCAACTGCAATACCTGGGCCGTGCCGACGATCAGGTCAAGATCCGCGGATATCGCATCGAGCTTGGCGAAATTCAGTCGGCGTTAACGGCTTTCGACGGAGTCGAGCAGGCAGTCGTGATCGCCCGTGAGGATCGTACCGGCGATAAGCGGCTGGTCGGCTACATCACCGGCACCGCCGACCCGGCCACGGCGCGTACCGCGCTGGCCGAGCAGCTGCCGGCCTATATGGTGCCGGCCGCCATAGTGGCCTTACAAAGCTTCCCACTGACGGTCAACGGCAAACTCGACAAAAACGCCCTGCCGGCACCGGAATACCAACACGTCGATCATTACCGCGCCCCGGCCACTCCCACCGAGCAACTCGTGGCCGGTATCTACGGCCAAGTCCTCGGCCTCGAACGCGTCGGCCTCGACGACTCATTCTTCGACCTCGGCGGCGATTCACTGCTGGCGATGCGCCTGGTCGCCGCGCTCAACCGGGCTATGGATGCAGGCCTTGACGAACGTGCTGTGTTCGAAGCGCCCACGGTCGCCCAGTTGATGCTCTGCATGGGTGGTGACGAAGGTCGGCTGGAACCGTTGGTGGCGGGACAGCGGCCTACGGTGATGCCACTGTCGTATGCGCAATCCCGGTTGTGGTTCATCGACCAACTGCACGGGCCCTCACCGGTGTACAACCTGGCGGTGGGATTGCGCCTGCACGGGCCCTTAGATGCCGATGCGCTGGGTGAGGCATTCGGAGACGTGCTGGATCGCCATGAGAGCCTGCGGACGTTGTTCCCAGCGGTCGACGGGGTACCTCGGCAGCTGATTGTTTCGGCCGAGCAGACCGAATTCGGTTGGGACGTCGTTGATGCCTCCGGGTGGCCGGCAAGCCGGTTGGCGGAGTTGGTTGCAGAATCGGCCCAGTACAGCTTCGACCTTGCGACCGAAATTCCTATGCGGGCAAGGCTATTCCGCATCACGGAAGACGAGCATGTGCTAGTAGCCGTAGTACACCATATCGCTGCCGACGGCTGGTCGATCACCCCGCTGGTAGCCGATTTGGGGGTGGCTTATGCGAGCCGGTGTGCGGGGCAAGTTCCCGGCTGGGAGCCGTTGGCGGTCCAGTACGCGGATTACACACTGTGGCAGCGCGCGCAGCTAGGTGATCTCGATGACGGTGACAGCCGCATCTCCCGGCAACTGAGATTCTGGGAGGACGCGCTGGTCGGGATGCCAGAGCGCCTGGCGCTGCCTACTGACCGTCCCTATCCGTTGGTGGCTGACCACAGCGGATCCAGAGTGGATGTGGAGTGGCCGGCCGATCTGCAGCAGCGGATTACACGCCTGGCGCGTGAGCACAACGCGACCAGCTTCATGGTGGTTCAGGCCGCTCTGGCGGTACTTTTATCTAAACTCAGTGCGAGTTCCGATGTGGCGGTGGGCTTCCCGATCGCAGGGCGCCGTGACTTGGCGCTGGATGAACTGGTCGGGTTCTTCGTCAACACCTTGGTGCTGCGAGTCGATCTGACCGGAGATCCCAGTGTCACCGAAGTGCTGGCACAGGTACGAGCACGCAGTTTGGGTGCTTTCGAGCACCAAGATGTGCCCTTCGAGGTGCTCGTTGAGCGACTGAACCCGGCCCGGTCCCTGACCCATCACCCCCTGGTACAGGTGATGTTGGCTTGGCAGAACGTGCCCGGCCAGACCGGCGATCCACGCGGCGCGATGGCGCTGGCGGATCTGCAGTTCACTCGGCTGCCGCTGGACACTCACTCTGCCCGCATGGATCTGTCGTTCTCGTTGGCCGAATGTTGGACCGAAGTGGGTCTGGCCGCGGGGATCTCAGGGACGGTCGAGTTTCGCACCGATGTGTTTGACACCGGCAGCATCGAGAACCTGATCGATCGATTACAACGGGTGCTTGAGGCGATGACTGCCGACCCCACCCGCCGGTTGTCGGCGGTCGATGTACTCGATGACCGTGAACACGCCCGTCTCGGCGAGATAGGCAATTGGGCAACGCTGTCCCGGCCCGCACTCAGGCCGGTCTCGATTCCGATGCTGTTCGAGGCGCAGGTGGCTCGTGCTCCTGGGGCGGCGGCGGTCAGCTTCGGCGGAAATCACCTGACGTATGGCGAGCTCGACGATGCGGCAAACCGTTTGGCGCACCTTCTTATTGGGCACGGCGCGGGTCCGGGCCAGCGGGTCGTATTGCTGTTCTCGCGGTCGGTCGAGGCGATCGTGGCGATTTTCGCGGTGCTCAAGACCGGCGCGGCCTACGTCCCGATCGATCCGTCGGTGCCCGATGCGCGGCTGGAGTTCGTGTTGGCCGATGCCGGGCCGGTGGTCGCGGTGACCAACGGTGAGCTGGCCGATCGGCTGGACGGTCGTGGGCTGGTGGTCATCGATGTCGGTGATGTTGCGGCCGCAGGGTCCGACAACCATCCCAGTACTGCGCTGCGGGCGCCAAGCTCGGATGACATCGCCTACCTCATCTACACCTCGGGCACTACGGGTGTGCCCAAGGGCGTACCGATCCCGCACCGCAACGTGACCCGCTTGCTGCATGCGCTCGACACCGAGGTGGAATTGTCGGCGGGTCAGGTATGGACGCAGTGTCATTCGCTGGCTTTCGATTTTTCGGTATGGGAGATCTTCGGCGCGCTGTGCCATGGTGGACGGCTGGTGGTAGTTCCGGATTCGGTGGTGCGTTCGCCCGAAGAGTTCCACGCCTTGCTGGTCGAGGAACGCGTCAGCGTGCTGAATCAGACTCCGTCGGCGTTCTATGCGTTGCAAACCGTGGACAGGCTCTCACCCGGGTTGGAGCCCGAGCTCCAACTTGAATTGGTCGTGTTTGGCGGTGAGGCGCTGGAGCCTTCCCGTCTGGGGGAGTGGTTGCACGACTATCCGGTGTTGCCGCGGTTGATCAACATGTATGGAATCACCGAGACGACGGTGCATGCCTCGTTCCGCGAGATCACCGCGGCCGATGTCGAGGGCGCGGTGAGTCCTATTGGTGTGCCGCTGGAACATCTGGCCTTCTTCGTGCTGGATCGCTGGTTGCGTCCGGCGCCAGTCGGCGTGATTGGCGAGCTGTATGTGGCCGGCGCCGGATTGGGATACGGCTATGTGGGCCGGACAGGTTTGACCGCCTCGCGGTTTGTGACCTGTCCGTTCGGTGCGCCGGGAATGCGGATGTATCGCACCGGGGATCTGGTGTGTTGGCGTGCTGACGGAGAGCTGCAGTATCTGGGGCGCGCCGACGAACAGGTCAAGATCCGTGGCTATCGCATCGAACTTGGTGAAATCCGTTCGGTGTTAACGGATTTGGATGGTGTGGAGCAGACGGTGGTGATCGCCCGTGAGGACCGTCCGGGTGATAAGCGGCTGGTGGGCTATATCACCGGAACCGCCGATCCGAGTGGAATGCGAGCCGTACTGGCCGAGCGGCTGCCTTCCTATATGGTGCCGGCCGCGATAATGGTGCTGGATGCGTTGCCTTTGACGGTCAACGGAAAACTTGACATTCGCGCGCTGCCGGCGCCGGAATACCAAGACATCGACCATTACCGCGCCCCGGCCACCCAGGTGGAGGAAATCCTGGCGGGCATATTCGCTCAAGTCTTGGGACTGGATCAGGTAGGGGTGGACGACTCGTTCTTCGACCTTGGCGGCGACAGTATCTCGGCGATCCAGGTGGTATGGCGGGCCCGGGTCGCCGGTCTGGTCGGTCGCCCGCGAGACATCTTCGTCCAGCAGACCGTGGCCCGGCTGGCCCGGGTGGTCAGGATGGCCGACAACGCCGGGGGTGTGATCGACGAAGGCCTAGGCCCGGTGGTGGCGACCCCGATCATGCGGTGGCTGAAGGGTATTGACGGCCCGATCGATGAGTTCAACCAGACGGTCGTGCTGCAGGCGCCCGCAGGCGTCTCTGAGTCCGACGTCGTCATCATATTGCAGGCCTTACTGAATCGGCACGGCATGCTCCGTTTGCGTGCTGAGGACGACGGCAACGGTGGGTGGTCGTTGACTGTGCCCGAGGCAGATTCGATCGATGCACACGAGTGCTTGCGCACGGTGGATGTGTTGACGGAGGATGCGCTGGCGGAGGCGAGATCACGGTTGAACCCGGCCATCGGGTCGATGCTCAGCGCGTTGTGGGTTGCCGACACAGGACAACTGGCGTTGGTGGTCCACCATTTGGCCGTCGACGGGGTGTCGTGGCGGATTGTGTTGGAAGACCTCAACATCACCTGGACGCAGCATTCCGGTGGGCAGCCGGTCCTGTTGCCGCCGGGTGGGACGTCGTTTGCGCGCTGGGCCAGTGTGCTGGCCGAGCGCGCGCACCACCCAGACGTAGTCGGCCAGGCGCAGGTGTGGCGACAGGTCGCCTCGATCCCGGCTGCATTGCCGGCGCCACAACCCGCCGAGGACACATTTGCCACGGCTGGATTCTTGACAGAGCTGCTGGATGCCGAGACCACCCACATGCTGCTTGGTGAGGTGCCTGCGGCGTTTCATGCTGGGGTGCAAGAGATCCTGTTGATCGCCTTTGCGATGGCGTGGGCGCAGTACTTGGGGACTGGCGATGCGCCGATCGCCATCGATGTTGAGGGTCACGGGCGTCAGGAGGAGTTGGCAGATCTGGGTGGAGCTGCCGATATTGATTTGTCGCGCACAGTCGGATGGTTCACGACCAAATACCCGGTGTCTCTGGCGTTGGGTGGGTTGCGCTGGACTCAGGTGGTCGCCGGTGATGCGGCGCTGGGCGCGGTGATCAAGGGAGCCAAAGAACAGCTTCGAGCCCTGCCCGACGGATTGACCTACGGTCTGTTGCGCTATCTGAACCCCGAAGTCGAACTGGCCGAGTCAGATCCGACGATTGGATTCAATTATTTGGGGCGGTTGGGTTCCCCAGCGGCCTATGCATCTGGTGATGTGTGGCGTTTCAGCCAAGAGGGTTTGTCGCTGACCGGCGCCGCCGGGGCGATTCCCATTGCGCTTGCGCACACGGTGGAGCTCAACGCGGTGACCATCGACACCGACACCGGCCCGCACCTGAACGCCACCTGGATGTGGGCGCCTTCGGCACTGGATCGCACCGCGGCCACCCGGATCAGCCGGTTGTGGTTCGACGCCCTGGCCGGTATCTGCGCGCATGTCAGGCGCGGTGGGGGCGGGTTGACTCCGTCGGATATCGCGCCTGCCCGGCTGAGTCAGCGGCAGATCGACGACCTGCATGACGAATTTGCGATCGAGGACGTGCTGCCGCTGACTCCCTTGCAGCAGGGACTGCTGTACCACGCCAGCATCGCGAATTGCTCCGGCGACGATGTCTACGCCGTGCAGTTGGATATCGCCTTGGGTGGGCCGCTGGACACGCACCGTCTCCGCGATGCCGTGCAGGCAGTGGTCGGCCGACATCCACATCTGGCCGCCCGCTTCTGCCCACAATTCGAGCAACCGGTGCAGGTCATCCCGTCCAATCCCGAGGCGCCGTGGCGGTACATCGAGCTGAACGCCGATGACGTTGGCGTTGACGAACAGATCGGTGGCATATGCGCCGCCGAACGTGCCGAGGTATGCGACCTCGAGAACCAGCCGGCCTTCCGGGCTGCTCTCATCCGGATCGCGCCGGACCAGCACCGGTTTGTGCTCACCAATCACCACATCGTGCTTGACGGTTGGTCGATGCCGCTCCTGATGCAGGAGATCTTCGCCGGCTACCACGGGATGCGGCTGCCTGCGGCCTCGCCCTATCGCAGTTTCGTGACCTGGCTATCCGAACAAGATCACGATGCCGCCCATGCGGCGTGGCTTGAGGCATTGGCCGGTTTTGACACTCCGGTCCTCGTTGGCCCACCACAGAAGTTGCGATTCGGGCAGCGAAGCGTCGACCTGTTTCGAGTGCCGGCGAAGACCACGCGGGCCCTTACCAAGCTGGCGCGCTCGCACCACACCACCGTCAACATCGTGCTGCAGGGCGCCTGGGCACTGCTGCTCAGCACGATGACCGGTCAGCACGATGTCGCGTTCGGCACCGTCGTTTCGGGCAGGCCACCCGAAGTGCTTGGCGCGGAATCGATGCTGGGCCTGCTAATCAACACGGTGCCAGTCCGGGCGACCTTCGCGCCGACCACCACCACGGCCGACCTGTTGGATCAGTTACAAGGTGCGCACAACGACACCCTCGAGCACCAACATGTCGCGCTCAGCGACGTCCACCGGATCACCGGCCAGGAAAGACTGTTCGACACAGTTTTCGTGTACGAGAACTATCCGACAGACACCGGGACGCCGCCGGGCGCCGAAGGGTTGACCATCACTGGATTCAGCAGCCGCGACTACTACCACTACCCGATCGCGGTGCAGGCCGGGCCTGGTCGCGAACTGAAGCTCCGCGTCCAATACGACACCGATGTGTTCGACGCGGAAAGCATCGAGGCGCTGATCGAGCGATTCAAGCATGTGTTGGCGGTGATGACCGCCCATCCGGGGCGCCGGTTGTCGTCGTTGGATCTGCTCAATGGGAGCGAGCGGGTACGACCCGATGGGTGGAGCAATCGGGCGGTGTCGGCCCGGCCGGCCAGGATGGTGGTGTCGGATTCCGAAGCCCGCGATACCGATGGTGGCTACTGCCCCCCGGGCAACCTGAACGAGCAGATCCTGGCCGGCATCTATGCGCATGTGCTGGGTGTGGACCGCGTCGGGGTCGATGAGTCGTTCTTTGACCTGGGCGGCAATTCACTGGGAGTGATTCGTGTGGTCGCCGCGATCAACACGGCCCTCGATGTCGAACTTTCGGTGCTCGGGCTGGTCGAGGCGCCGTCCGTACGAGGGTTGGCCCAGCAGCTGGCAAGCTCGCAGGCCCAGTGAGGACAGGAGAATCCGTGAAAGCCATTGCGAAAGTGTTGGCATTCGGGCTGATTGAACTCGCCGTGTTCGGCGCGGTGCTGTTCCTGCTCGCCGGAACATTCAACTATTGGCAGGCCTGGGCCTTTTTGGTGGTGTTTGCACTTTCGACATGGATCCCCAGCATGTACTTGCAGCGGGCGGACCCCGCTGCGCACGAGCGGCGGAAGCGCGCGGGCCCCGTCGCAGAAACCCGAACGGTGCAAAAGGTCCTTATCGGGGGCTGGTATCTGTCGCTGGCGGCAATGGTTGTGATCAGCGCACTCGACCATCGCTTTGGCTGGTCGTCAATGCCAGCGGCAATCTGGGTGGCAGGTGATGTTCTGGTTGCCGTCGGGCTGGGTGTGACGAGCCTGGTGGTCATTCAAAACAGCTTCGCGGCCTCCACCGTCCGGGTAGAAACGGGCCAGACGCTTGTCTCGACCGGTCTCTATGGGCTGGTACGCCATCCCATGTACACCGGCAACGTGATCACCATTGTTGGGTTTCCGCTTGCACTCGGCTCGTATTGGGGGCTGGTCTCCGTGCTTCCTGGCCTCATCATGCTGATCGTGCGCATCCGCGACGAAGAAAAGCTACTCGCCGAACAGTTGGACGGATACCGCGAATACGCGCAGAAGGCTCGTTATCGCCTGGTGCCATACATGTGGTGACCGGCGCTATGAGAACCATTGTGCGCGTACGAATCCTGTCAATAAGACCGCGAATCCGCCGATCTCTCCGGCGATGAGCAGCGCCATCGCTAGGTAGATTCCGATGCCGGGGTTCTCCAACTGATTCGTGGTGTCCCGCAGCGCCCCGTGCAGAATGTAACTGCTGATCGCTGCCAAAAAGAAGAAGACCAGAACCATTGCGGCGGTGAGATTGACCCAGCTTGGCCACGCACTGAACTCGACGAACACCGCGGTCAGCAGTGTGGCGAACGAATAGAGCAGTGCGGCCCGGTGAGCGATATCGACATAGGGATGTGCCAGATGGTTGGGGCTGGTGAGCATCTGTCGGTACTTCCAGACGCCGAGCACCAAGGCGAGCAGGAAGATGAGCCCCGCCGCGAGCAGTGTCACGGCGGTGGCGGTGCTGAGTGGATATCCGGAGGTAGTCATTGTGGCTGTCCTTTCTCCACGGGGCCGATGGGCGTCGTGTTCATATAGCCAAAACCCCTCGCGTGCAGCAAGAGTTGGTTGCGTTGGACCAGGTTAGGCCAGTATCTCATCGGTCCCGGGGGAGTGCCGCATGGGCGAGCACGATGCGCCCTTGCGGCGATGCGCATGACTCGCTAGTCTACTGAACATGTTCACTGAACACGTTCAGTCACGGTCTGTGCAGCGGGAGGCGACGCGGCAGAAGGTGTTGGCGGCGGCCGAGGGGCGCTTCCGTGAGCACGGATTCGGTGCGACCACCATTCGGCAGATTGCCTCGGATGCCGAGGTCAGTACCGGGACGGTGATGGCGGTGGGGGACAAGGAAGCGCTACTCGTCGCCATATTCGAGGGCTGGATCGCCGCGGAGAGCGAGCTTGGTGACGTCAACCGTGGCGGCACTCGCCCCGTGAGAGGCAAGTCGGCCAGGATTCAAGCTGTCCTAGATGTCTTTGTGCCCTTTATCGATTACTTCACCCGCGACCGTGAACTCTGGCGAGAGTACGGAGCGATCATCATGCGCGGTAAGCACGAATCGGTGATCTTCCAGGGCCTTGAGCAGCCTCTGATTGCCGCGCTCGTCGGCGCATTAACCCAATGCGGATTGACCCCGGCGGGTGCCCGCCGCGGAGCGCAGGTCCTTTACTTCGCCTACCTGGGTGTCCTCATGACAATCAGCAACGGTGCGAGAGAGGTGACCGAGGGCATCGAACAGCTCGGCCAAGTCGCTGATTTCGTCATTTCACACAAAGGAGAACAGTAATGATCGGTACCCCCCATTTCCCTTGGCTGACAGCACTTTTAGCGATCATATTGCTCGGTGATGCGCTGATGTCGATCCGCCCGCCCGGGTTCATTCAGAACTGCCTTGACGGTGTGAATTTCCCGCGCGACTGGTGGTGGGCGCTCATCTGCATCAAGGTTCTTGCTGCCGCAGGACTGGCATTGGGGCTGAAGTACCCCGGGATCGGCATAGCTGCCAATGCGGGAGTCATCGCCTACTTTGTGGCTGCCAGCTATGCCCACTACCGCGCCAAGTTCATGAAGCAGGAGTTCTGGTTGAACTGTCTTGGCATGCTTGGTTTTTCGATCGTGGTGCTGGTGGTCTCCTACGCTATGTGACTCTGACTGCGGCGCGGGTGAGTCGGTTCTGGCAGTTTCGACCGACTCACCCTGCACTTCGGGAATGATGGCGATATGGAATCTGTCCGTGTCGCGCGGGAAAAGATTGTCCTAGATCATTTCCACGACGAGGTGGAGCAGGATTGGGATGCGGTGCTCGCGACCTTCCCGCATCCGCGATACGAGTTGATACCGCTCGGAGTGGTGTACGACGGCCATGACGAAGTGCGGCAGTACTACCTCGACACCCGGGTCGCCTTCCCCGATCAACGCCACGAAATGATTCGCCTCCGCCACGCCGACGACGCGGTGATCTGCGAGTTCTATCTCCTTGGGACGCATAAGGGTCCGTTTGGCGCGGTGCCCGCAACGGGCAGCAGTTTCAAGGTGCGCATGACCGCCTACTTCATCTTCGACGGCACCACATTGATCTGCGAACGCATCTACTGGGATGTACTGACCATGATCAAGCAACTGCTCGGTGGTCTCCACTTCACCAGGTTGGGTAGTTATCTGGTCTTGGCGAAAGCGTTATGGGGACTGCGCGCACTATCCTCGACCGAGCCCCTGGATGACGTCCACCGCATTCCGGACTGAAGCACGCCTACTTGTCCTCGTGATGCCGCTCTAGGCCCGCGATGAGAAGACCCAGCCCAAACTCGAACTCATCATCGATCGGAACGAGTAGGGAGTCGGCGGTGGAGAGCGATAGTGGGAAGTCGGCCATGTCCAGGTTCTGCACCAGTCGCGTGAACATCGCGACATCGGTGTCGCGCATCTTGTGTTGAAGACCTATCTGAGTCGCGAACCCCAAAACGTAGCGGCCCACCGTTGTATAGATACGCGCCGCGTCTGTCGGCGAGAACCCCGCATTGACGAATAGCGCCAGCGTGCGCTCACGCAGCGTGAATACGCAGGGTCCGACCGGAAGCTGGTCGGCCAGCAGCATCGCGACATTCGGATGACGCCGCATGGTGTCGAACAACGCACGTGCGGCGAGAGCGCACGCGCGTTGCCAGCCCATCGCGGCGAGCTCCTCGTCATCGAAGTCGACCTCGCCGAACACCCGATCGACGACGTGCGCAATGACCTCGATGCGGTTCGCGAAATTTCGGTAGATGGTTGCCGTACTGGAATCGAGTCGGCGTGCCAGCGTCCGCATGGTCAGAGCTTCGCCGCCTTCTTCGTCAACGATCCGCAGCGCCGTATCGATGATCGATTCCGTCGGGATGGGTGGACGCCCGCGTGCCCGCCGTGCATCTGTCACATCGACCAGTATCTCCCTCTTGACACCCCCCGGCAATTACGGCAACACTGTTGCCGTAAGTCTGTTAGCGGGTACGACCAGGGATACCGCGGCCGAGTTCACGCCAGCCGATGGCGTGGGCTTACTCATGAGGGGTGTCGCGGACTCCCTTGGTCAGCCTGATAGGGCTCGGCCGGCGCCGTGGTCAGAGCAGCAACTCATCGACAATGCGGACAACCTCCGCCGCACCGTCCTCGGCGGACAGAACATCGGCGACCTGACGGGTCCGTTCCCGGAGCTCCTTATCGGTCATGGCGGCGCGGATAGCGTCGGCAAGCCGTTCGACCGTCAGTGCGCGTTGCGGGATGGTGGCGGCACTCAACCCGAGTTCCTTGAGGCGACGAGCCCAGAACGGTTGATCACCGAGGCCAGGGGTGGCGACGGCGGGGACCCCAGAACGTAACCCGGCAGCGGTTGTTCCGGCACCGCAATGATGTACGACGGCCGCCATCTGCGGGAAGAGCCAACTGTGCGGCACCTCGTCCACCGTGAGGATATCGTCGGCCGTGGCATGGAGGCCTGCCCACCCGGATTGGATAATGCCGCGAGTACCGGCCTGTCGCAACGCTTTCCGGGCCACCTCCGACATGCGCTGCGCCTGTTCGGCCGAGGTCATCGTGCTTCCAAAGCCGATGAAGACGGGCGGGGTACCGGCGGCGAGAAAATCGACCAACTCGGTGGCGGGCCGCCATAGCGGATCCGCTGCCGGCCACCAGTACCCGGTGACTTCGAGGCCCGGTCGCCAATCTTCCGGCCGGGCAACGATATGCGGTGAGAAGCCATTCAGCACAGTCCAGCCCGCCTCAGTGCGACTCCGGCGCAGCTTGCCGGCGGACACTGCGGGCAGGCCGAGATCTCGCCGGAACCCGGCGACCACTCCGCCGTAGACGCGATCGATAAGCCGGGCGCCGGAGCGGGACGCCATACGGTTGCCTGCCGAACCGGCCGACCATGCGCCCAGCGCCGCGGGAGGAAAGGCGGCGGTCGCAGAGAACGGCTGCAACCGAACCCCAACGGCGGGGATGCCTTTGGCCTCAGCAAGCGGATGCCCGGCCAGCTCTGCGAAGGGGGACAACATCAGCACATCTGCGGGTTCGTCGCGCAGTGCCGTCAACAGTTCGGCACCCAAGGTTCGCATGCCGCGCGGGGCGAGGAATTCCGCGAGACCCTTCATAACATTGACGTCGGCGCCCTCGGGCTGCGCACCCGGTCCGGCAATGCCACGAAAAGCTAAGCCACAGCAGGTAACCAATGGCTCGAAACGTTCATACGCAAGGATGCTCACGTGGTGACCGGCTTGCGTGAGACGCACGCCCAACCCCGTCAACGGGGCGACATCGCCCTGGCTGCCGATGGCGGCGATAACAATTCTGGACATCATGCCTTCCGTACCACTCGACCGAACATCTTCACGAGGTCTTCCGAATAGCCGCGCGTATCGAACTCGGGGTCCTGCAGGATCTTCTCCACCACGGCGTTGACGGCCCCTCGCAGCGCAATAGCGGTGGAATCGACTGGAAATAAAGAGAATTCGCCGGCCTTCTGGCCGGCGCGGAGGATGGCTGACGGATCGATCTCGGCCAGTTGTTTGGCGAGTTCGGGTGTCAGTCCCAGATCGCCGAAGCGTCGACCATCACTGGGTTTGTAACTCGTCCCCAGTTGGGTAAGCGCCGTGAGTTGCACCCGATGGGTATCGAAATAGCCGATGCTGGAACGGATATAGGCAGCGAGCCGCTCCGTCGGGGTCCGCTCCCGGTTCACTGCGGGAGCCACCGTGGCGATTGCCGACCGATACATCGACGCGATGATTGCCTCTACCAGCCCGTCCTTGGAGCCGAAGTGGTACAGCACCACACTCATCGCGATGCCCGCCCGATCGGCGATCTTTCGGATGGAGGTTTGTGGATAACCCACCTCGGCGATCACTTCGACGGCGCACGCGACGATCTGGTCGCGACGTGCTACCTCGGTGAAGGTGCGCTCAGCGCCCGATTTAGATCGCATGATCGAAGTATAGATCACTTGATCTAGGCCGAGAAGGCCAATAACCCTGGTTAACGGCAGATGAACGGCTATACACCATTCTTCCATCACCCTAACCCCCAAGGGGTATACTGAGATTTAGCTGAGAATCACCCGAAGATCTCATAAGTTGGGAACTGACAAGCCCAGAAAGCCGTTGAACTGGGTGAACGCATCAACGTTGATGTCTGTGGCAAGTGATGTCCACTTCCTAGGCCATTAGCAACATGACTGAGCGGAAAGGAAACATCACATGAATAAGTCACTCACTGCAATCCTCGGCGGGGTCGGTATAGCCGCTGTTGTCGCCGTCGTGGGCGCTCCGATCGCCTCGGCGGGCCCGACCCCTCCTCCGGCTTGCTACGCCAGCGAGACCAGTGTCAACGCCACTGATCAGCGCCCATGCGTATCGCCTGGCGGTGCCATCTACGAGCAGGGCGCTCATCAGCCGACATATGAAGGTGCCAACCCGCTGGTTCCGCTGGGTACCAACCCGCACGTGCCGTTTGGCACTCACAAGCTCAACCCGACCCAGTCGCCGTCGCCCGATAACGCGTAAGCACCCGTAACTCCGCTTCATCTTCGTCGACGCAGAAGGAGCATCACTCATGAAAAAGATCGTGACCGCGGCGGTGGCAGGAGTTGCCGCCGCGGGACTGTCCCTGGCGACAGCTGCTGCCGCGCTTGCCGGGCCCGCCGCGGACCCGGATTCCGTCATCAACGACCTCAAGTCCAACGGTTACCGGGTGATCATCACCAAGGTGGGTTCGGACCATCCGTCGCAGTGCACTGTTCAAGGCGTGACACAGCAGTCTGCCGTCCAAAATGTGCAACCCGGACGCAATATGAGGAACCAGCCGACCACTATGCCCAGTGCCGGCCAGAAGGTCGCGTACGTCACGCTGTCCTGCTGACCCGCGCACTCCTCGGTGATACCGGAAGCCGTTGGGACACCATTGAATACGGCATCCTCATGGTCGGCAAGTCAGATGGCAGGCCGGTCTTTGGGACCGCACTGCGCGACGCGCTGTTTCCTGAAATACCTTGTTACCGAGTCGTTTTCAGGGCGGAGCACTATCTGTGGCCTTCCGCGCTGGCCGGCATCTCCCATAAGTAGACGAAACTTCTATTTTGTCGGAGGTCGAAGCGTGTGCCTCCGTGAAATCGGTAGCGCGCCAGGTGTCCCAAGGAGTGAGACGGCCGTCTTCAAAAAGGTGGCATGGGTAACAGAAATTTTCCTGTGTTAATTCAAGAGATGCGAGTATGTGCAGAAAAAGTGACAATGCGGATCATCGGCAGCAAATTATGAACCGCTATCGCTGAACATTCAACAAACCACTGATGTCCTGCGGGTTTACCCGACTGGACGTGCGATTCGATATGCACTACCGTAATCAGTAACGTGTTGGCGCACAGTAATTCTCGTCATAATCATCAGCAAATATGACGGAAGCCACATATTTTGGTTGGCCCGCAATCTCGTTGTTAGCGTCCCCACCCATGTCTGATCTCGCTGCTTTGCTGGCGTTTATCCACCAGGTCTCGGGTACGCCATACATCTCGGGCGGAGATTCCGCACGGGGCACCGACTGCTCCGGGCTGGCCTCCTGGGTGTCCAATGTCGCCACCGACCGTCCCGCGTTCGGTTCTCGGTTCAACACCGGTAACCAAGAACGCGCGCTTCTCTCGCGTGGTTTCAAGTACGGCACCGCCCCCGGTGCCTTGGTGATCGGTTGGAACGGCGGTCACACCGCTGTGACGCTGCCCGACGGCACTCCCGTCTCCAGTGGTGAGGGTGGAGGTGTGCGAATCGGTGGCGGTGGTGCCTACCAGTCCCAGTTCAAGCGCCACATGTATCTGCCCGTCGACGACGCGGACGCGGCAGGGTCCGCGCCATTGGATGTGCCGGATCACGCCGAGGGTCCCGAGGTGATCCCTGCATCGGTGCTCGCACCGCATGCCGGACCGGCACCTGAGGAAGGCGCACCCGTCGAGCCGGAATCGGTCGAGACCTAAGCGGTATCGCTGATCTATCGGTGCGTGGTGATCATCGCGGACCGAAACGCCCGCGGGCCCATTCCGTTCCATCGGCGGAATGCCTGCGAAAAGCTGGATAGCTCGACGTAGCCGAGCCGCTGCGCAGTTTCGGCGACCGTCAGGCGCCCGGTGGTGAGCATCTCCTCGGCGAGACGGCGCCGGACCTCGTCCAGGAGCTCTCGGTACGACGTGCCCTCTGTCGCGAGCCGGTGCCTGAGGGTGCGTGAACTCATCTGCAGTTGGCGCGCGGTCTGTTCGGCACTCGGCGGATGGGCCGGGAGCGCAAGAAGCAGATCGCGTACGCGCCCGGATAGCCCGGCGCGAGCGTGTCGTTGTTCCAGGAGCTCGCGGCATTGGGATTGAGTGAACGCCGCGGTGTGCGCATTGGCCCGCGGCAGCGCCAGGTCGAGCATCTCCCGCGGCAGAGATAGCGAGTTCTCGGTCGCATCGAAACGTGGGGTGACCCCGTACGTCTTGACGTACCTGCGAGCATCGCGCGGCGGCGGGAAGGTGAACTGCGTCGTCATATCGGGGATGGGTGCATCGAAGAGCTCGCGCTGAATGAGGCGAATCGCCGCGGCATCACGCTCGATGACGTACCGATGCAATGGAGCCGGGATCCCCGGTGCGTCGAGCACCAGGCGGAAGGCTCCGCCGTCCTCGTTAACCCGGATGCGGGAGAACGCGAAGGTTAGGTCCATGTACCGCAACCCGATATCGACTGCGCTGCGTAGCGTCGGGCTGCTGATGAGCGCGAAGCCCCAGATTCCATAGGTGGTCAGGTGGTACCGATTGCCGGCCTGTAGCCCCAGATCCTCATTGTCCGGGATGGCGGCCAGTACGTTCTCGATGACGGTCTGTTCGTGGCGGGCGGTGACTTCGGTCGACATCCGTTGGAGGTGATCGGCGTGCAGACCCGTGCCACGCAAGCAGATGGCGGTGGGCACACCGTGTTCGGCAGCCAGCTGAATCAGCACGAGGATGCTCGTCGGCGTTCTCGGTATATCCCAGTCCACCCTCGGCCCCCCTCCTCACAGTCAGCGCGAAGCGTAGTCACGATCAGCGGCCGCTTGCCGAATCGAGTAACTTTATCGCCGGTGTGCACCTCCCGCGGAACGGGGCGGTTGCCGACCATGAAATACATGACTGACCAGAACGACCCTGTCGTCGCAATCATCGGCGCCGGCTTCGGCGGAATCTGCATGGCCGTCAAGCTGAAGAGGGCCGGTGTGTCATTCACGATCGTCGAAAAGGCTGATCGCGTCGGAGGTGTGTGGCGCGACAACGTCTATCCAGGTGCCGCCTGCGATGTGCCGTCACATCTCTACAGTTACTCGTTCGAGCCCAGCGCCGATTGGTCGCGCGCCTACGGGCAAGCCCCGGAGATCCGCAGCTATATCGAATCGTGTGCGCGGAAGTACGGAATCATCGAACACATCCGATTCGCTGCCGAGGTTGCGGGCGCCGTATTCGACGCTGACAGTGGGGGCTGGGTGGTGACGCTGGCCGGCGGCTCGCAGATACGATGCCGGTTCCTGGTTTCGGCCACCGGACAACTGAGCCGTCCGGCCGAGCCCGACTTTCCCGGGCTGGACTCCTTTTCCGGCAAGGTGTTTCACTCGGCGCGCTGGGACCACGACTACGACATGACCGGCAAGCACGTCGCGGTGATCGGCAGCGGGGCCAGCGCAATCCAATTCGTGCCGCAGATCGCGCCGAAGGTGGCGCGACTACATCTCTTCCAACGGTCGGCGCCGTATGTACTCCCCAAACCCGACCGGGCGTACTCCCCGCTGGAGAAGTATCTGTACGCACACTTCCCGAGCGCGCTCGTCGTCAGCCGTGCGCGCAAGTACATCTATCACGAGATGCGTGTGTTGCCGCTGACACGCGGCTACGGAGTAGGGCTCGTCGAGAAGCTATTCGCCAAGCACCTCCGGCGACACGTCCCCGATCCCGCCCTGCGTGAGCGATTGACGCCCGACTACCCGCTCGGCTGCAAGCGAGTGCTGATCTCCAATGAGTGGTACCCCGCAGTCAGCCGTTCCAATGTCGAAGTGGTCTCCGCCGGACTCAGCGAGATCAGGGGAGACAGGGTGATCGGGACCGACGGCACCGAAAGAGAGGTCGACGCCATCGTCTTCGGCACCGGCTTCGCGGTGAGCGAGTTTCTGGCACCCATGCGGATTGTGGGCCGCGAAGGCGTCGACCTTCGAGAAGCCTGGCGCAACGGTGCCGAGGCCCATCTCGGTATTACCGTGTCCGGGTTCCCCAACTTCTTCATCCTCTACGGCCCCAACACCAACCTGGGCCACAACTCGATCGTCTACATGTTGGAGCGGCAGACCGACTACGTCCTGTCGGCAATCCGGCATATCGGCACTTACGGCCGAGGCTGGGTCGATGTCAGGCCCGATGCGCAGCAGCGTTACAACGAGGAACTGCAGCAGCGTCTCGGCGGCACGGTCTGGGAATCCGGCTGCACCAGTTGGTATCGCACTGATGGGGGCAAGAACACCAGCAACTGGCCGAGTTTCACCTTCGAATACAGCCGCCGCACCCGCTACTTCGATGCAGGGAACTACCACCATCACACCGCGGGTGTGCTGGTGTCTTAGCTCACCGCTCCCGCTGGGCGGGAATGTCAGCCGAGTCGCCGACCGCAGTCTGGTTCCCTGGAATGGTGCCGACGCGGACATATCGGCTGGGAAAGGTGTTGACATGGGCAGCAATTCGGCATTGCTCGACGGGAAGAACGTTATCGTCACCGGGGGAGCGCGCGGGCTCGGTGCCGCGTTCGCGCAGCGGATCGTGTCGCTGGGCGGCAGGGTGGTGATCGCCGACGTTCTGGATGCCGACGGGCACACGCTGGCAAGGGAACTCGGAGAAGCCGCACGGTTCGTCCATCTCGATGTGACCGACCCGGCGCAGTGGGCCGCCGTGGTCGACACTGCGGTCGGGGAGTTCGGCGAGATCACCGGGCTGGTGAACAACGCGGGGATCTCCAGTGCGTCGCTGGTCGCCGATGAGCCTTTGGAGCATTTCCGGAAGGTCATCGACGTGAACTTGGTCGGTGTCTTCATCGGAATGCAGGCGGTCATCCCGTCGATGCGCGCGAACGGTGGGGGTTCGATCGTGAACATCTCATCGGCGGCGGGTCTCGTCGGTCTGGCGCTCACCTCCGGCTACGGCGCGTCCAAATGGGGCGTGCGCGGCTTATCCAAGGTCGCGGCCATCGAGCTGGGGCCCGAGCGGATTCGCGTCAACTCCGTGCACCCCGGCGTCGTGTACACCCCGATGACGGCGCAGGCCGGTTTTCAGGAAGGGGAGGGCAACATGCCGATCACCGCGATGGGTCGGGTGGGTACCCCCGACGAGGTCGCGGGCGCGGTCACCTATCTGTTGTCGGATGACGCGAGTTACACCACCGGCTCAGAGCTTGCCGTCGACGGCGGTTGGACAGCCGGCCCGACTCTCAAAACGATGACGGGGCAGTAATTTACGAATGAGCTGTTCGTCGCACCTGTTCAGCGGACGTCCCTGGTGCTATACAGAGGATGATCCCGATCGATGTGAGGTTCCGCTATGACGAGCCGTTATCTTGAGGGCGAGTACGCCCCGCTCGAACACGAATACACGCTGACCGATCTGGATGTGGTCGGCACGATTCCCGACCATCTCGATGGCCGCTATCTGCGTAACGGCCCCAACCCGATCGGTGAGATCGATCCCGAGTTGTATCACTGGTTTATGGGCGACGGCATGGTCCATGGCATCCGCATCCGGGACGGTAAGGCCGAGTGGTATCGGAACCGTTGGGTGCGCTCACCGCAGATCGCGAAGGAACTCGGCGAGACGATCCCCACGGGGCGCTTCGGAGTCTCGCCGATGGGGGCCAACACCAATGTCATTGGGCATGCCGGAAAGACGTTGGCGCTTATCGAAGGCGGTGTCGCAAACTACGAGCTCACCGATGAGTTGGACACCGTCGGGGTGTGCGACTTCGATGGAACACTCACGGGCGGATACACCGCACATCCCAAACGCGATCCGAAAACCGCTGAACTGCACGCAGTTTCGTACAGTATGCAGCGCGGCAGATGCGTCCAGTATTCGGTGATCGGTACCGACGGTCGCGCGCGACGCAGCGTCGACATCGAGGTGGGTGGCAGCCCGATGATGCATGACTTCTCGCTGACTGAGCGCCACGTGGTCTTCTACGACCTCCCCGTCACCTTCGACGCCGCACAGGCGGCGTCCATGAGCATTCCGCGGCCCTTGCGGCTGCCTGCACGCCTGCTGCTTTCGGCATTGATCGGCCGCGTGCGCATTCCGGACCCCATTGCGGCGCGGCAGCCACATGTCCCGAGTTCCGATCGTCGGCTGCCCTACTCGTGGAATCCGAAGTATCCGGCTCGAGTCGGGGTGATGCCGCGCGAAGGAACCAGCGCAGACGTCCGATGGTTCGACGTCGAACCGTGTTACGTATTTCACCCGCTCAACGCGTACGACGAGGGCGACACCGTTGTGCTCGACCTGGTGCGTCATCCGAAGATGTTCGACACCGATCACCTTGGGCCCAACGAGGGACTACCCACGCTGGATCGATGGATCATCGACTTGGCCGATGGCAAGGTTCGTGAAACGCGCATCGACGACCGGGGTCAGGAGTTCCCGCGGGTTGATGAGCGCGTGGTCGGACGGCGCCACCGGTATGGGTATGCGCCCGCGATCGGTGAGGCGGTGTCCGGTGAGAGCACGCTGTACAAGCACGATTTCGTCGGCGGTGGCAGCATTGCTCGACCCTTCGGTGCAGATAAGGCATTGGGAGAGTTCGTCTTCCAACCGTCGTCGGATACCTCCGCGGAGGATGACGGCGTGTTGATGGGCTACGCGTACGACAGGACGACGGATCGAAGTGAGCTGGCAATCCTCGACGCGCAGACGCTGGAGGATGTCGCGAGCGTCAAACTGCCGCATCGGGTGCCGAGTGGCTTCCACGGCAATTGGGCCCCGAGCGCCAACTGAGGTATCACCACGTGTCGACGAAAGACCTGCGTGGCGGCAGAGGCTCGCGGGTGGCCGCCGCGAAGGTCGATGCGATGAGCGACCGGGTGTCGGCGGGGTCGATTACGTCATCGATCTCGAAGATCTGAGCGGCGTTGAGTGCCTTGGCATTCTCCTGGGCGGCGGCCGTCGCAAGGCGCACCGCCTCCTCGCGGGCGGCTTCGTCGGGAATCGCCTCGAGTTCTTTGCGTAGCCCCAGGCGCACCGCGCCCTCCAGACCCATAGGGCCCAGATGTGCGCCCGGCCACGCCACCGTCAGTAGCGGCTCGTGCAGGCTGCCGCCTGTCATAGCTTGTGCGCCAAGGCCATAACCGCGGCGCAGGATGACCGACACCAGCGGCACGCGCAGCGCAGCGCCGGCAACGAGCATTCTCGATGCGCGCCGCACCAATGCATCGGCCTCTGCGGCGGGTCCCACCATGTACCCCGGGCAGTCGACGAGCGAGAGCACCGGCAGTCCGAAGGCGTCGCACAGTTGCAGAAACCGGGCTGCCTTATCCGCTGCTGCGGCGGTGATTGCCCCTGCCATCACCATGGAGTTATTGGCGAGGACACCAATGGCTCGGCCCTCTATGCGTGCGAGGGCCGTCACCATTTCCGGCGCGAACTTCTCGCGTAGAAACGTCACGGAGCCCTCGTCGGCGAGCGTCTCGATGATCGGGCCCACCGGATATGCGCGCCGAGCACGTTCGGGAATCATTGTCCGCAAAAGGGTTTGGTCTGTCGCTGTTCCAGGAGCTGTCGCACTCTGGAAGTAGCCGAGCAGGCGTTTAGCGACGGCGACGGCCTGTGTCTCGTCGTCCACGACCACATCGACAACCCCATTGGGCGATTGCACCGATATCGGCCCCACCTCGTCTGGAGGCACCTCGCCGAGTCCTCCGCCGGCAATCATGGCGGGACCACCCATGCCGATGGATGTGTCCTTGGTCGCGACAATCAGATCCGAGCATCCCGCGATGACGGCATTGCCGGCGAAGCACCTGCCCTTGACCACCGCGATCCGCGGCACCACACCCGAGAGCGCCGCCCACAGCTTGAACGCGCGCACATCGAGCATCGAGACCACGGGATAGTCGGTATCACCCGGACGACCGCCCCCACCCTCGGCGAAGAACACCGTCGGCAGCTTCATGCGTTCGATCAGATCGAACAGCCGGTCCTTCTTCTGGTGTCCGAGCGCGCCCTGAGTTCCGGCCAGCACGGTGTAGTCGTAGGAGAGCACCGCGCACGGGTCGCCATTAACCCGCGCGGTTCCGGCCACCAGGCCGTCGGCGGGTGTGCGGGCGATCAGATCGGCGATCTCGCGCCGCTGGCGTTGCGCGGCGACGGCAAATCGCCCGTATTCCACGAACGATCCGTCATCGACGAGGTCGGCGATGTTCTCACGTGCGGTGCGACCACCGGCGGCGTGACGGCGCGCAACCGCTTCGAGACGGGCGGCATCCTCGGTGAGGGCACGCCTCTTCAGTAGCTCGGTGTGTTCATCACGGAGCGGCTCATCGTTGCCTGTTGCTCTTCGCGCGAGCGGCCCATCACTGTTTGTTGCTCTTCGCGCGAGCGGCTCATCAACCATGGCTTGGACTCTTTCATACGGGGCTGAAACTCTGCGGGAACTTTTACTCACCGTGATTCGACCACTCCACCGGTGCCCTTGATGGGCAGCGGGCGTGAGAGCAGTCAAAGGAGATATGCAGTGGATTTGGTCACCATGCTGGGGATGCCCGGGGAAGCCCTCCGAGTGTCGCGCGACGAGTGGCGAGGATCGCTTACCGACGTGGTGCGTGAATCCTTCGCATTCCACTTCGAACGCAACGGCTTCTATCGCGCGCAGTGCGACGCCGCCGGCTTCACCCCGAGTGACATCCGCGATGGGGCGGATCTACATCGCATCCCGCTCCTTCCGGTCAGCATGTTCAAACAGGCCGGGGCGCATGTCCTCATGACCTGCGGGCTTGAGGATGTAGAGATCGAGATCCGCTCCACCGGTACGAGCGGTGTGCCGTCGGTCGCCCGACGCGACTCGACCACGGTGACCCGGGCATCTGTCGGAATCTTCGGCGGATACCGCGACTTCTTCGGTATCTCGCAGGGTGCGGGGCTGTTCCTGTGCCCATCCACCGCCGAGGTGCCCGAGATGGGGATGGTGAAGATCTTCAATCTCCTCACCGGGATGTTGGACGATCACCGCTACGTCGTGCGTGAGTACTCCTTCGATCCGGAGGATGCATTGGCGCATCTACGGAGCTGGGAGGGCCGGATGACCCGGCACCTCATCGGGCCGCCGTTCATCATCGCCCGGTTCCTCAAATACCTGGAGCTGGAGGACATTCCCCTCACACTCGATCCCGACTCGCTGATCATCATGCTCGGCGGGTGGAAGCAATACACCGGAAACTCCATCAGCCGAGACGAGTTCAACGAGAAGGCGCAGCGCGTGCTGGGCATCGACCACACCCGCATCCGCGACATGTACGGCATGATCGAATCGAACATGCTCGCCATCGAGTGCGAGCACCAACGCAAGCATGTGCCGCCGTGGTGCTACATCTCGATCCGGGACGTCACCGATGCCTCCGTCGAACTGGAGCCCGGAAAGACCGGCGGGATAGCGATCCTCGACTCCCTGAACACCGCGTATCCGGGTTTCCTGCTCTCCGACGATATCGGCGAGGTGGACGAGGGGGATTGCCCTTGCGGCCGCACCGGGCAGACCGTGAAGTTCCGTCGCCGTCGTCAAGGCGCCGAACTGGGATGCTGCGCTGTGAGTATCGAAAAATATATCGACTCACGGGAAGTCGTCGCCGAGTGCGAGCTCGCGGACACCGGGGTAGGGGTCTAGTGCCCCGGTTCAGTCCGACGGTGGTTGACCACTTCACCAACCCTCGCAACTCGGGCCGCATTGTGCAGGCCGACGTCACCGCCTTCATCGGGAACCCGGTGTGCGGCGACCAAATCCTGCTCAGCGCTCAGATCCATGAAGACGCCGTCAGTCAGATCGGATTCGAGGCGTACGGATGCTCGGCCGCCTTGGCCGTGGCGTCGATTCTCACCGAGCGTCTCACCGGGATGCCGGTGGAAAACATCGCGGCCGTCGAGGCGACCCAGATCACCGAATGGTCGGGAGGCCTCTCACCCGAACAGCAACACGTCGCAACACTTGGTGCCGATGTCGCTCAACGCCTAGCCAACAACTACCGCAACGGAATCCACGAAGATGCCAGCACCCTCCCCGGTTCTTAACCCGCCGAGCCCCCCCGTAGAGGCGGCCGCATCCGAGATCTATCTCGACTACGCCGCCACCGCGCCACTGCACCCCCGTGCCGCCCAGGCATTGCAGGACGGCCACCGGCTGGTGGGCAATCCGTCGAGTCGCCACGGTGCCGGCCGCGACGCCGCCGATGCCCTTACCGAGGCGCGGGAGGCCATCGCGCAGATGTTCCGGGCCGAACCGGATGAGGTGGTGTTGACTTCTGGCGGTAGCGAGGCGAACACCCTGGCGTTATGGGGAACCTTTGCGGCCGAGGGGTTTCGGGGCCACATGGTGACCACGTCGATCGAACATCCCGCCGTCCTAGCGAACGCCCTTGCGCTGCAAGACCTGGGCGTCGCGGTGACGTTCGTAGACCCCGCACCGTCCGGACACGTCTCTTCCGATGCCGTGGGGCGCGCGATGCGCGCGGACACCGCACTGGTCTCGGTGATGCACGCCAATAACGAGACCGGCGCCATCCAGCCCGTGCATGAGATTGCCGATATTGCGGCACGATCAGGTGCCCCTTTTCATACAGACGCCGTGCACACCGCGGGCAAGCTCGACCTGACAAGCGTTGGTGCCACCATGATCTCGGTGTCAGCGCATAAATTTGGCGGTCCGCGCGGAATGGGTGCACTTCTCGTCCGGCATGGGCATCGCCTGTTGCCGGTGATGCGCGGCGGGCCTCAGGAGAACCGGCTACGCGCAGGTACCGAAAACGTGCCGGGGGCATTGGGCATGGCGGTCGCGGTCGAGATGTGTCCGCGTACGGTGTCTCTGGGTTACCGGCTGGGTATGCGGGACCGACGCGAGCGGCTGATCGAGGGGCTGCGCTCGGTCGGCGGTGTTCACGTCAACGTCACCGAACCAGTGCTGGAGGAGACCGTCAGCATGCGCTTCGACGGTATCCGTGCCGACACCCTTGCCGACGATCTCGACATGCACGGCATCTACGTATCCACGGGGTCTGCCTGTCATGCGGGGGAAGACGCGGTTTCTCACGTGCTGCAGGCGATGCGGTTGTCCGAGGACCAGGCCCGCGGCACGGTGCGTTTCTCGCTGGGGCCGGGCGTGTCACCCGGGGACGTCGACAGGGTTATCGCAGTGACCACACGGGCGGTGCAGCGACTGCGCGCCATGGCAGGAAGTATGGGAGTGGGCCGATGATCGTTGCCGTCAAAAATCTTGTTGCAGAACGCGCTCGATTCATTCTGTCCGTTATCGGGGTCGCCGTCGCGGTCGTCCTGGTGCTGGTGATGTCCGGAATTTTTGTCGGCACCACCCAGCAGGTGACCACCTATATCGACCACTCCAAGGGGGCGGTATGGACGGTTCAGCCGGGTGTATCCCAAATGTTCCGCGCGGTGTCGTGGTTACCCGCTGACGGTAGAGACCGACTGCTGAAGGTCC
The DNA here is from genome assembly GCA_050701835.1 of Mycobacterium sp. Classification (GTDB taxonomy): domain Bacteria; phylum Actinomycetota; class Actinomycetes; order Mycobacteriales; family Mycobacteriaceae; genus Mycobacterium. Next base: position 102,447 of record JBOGDC010000048.1, on the reverse strand, counting down.
CCGGTGTCCGGTCGGCGGATCCGATCCTCGGTCTGCCCTCCGATTTCGTGCACGACGGAGGGCATACCGCGTACTTCGTCGTCGGATATGACACGGGTACCGGCGTGGGTGGCCCATGGTCGCTGTCGGAGGGGCGGAACGTGGCCGGTTCCGGTGAGGTCGTGCTCGACCGGGTACTGGCCAAGAAGAACAAGATTCACGTCGGAGACACCGTGCAGCTCGTGGACGGTGACTTCAAGGTCGTCGGGCTGTCGAACCAGACCGCCGCGGTAGGGAACTTCTACGCATTCATCTCGCTGCCGGATGCCGCGCATCTGCTTCGGGCGGGAAATCGCGTGTCCTATTTCCTGGTTCAACCCGCCGAAGGGTTCACCGCCGATCAAGTAGCGGACTCCATCCGGGAGAAGGTACCTGGAATGGATGCACTCACCTCGGCCACCTTCGCCGAGAACAGCCGGGCCATTGTTATCTCGATGATCGGGCGACCACTCAAGACGATGATCGGAATCGCCGCGCTTGTCGGGGTGGCGCTGGTGGGGCTGACCGTGCTCGCGGTGACCACCGAGCAGATGAGTGACTTTGGAGTGCTGCGCGCACTCGGTGTTCGGCCAGGACAGTTGTGCCGCACGGTGATAGCCCAGGCAGTGCTCATCGCCGGACTCGGATACCTGTTGGGCGCGGGAGTCACCTACGGGGTGCAGTTCCTGGTGAAGGATCGGCTGGGCGACGTCACGGTGGAGGTGACTCCCACCATGCTCGTCGCGATGGCGGCGGCGACCGGCGTTATGGCCATCATCGGATCGCTGATCCCGGTCCGTCGGGTAACACGAATCGATCCCGCACAGGCATTCCGGAGGTGAGCACAATGAATAGCTGCGAAAGTCCAAGCGTGTCAGATGGTCCGGTGCTGCAACTGTCGGGCATTGAACACCAGTACGGATCCGGCGATGCGGCGGTGCTCGCACTTCGGGGCCTGGACCTGACGGTCAGCCCTGGTGAGGTGGTATTAGTCGTCGGCCCGTCGGGTGGCGGCAAGACCACCGCGCTCCTGGTCATGGGGCTGCTGCTCACCCCGGGGTCGGGGAGTGTCAGGATCGGCGGTCAGGACGTCAGTGAACTCAGCGAACGGGAGCGCGCGCGAATCCGGTTGGAAAGCTTGGGGTTCCTGTTCCAGGAGTACAACCTGCTGAACGCGTTGACGAGTGCCGAGAATGTGGCACTCCCATTGCGCTACGCCGGAGTCGGGAAGGAGTCTGCCATGTCGCGGGCACGCGAACTGCTGACCGAGCTCGGATTGGCCCACCGGACCGAACACCGTCCAACGGCGCTCTCGGGTGGTGAGAAGCAACGAGTCGCGGCGGCACGTGCACTGGTGGCACGCCCCGGTCTCGTACTCGCCGACGAGCCGACCGCGAACCTGGATTCGGCGACCGGCAAGAAGGTGGCCGAGCAGCTCGCGGACGCGGCGAGAACTCAAGGGGCCGCAGTGGTGATCGTGACCCATGACCTACGCCTCACGGATATCGCCGATCGCGTGCTGCACCTTGAAGACGGCGTTCTGCTGGAGAAAGAGGACCAATGACCGAAAGATATGCCGTCGCTGAGCTTCCCAGTGATATCGATATTGTCGAGACCTTGAGAGCCGCACTGACCAAGCTGCTTCCGCCGGAAGATCTGGCGCAGGTCGATCTCGACGCGGTCGGTCCTGACACTCCGCTACTCAGCCTTCCCATCGACTCCGTGGTGCTGATGGCGCTGATGAACGACGTGGAGGACAGGTTCACCGTCTTCATTCCAGAAGAGGACGCATTCGCGTTCACGGTGGTAGGCGATATTGGAGTCTTCATCCGGCAGCGCCTCCGCGATAAGGCGAAACGCCGCGAACAAGGATGAGCAACAGCGCGATTCGCGAGCATGTGAAGGCGAACGCTCCGGCGATGGCCACTGGCGTTATCGACTACACGGTTCTGTTGCGCTCAGACCTGGAGCAGATCGACTTCTACGACTCGCGCGTCCACCTGCGCGCGCTATCGGGGACAAATCTGGTACATACCATCCGGATTCGGGCCGGAGCCTTGGCCGCACGTGGCCTGCGGCGTGGAGACCGAGTGGCGATGGTGGCCGTGAGCGATGAGGAGTACCTGACCACACTGCTGGCGGTGCTGTTATTGGGCGCGGTACCGTGCGCGATCGCGCCACCGCCCACCCCCTCACGACCGGAATCCGCGGGAGTGGCACACCTGCGGGCTGCGCTTGAGGTGCTGAATGCGGCCATGGTCATAACCCCGCAGCGCACTGCGGCAGCGGTCGAGCATCCCGTCGTGGTGATGTATGACGAGCTGACCGACGCCGATCCGATTGACTGGCCGCTGCATTCGCGCCCCGAGCCCGGCGACATCCACCACATCCAGCTCACCTCCGGCTCCACGTCGGCACCCAAGGCTGTGCTGTTGACACATGGCAACGTGGTGCACAACGCCAGTGCAATTGCCTACAGCACAAGGGTATTGCGCGGGCGAGATCGTGTCTTCAGCTGGCTGCCGTTCTACCACGACATGGGTTTCATCCAGGTGCTCGCCGCGCTCCTCTACGGTCTGCGGGTCGGTGTGATGACCCCGATGGGGTTCCTGCGGGATCCGGTGTCCTGGATAAGGCACATGACGCATCACGGGTCGACCCATACCGCGGGCCCGCCCTTTGCGTACCGCGCTGTGTCTGACGCGATCAAGCGCGCCGATTCGCTATCGGATCTGGACCTGTCTCGACTGCGGCACGCCTACGTGGGCGCCGAGCCCATTCCGTACTCGGTGATGAGTGATGTCACCGAGCAGCTTGCATCGTTGCGGATGCGGGCAGACGTACTGGTGCCATGTTATGGCATGGCCGAAACTGTGCTCGCGATAACCGTTGCACTGCAATCGCATTCAACGGATTCGACGACACTCGGCAGGGTGCGCGCGCAGCAGCGTCCGGAGGATGGCCAGCTCGTCGTGTCCTGCGGACAGGTGATCGACGGTATGCGTCTGCGGATTGTCGGGGCCGATGGTGATCCGCTTCCTAGCGGTGCCGTAGGCGATATTCAGGTAAGCGGACCGTCGGTGATGTACGGCTACCTCACCCCCGACGGCGGGGTCGCCGTGCCCGAGGATGGATGGCACGACACCGGCGACCGCGGATTCCTTCTCGAAGGTGAACTGTTCGTGGTGGGACGGCGCAAGGAGATGCTCATTGTGCGCGGGCGCAACTTCCCGCCCTACGACGTCGAGCGGGAAATCGACAGCATCTCCGGCTCTGGAGGCGTCTCCGTCGTCTTCTCCCTGCTCGACGAACAACGTGCCCGCGAGTCGGTAGTAGCCGTGGTGGGAACCCGGGCAACGGCGGATGAGTATGAGGAGCTCCGCGCCCGGATCTCCTCCGGTGTCCGTGCCGCGTTTGGGTTCTCCCTCGATGAGGTCGTGCTGGTGCCGGCCCGCACCATCCCGCTGACAACCAGCGGGAAACGTCAGCGGTTCAAGGTTCGCGAGCAGTATCGAGCGGGGCTTCTGGTTCCGGCGGGAGGTTGAGATGCCGCGCGTGTGTGACGCCGTGGTCGTGGGCGCCGGGCAGGCGGGTCTGGCCGCCGCAACAGTATTGGTAGACAAGGGTTTACGTCCAGTTGTGCTGGACGCAGAACCTGAGCCCGGTGGTGCGTGGAAGCACTACTACGACAGCCTGGCCTTGTTCAGCCCGGCAAGGTATTCGGGAATGGTCGGTAAGCCGTTTCCTGGCGACCCCGATCGCTACCCGCGGCGTGACGAGGTAATCGGATACCTGCATGATCACGCGAGAAGGCTCGACGTCGAGGTGCGGTCACAGTGCCGCGTCGCTGCGGTGGGCCATGGGCCCGACGGGTACACGGTGATCGGCGATGGTGACCCACTGGTCACGCCGATGGTGATCTCGGCGACCGGCACCCACGGAAACCTTTATGTTCCAGTGATTCCCGGGGCAGAGACGTTCACCGGCCGCCAGCTGCACGCCGGACAGTACCGTGAGCCCTCGCCATTCACCGGCCAACGGGTGGTGGTGGTAGGTGCGGGAAACTCGGCCGTTCAAATCGCGGTCGAGCTCGCGGATACAGCCACGGTCTCGCTGGCCACCCGTGGACGTCTGCGCCTTGTTCCGCAACGTCCATTCGGGCTTGACATGCATTTCTGGTATCTCAGAACGGGTCTGGATACGGCGCCAGTGGGACCATGGCTGCGGCGTCGGCCCACCGCCCCGGTCTTCGACGATGGTCGCTATCGCGCGGCATTTGACGCGGGACGCCCTGATTGCCGAAAGATGTTCACACATATGGACGGTAATGCTGTGGTGTGGGCCGATGGCAGCATCGAACCCGTCGATGCGGTCGTGTGGGCAACAGGGTACCGACCGAACGTCGACTATCTCGCTGGCCTGGGCGCGCTCAACGCCTCGGGCGTTCCGCGGCACCGCAGCGGGGTGTCGACCACACACCAAGGACTCGGATATGTCGGGCTGGAGTGGCAGCGCTCGTTGTCCTCGGCGACACTGCGTGGGGTTGGCAGAGATGCCGCCTTCGTTGTCGATCGTCTTTTGCGACAGCAGGTGTCGGCGTTATCCGTTCACGCCGAATAGCTCTGCGCCGTTGCGATAGAGAACTCCCCGCACCCAGTGGTCATCGATGCCGGGCAAGGCGCACAGCTCGGTGAGCGCTTCGGCATATCCGTAGGGGATGTTCGGGAAGTCGCTGCCGAAGAGGATCTTGTGACCCAGATCCGTAAGCCGCGGATAGTCGGCTTCTGGAAAGGGTGCCTTCTCGTTGGAGAATGCGGTGAAGGCCATCGTGGTGTCGAGTCGAACTTCGTCGTACTGCGCACAGATATCGAGGAAGTCGGTGTACTCGGGCATGCCCATGTGCGCGATGATCAGCCGCAGCCGCGGGAATTGCTTGAGCAGCACCCGGATTAGTTCAGGTCCGGTGAATTCGCCGGGTGCCGGGCCGGACCCACAATGGATCACCACCGGAACGCCGGCATCCTCGATGAGACCCCACACCGGGATGAGCAGTGGATCGGTGGGGGCGAAAGCTCCGACCTGAATATGCACCTTGAAGACGCCGGCACCCGCCTCGATCGCCTCGCGCACATATCCGGCGGCCTCGGGTTCAGGGAAGAAGGTCGCGGTATGGATGCAATCCGGGGTCTGCGCCGCGAATTGAGTGGCCCACTGGTTCAGCCAGGCAGCCATCTGAGGTTTATGTGGATAGACCAGTGAGGTGAAGCGGAGCACCCCGAACTCTCGCAGCGTCGCAATCCGCTTCGACTCCTCGGCGCGGTAGGTGATGGGCCAGGGACGCCCAACCAGCGGCCCTGCCGAGTCGAAGTAGGCCCACACCTTGTCCATGACGGATTTGGGCATGAAGTGGGTGTGCACGTCCACGATCCCCGGGATACCCAGGTCCTGCCAGATCTGTCGCACTGGCGTCGGGTCGAAGGCTGAGTCGGGCATGCGCCTATCTATATCGTCCGGGCGCCTTCCGGCAAAACGGATGCCGATTTTCACTATGGAGGCGAAGCTTCGCGTCCGTCTCTCAGATTGGCGTCCGGATTCGATGGGTGGCGACGTCGCACCCTCTGTAAATACCCCCTAGGGGTACTTGTCAACACTCTGGAGACGGTGTTACCTTCGACCCGTCAGATACCCCTATGGGGTATAGAAAGGAAGTGGACGAAATGTCGGCGACGGAAACCTACGACTGGAACCTCAAGGGGGACTGGTTCGATGTGTGCAGCTGCAAACTGCCCTGCCCGTGCAGCTTCGCGCAGGAACCCACACACGGGGACTGCCTATTTACCCTGGTGTGGCATGTGAACGAAGGCCATTGGGGCGATGTTGATTTGAGCGGCCTGGGCGTGGTCGCCCAAGGCGAGTTCCAGGGGAACATGTGGATCGGCGACCCGGACGCGACCATGAAGCTGATGTTCTACATCGACGAGTCCGCGGACGCTCGCCAACGCATCGCGCTCGAACGAATCTTCACCGGTAAAGAGGGTGGTTGGCCCGCCGAGTTCGCAAGCCTCATCGAGGAACTACGCGGGATCGAATACGTACCGATCAACTTCGACAAGGCCGACGACCTCGCGCATTGGAGCGCCGAGATCCCCGGCAAGGTCGACTTGCGTGTCGAGGCCTTAACCGGTCCAACCGCTGATCCCAACCGTCGCGTCACCACCGCGAACGCGCCCGGGGCGGAAGTCGGGCCGGGCCAGATCGCAACATGGGGGGTGGTCAAGAAGGACCATTCCGTCGGGTTCGAATGGTCGCACCAGCACAGTGGAGATTCCAGTAAGCACTTTCCGTTCGACTGGCGTCCCGATGGCAAGGTCGAGGTTGTGTCGGAAGAATTGGCGTCGGCCCAGCAGGGGGGATGCTGCTGCTCGAACTGAGCGATCGGACCGCACTCGGGAATGAACTCGGGTGCGGTCCGACTTCAGTAGTGACGTGAACATTGACCTGACAGGTAAGACCGCGCTCGTCACCGGGTCCACGCAGGGCATCGGGCTAGCGATCGTGCGGCGGCTCGCCGCCAGCGGAGCACGCGCCGTGGTCAATGGTCGATCCCAGGAACGCGTTGACGCGGCCATCGCCGATCTCGATGATGACGGCGTGATCGGAGTCGCCGCTGATGTCTCGACCGCGGCAGGTGTGGAAGTGCTCCGAGAGCAGCTCCCCGAGGTCGACATACTCGTCAACAGCCTAGGCATCTTCGGTGCCACACCGGCACGCGAGATCACCGACGAACAGTGGCGGAACTACTTCGAGGTGAACGTGCTGTCCGCCGTTTGCCTTATCCGGACCTATCTGCCGGGGATGATTGACGCCGGATGGGGCCGCATCATTCAGATCGCCAGTGACTCGGCGATTGTCATCCCGCAGGAGATGATCCACTACGGCGTCTCCAAGACCGCGCTGCTGGGAGTGACGCGTGGGTTCGCGAAGGATGCAGCCGGCTCTGGTGTCACCGTCAACTCGGTGATCGCCGGGCCTACGCACACGGCGGGTGTGGAGGACTTCGTCTATCAGCTTGTTGACAAGTCGCTGCCCTGGGACGAGGCGCAGCGTGAATTCATGAAGAAGCACCGGCCGCAATCGCTGGTGCGGCGCTTGATCGAACCGGTGGAGATCGCCAACCTGGTCACCTACCTCAGCTCCCCCTTCTCCTCGGCCACCACCGGCGCTGCCGTGCGCGCCGACGGTGGATACGTGGATTCGATCCTGCCCTAGCTGTCCTCACCACAATAAGAGGGCCACTTCCGAGATCTATCCGGAAGTGGCCCTAGGTCTTTCGGTCGACTCAGTTGATCCCGCCGATGTACGCACCGCTCGGGGGCGAGGTGTACCGCATCTGCGGGCCGGAGTTGTTCATCGAGTACTGGCCGGTGCCCAGCCGGGCATGGCGCTGGTTGTTGCCACCCCCGCCGCTATTGCCATCGCTGGCGACTGCGGACGTGGGGGCACCGGTCACTTCGAGCGCGGCGTAGGTGGGCGCCAGGATCGCGAGACCGATGCCGGCGGCCACCACAGCACGGCGGACGTTAGTGGAGATGGTCTTCGGGGTGGCGGTAACGGTGGTCATTTCGTCTGCGCTCCAGTGCTTTTGAAGATCTAATTGCGATGCCTCTAATAACGTGAGCGCTATCGGGTGCCATCCTCAATGGCCTGTGATATCTCAGTCAGCCCGATATGGAATAGATCGCGGCGACAAGCTTGTTCGCTTAAACAAGGCAAGTGAATACGCCAAACGTGGGCCCTCCCATGGCCAGATGGCCGGGGCGAGTCCGCGTTCGCGTATTCGGATCAATTCAGTTGTACGTGGGGCAAGAGATGTCGACGTACACCGTCGAGAAGGCGGTGGCACCGCGTAGCCCCTCGATACCCGTCACCACGCATTGGGACAGCGGCGCATCGGCAATGCCGTTGAGCTGGACCGTGTAACCCTCCGCCTGCAGTCTGTCGATGGTGTCGGATGCGGACGACCCACCGCCGCCGGCCGCGGAAGCCTGCGCGGCGAAGGCGAATGATGCCACTGCCATCGCGGTGAGCGCAGCCAGTGCCACCACGAACGAAACGGCGGATCGGATTGCCGATCCGGTGAACGACGCAATCTCAGTTTTCATGGCAGTTCCTTCCACCATCCAGAAGATCTAATGCTTTGGGGAACCTCAAGCCATTAGTATGTATTTCCCCTGCACTGTTAGATAGGCCACATGGTTACAAGTGGAGTTATCCATTAGGAGAGATAAGCTCGAAGTGTGGATACGAGCACGTCGGGCACCATCGCCGCGATCCTGGGTGAACCGCTTCCCGTGGAACTGATGAACGCCATCCGTGGTGGTCGCGGCGAGGTCCGGGACGCCCTGAACGACGACGTCGCGGTGCATGCCTGGCTCAACGCAATAGTGGAGCGCGTCGTGGCCGAATCGGGTGTGCAGTCGATTGCCTACCCGCTGGATGATGCGCGATACGTCGCCGGTGACCTACGGGCGCTGCGTGACGCGTTACGGTGCCTGGCCGCTGAGAGCACCGAGGACCCCCGACCCCCGACATCCGGCATGACGCATGCCCAGGCTGTCGGCACGATCAACACGCTTGCTCGCATCCGGGCCGAGCTGGTGTGGCCGGTGGACGGCGAGCCCACTAGAACGGCGACGGCGCGCGGATCGCAGGCGCGATTGACCGTCGGGCTGATCGCTCGTCAGGCAGTCGACTTCTTCGGTGGCCCGCAACGCCGTCAGCTGCGCGCATGCCTTGCTTCGCACTGTGTCCTGTACTTCGTCAAGGACCATTCCCGCAGAGAATGGTGCACGCCGAAATGCGGTAATCGTGCCCGGGTCAAGCGGCACTACGACCGCCAAAGTGTGGCGGGTTCCTAACGTTCAGCCGTTATCGGTGATTGCGCGGCGCTTCTCCAGATACACCTTGGCGGCCGTTGCGGCGGCAGGCACGGTCGACAAGATGGCGACGATCAGGACGATGATGTCCAGGTGCTCTCCGACGAATGCGATATTGCCCAGGAAATAGCCCACTGTCGTCAGGCCGATACCCCACGCCGCGCTGCCGATGGCGTTGTACAGCAGGAATTTTGGATAACGCATTCCAGACATGCCGGCAATGACAGGGGTGAAAGTGCGGACCACACCGATGAACTGTGCGACGAGAAGTGTTTTGGGCCCGTGTTTGTCGAAGAACTCGCGGGAGGCTGTCAGATAGCGCTGTTTGAAGAAGCGTGCGTCTTCCTTCTTGAACAGTGCCGGGCCGAGCCGGCGTCCGATGAAGTATCCGCATTGACTTCCGAGTAGGGCGGCGACAGCGGCGCAGGGCGCTAGGACCTGGATGGAAACGGGGGAATTCGGCTGAGCGGCGATAAGTCCCGCGGAGAACAGCAGGGTGTCGCCAGGCAGGAAGGGAAACAGCAGCCCGGTTTCGATGAAAACGATGACCATGACCGCCGCCAGTACGGCGCCTCCGAACAATCCGCCCTCGCCGAGCCAGTACATCGGATCCATGACGTCCGCGAGCGACAGACCCATGTCCATGGCTGGAAGCTAGCCATGGAACATTGCTGGACAGGAAACAACACGAGAACCCCGCCTGGCGCGGTGACTGGCGGCTGGCAATCGCGTGTGGCTGGAAAGGGGAGCTCTACGCCCGACCCGGCGCGGTGACCTGCTACGACACGCTCAGCACGTGGCGGTCGCCGAGTGGATTCTCCAGGGGGACTTCAAGACTGCCTTGTACGGCGATCATGATGCACATCTTGCCGACGGCCTCCGGCAGCGTGCCCCCGCGTAACGCGATCTCGACAGCGTCGTCGGTCTCATGGACGGTCGCGTGTACACCGTGGCATTGCGGAGTACCGCTGGTGAAGTACACGATCACCGCGTTGCCGTCGGGGGAACGACTCCAAGCGTCGAATCGCATAGGGCGGCTGTCGACAATCCGCGCGTTGTCTTCGAAAACTGTTGGTGTGCCAACGGGTGGCACTTCGGATGGAGAGGCGGTCGTGGTGGCGCCGGGGGTGTCGGCCGAGGCCGCGGGGGTCTCGAGACCGCGCGCACCGCAACTCGCAAGCGGGACAAGGCACAAGATCGCGATGATGACCGCTCGCATACCCCTACGGTAGGTCTCAGGCAGGTCGCCCGGGCCATTTCGTGATCGGCAGCGACAACAGTGTGCGCACCTCGTCGTCGGACACCTGGTGGAAATCCTCGTAGGCATCGCCCACTGCGAGGAATCGGGCAGGAGAGGACGCAACGACGAAATCGTCAACAAGGCAATCGAATCGGCGGAATGCGGATCGTGGGGCAACAGGAACGGCCGCTACCACGCGCGCGGGCGCCGCTTTTCTGATCGTCAGCAATGCCACCCGCATGGTCGCACCGGTGGCGATCCCATCGTCGACCAGCACGACTGTCTTGCCGGTGATTTCAGCGGAGCAGCGATTCCGGTACGCGTCCTCCCGACGGGCCAGCTCGTGACGTTCACGGGCGGAGACGTCTTGGAACTGTTCCGGAGTGATGTGCAGCGTGCGCACGATGTCCTCGTCGATCACCACCTGCCCCCCGCTGGCGATGGCGCCCATGGCGTACTCCTCGTGGCCGGGGACTCCGAGCTTGCGTACGACCAGCACTCCGAGCGGGGCTCCCAGGGTCGCCGCGATCTCTCGCCCCACCGGTATCCCGCCGCGCGGTAACGCGAGGACCACCACATCCTGCATGTTGTAGGGCGCAAGCATGTTGGCCAGTACGCGGCCGGCGTGCTGGCGATCAATGAACATCCGATGTGTGCGCGACATGGGTGCATCCTTGGACACCTCCATCTTCCAACCGGGATGGCGTCCTGACAACAGCTATATGCCCTGGATGGTGTCGAACAACCTGGCGCGAGTGGCCGATACCGAATGGGCAAGCCATATGGCTTGAACGGGAACCAATGGAGGATCGGCGATCTCGACCACCCGCACCGCCCCGTGATAGACGTCGCCTGGGTCGTCGGTGACGAAGGCACAGTGATCGGGGTACGCGAGCACCGCCGTGTACGGAGGTGTGCCTTGCACCGGATTGACTAGGAGCTGTGGCTCGAAGCCGCTTCGGCGACAATGAGAGACCAGTAGGTCCGTGTAGTACGAGTGTCGAGGCGGAGCCCACACCACGATGGGAAACTCTGCGAGCTCAGTGATCTCGATGCGATCGCGGGAGGCGAGGCTGTGCGACTGCACGACGGCGATACGCAACGGCTGATAGAGCAGAGTGTCGGTGGCCAAGTCGGTGGGCATATCGACCCCACGACGTAGCGCCAGGTCAAGCGAGCCGTCGAGGAGCCCGTCGCGCATGGTGCTCGGAAAGACCTGTCGCACGGTGATTGACGCTGTGGGATCGGCGATGACGGCTGGTTCGATGATTCGGTACACCTCCTCGCTGGAGATTGCCGGCGAGTGTCCGATCACGAAGGCCCGCTGCGGATTCGACAGATTGCGCGTCGCATTGGCGAGTACACGTATCCCGGCGAGCAGCGGTTTGGCGCCGGTGTACAGCTCTCGGCCGGCATCGGTCAGTTGCAGGCTGCGTTGCGCCCGCGAGAACAGCTCGACACCGAGGTCGCGCTCCAGTTGGCGGACTGCCGACGACAGTGCCTGCTGGGTGATGAATAGCTCCGCCGCCGCGGCGGCCAGTGTGGGGGCTTCCGCCGCCACCACGAACTGAAACAATCGCCGGGAGTCCAGCAGGTCAGCCAGCGAACTGCCCTCGCTTACCTCGTCCATCTGCGGTGACAACTCCTACTTGTGTATCCACAAGAATAATGTGGTTTTCCCTTGTGTAAGTGAAACCTACGATCAGGACAGGGGGTGGGTGATGAAGGCACTCATTCGTCGACGGTCGTTTTGGGTACACGGAATTGGAGATAATCGAGTGACAAATCATTCGCTAAATGGTAAGACAGTACTCATCGCTGGTGGCGGTAAGAATCTGGGCGGGCTTATCGCTCGGGACCTCGCGGAACACGGCGTGGGAGCGGTCGCGATCCACTACAACAGCGCGTCCAGCAAGGTCGCCGCCGACGAGACGGTGGCCGCAGTTGAGGCTGCCGGTGCGAAGGCGGTGGCCTTTCAGGGCGACCTGACCACTGGAGTCGCGGTAAGCAAACTGTTCGCGGACACCGTCGAGGCGGTAGGTCGCCCCGATATCGCCATCAACACGGTCGGCAAGGTCATCAAGAAGGCGTTCACTGAGATCACCGAGGAGGAGTACGACTCGGCGAGCGCGGTGAACTCCAAGTCGGCGTTCCTGTTCCTCAAGGAGGCGGGTAAGCACGTCAACGACAACGGCAAGATTCTCACGCTGGTGACTTCACTGCTGGGTGCTTACACCCCCTTCTATGCGGCCTACGCCGGGACGAAGGCGCCGGTGGAGCACTTCACGCGTGCGGCTTCGAAGGAGTTTGGCGAGCGAGGCATTTCGGTGACGGCGATCGGCCCCGGTCCCATGGATACCCCGTTCTTCTATCCGGCCGAGGGCGAGGACGCCGTGGCGTACCACAAGACCGCGGCCGCGCTCTCACCGTTCTCCAAAACCGGTCTCACGGATATCGAGGACATCACACCGTTCATCCGGTTCCTCGTCAGCGACGGCTGGTGGATCACCGGACAGACCATCCTGATCAACGGCGGCTACACCACCAAGTAGTCACTGTTGCGGTAGCGGCACCGTCCGGGACGTCGGGGTCGCGGCTGGCCGCCGTACGTATGTGGCGAGTAGAACGCTCGCCACGACGACGGCGGCCAGTTCCGTGACCACACTGATGGCCGCGTAGGGGGCCGGATCCCAGCCCCGTTCGGAGAATCCGAACAAGCCGACGGTGCGGGACAGTGCGAATGCCGCCAGCGCTCCGGCGGAGCCTAGACCCGCAAGCGCGGTCATCCACTCGGGTGCGCCCACCGCGATGAGCACCGCCAATGCGATGAAGGCGCTGGCCTGGACCAAGAAGCTCGGCCCGATGGCCGGAATGTGTTGGTAACCATGCATATACAGATACGCGTGGGCGTACCCGCTGACGGCCAGCGCTGCGGCCAGGCCGAGGCGAAGCGCGATGTTCATGTGAGCTTGTCCTCTTTAATGGCGAGCGCCTGGCTTCCCTTCAGATAGCTGACCTCGCGGATGCCGAGGATGTCGTGCAGCTGACCGGCAGGCAGTGTCACGGGTTTTGGGGCCGGACCGTGGCCCGGTTTCGGCAACGGGTACGCCGTGGTCGTACCGCTGTAGAAGGTGACGTTCCCTTCGGTCTTGGTGAACAGCTGGTGCACGTGCCCATTGAGGCAGGTCACCGATGCGAACCGCTTCATGTAGCTCAAGGCCTGCGCGGAATCGTCGGTGCCCCAACCCCAATCGGGATACATGGCGAACAGCGGAATATGGCTGAGCACGATGATCGGGGTGTCCGAAGAAAGGGGCGCAACGTCTTTTTCGATGAACTCAAGCTGGTCGTTGCCCAGGTGTCCGAGCTTCTTCAGATTGAGGGTATTGACCAGTCCGATCACGTGGACACCGCCGATATCGAAGCTGTACCAGCCGTCGCCACGGGTACCGCCGCCGAAGACGCTGCGGTATTTCTGTCCGGCATCGTCAACCGAATCATGTTCTCCCGGAACGGTGAAAACGTGCGGAGTGCTCAGGCCCGACATCATCTGCTTGACCTGATCGAACTGCTCGTCGGTGGCCAGATGCGTGAGATCGCCGGTATGGATGACGAAATCGGGGGTGTAGCCGAGATTGTTGATCTGGTTGATCGCGCGACCGAAGGAATCGATGACGTTGGCATTGGCGGTGCCGTTGAACCCGATATGGCTGTCACTGATCTGGGCGAACCGTAACGCCGGACGGGTGCTCGCGAGCGTCGTCGCCGAACCTGCTACATGCGAGATGACTTCTCCGCCAGACACTGTCAGCGCAACGGCCGCGCCGAACCAGGCCGTGTGCCGGATCAACTGCCGCCGCGTCATGCCCTTGGAGTCATTGTCCGCGGTCATTGCACTACCACCGTTGCCTTCATGAAGGGATGAATGCCGCACACGTACTGGTACGTGCCGGGGTTGGCGAACCGATACGTGAACGTGCCCTGGGCGTCCATCCCGGGTGACCGGAACGATCCGTCCTCGGACACCACGTTGTGCGGCTCTTCGTCCTTGTTGGTCCAGGTGACCGTGGTGCCTACGGGCACCGTCAACGTCGCGGGATTGAAGGCGAAATTCTCGATGTTGACCGCGGGCCCGGCGGGTGCGGGTGCGGTCTGGGTACTGCCGCGCGGTGCCATAGTGCCGGACGCTCCCGGCATGCTGTGCCCCGACATCCCAGGAGTGCCGTCGGCATCCGATGCCACCGTGATCGACAGTGGCGTATCGGGGATCGTGCTACCACCACTGGAACATGCCGCCAGTGGAATCGCCGCGGCCGCGACAATCGCGGCGCAGCGAAGTGAAGATCGCTGTGACATAGGAGCCCCTTTCCATGACCGTGTCCACGGTGAGTCGCGAACCACCGCATGGAAATAGGGGAGCGGGTTACACCGGGCGGTCCGGTGCAAACACCTCGATGTGACCGTCGACCTCGCGTACCTCCAACGTGGGCAGCGGCTTGGGTGCGATGGGCAGCTGGTGAGTGATCACCCGCCCGTCGGTCGTGAACGATGTGGTGTGGCAAGGGCATTGCAACCGGTCGTGTGCCCCGTCGAACCAGAGCTTGCATCCCTGGTGGGTGCAGACACCAGATACCGCTTGCACCTGGCCGCCCACCCGACGCACGAATCCGTTGACGAATCCGAGGTCGAAGGGGTGCACCGCGCCGTCGGGGACCGCGCTGCTGGCGGCGACGCGCTGCCAGCTGCCGGTGTTCGGCACGATCTTGCCCGATGCCTGCTGGAGGTCGGGCTCGGGCCTCGGCATGATCAGGCGGTCTGCGGTGACGGCAACCGCGGCGGCCGCGGCGGCGGCGGAGGTGCCGACGAGGACGGTTCGGCGGGTGGGTGCTTGCCGTTGCTTCTGCTCGGAAGCCGCCGGGGCATCGCCCATCTGCTCGGCAAGGCGCCCGTGTAGATGGGCGAGGAATTCCTGACTCGGAGTGTCATCGCCGGGCCGACTCGCGCGCAGCTCGATGGCGGTCCGGATCTGTGCCGCTTCGAAATCATCGGGGCGGAACGGCTTGGGTCGACGACCTCGGAGCAGGTCGTCGACGTAGCGGCGCAGCCCACGCGGATTCATGACAGGTCCTGTTCGTTGATCTGGGCGGCCAGTCGCAATGCGCGGTGTTGAAGCACCTTGGCGTTGGCGACCGTGACACCCATCGTGGCGGCGGACTCCTTGATCGAACAGCTTTGCAGGAACCGGAGTTCCAGAATTCGACGATAGTTGGCCGGGAGTGCGTCCAAGACTGCCTTCGCGTGTTGCGGCGCCGTGCTGATGGATTCCTCGATGTCCGGCGGTCGGTCGGCGATGTCGTCGATCGCGGTGACCTCGCGGCCCAGGGTTTCGCGCCAATGCGCCGCGAGCACCGTGCGTGCCGTCGTCCTTAGGTAGGCCCGCACCTCGGCCTTGGTCACGGTGAGCCGTAGTGGGCGCAGCGCGGCGAGGAACACCTCGGCCGTCAGATCCTCGGCGTCCGGTGTGTTGCCCACCCGCGCGAAGATCGTGCGGTAGACCCAGACGGCGTTATCTTCGTACACGGACTGCCAGTCCGTGTAGTGCTCACCACCGGCCGGAACGGCCCGCAAGCCGCGCCGGGCGCTGGGCTCACGCTGCGTCATCACCGTCGGTCATCCCGTCCCGAAACATCCCTTCAAGGGCAGGCGGATGTCTGCCCCTAAAGAAGTAGTGCCGGTGGTTACACGATGCCGGCGGTCATTTGGTTCGGGGTAGCGTCACGGGAATGACGGGTGCGCTTGATGGGATCCGGGTGCTGGAGTTGGGTACCCTGATTGCCGGGCCTTTCGCCGGGCGGCTGTTGGGGGATATGGGCGCCGAGGTGCTCAAAATCGAACCGCCCGGGGCGCCCGATCCATTGCGGACTTGGGGGCAGGCCGAGGTCGATGGGCATCACGTGTTTTGGACGGTGCATGCCCGCAATAAGAAGGCCATCACCCTGGACCTGCGCACCGATGGCGGGCGCAGGCTGTTTCTCGATCTCGTCGAGAAGTCGGATGTGATTGTCGAGAACTTCCGGCCCGGCACCCTGGAAAAATGGGGCCTGGGCTATGAGGTCTTGGCGCAGCGCAATAAGGGCATCATTTTGGTGCGAGTGTCCGGTTACGGGCAGACCGGGCCGGATGCCCATAAGGCCGGATACGCGTCGGTGGCCGAGGCCGCCAGCGGCCTGCGGCATCTCAATGGTTTCCCCGGTGGTCCTGCGCCCCGCATGGCCCTCTCGATCGGTGACACGTTGGCCGGGATGTTCGCCGCTCAGGGCGCGCTGGCGGCGCTGTACCGGCGCACGGTCACCGGCCGGGGACAGATCGTCGATACGGCATTGACCGAAAGTTGTTTGGCTGTACAGGAATCCACTATTCCCGATTATGACGTGGGCGGAGTGGTGCGGGGGCCCTCGGGAACCCGATTGGAGGGCATCGCGCCATCGAATATCTATCAGAGCGCCGACGGCAGTTGGGTGGTTATCGCCGCCAATCAGGACACCGTGTTTCGTAGGCTGTGTGAGGCGATGGAACAACCCGAGCTGAGCTCCGATGAGCGATTTGTCAATCACGTTGCGCGCGGGCGTAATCAAGATGAACTCGACGCGATCATCGCGGCGTGGGCGGCGCAGCGTCGGCCCACCGACATCATTGATGTGCTCAGTGCTGCCGGCGTGATCGCCGGACCCATCAACACCGTTGCGGATGTGGTGCAGGACCCGCAGCTCAAGGCGCGCGACATGCTCGTCGAGCATTTCGATGAACGGCTCGGGCGCTCGGTGCTGGGACCGGGAGTGGTCCCGGTGCTCTCCGAGTCGCCGGGCGGTGTGCGCAGCGCGGGCCCGGCGCGGCCAGGGCAGCACAATGAAGAGGTTTATCTGGGGCTCCTGGGTAGGAGCGCTGCCGATATCGAAAGCCTGCGCGCCGAGGGAGCGTTATGACCACGATGAGCCGCTCGCGCGAAGAGCATGTGCAGCTGCCCGATCACGTCACTATCCGCGAGGTACTGCTGCGTGATGGACTGCAGCTTGAAGCGCCGATCCCCTTGGCGGACAAGCTCAAACTGCTCGATGTGATCGCCTCGACAGGGGTCCGCGAGGTGGAGGCCACCGCGTTCGTGTCACCCTCCAAGATGCCGGCGTTGGCCGATGCCGCCGAACTGGCGGCGCAGCTGCACAACTATCCAGATATCGAGTTCTCGGCCCTGGTGGCCAGCCCCAACGGCGCCAAGCGTGCCCTCGCGGCCGGGTTCACCTCGATCGAGTACGTCCTGTCGGCATCCGATGGGCACAGCCGCGCCAATGTCGGCGCTAGCAGCGCCGAGGCCACGGCCCGTATCGAGGAGATCGTGGCGCTGGCCCACGATGCCGGTGCGACGGTGGAGGTGATCGTGGCCTGCTCCTGGGATTGCCCGTTCGATGGCCCCACCCCCGAACATCGAGTGCTCGACATCGTGCGCCGGGCCCGCAGCTGGGGCGTCGATCGCTATGCACTGGCCGATACCATCGGCACCACCACCCCGCGGCGCACAACCAATCTCGTTGCGGCGGTGCTGCCCATCATCGAGAACGCACCGCTGGGTGCACACTTCCACAACACCCGGGGATCGGGCTTGGCCAGCGCGTACGCCGCAGTGCAATCCGGGGTGAGGCGGCTGGATTCCTCGATCGGGGGCCTGGGGGGTTGCCCGTTCGCGCCGGGTGCCACCGGGAACATCGCGACCGAGGATCTGGTGTATCTACTGCGGGACAGCGATATTGGTGTCGACGTTGACCTCGGCGCCGCGATCCAGGCCGCCCGGGTAGTGCAATCGGTTGTCGGACACGAGATCCCGAGCGCTCTGCTGCGCGCCGGAGACCGGCTACTGAACTAGAGCGCAGACTTCAGCGGATTGTGCTCGACGTACATCTGCTCGATGCGCGCCTCGTCGATCCGGTTGCGCACCTGCTGCGACTCGTGGACGTCCCGCACGACCTTGGCCAGGCCGAAGGAACTGGTGACCAAGAACAGCGTGCACACCGCGAGGAATGCGCGGGGCCACGGCGAGATCGGCAGGTAGGTGATGCCACCCAGGGTCGACGCAAACGCGACTGCGAAGGCGATAGCTGATTGGACGTAGTACGCGGTGGAGGTGCGGACCGCGGGGTCGGATGTGCTCATGCCCCCACTCTGGCGGCCGTCGGCCCGTCCGCACATGAGTAGTGCTACCCGACCTACCGGAGCAAATCTGCGGGTTCCACCCCAGGATTAGGTGCGTAGATCTGGTCGACAACCCCAATCTCGTGCCGGCCTCTTTCCGCCAGCTCGGCATCGCGATACCGTGCCGAACCGACCAATACGAGCTCGGGGGTTCTGCACCCCGCCCAAATGTCCTGAGGGAGGACGTGTGTCTGTTCCGGTGCTGATTGGTGTCGTGGTGGGTGTCCTGGTGATCGGAGGGCTGGTGGGGGCGGTGTTGTTGTATGCGCTCGCTTCCGGAGAAGGCGGACCCTCCCGGTTTAGTGCGGTGCAAGCGTCCCAGGGCTTCTTCGATAAAGGGGCGTCATTCGCGGTGACGGCGCAGATCACGGTGCCCGGCCCCGTTGAAAGGGTGTGGGCGCTGGTAGCGCAAGGTGGCTATCTCGACGGGTGGCCCTTGATCACTGGTCCCACGAGAGCCGGGGACGTGCTCACGGTTCGGACGCCGCTGCTGGCGCTGTCCGAAAAGGTGGTGCATGAAGACGGCGAGGAGTTTGTCGCGATCGGTACCGGCCTTTCGGTTCCGATCGTGCTGAAGTCGTTTGGCGAACGCTGGAGGTTGGCGGCCGACAAGGACAAGGTGGTCGTGCAGTGGACCGTCGCCCTGACACCGCGGTGGATCGGGTGGCTTCCACTGCGTTGGACGGCCTTCGCGGTCAGGCCTTTCCTGACGGAGATATTGGCCCTCGCGCTTCGTTAACGAGTCGACGGCTCGGCGACCCTCGACATCGGGACCTCACCGATGACGAGGCCGCTGAACATTGCGGCGATGGTGTCGGCGACTTCGGTCATGGTGGTTGTGGGGTCGGTGGATTCGGCGATGATGCTGTTCGCGGTCACGAACATCATCAGGAGCATCCGGGCTGCCATCTGAGTGTGCACGCCTGCCTTCAATTCGCCACGTGCAGCGAGGGTTTCCATCAGCGTGATCAACGGAGGCAGCACGATGGTCTCGTCGATATGGCGGTACGTCTCCTCGCCGAGGACCATTGGTGCCTGGCGCATGAGCTCCCGGTAGGTCATGTCATTCAGGGACCGTGAGAGGTAGACCCACGCAGAGGCGGCCGCGACCTGGGGGCCGTTGGAGCCGGGTTTGTCCAGGCGGCGGATGGCGGCCGTGACGGTATCCGCGGTTTCGGTCAGGCACTCGGTGAGCAGCGCGGTAAACATCGCCTGCTTGTCGGAGAAGTGGTAGTAGAACGTGCCCTTGCTGACCTCGATGCTGCTGACGATGTCGTCGACGGTCACGCTGCTGTACCCGGTGGTGGTGAAATGCCGGCGTGCGGAACCCAGAAGATCGGATCGGGTCTGTTCTGCGTACATCTGCCGCCGGGTAGCCATGCAGATAGTTTAGTCAGATCCCGACCTCGAGTCAGTTTCTGTATATCGTGGACTACCAGACCAGCCGGGCCAGGTACGTCTGCGCGTACCGCCGCACCGCTACGGTGTCGGTGATGTCGAGAACACCCGCGCGGTTGGTGAGCAGCGAACCCACCAGGCGCACAAGGATTTCCGATACCGCGAGCACGGCATCGTCAGGCATTGCGACGCCGCTGTGCCGAAGAGATGTTGCCACCAGCGTGCTGGCGCGCACGATGGCCTTGTCGCCCGAGGGGGTGTTCAGCCCGATCACCAGCTCGGGCTCGTTCTCGATGATGGTGCCCGCCAACCGACTTTCGGCAATGAGCCGCATGCCCAATGTGAAGCATTCGACGATGGCGCCCGCCGCATCTTGCCCCTGTGCGGCGATGGCGAGCTGCGCGAAGATGGCCAGGCTCTCGACCTCGATGAGATGCTCGAACAACGCCTCCTTGGTGGGGAAGCGGCGGTAGAGGGTGCGTCGGCTCACCCCAGCGCGGCGGGCGATTGCGTCCATGTTGGCGCGGCGCATCCCGTGCCGTTCGAACTCGGTACGGGCGGCAGCTAGTACTGCGTCCTCGGAGTCGATGGATTGCGGTGTCGCCACCGGACTAAGTGTGCTCACAAGGGCTTGTTATGCAGTGGCCGGGGGTCAACTCCTTCGCGCTTCCAGCCCTCGGATGCCCACGGTAGGTAGAGCATGCGCAGCGGCAGCCTGTTCAACACCGGATTGAGAGTGCGCATCAGGGTCGCGAAGCGCTGGAAATTACGTTCCTTCTTTTCGTTCCATTCCAGGCGGCAGACATCCTTCATCTGCGGCGGGAGTGTTCCGACGATGACCGTCCGGATGAAGGAGTTCAGCGGCGCCGACAGCACCCGCCATATGGGCTTGGGGATCTGTTTGGGACCCGGCACGCCCTGGCGGATGTAACCGGTCGCGTAGAGGATCGTCTTGGTCGGCACGAACCTGTCGAACATGCCCTCCAGGTAGGTGACGAACTCGTCGTAGGTCTGCGGCTGGTTGCGCGCGCTGACGCCGTAAAGGCTGTACCAGACCTTGCTCTCCTCGAAGATCTGCACCTTGTCTTGGTAGGAGAGCCGCCGGATAAACGTGTCGGTGATGTACAGCACCTGATCGACGAATGTCGCATGGGCCCAGTAGAAGAGCTCTGGATTGAGGGCGTGGTAGCGCGAGCCGTCGCTGATGGTGCCCGCGATCGGCTTGTGGAAATCGCGCACCATGCGGCCCCACTTCTGCGGGTCCGCGGAGTAGATGGTCTTCATGATGGGCGGCCCGGAGCGGCGGGCACGGCCCAGGGTGTCGCTGAAGATCACCGAGTGGTCCTCGACGGCCTTGCCGAGCTGTTCGATGCAGTTCTCGGTGCCGGCCAGTCGCTGGAATCCGAGGACGCCGCGGATATCGCCGTAGAACTTCCACACCAGGGAATCCGCGCCCAATCGGGGTTCGGGCACGGAAGGGTCCACCGGATCGTCCACGGGCATCGGGATTGCCTCGCGGAGCCCCTCGTCCAGGGTGATGGCACTTTGATCAACCATGACGACAGGCTAGCTCAATGGCACAAAAATGCGCAAGTGTGCCAACCGGTCAGTCGGTGGGGTGCTCGGATTCGCTTGGCGTGGGCCTCGGCACCGGGCGTAGGTAGGCCCAGCCGACGAAGAACAGGGAGACCGCGAGCAGCGCAATCCCCGTCCATAGGTTGACGCTCCCGTCGGCCTTGGTGGGGTTGTGCCCAGACTGGCCGGTCAAGTCGACGCCCACCAGGATCAGGCCGAAGATTCCCAGCAGCGCCGCGATGACATTGCGGATATCGAATACGTCTCGCATGGCTCTCCTAGTGGAAGATCACGTTCAGGATGATCACGAGCACCAGCGCCACCGAGGCCAGTTTGGTCGGCTGCCGGTACCACGCCGCGGAAGGATCGTCGTCAGCGAAGGCATGCGGCGTCTCCGAGTACACCAAACCGGCCAGCTCCGCCACGGGTTTGGGCTCCGTCGCGAAGCTGACCGCCACGCTCACCACGATGTCGACCGTGAACGCCACGCCAGCCTCGATGAAGTTCGAACCCTGACCGGACAGGGCGAACACGCCCGTCTCGAAGAGCGACCACACGCCAATGGCGCCGAGGGTCCCGGAGACTAAACCGACCCAGCCCGCGGTCGCGGTCATCCGCTTCCAGAACATGCCCAGAATGAACGTCGCGAACAGCGGCGCGTTGAAGAACGCAAACAATGTCTGCAGGTAATTCATCACGTTGTTGTAGTTGGCGGCGATAAAGGCCGTGCCAATGGCGATGACCGTGGCACCGACGGTGGCCAGCTGCCCGACGCGCAGGTAGTAGCTATCGGGCCGATCCTTGCGAATGTACCGCTGCCACAGGTCATAACTGAAGACCGCGTTGAAAGCAGACACGTTGGCGGCCATGCCCGCCATGAAGGCGGCGATGAGGCCGGTGATCGCCACACCCAGAACACCGGTCGGCAGAACCTCTTTCATCAGATACAGCAGCGCATTGCTGTAGGTGAGATTGGGGTCGGAGCTGGGCTGCCCGGACTTGTAGGCGACCATCTGCGGCACGAGTACCGCGCAGATCATGCCGGGGATCACCACGATGAAGGGGATGAACATTTTGGGAAACGCGCCGATGATCGGGGTGCGCCGGGCCGCCGACAACGAGTCGGAGGCGAGCGCGCGCTGTACCTCGACGAAGTTGGTAGTCCAGTAACCGAACGACAGCACGAATCCGAGGCCGAACACAATGCCGATCACGGAAAGGAGATTGTTCGAGAATCCGCTCAGATCATTACCTGGCCATGAGGACATCTGTCCGGCGGATACCTTCTCGCGCAAGCCATGCCATCCCCCAACCTTGTTGAGGCCGACGATGGTCAGCGGTAGTAGCGCCGCCACGATCACGAAGAATTGCAACACTTCGTTGTAGATGGCTGCCGATAGTCCGCCAAGAGTGATGTAGCACAGCACAATCACTGCCGCGGCAATCACCGATACCCACAGCGGCCAGCCCAGCAGCACGTTCACAATGGTTCCGAGGAGGTATAGATTGACTCCGGCGATGAGCACCTGTGCGACGGCGAAGCTGATGGCGTTGACGAGGTGTGCGCCAACTCCGAAGCGACGCAACATGAATTCGGGCACGCTGCGCACCTGTGAGCCGTAGAAGAACGGCATCATGACAATGCCGAGAAACAGCATGGCGGGCACCGCGCCAATCCAGAAGTAGTGCATGCCGACCATGCCGAACTGCGCACCGTTGGCGGACATGCCCATGATCTCGACGGCACCGAGATTGGCCGATACGAAGGCCAGGCCCGTCACCCAGGCCGGAAGGGACCGGCCGGACAAGAAGAAGTCGATGCTGGAGGAAACACGGCGGCGGGCCAGTAGGCCGATTCCGAGTACGAACACGAAGTAGATCGCGATGAGGACGTAGTCGATCGGTCCCGCGTCCAGACGCAATGAGTTGCCCTCGGCCAGGCTCACGACAGCCTCCGCGCACCGTCGGAGGGAACTGCCACGAAAACCTGTGGAGCGGACCAGTGTTCGGCTGCGAACCGTTGTGCCACGGCGTGACCGATCGATCCTGAAGATCCGGCGTCGGCGAGTGCGATGGCGCTGCCCCCGAAACCGCCGCCCGTCATGCGCGCACCGTAGGCACCGGCAGCGCAGGCGCAAACCACCGCGGCATCCAATTGTGGTGTCGACACCGCGAAATCGTCACGCAGTGAGGCATGTCCGCGATTGAGAATCGGACCGATCGACCGAGGATCTCCCGTCTGCAATATGTCGACGATCTGCCGGACGCGGGCGTTCTCGGTCACCACATGCCGGGCCCGTGCTCGAATCACCGGGTCGACGAGCGCGTCGACGGAACCGACGTCCGTGATGTCACTGAGCGAGCGGACACCGAGCTGACTCGCGGCCTCCTCGCATTGACGCCGCCGGGTGGCGTACTCGCCGGTGGCATGGTCATGGGGGGTGCCGGTATCGATGACCACGACTTCGAGTCCGGCAGAGGCCAGGTCGAACGGCACTTGTACGTGCGCGCCCGTCGCAGCGTCGAGGAAGAGGGCGTGTCCGGCCGTGCACAGGATGGCCGCCGACTGGTCAAGTACCCCGGTTGGTGCGCCGACGAAATGATTCTCTGCCCGGTGGGTGATGTCGATGAGTTCGGCGTCTGATGCCGTGGGCGCGAACGTATCCCGAATGGCGATCGCCACCGCGCATTCCACCGCGGCCGAGGATGACAGCCCCGCCCCGGCCGGCACATCACCGTCGAGCCACAGATCCATGCCGCCGACGGTGTGTCCGCGTTCGAGGAACTGGTGTACGACCCCAAGTGGATAGCGCGGCCAGCCGGCAATGTCGGTGTCGGCCAGCCGGTCGAGTGGTACCGCGATCCAGTCCTGGCCGTGCTGCCGCGATGCAACGCGGACAGTCTCGTCGTCCCGAGCCGTCAGGGTGCAGGCCACATGCTGTGGGATGGCGATGGGGAGTGACAACCCACCGTTGTAGTCGGTGTGTTCGCCGATGATGTTCACCCGGCCAGGTGCCGCCCAGGTCCCCGTCACACGACGTCCCGAAGCTCGGCCGCGACCTGTTCGGGCGTGGTGTCGCTGATGAACGCGCCCATCCCACTCTCGGATCCCGCCAGATACTTGAGCTTTCCGGGCGCACGACGAAATGAGAACAGTTGTAGGGAAAGCCACCAGTTCTCGCGAGCTGCGCCCGACCCGACCGTGGGCGCCTGATTCCATGCGGCGATATAGGGCATCGGGGTGTCGAAGCGATGGGCAAAGCGCCGCAACACATTCAAATACAGATCGGCGAAGGCGTCGCGGGCCGACTCGTCCAAGTCGGGGATGTCGGCAACCTGCCGGTGTGGATAGAGAGAAACCTCGTAAGGCCACCGTGCGAAGGACGGCACGAATGCCGTCCATTCGTCATTGGCTGCTACAACGCGAGTGCCCGCATCCCGTTCGGCCGCGAGTATGTCGCCGAACAAATTGGTGCCGTGCTGTTTTCGGTACGCGCCCACATTTGACAGAGTGTGGGCCGTCTTCGGGGTGATAAACGGGTATGCGTAGATCTGTCCGTGCGGGTGCGACAGGGTGACGCCGATTTCCTCGCCGTGGTTCTCGAAGCAGTACACCTGGGAAATGCCGTCGATGGCAGCCAATTCCGTGGTGCGATCAGCCCATGCATCGACGACGAGGCGGGCACGGTCCACGCTGAGCTGCGCGAAGGATGTGTCGTGATCGCTGGTGAAGCACACCACCTCACATCGTCCGAATCCTGGGCGAATCGGCGACTCGGACGCCTGCGCCTGCAGGGAGAGCGAGGGGAATCGATTCTCGAATGCCACCACTTCATAGGTGAGCTCGGGAATCTCGGTGGGGCGTTCGTCCGTGGACGGGCACAGCGGGCATAAGTCGGCAGGCGGGAGGAAGGTGCGCGTCTGCCGGTGCGAGGCGATGGTGACCCAGTCGCCCAGCAGCGGGTCGAACCGAATCTGCGACCGGGTCGACGTTTCCGGCAGGTCGCGGTGATCCACCGCGAGGCGCTCGGTGGGTGCGGAATCGAAGTACAGAATCTCCCGGCCGTCGGCCAATTCCCTTCGGCTCCGCCACACGGCGACGAGCCTAGAGCCTTTGTCTGGTAGCTGGCTGGGAAACGGCCCCGACCGGAATGTGGGTACTAGTCGGTGAAGTCGATACGCACCGAGACGGGTGTGGTTTCGAGCGCCTTGACCACACGGGCGCCGATGAGCCCGAACCTGCGTCCCCGTGCCACGACATCGTCATCGGGCCGGAACTGGGCGATGCCGGTGCGCCACCCGTTTCCCTGCTTCAGCCGAACATTCGGGTTCGCGGCGATATTGCTACCCCAGCCCGAACGGGTGCCGTGCTGACTGATCACCCAGGCTCCTGTCGCGTCGAACTGCACCGAAACCGGAACTCGGCGCAGTTGTCCGGTCTTGCGCCCGGTGGTCTCCAGCTCGGAGGCCAGGGCAGTGCGCAGGCCAAGCTTTGTCAATGCAGCGACAGTAGGGTTCAGCAGGTAGCGCCCCATGGCGCGTTCCCTGCGGAACTTGCGCAGCGTCTTGTCCGTCATGAACTTCTCCTTCTGCGAAAAGCGTCAACACCATTGTTCTTGAGCAGTCGGAACGCGGTGATCCACGGACCGATGGTGGGGTCGGGGTCGGTGCCCGCCCCCAGGCGGTGAAGTTGGGTGTTATGCCACTGGAGCTCCAGTGCGGCGAGGAAAGATTTCGCTCTGCCGGTATTGGCCAGCCAGGCCGGCATCGGGAGGGCGGGATCAGGGACTGTGAGCTTGTCCTGGCGTGCCGTGAGTAGGTTGTCGGCGGACTCGGGGAGGACGGTGGTGGGACGCCCGAGGCCCACGACATCGCAATCACCTGACCGGACTGCTTCTGACATGGCGGCTTCGGTACGGAACCCGCCCGTCACGGCGAGTGGGACATCGCCGGCCACCTCGCGGGCAGTGCGGGCGTATTCCAGGAAGTAGGCCTCGCGGGCCTGCGTCGATGCCGAGGTCACCAGGGGACGGCCCTCCATCGCCGGGGATTCGTAAGTACCGCCGCTGATTTCGATCAGGTCAATCTCCTCGGAGGCGAGTGCTGCTATGACCGCCCGCGACTCTTCCTCGGTGAAGCCCCCACGCTGGAAGTCCGCCGAGTTGAGCTTGATGGCGACCGAGAATCCCGGGCTCACCGCGGCGCGGGTGCGCCGCACAACTTCGAGGACGAATCGCATCCGGCGTTCGGGGTCACCACCCCATCGGTCGGAGCGCTGGTTGGTGCGCGGCGAGAGGAACTGCGCAACGAGATAGCCGTGTGCGCCGTGGATCTGCGCACCGTCGAATCCGGCCGCATCGGCGACGGACGCCGTGGTGGCGTACCGGTTGATGATGTTCTCGATTTCGTCGTCGGTGAGCTCGCGTGGAGCCTGCCACCCGGGGACGTTCATCTTGATTGCGGACGGAGCCACCGGCTGGGATGTGGTGGCAAGCGGGTTGGCTTGCCTGCCTGGATGATTAATCTGCATCCAGATGAGGCCGCCGCCGTCCTTGGTTGACTTGGCCCACCGGGACAGGCCGTCGAGATGCCGGTCGTCCTCGATAACGACGTTCCCCGGCTCGCCCAGGTGGCTACGGTCAACCATCACGTTGCCGGTCACGACGAGGCCGAATCCGCCGGTGCCCCAGCGCCGGTACAGCTCGACGAGCCGGTGGTCCGGGCCCTGGGAAGTATCGCCAAGCCCCTCGCTGAGTGCCGACTTCATCAGCCGATTGCGGAGGACCTGGCCCGAGGCCAGCGGCAGGGGATCGTGTAGGTCTGGCACGTAGGCGACGGTAGTACACCGATTGGTATACTGCAATATCGCAGAGATCATCCCACGTCGGGGACGTATCGGTAGACTGAGCGGTATAGTTAACACCTGACACGTTATGGAGGCAGTACGCAATGTCGGCACGGGACACCTTGATCACCAGCGTGACCGGTCTGGTGCGGCGCAGGGGTGTGGCGGGTACCGGGCTCAACGCGCTGCTGGAGGACAGCGGCGTTTCGCGGCGCACCATCTACTTGAACTTCCCGGGCGGTAAGCAGGAGCTTGTCGCCGAGGCGACCCGCCTTGCGGGGGAGGAACTTACGGCCCTCATCAAGGCGGCCGGCGACGGTATCGATCCGGCGCGCGGCATCCAGCTGTTCATCGAGCTATGGAAGGCGCAACTCGGCGAGACCGAGATGCAGGCCGGTTGCCCGATCGTCGCTGCCGTGCTGGGGCGTACCGAGGCACCCAAGGCGGCCGAGGTGGCGGCCGACGCGTTCCGTGATTGGCAGACGCTCCTTACCGAACGCTTGACTCAATCTGGCGTGGATGCCGTCGGTGCGCGGTCTCTGGCAATGACGATGATCGCCGCCATCGAAGGTGCAGTCATCATGTCGATCGCGGCACAGTCGACCGAGCCTCTCGACGAGGTCGGCGCGCGCCTCACAGAACTCATCAGGCTGCACGTCCCGGCCACTTAGGCCCTCCGCCGAGATAAATGGTTCTAGCCTGCCCGGCCGCGTCCGGTAATCAGCGGTAGATCCAGCGTCGTACGGATACCCGCATCCGCGGCGACGACGGCCGGGACGGCGTTGACGACGCGCATCGCCGTCGCGACCAGGTTGGCGTAATTGTGATCGCCGCGCGCACTGAACGAGCCTAAATCCAGGATGTAGCTCGGCTCGCCGGTGATTTCGACACGATAGGTGCCGCCCTCGTGGGCGGGCTGCGGCCAGTCCGGAGCGAGATCCTCGCGCAGACGGGTGAAGTGCTCGAGCACCGTCACCGCCTTGCCGTCCTTCATGCCGCGCACTTGGAAATGCAAGGCCGCCATGGTCCCGGCCGGTATGTGGCCGGACGAGATTTCGAAATCCTCGGGTGCGGGTAGCTTTTCGTAGGTCTCCGTGACCTCGTCCAGCTCGACGCCGAGCCCTGCCGCAAGCTGCCGCACCACCGAACCCCATGCCAGGGACAGCACACCCGGTTGCAGCAGCATCGGCGTCTCATCCATCGACTTACCGAACCCCATGACGTCGAACATCACCGTCGCACTGTCATAGGTGGCGTAGTCGACGATCTCGATACAGCGCACCTGGTCGATGCGTTGGCAGGTGCCCATCAGGGCCAGCGGAAGGAGGTCGTTGGCGAATCCGGGATCGATACCACCGATGAAGATCGACGAATTACCCTCGCGTGCAGCAGTTTCAATCGGCTCCAGCATGTTCTCCGGCAGGACACCCCACGGATATTGCAGAAAGACCGGCGCACTGGCAGCGATGTTGATTCCGGCCGCGAGAATCGAGCGCTGATCCTCGAGTGCCTCCATCAGACGGTTGTCGGTCATCGCCGTGTAGACCACACAGTCGGGCTTGAGTGCCAGGATGTGGGCCGCATCGTTGGTCGCGGTAACCCCCGTGGTGATATCGAGCCCGCCGAGCTCGCCCGCGTCCTTGCCGGCTTTGTTCGGCCCGGAAACCCACACCCCGACAAGCTCCAAGTTCGGGTCGGTGATCACCCCGGCAAGCGCATGCTGGCCGACATTGCCTGTGCCCCAGACGGCTACGCGTGTCTTGCTCATGCCAGGTCCGGGAGCGGGATGTCGAGGTTCGGCGCGATGAGTCCGCCGTCGACCTCAAGGACCTTGCCGGTCAGGAAGCTACCGGCCGGTGATGCGAGGTAGAGCGCGGCGGCTGCGATATCGGTCGGATCGCCCAGCCGATGCAGCGGGGTGTTCTTCTCCAGGGTTCCGCGCACCTCGTCGTTGCTCGCCACGATTTCCAATGCGGAAGTGAGAATGGAACCTGGAGCGATGCCGTTGACGCGGATCTTAGGGCTCAGATCCATTGCCGCAGTGCGTGTGTAATGAGCCAGGGCGCCCTTGGCGGTGCAATAG
Organism: Mycobacterium sp.; assembly: GCA_050701835.1. GTDB lineage: Bacteria > Actinomycetota > Actinomycetes > Mycobacteriales > Mycobacteriaceae > Mycobacterium. The sequence continues at coordinate 73,111 of JBOGDC010000048.1, read as the reverse complement.
CCGAGGAAGGCTCGGCCCGGTAGACGTCCCATGGTGGACGTGATGTTGATGACCGAGGCGTTATCGGATTTCAACAGATGCGGAACGGCAGCGCGGAGCAGCGCGTGCCCATTGAGGACGTTGAAGGAGAACCCCTCGGCGAGGTCCTCGATGGTGGTGTCCAGGAAGGGTTTCGGCATGGTGCCGCCCACGTTGTTGACGACGATGTCGAGTCGCCCGAACCGATCGACCGCTCGTTGCGCCAGGGAGGCGGAAGCGTCGGTATCGGAGAGATCGGCGACGACGACCTCTGCCTGCCGCCCTGCCGCTTCCACCTTCTCGGCGACCTCCCGCAGCTGGGATTCGGTACGTGATGCGATCACCACATCGGCACCTGCCTGCGCGAAGGCCACGGCGATGGCCGCGCCCAGCCCTCTGCCGGCGCCGGTGACGACCGCGACGTTGCCGTCGAGCCTGAAACGGTCGAGAATCATGTCTTCCTCCGTGTCGAATATTCGACTACCTTGGGGCGAATAGTCGATGCACTGTAGACCTGGACCAGGTATTACGCAAGAGGGGAGTTCCCATGCCGGCCGCTTCACCGCCGACCGCCCGTGTCGTTCGGATCGTGGAAATGCTCGCTGCCACAACGCAACCCAAGTCGGTTAGCGAGATCGCCGCGACCACAGGTATTTCCCGGGCCACCGCGACCGCGGTGGTGAGCGAGTTGGAGGCCGCAGGATGGGTGGCGCGGGATGGTGAGCTTCGGTATCGCATTGGGCCGACTCTGCCCCGCGCTGTCGAGACCGTCATGCCCCGGGAAATACCGGAGACGCTCGCGCGAATCGCCGGGGAGGCACAGGCCGGAGCGACGGTGAGCCGGGTCAGTCCGACGACCTTGACGATCGTCGCCAAAGCACAGGCAGGACGACGGGCGGTCACCGGATTCGCGGTCGGGCAGACCATCCCGCTGGGCTTTCCCGCGGGCTCGGCGGTCATGCCGTGGCGTTCCTCCGACGAGCGGGCACAGTGGCTCGGAACCGCACGTGGGCTGAGCGCACGCTCCGGGCAGCGACTCGTGCAGCAGGTGTCCGACTGCGGTTTCGTGGTCTATCGGCCCGACCACGATGACACCGGGATGGTTGACCTGCTCTCGGATCTGCTGGGCTCGGTGGGGTCGGAGGTGATGGAGGCAGCACTGCGGGAACGGCTGCTACGGCAGCTGTCCCGGCTCACCTCTCGCCCTTACACGCGAGACGAGCTGGTATCCGATGACGTGCTCCCGATTAGTTACTTGGCGGCGCCCATCTTCGAGGGTGCCGATGCCACACATGAACTTCAGCTGGGCCCGCTGCTGCCCAGTGCCACCCGGGCGGAGCGGGAAGCACTCATTGCCACGGTGATCCGCGGTGCCCGGGAGCTTTCGGTGCTATTTGGGGCTATGAGGGGGGCTTGAGGAGGGACTAGCTCGCTGTGACGACGGGGATGCCCTCGGAGGGTTGCACGATGACGAACCCCTGACCCTGGAACGACACCTGAAGGGCTTCACCCGAGCCGCGGCCGATCAGGGCGCCGGCCTTGAAGCTCGTCTTGAGTTGGGTCTGCAGATTCGCCGACCAGGCCACCACCGCATTGGTGTCGGCGAAGGTCGGTGCCTCGGCAGCGTTGAGCACAACCGGCGGCCCGTCCGTGGTGAGCGCGACCCAACCGGTTCCGCGCAGTGTCGTGTTGAACAGGCCGCCCGCCACCATGCTGGCGCCCTTGACTCGCTCGATGTTCCAATTCAATCCTGCGGAGAAGGCCAGCACGTTCTTGCCGCTGATCGACAGGCCGGCGTTGTTCAGATTCAGCAGGTGCACATCGAAGGCGCGCTCAGCGAGGAACACATCGCCCTGTCCTGAGCACCGCATGAGCGGCAGGCCCTCGCCGGTCAGCGCCTTCTTGAGGAACTTGGCCGCACCGCCGCCCTCGAAGGAGAAGTCGACATTGCCCTGGTAGGCGACCATCGATCCCTGCCGGGCCAGGAAGGGTTCGCCGAGGCGCACCCGCAGCAGCTTCGCATTCTGGTTGGAGATCGGTTTCGCTTCGTTCTCGCTGAACCGTCCATCCACCAAATCTCCACTGATTCCGGAGAATCCGTCGCCGATGGTCTGAGTCGCCGGGGCTGGCTGTGCTGGCGTAGCCGACGCGACTGGTGCCCTGCCGCCCAACGGAGAGGAGCTGACGTTGCCTTGGTGTGCGACTTGATCCGTCCATCGTTGGCCGTCGTGCCAGCGGAACTCGAATCGTCCGTCGGGGTCGGGTTGCCAGCTTCCGGGGTTCGGAGTCGTCATGACCACCAAGCTAGCGTCGTCCGATCAAGAACGTTGTTCGATCAGAATTGTGGGGACCGCCAGCCCCGGATCTTTGACGGTCGCAACCCGCGTTCCGGGCTTGTGACCGTCGCGGATATCGCTGATCGTGACACCGGCCGCCGTCAGGCGGGCACGAGATGCATCGATATCTGCGGTGCGCCAGGCGATTCCCCACAACGAATCCGGGCCGGCGGGGTCGTCGTCGCGCAGTACCACCTCAGCCACCAAACCGGCGCACCGAAAGAACAACTGGTGGACACCCCATGGCTGCAGTCGATCTAGACGCAGGTCGAAGCCGAGCCGTCCACACAACGTCGCGATGATCCTGTCGCGGTTGGGGGAGAACAGCACCAGATGATCGATCTGGCTGCTGTCGCCGTCCGACTGGGCGGGCACTGTCGCTCGTTCGCTCAATCCCAGCGTGAGTCCGTCGGCCTGTCCCGCCGCGAGGTCTCCGTGTGAGCCGAGCGTGAGGCCGCGGCGATCGACCATGCGCGCCGCCGACGACAGGTCATCGACACGAAACAGCATCCCGGGGTGCGATGCCCATTCGGGGAGCCCGAGGTGCAGTTGGGGGTGCGGGGTGGGGGTGCCGAACAGCCGAGAGTAGGCGGCCTTTGCGTCAGCGGGATGTGGAACGTCCAGAAGCACCGAGTCCAGTTCGGTGATCATCGAAACTTTTCCTCCCTGCCGGACCGAAGTCCGTTTAGGCATACTGGTGATATGCGCTTCCAGCTTCTCGACATTGTCTTCCATCTGCCGAACCCTGCGAGCGGCACGCTGCTGACAGCAGCCGAACGATTGAACCGCGTGGTCGAGACCGCGGTACTCGCGGAGAGTCTGGGCTTTGACTCATTTGCCGTCGGTGAACGGCACGCCGGAGACGTATTGTCCTCGGCGCCGACCGTCCTGCTCGGCGCGCTGGCCTCGGCGACCGACAGGATTCTGCTCTCTACCGGCGTCACGGTCTTGTCGCTGCTGGATCCGGTGCGTGCCGCCGAGGACTTCGCCACCATCGACCAGCTGAGCCGCGGTCGTCTGGAGATCGTCATCGGGAAGGGCAATGAGGACCGCCAATATCCTTTGATGGGGCTCGACATCGCCAGGCAGTACGAATACCTGCAGGAAAACTACGAGCTGCTGCGGCGACTGATTCGTGAGGAACATGTCGACTGGACGGGCGTACACCGGCATCCGCTGACCGACGCCACCACGCTGCCCCGGCCGTACGACGGGCCGTTCCGGATCTGGCATGGGTCGGCGACCTCGACATTCGCCGTCGAACTCGCCGCGAAATGGGGCGACCCTATAGTCACCGCAAATGCCTTGCAGCCGAAGGAAAACTACAAGGTGCTTATCGACAGGTACCGCGAGCTGTATGCGGAGCACGGACACGATCCGGCACAGCTGCATGTTGGCGCAGGATCAGGTGGGCTGTACTTGGCGGATACGACCGAGCAGGCCGTCGCGCAGTACCGGCCCATTTACGAGGCACGGCTCACGCAGATGGCCAAGCTCAAGGATCATCCCAAGGCCGTCGGCAAGTTCCCGTCCTTCGAGTCCATCGAGGATGCGGCCGCACGCGGACCTGTCCTGGCCGGGTCGCCCGAACGCGTCGCCGAGAAGATCCTTGAGTGGCACGAGGCGTTCGGCCACGAGTTCCAGTCCATTTCGCTGAGTCCCGAAGCCGACTTCGAGGAACAGAAGGACACCTTGCGCCGATTCGCCGAAGAGGTTGTGCCCTTGGTCAAGGCGGAGGTTCCGTCGGCGCTGTGGGGCCCGAGGGATCTACAGCGGGCCAAGGGATTCACTGCCGCCTGACGCTTATCCGTACGAACGCCCCAGTCGTCGAGACCGAGGTTGTGGCGAATTTGTGGAAGACGAAACCGCTACAACCTTGGTCTCGGCGAGCGTAAGGGCCGGTCCTTGCCCAAAACTAGAACATGTTCTACCGTCGAGCGGAGCGGCTGATCGGCCACTATCCAACTGAGGAGTGCGATGCCTGATCCATTTGACCCACTGCACGGGTCGATCAACTCCGGGCACCTACTGGTTTCCGCGCTCAAGCAGAACGCGAACGCGCCCGCGTTGGTACTCGGAGACATCACCCTCACTGGTGCGCAGATGGCCGATGAGATCAGCAAGTACATCCAGGCCTTCACCGCACTGGTGCCCGACACGACCGACGGTCAGGGCATGCTGGCGCTCAACCGCCCCGAGGTGCTGCTGGTGATCGGGGCAGGGCAGCTGCTCGGTACCCGCCGCACGGCGCTGCACCCGCTCGGGTCGCTCGACGATCATGCTTACGTCCTGGCCGACGCCAAGATCACCACACTCGTCATCGACCCGACGCCGCAGTTCGTGGAGCGCGCGGCGGCACTCGTGGAGAAGGTGCCGACGCTGACCCGCGTGTTGACTCTCGGGCCGGTGCCACCGGAACTCACTGAAATAGGTCATGACCTTGTCGCGGCCGCCAATGGCTTTGAGGCGCGGCCGCTAGCACCGATCAACCTGTCGCCCGACCACATCAACGGCCTCACCTACACGGGTGGGACAACGGGTAAACCCAAGGGCGTCATCGGAACCGCGCAGTCCATCCTGACCATGACGCAGATCCAGCTGGCGGAGTGGGAATGGCCGGAACGTCCCAAATTCCTTATGTGCACCCCACTTTCGCATGCCGGGGCCGCGTTCTTCATGCCGACTCTGATGAAGGGCGGCTCCATGGTGGTGCTGCCGAAGTTCGACGCCGGCGCCGTGCTGCAGGCGATCGAGGAGCACAAGATCACCGCCACCATGCTGGTGCCGTCGATGATCTACGCGCTCATGGACCATCCGGACTCGCACACCCGCGACTTGTCCTCCTTGCAGACCGTTTACTACGGTGCCTCGGCCATCAACCCGGTACGGCTGGCGGAAGCCATCGAACGATTCGGGCCGATCTTTGCGCAGTACTTCGGGCAGTCCGAGGCGCCCATGGTGATCAGCTACCTGGCCAAGGGCGATCACGACGCCAAGCGGCTCTCCAGCTGCGGCCGGCCTTCGGCATTCCTGCGGACCGCGCTATTGGACGAGAACGATAAGCCGGTCAAGCAGGGTGAGCCGGGTGAGATCTGCGTGGCGGGGCCGCTGGTGGCGGGCGGTTATTGGGACCTGCCCGAGCAAACCGCCGACACCTTCAAGAATGGCTGGCTGCGCACCGGCGATATCGCGCGCGAGGACGAGGACGGCTTCTGGTTCATCGTCGATCGCACCAAGGACATGATCGTCACCGGCGGCTTCAACGTGTTCCCCCGCGAGGTCGAAGACGTTGTCGCCGAACATCCATCGGTCGCACAGGTCGGCGTCATCGGAGTTCCCGACGAGAAGTGGGGTGAAGCGGTGACCGCCATCGTCGTGTTGCGCGGCGATGCGTCATCCGATGACGCCGCGGTGGCTCAGATGATCTCGGAGATCCAGGCGGCGGTGAAGGACCGCAAGGGCTCGGTGCAGTCACCCAAACACGTGATCGTCGCCGAGTCGCTCCCGTTGACCGCGCTGGGCAAGTTGGACAAGAAGGCCCTGCGCCAGAAGTACGCGACGGTCCTCAGTCCTCAGCCCGCGATCGGATAGCACTGCGCCAAGCTCGCGGGTCCATACCGCGGTAGGGATCGTCGCTGCGAACCTTTAGGAGGTCGGCCAGCGACTGCTCGAGTGCATTTTGGGTACTTTGTTTGACGGTGCCCACCCACTTCTCTTCCGTGACCCCTGCGGGTTTGGTGGTGACGATTGGGGTGCCGAATTTCAGATACATACGCTGTGGCCGGGGAATCAGCGTGGGACCGATCCCACGTACGAGCGGCATCGCCATGTCCGAGCTGCCTGACAGTCTTTCGGTGAGGCCCTGACTCAACCGTCCCCACCGACCCTCGCGCGTACTCACGCTGCGATACACGTCGTCGCCGCCGACGAGCCCGACAGGCACGATTGGATAGCCGTGCTCTACTGCCAGGCGAGCGAATCCTGCACGGCCCTCCCAGCGCAGCGTGTATTCCTCGCCCTTGAATTTGGGAATCTCACGCCCACCGCCGGGGAACACCAGTATGGGTTCGTTGTGGCGCATCAGTTCACGCGCGGTCTCCGGCGCCCCGACAACGGCTCCACAGCCGGCAAACATGTCGGCGACGGGACTGGGCATCATCGCGCCCATCCGTCGATCGGTCAGCGGCCGCACCCGCATACCGATCGCGCGTCGCACGACGTACGGAACCAAAAACGCTTCGGGGCTCGTCTGAGTGTGGTTGCCCACCAACAGGAATCGGCCATCGGGCGGGACATTGTCCAGCCCATCGACATAGGGGTTATACAGATCGACCAGCGGTGCGACGCCGTCTGCGACACCCTCCACAACACGGCGCCAAGCGCGGACCCGCTCGGGTTGATTCATGATGACATCGATATTCACTGGAGTGGTCATGAGCGGCGAGAATCCTTAGGCTTGAGGTGATTACGGGATATGAGTGTGGTGTTCGATCGGGTGAACAAGTAGGTAGCTCCGTTGGGGCCGAACCGGGTGGTCGACGTCGGTGGGAATTGGATGCGCATCTGCGGGTCGGCCGCTTCGCCCAGCGCGATGAATGCCGAACGGCTGTAGGCCCGTAACGCGCTGATATACCCGTCGTGCAGAATTCCGCCGAATGGCGCGCGCACCTTCACTGCGACCTTCGCTATCGGCGCGACAATCAGCTGCGTGAAAACGAGTCCCAGGAGGGATTGACGTTTCAGGTCGATGACCAGGAAGCGGTCGCCGACGCGGGTCCCTTCGGCGATTGCGCGCATCGCGGTGGCCGGCGGCAGGTGGTGAAACGACGCGGCGAACACCACCAGGTCGTAGCTTTTGTCGTCGGCCTCGATCGCGGTGGCATCGATCACCTGGGTGCGTACCCGCGGCTGGGCGCCCAGGTCGCTGGCAGCGATGTTGGCGACCGAGGTCGGGTCCAGGTCGCTGACAGTCACCGTTGCGCTGGGATGCAGCTCCACGAGCTTGGCCGACAGCTTGCCGTGCCCGGCGCCAAGTTCGAGGATGCGCGGGTTGGCGATGTCGGCCACCACGCTCAGTGCGGCGCGGGCGTTCTTCTCGTGCAACCCGAAGCGGCTGCCCATCCGATCCAGTGCGGAGACCACGCTTTGCTTGATCTCGTCAGGGATGTCGTAGCGGTCAGTGAATTCCAACTCGTCGGTCTGCAGCCGCCGATCCAGCCATGAGGCGGTCGGGCCTCCTCGCGGCATCGCCGCAATCGACGGGTCTACCGTGCCTAGTTCACTCATCACGAACTCCTTGCGTGTCGTCGTCGCTGATACACACACCGTACCGAACGAACCAGTTCGTTTGTTATGATCTTCCTGTGAGAACCACTACGGAGTTGCGCAATGAGATCCTGGCGGCCGCGCGCGCCGAGTTCGCCCGGTACGGACTGGCCGGGGCGCGCATCGACCGCATCGCCCGGACCGCCCAGGCGAGCAAGGAACGCCTCTACGCGCACTTCACCGACAAGGAGACGCTCTATCGCGAGGTAGTGGCCGACGACTTCGCCAGGTTCTTCCGTGCCGTCACCGTGCATCCCGAGCATGTGGCCGACTTCGTCGGCGACATTTACGATCTGGCCCGGGCACAACCAGAGCACCTTCGCATGGTCACCTGGGCGCAGCTGGAAGGGTTCGCCCTTGACGAACCTCGAGCCGAGGACGACCAACCAATCTTCGGGCACGCTGTCGCCGCGATCGAGGCCGCCCAAGTAGGTGGTCGGGTCGATCGCAGGTGGCAGCCCGTCGACCTGCTCGTTCTACTGTTCGGGATTGGGCTGGCCTGGGCGCACTCGCCCCACCCGGACGCTCTCACCGACGATCCTGCCCTCATCGCACGCCACCGCGCGGCCGCTGTCGAGGCCGCCACCCGTATCGTCGCCCCCGCTCCTGACGCGGCCCCGTGACCGAGGGTGACAGACAGAGTCGCTATCACTGCATCGGCCAGCGTGCATATGATGAAGAAGCAGCTGGTCTGCTGGTGGCGGTTTCGGCCGACGCCAGCATCGAGTGGTAGGCCCTCGGGTCTGTCACGAGAGGGAACCCGGTGAGAATCCGGGGCTGTCCCGCAGCGGTATGCAGGAACGATCGCCGTCACATGCACTGGGTACGCACCTGGGAAGCGACGGCCCGTAGGAAAACCTGAGCCCGGGTAACGCCTGTAAGTCCGAAGACCTGCCAGCCGTGCCGGGTGCGCCGCACCCGGCGGATCATCGCTTCGCGGAATGGGCGTATGACCGAATCGGTTTCACCGAACAGGTATCTGTTGCGGTGGGGCCGTCTTCGGTTTTTCGTCCCCTGGCGGTGGCCACCCCGCTGTTGATGAAGGACGATTTCATGACTGCACAACCATTCAAGGCAACCACGCTCGGTTCGGCGCGCATTGGGCCGCGCCGCGAGCTCAAACGGGCTACCGAAAGCTACTGGGCCGGACGCGTCAGCCGCGAGGAGCTCGAGAATGTCGCCGCCGGGCTGCGGCGCGACAACTGGACGGCCCTGGCCGCTGCCGGTCTCGACTCCGTGCCGGTGAACACGTTCTCCTACTACGACCAGGTTCTTGACACCTCGGTCTTGCTCGGCGCACTGCCGCCTCGGGTCGCGGGTATCGCCGACGACCTGGACCGCTACTTCGCCGCGGCCCGCGGTAATGCGGATGTCACGCCGCTGGAAATGACCAAGTGGTTCGACACCAACTACCACTACCTGGTGCCCGAGATCGGGCCCGACACCCGCTTCGAGCTGAACCCGACCAAGCTATTCGGCGAGCTGAAAGAGGCTGCAGCCCTGGATATTCCGGCTCGACCGGTGGTCGTTGGTCCCATCACGTTCCTTGCGTTGAGCAAGTCTGTCGACGGTGCCGGCGCGCCGATCGAGCGCCTGGACGAAGTGGTTTCGCTGTACGAGCAGCTGCTGGTGCAGCTTGCCGAGGCCGGGGTTGGCTGGGTCCAGATCGATGAGCCGGTGCTCGCCACCGACATCCTGCCGAATGGCCCGGAGCTGGCCGAGCGGGTGTACGGCCGTCTCGGTACCGTTGCCGACCGCCCCGCGATCTTCGTCGCGAGCTACTTCGGGGACATCGGTGCTGCCCTCCCGGCGCTGGCACGGACGCCCATCGAGGCGATCGGTGTCGATCTGGTGTACGGCAACCCTGCAAGTGTGGTGTCCGTGCCGGGACTCGCCAACAAGACTGTCGTCGCGGGCATCGTGGATGGCCGCAACATCTGGCGCACCGATTTGGAGTCGGCGCTGGGCACACTGGCGACCCTGCTGGGAAGCGCTGGAGCCGTTGCCGTCTCGACGTCCTCGTCGACGCTGCACGTGCCGTACTCGCTGGAGCCGGAGACCGAACTCGATGACCGGCTGCGTAGCTGGCTGGCCTTCGCCGACGAGAAGGTTCGGGAAGTTGTTGTGCTGGCGCGTGCGCTGAGCGAAGGCCGCGAGGCCGTCGCCACCGAGATCGCGGCGTCGAATACGGCAGTCGAGTCGCGCAAGACCGACCCGCGCCTCAACAACGGACAAATCCGGGCGCGGCTGGATTCGATCCTTGCCGCCGGAGTCTCGCGGGGTGACGCCGCCGAGCGTCGCCGCAGCCAGGATGAGCGGCTGAAGCTGCCGGAACTCCCGACCACGACCATCGGATCGTTCCCGCAGACCGTCGAGATCCGTAAGGCTCGCGCGGCGCTGGTCGCCGGTGAGATCGACGATGCCGAGTACACCAATCGGATGAAGGCCGAGGTCGAGTCGGTCATTCGACTGCAAGAAGGGCTCGGCCTGGACGTGCTGGTGCACGGCGAGCCCGAACGCAATGACATGGTGCAGTACTTCGCCGAGCAGCTGGACGGCTTCTTCGCGACCCAGAACGGCTGGGTGCAGTCGTACGGGAGCCGCTGCGTGCGTCCGCCGATCCTCTTCGGTGATGTCACCCGCCAGCAGCCCATGACGGTCGACTGGGCCACTTATGCGCAGTCGCTGACCGCCAAGTACGTCAAGGGCATGCTGACCGGCCCGGTGACTATCCTCGCCTGGTCGTTCGTGCGCGACGATCAGCCGCTCGCCGACACCGCCAATCAGATTGCGTTGGCGATCCGCGACGAGACCGTGGATCTGCAGAACGCCGGTATCGCCATCATCCAGGTGGACGAGCCCGCTCTGCGCGAGCTGCTGCCGCTACGCGATGGCGACAAGCAGGCCTACCTGGACTGGGCGGTGGGCGCGTTCCGTCTGTCCACCTCGGGCGTATCCGACGCGACGCAGATCCACACGCACTTGTGCTACTCGGAGTTCGGCGAGGTGATCGGTGCGATCGCGGATCTGGATGCCGATGTCACCTCGATCGAGGCGGCACGTTCGCATATGGAGGTGCTCGACGACCTCAATGCAATCGGGTTCTCCAACAGCGTCGGGCCGGGTGTCTACGACATCCACTCGCCGCGCGTGCCCTCCGCCGAGGAGATGGCGTCCTCGCTTCGTGAGGCGCTGAAGGCGGTTCCCGCACAGCGCCTTTGGGTCAACCCGGACTGCGGTTTGAAGACTCGGAAGGTTGACGAGGTGACTGCCTCGCTGGCCAACCTGGTGGCCGCTGCTGCCGAGGCGCGGACGGGCGTCTAGGTCTCATTGCTACGAGCGGTCCCCGGCAAGCGTCCCTCGCGGGGGACCGCTCGTGTGCGAGATTGATTGGTGTATAAAACATTAGCGATTGCGTTGTTTATCAAATCGGAGGTACCTGGTGGCGATGAATACGATTGCGTTGGAGCTGGTACCTCCCAACGTCGATGGCGGTCTTGACAAGGCGTCGGAGGAATTACAGAAGCTGTCGCGGTTCTCGGCGGAGTTCGGTATTGAGGGACGCATCGACCACGTCATGATCCCCTCGATGATCGTGGAGGACGCCGATCGCCCCCTAGAGATGAAGCCCAAACTGGATGTCGTCGACTATTGGTCGATCATCCGGTCTGAACTTCCGGAAATGCGTGGGCTGTGTACGCAGGTCACGTCCTTCTCGGACGAGACGTCGTTGCGGAACCGGCTGGTCGACCTCACCGGGGCCGGGATCGACGGGGTGATCTTCGTTGGTGTGCCGCGCACCATGAGCGACGGCGAAGGATCGGGTATTCCACCCACCGATGCGTTGTCGAAGTTCGACGACATCATCGAGAACCGGGGAGTGATTCTGATTCCCACCCGCGCCGGGGAACAGGGCCGCTTCTCGTTCAAATGCGACAAGGGCGCCACCTTCGCCATGACCCAACTGCTGTACTCCGATGCTGTGGTTGATTTCCTCCGAGAGTTCGCGCGGACGACCGACCATCGCCCGGAGGTCCTGCTCTCCTTTGGTTTCGTCGCGAAGTTGGAGACCAAAATGGGGCTCATCGACTGGCTCATCCAGGACCCCGGTAACGAGGCCGTCGCGCGCGAACAGGCCTTCGTTAAGTTGCTGGCCGGCCTTGAGCCCGAGGCCAGACGGCCACAGCTTGTCGATCTCTACAAACGCGTCATCGACGGGGTCGCAGACCTGGGCTTCCCGTTGAGTATTCACTTCGAGGCGCCGTACGGTCTGGCCCGGCCCGCCTTCGAGACATTCGCCGAGATGCTCGAGTACTGGGCGCCAGCGCCCTAAGCGCCGTAGAAGCGGCACGGCCGCTTGGAATTCCGTTGACCAGGTTCGAACTCGTGATCGAGACTGGTCGCATGGAACCCGTTGAGTTGCAGACGGACCGGTTGGTGCTGCGCCTTGTCACCGCCGTCGACGAGGTCGCGGTGGTGGAGGCATGCAACGACCCAGAGATTACGCACTACCTCCCGCTGCCTGTGCCGTATACACCTGAGGATGCCCGGAGTTTCATCGCCAAGTCGGCGCAAGAATGGGTTGATGGTTCCCGATATGGCTTCGGGTTCTTCCTCGGAGGGACAGGCGAGCTCGCTGGCACGTGTGCGCTCAAGACGATCTCGCCTGGCGTGGTAGAGGTCGGATATTGGTCTGCAGCGCAGCATCGCCGCAAGGGGCACACCGCTGAGGCGATTCGGCGGTTGTGCCAGTGGGGATTCGACGCGTTGGCGATACATCGCATCGAGTGGTGGGCCATCGTTGGCAACCACGGCTCACGGGCCGTGGCCGAAGCCGTCGGGTTCGAGATGGAGGGGCTACTGCGCCAGCGGGCGTATCGGCGAGAAGAGCCGGCGGATTGGTGGGTAGGCGGACTGCTGTCCCGGCCCGAATAACCGAGCGTGCGGTTTACGTTGAGAATCGGTGAGATTTCGACGTAAACCGCACACTCGCAATCAAACTCAGGAAGCCAGCGACCGCTGCGGCTTCCCGGAATACTCGCTTAGCGGCCGGATCAGTGCATTCGCCGCAGACTGCTCCATGATGTGAGCTGTCCATCCTGTGATGCGGCTCATCACGAAAATTGGTGTGAAACTGGGGATATCGAAGCCCATGAGGTAGTAGGCCGGCCCGGTCGGGAAGTCTAGGTTGGGCTTGATACCAGTGGCCGCGCCCATCTCGGCCTCCAGCACCTTGTAGATCTCCAGCCACTTGCGACCATCACGGACTCGCGCAACATCCCCGAGCGCAGCACGCATCGTCGGTACCCGGGAGTCGCCGTTCTTGTAGACCCGGTGACCGAAGCCCATGATCTTCTCCTTACGAGAGCGCTTGCCCTGCAGCCACTCCGCAGCCTTGGCGGCATCGCCGATCTCGATCATGTCGTGCATTACGGCTTCGTTGGCGCCACCGTGCAGGGAGCCCTTCAGTGCGCCGATGGCGGCGGTGACTGCACTGTAGATATCCGACTGCGTTGAGGTGACTACTCGTGCGGCGAACGTCGATGCGTTGAAGCTGTGCTCGGCGTAGAGGATCATGGACTGTTCGAACGCCGTGACAATCACCGGGTCCGGCACCTCGCCGAAGCACATCCGCAAGAAGTTGGCCGAGTAGCCCAGGTGGCTGTGCGGCTGAATCGGGTCCAGCCCGCGACGCCGGCGCATGTCGGCCGCGACGATTGTCGGCAGCACCGCGAACATGCGAAGTGATTTGGCGTAGTTGGCATCCGGAGAGCTGTCGTCCTCGGAAGGGTCTTCGGCACCCAGGACACTGATGGCGGTGCGCACCACGTCCATTGGGTGGCAGGTCTCGGGCAACTTGGCGAGCAGCGCCATCAGCGAGCGGTCCATGCGGCGTTGCGCGCGTTCACGCTGGTTGAACAGCGCAAGCTCGCCCTCGTTCGGCAGCTCTCCGTGCCAGAGCAGGTAGGCGACCTGCTCGAAACTGCAGTTGGCTGCCAGCTCCTGTACCGGATAACCCCGGTATGTCAGCGAGTTGGTCTCGGGGACGACCTTGGAGATGGCGGTGGTGTCCACCACGACACCGGCAAGTCCCTTGTGGATGGTTGGGGTCGCGGTAGTCATCGGGCTCCTCCATTGAGGCTGAAATTGAAGATCTCGGTGTCGAATTGGTTGTATTCGGAGTAACGGAGCAGCTCATACAAGCGGCTGCGCTGCTGCATCTGGCTCAGCAGGCCCGACTGTGTTCCCGCCGAATCGATTTCACGTAGCCCCTGCTCAACCGCGAACATCGCCAGCCGCAGAGTGGTGACGGGGTAGATGACGACGTTGTAGCCGACCTCACGGAGCTGCTCGGCGGTCACCAGTTCGGACTTTCCGAACTCGGTCATGTTGGCGAGCAGTGGAACATCGACCGCGGCCCTGAACGTCTCGAACTGACCGATATCGCTGAGTGCCTCGGTGAAGATGAGATCCGCGCCCGCATCGGCGTACGCCTTGGCGCGCTCTATTGCCGCGGGCAACCCCTCGATACCCGCGGCATCGGTGCGGGCGCAGATCACGAAATTGGGGTCGCGACGGGCCGAAACCGCTGCGTGCAGCCGACGGACCATCTCGGGGGTTTCCACGACTGCCTTGCCGTCGAGATGCCCACACCGCTTGGGATTTACCTGATCCTCGAAGTGGCAGCCGGATAGTCCGGCATCTTCGAGCACGGTGACCGTGCGGGCGGCACTCATCGGCTCACCGAAGCCCGTGTCCGCGTCGATCAGCGTCGGCAGATCGGTGACCGAGGCGATCTGCCGCCCACGTGTGGACACCTCGGTGAGTGTCGTCAATCCGATATCGGGCAGTGCCAGATCGGCCGACAACACGGCCCCCGACACATACACACCTTCGAAGCCGATTTCCTGAATCAGCTTGGCCACCAACGGCGAGAATGCGCCGGGGAATCGAAGTAGCTCGCCGGAGGACAAGCCCGCCCGGAACGCGGCACGCTTGGTTGCCGCGTCCGTGGCAGAGGCAAGAAGTGAGGTCACTTAAAGATCCCCTCGGGTGTTGTCGGTGCCTTGTCCAGAACCACGGCGTCCACGAGTGGGTTGAGTGCACCGAGCGATCCGGCCTTCAGATCGGTCAATCCCTGTGCCACGGAAAGGAATCGCTCCTGCTCGTGCTGCTCGATAACACCGTCGGACAACACCGTGAACTTGTTGACGTAGTTCTCCCGGGCGAACGGCCGCGCCCCGAGCGGGTGCGCATCGGCGATTGCGAGCTCGTCGGTGATCACCTCACCGTTCTTGAGCGTCACGACGGCCTTGCAGCCGAATGCCTTCTCTTCCGGATTGGCCGAGTGATAGCGCCGGGTCCACTCCGGATCCTCGACGGTGCTGATCTTGCGCCATAGGTCGATGGTCTCGGGGCGGTGCGCGCGTTCCGGCGCATAGGACCGCTCGTGATGCCAGGTGCCGTCCTCCAGCGCGACCGCGAAGATGTACATGACCGAGTGGTCGAGCGTCTCGCGGGAAGCATCGGGATCGAACTTCTGCGGATCGTTGGAACCGGTGCCGATCACCACATGCGTGTGGTGGCTGGTGTGCAGCACGATCGTCGCGATCTGCTCCAAATCGCCGATCCGGTCGCGCATCCTGCGAGCCAGGTCAATGGGTGCCTGGCTCTGGTACTCGGCCGAATGTTCCTTGGTGTAGCTGTCCAGGATCGCGCGCTTTTCCTCGCCGGGACCGGGCAGCGGAACCTCGTAGACCTTCTCGGGCCCGCCCAGCATCCACGCGATCACGCCGTCCTCACCCTCCCAGATCGGGGACGGTGCGCCCTCGCCACGCATGGCGCGATCGACGGCCTCGATGGCGACCTTGCCGGCCCACGCCGGGGCATAGGCCTTCCAGCTGGAGATGAGTCCCTTACGTGACTGGCGGGTCGCGGTGGTCAGATGCAGGGCCTGGCCGATGGCCTGATAGATCGTCTCGGTATCGAGCTTCAGCATGGTGCCGAGGCCGGCGGCCACGGAGGGGCCGAGGTGTGCGACGTGGTCAATCTTGTGCTCGTGCAGGCAGATTCCGCGGGTAAGGTTGATCTGGGTTTCGTAGGCGGTGGCCAGACCGCGAACAAGGTCATTGCCGCCGATCCCGAGCTGCTGGGCCACGGCCACCAACGGAGGAATGTTGTCGCCTGGGTGGGAGTAGTCGGCGGCCAGGAAGGTGTCGTGGAAGTCCAACTCGCGTACGGCAACGCCATTGGCCCAGGCAGCCCACTCGGCCGAGTAGCCGCCACTGACACCGAAGACGTTCGCGCCACGCCCACCGGAAGACACCGCGTGCGCCTGCGCTTGGCGGCGCGCGACCGTCACAGGACGGCGGATGACCGAGGCGGCGCTGACCGCGGCATTGTCGATGACCCGGTTGACGACCATCGCCTCGGTATCGGCGGGAACGGCGACGGGGTCTGAAGCGACTTCGGCGATCTTCCAGGCGAGGTGTTGGTCGCGGGGGAAGTCATCGGCGCTGCGGCGTGTGTGTACGGAGTGAACCTGCATGATCCGCACGTTACGCATGCAGTCGAGAGATCAAAAGACCATGTAAATGTGTATTTCTGTATCCTTAGTTCGCGTATCTTGCAAACATTGCGAAGATGTAGGGGGCTATTCTTGCCTCATGTCCAGACCGTTCGCCGGAGCGCGGTTGCGGAGGTTGCGCGAGGAGCGTGGCCTGACGCAAGCGGCGCTCGCGCGTGTTCTGGACCTATCGACCAGCTATGTGAATCAGCTGGAGAACGACGCACGTCCGGTGACGGTGGCGGTACTGCTGCGGCTCACCGAACGGTTCGACTTGTCGCCGCACTATTTCTCTCCGGACTCCGACGCCCGACTCGTCGCGGACCTCGGCGAGATCTTCACCGAAGCGGCGGTGGGCGAGATCAGTGATCTGCAACTCGAAGAGCTTGTCGCCCGGATGCCCTCGGTCGGACAGACATTGGTGGGCATGCACCGCAGGCTCCGGGACGTTACCGCGGAGCTGGAGAGCTACCGCGCCACCGAGAACGCAGCGACGATCGGCGACTCGATACGAGAACCGATGCGTCCCATGCCATTCGAGGAAGTCCGCGACCTCTTCTACGACCACAAGAACTATCTGGGGGAGCTCGACACCGCCGCCGAGGAGTTGTTCGAGCATTACGGGCTGCACATCGGTGGGCTCGATGTACAGCTGGCGGCGGTGCTCAAGCAGGACCACGGCATCACCGTCACTGTGGATAAGGCTGGGTCACTGTCGGACTCGGCGAAACGCCGCTTCGACCAGGAGACCGGGGTGCTGCGCATCGCGCACTGGCTCACGCCCGGTCAGCGCGCCTTCCAAATGGCCACCCAGCTTGCACTGCTGACGCAGACAGAGGCTATGGCGGCGATCCTGTCCAGCGCTGAGCAACTCAGCCCGGAGGCCATCGGCGTCGCCCGCATCGGACTGGCCAACTACTTCGCCGGCGCTTTCCTGTTGCCGTACAGACAGTTCCATCACGAGGCCGAGGCGGTGCGCTATGACATCGACCTGCTGGCCCGCCGCTACGAAGTGGGGTTCGAGACGGTGTGCCACCGGCTGTCCACACTGCAGAGACCGTCGAGCCGCGGAGTACCTTTCATCCTGGTCCGCACCGATCAAGCCGGAAACATCTCGAAGAGACAGTCAGCCACGGCATTTCACTTCTCGCGGGTTGGGGGAAACTGCCCGCTGTGGGTGATTCACAACGCCTTTTCGCAGCCCGGTCAGTTCGTGACGCAGGTCGCCGAGATGCCAGACGGTCGCCTGTACTTCTGGATCGCCAGGACGACGTCAACCGCTACGGGCGGGTTTCTCAGCACGCCGAAGTCATTCGCGATCGGTCTGGGATGCGATATCGCCCATGCGCATCGTCTGGTGTATTCCACGGGAATCGCGATTGACGATCCGTCGACTGCCGTACCTATCGGACCCGGGTGCAAGGTGTGCGTGCGCGAATCATGCTCGCAGCGAGCTTTCCCCTACATTGGCCGCAGTGTCCACGTCGACGAGGACGCCAGCAGCCGCCTGCCTTACACCTGATCGGTGTGCCGCAGCACGGTTGGCGCGGCGGCAATCAGTGCGACAAGCTGGATCACGCCGACCACCGCGATGAGCATGGGGATCGAGACTTCGTACAGATAACCCGTCAGGGCTCCACCGATCGCAGTGGCCACGCCCAGCACGGCGGCATAGATACCGTAGGCCGTGGCCCGTCGCGCCGGCGGTACGAGGTCGGCGACCACTGCGCGCAGCGTGGATTCCTGAATGCCGATGGCGACGCCCCATAGCAGCGCGCCGAGCACCACGCCTGTCAACGAATCCATGAAGGCCAGCATTGGCACGATAGCGCCCACTATGGGGAGGGCCACAAGGGTTTTGGGTCCGATCCGGTCGTATGTCCAGCCGGAGACGAGGGCGGCCACGGCGGCGGCAGCCATGGCGACGGCGTACACCAACGGCACTGCGGCGGGCGTGAGCACGCCGTGGCGAACCATGTGGAATGACAGCACGCCAAAGGTGGCGAATCCGGACACTGTGATTCCGGAGAATCCCGCATACAGCCAAAACCTCACCGGGAGCGCGAGTTTTTGGTGTGCGGCCGGTCCGGCGCGCATATCCCCGGCGGCTTCGTATCGCTCGGGATGGGGTACCCGTCTACGCAGCCAGAACAGCAGGGCGAGTGCTGCGATACCCGGAATCGCCAGCACGGAGAATGTCGGTAGATAGTTCCCATGGGTAACGGTGAGCATGCCGGCAACCACGAGTGGGCCGGTGATTGCGCCGACCTGGTCCATGGCCTCGTGTACCGCGAAACCCTTGCCGCGACCGGTGACTGAGGTGGCGTGGGACAGCAGGGTGTCCTTGGCGGGACTGCGTACCGCCTTGCCCACGCGTTCGGCGATCACCAACGCCGAGGCCACCCACAGCACGCTGGACACCCCCAGGAATGGCACCGCGACCACCGTGACCGCGTAACCGGCGATGGTCCACGCCCAGAACAAGCGAGTGCGGTCGGTGAGGGGGCCGGAAACCAGGCGTAAGGCTAGCGCTGCGGCCTCGCCGATTCCGGTCACCACTCCCACGACGAGGGCTGTGGCTCCGAGCGACGCCAGCAGCGGGCCGGTGACGGAGCGCGCACCCTCGTAGACGATATCGGCGAGCATGCTGACGACGCCGAAGGTGGTGACGAATCGCCAGGCCGAAAGACGTTGTGGCACAGCGTACGAATTTAGCTGATCCACTGCGCCACTTGATCGGCGATCCATGGCCCGTCATCGAGGGGAATGTCATGCCCTGCGGTGAGGTGCACGGACAGGGGGGCGCCGAACGCGTTGGCGATCGTGCGCGAGGCGGAGGAGCTCACGATCCGGTCGTGAGTCGAGGTCAGGACCAGCAGGGGAGTGTCGATGTGCCTGGGCATACGGAAGGTGATGGCCGCGGAGATCTGACGGGCAATGCTCGCGCTCGACGGTCGCTGGGTCTGCAGGTAACTCGCCCAGCGCTGGGCGAGCGCATCCAGGTCCAGATCGGGGTTGTTGGCGGTCTGCGCCAGGATCGCGCGTTCACGGGGTTCGTCGGCACGGAACCGGCCGAGTACCAGATTCGGTATCGAGGACGGGAGGAACCGATTCCACACTGGTGTCGACGCCGTGCTCGAGTTGATGATTACGGCGCGCTCAAAATCTCCGGGATAGCGCGCACACCAGTCGAGTCCGATCATCCCGCCGAGAGATATCGAGAGCAGCGACCAATCGTCGTTCCCGCGGTCGAGGCGGGACCGGATGTCGTCGGTGATCGCGGAGATTGTCGCGGGCGAGGTTCGGTGAGCCTCGGTACCGAATCCCGGTGCGTCCAGGCATTCGACTTGGACGCCAAGTGATTCGGCGAATACCCGTGGAAATTGTTCCCAGTGGCGCTGCTCGCGGCTCAGGCCACGCAGTAGCAGCCACCGCGTCATCGTTTGACGCCCACCGTCAAGCGGTCGAATTCCACGAACGGAATGGTGACGGGATGGTGAACCGGACGCTGCACCGCAATGTCGAAACCGGCAGTCTCGAACATCTGCCGCATCTCTGTCTTGGTCGGCATGCTCGCAGGTACCCGGTCGCCGAGAAAGCGTCGTAGCAGAGGAGAGGTTCGGTCGGGAGTGAAAGTGGTGACGGCCGCGAACCCGCCCGGGGCAAGGACGCGATGGAACTCCGCGAGTGCCGCCGGCTGGTCGAAGAAGTGGAACGCCGAGGTGGAGATCACCGCGTCGAGAGCACCGTCCTCGAACGGCAGCTGCTCGGCGGGGCCGAATCGCCAATTGACCTGTGGTGATCGTGCCTTGGCCTGGGCGAGCATCCCCTCGGACATGTCGACCCCGTACACCTGCTCGGGCGCGAGCTCATCCTGGATGCGCGATGCGAGAATTCCTGTACCACAGGCGATGTCGACAACTCGCTGCGAACCATGTAGGCGCAGCAGTGCGATCATCTCGTCCTGAGCGGGGCGATACACCCATTGTTGTAGCGGCGCCCAGTCGTACGCCTTGGCGGCACGACCCCAGAACCGCGTCACCTGGTCGTTGAAAGCTCGTCGTTGAACCGTCGTCATGGGCACAACGTACGCCAGCAACCAGGGGGTCGCCAGACGGGTGCATTCACCCTGCGGTGACGTTGACCCGGTCCGGATAGAACGCCAGATGACGCGCGATCTGGGCGACCGCCGGGTACGGGTTCTCGTACGTCCAGACGGCGTCCTCGATCGTTCCTTCGGGTGTGCGCACCGAGTAGTAGGAGGCCTCGCCCTTGAACGGGCAGTAGGTGTGGCTGTCGGTGCGTTCCAGCACGTCCCAGTTCACCGCGTCCGGCGGCAGGTAGTGCACGGGCGGATAGGACGCCTCCTGCAGCCGAAGGGCCTCGGTGGTGTCGGCGATGGTGACATCGCTTGCGGTGACGACGACGCGCCTACCGGAGGGCTCGATATCGATGGGGTGGTCCGGGCCGGGAACCAGATGCGGCCGATCGGGGGTGGACATCCTTTCGAGGGTAGGCCGTTTTCAATTCACGCGACGTTATCGGCCACTTGGACGCGGAAACTGTTCAAGTCATCGATCGGCAGCTTGATCGGCTGTACCGCTTCAGTTTCTAAGCAATCTCTGTGCCGAGTGTGAGCATTGGCGCTCACACTCGGCGCATTTCTCGCACTGGGGCTCACACTCGATGTCGGCGGGCTATGGTCGGCGACATGGCCGACGTGAGTGATCCCGACGAGCTGTTCGGTATCGACGCGCTGCTCAGCGATGAGGAGCGCGCGATCCGGGACAGCGTCCGTGCCCTGGTCCGGGCGCGGGTGGTGCCGAACGTTCAGCGATGGTACGAACACGGTGATTTACCTGTACGCAAGCTGGCATTAGAGCTGGGCAAGATCGGCGTGCTCGGCATGCACCTGCAGGGGTACGGGTGCTCCGGAACATCTTCTCTCGCGTATGGACTGGCGTGTATGGAGTTGGAGGCGGGCGACTCGGGAATCCGTTCGCTGGTCAGCGTGCAGGGGTCGTTGGCCATGTACGCCATCTATGCCTACGGCAGCGACGAGCAGAAAAAGAAGTGGCTGCCCCGGATGGCGACGGGGGAGGAGTTGGGTTGTTTCGGCCTGACCGAACCCGATTTCGGGTCCGATCCCGGTGGCATGCGCACCTACGCCCGACGCGACGGCGCTGACTGGATTCTCAGTGGAACCAAGACGTGGATTACCAACGGCTCGATAGCCGATGTGGCGGTTATCTGGGCGCAAACCGACGACGGAGTTCGTGGGTTCCTGGTCTCGACCGACTCGGCCGGATTCAACGCTCAGACCATCCGCTCCAAGATGTCGTTGCGCGCATCCGTCACTGCCGAACTGAGTCTCAGCGACGTACGGGTGCCGGAAAAGAACCGGCTACCCACGGCGATCGGGCTCAAGGCGCCGTTGTCGTGCCTCAACGAGGCGCGTTTCGGCATCATCTTCGGGTCGATGGGTGCGGCGCGTGAATGTCTGCGTACCGCACTCGATTACGCCCAAACCAGGGAACAGTTCGATCGTCCGATCGCGGGATTCCAGCTGACCCAGGAGAAGCTGGCCAATATGGCCCTCGAGTATGGCAAGGGGGTACTGCTGGCATTGCATCTTGGACGCCGTAAGGATGCCGGTACGCTCGCCACCCCGCAGGTTAGTTTGGGCAAGCTCAACAACGTGCGTGAGGCCATCGAGATCGCTCGAACGGCCCGCACAATCCTTGGCGCCAATGGTATTTCGGGCGAGTATCCGGTCATGCGGCATGCCAACAACCTGGAATCCGTGTTGACCTACGAGGGCACCAGCGAAATGCATACGCTCGTGATCGGCCAGGCGCTCACGGGGATCTCGGCCTTCCGCTAGTTAGTGGTGTGAGATGAAGCCGTTCTGCCCGCCGTGCCTTCGTTGGCGGATCTGCCGGATGGCGTCCTCGCAAAATTTGCCGTCGGACGCGCGGTAAGTCACGCGCGCTTTCCGCGTCCAGACATCCATAGGCCATCAGGGTCGAGGGATATAGCGTTGTGCGGGTGGTTGCCTGAGTCGTGGCCTGCAGGCAGCATTGGTGCCGGTTGGCGGTGTGCCGGAGCCTGCGCCTGCGGTGCGGCGTGTGCCGTCGGCGGGACCTTCTCCTGATTGGGCGTGGTCGACGGTGGGTGATTTTCAATGTTTTTCGTGACCAGATCGGTCATCGTTTGGTTGAAGTCGGGCAGCATGCTGGCCTCAAGGAGGGTGATTCGGCCGTGTATCACGTCGTCGATAACTTCCCGAAAACTCGACGAGTCACTGTGCCGAGCAAGAACTTCCAGGCCTCGACGCCGAATTGTCGGCAGATCTGGGTGGGTCTGAGGTGTCTTAGCGAACAGCGTCGATCTCATCCTTGATCCCCTCGTGGTCGTAGTGGGAGCGAGCTGGTGGCACTAGCTCGAAATCTTGTTCGGCGGCCACGCTGTCGATCAGTGCCAGGATCGAGTCGACCGCTTGCTGCACTGCGGCCGCCAAATTGAGTACCCCCCCAATGGCATCTTTGGCGCGTTTGATTAGGTAGGCGGCCACGATAACCGGAGTCCCGGTTCCAAGGGATTCGATCGCCGCAACGGCAGCAAGGCCCAGATCGACGATGGCATCGAATGCGGTCTGCAGAGAGCCCTCGATCAAATGCGCGTAGCGGTAGACCTCACGTGCCAAGCCCAGGATATGGTCGCCGACCTTGTCCATGGCTATTGCCTGGTCCTCGAGGCGCCGCGCGAACACCCGAAAGTATTCGGAGGCGGCGGTAGCCGAGTGGCCAACCCACGGTACGGCGCCAGGTGGCGTCCCAGAGCGGCTCCCGCCGCCCTGCGGTGTTACCAGACCTGATTGGGTGAGGCGCGAAATCTCACTGATCAGATTCTGCGCATATACACGGTTGTACGCCGCGACATTCTTGATGGCACCACCCGCTTGCTGCACTTTTTCCCAGTTCCCGGTGAACTCCGCTGCAACAATCTTGAATGGATTGTCCAAGTGGAATGTCGTCAGCACGGTCTCCAGCCACTTGGAGGCATTGAGATAGTCGGGGATGTGCAGGATGTCATCGAGGATGTTCTCCGGTTCTTCGATGGTGGGCTCGGTGAGCTTGGCCAGCGGTGGATTGCCGGTCATAGGTTCTTCGGCTTCGTCGAGTAGGTGGCGTCGAGTCGCGCCTCGTTGTTGTCGTCCATGCGGTCGTACATCTCGGCTGCGCGCCGCAGTTCCTCGGCGGAACCGGCGATCAGGTCGTTGATCCGGGCCCCGTTGTCTGCCATCTTGTCGTGCACCTTGGTCACCGCCGCACGGACATCGCCGAACAGCCGGGAATCGGCAAAATCAAGCTCCACGTAGTGATTGATGTATTCGATCAACCTGTTACGGGTTTGGCTGAGCGTGTCGTACTCCTGGGCGCACGCGCGGATCGCTGCGGTATCGGCGCAGAATGTCACCGTGGTAGATGGCGGTGTCGGTTGTGGATCCGGTGGCGCCATCTGTACTTCCTCTCTGAGCTGCAACTACAGAGTTGGACGGTGCCTCCAGCGGTTTGGTTCCCTATCGGTGCGAATTTCTAACCGGGAATGTAACGAGCGAAAGCGTTGAGGTGTCCGATGTTGACGGCCATGCACTTGTCCTCGGCGGGGGGTGCTCCAGCTGGTATCACCAACTGCTGGCGATACGTGCCGCCGGCGATGGCGACGATCAATGCACAGGAGTATCCGCGGGGGTCTTTCGGAAGCCAGGTGTAGGCGAGCCGATTGTTGAATATCTCTGGGGTGACCGTTTGATCTCCCCATACTTCCGAATGCCAATCGACCCAGTCCTGAGTAGAGATGGTGACTGCGAGTAGGTGGCCATCACGGGAGACGTATTCGCAGGAGTAGTCCTCGCGCTCGGGCCGCACTGATTGGCTCGCTTTCGGTGGACTTGCGTCGAGTCGTTCGATGTGGATGGCTGACTGTGGAATGTCTTGGCATGGGCGCCAATCGACCTTGGACTCGTCCACATTGCTCTCGTTGGCGCCCATTCGCGCCTCACCGTTCACCGTGCTGGTGCAGGCCGTGAGAGCTAGCACCACAAGAGTGACCGCGATACGTGCGCTCGTACGGCGATTCGGCATGCTGTGATTCTGCACCAACGCCAACACGCCGCCTAGCTGCGGAATCGTGCGAGACGAATCCGCCGCCAGACGGCGTGTCGATGAAGAGAACGAGATCAGTACTTGCCGAGTGCGATGGCGACATTGTGGCCGCCGAACCCGAACGAGTTGTTCACGGCGTACCTGTAATCGCCCTTGCGGGGCTCCTTGCTGACGACATCGAGATCGATCTCGGGATCAAGCGTTTCCAGGTTGAGCGTCGGAGGGATGATCCCCTCCTGCAGCGACTTGATGGTGATGATGGCCTCCACCGCGCCGACCGCGCCCACCGAGTGGCCGAGCGCACCCTTGGGTGCGTACACCGCGGCGTGCTGTAGACCGGCACGCTGGATCGCGTTGGCCTCGGCGACGTCGCCCACGCTCGTTGCGGTGGCATGTGCGTTGATGTGGTCGATGTCCTTGGCGTCCAGCCCGGCTGTTTCCAGCGCGCGGGTCATCGCCCTGGCGGCACCGATGCCATCGGGATGGGGTGCCACTACGTGGTACCCGTCCGAGGTGATACCCGCACCGAGCAGGCGAGCGTAGATCCGTGCTCCACGCGCCTTGGCGTGCTCCTCGGTCTCGATGACCAGGAGGGCCGCGCCCTCGCCGAACACGAATCCCGTGCGGTTCTTGTCGAACGGCCGTGACGCACCCTGCGGGTTGTCGTTGTCGGTCGACATCACGATGCGCATGTTGGCGAATGCGGCGATCGGCACGGCCTCGATGGCTGCCTCGACACCGCCGCAGATGGCAATGTCGGCGTCGCCGTAAGCGATCTGGCGCCACGCGTGGGCGATGCCTTCGTTACCCGAGGCGCAGGCCGATACGGGCGTGATCACGCCGCCGCGTGCCTTGCGCTCCAGTCCGATGACCGCCGCTGGGCCGTTGGGCATGAACATTTGGACGGCTAGGGGGGATACGACCTTGGCCCCCTTGGTGCGCATCTCGTCGTAGGCCTCGACCATCTTCTCGGCGCCGCCCAGGCCGGTTCCGACCGAAACGGTCAGCCGCTCGAGGTCGACGTCGGGAGCTCCGGCATCCTCCCAGACCTGGCGTCCCAGGATGGCCGCGAGGCGCTGGACGTAGGACAGACGCCGATGCTCGATCTTCGTCATGTCCTTGTCGAAGTCACGGACCTTGAGGTGTCCACCGATTTTCACCGGCAGGTTGTAGTGGGCGACGAACTCGTCATCGAGGACGCGGATGCCGCTTTCGCTGTTGAGGAGCCCGTTCCAGGTGCCCTCGATATCCGGCGCGATAGAGGTTGTCATCGCCATGCCTGTCACGACAATGCTTGGGAAGCCGCCGTTGGCGGTGGATGGCTTCGTCATAGGAAGCGCTATCCCCTTTCGAAACTCTTCTCTGAGCTATCTGATGGCTCGAATTTTAGTGAGCCGAGTGCTAGCGAACTCTGCCAGGGTAGGTCAGTGGACGGATTCGCTCATGAACCGTATGCGTGATTTGTGTAGGAACTGCATCAATCGTACTGGTGTGTCCTGACGGTTGACATCCCGGCAGCGTTGCGGGCGCTATGTCAAGGGCAAATAATCAACTGCGCGACGAGAGCGCGCGAACAGGGCCCATGTGACTCGCCACACAATGCCGGCCATTCCTCAAGATCTGTAGCATTGCTCACTATTGGGTCTAGTTTGCCGTGGATAGGAGCTGCCGTGCGGGCTGATGGTGATACCTGGGACATCACATCGAGTGTGGGGGCGACCGCTCTTGGGGTGGCTGCCGCTCGCGCGGTGGAGACTTTGCGGCCGGATGCCCTGATTCGTGATCCCTTTGCCAGGGTCTTCGTCGATGCGACGGGTAAGTCCACCGGTTGGGACAAGCTCGTCACCGGCGATATCGACTGGCCAGATGCTGAGGTCGGCCAGATCTACAGCCGGATGGTCGACTACCAGGCCACCCGCACGCACTTTTTCGACGCCTACTTCCTTGCCGCGACCACCGCGGGCGTCCGGCAGATCGTGATCCTGGCCACCGGCCTGGACTCCCGCGCCTACCGGCTCGACTGGCCGGCCTGTACCACCGTGTACGAGATCGATCAGCCGCAAGTTCTGGAATTCAAGGCAGCCGTTCTCGATGCCCATAAGCCGACCGCACAGCGCCGCACGGTCGGTATCGATCTGCGCGAGGACTGGCCGACCGCGCTTCGTGATGCCGGATTCGATACCACCCAACCGACCGCATGGCTGGCGGAGGGGCTCCTGCCGTATCTGCCCGCCGATGCTCAGGACCGCCTCTTCACGAGCATCGGTGAGTTGAGCGCCCCGGGCAGCCGCATCGCGGTGGAAGGGTACGACGGGAAGCTGATTCTGGAAGAGAACGAGGAAGAGGTCGCGCGTCGGGAGCAGGTGCATGCCGCCTTCAGAACCGCAGTCGATATCGACGTCAAAATCGAAAACCTCATCTACGAGGACGAGAGTCGGGCCGACGCCACCGAATGGCTTGGGGCGCACGGATGGTCGGTGACCAAGACCGACGCACATGACGAGATGGCGCGGCTGGGGCGACGAGTGCCCGAGGACGTGGACACGGGCACGTTCCGTGGTCAGCTCATCCAGGGTGAACTTCGGTGACCGACGGGACCGCACGCACAGACGACGACAGCTGGGATATCGCAAGCAGTGTGGGTGCGACCGCTGTCATGGTGGCCGCCGCTCGAGCCGCCGAAACTCGAAGCGACGCACCGCTTATCAACGATCCCTTTGCGCAACTGCTGGTGGATCGTGCCGGTGTGGGTTCATGGTCTGTGATCGCCCGTGACGATCTGCGGGAACAGCTGGCCGGCGTAGATCCCGAGGCCGACCGCATCATGCGGTACGCCGTGGACTACCAAGCGGTACGCACTCGATTCTTCGATACGTTCTTCCGCCGGGCAGCCGACGCGGGGATCACTCAAGTGGTCATCCTGGCGGCCGGCCTGGATTCCCGTGCCTATCGTCTGGACTGGCCGACCGGCACCACGGTCTACGAGATCGATCAGCCACTCGTGCTGCAGTACAAACGTCAGACGCTCGACGAGCACGATGTGCAGCCCACCTGTCTTCGGCGCGAGGTGCCAGTCGACCTTCGGCAGGACTGGCCGACGGCGCTGCAGGAGCAGGGATTCGATGTGTCCGCGCCGACGGCTTGGCTGGCCGAGGGGCTGCTCATGTATCTACCGACCGCGGCGCAGGACCAGCTCTTCGAACTGATCGTGGATCAGAGTGCACCGGGCAGCCGAGTTGCCGTCGAAGCCGTCGGCCCCGATAACGCCAAGCGGCAAGAAGTGCGCAGCAAGATGCGGGAGCATTTCGACCGGGCGCGCACGCTGGCGGGAATCGATGAAGAGACGATCGACGTGGGGTCGCTGATGTATCACGACGACAACCGCACTGACGTTCCGCAATGGCTTGCCGGGCGCGGGTGGACTGTACGGGCGATACCTGCCGAGGTGGAGATGGCCGATGCCGGCCGATCGGCCCACTTCGAGGAGGACGTCCGAGGGAACACCCTGATCGAGGCCGAGCTCAAGGCCTGACGACGGAGGGCGCCGGGGTGCGGGGTTCTCAGGCCCCAACCGGTTGGTTACGATCGGTGATACAGCTCACTACGCTGCCATCGCTAGTCCGTGTGCACGCGCGCGACCTGCGGAGATGCGCTCGAAGATGAGCCTGCCATCGAGAGGAACGGATATGACCACCGAGATCTCTACGCCCGCCGACCAGCACGCTGCGCCTGAACCTTCGCGCATTCCGGGGATCGTCAGTGGGTTGCGGGAGACATTCGCGACCGGCCGCACCCGCGACTACCACTGGCGCAAGGCGCAGCTAGTCGGGTTGGAGCGACTCTTCACCGAGAACGAAGCCGTGATTGCCACCGCGCTGCACGAGGACCTAGGCCGCTCCTCGGCCGAGGCCTGGATCGCCGACGTTGTCGGTTCGGTCGTCGAGGTCGTCTATGCCCGCAAGAACCTCCGCCGCTGGATGCGACGCAAGCGGGTGCGCGGTCTTCCGCTGGCCCAGCAACCGGCCAAGGCATGGTCGGTAGCGGAGCCGTATGGCACGGTGCTGGTGATCGGTGCGTGGAACTTCCCGCTGTACCTCACGCTCGGACCGGTGGTCGGGGCGCTTGCGGCAGGCAACACGGTGGCCATCAAGCCCTCGGAGGTCGCGCCCGCCTCGTCGGCGTTGATGGCCAAACTCATTCCGCAGTACCTCGACCCGCACGCAGTGGCCGTTGTCGAGGGCGACGGCTCGGTGACGCAGGAACTGCTGGCTCAGGGTTTCGACAAGGCAATGTTCACCGGTAGCACCGAGATCGGCAAGCGCATCCTGGAAGGCGCCGCGCAGCACCTGACACCCGTCGCGTTGGAGTTGGGTGGCAAGTCGCCCGTCTATGTGGCCGCCGACGCCAATATCGAGGTGGCTGCCCGCCGCATCGGATACATGAAGGGCCTCAACTCCGGTCAGGTGTGTCTGGCTCCCGATTACGTCCTCGTCGATCCGGCAGTACGCGATGAGCTGGTCGAGAAGATCACGGCCGCGTGGGCAGATTTCCAGGCCGACAAGGAAGACAAGGGACTGCGCGTGGTAAACCAACGCCAGTTCGATCGCTTGACGGGTTACCTGGCCGCGACCGAAGGAGAGGTCGCCACCGGCGGTGGTTCCGATGCTTCGGCGCTCACCATCGAGCCGACGATCGTGGTGGATCCGAGTGCGGACGAGCCGCTCATGCAGAACGAGATCTTCGGTCCGATCCTGCCGGTTCTGACCGCCGACTCCCTCGACGACGCCATCGATTTCATTAACTCGCGGCCAAAGCCTTTGGCGGCCTACGCCTTCACGGAGTCCAAGCGGATCGGCAACCGATTCATCGATGACGTGCCTGCCGGTGGCACGGTGATCAATCATCTGCTGTACCACGCCGTTATCCCGAACCTGCCCTTCGGTGGTGTCGGTGCCAGCGGCATGGGCGCCTACCACGGCAAGGCCGGTTTCGACGAGTTCAGTCACCTCAAGTCGACTCTGTACAAGAGCACCAAGATGGACCTCAAACTGCCGTACCCGCCATACCTGGAGAAGAACCTGAAGCTGATGAAAAAGCTCATGTAATCCCTGCTAGCGCAGGGCTTTTCGTTTCACCAAACCCAATGAAGTGTCAAGTGAATAGGAGTGCCGCATGCCGGGAGTGCAAGACCGGGTAATTGTTGTGACCGGAGCCGGCGGTGGATTGGGCCGCGAGTACGCGCTCACCCTTGCCAGTGAGGGCGCCTCGGTCGTCGTCAACGACCTTGGTGGTGCCCGTGACGGATCCGGGGCCGGCTCGGCAATGGCCGACAGTGTGGTCGACGAGATCAAGGCGGCCGGGGGCCGCGCAGTCGCCAACTATGACAGCGTCGCCACCGAAGAAGGCGCCACCAACATCGTCAAGACCGCCATCGACGAGTTCGGGGCCATCCACGGAGTGGTGAGCAACGCCGGCATCCTGCGGGACGGCACGTTCCACAAGATGACCTACGACAGTTGGCATGCGGTGCAACAGGTTCACCTGTACGGCGGATACAACATCACCCGTGCGGCGTGGTCGCATTTCCGGGACCAGGGTTATGGCCGCATCGTGGTGGCCACCTCGACCAGCGGGCTGTTCGGCAATTTCGGGCAGGCCAACTACAGCGCAGCCAAGCTCGGCCTGGTCGGCCTCATCAACACCCTGGCGCTGGAGGGTGCGAAGTACAACATCCACTCCAACGCCATCGCGCCGATCGCGGCCACCCGGATGACGGCCGATATCGCCCCCGAGGCCGTGCTGGACAAGCTCCCGCCGTCGTTCGTGGCCCCGGTTGTCGGATATCTGTGCACCGAGGAAAGCGCCGACAACGGTTCGGTTTTCGTGGTTGGCGGCGGAAAGGTGCAGCGGGTCGCGCTATTTGAGAACGCCGGCGCGGACTTCGACGCACCGCCGACGGTGGATGAGGTTGCCGCGAAGTGGTCGCAGATCGCGGATCTGTCGGATGCCGTGAAGGCCGGCCCTCCCTCGCTCGCATGAAAGCGATACAGGCACAGTCGCTATCGGGTCCCGAAGGGCTGGTCTACACCGATGTGGAGGAGCCGCGCGGTGACAACGTCGTCATTGTCGACGTCAAGGCCGCGGGAGTCTGTTTCCCCGACTACCTGATGACCAAGGGCGAATATCAGCTGAAAATGGAGCCGCCCTTCGTCCCAGGAATCGAAACCGCCGGAGTGGTGCGTTCGGCTCCCGCGGGTTCGGGGCTCAACCCCGGTGACCGGGTGATGGCCTTCAATTTCATCGGCGGATATGCCGAACGCGTGGCCGTGGCCCCCTCCAACATCCTGCCGACGCCACCGGAGCTTGACGATGCCGAGGCCGTCTCACTGATCGCCAACTACCACACCATGTACTTCGCGTATGCCCGCCGCGGGCAGCTGCGCGCGGGAGAGACGGTGCTGGTGCTTGGCGCGGCGGGGGGTATCGGTACCGCCGCGATCCAGATTGCCAAGGGTATGGGCGCCAAGGTCATCGCCGTGGTCAACCGGACGGCCGCAACGGAATTCGTCAAGAGTGTCGGTGCCGATGTCGTCCTGCCGCTTGCGGACGGCTGGGCCAAGGCGGTGCGCGAGGCGACCGGCGGCGTGGGTGTCGACATGGTGGTCGACCCGATCGGCGGTCCCCCCTTCGATGATGCGGTACGCACGCTGGCCTCCGAAGGACGACTGCTGGTGGTCGGATTCGCGGCCGGTGCGATACCGACCATCAAGGTCAACCGCCTGCTACTGCGCAACGCCTCGCTGATCGGTGTGGCCTGGGGTGAGTTCCTGCGGACGCATTCGGACTACCTCTACGAGACGCAGGCCGGGCTGGAGAAGCTGGTGTCCGAGGGAATGCGTCCACCCGTCAGCGCGCGCGTGCCGTTGTCCGAAGGTCGGCAGGCGCTGCAGGACTTCGCCGACGGGAAGGTGTTCGGGAAAATGGTGCTCGTGCCGTGACGGGCAAGGTGTTCAACGGGATTGACGAGGTAGTCCTCGGCGACCTGGGGACTACCGAGTGGCTCCTAGTGGATCAGGAGCGCGTCAATACCTTCGCCGACGCCACCGGGGATCACCAATGGATCCACGTTGATCCCGCACGCGCGGCACAGGGCCCATTCGGCGGCACCATCGCCCATGGGCTGCTCACCTTGGCACTGCTCCCGCAGTTTCAATTGCAGCTGATCCGCGTTGACAACATCTCGATGGGAATCAACTACGGCTACAACAAGGTTCGATTCGTCAACCCCGTCCGGGTGGGATCGAGGTTGCGGGCCCGGGGTGAAGTGACCAACGTCGAGCAGAAACCCGGCGCCGTGGACGTGACGATCTTGACCACCGTGGAGATCGAAGGGGCCGAGAAGCCTGCCTGTGTGGCCGAATCGATTTCGAGGTACATCGCGTAGTGCATCTGACCGCTGCGTTAGACGTCCGGGGCACAGGGCATTTCACGCACTCCGCAGGAACGACGAACGACAGCAAGGTCTTGATCGCGATACCCATTCTCGCCCAATAGAATCGCGACCTGCGACTTTGTCTTTCCGTGTCAAACAACTAGACACCGAATAGCACGAGGTGGCGAAAATCTCACTGGATCTACGACGATGTGTAGATCACGTCAGTCAGGTGTTATGTTACTGCTCAGTTCGGGCGGCGCTTTCTCTGTGACCAGCGAAGATGGCGCGCCCGGGAGGTCTGGACGAGAGGGCATCACGTGGGTCAGCCAGCACACGGACGTGTTGCCGCCGAGCGTTCGATCGTGACTGCGCGATGACGACCTTCGAGAATACGAGTCCTGCGCGGCCAGCCACACCCTCTCGTGATGCGGTTTCCGGCGCCCTCAAAGAGTACGTACGCAAACACCCGGTGCAGGCCGTGGAGACCGCGGGCAGCCAGGTCGTGCTGGGTATTCGGTCGATGCAGTACATGTTCTCCGACATCGTCCATCGCATCTTCCCGTGGCGGGAGTTCATTCACCAGGGTGCATTCATGGCGGGTAGCGCCGTGGTGCCGACGCTGCTCGTCGCCATCCCGATCGGTGTCACCCTCTCCATTCAGTTCGCCTTGTTGGCCGGCCAGGTCGGTGCCGCCTCGCTGGCCGGTGCGGCCAGTGGTGTCGCGATCGTGCGCCAGGGTGCCTCGCTGGTGGCCGCGGTGCTGATGGCCTCCGCTGTCGGCTCAGCCATTACGGCGGACCTGGGATCGCGGACCATGCGCGAGGAGATCGACGCCATGGAAGTGATGGGTGTGTCGGTGATTCGCCGGCTCGTCGTGCCCCGTGTCGCCGCCGCCGTTCTGGTGGGCGTCGGGTTAACGGGTACGACCTGCTTCGTCGGCTTCCTGGCGAGCTACTTGTTCAACGTGTACTTCCAACATGGCGCCCCCGGTAGCTTCGTCGCCACCTTCGCCTCTTTCACGCGAGTCGACGATCTGGTCTTGGCGCTACTCAAGGCGATTATCTACGGCCTCATCGTCGCCGTCGTCGCCTGTGACAAAGGCCTGACCACCAAGGGTGGTCCGGCGGGCGTGGCCAACTCGGTGAACGCCGCCGTCGTGGAATCGATCCTGATTCTCATGCTCGTCAACGTGTTGGTCAGCCAGGTGTACGTCATGGTCTTCCCCAGACACGGGATATAGAGGCGCGCCATGACTATCTCTACCTATCGCCCCAAGGGCATCCAGCCCATCATCGACGCGGGGCATCGGGTCGCCCAGTCGATCCGGCGGCTGGGACACATGCTGGCCTTCTTCGTCGAGGCCATGGCGTCCATTCCGAACGCCCTGCGCTTTTACTCCAAGGAGTTCTTCCGACTGCTGGCCGATGTCACCTGGGGTAACGGATCGCTGGTGACCGGTGGCGGTACCGTCGGCGTCGCGGCCGTGCTGGGAGGCACGATCGGTGCCCTCATCGGTATCGAGGCCTACAACCTGCTGAACATCATTGGCCTGGGCCCGGCCACCGGATTCATCTCGTCACTGGTGTCGACGCGCGAACTCGCGCCCGTCATGGCAGCGCTCGCCTTCGCCATGCAGGCAGGATGCCGGTTCACCGCGCAGCTGGGGGCCCAGCGCATCAACGAGGAGATCGACGCGTTGGATGCGCTGGCGATCCGACCGATCCCGTACCTGGTGACCACCCGGTTGATGGCCTCCACGGTGGCGGTCATCCCGCTGTATCTGCTGTGCCTCGTCATCAGCTACATCACCTGCCGCCTGCTCGTCGGAATCTCCAGCGGAGGGTCCATCGGTGGTGCCTACAACCACTACTTCACGATGATGTTGAGCGGCACCGACATCGTCTATTCGGTGATCAAGGCCGTCATCTTCGTCTGGATCGCGTCGACTATCCAGTGCTACTTCGGATTCAACGCCTCCGGCGGGCCCGAGGGTGTGGGTGTGGCCGCAGGACATGCCATGCGCGCCGCCATCACCGTCGTGATCATCGTGAACATGCTTCTCACCATGGCCCTGTGGGGAGTCGATGCCGGCGCAAGGTTCGGTGGTTGACGTGAGCAGTTCATTCTCAGCAAGTGGTCGCGGTTGGTCCGACCGTGCCCTGCTCATCGGCGGTGTCTCGGTGCTCGCCATCTTGGGGCTGGTGACCGGGCTGCTGCTGGCCAAGTCAAAGGGTTACCTGGAAAACACCGTCAAGGTCGAGGCGCAACTGACGAACGTCGGCGACGGCCTCCCCGAGCGGGCCGACGTGAAGTTTCGGGGCATGCTCGTCGGCGCCGTCACATCCGTCACCCCCGCCGAAGATGGCAAACCGAATATCGTGCACATCGACCTGAAGTCGGAGCACGCCAACGGGATTCCGAGCACTGTCACCGCACGTGTGGTCCCGAGCAATGTGTTCGCGGTGTCGTCGGTGCAGCTGGTCGACAACGGTGACGGTGCGGCCGTGCGCGACGGAGCCGTGATCACCGAGGACACCAAACTTCCGACCGTGCTCTTCCAGACCACGACCAACAAGTTGCGTGAGGTGCTCGCCGCCACCGAACGGCAGCGGGGCGATCCGCCGATCGGTTTGATCGGCGTACTCGGCGACGCCACCCAGGGACGCGGTAACAAGCTGTTGACCTCGGGTGCCCAGCTGCAGAGCATTCTCACCGAGTTCAACGCAATGGTCACCGCCGGTCCCAACGATCCCTCGACGATCGCGGCACTGGAGAAGGTGTCCGAAGCGCTCAGCAGCAGCTCGCCGCGACTGCTGGACAACCTGGAGAACGCCCTGGTGCCCCTGCGCACCATGGCGCAGAAACAGTCCGACATACACGGCCTGCTCTCGGCGGGCCTGCACACGACCGGCACTGCCTCTACCGCTATCGATAACCACATTGACCAGATGATCGGAATCGGTACCCACCTGACCCCCGTTGTGGGAGTCCTCGCGCAGAACTCCGACAAGTTCGTGCCGATCGCGTCGCGTATCAAGGTGCTTTCGGATTCGGTTTTCGCCAACGGTTGGGATCCCGGTCGCCAGGTTCTTGGCCTCAATCTGATCCTGTCGTTCTCGCCGGCCTGGACCTACGTGCGCGATGACTGCCCGCGGTACGGCCAACTCGCCGGGCCCAGCTGTACGACCGCACCCGAGACGCGCCAGTGGATCGACATTCCCGAGGTACTCCAGCCGGGCAGCTACAAGCCGCCGCCGGATATCGCCCCTCCCGCGGGAACCATCTTCCCGCCGACCGCGGCCGACATCTACAACCACGGCACCGGCGCGAACCCGCAAGAGTCCGACAGGGCCGCCAATCCGGTCCTGCCGCCGTTTGGTCCGCCGCCCAACCCCGCACCTGTCGGGGTGGCGCCGGCCGCGTTCGGCGGAAACGTCGGACCCGTGGGTAGCGCGATCGAGCGCGATCAGCTCGGCAAGGCACTGGGCGGCAACCCGAACGCCGCGCAACAGTTGCTCCTCGGTCCGGTGGCACGTGGGACGACGATCTCGGTGAGTCGCGATACATCGGATGCTGTTTCCGCCCAATCCGATCCGGCGCAAGCGAATCCCGCCCAGGGAGGTGGACGATGAAGAACTTCCGGGCCGCAGTAATTGGACTGTCGCTGTTCGTTGTGTTCGCCATCAGTGTGACGACCCTCGTGTACGGCACCCTGCTCCGCGACACCACGGGCTCGACCAAGAGCTATACCGCGATCTTCACCGATGTCACCGGTGTGCGAGCCGGCGACGATGTGCGCATCGCCGGTGTACGGGTGGGTCGCGTCGATTCGATCGAATTGGACGGCTCACTCGCCAAGCTCAAGTTCCGGGTCAAGAGCAACCAGAACCTGTACGGCAACTCGATTGTCTCGGTGACCTACCAGAACATCATCGGCCAGCGGTACATCGCGCTGTCGCGCGGACTGGACGGCAGCCCAGAGCGACTGCCCGAAGGCAGCGTGATTCCGGTGGAGCGCACCGAACCGTCCTTCGACGTCGGCGCACTGCTCAACGGATTCGAGCCGTTGTTCACGCTGCTCGACCCCAAGCAGATCGACAACCTGTCCAATGGGCTCATCGACGCGTTCGCCGGTGACACCGGTGCGCTGGCCCACGTGGTCGCGCAGACCACCGAGATCACGAAATCCTTTGCCGGACGCGATCAGTCGCTGGGCAAGCTCATCGAGAACCTCAATACCGTCATGGAAAACGTGGCGAAGCAGAACGACAACCTCGACCAGGTTGTCGTTCAGGCCCAGAACGTTGTCGGCGAATTGGATAATCGTCGCAAGACTCTGGTGTCCTCCATCGGTTCTGCCACCCATGTTGTGAGCCGTATCCAGACGATCGGTGACAACGTGTATCCGCAGCTGCAAGAGGTCCTCTACCGTCAGCCGGGCGCCGCAGCGCACATCCTGGCCAACCAGGATCAGTTCGCGTTCCTCGGCTCCAACCTGCCGCTGCTGCTTAAGGGCCTGGCCCGCACCACTCAAGATGGTGCGTACGGCAATTCCTATGCCTGCCAGCTGAATATCAACGGGTTCTTCCCGGGTCTCAACGACTTGGTGCCCGCCATTGTCCGGCACGCCACCAACGGTGGGGTCGCGAAGTACACACCGAAATGCCGAGGGATCGAATGAGCCCCCGTGAACGCACGTTAGAGGACCGCAGCAAGTTCTGGATCGGCATGATCGCCGTCGGTGTCGTCGTCGCGATCATCGCCGCGATGCTGCTGTACCGCCAGATCGGTTTCGGATACACCCGATACAAGGCCGAGTTCGCGCAGGCGGCTCAGCTCAAGGCGGGCGACTACATCAGCGTCGCCGGTGTGGATATCGGCGAGGTGAAAAGCGTCGTGCTCGACGGCACCAAGGTGCTCGTCGACATGCGGGTGCGTGACGAGGTAAAGCTGGGCGCCGAGACGCAGGCCGCCATCAAGACCACCACGTTGCTTGGTTCGCGGTACATCGAGCTGCGCCCTCGCGGCGCGGGTGTCATTCCCAACAAGCGGATCACGTTGTCGCACACCGAGGTGCCCTACGACCTGCAGGCACTGCTCGCGGATACCGCCGCCACATACGAACAGGTAGATACAACCAAGCTGGCCCAGTCCCTCGACATCCTGGCCAAACAGCTGGACGGGCTGCCCGAGGCACTGCCCGATGCCATGAAGAACCTCAAAGAGCTGTCCGGGATCGTCTCCACGCGGCGGACGCAGATCGGCGAGCTGCTCAAGAGCGCGTCCACCGTGACGTCGACCCTGCATCGGCAGCAGGCGAACCTTGGACATCTGGTCTACCAGGGCCGGGACTTGCTGGGGGAGTTCGTATCCCGTAAGGCATCGTTCCAGCGCCTGATGGCGTCGATCACCAAGGTGGTCGAACTGATGAGCAAGGTCGTCGTCAAGGACCGGCCCGCCTTCGAGACGCTGTTGCGGCAGCTCAAGGATGTGACCGCGATGGCCAGCGATCACGACGACTACATACGAAACCTGTTGCAGATCCTGCCCGTACCGCTGCGGAACCTGACCAATGCGACCGGCTCGGCTTACTCCATGAACATCAACCTGATCAATGGTCTGGTCGTGGACAACTGGATGTGCGCTATCAGCAGCCGCTCACAGCAGTGGGGCCTGCTCGAGTACTTCAAGGACTGCGAATGAGCACCGCGAATGAGCGCAGGGAAGGGGACCCGGTATGAACGTGACACAGCAGGGTTCCAAGGCCCGCCAAGTGTTCATGATCGGCGCGGTCTCAGTGCTCGTGGTTCTGGCCTTGATTGGCGGCTACCTGGGTCTACGCAAGGCCGGAGTGGTGGATGACAAGATCACCGTCACCGCCCAATTCGACGAGGGGTCAGGCCTTTTCGTAGGCAACGTGGTCGAGGTGCTCGGGCTTCCGGTGGGAAGCATCGACTCGGTCGCCGCCAAGGGCACCTACGTCGAGGTCAAGTTCAACGTAGACAGGGACGTGAAGGTGCCGGCGAATGTCATCGCGGCCGCCTTCACGAGTTCGGTGCTGACGGACCGGCATGTCGCGTTGAGCCCGCCATACACCGAGGGGCCGGTGCTCAAGGACGGTGACGTCATCCCGCTCGACCGGACCCGGACACCCGTCGGATTCGACAGGGTGCTTGCCACCGTCGACAAGCTCAGCTCGGCGATGAAAGGTGACGGCAAGGGCGGCGGTCCAGTTGCCGACCTCGTCAACGTCGGAGCGCAGGCCGCTTCGGGCAATGGCGAACAGGTCAAAACCGCCCTCGACGAATTGTCGAAGGCGCTGAAAATGACCACCGACGGCGCCGAGACAAAAGACCAGCTCAGCACCATCATCAAGAGCTTGGGCTCGTTGGTGAATGCAATGGCGGAGAACGACAAGGCAATTCGTCAGTTCGGTTCGGCGGTGCATGGCACCTCCGATGTCTTGGCCGCAGAGCAGTTCGGCACTGGAACCACGGGTCGCAAGGCCAACGAGGTTCTCAAGAACACGGCTGAACTCATCGACAAGAACCGCGATGTGATCAAGGGTCTACTCGGCAACACCAACGTCATCACGAAGTCGTTGACCGACAACCAGCGCGAGCTGAAGGAAACCCTGGATCTGCTGCCACTGACGCTGGATAACGTCGACCGCGTCATCGACCCGGTGAACGGGTCGATCCGCCTGCACCCGCTGTTGGACAAGCTGCTGTTGGAGAGCCAGTTCAGCAAGGAAATCTGCAACATGATGGGTCTGCGGCAGCTGGGATGCAGCACCGGAACGATGGCCGATTACGGCCCGGACTTCGGGCTGACGTACATGCTCGACGGTATGTCCAGGATGGGGCAGTAATGAGGATCTCGAAGCTCAGGATTGCTGCGCTCGCGATGATCGGCGCCGTCTCCGTATCTGCTTGCAGCCCTCCAGGACTCGACAGTCTGCCGCTTCCTGCCCCCAATATGGGCTCGGATTCTTACAAGCTGACCGCGCGATTCGCCAACGCACTCAACCTTCCCGCGAAGGCCAAGGTTCGTCTCGGCGGTGCCGATGTGGGCGAGGTCGAGTCGATGGACGCGATCGACTACGAGGCAGTGGTTCAGCTGCGTATCCGTGAGGGTGTGCGGTTGCCCGTCGGCACCACCGCGCAGCTGCGCACCGCAACCCCCCTCGGCGATGTCTTCGTCGCGGTCACACCGCCGGCGAACCCGGCCGGGCAGCTCCTGAAAAACAATGACACGTTAGATCAGACGAAGACATCGTCGGCCGCCACGGTCGAGGGTGTGCTCGGCTCCGCGGCCGTGCTCGTCAACGGCGGTGTCATCCGTAACCTGACGCACTTGGTCAACGGCCTCGGAAAGTCTTCCGGCGGCCAAGGCAGCAACGGCATCGTGTTCGGCGACATCGTGAAACAGTCCGATCAGCTGATGGGCACGCTCAACGGCAGGTCGGCGCAGATCCAGAACTCGCTGGATAAGACGTCACAGCTGGCATCGACACTGTCGGCGCGGGAGAAGACGATCAACGATCTGCTGGAGTCCTCATCACCGGCACTGAAGGCGATCGATCCCGATCAAGTCGGCGACCTCGCCGATACCGCGGGCCACATCTCTGATCAGCTGGCGAAGTTCCCGTCGATCCAGGGCACCGACACGCGCAGCGTGATCGCCGACTTCAACTCGATCGCCCGCGGGTTCAACGACATCGCGGT
The DNA here is from genome assembly GCA_050701835.1 of Mycobacterium sp. Classification (GTDB taxonomy): domain Bacteria; phylum Actinomycetota; class Actinomycetes; order Mycobacteriales; family Mycobacteriaceae; genus Mycobacterium. The sequence continues at coordinate 33,536 of JBOGDC010000048.1, read as the reverse complement.
CAGCCCAGACACCAGCCTGGTCGCGCTGAACCGGTTGTTACCCGTTGCCATCAAGGCGAATGCGGGCAGCGGCCTGGCGGTCGACGTCAACATGGCCAAGCTGGCCCTCGGAAACTGGCCCGACGCCGGGTACAAGGGCGACCCAACGTTCCACGGTCCCAAGCAGGCCGACTGGGGCTACCTCGTCGGCAGCTTCAAGTACTCGCTGTACCGACTGCAGGAACGGGTGGTGGGTCAGGGACCAAACCCGCCGGCCCCGGAACCGCAGCCCGCACCGGAGCCGGGTCCGGCTCCCGCGCCGGCCGCACCTGAACCAGGACCGGGCCGATGACCGCGCCCTCACCCCAGTCCGGGGGCCTGCTGGAATCGATTTCTCGCGGCCTGCTGGCAGTGGGCGATGTCTTCAAGCGCAGCTGGAAGTGGCTGTCCGTGGTCGGTCTTGCGGCGATCCTCGTCGTCTGCGTCGGTTATGTGACATTCGGGACCTTGAAAGTGAACCCGATCGAGTCCAAGTATCAGGTGCGGGTGCAGTTGCACGAATCCGGCGGACTGCTGCCGAACCAGGAAGTGACCCTGCGCGGGGTGCCGATCGGCCGGATCGAGGCCGTCAACCTGGAAAAGGGTGGCGTGGTCGCGACGGCGTCGATAGACGGCGGGGTGAAGCTACCGGTCAACAGTGAGGTACGGGTTTCCGGCCTGTCGCCCGCCGGTGAGCAGTACCTCGATTTCCGGCCGACGACCAATGACGGCCCATTCTTGGGGAACAAGAGTGTCGTTGCGCTGGGTAGGGCGACCACTCCCATGACTCTTGCGCAGGTGCTCGCGGACTCCGATGGCCTGCTGGCGCAGCTCGATCCCGACAAGCTCAAGGTTCTTCGCAAGGAGCTTGGTGTCACCGCGCAGGGCGCGGACAAGCTGGCCGACATCTTTGACGGCGGCACCTTCCTCATCACCACTCTTGATGGTGTGCTGCCGGAAACGGTGAACCTGCTCAAGTCCAGCAAGGTGACCTTCTCAACCCTCGTCGACCTCAACTCGGGCCTGGATGCGACCGGCCGGCAGCTGGGCAGCACCTTCGCGGGGTTGAAGAAGATGGACGGCGGATTCCGGACGCTGCTCGGACAGGCCCCACAGACACTGCACAGTGTGGACAATCTCTTTACCGACAACTCCGACACCATGGTGCAGTTGCTGGGCAACCTCGCCACGGTCGCGCAGCTGACTTACGTACGGGTGCCCGCACTCAACGCCCTGTTCCCGGGACCCGACGTGCGCGGATCGACGCTGGAGAGTGTGGCGACAATCTTCCACGACGGCGCCATCTGGGCGCTCGCCGACCTGCTGTATCCGAGGCCTACCTGCGATTACGCGACTCCGCGTAAGCCTGTGTCGGATGCAAGCTTCTCCGAACCGGCGCTGTACTCCACGTACTGCGCGAACCCCGACCCTGCGGTGCTGGTGCGTGGCGCGCGCAACGCACCGCGTCCGGCCGACGATGACACCGCGGGTCCGCCACCCAACGGGGACCTGGCGAAGGTGGCCGATCCGACGCCACGGGGTAAGTGGAGCGTTCCGACGCCGTATGGTGGACCGCAGTGGCCACTCCCGATTCCGGGGGATGCACCCTTGCCTCCCGATGCGCCTGCGCCACCGCCCGGATTCGGTAATACTCCACCCACCGGACGCTAGGCACGTTCGGACAGGTACCAAGTAATACGCGCAAGGAGCTGAACCATGGCAGATGACGCTGCCGGCAAGGACGCCAAGAAGGCGGATACCTCGGACATCGAGAAGGTCGAGGCGGTCACCGCCGCGGTGACCGAAGAGGTCGAACCCGCTACGGAAGAGGCGACGCCGGAAAAGGCGACGCCGAAAGCGACGGCAGAGTCTGCGGAGGTTGCCGACTTCGATGCCGAGGCGTCTGCAAGCGATTCCGCGGACTCCGAGGACGAGGACATCAGCCTTGAGCCGGACGACGAGGAAAAGGGCAAGCCCGGTCGTATCGAGCGCCGCCACCTGGCCTGGACTGCCGCTGCCGTGGCCGTGATCGCGATCGCCGCAGGGACCGCCATCATCGGGCGGCTCTACGAAGAGCAGCGGATCGAGGAGAAGTCTTCTCACGAGGCACTAACCGCGGCACAGGAGTTCGCCGGAGTGCTGACCAATGTGGACAGCGGCAAACTCGACGAGAACTACAGCAAGACCATGGACGGGTCGACAGGCAAGTTCAAGGATATGTACGGCAAGTCGAGTGCGCAGTTGCGACAGATCCTGGTGGAGAACAAGGCCAATTCACGCGGCGTCGTCGTCGACTCCGCGGTGAAGTCGGCAACTCCGAACAAGGTCGAGGTGCTCCTGTTCATCGATCAATCGGTCTCCAATGTGGCGGTGCCGGATGCGCGCATGGATCGCAGCCGTGTCCAGATAACGATGGAGAAGATCGACGGACGCTGGCTTGCCAGTGATGTCGAGCTGACCTAAGCCCGTCATTCGATGACTGCCGGCGGGCTGCTTCTCGTTGCCCTGGGGATCGCCATCGGAATGGTCGGCATCGTGGTGCCGATGGTTCCCGGGACCACCCTGGTGGTGCTCTCCATAGGCGCATGGTCGCTGTTCGAGTCCACCACGAAGGCCTGGGTGGTCCTGGGAATTGTGGTGGCGCTGGCCATTGCGACCACGGCGGTGAAATATGTGTGGCCGGCCAAGCGCATGCGTGAGGCGGGTGTGCCGACGCTTAGCCTGGTGATCGGCGGAGCTGCGGCGATCGTCGGATTCTTCGTGATCCCGGTGCTGGGGTTGGTGCTCGGCTTCGTGCTCGGCATCTATCTCGCCGAGTTCATTCGACGTAATAGTCAGAAGCAGGCATGGGGGTCGACTGTCGCTGCGGTGAAGGCGGTGGCCACCTCGATCGGTATCGAGATGGTGGGCGCGATGGTGTCGGCAGGGATCTGGCTCGGCGCCGTACTTACCTAACTTTTCGCCAGAGTTAGGTGAGCGATGCCCGCAGCGCGGCAACGCCGTCGGCGTCGATCCCGGCGGCATTCAGCATCGCCTCGGGCGATCCGAAAACGCTTGCTACTTGGTTGAATCCGGTGTCGAGGTATTCCTCGCGGACACCGAGCACCGCATCGGAGAGCAGGGCGGCCATCGTCTGGGCGAGCTCGGGTTCCGCGGAGGCCATCTGTGCGGAGATATGGGCCCGCATTGCGCCGATTGCCGCGTTGCTGAGCAGGTAGTCGGCAGTGATGTCGGTGTAGTCGATGCCCACTGTGTGCAGCACAACCCCGACGAGGAAGCCGGTGCGGTCCTTGCCCGCTGCGCAATGCACCAAAGCCGTTGCACCGCTGGCGAGTTGATCGGCCACCGCCTTAAGGGCGACGAGAGTGCCGGGGAGTTCGACGAACCGGCGATACTCGGCCAGCATGAACTCCACCTGCAATGCTGGGTCGGGGCCGCGGCCCGAGGTGGCGCCTTCGATCATCATCTCCCGGTAGGCGACCTCGTGCGGTGCGCGTTCCTCGCCGGGCACGGGAGTGGCGAACGGAACCTCATGCACCCGGATTCCACCGTCCACCCGATCGGACCCCGTGCGGGCAATCTCGGTGGCGCTGCGCAGGTCGTACAGATCGGTGACGCCGAGTGCCCGCAGTGTCTGGGCGCCTGCGGTGGTGAGACCGCTGAGCTCGGAGGATCGGAACAGCACGCCGGGCCTGACGGTGACCGGGGAGCCCGGCCCGCCGACGTCCCGGAAGTTCCAGATGCCCTCTACTGGACTGTCTACGGGGGAGCCGGTCGATTCAGCGCTGGAGATCGTCACACCCCCACGGTAGCGGGCGGAGTTCCTGGGGTTTCGGGGTCTCCGCTGATGTCTTCACCTCGTTTGTGGCGGAACAATACGGAGAACGCCACCGCTACGGCCAACGCGTATCCGGCGAAGCTGAGCCAGATGCCGTGCCAGTCCTTGTTGTGATCGGGGTAGGTGAAGAAGTACTGGATGACCGCCCCGCTGATGAGGCTGCCCAGCATGGCCCCCAGCCCGTTGGTCATGAGCATGAATAGACCCTGCGCGCTCGCTCGAATCGCGGGATCGCACTGATCCTCGATGAACAGCGAGCCCGAGACATTGAAGAAGTCGAAGGCCATCCCGTACACGATGCAGGACAACACGATCATCCAGAGCCCGTCCCCGGGATCTCCGTAGGCGAACAGGCCGAAACGCAGCGTCCAGGCCACCATGCTCATCAGCATGACGGTCTTGATCCCGAAGCGGCGCAAGAAGAACGGGATGGCCAGAATGAACAGCATCTCGGAGATCTGGGAGATGGACATGATGATGGCCGGATGCTCGACGGCGAAGATGCTCTTGTAGGCATCCACATTGGCGAAGTCCTGCAGGAAGGTGTCGCCATAGGCGTTGGTGAGTTGCAGGGCGGCGCCGAGCAGCATCGCGAAGATGAAGAAGACGGCCATGCTGCGATGACGGAAGAGCGCGAAGGCCGTGAGCCCGAATCTGTCGGCGAATGTGGCGCCATGCGCAGGGTCCAGCTTCGGTGGACCCATTTTCGGACGGCACGGTGGCAGGGTGAAGGCATATACGCCGAGAACTACGGCCGCCGTGCCGGCGATATAGAACTGGCCTGCCGAGGTTTCCAGCTGCAGCAGGCTCACCGTGTGTAGCGCGGCGATAAATCCCACCGTGCCCCACACCCTGATCGGCGGGAAGCTGATGACGGTATCTCTGCCGGCGTCTTTGAGGGCGTTGTAGGCGACCGTGATCGCCAGCGAGAGCGATGGCATGTAGCACAGCATGTTGAGGAGCAGAACCCAGAAGAAGACGGTGGGGCTGCCCACCAGCGGAAGGCTGAACAGCGCCGCAGCCCCACCCAGATGCAAGATTCTGTAAAGCTTTTCGGCGTTGACCCATTTGTCGGCGATCACACCCAGGATCGGCGGCGTGACAATCGCGGCGATGCCCATCGTGGCGAACGCGGCACCAAAATGCGCACCCGACCAGTGCTTGTTGTTGAACCAGTACGCCCCAAGCGTCAATAACCACGCTCCCCACACGAAAAACTGCAAGAAGTTCATCACGACGAGTCGGGTGGAGATGTTCATTGGTTCCCCATAGTGATGCACATCGGCGCAGTTGGCAGCGCAATTCGATTGCGGATAGGCAAAGAACGGCCCGTTGCCTGTCTCGGGTTTTGGGCCGTCAGGTAAACATGACTCATGCAGGACGACGTGACACCCGATGCTGACGCCATTCCGGCCAGCCTGCTGGAGTACCTCGCCAGGGAGCTGGGGCAGGAGGTCACCGTACGCAGGCTCTCCGCGGGGCATTCGAACCTGACCTATGTGGTCGCGGGAAGCTCTGGTGCGCAGTGGATTATGCGACGTCCGCCGTTTGGCCGGCTGCAGGCTGGCGCTCACGATGTGATGCGCGAGTTCCGTGTGCTTGATGCGCTGAGCAGCGCACAGGTGCGGGTTCCGCGCGTCACCTTGGCCACCACCGATGCCGAGATCTTCGGCGCTCCGTTCTATGTGATGGAGCGTCAGGAGGGGGAGGTGATCAGGGACGTCTCCCCGGAGTGGTTCGTCGGCCCGGCACGTCGGGAGCTGGTGCTTGACCTGGCAGTCGCGCTCGCCGAGATACACAATGCCGATCCCATGCGGTTGGTGGAAGCCAAGCTGGGTCGTGAATCAGGTTACCTGGCAAGACAATTGAAGACCTGGGGTGGGCAATGGGAGTCCATCGGGGAGCTGCCCACCGGCCGTGACCTGGAAGACCACACGGCCATCACCGCCTGGCTCACAGAGAACTATCCGGGTGACCGTCCCGCGGCCGTGGTGCACGGCGATTACAAGCTGGACAACGTGCTCGTCGACCCGGCAACCGCGCGGATCACTGCAGTCCTGGACTGGGAGATGGCGACGGTCGGTGACCCGCTGGCCGACCTGGGGTATCTGCTGTACATGACCCCCGAGCCCGGCGGGGAGGTCGCCATGACAGAGCTCACCGGATCGGTGACCGCCCAAGAGGGCTGCCCGTCTCATGTAGAGATAGCGGAAGCCTACCGCGATGCTCGCACCGGTGACCAAAGTTATTGGACACCACAAGATTTGATCTACTACCAGGTGTTGGGCGGATGGAAACTTGCCACCCTGTTAGAGGTGTCGTATCAACGACATCTGGCGGGTACCACTGATGACCCGTTCTTCGCGGAGCTGGACGAGGGTGTTCCGCGGCTGCTTTCAGTTGCCCGCAGCCTGATTCCGCCCGCTGGTTAGCATCAAGGAACAAACTCACCGACGAGAGGATCGCCATGTCCGACGAAGTCCTGATTGAACAGCGTGACCGTGTCCTGCTGATCACCATCAACCGCCCGGATGCGCGCAATGCGGTCAACCGGGCCGTCAGTCATGGACTCGCCGCCGCGGCAGATCAGTTGGACAGCTCCGATGACCTGTCCGTCGCCATCATCACTGGGGCAGGCGGAAACTTTTGCGCCGGAATGGATCTCAAAGCGTTCGTGAGCGGTGAGGCAGTGCTGTCCGAGCGTGGACTTGGCTTCACCAACGCTCCACCGCGTAAGCCGATCATCGCTGCGGTGGAGGGCTTCGCCCTGGCCGGCGGCACCGAGCTCGTGCTGTCCTGCGACCTGGTGGTGGCCGGTCGCAGCGCCAAGTTCGGCATCCCCGAGGTCAAGCGCGGTCTGGTGGCCGGGGCCGGCGGCCTGCTGCGGCTGCCGAACCGGATTCCGTACCAGGTCGCCATGGAGCTGGCGCTCACCGGCGACTCGTTTACCGCGGAAGATGCCGCCAGGTACGGGTTCATCAACCGGCTCGTCGACGATGGTCAGGCGTTGGATGCCGCTCTGGAGCTGGCCGCCAAGATCACCGCGAACGGGCCGTTGGCCGTCGCGGCCACCAAGCGCATCGTTATCGAATCGGCGAGTTGGGCGCCCGAGGAGGCCTTCGCCAAGCAGAGCGAGATCCTCATGCCGATCTTCGTGTCCGAAGATGCCAGGGAGGGCGCGAAGGCGTTCGCCGAGAAGCGCGCCCCCGTCTGGAAGGGCAAGTAGCTTCCATTTTCCCGCGGGCGCGCCGCTGCGCTCGCGGGGATACCGGCGCCTTGAAAAGGACCTGTGGCGCTCCCGGTCAATCGGCGTACTGTAGTTAGTTGTGCGAACTCACGAGTGAGTCAGCGCTGTGACCAGCGCTTTCAAATGTACGCACGCCTGACATGGACGTTTGATGGGAGACCTGCTGTGGCCAGAACCGAAGGTGACACCTGGGACATCGTGACGAGCGTGGGCGCTACCGCGCTCATTGTGTCGGCGATGCGCGCCGTGGAGGCGCGCAAACCGGAGCCGCTCGCGCGGGACGACTATGCACAGCATTTCGTGGCCGCCACCAAGGCGGAGGCGCCGATCTTCTCCGAGCTGTTAGAGGACCCTGCCGTAGCGCAGGAGCCCGACGTGCAACTGTTCTCGAGCTACCTCGGAGCTCGGACCAAGTACTTCGACGAATTCTTCCTCGCTGCCGGTGCCACGGGGATACGGCAGGCAGTGATCCTGGCGGCCGGCCTCGACGTGCGCGGCTACCGACTGCCCTGGGCGGCGGGTACGACGGTCTACGCACTTGACCTACCCAAGGTGCTCGAGTTCAAGAAGCAGGTTCTCGACGAGCACGGCGTGCAGGCAACGGCCAACGTTCACGATCTGCACGTCGATCTTCGGAACGATTGGCCTGCGGTGCTCACGTCCGCGGGATTCGACCCCACGCAGCCGACCGCATGGCTTGCGGAGGGACTGCTTCCTTTCCTTCCTGGTGCCGCACAGGATCTGCTGTTCCAGCGCATCGTGGAGCTGTCCGCGCCCGGAAGTCGGGTTGCCGTTGAGGATTTCGGCGCTCCGGGAGCGCAAGCCAACCGGATGTCCGATGCGATGGAAAAGAACCAAGGCGCTCTGCAGCGGATCTTCAACAGCATCATCGACGAGGGGGCACCGCATTCGAGCCTGTGGTTCGAGGATGTGCGCGAGGACCCGGCCCAATGGCTGACCGGACACGGGTGGACCGTCGAGGCCACGAACGCGGGTGAACTGCTGGAGCGGTACAACCGGGCCCCGCTGGCCGGTGACCACGAGCTGACCGACGCCATGGGGCAGAGCCGGTACTTCACCGCGGTGCTGGGGGCCTAGCGATGGCACGCTCCGAGGGAGACACCTGGGACATCGTCACCAGCGTCGGCTACACGGCGCTCGCGGTGGCGGCCGGACGCGCACTCGACGCGAAGTTGGATCCGCCACTGGCACATGACGTTCACGCGGCTGCCTTCGTCGCGGCAGCAGGAGAACCACGATTGGCCGAGGCCGTGTCCACCGGGGATATGACGAGCTCCGCGGCGTTCAATGCGCAGTGGGTCGGGGTGAGGACGCGGTTCTTCGACAACTTCTTCGCCGACGCGGCCGGTGCCGGGGTCCGGCAGCAGGTCATTCTCGCCGCCGGATTGGACGCGCGCGCCTACCGATTGCCGTGGCCCGCTGGAACCACTGTTTTCGAACTGGATCAACCGAAGGTTCTGCACTTCAAGGATGAGGTCCTGCGGCAATCCGGGGCGCAGCCGACTGCGAGGCGGGCTACGGCGGCCGTTGACCTACGGGATGACTGGCCAGCAGCCTTGCGGGAGGCCGGTTTTGACGCCAGCCAGCCGACAGGTTGGATTCTTGAGGGATTGTTGCCGTACTTACCGGGAGCGGCGCAGGATGCGCTGTTCGAGAGGTTGAACGAGTTGTCGGCGCCCGGGAGCCGGGTGGCTGCCGAGCTGGGGCCAGACCCGGGCGAACTCGAGGACTTCGCGGCCTCCATCTCGACCATTGTCGAGGACACCAGCGACCGCGAGACGCAACCGGATCTGCGCGACCTGTGGTTCGACGATCCGCGGGTGGACACCAAAGTCTGGCTGGGCGAGCGCGGTTGGACTGTTGCCGACGTCAACCTGATGGACGCCGCGGTGTCCTACGGTCGCCCTTTTCAGGATCTGCCGCAGGCATTCGAAAAGTTCATGAGCACCAAGTTTTTCACCGCCGTCCGAGACCGATGAGAGGCCGAGATGACAAGTACCAACCAGGGAAGTTGGACCCGCAGCGAGGGTGACTCGTGGGACATCGTGTCCAGCGTGGGCTACACGGCGCTGGGTGTCAGCGCACAGCGTGCCGTGGAAAGCGAACGGCCCGACGCATTGATCGATGACCCGTTCGCCAAGCATTTTGTCCTCGCCGCGGGCGAACCCCATTTGATTGAGTCGATCACGAGACGCGATGCACCGCAGTCATCTCCGTTCGAGTATCTGCGCGGGATGGGGTTGCGCAGTCGATTCTTTGACGAATACTTCCTGGAGGCTGCGTCATCCGGCATTCGGCAGGCGGTGATTCTGGCCGCTGGGCTGGACGCGCGGGCACACCGGCTGTCATGGCCGCCCGGCGTCACGGTCTACGAACTGGATCAGCCGGAGGTTCTCTCCTTCAAGGACCGGGTGTACACCGAGCAAGGCGCCTCACCGACATGTGATCGTCGAGCGATCGCGGTGGATTTGCGTGATGACTGGCCGGCCGCGCTCAAGGAGGCAGGGTTCGATCCCAGCCAGCCCACCGCATGGTCGGCGGAGGGACTGTTGCCGTATCTGCCTGCGGCAGCGCAAGATCTGCTGTTCGAGCGGATAGCAGAACTTTCGGCTCCCGGTAGCCGCGCCGCCATCGAGGGGCCAACAGGTGCGTTGGGTATGACGCAGTTCGCCAAAGTCGAGCAGAAGTACCGGTCCGAGAAGGACACCTTCGGCAAGATCGACATCACCGGACTGTTCTACGACGAAGAGCGGACGCCGCCTGTCGAATGGTTCTCCGAACACGGATGGATCACGCAGGGGCAGGACATGTTTGCGCTTGCCGACCGCTACGAGTTGCAGTACCCGGAGATCCCCGAGGACATCAGGGGGCTCGCCGGTGAGATGCACTACCTAACCTGCACCCTGTCGGCCTGAAAGGATCCACAAATGACCAACATCGAGGACAAGAACTGGTCGCGTAGCGAAGGCGACTCCTGGGACATCGTGTCGAGCGTCGGATTCACGGCGCTCGGCGTAGCCGCCGCACGCGCGATAGAGAACACGCAGTCCGTGCCCCTGGTGCGCGATAGCTATGCAGAGCATTTCGTGCGTGCCGCGGGCGAACCACATCTGGTCGAGCTCCTGGACAACCCCGAAGCGCAGACCCAGAACCCCACGACTGCGCTGCGGCACATCGGGCTGCGCAGCAAGTTCTTCGACGAGTTCTTTGTGAGCGCAACGAATTCCGGTTGCAAGCAGGCGGTTATCTTGGCCGCCGGACTTGATGTCCGCGCACATCGACTGACATGGCCGGAGGGCACCAAGGTCTTCGAGCTGGACCAGCCCCAGGTTTTGGAGTTCAAGGACCGGGTGCTGGCCGAACAAGGTGCCACGCTCACGAGTGACCGGCGCGAGGTCGCTGTAGATCTCCGCGACGACTGGCCAGCGGCATTGCTTGCCGCGGGTTTTGACCCGGAGGTTCCGACAGCATGGTCGGCCGAGGGGCTGATCGTCTATTTGCCCTCCGCGGCACAGGATCTGTTGTTCGAGAGGGTTGTTGCGCTGTCGGCACCGGGAAGCCAGATCGCCGTCGAAGCGACTCGCGGTCGGCCGGATATCGCCAAATGGGGCGAGGTCCAGAAAAAGTACGCGGACGAGGGCCATCCCATGTCGAAGGTCGACATCAGTACGCTGTTTTACGACGAGGACCGAGCCGATGTCGCGGAATGGTTGGCCTCGCGCGGGTGGACGGTGCCGGAGGGCTCGCACGTTTTGGAATTGGCCGCCGCCTACGGGGTGGAGATCCCAGAGCTGCCGGAGGAAGTCGTCGAGCTGATGAAGCAGGGGAACTACGTCACCGCTGTTCTGCCCAGCTAGAAGGCCTATCCCCAGGGGCTGGTTGGGGGGTCGAGTTCCGGGCTAACATGCGGGAGGGGCATGTCCGGAGGGGGAACTCATGAAGATAGACCCGGTCGCGACGGAAAAGTGTGCGTCGCAGCTCGACGCCTCCGACGCGCACGTCGAGTTCGCCAAGGGAAAGTTGCGCGCCACGGAGGGCAAGGACCTCGGCGACCTGACCGACACCATGAACGCCGCACGCAACCGGGTATCGGGTGCGCTGGGCACGGTTGCGGCTGTGCAGAAAGAGATTTCACAGAACATCCGCACGTGCACCAAGGCACTTGTCGCGATGGATCAGCGCAACGCGGGGAACCTCAGCGATGCCGGAATCAATTTCCCGGTGCTCAACTAGGGCCGGTGCGTGATGACTCTGGGCGACACGCAAAGGCAGCTAGAGCAGGTAATTGCCGACCTACGCCAGATCGGCGAGATCAGCGTAAGTACGGTCTGGCCGATCGCCAGGAAGGTCGTGGGGGCCGTCCGGAAGGTCATCTCTGTGGCCACCGAGCCTCCTCCGCCTGATCCGGCGACTGTGCGAGACGTGGCTGCTCGCTGGCGCGAGATGGCGCCCGCAATGGGGGAGTGGCACGCCAACGATGTCCAGCAGGCGCAGAACACGATCCCGGAGTCGGTGTGGGGTAAGACCCCGGGCGATCCCGGAGAGACGACGGGCGATAAGGCGCGCACCAGCATCGCCAACTTCAAGACGCGATCCACCACGATTGGTCCGGCCGCTGCCGGGGTGGCCGGCGTACTCGACACATTCGGTGGGTCGATGGAGAAGGCGCGAGATCGATGGCACAACGCGTTCGCGTCGCTCAAGGACGACGTCGACTGGAACAGCATCCCGAAGAACCCGCTCGATGCGATCCCGTATGTGCGCAAGCTCGTGGGTGACGTTGTGCATGGAGTGGAGGAGCTCGCGGGCGCGTATGGAGACGCCGACAAGGCGGTGAACACCGCCAAGGGTGAACTTGGCAAGGCCGTCGAGGGCATCACGCTGCCCGACCACACCTCCGTCACGGCAGGTGCGATCGGATCGGTCAACAATTGGTCGGGCGTCAAGGATGATCCCGATGGGCATAAGGACGGAACCGGTTTGCGGCCGGGCGTGCAAGAACGTGCAGACGCAAACCTGGCGGCGATGAGCCCGGAGGATCGTGCCAAAGCGCAGGCGATGCTCGTGGGTGCGAAGGATGAGGCGCGGCGGAACTGGATCGTCTCGGCTCTCGCGCGGGGTACGGATATTGGTACTTTGCAACGCTTCTCGGACAAGTTGGCGCTCATGGATGATCAACAGGTGCGTGAGCTCGACCCGGTTGAGTACGCCAAGAACCACCCGGGCATTTTGACGCAGCCGGACGGCACCACGTGTGGATCTTCCTCGCTTGTCGTGGCCAAGATGATCAATGATCCGGTGTATGCCATGAAGATGCTGACGGGGTATGACGCGGCTGGGTCCGCACCACCTCAGCCGGGACAGTCGGTAACCACGTCCGAGGTCACGTCCAGGTTCGCCGATGAGGCCAAGAAAATGCACGACTCGACGAACAACGCGATCGTCCCCGGCTGGGGCACCACCTGGCCCGAGACATTTGGTACCCCACCTGGTGGCGCAGCGGATGAGATGGGCAAGTCAGGTGGTCCTGGTGTCCCGGGGAGTTCGTACCAATTCGACGTGGCCAATCCGCTCGGGCCTTCCGGGGATTATCAAGCAATCAGCGCGGCCGTCCAGTCCGGACAATCCGTTCCGCTGTTCGTCGGCAGCGGAGTCAACGGACACATTGTCTTGGTGACAGGAATCCAGGGTGACGCCCTGGAAATCTACGAGCCCTCTTCGGGGCAGAAGATGACTATCCCGCGGGATGATTTCGTTAATAACCGAATATCGTTCGGTGGCGAAACGCGCTATCGGCCATGGGGTGAGGTGGTCCCGAAGTGAAAGGCCTACGGCTTTCGCCGGTGCTGTTGCTGGTATTCGTGCTGGCCGCATCATGCCCGAAGCACCCCGAGATGTTCGAACCCAACGATGTGGATGCAGCACGATCTGCGCGGCTGTCGGCGGATGCCTGGCTCGCTCCCGCAGAGCCGCGCGGCGGCTCCTACAACGGGCTGAACAACATCTCACGCGAGGCTGTGGTGAGGACCGCGTCCTTCACTCCGGGTGACCCTTTGGACGTTGTCGTCCGCGAGACGCGGAAGGCATTGCAGAACGGGTGGGTGTTGACCTACGCCCACTGTGGTGCGGTGGGCCGGCCGATGTCATCGGTCAGTGCCCCTCAAACACTGTCGGGTGTTGACGTGAATCTCGAAAAGTCGTCGACCGACCCCGAGAATGCCGCGATGGCACAGCTGACGGCCTACCGCGTGGATCCCGACCCGCGCGATCAAAGAATCGTCAACATGGAGATCAATGCTTTTGCGCGCTATCACTCGGACAAGGGTTGGCCGAATCTGCCGAGCATCCCGATGGACACCACCTGTTTGGTGATACCGGGTGCGCCGACGGCCGGCCTCAATGCGACGTCGGCATTTCCGTTTGGAATCGTCCAAGGTGTTATGGGTGGCCATCCGCTGAATGAGAAGGGTGAACCTGATGGATCGGCGAGCTGAGGGACCTTGCCTCTAACGCTGACGGTGCCAGACTGGAGTGTGTGAGCCAGACCCCCGAAGACACCAAGTATGTCGAGCCCGGTGAGTTCAAGCGGGACACCAACTACATCAATACCCGGATCACCGCGGACGGACGTGACGGCTACCCGGTGGAACCCGGCAGATACCGACTTGTTGCCGCGCGTGCCTGTCCCTGGGCCAACCGGACCTTGATCGTTCGCAGGCTCCTCGGGCTGGAAAATGCTTTGTCACTGGGACTTTGCGGGCCCACGCACGATCAGCGCAGCTGGACCTTCGATCTTGATCCGGGTGAGGTGGACCCGGTGCTGGGGATACATTTCCTGCGGGACGCCTACCTCAAGCGATATCCGGATTATCCACGCGGCATCACCGTCCCCGCGATCGTGGAAGAGTCCACGGGCGAGGTCGTCACTAATGACTACGCACAGATGACGCTGGACTTCTCCACCGAATGGACCGAGTACCACCGCCCCGGAGCGCCGCAGTTGTATCCGGCAGACCTGCGCGCCGAGATCGACGAGGTGAGTCGCCGCGTTTACACCGAGGTCAACAACGGCGTCTACCGGTGCGGCTTCGCCGGAGGCCAGGATGCGTACGACGCGGCCTACGACCGGCTGTTCACGGCTTTGGACTGGCTATCGGAAAGGCTTGCCCGACAACGGTATCTCGTGGGGGACACCATCACCGAGGCAGATGTGCGGCTGTTCACCACGCTGGTCCGGTTCGATCCGGTGTACCACGGACACTTCAAGTGCAACCGCGAAAAGCTGTCCGAGATGCTGGTGCTGTGGGCGTATGCGCGCGATCTCTACCAGACGCCGGGCTTTGGTGACACCGTCGACTTCGGGCAGATTAAGGAGCACTACTACGTGGTGCACACCGATATCAACCCCACCCAAGTGGTCCCCAGGGGGCCCGATTTAAGTGGCTGGATCGCACCGCACGGGCGGGAGACATTGGGTGGGAGACCGTTCGGTGATGGAACGCCGCCGGGCCCGCCGGTCGAGTCGGAACGGGTATCAGATCACGGTCCTTGCCCTGGTTAACGACCTTTGCAATATTTACAAATACGGAAGACTTGTTAACAAGCATGCCTTTCCTTAGTATCCGTCGGCATGCTGCACCACAGGGTGAAGGGCGAGTAGATGACCGATCAACCAGTCACTATTGGAGTTGTCCGCGAGTCGGGCGAGGACGAGCGCCGCGTCGCGCTCGTGCCGAAGGCGATCGCCGGTCTGATTGGCAAGGGTGTGAACGTCGTCATAGAAAGCGGCGCGGGAGAGCGCGCGCTGCTGCCTGACGAGCTGTACACGGAGGCCGGTGCCACCGTGGGGGACGCCTGGTCCGCCAACGTCGTCGTGAAGGTCGCCCCGCCCACGGTTGCCGAGGTCGCTCGCCTACACGAGGGGCAGACCCTTATCGGCTTCCTGGCGCCGCGCAATGCCGACAACAGCATTGGTGCGCTGCAGAGTGCGGGCGTGCAAGCCTTTGCGCTGGAAGCAATTCCGCGTATCTCCCGCGCTCAGGCGATGGATGCGCTGTCCTCGCAGGCCAACGTATCCGGTTACAAGGCGGTGGTGTTGGCCGCCTCGGAGTCCACCCGGTTCTTCCCGATGCTCACCACCGCAGCCGGAACCGTGAAGCCCGCACTGGTGCTCGTGCTGGGCGTCGGTGTGGCCGGTCTGCAGGCGTTGGCGACCGCCAAGCGCCTCGGTGCCCGCACCACGGGTTACGACGTGCGCCCCGAGGTGGCCGACCAGGTCCGCTCGGTGGGTGCCCAGTGGCTCGATCTCGGCATCGATGCCGCGGGTGAGGGTGGCTACGCCCGCGAGCTGACCGAGGAAGAGCGCGCGCAACAGCAGAAGGCGCTCGAAGAGGCGATCAAGGGATTCGATGTCGTCATCACGACGGCGCTAGTCCCCGGACGCCCGGCACCCCGCCTCGTGACCGCCGCGGCGGTCGAGGGCATGAAGCCCGGCTCCGTGGTGGTGGACCTGGCGGGAGAGACCGGCGGCAACTGCGAGCTCACCGAGCCCGGCCAGACCGTCGTCAAGCACGGCGTCACCATCGCGTCACCGCTAAACCTTCCGGCGACGATGCCCGAGCACTCGAGCGAGCTGTACTCGAAGAACATCACCACCCTGCTGGAGCTACTCATCAAGGACGGTGCCTTGGCGCCGGACTTCGATGACGAAATCGTCGCGGGATCCTGCGTTACCCGGGAGGTCTCCTAGATATGTATGGACAGCTGCTGGCCAATCTCGCGATCCTGGTTCTGGCCGGGTTCGTCGGGTTCGCCGTTATCTCCAAGGTGCCCAACACCTTGCACACGCCATTGATGTCAGGCACCAACGCCATCCACGGCATCGTGGTGCTGGGTGCACTGATTGTGCTGGGCAACCTGCCCGCCGACGCCAGCTGGGGCACGCGGATCATCGCGTTCGTCGCACTGATCTTCGGAACCCTGAACGTGATCGGTGGCTTCCTGGTGACCGACCGCATGCTGGGGATGTTCAAGTCGAAGAAGCCTGAGCAGAAGGAGGCGGCCAAGTGAGCACCGAAAGCCTCAACTACCTCGTCGATGTCCTCTACATCGCCGCGTTCGCACTGTTCATCTACGGCCTGTCCGGGCTGACCGGGCCCAAGACCGCGGTGCGCGGAAACCTGCTTGCCGCAGTGGGTATGGGCATCGCCGTGGTCGCCACGCTGATCAAGGTGATCCCGACCGCCACCACGCTCGATTGGATCCTGATCGCCGCCGGTCTCACCATCGGTGTCGCGCTGGGAATCCCGCCGGCTTTGAAGACCAAGATGACCGCCATGCCGCAGCTGGTGGCGCTGTTCAACGGAGTCGGTGGTGGCACCGTCGCGCTTATCGCCTGGACGGAATTCATTGAGACCAAGGGATTCTCGGAGTTCAAGCCGGACCAATCGCCGACCGTGGCGCTGGTGGTCGGGTCATTGTTCGCTGCGATCATCGGTTCGGTCTCGTTCTGGGGCTCGCTGGTGGCCTTCGCCAAGTTGCAGGAGTCCATCCCGAAGAACGTCGAGAAGAAGTTGGTCGCCTCGGCCAAGCTGTTCCAGGCCTCCAACATGGTGCTGCTGCTGGCCGCTGTTGGCACCGCCGTTTACCTGGGGCTGCACCCGGGCAAGCCGGTGTGGTTGATCGTCGCGGTGCTGGTGTTCGCCGGCGTCATGGGTCTGTTCGTGGTGTTCCCGATCGGCGGCGCAGATATGCCCGTAGTCATCTCACTGCTCAACGCGATGACCGGTTTGTCGGCTGCCGCAGCCGGTTTGGCGCTGAACAACACCGCGATGATCGTGGCCGGCATGATCGTCGGTGCGTCCGGTTCAATTCTGACCAACCTGATGGCCGTCGCGATGAACCGGTCGATTCCGGCCATCGTGTTCGGTTCGTTCGGCGGCGGCGATACTGCAGCCGTGGGCGGATCGGCCGAGCAGGGGACGGTCAAGGCCACCTCGGCATCCGACGCCGCGATCCAGATGGCCTACGCCAACCAGGTGATTGTGGTGCCCGGTTACGGTCTGGCCGTGGCGCAGGCCCAGCACACCGTTAAGGAGATGGCGGATCTGCTGGAGAGCAAGGGCGTCGAGGTCAAGTACGCCATTCACCCGGTCGCCGGTCGCATGCCTGGTCACATGAACGTCTTGCTGGCCGAGGCCGATGTTGAGTACGACGCCATGAAGGAGATGGACGATATCAATGGTGAGTTCAACCGGACCGATGTCACCATCGTGATCGGCGCCAACGATGTCACCAACCCGGCGGCGCGAAACGACCCGTCCAGCCCGATTCACGGCATGCCGATCCTGAACGTCGACGAGTCGCGGTCGGTCATCGTGTTGAAGCGTTCGATGAGCTCGGGCTACGCCGGTATTGAGAACCCGCTGTTCTTCCAGCCGCAGACCTCGATGCTTTTCGGGGATGCCAAGAAGTCGGTGTCCGCGGTCATCGAGGAGCTCAAGGCGCTGTAGCGCAACCGTTTTGCGCTCGGCATTTCGGCATAGGCTTTGCGCATGTATCGGGTGGTGGCCGGAGTCGTCGCGGCGTCAGCGCTGTTGACGCCGACGGCAGCGGCCGACCCATATGACTGTGCCTCGGTGGACCGTGCGCGGGTTCAGATTCGACAGCTGTCTCAGGAAAACGGAGTAGCGGTTCGGCAGACCGCCATCGCGCGAAATCACGCGATCGCTGCGCTGTTGCGGACGGCTGCCGGGAATACCGCGGACCTGACGGTGCGTGACCGGGCTTTGGATGCTGCCGCGGCCGCGCAGCACTACGCCGACGTGATGGCCGCCGCTACCTCCGTGGACGGTGTGCTCGCACCGCCCGGTGAAGATATGGCTCGCGTGGTGAACACGATGGCCGCACTGGAACGCGTGTGCCCGATATCCGAACGCTAGGCGTCCTCGACTCGTCGCCAGGTCACCAGCGCAGCGGCCAATGCCGCCAACCCGGCCAGCCAGTACAACGGATGTGGCAGTGGCGAAACCGCCACTGCTGCCACGGCAATTGCCGGTAGCCCGATGTTCAGCACGACATCGTGGCGCCGCAAAAGCAGCACGAGCCACGCCAGTACCAGGTAGATGGCGAAGGGGACCGTGGTCGTGAGGGCGGCAGTGGTGTGGCTCAGATGACTCTTACCGAGCCCCTCGTCGACGGCGATTTCGAACCCCGCGGACAGCGCGGCGACCGAGGCGAAGATGAAGTAGTGGCTATATCCCCACAGCAAGGTGGCAGACAGTGTGGCGTCGTCACAGTCCTGCTCCTGGTCGAAGTAGATCCACCACACCGCTGCCACGATGACCAATGCCGACACCGCGATACCGATCATGGTGGTGTAGTTGTCGGCCTCGCCGGCGCCGCCGATGATCGAGTTCGCGGAGGCCAGGATGGATTCGCCGAGCACGATCAGGGTGAACAGGCCATAGCGCTCCGCAATGTGCTCGGGATGCCATGACGTACGCGCGGCGCGCTCGGCGAACCAGGGCACCGACATATCGGCGAGGGCGATCACCACGAAAAGCGGTATGCGCAGATGTTCCGGCGCGAAGAGTCCCCAGCACACCCATGCTGTCTGTACAGCGGCGATGCCTGCCACGTAGCGCAGACAGGTGGCGCGCATAGCGGGGTCGCTGACGGCGGCGCGCACCCATTGACTGCCCGCGGCGATACGCATGAGCACGTAGCCGCCAATGGCGATGCCGAAGTCGGCCCCGGTCATGGCTCGCTCGACACCCGCCGCGACGGTGAGCGCCCCGGCCATCTGGGCGAATACCGTCAGCCGGTAGAGCCAGTCGTCGGTGTCGAAGGCACTGGCGAACCAGGTGAAGTTCATCCATGCCCACCAGATGGCGAAGAAGCCGATCGCGTATCCGCCGAGTCCCTCGGCGAAATGACCTTCGGCCCAGAAATGGTGCAGTGTCCCGGAGGCGCGCGATACCGCGACAACGAAGACGAGGTCGAAGAGCAGTTCTAGCGGGGTGGACGCGCGGTGCGGTTGTGCGGGGTCGCGTGCCACCATGGCCCGCAGGCCACTGATCATGTGGTTACCTACCGGTGTCGGAGGGGCGGCGGACGGGGGCAGCTTAACGTGCTTTCGGCGGCCGAGCCAGCGAACATCGAGGACCAGTAATCCAACCAGTTGATCGGGATTTCGTCCGTGCACGGAAACCCTGCGCATATAGTGAGGCACCATGCAACCGCAGCCCGAGCCCCTTCGCGCACGTGGCTCATCGTTGCCCGACGCTCCCAAGGCCGGCAGCTCATCGCAGCGCCGTGCTGGCCGTCGTGAAGAATTGGTGGCTGTGGCGTCCAAGTTATTCGCGGCGCGCGGCTACCACGGCACCCGAATGGACGATATCGCCGATGTTGCAGGCCTGAACAAGGCCACGGTGTACCACTACTTCGCGTCGAAGGCGCTCATCCTGTACGAAATCTACTTCAAGGCGGCCGAGGAAACCCTGGCCTGCCTGCGGGACGACCCGGAGTGGTCGGCGCGTGAGGCGCTCTACCAATGCACCAGCCGGATGATCGCGCTCATCTTCTCGAATCGTGAACAGGGTGCGGTGTACTTCCAGGAGAACCCTTTTCTGTCGGAGTGGTTGTCACCCGAGCAGGTCGCCGAGATCCGCAAGCGCGAGGACATGGTGCAGGAGCGGGTTCAGAACATGATCGAGCGGGGCATCGCCAGCGGCGAGTTCGTCGAATGTGACTCGCATGTCATGGCCCTCGGCTATATCGGGATGGTGCTGGGTTCCTACCGTTGGTTGAACCCCACTGGACGGCGAAGTGCCCAGGAGATCGCGGTGGAGTTCGCCACCACATTGCTGCGTGGCCTGATTCGCGACGAGGCCATCCGAATCAATGATCCGCTGGGTGTTTCCTCGATGACGGCCTTGGACGGCGCGTCGTAGTGACCGAGCACGCGACGCTGACACTGGATCTACCCAATGTCAGGTTGCAGGCGCTGACCTGGGGTCCGCAGGATGGTCCGTTGGCCATCTGTCTACACGGATTTCCGGACTCGGCGCATACCTGGCGTCTACTCGGCCCCAAGCTGGCCGCCGACGGCTGGCGGGTGGTGGCGCCGTTCACACGCGGGTTCTGGCCCAGTGAGATACCGGCCGACGCCGAGTACGGGCTGGGCGCGCTGATGCAGGATGTCCTCGATATCCATCTGGTCCTCGGCGGCGACGAGCGGGCGGTGTTGATCGGCCACGATTGGGGCGCATTGGTGGGTAACGCCCTCGCCCGCAGCAGCCTGTCGCCCTTCGCGCGTGTCGTCACGATGGCGGTGCCGCCGTTCGAGGTTTTCGCGTCTGCATGGCGGCGGCCGACCGCTCTGGCTCGGCAAATGCTCATGAGTTGGTACACGCTATTTCATCAGCTCCCGGTGCTACCCGAGCTGATTCTGCCGCAGCTCATCCGATTGTATTGGCGCCGTTGGTCTCCCGGGTATGACGCGCAGACCGACCTTCGGCATGTGGGCGACGCGATGCTTCGGACGGGAAATCGCCGGGCGGTCATCGGCTACTACCGCGCCAATATTCGGCGTGCGTGGCTTCCATCGCGCAAGTATTGGAAGACGCAACGATCCCTTCTCGACGGTGCCCGGACGCCGCTGCTCTATCTGCATGGACGCAACGACGGCTGTATGACGGTCGGGATGGTCGAGTCCGTGCGCCGCGATCTACCCGATCGATGCATCGAAATAGTTGATGGTGGTGGACATTTCGTAAATCTGGAGCGCCCGGATGTGGTCTACGGCTTGGTCCGGGAGTTTGTTGGGCCCGGTAGCGGCTCCCGGTAAGCTGAACCAATGCCAGTCGTGAGTCAGACCGTGGAGGTGGCCGCACCTCCTCAGGCCATCGTGTCCATCGTGACCAACTATGAGGCCTACCCCGAGTGGAACAAGGAGATCTCCAGCGTCGAGATCCTGGAGCGGCTTCCGGACGGCCGCCCGCGCATCGTGCGGCTGAAGGTGGAAATGACCGGTATATCCTCCACCAACGTCGCCGAGATCGCCTACCTCAATTCGGCTCAGGTGGCGACACGGCTGCTGGAAAGCGACATCTTCGAGAAACAGGAGCAGACGTTCTCGATCGTCCCGATGGGGCCCACCTGCCTACTCACGGTCGATATGGATGTCGAAACCAAGCTGCCAATCCCCAAGCCGATGGTGAAGAAGCTCGCCAATCAGGTCCTCGAGCATCTGGCAGAGGGGCTGAAGAACCGTGCCGAGCAGCTGGCGTCAGGACAGATCGCGCCGCCGTCACCGCCCCTCCAGCAACCGAACTCGTAGCGCCCGTCCGCCAGCCACTCAATGACCCGCGGCTACCCCCCCGGACCACATCCCGGCGCGGTCTAGGTAATCGATCAATCGGCGTGCGCCGTCGATGAACTGAACCTCGGTGTGAGTGACCACCGAAGCGGCATCTCCCGCGCGCAAAGCCGCGATGAGTTTGTCGTGCGCCTCGACCGCATGTCGGGCCCATGCGGGGTCGGCAGCGAACAGCAAGTGCGGGGTGTAGCGCGTCGCCTGCAAGAGAAACCAAGCTAGCTTGGGGCGGTCTGCCACATGATTGAGAAAACGGTGAAACTCGAACTCCGCCATAGAATTTGATTCGGGTGTGGCTGCACTTCGGAGCGTGTCGTTAAGATCGGCCAGGGTATCGATCTGCTCCGGACTGATGCGCTCAGCGGCCGATTCCGCAAGCTCCACGGCGAGATGCGACTGCAACGCGAAAATGTCCTTGATATCGGCCCGGCTCAGCGGGGCGACCACATAGCCGCGATGTGGGACGGCGCTCACGAGGCCTTCACCGCGTAAGGTCAGTAGCGCCTCGCGCACGGGTGTGACGCTCACACCGAGCTGCGCCGCCGTCTCATCCATCCGGATGTATTCACCCGGGCGCAGTTCGCCGGTCATGATCGATGCCCGCAGCCGGCCAGCAACCTCCTCGGACAGCTGTGGTCTGCGGATTTCACGGGTCTGAGCCCGGGAAGTATTCATCCGATCTGCCTGCCATTTCCGTTGACGGTGAGCACTTGCATCTCAAGTCATATCAAATATATTTGAGCGGACGCGACGAGGCGACATTCAGGAGGCAGCGAGTTGAGTGGATCTGGTGCACCCGATGTATCGGTCGACGGCGGCATCATGCGGATCACCTTCACCAGGCCTGATCGGATGAATGCGCTCAACGCCGCAGCGACCGCGGGGCTGATGGAGGCGCTCGAATCCGTCCCCGGGCGTGACGACGTGCGTGTCGTCGTCATCAGTGGTGGCGCCCAGGGGAGTGCGTTCACGGCGGGTGCCGACGTAGCGGAGCTCGCCGCGGGCGCCGGAGACCTGACGCCGCTGCAGGCTGCCGAACTCACCATGGACAACGCCGAACGGTTGGTGCGTGGCGTCTTGAACTGCCCAGTGCCCACCATCGCGGAGGTGACGGGTGCTGCCGCGGGTATCGGAGCGTCGGTGGGCCTGGCATGCGATCTGGTCTACGCCGCCGACACCTCCTTCTTTCTGTTGGCCTTCGCCAATATCGGTCTCATGCCCGACGGCGGATCGAGCGCGCTCGTCTCGGCGTCGATAGGCCGTGTCAAGGCCAATGCGATGGCCCTGCTCGCTCAACCGCTGAGTGCCACAGATGCTTTCGTGGCTGGACTGGTCAACGAGGTACTGCCGGGGGACCAGCTACCGGAGCGCGTCGACAAGGTGGCCCGAAGGCTCGCGCGCGGTTCCCGCCGTGCGATGCAGCTGACCAAGGAAGCCATGAACGCGGTGTCACTCAAGCTGTTCGACGAGGCCATCGCCCGTGAGCGGGAGGGCCAGATCGAGTTATTGACCTCGCCTGATTCACAAGAAGGCTTCGCCGCATTCCTCGAGGGCCGCCGCCCCAACTTCAGTTAGTAGGAGATCTCGTGACCGACACGATCGACGTGACCACTCAGCCCACCAGCCTTGATCAGCCGTATCGTGCGCGGCGGCAGAACTGGTGTAACCAGCTGTCCCGGCACGCGCTCATGCAACCCAACGCCACCGCGATCCGCTACCTCGGGCGCAGCATCTCGTGGGGAGAGCTGAATCAGCGGGTGCAGTCGCTGGCCGACGCGCTGGCCCGCCGTGGCGTCGGATTCGGGGACCGCGTTCTCATCCTCATGCTCAACCGCCCCGAGTACGTCGAATCGTGGCTTGCCGTCAACGAACTCGGTGCCGTCGCCATCCCGGTGAACTTCCGGATGACCCCAACCGAGGTTGCGTTCTTGGTCGAGAACAGCGGAGCCAAGATGGCCATCACCGAGACGGTGCTGGCTCCGGTGGCCGCTGCGGTCCGCCAGCAGGTGCCCGCACTGGAGACGATCATCGTCGCGGGCTCGGAGTCCGAGGACGGTGCTCTCGGATACGAAGAGGCTATTGCCGAAGAAGGTGTTGCTCACGCAGAGGTTGATCTGCCCGGGGATGCCCCGGCGCTCATCATGTACACCTCGGGGACCACGGGTCGCCCCAAGGGGGCCGTGCTCACACACCTCAACCTGTCCGGTCAGGCGATGACCTATCTACTGAGCACCACCGTCGATTTGAGCTCGGACATGGGATTCATCGGAGTGCCCATGTTCCATATCGCCGGTGTGGGCAACATGATCACGGGGTTGCTACTTGGAGTGCCCACGGTCATCCATCCGCTCGGTGCGTTCGATCCCGGAGCCCTGTTGGATGTCTTGGAGGCTGAGGGAGTCACCGGGATCTTCCTGGTCCCAGCACAGTGGCAGGCGGTCTGTGCGGCGCAACGAGCAAACCCGCGCGCCGTCAAGCTCAAGACCCTCTCCTGGGGTGCGGCACCGGCCAGCGACGTGTTGCTGCGGACGATGTCCGAGACATTCCCCGAGGCGAGGATTCTGGCCGCGTTCGGGCAGACCGAGATGTCGCCGGTTACCTGCATGCTCATGGGAGAGGACGCAATCCGGAAGATGGGCTCCGTCGGCCGAGTAATCCCCACGGTGTCGGCGCGTGTCGTCGACGACAACATGAATGATGTGCCGGTCGGTGAAGTCGGCGAGATCGTCTACCGGGCGCCAACACTGATGCAGGGCTACTGGAACAACCCCGAGGCCACCGCGGATGCCTTCGCGGGTGGCTGGTTCCACTCCGGCGACCTAGTTCGCCAGGACGCAGACGGTTTCGTGTGGGTGGTGGACCGCAAGAAGGACATGATCATCTCCGGCGGGGAGAACATCTACTGCGCAGAGGTGGAGAACGTGCTTGCCGAGCATGAGCAGATCACCGAGGTGGCGGTGATCGGTAGACCGCACGAGAAGTGGGGCGAGGTGCCCGTCGCCGTCGTGGCCATCCGCGGGGAGGCGCTGACCATCGGTGACCTCGACGGGTTCCTCACCGAGCGGCTGGCCCGATACAAGCACCCCAAGGACCTCGTAGTCGTCGAGGGCCTCCCGCGTAATCCATCGGGGAAGGTGCTCAAGACCGAACTTCGCGTGCGGTACGGGTCCTCCGACTGAACGCCAGAAGGGCGTATCAGCAAAACTGAATCTGGATTCAGAAAAATTTGGTAAAGCGGAATACGTAGAACTGTTTGTACTGTACATTCCTGTAATTGCCATCACTCTTGAGGGCAGGAGTGATTCAGGTCGCGGTCCACGCGGGTCAGGTTTGCGGGTGAAAGGGAACACGTGACAACGAGCTCCTCGGGCGGCACGACGCGAGAGTCGGCCCGTTGACCTGCGCAAGAAGGGGACGCGGTGTCCAATTCCTTTGAGTCCGACGGTCGCGGCCCGTCGGACAAGCAGCTCTTCCTGTGTGGTGTCGTGATGGCTATCGTCGCGGCACTCGTGGCCGGGGCCCTGCTGATCAAGTCGACCGGCCGGTTTGATGATTACGTGCGCGTGGAGGCCGAACTCACGAACGTGGGGGACGGCCTGCCGGCCAAGTCGGACGTCAAATTCCAGGGAGTGCTCGTCGGCATGGTGAGCGATCTGACCCCTTCTCAGCGAGGCAGACCCAACGTCGTTCACATTGAGCTCAAATCTGATCTGGCGCAGACGGTTCCGCGATCGGTCACGGCCAGGGTGGTCCCCAGCAATGTGTTCGCCGTCTCCTCTGTGGAACTGGTCGACCATGGACCCGGCGCAGCGATCACCAACGGAACCGTCATCGCCGAAGAGACCGAGCTGCCGACGGTGTTGTTTCAGACGACTATCAGCAAGTTGCGCGACATCCTTTTGGCCAACGGGCGCGGTCGTGACGACGATTCGGTGGGTATTTTCGCCGTCATCGCGGCGGCGACGGAGGGGCGACGCGCCACACTGCTTAACGCCGCTGGCCAGCTGACGCGGCTCATCGACCAGCTCAATGACATCGTCGCGACGGACGCGGGCCCGTCCACTCTTTCGGCGCTCCTCGACGCGACGAAGGGTTTGCAGTCCACCGCGCCGGAACTAGTCGACGCGCTGCATCAGGCCATCAAGCCCATGCAGACCCTGGCCGAGAAGCGTGAGCAATTGCAGACCCTGCTCAATGCCGGTTTGCATACGACGGGGACTGTTCGGCAGTCATTGGACAATCAGACCGACCGGATGATCGACATCACGACGAAGCTGACTCCCGTCATCGGCGTGCTCGCCCAGAACTCCGTCCATTTCTTGCCGATCGCTGCTCGGTTGAAGGTGTTCTCCGACAAGTTCTTCAGCGAGGTCTGGGACTCCGAACACGATGTCGTGAACATTCGCGCCATTGCCTCGTTCACGCCGTCGACGATGTACACGCGTGCTGATTGCCCTCAGTACGGCGAGCTGAAGGGCCCGAGTTGCTATACCGCACCCGAGCTGGTGGTGCGGCCCGACCTTCCCGAAACGCTACTCCCGCAGAACTTTAAGCCGCCATCAGACCTCGCGCCGCCGCCGGGAACCGCGGTGGGTCCGGATGGGAATCTCGTCGTCACCGGGCCCCCGCTGCGCAACCCGTCCCCCAACCTGCAGGATCCCAATCCGCCGCTGCCGTGGTGGCAGCCCAACCCGTCACCGCGCGTGCCGGGTTCAATAGATCCCAACGACGCCGAACCGCCGCCGGGGAGTCCGGGCAGCCCGCCCGCCGCTACCGCCCCGGCCTCGTTTGGTGGGGACGTTGGGCCGGTTGGCAGCAAGACCGAACGCGACCAGCTGGGCCTGATTACCAACGGCGACGCAACCTCGTCGACTCAGCTGCTACTGGGACCGGTCGCACGTGGGACTAAACCCGTTGTGGCCCAACACGCACCGGAAGGGCGGTAGCGATGAAGTTCCGTGGACCGCTGATCGGGCTATCGGTGTTTATGGTGATCGCGTTGGCGATGACGTGGCTGGTGTACGCGACCCTGCGTCGCGAGGTCGCGGGGTCGACCAACGGGTACGCCGCTATGTTCACCGATGTCACCGGGTTGCAGGAAGGTGATGATGTCCGCATTGCGGGTGTGCGGGTGGGCCGTGTCGAATCGGTAGCGATCGACGGCGATCTGGCCAAGGTGGAGTTCCGGGTACAGACCGAGCAGCCGTTGTACGGCAACACGATTGCGACGATTACGTATCAGAACATCGTCGGCCAGCGTTACTTGGGGCTGTCCCTGGGTAAGACGGGCAGCACGGATCGGCTTAAGCCGGGGAGCGTGATTCCGCTGGAGCAGACGGAACCGTCGTTCGATATCGGCATGCTGCTGCACGGATTCGAGCCCCTCTTCAGCGTGCTCGATCCCACCCAGGTCGATAACCTCACCGATGGCGTCGTCAAATCCCTGCAAGGGGATACCGGCTCGATCGTCGGATTGGTGGACCAGACTTCACAACTGACCGAAACCTTCGCGGGCCGGGACAAGGTCCTCGATGACGTCATTACCAATCTCAACGGCCTAACCAAAACCCTTGCCAGCCAGAATAAGAATCTTGACTCCGTGCTGAAGAACACGCATGAGATGGTGACGATTCTGGACAACCGTCGTGCTGGGTTGGTCGATTCGGTCGGTTCGACGGGGTTCGCCGTGCGCAGGCTGTCGAAGATCTCGGACACCGTGTACCCGCAGTTGAACGAGATATTGCATCGGGAACCGGGATTCGTCAGTCACTTGAACAGCATCGAACCGCAGCTCGCCTTCACCGGAGCCAACCTCCCGCTGCTTCTCAAGGGTGTCGCACGGACCACCCAAGAGGGTGCCTTCATCAACGGATACGTCTGTGATCTCAACATCACCGGATTCTTCCCCGGACTCAATGACGTCATTCCGATCATCGTGAATGCCGCCACCCCCGGCAACAAGGCTCAATACTCCCCGAAGTGCAGGAACCTAGCCAATGGATAAACCGACTGTGTGGCAGCGTATCTCGCGACGGCCCGTCGAGACGTACAACAAGACGTGGTTAGGAGCGATCGCGCTGGCGGTAATCGGTTCCTTGGTGGGGGCGATGCTGCTGTTCAAGGCGATTGGCATTGGATACAGCCACTACACCGCGGAGTTCTTGCAGGCGGCCTCGCTTCAGCCGAGCGCCAACGTCTCCTATGCGGGAGTGTCGGTGGGGAATGTCACCAGTGTCGAGCTGGTGGGCGATCATATCGAGGTCGGCCTCCGGGTCCGCGATGACATCACGCTGCGCAAGGACGCCAAGGCGTCGATCAACATCACCACGATTCTCGGCAATCAATACGTGGAACTACGCAACGGCGGTGAAGGGAAGCTCGCTGACCGTCGAATTGACCTCGCGCACACCACGGTTCCCTACGATCTGCAGGCCACACTCCAGGATGCCACCGCAACGTTCGAGCAGGTCGACGCCGACAAGATCGCGGAGTCGGTGGGGATCCTTGGCAAGCAGCTCGAGGGCCTGCCCGCGGTCCTGCCGCAGGCCATGGAGAACATTCAGACGCTGGCTTCGGTAATTTCGCATCGGCGCGACCAGATCGGCACGCTGCTCTCCAGCACCGAGCTGGTGACCGGCACATTGCGCCGACAGCAGGGTGATATCGGGAACCTGATCGTCCAGGGGCGCGACCTCCTCGGTGAATTCGTCGCACGGCAGGCAAGTTTTCACTCGATGATGCGAGCGGTGACGGACCTGGTGAACGTCTTGAGCAAGATTGTGGTCAAGGACAGGCGCGCGGTCGATGCACTCATCGCCGACGTGAAGACTTTCAGCAAGTTGATCGGTGGCCATGATGACTTGTTCCGGAGCCTCCTGCAGGTGACCGCAGTCGCGGCACGCAACGTCACCAACCTCACGGGCTACGGAAACGCGCTCGACCTGAGTGCACCGAGCGGCCTCGCCGTGGATTCCTGGATGTGTGCGATCAGCGGAAGAGCCAAGCAATTCAACATGATCCCGTACTTCAAGGATTGCCAATGAACATGAGAAACAAACGGATGTTCTGGATCGTGGGGACACTGGCGGTGGTGGTCGCGGTGGTGGTGGCGACCGTCGGATGGACCTATCTGCGTGAGCGGAGCAACAGGCTCACCATCACAGCACAGTTCGAATCGGTGTCCGGGCTATATCCGGATAACAAGGTGTCGGTGCTGGGCATGCCGATCGGCAAGGTCACCAAGATCACCTCAAAGGGCACATACATGGAGGTGGAGTTCACGGTCGACTCCAAGGTCAAGGTTCCGGCTGACGCCAAGGCCGTCACGGTGTCCACCTCGATTCTCACGGACCGCCACATCGAACTCACACCCGTCTATCGCGGTGGACCGACGCTCAAGAACGGGGACGTCATCGGGTTGGATCGCACGAAGACGCCGGTTGAGTTCGACCGGGTGCTGGCCATGGTCGACAAGCTCTCGAAGGCCATGAAGGGTGACGGTAAGGGCGGCGGTCCGTTGGCGGACGTCGTCAACAACAGCGCGAATGCCCTGTCCGGGAACGGCGAGTTGATGAAGTCCTCGCTAAACGAGTTGGCTAATGCGCTTCGTTTGAGTGCCGACGGCGGCGCGATGACTCGCGACCAGTTGACGAAGATCATTACCCGTCTGAGCTCGCTTTTCGAGGCTACGGCACGCAATGACCATGACATCCGCGAGTTTTCCTCTACGGTGCGGCAGTTGTCTCAGGTGCTCGACGAAGAGCAGCTGGGATCCGGCACCACCGGTAAGCAGCTGAATAGCATTCTTCTGCAAGCGGGTTCACTTCTGGAACAGAACCGCGAGGCCATCAAGGACTCGGTGGGCAACTCCAACCAAATCGCTCAGGCGGTATACGACAACCGGCGGGAACTGTCGGAAGGGTTCGACCTCCTTCCATTGATGGCGGACAACGTCTACAACGTCGTCGATCCAGTCAATAACGTTGTCCGCGCGCATGTTCCTCTTGACAGGCTGTTATTCGACACCCAGGGGGGCAAGGAGATCTGCAATCTCTTGGGGTTACGTCAACTCGGTTGCAGCACCGGCACCCTGCAGGATTACGGACCTGATTTCGGACTTACCTACGTTCTCGACGGTCTCGCGGCAATGGGGCAGAAATGAACAGATTGCGAAAGTTCGCGGGGATGGCGGCGGTTGCTGCCATCCTGCTGACAAGCGGATGCAGTACCAACGGTCTTGCCAGCCTGCCGCTTCCGGCGCCTGGACTGACAGGCGGCTCCTATGGCTTGACGGCAGTGTTCACCAACATCTTGAACCTGCCGTCGCGTGCCAAGGTGAAACTGGGTGGCGCCGATATCGGCGAGGTCGACTCCATGAACACCACCAACTACACCGCGGTGGTCACCATGCGGATCCGCTCGGATGTGGAGATTCCCAAGGGAACCACTGTGGAGTTGCGCACCGCGACGCCGCTGGGCGACGTCTTCGTCGCGCTGAAACCGCCGAGACCGGCGGTCCCCAACGCACCGCTCCTGCGGGACGGGGACACCATTGGTCTTGATTCGACCACGGCCGCCGCAACCGTGGAGGCGGTCCTGAGTTCGGCGGCGATCATCGTCAACGGCGGTGCGGTACGCAATCTCACGGGCACCATCAACGGACTCGGTCGCGCGACGGGGACCAACGGTCAGGGCTTCGGTGATCTGATCGGTAAGTCGAACCGGCTGCTGGGTACGCTCAACGCCCGATCCGGCCAGCTGGACTCCGCACTGCGGGATACCGCACAGCTTGCCTCGGAGTTGAATACCCGGCATGAGACGCTCTCCGAGCTGTTGACCGCGGTCGCGCCTGCCACGGATACCTTGTCTGCCAATGCCTCCCATATCGCTGACCTGGCAGACCAAGTTGGCGCGGTGTCTAAGCAGCTCTCTAAGTTCCCGTCGATCGGGGGTACCGACACCAGCGGGCGCAGTGTGATTGCCGATTTCAACACGATGGCACGTTCATTCAACGACATCTCCGTTAGCCCCGATACCAGTCTTGCCGCGCTCAATCGACTGATGCCACCGATCGTCAAGATCATGGCGGGATCTGGTTTCGCAACCAAGGTGTCGATCGACCAGCTTGCGCTGGGATCGATACCCGATATCGGATACCAGGGTGATCCGGGGTTCCATGGGCCGAAGCGTTATGACTGGGCCAAGCTTGTCGGTTCGTTCAAGTACACCCTCTGGCGCCTGCAGGAGCGTGTCGTGGGTCAGGGTCCCGATGCCCCGACTATTCCGTTACGCCCCAGCCCAACTGAGCCCGGAGTCATCGAACCGGTACCGGGTGCCACTCCCGCGCCGCAGGGGCCGACGCGATGATCAATTCCGTGGCCAATGCGGTAGTCGGCACGGTGCGAGCAGCGCATCGAAAGCGGGTCTGGTTGTCGGGGCTCGCGCTCGCCGCGACCTTGCTGGTGGCGTGCGGCTACCTGATGGTGGGTGCGCTGCGAGCCAGGACTCTCGTGTCGACCTACCAGGTAACGATCGAGCTACCCGAATCCGGCGGGTTGATCCCCAACCAGGATGTGGCGCTGCGCGGTATGCCGATCGGCCGAGTCGATTCGGTGACACCGTCGCCGCGAGGGCCGGTCGCGGTGATGCATATCGACTCCTCGGTCAAGATCCCGATAGGGAGTCCGGTGCGGGTATCTGGTCTCTCAGCGGGAGGGGAGCAGTTCGTCGACTTCGCTCCGGTGACGACTACCGGTCCGTACTTGGGTGATGGCAGTGTGATTGCTCGGGGTCAGGCGACGGTTCCCGTGACGTTGTCGCGATTGCTCGCCGATGCCGATGGCACACTTGCTCAGGCAGATACGAAGAAGTTGGAGATCATCAAGAAGGAACTCAATCTCTCACGCCAGGCGCCGCGCAAGATGACCGACATCATCGACGGTGGTGTGTTCCTGTTGTCCACACTGGATTCGGTGCTGCCAGAGACCGTGAGCATGCTCAAAAATAGCCGCGTGACGTTATCCTCATTTGCGGAGATGAACAATGGTCTTGCCACCACCACGGGGGGTCTGAATCGGTCCTTGAGCGGTGTAGCGCGAATGGATAACGGCTTCCGCACGTTGATCGACAGGGTCCCTGGGCCGCTGGCCACGACAGACGCAGTGTTCGCCGATAATTCCGACAACATGGCCCAGCTTCTCGGGAATCTCACCACCGTGGCGCAGCTGTCGTACGTGCGGGTTCCGGCACTCAATGCGCTGTTCCCCTCGTACCGTGGATCGGTGATCGAGGCTGTTAGCAATACCTTCCGCGACCACGGTGTCTGGGCCATCGGCGATCTTTACCCTCATTACACCTGCGACTACGGCACGCCACGGGCGGCTGCCTCGGCCGCCGACTACCCGGAGCCGTTGCTGTATGCCGGGTACTGCCGTGACAATGATCCCGCGGTTTTAGTGCGTGGTGCCAAGAACGCCCCTCGGCCGGCCGACGATGACACGGCGGGGCCGCCGAACGGTGCCGATCTCGGCAAGTTGGCTGACCCAACTCCGAAGGGCCGCTTCAGCATCCCGACACCGTACGGTGGGCCGACGCTCCCGATCGAGCCCCCGCATTAGCGGATCTAGCTGAATCCCAGCCAGCTGGGTAGCGCCCGGCCGGCCCCTCCCGAGGCGTCGCACAGGAGGTAGGTGCTGTCGCAATTGCCCTTGGGCGAACCATATCCCGCCCACATGCCACCCGCGTCTCGGCGTAGCACGATCGCCGAGGATCCGCCTCCGTCGAGCGCGATGGCTTTGTCGACGCCTAGTCCGCGGTAGAGGTCCTGGAGGTTATCGGGTGTGTAGCTTCCACCCTGGAAGACCATGAGTTCATCGGTCGCGGATTTGTACCCGAGGGCTGTCCGGGCGGCGGCAGGCCCGGGGTCGTTCAGCTGCTCAGTGAATCCCGGCAGTAGGAGTTTGAGCCCACTCACCGCGACGAACTGAACTCCCTTGTCCATCAGGTCTTCCAGGGGAGCAGTGGCATAGCCGTAGTCCTTGGGTCCTGATGACGCAATGACCGCGGGGGGTGACCCGGGGGAGAAGACCATGGTGGCCAACGCTGTCCAGATTTCGTCACCGCCGGATAGGGCCTGCTTCCCGGCGTACACCCGGGTCCCGGTGATCTGCTTGTTGGAATTGGCGCTGCCGTTGGCGGTGTCGACATATGCGCCGAGCGGTGAGCTGCACCCGGTGCTCTTCCAGTTGCCGCCCTTTTGACCACGGACATCGAAGAAGTTTGCGTTGATGATGAACGTGGGCTTGCCCATGGTGACCCACGCCGCCATGGGCTTGTACGTCTCGGATGCCTGCCACAGTCCCTCGGCGGTTCGCGCGCGTGCGTCGCGTTCACACCGTGATTGGTAGCCGGAGTGGCTGTCTACCAACAGGTTTGCGCGTAGCCGCGACGACGCGTTTTTGATGACCATCAAATGGCCGCCATTGTCCAGCGTGTATTCATTACCGGCGGCATTGCGGAACGGTGCCGGGTTGCCGCCCCCAAAGTTGTAGACCAGGAAGGTGCCCTTGGTGTTGGCAATGGCCGCGAGCACCGCGTCGATAGCGGACTCGGCTCGTGCCGTGTAGTTGGTCGTCGGAATAGGTAGAGCCGCAACCAGAATCATGCCGAAGGTGGCGGTGATCAGTCGACGTCCGGAAGCGGGCCGCCGAAGACGCGAAAAGCATGGAATGCCCACGGCGGTCCCTCCTGTGATGATCTTGAATAGTCAACGACAATCACAGCAGCAACGCAGTGGACTTTGGTAACAAGTGGAGCTCGATCGGGAATCGGCGGCATCGCGAAATTTGGGCAAACGGTGTTACCCGCCGAGTCGGGCGTGCATCTCCCAGGCCAGAATTTCCGCATCGGCTGTCGCGGTCACCCGCAAAGCGCCGGTGTCGGTGAGCCGCACGGCATCTCCCTCAGTGAGCTCACCGGCCGCTTCCAGGGTCACGGCGCCGTGTGCCACGAAGAGATGAAGGAAGGGAGCTGCCGGC